>NZ_JAKUZS010000019.1:0-23912 GCF_030128585.1 Klebsiella sp. K5-204
GGCCAGGCCTCAGCATTTTATTATGGTGATCCCCTGGGCGAAATGCGCCTGGTAAGCAGAGTTTTTGAAATGTAAGGCCTTTGAATAAGACAAAAGGCTGCCTCATCGCTAACTTTGCAACAGTGCCCGAAAAACAGTTGAACAACTGGCTACTTTAGATATCCGTGTTCATTGTCTCGCTCTCGGAGGTGTGGATTTAACCAGCCCGGCCGGAAAAATGACTATGCAGGTGATTTCAGCTGTGGCTGAGTTTGAGAGGGATCTGCTGATTGAACGCACACATTCAGGGATTTCTCGGGCAAGATCAGCCGGGAAACGCTTCGGTCGTCCGCCCATCTTGAGCGAGGAGCAAAAAAAAATAGTGTCAGAGCGCCTTAATTCCGGGGCCAGTATCAGTGCGGTTGCCAGAGAATTTAATACCACCCGGCAAACCATACTCCGGGTAAAAGCAGGACAGCAATAATACTGAATGTGAATAAAGCCCATAACTGGCCAGGCAGTTGAAACTGTTCTTGAAGTAAACATCTGGAAAGCATGAAACATCATTCTATCCACAGGGAGCAGTGGCTATTATAATCGAATTTCGATAACGAAATTCGATTATAATAGCCACTAAAACCAGCAATCAGGATCTGACCATGAACGATACTGCCAGGAATGATCACAGCCCCTGGGCTGTCTTTCTGATTTTCTTCCGACTTGGCCTGACATCCTTCGGCGGCCCAATTGCCCATCTGGGTTACTTCCGCGATGAGTTTGTGACGCGACGGCAGTGGTTGACCGAGCGCAGCTATGCAGATTTGGTCGCTCTGTGCCAGTTCCTTCCGGGACCAGCAAGCAGTCAGGTTGGTATAGCGCTCGGGCTGTCCCGGGCCGGTTATACCGGGGCGCTGGCAGCATGGGCCGGCTTCACGCTACCGTCAGCAGTTGCACTGATCCTGTTTGCGCTGGGGATGACCAGTTACGGGGATGTGATGCCCTCTGGTGTATTGCATGGGCTGAAAGTGGTAGCCGTTGCGGTGGTCGCGCAAGCTGTATGGGGCATGGCCCGAAATCTTTGCCCGGATATACCGCGTATTACTGTCATGGCAGTGGCAACCTGCTTTGTGCTTCTTGTGCCATCGGCCTGGGGACAGGTGGGAGTAATCGTCACTGCGGCTGTCACTGGCATGTTACTGTTCAAACCTCAGCAGACGACGGTACATGATCCGCTGCCCGTTTCAATACGGCGTCGCGTCGGATTGTTCTGGCTCACGCTGTTCTTTGTGCTACTGACAGGGTTACCATTGCTGACGGCGATATTCCCAAATCCGACGCTGTTAATGGTAGAAACTTTCTACCGGACCGGATCACTGGTTTTTGGTGGCGGGCATGTCGTGCTGCCATTACTGCAGACTGAAGTCGTTCCTTCTGGCTGGGTCAGCACTGATACATTCCTGGCTGGCTACGGCGCTGCCCAGGCCGTTCCTGGACCGTTGTTCACTTTTGCAGCCTTTCTCGGGGCTTCGATGAACCAGGTGCCTTCTGGCTGGCTGGGTGGTCTGGTTTGTCTGCTGGCAATTTTCGCACCGTCCTTCCTTCTGATTGTGGGAGCATTGCCGTTCTGGGAAAGTCTGCGCCGCAATATCCGTACACAAGCAGCGTTGCAGGGTATTAATGCAGCCGTAGTTGGCCTTCTGCTGGCAGCTCTCTATCAACCAGTATGGACGAGCGCAGTTCTCGCTCCGCAAGATTTCGGCCTTGCCCTTGTGGCACTGGTCGCTCTGATGTTCTGGAAACTGCCGCCGTGGCTGGTCGTAGTGAGTTGCGGTGTTGCGGGTTGGTTGTTGAGTTTAGCACTGTGAGGTTCCGGGCGTGACCGACAAAGATCTTTACGGCGGGATGATCCGTTTGCACATCCTGCATCATGCAGCCAAAGAACCCGTCTTTGGTCTGGGCATCATTGAGGAATTGCGACACCACGGTTATCAACTCAGCCCGGGTACCCTGTATCCGATGCTGCACGGTATGGAAAAGAAGGGGTATCTCACCTCACGACATGTTCAGGCCGGTCGACGAAGTCGGCGAGTATATGAAATCACCGGACAAGGGCACATAGCGCTAACGGACGCCAGAAACAGGGTGAAAGAGCTGTTCGGTGAACTTGTTGAAGGCAAATGATATGCCTATGGTTTTAGTCCGGTCTGCCGTCTTCTGAAAACGACAGACACATGTAAGATTATCCGCTGCCTGGCAGAAGGAGACTTTGTGAAAACGCTCATGGTGTGTATTTATACGATCAGAAGGCGTTATATTTTTTCCTGATTGACGCGGTACGAAAGTTCCTGATGACTCTCTTTTCGTTCGCTGTAGCGATCTGCAAGGTAGCTGGTTTGTCCCCTGAGCAGCAACGTAATTTTAAACAACTCCTCTGCGACATCTACGATACGGTCGTACCATGAGGACGGCTTCATCCTTCCGTTCTCATCAAATTCCTGCCAGGCTTTCGCCACCGAGGACTGGTTGGGAATTGTGAACATCCGCATCCAGCGGCCCAGAATGCGCATCTGGTTCACGGCATTGAAGGACTGCGAACCGCCGCAAACCTGCATCACTGCAAGTGTCTTGCCCTGCGAAGGACGAACCGCGCCTTCACTCAACGGTATCCAGTCGATCTGCGCCTTCATCACCGCGCTCATAGCCCCGTGCCGTTCCGGCGAGCTCCACACCATCCCGTCACACCATCTGACCAGCCCGCGTAGCTCGGAGACTTTAGGGTGCGTATCCGGGGCATCATCCGGCAGGGGTAAACCGGAGGGGTTAAAGAATTTCACCTCCGCGCCCATCGCCGTCAGCAGGCGACCTGCTTCCTCCGCGGCAAAGCGACTGTAGGAGCGCTCCCTTACTGAGCCATACAGGATCAGAATCCGTGGGGGCTCCTGCAGGTGCAGACGTTCGGCAATATGTTGATCAAAACAGTCAGTATTCAGGGCTGGAAATTGTTCCATTTTTCTCCACCGGAGAGAACAGGTGATTTTAAAGTTAATATATATGATCTAACATATGTGTATTCTAAAGGGAACGGAGTGAAAAATGCTACAACCTGTTCAGCTTTTCAAAATCCTGTCGGATGAAACACGGCTAGCCATCGTCATGCTTCTCCGTGAGTCCGGAGAATTGTGCGTCTGCGATATCTGCGTTGCCACCTCCGAATCGCAGCCCAAAATTTCGCGACATATGGCTATCCTTCGCGAGGCTGATCTGGTTCTTGACCGTCGGGAAGGCAAATGGATCCACTATCGTCTGTCACCCCATATTCCGGCGTGGGCAGCAGAGACAATCACGACGACCTGGCAGTGTCTGCGCGAGGATGTACGTGAATGGCTGGACAAATCAGCCTGCACCTCCTGCTGAGGCAGGAAAACATATTTACAAAATCATATATGATGGGGTCTGAGATGCTTTTGGCAGGGAGTATATTTTTACTGACGCTGGTACTGGTGATCTGGCAACCCAGAGGCCTGAGTATTGGCTGGAGCGCGAGTATCGGGGCTGTGCTGGCGCTGGGAACCGGTGTCATCCATATCTCTGATATTCCTGTTGTCTGGAATATCGTCTGGAACGCGACAGCGGCATTTATTGCGGTCATCATCATCAGCCTGCTGCTCGATGAGTCCGGCTTCTTTGAATGGGCCGCACTGCACGTCTCCCGCTGGGGTAACGGACGTGGCCGCCTGCTGTTCACCTGGATAGTCTTGCTCGGTGCCGCTGTTGCTGCTTTGTTCGCCAATGATGGCGCCGCGCTGATCCTGACGCCGATTGTGATTGCGATGCTGCTCGCACTGGGGTTCAGCCAGGGCACGACACTGGCCTTTGTCATGGCTGCAGGATTTATTGCAGATACGGCCAGCCTGCCACTCATTGTTTCTAACCTGGTGAATATCGTCTCGGCGGACTTCTTCGATCTGGGCTTTACGCAGTACGCCTCCGTTATGATCCCCGTGGATGCGGCAGCGATTGCGGCCACGCTGATCATGCTGCATCTCTTCTTCCGCAGGGATATTCCGGCAACGTATGACGTTTCGCTGCTGAAGACGCCTGCCAGTGTGATAAAGGATGCGGCAACGTTCAGGGCGGGCTGGATTGTCCTGTTATTGCTGCTTGTCGGTTTCTTCGTTCTGGAGCCGCTGGGGATCCCTGTCAGCGCGATAGCAGCTGCTGGCGCAGCAGTACTGTTTATCGTGGCGAAAAGAGGTCATGGCATCAACACAGGGAAAGTCCTGCGCAGTGCGCCATGGCAGATCGTGATTTTTTCGCTGGGCATGTACCTGGTGGTCTATGGCCTGCGCAATGCCGGGCTCACGGAGTATCTGTCTGGTGTACTGAACCTGCTGGCAGAAAAGGGGTTATGGGCAGCAACGTTCGGCACCGGCTTCCTGACCGCGTTCCTGTCGTCGGTGATGAACAATATGCCGACGGTGCTGATTGGCGCGCTGTCGATTGACGGGAGTACGGCGACTGGCGTCGTCAAAGAGGCAATGATTTATGCCAACGTGATTGGCTGCGATTTAGGCCCGAAAATCACCCCGATTGGCAGTCTGGCAACCCTGCTTTGGCTGCATGTGCTTGCCCAGAAAAATATAACGATCACCTGGGGTTATTACTTCCGCACGGGCATTATCATGACTCTGCCCGTGCTGTTTGTCACTCTGGCCGCGCTGGCGTTGCGGCTTTCCATCACTTTGTAATGAGATAAAGATATGAGCAACATTACCATCTATCACAACCCGGCCTGCGGCACTTCACGCAACACGCTGGAGATGATCCGTAACAGCGGTAACGAACCGACCATTATTTATTATCTCGATACGCCACCGACCCGTGATGAGCTGATTAAACTTATTTCAGATATGGGAATTACGGTGCGTGCATTGCTGCGTAAGAATGTTGAGCCTTATGAACACCTGGGCCTTGATGAAGAGAAATTCAGTGATGAGCAGTTGATTGATTTTATGCTTCAACATCCGATCCTGATTAATCGGCCGGTAGTCGTTACGCCGCTTGGCACTCGTCTTTGCCGCCCTTCAGAAATAGTGCTGGATATTCTACCTGAAGGTCAGAAAGGAGCGTTTACCAAAGAGGACGGCGAAAAGATCATTGACGAAACGGGGAAGCGGGTTAAGTAACCTGTTTTTTTCGTCTCATTTTTATCGTATTCGGGTGTCTGTCTGTACCATGCAGACGCTCGCTTTTTGTAATGCCAGCTAAAGAAACAGGCTTAACGTAGGATATTTTCCGTTTGCCAAGCGGCCCCCATATTGAATGGCTGACGGTACTGGATTTCGATGAGATAAAAATAGACCGTATTTTTATTGCCAATATTGATGACCCGGTGAAGCGAGCGCTACTTGTTTCTGTGGTGAAAGGGTTACGTGGTACTGGCAAACCACTGGTGTTTGTAGGGGGGGAAACGCCAGGACAGTTTGAATTCGTCCGTTCTCTTGGCCTCGGTTACCTAGTTCAGGGCTGGTATACCGGAAAACCCGAAACAATATCTGCGATGAATATTCAGGGTTAAAACGATACGGGGCCCGGCCCGTATCGGCAACCCGACCCGTCAGCGTATCGCTTTCTGTCTGAAGCCGGTTCAGGTCGGCTTCTATCTGCGCGATGCGGCGGGAGATTTATTCAGAACGACTGCCGAAGTTCATCCGGCGAAGCTTATCCAGCTGCGCCTGCAGATGGTCTATTTCGCGCTCCCGGTCGGCCTGCTTTTCCAGCAGGGCGCGGTTCAGCGCTTCCTGTTCGGACAGGCGCTGTTTCAGCAGAAGGATGTCGTCAGGGGGAGGTGTTGTTCATAAGCCCGCATTTTACCAGGCTTATTCAACGACAACCAGGATAAAGAGGCCTACAACATGGTCAGGGACGTAAGCAGTCTTTTAGGCTGCCGCCAGTCGATGCCTTCCAGAAGCATTGCCAGCTGCGCCGGGGTCAGGAACACTTTGCCATCGCGGGCAGAGGGCCAGGCGAAGCGGCCGCGTTCCAGCCGGTTGGTCAGCAGGCACAGCCCGTCGCCGGTGGACCACAGCAGTTTGACCTTACTGCCGCTGCGGCCCCGGAAGATGAAGACATGGCCGGACATCGGGTCATCTTTCAGCATCGTCTGCACCTTTGCGGCGAGACCATTGAAGCCGTTGCGCATGTCGGTGATACCGGCAACCAGCCAGATTTTGGTGCCTGTTGGCAGGTGGTTATCACTTCTTTTATCTGTCCTGTGATGATCCTTATGACTTCGCCAGACTACTTCACCACACACATGGGTCTGCCAGATACCGGTTCGGGATGGATTTCCGCTTCTACGCTGAACACCGTCTTTAGAAGCTCTGGTTTCATCACTGCTTCCGGAGCACCTTGCGCCATCACGCGACCGCTTGCCAGTACCACCAGATGATCGCAATAGCGGCTGGCCTGATTCAGATCGTGGAGTACCGTCACTACGGTTTTCCCCTGCCTTTTGAGTTCAACCATCAGGCGCATCAGTTCAACCTGATGATTGATATCGAGGTAGGTCGTAGGCTCATCAAGAAGAATGAGTGGGGTATCCTGTGCCAACACCATCGCCAGAAACGCACGCTGGCGCTGGCCGCCGGAAAGCTGGGTTAACCTGCGGTCAGCCAGATTGCGCGTCCGGGTCTGACTCATTGCCACGTTGACCCGCTCGTTGTCTTCCGCGGAGAGTCGCCCCCACAACGACAGCCACGGGCTGCGGCCGTAGGAAACCAGTTCCCGTACAGTGATCCCCTCGGGGGATAAATGGTGTTGCGGCAGTAAAGCCAGGCGGCGAGCCAGCTGGCGGGCGGAAAAACCGGCTATGGGTTTTTCATCAAGCAATATCTCGCCAGAGTCTGGTGTTAACAGGCGAGAAAAACAGTTCAACAGCGTCGATTTCCCGCAACCGTTAGGGCCGAGCAGGGCCGTGATTTTTCCGGCAGGCAGGGCGAGAGAAAGTCCATCCAGCACGGTTTGTGCGCCATAGCTGACGGTCAGATTTTCAGTACGTAATCTCATTTATCGCATTCTCACAAGCAGCCAGACAAACCACGGTGCGCCGATAATGGCGGTCAGCACGCCTGCCGGAAGCTCCAGCGGCGGATGAATGATTCGTGCCAGCAGATCGGCAATGACCAGCAACAACGCGCCCGTCAGGGCCGAAACGGGCATCAGCCAGCGGTGACGCCCGCCGGCGATCCTGCGCACCATGTGCGGCACGACGAGACCAATAAAACTTATCGGGCCACAGACGGCCACGCCGGTTGCTGTCATCGCGACAGCCAGCATCAGCCCCTGGAACCGGGTGCGCTGAACCGACACGCCGAGCGTGGCTGCTCGTGCATCGCCCAGCGCCAGCAGGTCGAGATCGCGACAAAAGCGCAGGCTCAGCGGCAAAAACAGAATGAGCAACGGCACGGCAATCTTCACAAAGTGCCAGTCGCGCCCCCATAAGCTACCCGTCAGCCACAGCAGGGCACTGTTTACATCCTGCGGGTGCAGGAGCATCAGGTAATCCGTCAGGCTCGCCCAGCAGGCGGAAAGCGCCACGCCGGTGAGCGCCAGCTTCATCGGCTGGTGGGTCTTTGCCAGCATCTTCAGCAAGATCAACCCCGCCATACCGCCCGCAAAGGCCAGCAGCGGCAGCACCATCACGGATAGTGATGGCATAAGAAGCAGTGCTCCCACAGAGGCAAGGCTGGCGGCATGGTTAATGCCGAGAATATCCGGTGATGCTAGCGGGTTACGCACAATCCCCTGTACCAGCACGCCCGCCACGGCGAGGGCTGCACCGACAAACAGTGCCAGCAGCAAGCGCGGCAGTCGGTACTCCATCAATACATAATAATGCTCGCGTCCGTCCTGCCAGTCGGTCAGCAGCGCGCGCCACGGCACGGGGATCACCCCCATATGGAGTGATAACAGCGCACAGCCTGCCAGGGCAAGGGTGATGAAAATGACCAGCGCAATTTTCATCCTCGCCTCCTCACCAGCCAGACAAAGCAAGGACTGCCAATCAGCGCCAGCACTGCGCCTGCGGGCAGATCGCCGGGGAAGGCCAGCGCGCGTGCGAGTACATCTGCCATCAGCATCAGCGTGGCCCCCAGCAGCATGCTCACCGGCAGTACGTTGCGCTGATCGAAGCCTGCCCAGAAGCGCGCCAGATGTGGCACCAGCAGGCCGATAAACGCCACCGGACCTGCCACACTGACGCACGCGCCAACCAGAAGCAGCACTAACATATTGATGATCAAACGTAGTCTCGGCAGGTTCACTCCCAGCGTATGGGCGGTACTGTCGCTGACGTTGAGCAGGTTCAGTTGATTCGCCAGCAGCAACACGACAGGGACTGCAGTGACCACCACCGGCAAGAGCTGCCAGACATCCTGCCAGTGGGCGTGGGACACTCCGCCTGCCAGCCAGTAAAAGATGCCGTAAGCATGATCTTCGGCCAGCAGCAGGGTGATGCGGGTCAGGGCCATACAAAAGGCCGACAGCGCGATACCCGCGAGGATCAGTTTGTTTCTGTCCTGGGTATGACGAAACCCGCCTCCTGCGGTCATGACCAGCAGCCAGCTCACGCCGCCCCCGCATGCCGCGATGAACGACAGGGAATAGCCTGCAACCGGCGTCGGACTCAGCGCGCTGGTAAGCGCCATAGCCAGCGCCGCGCCGCTGTTAATGCCGAGCAGTGAAGGAGAGGCCATTGGGTTGTGGGTCAGGGTTTGCAGCAGCGTGCCCGCGAGCGCCAGGCTTGCGCCGATCAGAACGGCGACCAGGCTTCGCGGCAAACGAAGGTTTTGCACCAGCGCTTCTGGTAGCGTTGGCGTGTGTCCAGGCAGCAGGGCGCGGATTGCGTCTGCTCCGGAAACAGGAATGGCCGAGTAGCAAAACAGACTCAGCCAGAAAATAATAATAAGTACTGCAACGGGAAGCCCCGACAGCAGCACCGGGTGTTTTAGCGCGGTCATTTCACATCGGTAAGCGGCTGATGGTGGGAGATTTTTACCGTGTCAGCGGCAATACGCTCTGCGGCAAAAATACCGCGCATCCGCGCCCAGGCGTTACTGTCGACTGAAGCAACCTGCTGCTTCTGCGCGGCGGTTAATATCTGCCAGAGCGGATCTTGTTGCCAGCGTTTAACAATGCTCTCTTCGCGATAGTGGGCAACCAGCAGCCAGGCAGGATTGACCGCCAGCAGTTGCTCCAGGCCGATGGACGGCATGGACGCGCCCGCCATCGCAGCGGGAACGTTCAGCCCCAGAGAAGCCAGCACGCTGCCGGTCCAGGTCTCCTGGGTATGCAGGTTGAATAGCTGTTCGCGTGATGTGCCAAAGGCCACGCGTGTCCCTGTGGGAAGCTGGCTGGCCCACTGCGCCATCTTCTCTTTATGTTGTTCCAGACGCGCCTGCATCTCTCGTTTTTTACCTACCACTTCGCCGATGATAGCCGCTGAGTGCAAATTTTCAGCGTAGGTTTCGTTGCGGGACTTAAGCAGCAGTACCGGCGCGATTTGCTGCAAGGCGGTGTAAATCCCCGCATGGCGACTGCTGTCGGCAATGATCAGGTCTGGTTTCAGGGCAGCAATGGCTTCCAGGCTCGGCTGCGCGCGCGTTCCGACGGACTGCCACGGTTTCAGGTGCGCACGCACTTCGGGCAGGATGCGTTTTGCATCGTTATCGTCGGCAATACCGATCGGGCTGACGTCCACGGCGGCCAGCGCATCGGCGAACGAGAGTTCCAGCACCACAATCCGTTGTGGCGTTTTATCGAGTGTAAACGTGCCGTGTTCGTCCTGAACCGTGGCGGCAAAGGCGTGGCCGATCACCAGCAGCAGGCCTGCAAAAAGAAAACGGATAAATGCCAACATATTCACATTCCAGCTAAAAGCCCGGCAAGCCGGGCGTTAACACATCAGAACTTCAACGACCCCTGCATATACAGCGTGCGCGGCTGGCCTGCGTAGATGCCTTTGTTGTTGTCGTCATAAGAGCGGATGAAGTAGTCCTGGTCGAAGATGTTTTTCACACCGAACGCCAGGTTCAGATCTGCCATCTGCGGGCCAAAGTCATACGCCACGCGTGCGCCCCAGAGCATGAAGCCGGGAATGCGGCCGGTACTGCCGTCGGCGCTCTCTTTCACCGTATTGGCGTTATCCGCAAACTGGCTGGACTGGAAATCGCTGTTCAGATTGAACGTCCAGTTGCCCGGCTTGTAGTCCACGCCCAGCGTGCCTTTATGTTTCGGGGAGAATGGCACCTGATTGCCATAGGTGTCGCCTTTCTCGCGGATTTCCGCGTTCACATACGCATAGCTGGCGTAGACGGAAACGTTATCAAGCGTTGGCGTTAGCGTACCCAGGTCGTAACGTGCCTGCGTTTCCAGCCCGGTATGGCGCGTTTTGCCACGTGCAGTGACGGTGTCGTTGGTCTGGTTGGAGTCGTACTGATTGTTAAAGTTAATCAGGAACAGCCCCATTTCCGCCGTCAGCGCGCCGTCGTCGTAGCGGGTACCGAGTTCCCAGGTTCGCGCTTTTTCCGGTTCCACATTGCCGCTTTGCACAGCCTTGCCAATCTGGCTGTACTGTACGGTGCCGAACGAGCCTTCAGTGTTTGCATAAAGATTCCAGCTGTCAGTCAGGTGATAGAGCACGTTCAACGCCGGAAGCGGTGCGTTATAGCTTACCTCTTCGTGCGTGCCTTTGATGGCGTTGTTCTGGTATGACTCGATATGTTCGAAACGCATACCCGGCGTGATGGTCCAGTTGCCGATGTCGATTTTGTCATCCAGATACCAGGCGTGCGCCTCGGTGCCGGAACGCGTGTCGCGGTCGTAAGGGCTTGAGCCGGACGGCAACTGCCCGCTGCTGGTGGCGGTGTAGTAACGCATTTCATGCGTTGATTCATTCACATAGCGATAGCCCACGCCCACTTCGTGCGCGGAAGGGCCGATCATAAAGCTCTGGCTGTAGCGTGGCTCAATACCGCGCACCCAGTAGTTACGCGGCGAGAGGGTGATGCGTTTGCCTTGCTCCAGGTAGCCGCTGCGCAGGGTTTGGGTGTAGAACCCCAGAATGTTGAATTTATGCTGGCTGTCCGGCTGGAACTGGTAGCCCAGGCTCGCCAGCTTGCGACGGCCCCAGAAGCGGTCATACGGGCGGGTGGATTGCCAGCGATCGGCGTCGTAATCCGCGCGGGACAGGCCGCCGGGCATGTCGGCTTCACCATCGTAATATTGCAGCAGGCTGTTGAAGGTGTGCACCTCATTCGGCGCATATTTGCTTTTCAGCATCAGGTCGTCGATGCGGGTGGCGCTGTGCTCGCGCCAGTCACTGCCGCGCGTGCCGGAGTAGAGCAGCGCGGTGCCAAAACCGTTGTCCGCTGTGCCGCCCACCATCAGGTTGTGCGTCTCTTTCGGGTTGTTTTGTGAAGAGGTTGGGCTGAGCTGACCTTCCACCCCCGCCTCGATACCAAAGTCCTGCGGAATGGCGCGGGTAACAAAGTTCACCACGCCGCCCACGCTCTGCGGTCCGTAACGCACCGCACCACCACCGCGCACCACGTCAATGGCATCCATGTTGCCGAGCGAAACGGGAGCCAGTGAAAGCTGCGGCTGACCGTAAGGGGCAAAGGGGACGGGGATGCCGTCCATCAGGACGGTCGAGCGGCTGGCGAGGCGTGGGTTCAGGCCCCGGATGCCAAAGTTCATCGCCAGGTCGTGGCTGCCGGTGCCGTTGTTTTCCGGCGCGCTGACGCCAGGGATGCGGTTAAGCACCTCACGCATGGTGGTTGCGCCGGTTTTGGCGAAATCCTCACGGCGGATCACGTCACGCGCGCCAGCATGTTCAAATACGTCGTTTTCACGCGCATCGCCCAGCCAGTCGCCGACCACGGTCAGGGCATCTTCTTTTGGCGCGGGCGCGGGCTCCAGCGTCCAGCTGTTATTTCCCAGCGGTTTTACCTGCAGTCCGCTGCCGTCCAGCAGCTGTTGCAGGCCGCTCTCGACGTCGTAATCTCCGTGCAGGCCGTTGCTCTGCTTGCCGCGCGTCAGGCTGGCGTCAACCGAGAGGGTAATTCCGCTGTGTGCGGCATACTGATTGAGCGCTTTGTCGAGCGATCCCGGTGCGATATCAACCTGTGCAGCAAAAGCGGAAAACGAGAGACCGGCCAGCGGCAGCAGGCTCAGGCGAATGGCGTTAACCAAAGGAGTTGTTTTACGAAAAACGCGTAACGGCGTCATACCTTCTCCATCATCATTTTTGTTGTGTTCAGCTATGAGTCGAACGAGAAGGGTAAAAAGGACAATCGAAATGAGAAATATTTTTCTTACAGCGGTGAAATGTTTATCCAGTACCGCGTAATAGACTGAATTTTAACGGGAAGCGTTTGAGCGATAACGTTCAGGATCGCATCGGTATTTTTCAGCGGGAACGTCCCGCTCAGGCGCAGCCCGGCAACGGCGGGATCGCAGCGCAGAACGCCGTTGCGGTAACGGCTTAGCGTGGCTATCACCTCACCCAGCGGTTTATCGCTGAAGCTCAGGATGCCCTTCGTCCAGCTTGTACTCTCGTCATCCAGCGGTTTCACTGCGCCAAACTCAGAGGCGCTGAACTGCAGGCTTTCACCAGCGTTCACGATGCGTTTTTGCGCGGGGGCACTGGCGAGAAGCACTTCCACGGCGTGCTGCTGCACGTCAAGCTGCGTGAAATTATCCTGCTGGCGGACGGTAAATTCTGTCCCTAAAGCGGTGAGTTGGCCCTGACGGGTCAGGACGCGGAAGGGGCGTTGCTGCGCATCTTTCGCGGTAGTAATGGCGATTTCACCGTACCAGAGCCGGACGGTGCGCTGATGCGCATCATAACGCACATCCGCCGCGCTTTGGGTATTCAGCGTGAGCAGGGAGCCATCTTCCAGTTGCTGACGGCTGACTGCGCCTTTGGCGGTGCGGTAATCTGCCCGCAGACCTTCGCCGGTTTCCGACTGCCAGAGTTGCCAGCCTCCGCCAGCGCCGAGCAACAGCAGTAATCCTTTCATCACGTGACGGCGGGTGAGGCGGGTATCGTGCAGCGCCCGGCTGGCAACGTCGCCAGGCACACCGCCAAGCTGGTTGCGCAGGTTTTCAACCTGCTGCCAGGCCCACTGGTTATCCTGATCCTGTTCATACCACTGTTGCCAGCGCGCTTCCTGTTGTGGGCTGACGCGCTCGCCGCTTAGCACGGCATACCAGTGGGAAGCTGAACGCAGCGCCTGACGGCGGGAATCGGTTAACGAAGGATTCATAACCCATGCTCCAGACGAAACAGCAGGCAGTGCTCGACGGCTTTCGCCACGTATTTTTTCACGGAGCTGACGGAAACACCGAGTTTGTGCGCAATCTCGCTGTATGTCAGGCCATCCAGTTGCGAAAGCAGAAACGCTTCACGTGTTTTTCCGTTTAGCCCGTCCAGCATGCTGTCGACGAGTTGTAGGGTCTCGAGCTGGCTTTCGCGTTCCTCAGGTGAAGGCGCTACCCCCTCCGGCATAAGCGCCAGCATCTCCAGATACGCTTTTTCCAGCGCGTTTCGGCGAAACAGGTCCACCATCACGCGTTTGGCGATAGTGCACAGGAAAGAGCGAGGATCGCGGATCGTCGAGAGCGTTTCGCTGCTCATTACCCGCAAAAAAGTGTCCTGGGCAATGTCATCTGCATCAAAGGCAGACTGGAGTTTGCGCGTCAGCCAACTTTTCAACCAGCCGTGATGGGTGCCATAAAGCGACTCGAACGTTAAGGAAGCTGTGGTAGTGGCACGGTCAGACATGCGGAGTGCATCAAAAGTTAATTATCACGTAGCCATATTAATATGAGAATGGTTATCATTACAATTGGAAATAAAATTGTTTCCAATAAACATTTTTAACATGTTGTTTTTCTAAGTGTTATAAGGTAGGTATAAAATGGGATGGATCCTCTGCTTCTGGCATCTGTCGGTCAGAATGACATCATGATGTGGTCTGCTATTATTGACATCCTCCCCGCCCTTTAGGGCGGGGAGGATGTCAACTATGAGTGTTGCCTGAAATGTCGCCAGCCCCCGGTACAGCAGAAGTATCTCGGGCTTTCTGCGTTTGCTCCTGGTGGGTATGGCCCCCGCAAGCGGGGGTTATTGCTAACTGTCGTTTCAACAAAAAGTAACTTTTTTCACTTTGCCCCTCAGTACAAATTAGGGGCTTGCCGCGGATGTACCATGCCTGAATATCTTCGAGTGATGATTTGGTGCGGCTTTGTTGAATAAATCAGATTTCGGGTTCCACCTGACTGACCTGCTGCCAGAGCGGGGCGTGATGCTCCGGCACGGTCTGCCAGCCGGATGCAGCCGAACAGAGACGGTGCGATGCCATCTGCTGCTCATTACTGTAGATCCGCAGTTCATCATCCAGCGAAATCCGTATTGATACCGGCTGGCCACACAGGCTTTCCGGCACGCTGTAACGGTTTCCGCCAACCTCGATATAGCCATCCCAGGAGACATGACGGATATCGAAGTAGCTGGTATCGAAGTCCGTATCCGGCAACGGCTGCAGATGCTCCTGTTCCTGCGTGAAGCGCTGTTCCGGTGTCTGCCTGAACTGGCGAAGTTCCCGCCTGTCGGCAACGTCAGCCATCCACTGCTCCAGTAGCTGATTAACCTGGGCGAAGCTGTCGAACCGGCGGTACCGGACGAAGAAGTTCTCCTTGAGGTATTTCACCATCCGCTCCACCTTACCTTTGGTTCTGGCCCTTCGTGGACGGCATGCCCGTGGCAGGAAGCCATAGTGATCGGCCAGCAGCAGGAACCCGGAGTTGAACACCATCTTCCCGTTGTTATTTTTCAGCACTGCGGCTTTCTGATTATCGACCAGCACGGTTTTCACGCTGCCGCCGAAGTAGCGGAAGGCGCGGACCAGTGACTCATAGGTATGTTCAGCATCCTGCTTTGGTGCCGCGAAGACATGGAAGCGACGTGAGAACCCCAGCGTGTTAACCGCGAAGTTAACCCTGCATCGTTGCCCGGCAACCTCAGCCTCAACTTCTCCCCAGTCATGCTGGAGCTGGTAACCGGGCTGAGTTTCGAAGCGAACCGTTTTCTTCGATGGCCGCATCTTACGTTTTGGCTGGATGTAGTAACGCAACATGGAGCGTCCGCCGGTATAACCCATCGCTTTGATTTCCGCGAGGATGACCTCGCCGTTCCAGACATTCTCAGCCAGACGCATGTCGATATAGTCCATGAACGGCCTGAGTTTGGCCTGAAGTGGTCAACAAAAACTGGCCACCGCGTTAGAGTTTTTCCAGTATCGGTTTTCTGATTCGTTTGGCGGTAACCCACCATTATATTCGTGCGGTCTTAGTGCGCTGTAATATCCAACTATATAGTCCGTTATTGCGTGAGCTGCATCGCTGAAGCTTACATAGCCCGTCGCCGGCACCCATTCGTTCTTCAGACTCCTGAAGAAGCGCTCCATTGGGCTGTTATCCCAGCAGTTTCCACGCCGACTCATACTCTGCCTGATCCGGTATCGCCACAGTAACTGCCGGAACTGCCTGCTCGTATAATGGCTGCCTTGGACGCCCTTCTAAGAGTCAAGCTGTTATCGGGATACTGTTGATCCGCCTGTTTTGATTGCGCAGTAACGTGTAAACTTCGCGGGAGATATATCGCTTTAGACAGCGTATCGCTTCCATTTTTGTATGTCCTTCGGCTACACGCCTGGCGACATATTCCTTTGTTTTTGCGTCAGTTCGTAAGCGTCCGATGGCGATGATGTGAAGTGCACTATTTGCAGCACGATCTCCACCACGATTAAGTCGGTAACGGTTCGTTTTTCCAGAAGAAACGGGGACCGGGCTGACACCACACAGTGCCGCAAATCCTGATTCTGATCTTAACCGTTGAGGATTGTCTCCGGCAGTGATCAGCAACTGTGAAGCGCTTTCGTATCCGATAGCATTACGTTTAATCAGCTCAGGTGCCAACTCGTCGACAATTGCCGCAATCATGACATCCAGATCAGCGATTTCGTCATGTAACTCGAGATAGCGTCGGGCAAGGGACTTTAATGAAATGCGATAAACGTTGGTTACATTGCGGTATTTACTGGCATCAGGTCTCCAGGAACCCAGGGTCCTGATGAGCTGCATGCGCGTCATATTTCTGAGCTGTTCACGTAATTCATCCGGGGCAGAGATAATATTTGAATGGATAATCTGGAGAGCGACTCTGCGGGCTGATATTGCTGTTTTTCGGCAAGTTTTTAATACCCGCAGGGACTCAATCATGCCATCACGCGTTTTGGGAGTAACTGTCCTGATGCCTGAGAATGCTGCATGAGCGGCACATTCAGCATCAATTGTGTCACTTTTACCCCGTTTGCGTCGCTCCATCCGGTCTGGAGCAGTCACCTCAAGAACTTCTAACCCGGCGTTCTGAAAATAACGAAGCAAACCGGAACCATAGGTACCTGTGCACTCAACACCAATTCGCTTTAATGTCCCAAACGAGGTCATCCATGCCAGCATCTGCCGGTAACCTTGTCGTGTTGTGGAGAAATACTGAGTCCCAAGGACTTTATTGTTCTGATCTACGACAGCGGCAACGTGCAAATCTTTATGTGTATCCATGCCACCCACAACGGCAGCTTCGGTAACTTTATCAACCATGACAGAGCTCCTGTGAGGAAACAGAGTTGAATCTCCAGACAGATAACCCGGACAGGACAGTAACGAGACAAGCCGTCAGGCCCTTCTTGAGTCACGCGCATCGGTGAGGAGATGCCTCGCATGAAGGCGCTTCCGGCAACCGACGGGTCCAGGGCAGGACACAAAAGGTCGATCGCTGTGTGAGTCAGGATGCGGGAAGGTCTTCACTGCATCAGTAATCACACCAATCTGGTTAAACGGCAAACTAAGTGGTGGTAAAGACTGATATCGGCATTATTACTGTCACTATGGAACATCACTCCGGCTGGTTTACCGCGAGCTTCCCACGCCATTTCCAGCGCTTTGATGGTCAGCTTGCTGTCCGGCGAGAATGACATTGCCCAGCCCACCGGTTTCCTTGCGAACATATCGAGAACAACGGCGAGGTACGCCCAGCGTTTACCTGTCCAGATATACGTCACATCGCCGCACCACACTTGGTAGGTTCTGTCACTGCGAACTGTCGCTCAAGGTGATTCGGGATAACGATGTGTTCATGACCACCACGTTTATACCGGTGGGTAGGCTGCTGACAACTCACCAGCCCCAGTTCTTTCATAAGCCTGCCAGCAAGCCAGCGTCCCATTTTGAAGTCTCTCAGGGTTGCCATGATGGCGATACTTCTTGCGCCAGCAGAGCCGTGGCTGATGCCATGCAGTTCAAGTACCTGACTGCGTAATACAGCCCGTCTGCCGTCTGGCTTTTCAGGACGGTTTTTCCAGTATTTGTAGCTGCTGCGATGAACCCCGAACACATGGCAGAGAGTGGCCACAGGATAACGCGCCCTGAGTTTCCCGATTATCGAGAACTGTTCAGGGAGTCTGACATCAAGAGCGCGGTAGCCTTTTTTAATATGTCGTTTTCCATTTCAATGCGTTGTAGCTTTTTCTTCAGCTCACGTATTTCAATCTGTTCCGGGGTAATAGGGGAGGCTTTTGGTGTTTTTCCCTGCCGCTCATCACGTAATTGTTTCACCCATCGCGTCATTGTGGAAAGGCCGACATCCATAGCGCTGGCTGTATCTGCCTCGGTGTAGTTCTGGTCAACGACCAGTTGAGCGGATTCGCGTTTAAACTCTGCGCTGAAATTTCTTTTTTTCATTATGACACCTGTGTTGTTCTGAGGTGAGCATATCACCTCTGTTCAGGTGGCCAAATTCAGTAAACCACTTCACACATACTTAAACGAAGTCCCTCGCTGGATGCTAAAAAGACCATCCTGGTCCCGGCTGCACATAACCCAGCTGATGACGATGCACTGATACATAAACTTAAAATGCTGAAGGCTGCAGGTTACTCAGAAACTGAGATTGCTGGCGTTCTGGATGCCCTCGATAAGTTGCAGAGGGAAGGAAAACCGGAATCCGAAGTCGAAGATGCCGATTTTGAGGAGCTTTAGGTAGCATTCAGGAAATCAGGCGTACAAAAGAGGGGGATGACTCTCTGGAAGAATAGTCCCCTTATCGAAAAGTAACTTTTATCGCTGTTGCTGCACTTTTAACTACACGTCCATTGTTGCCTCTCTACACGAAAACACAGTAACTGTCTGATACTACAGCAAATAAACTTCATTCAAGACAAGTTCAATCAGAAACATTAACGGTCGTATGTTGTCATTCGTATCCGACCTCTCCAGCTCAAAACATTAACCGTCGTACGTTCCTATGGACGTGCAAAGCCCGCAGATTGTCACTTTAATCTGAAAGAATTAACGGTTGTACGTTCACAGTATCAGGGTAACCCCAGAAAGATAATGGCATTTTACACTATAAAACAATTGCTTAAGAGCTATTCAAGTAGGTTGGCATGGTTAGATAGCTGTTGTGCTCATCCTATGAAAAGTGAAAAGATTAACCGTCGTACGTATCACCATGCATTTTTACTGGGATGCGAACTTACCGTTAGTTGCGATGTTTGTTACCTCGTAAGCCATCGAGTGAGCCCAGATCAACGGGGCCTTATGTTGCATGCTAAATGTCGATTATCGTAAAGCTACTCTCCGGTTTTACTTTCTGGTCACAACGCAACTTTGAGAAAGTTACTTTTATGCCGGAAAGTGTTCTATGCGTTGTGCGGTTCTGGTTCCAGGACAACGCTTGTACGCTCGTTCGTTCGAAGAGATCGCTTTGCCCAGGTAAATAACCAGGACGGAAAGTTACTTTTGTCGATAAACCCTGTTCGGAATTGGTTTCGCCAGGTGTAAGCAAGAGCCTATAGATGAAGAGAGGGACAGAGTGGAACGAAGGCAATTTTCTTTGTGCATCCGTTCGTACATCTGGCCTACTCTGACCTCCAGCACTGACGCAAGGTTTATCGCAATCAAAAGTAACTTTGTTAAACAACCTCACCAGATTTGCTCCGGTAATCCGTTGCTAATCACAGGCAGGACAATTTTGCAGAGTCAGCGAATCATTTTTCGTAACTAAGGAACGTTTTTTGGGTATGTAAACAAAAAAATGTCATTACATATCAATGCTGTATAAATAAGGGTCTTCCCCGATCATGGTGGGAAGACTCAGAACGCCATATTCAGTTTTCCATAGTGGAACATCACTCCCAGCTTAAAGCGCTCCCGGTTCCTGTATCCTCTGGCTTTTATTCTCAGCAGTCTGATCTTGCTGTTCAGCGCCTCTGCATTACCATTCGAGACACGATGATGCATCGCATTCAGTATTCCATATAACCGTTTTTTGATGGTTTTCGCTGCGTTTTTCATCATCGGCACATCACATTGAGACGCCAGCGATATCCACTGCAACCAGTCATTCCTGCGTTCTGTGCTCCAGGGGCGATCCCAGATATTTTTGGCCAGCTCTTTCAGTGTCCAGCACTGGCTTGTCTGCTGCATCTGTTCCCGCAGCCACATCAGCTTTTCCTGCCGGGACTCAGTCATCCATTTGTCGCTGTACTGCCACAGGAAGCGGGTACCTTTGGCCTGACGGCGGCTTTCAACCGGAAGACGGGGATGTTCATTCTGGCGGGTTTTATCCACCACCTCACCCAGCTGTTTCGCTACGTGGAAGCGGTCAAAAGCGATTTTATCAACTGCACACGGTAAGTGGATGCGCGCGGCTCTTATATAGCCCGCATTCATGTCCATTGAGAGCGTTTTAATGGCCTGCAGCTGTCCGTCAGTCAGGGTTCTGAGGTAACCGGCAAGACTTTCCTTACCTCGATCATCCGTTAAAGCCAGCGCCCGCCCGTCACGATCGGAGATCACCGTTATATAACGATGTCCTTTTTTAAAAGCGACCTCGTCCACATTCATATGCTGGGCTGCTAACGGCTTTTTTATGCGTGCAAGACCTCATTTAACCGCGCGGGTCATAATGCCGTCAACGGCATTCCAGCTCAGTTTGAGTTGTTTCCTGACCGCATCAACAGTGCTGATTTTCAGCCATGAAAGCACGAATGATTCGAACAGCAGCGTATACCGGCTGCCGGGCCCCGCCCACGGAACAGGCAAAGTCTGGCATCCATGCTTCGGACACATAACACGGGGCACACTGGCTTCAACTATCGTGGCGAACTGGCAGGTATCGAGGTGGCGCCATTTACGATGCCGGTGATCGTGAACGGGGCAGGATTTCCCGCAGGCTGGACAGGTTAACTGAGTATTTCAGCGATTCCGACAGTAACGGTAACAGAAGCGGCATTTTCATCGAGAGAAAGAGACTTTACCTGCCACGGAGCTGACAAGTTGAGGATATGTGCATAGAGGGACTTTTCGTCCATGGTGGTGACCTCTGGCGATTTAATACGCCATTATCATGCCTTCAGCCACCACAACAAGGGAAGACCCTTATATATACAGTATTCTTAGGTGGTCGGAGGTTGTGCCTATGTTCTTAATTCCAATGGAAAATCCTGAGAAAATCGCCATCCCTTTATTTCTCGAGCGGTGTGCCGCTGGCTTCCCAAACCCTGCCCAGGATTATACTTCCAGTGAGCTAGACCTGAACGATTATTGCATCAGGCATCCATCCGCAACATATTTCGTGCGAGCTCAGGGAAACAGCATGCAGGATGTCGGTATGCGTGATGGAGATTTGCTGGTGGTGGACCGTTCTCTTCGTCCTCAACATCGCGATATCGTGATCGCCGAAGTGGACGGCGGCTTCACTGTTAAACAGCTCCAGACCACTCCCAGACTGGCCCTGTTGCCTATGAACAATGCTTATTCCCCAATTTACCCAGACCCCGATGAACTGACAATTTTTGGCGTAGTGACTCATTGGGTTCATCGTGCCCGGGGTAATCTGTAATGTATGCTCTGGCGGATGTGAACAGCTTTTATTGCAGTGTTGAGAAATGCTTCAGACCCGATTTACGCGATAAACCAGTGGTCGTCCTTTCTAACAACGACGGCTGCGTTATAGCTCGTTGTCTATGTTATTTGGAATTGACTATATTTCATACAACACATTCTGTTATCGAAAAGGGGGATGCGGTGCAGAAGAAACTGCTGGATGCGCTGCCTTTCCTGTCGGCCGATCCTTCAGCTTGCCGGTGGGTGTGCCTGCAGGAGGACCTGCTGCGTGCTCCAAACACCATTAATGCCTATGCCCGTGGCGTCAATGACTGGCTCGCTTTCTGCCACTCTGTTGCCCTGACGGCTGCTGTCGCTGGACGTGATACGGTCGCACTCTATGTCCGCAGCCTGCATACCGGGCGCCAGCTGGCAGCTGCCACTATCCGCCACCGGCTGACGGTGGTACGACTGTACAACGACTGGCTTTGTGAGGAGGGGATACGGGAGAGAAATCCTGTCAGACGAGGTGTCTGGAAAAACGGAGGGAAAGGAAAAGCTGGTATAGTGCCGGTGCAGCGGCGGCTACCGTGGATCCCAGATGATGCGGAGTGGTTGCGCTTTCTTGAGGTAGCCGGACAAGCTGATATCCGTACTCGTTTTATGCTGGCACTGGCCTACGACTGCGGATTACGCAGAGAAGAACTTTGCACAGTGGCTACCGGAGATATTGACCCTTCTCAACGGTTGCTCACTGTGCGCGCTGAGCATACCAAAAACCGCTTTGGTCGGGTTGTGCCCTATTCTCCTGTGACGGGAGAACTCTACACAGCCTGGCTCACTGAACGCCGTATGCTAAGCTCATCCCGCGGCCCGTTGTTTCTCTCACGCTCTCCGCGTAATCGGGCAGAACCTATTAGCAACTGGACTTGGTCAAAAGTAGTTCGCGGTTTAGCTCTTAAGGCTGATCTTCCTCTCATCAGCACCCACACATTCCGACATCTTTGCCTGACAGAACTGGCACGCGTGGGTTGGGACATCCACGAAATTGCTGCATTCGCTGGCCACCGTCGTATCCAGTCAACTCTGCTCTATATTCATCTCAGCGCACGTGATCTGAGTAGTCGTTTCAATTGCACGGTCGCATCCTTGCATACTTGCCGCCTTACTGTACTGCAACAGCAGGATCCTTCTCCATGATGCAATCTGAACACACTGCGCCTTGTCCGACAACATCACTCAGTCTTCCTGACCTCCTTTGGGATACCCGACCGGAGATCTCTGAAAGCGAGCTTGCGGCACTGGATACATTGGTCGACCACTTCCAGCAAGGAGGTAAAAACTGGTCACCTGATATACAAAAACGGCTTTCCCGCCTTCTTTTACCACTACGCGACACGCTAACAAAAATGCATGCGGCCAAGGCCCCCTACAATTCATCTATTCACGATATAGTCCTGGAGATGCAGCGCATCCGGAAAACATACTGGGCCTGGACACAAGAAGAGTGGTTAGAAGTTATTTGCAACAGCGAAGAGGAATTTCGTCGACGGTTTGGAGCCAGCGGCAACTGTCGGCAATATGTTATGGCGTTGGCATGGTTGCTATGTGGGTTTGAGCGGCTGGAACACTGTGGCATATTCTATCAATATCGGCTCTGTCTTAAGGTTTTTGGCCGACAGAGCACCGATTTTGCCGTCAGCCAGCTTGACAATATGATGCAGGTTCTGGGATATGTGCCTCGTGATGGTCGGAACAACGGCATCAGAAATGCCATGTGTATGGCAATGCTTCTGCAAAGGGATGCTCAACTAGACCATATCACCGTGACCACATTGCAACAGATTGCTGCAACGTGCCCGGATTACCTCCGGGAAGCCTCCGCTACTCTATCGCGTATACTGGCTGCATCAGGGACTATTGAGGAAGGGTTTGATCACCGGATAACACAACGTCGCCGTCCTCCCCGAGAATATAATGCAACAGCCGATGTACCAACTGAATGGCTGGTATGGTGCAAACGGTGGCGTGCTACCTCAGTACTTCGCCCCTCATCTATTTTGTCCGGTTGGTACGTTTTGCTGAAGTGTGGTCGCTGGTTAGCTGAGTGCTATCCAACCTGTCTGTCACCATCTGATTGGACACGGGACACCGCGATCGCTTGGGTGACCGCCGCTTGTAGAATGAAAGTTGGTGAATGGGCAAACCCTGGGGGCATGTATCGTGACCGTCGTGGCAAAATGATGATGCCTGCAGCGAGGGCCAGGATGTTGGGTCATATTAGAACTTTCTTTCATGACCTGCAGGAATGGGGATGGATACCTGTACGATTCAGCCCAGAAAGAGTTTTCAGGGCACCGCGTAGCTTGACTTCCCTGGTTGGACCAGAGCCTCGCATTGTGGCCGATGATATGTGGTGTAAATTACTTCACGCCGGACAGAACTTGCAGGAGTCGGATTTACCAAACTGTGTTGCATATCCTTATTTTTATCCACTGGAGATGGTCAGAGCACTCAGCGTTCTCTGGCTATTTGGAGGCCTCAGACGTGATGAAATTCTACGTATGCAGTGTGGATGTATCCGCTGGCAACAGCCAGAAGAAAATAATGTATCCCGTATCTGTCTGATAGATGTACCCGTTAGCAAGACTTACGCGGCATTCACAAAGCCAGTTGACCCTATTATCGGGGAATATATCGAACAATGGGAACTTGTTCGTAACACTCAACCCCTCCAGGAAGATTCTAAAACAGGTGAAAGTGTTCATTTTTTGTTCATGCACAGGGGGAAACGGGCTTTGTTGAATAAATCAGATTTCGGGTAAGTCTCCCCCGTAGCGGGTTGTGTTTTCAGGCAATACGCACGCTTTCAGGCATACCTGCTTTCGTCATTTTGTTCAGCGCTCGTACCAGGGCCATAG
>NZ_JAKUZS010000001.1:0-1094384 GCF_030128585.1 Klebsiella sp. K5-204
ACTCCGGCAGCGCGACCTTCAGCGACCTGCCGGCAGGGAACTACGCGGTGGTGGTTTCTTCACCACAGGCTTCCGGCGCGCTGGCCGCAGTGGTTGATGAACTGGCTTCAGCCAATCTGCTGTCGGTGGCGCAGGCGACGATCACAGACTCTACGCAGTACACCTCGACGGTAATTGCCGGCAACGTGCTGACTGCAGATGCAGGCGGTGATGTCGCAGACACCGGGGATGGCATTACGGTAAGCAAAATCGCCTCCAGCGTGCAGACCACGCCGCTTGATGTGACGTCTGAAGGCGTTGTGATCAACGGTCTTTACGGCCAGCTGACGATCCATGCGGACGGCAGCTATACCTATAAGGCGACTGGCGATGCGGACGCTGTTGGCCAGGCTGATGTCTTTACCTACACGATAGTGGATGAGAATGGTGATATGGCGACGGCCACGCTGACAATTAATATTGTGGCAGGAAGCGATACCGGTGAGTCAGATGCTGATGCGGACAGTGACTCCGACTCCGACAGTGACTCCGATTCCGACAGCGATTCGGACTCGGACAGTGACTCGGATTCCGACAGCGACTCGGATTCGGACAGCGACTCGGATTCGGACAGCGACTCGGATTCCGACAGTGACTCCGACTCCGACAGCGACTCCGATTCAGACAGCGATTCTGACTCTGACAGCGACTCGGACTCTGACAGCGACTCGGACTCTGACAGCGACTCCGACTCGGACAGCGACTCCGATTCAGACAGTGACTCTGACTCCGACAGCGACTCTGATTCCGACAGTGACTCGGACTCAGACAGCGACTCCGATTCAGACAGCGACTCCGATTCAGACAGCGATGCGGACTCGGACAGTGACTCTGATTCTGACAGCGACTCGGACTCTGACAGCGATTCGGATTCAGACAGTGACTCGGATTCGGATTCGGATTCTGACTCCGACAGTGATTCAGACTCTGACAGTGACTCGGACTCTGACAGTGACTCGGATTCTGACAGCGATTCGGACTCTGACAGCGACTCCGACAGCGACTCGGATTCCGTTGAGGCAATACCTGATACTAATAGTTCTGAGATTATTCAGCAGTACGGCAACCTTAATGGCACTGAAGGCAATCTCTCGCAACTGGTTGGTGTCTCGCTGTTGAGCACGATTAATGTGTCGCTGTTGTCTGGCAGTAGTTTCCGCTTCAACGTGGATAGCAACACAACAGAAGATATGACGGTTGATGTCAGTGGCGTTTCTCTGCTTTCAACAGCAGGACTGTTAACGTCGATAGTCAATCTGCTGGGGGCGGGAAATACGCTGACAGCCGATCTGTCGGTGATTGATATCGCTACGGGACGCGTTGTTGCTATCGACCCGGGGAGCGTGAGTATTAGCGCAACCTTGCTTGGTGGGTTGGTCTATAGCGGCACCGCTTCCTTTGAGAATCTGCCCGCTGGTAACTATGCGCTGGCGATATCCTCACCCAATTCTGATGGGGTGCTGGTGAGCCTGATCAACACGCTGGCAGGGGCAGGCGTTGCCACCTTCGTTGAGGCAATGGTAACAGACTCGCTCGGTTATAGCGGAAGTACCGTTACAGGCAACGTACTGGAGGGATCCGACAACGGCGATATGGCCGATAGCGGTACCGATCTTACGGTAACGTCGGTAACGGCCACCACTGCCGCAGGCGAGACTGTCTCCGTGGATGGCGGCACAATATCGGTAACCGGTGCTTACGGTGTCCTGACTATTAACGCTGACGGCAGCTATAGCTATCAGGCATCAGGTAAGGCGGGGTCAGCAGGTAATGCAGATGTATTTACCTACACCATTACGGATGGTAATGGACTGCAATCCACCACGACCCTGACCATTAATATTGGTCAGGAGATCGAAACCGCCCAGGCCAACCCTGATACGCAGGCTTATTACGTCGGCAATGTCGAGGATAATCTTGATATTCAAGGGGGCAATGTCGTTCAGGTGGCGGGCCTGTCGTTACTGAATACCGTGAATGTCGCGCTTCCGACTAATGGCTTTAAGTTTACCGTGGCAGAAGGAACTGAACAGGATGTGACGTTAGGCGTTTCGGGGTCTACCGCCCTTAGCATTGCGCTTGGCGCTGTCACCCTGGATCTTATTCTGGTCAATACCGATACGAACCAGATTGTCGGGGTCATTAAGGATGGAATTACAGCAACGCCGACTGGTCTCCTTGGATTAAGCCTTGAGTATGCGGGGGGAGGTGAGTTCGAACGAATTGGCGCCGGTAACTATATGGTCGTTATTTCGTCACCCACCACAGGAGGGGTGATCGGCTCGATTCTGAATCTCAATTTGGGCACCAGTATTAGTATGGAGGTGACTGATTCGGCCAAATATGTGACGGGTAATGTTCTGCATACTGATAGCGATGGTGATGTCGGCGATACCGGAAACGGAATTACCGTAAGCAGCGTCCAGTTTGGTTCGCAGATAGAAACCGTCACCCCTGAGGGCGTCACTATAAATGGCTCCTGGGGAACGCTGTTCATCAAGGCGGACGGTAGTTATAGCTATCATGCCAATGGTACAACGGGCGCCGGTCAAAGCGATGTCTTCACCTATACGATAGAAGATGCGTTGGGTCAGACTTCATCGACTACGTTGACGATGAATATTGAATCGACACCGGCGGTGGCGATAGATGATATCGTTTCCCTGTCGGCGCCGACGGCAATGCAAGCGGCCACCTGGACGCAAAGCGTCAGTAATCTTGCGGTGACGAACGCTGCGGTACCGACTGGCGCGACCTCGGCGGTGAAAGTAACAAGCCAGAACTTTACCATCGCGGAAGGCCGGGAGGTGGATGGGGCGTCTATCACTCTCAACCTGAGTGGTAACCGAACCAGTGGCCTTTCACTACTGAATGGCGATCTTTCCGGAACGGTCACGTTAATCCATCATGTGACCGTTGGCGGAGTCACGACAGATGTCACGGTGTGGACGGGGCCTCTGGAGATGGCCCTCAACGGTACCCTCTTGAGCCCGGGGGCGGATTCGGCTACCGCGACGCTAAACCTGGTCAACGGCAGCAACCCGGTACAACTGGCGGCAGGTGATTATACGCTGAGTATTAGTCATACAATGCAGGCTGGCCCGGCGATGACCTACAGCCTGTCAGCGAGCGTGACAGGAACCGAGATCCATACCGATGCGCATCTGACGGTCGCGCAATCCGTGGCAGGCAATATTCTCGACGGTTCCGATGCGAATGGCACACCGGATACGCTTGGTTCGCTGCATAGCGGCTTTACGATAAGTGGCGAAAATAATCTGGGCGTCGTGACCAACTGGACCTTCCATTCGGATGGCACAGTAACTAACGATACGGGGACCAGCGCCTCTAATGGAAATGCGGTGCTGTATGGTGAATATGGGATCCTGACCATTAATGGGGAAGGAGGTTACACCTATCAGTTGAACAATGGTGTCAATACCGACGCCATAACGGCTAAGGAGACGTTTACCTATACCCTTATCAGTAGTGATGGCGGTAGTTCGACGGCGAACCTGACCATCGATCTGCATCCGCAGATCGCCGGCAGCGTCAATGACGATAGCGTTCACAGTACCGCTTACGATGATACCTTCAGCATGGGAGTGGGGGCCGATACGCTGGTTTACAACCTGCTGGCGGATGACGACACAGGAGGCAATGGTAGCGATACCTGGAGCGATTTCTCAGTCGCGCAGGGAGACCATATCGATATTTCGGCGCTGCTGGTCGGCTGGAATGGTTCCAGCGATACGCTGGGTGACTATATTACTCTGAGTTATGTTGGCGGAAATACCGTGGTGTCTATTGATCGCGATGGTAACGGTGGAACCACTCATCAACCTGCGACGTTGATTACGCTACAGGGGGTCCATATCAATTCGCTCGATGAGCTGATTGATACCAACAATTCGAACTAAATATGTCGATGGGAATGGTGGCACAGGGATGTGCTGCCGTTATGGCTTTTGCCAAAAAAGGAGAAAGAAAAAACAAACCCGAGAACGACGGGCTATTGTTAAATAAAAGGAATGATGCGGAAAGAGTATATCCATATTTTCAGTGTGCTTTCTGAAAGGTAATTTTATGCGTCTATTTCAAAAAAAAGGGATGGTCAACGTTTACAGGTGCAGCACTATTTTCCTGTCAATAAGCATGGTATTAGCGGTTGAGGCAGAGGAGCTTTCCTTTCCGCCCACCACTATCAGTACCCAGAGATTAAACGATAGTCAGCAGATTGCCGGATATAACGAAGATCTTATCAATCCTGAAAGTCATCTGGCCGGTCCAGTGGATATTGCCACGGCGGTTAAATCAGCAGTCAACTGGCATCCAGCTATCACTCAACAGGTGAGTAAGCTCCAGGAGCAGGTGCAAAAAGTTGATGTAGCGAAAGCCAAATATTATCCGCAGGTCAATGCGGGTATGAATAATGGTTATAGTAATACCTACTCTGATTCAGGATATTCCCCTTCATTAGTGGTTTCTGTTTCGCAAATGCTGTACGACTTTGGCAAAGTCTCCAGCTCGGTCAGAGCGGCGGATGCCGCTGTTGCCCAACAGCAGGCGATGGTCATGCTTAATATCGATCAAGTGGCTCATGATACCGCGGGTGCAGTGGTACAGATGCAGGGTTATCAAAAGCTGGTGAAAATAGCTCAGGCCCAGGTGGATTCGTTAAAACATATTGGCGATCTTATTCGCCAGCGCAACGACGCCGGCGCAACATCGCTTTCAGATGTGGTGCAGACGGATACCCGCGTAGAGGGCGCGCAGGCAACGCTTATTCAATATCAGGCGGCGCTGGAGCGCTGGAAGGCAACGCTGGCGACTTATCTTGGTCTCGGGAGTATTTCCTCCGTAACCGAAAGCGTACCGCAGGCGATGGATGCTGCCTGTGGCGTAAGTAAAATCGATTACCGAACCGTACCAGCGGTGCTCGCGGCTTTGGCGCAGGCTACGCAGGCGCAAGCGCAGTTAGATAATGCCACCGCGCAAATGTTGCCAACTATCTCGCTGGAACCTCAGGTAACGCATTACCTCAATGATAATTACGCCAACAGCGCGGTTTTAAATAAAACTCAGTATTCGGCATGGGTAAAAGTTGAAATGCCGATCTATCAGGGCGGGGCACTCACCGCTTCCCGCGAAGCGGCGCAGCAAACGTTATCTGCGGCTAATGCCGGGATCAGAAACGCGCAACTCGATGCCAGCCAGAAGTTAAGCGCCTCCCGCGACGAGGCGGTAAATCTGAAACAATCTATCGCCATCCAGCGCCGCCAGCAATTACTTGGCGAACAAACTCGCGCTCTGTATCAGGATCAATATTTACAGCTTGGCACGCGTCCGTTACTCGACCTGCTCAATGTCGATCAGGAAATTTATCAGGCGCAATTCAATCAGGTATTAACTGAAGCGCAACTGCGAAATCTGGAACTGGACTGTCTGTTCAGTACGGGGAAAATGCGCGCCGTTTTTGCTCTGGATAACCAAAGAATTCAGGGTGTGGAGATTCGACCATGAGCGAACAACACCAGCGCAGCGATATTCCCCATTTGCAGGATTGGGCTAACGCTATGGCTTTTGTCGCCAGCCATTATCGGCAAAGTTACTCGCCGGGTACGCTCCATGCCGCGGCGGAGTGGGCGACGCAAAAAACGCTGCCTGATGCGCTTAAACATCTCTGCCGCCATGCCGGATTGCATTGCCAGTTTCTGAATGGCAATGACCGGAAAATGTCGGCCTGGCGTCTGCCGCTTGTGGTACAGCTCAAAGATGGTCAGATTGGCATTATTGAAAGCTTCGATCTGCATAATTCCGTCGGGGTCCGTTTTGTCAAAGAGCTGACTTTACTAAGCCACTGCCCGCTTGACGCCTTATTAGATGAGATTGAATTCACCGTGGCTTTTCGTCCGGCCTCGCCGGAGAAAGATATTAGAACTGAAAGCTATCTCTCTCGCTTTCAGCCAGACTGGCTGCGTAAAATCGTTTTAAAAGATTGGCGTCCCTATATGCATGTCATGCTGGCATCGCTGGCGATTAATATTTTGGCATTAGCCGGCATCCTGTTTTCTATGCAGGTATATGACCGGGTGATCCCTGCTCAATCTTATCCCACTTTATATGTCTTGTTCAGCGGTGTATTAATTGCCGCCCTGTTCAACTTCATGCTGAAAATTACCCGTGGACACGTCACGGATCTGTTAGGCAAACGTGGAGATATCCGTATCTCCGATCGCGTGTTTGGTCACGCATTGCGGCTGAAAAATACGGCGGTTCCACGCTCGACAGGCAGCTTTATTTCCCAAATTCGCGAGCTTGAACAGGTACGGGAAATGATGACCTCGACCATGATGACGGTCATTGCCGATTTGCCTTTTTTCCTGCTTTTCCAGCTTGTGTTATTTATCGTCTCGCCATGGCTGAGCTGGATTGCGCCTGTTGCGACTATTCTGATGCTATTACCGGGATTGGTACTGCAGAAAAAACTGGCCGAGCTGGCGAACAAAAATCAGCATGAAAGCATGCTACGCAACGCCATTTTAGTGGAAAGCATTCAGGGGTTGCCGGATATCAAAATGATGCAGGCAGAAAGCCGTTTCCTGCAGCAATGGAACAGTTATGTGGCAATTACTGCCGAATCGGGAGTGAAAACCCGCAAAGTCACTCATGGCCTGGTGAGCTGGGGCATGTCGATTCAGAACCTGTTGTATGCCACCGTCGTAGCGGTAGGGGCGCCACTGGTTATTAATGGCGACATCACGACTGGCGCCATGGTGGCGGCATCGATGCTGTCCAGCCGAATGGTTGCTCCGATGACGGCCCTCTGCGGCGTACTGGCTCGCTGGCAGCAGGTGAAAGTCGCGAAAGCAAGCCTGGATAATTTAATGGCGCTGCCGGTCGAGGGCGGGCTGGATGAACCGCGGGTCCACCGAGCGGTTCTGCACGGCAATTATGAATTCCGTAACGCCGAGTTTCGTTACGGCAAAGACAATGGTCCCGCACCGCTGCGAATTAAACAACTTTCTATTAAAGCCGGAGAAAAAATAGCCGTTCTTGGGCGCATAGGCGCCGGAAAATCGACGCTATTGCAGGCGATGATGGGCAATGTCGAGCTGGCGTCAGGCGAACTTCGGCTTGACGATCTTTCGCTGCCACAGATCGATCTTGCAGACATTCGCCGTAACGCCACGCTACTGACTCAGGAGGCGCGGCTGTTTCATGGAACATTAAGGGAGAATCTGACGCTGGGGCGGCCAATGGCGAGCGATGATGAACTGGTGAAAGTGCTTGAACTGTGTGGTGCGCTGGAGTTCGTCAACAGACTGCCTATGGGTCTTGAACATGTGGTGATGGAAGGGGGGCTCGGGCTCTCCGGCGGACAGCGGCAGTCCCTGTTGCTGGCGCGCTCGCTCATTCGCGACCCTAATATTATTTTGCTGGATGAACCCACCTCATTTTTTGATGAACGAACAGAAAAAGCGTTCGTCGAGCAACTGGCGCGCTGGGCAGGAGAGCGCACGTTAATCATCGCCACTCATAAAGCAGCAGTGCTCAATATCGTTGATCGTATTCTGGTTATTCAGGATGGTCAGTTAGCGCTGGATAAACCGAAGGCGACCGTATTTGAGCAGGAAAAAGCGCGCGCTCAGGTGGTGAACATATGAATAAACCCAGTACTGCAATTTTCCCGCGAGTACAGGAACCGGATCCGGTTGCCGCGATGGCTGATAACGAGCGTGATGAGGCTGAACTGGTTAATTCGCGACGCCTGATCGCTTTACTGGCACTGCTGTTGGTTGTCACAGGCGTATGGGCGTGGTTCGCGACGCTCGATGAAGTATCCACCGGAACCGGAAAAGTGATCCCCAGCTCGCGCGAGCAGGTGTTGCAAACGCTGGACGGCGGGATCTTAACTGAGTTGCACGTTCGCGAAGGCAGCCGGGTCGCCGCAGGTCAGGTGGTCGCACGATTGGATCCCACCCGCAGTGAATCCAATGTTGGCGAGAGTCAGGCTAAATATCGCGCGTCATTAGCCGCGAGCATTCGCCTGACCGCAGAGGTTAATAACCAACCGCTGATTTTTCCGCCATCGCTGAAGGCCTGGCCGGGGCTGCTGGCGGAAGAAACTCGCCTCTATCACAGCCGCAGGGAGCAATTAACGAAGTCTATGCGGCAACTGGAGCAGTCGTTGTCTCTGGTAAATAGCGAGCTGGCGATAAATGAAAAGCTGGCTAAGACCGGTGCGGCCAGTAACGTCGAAGTACTCCGTTTGCGTCAGCAGGCCGCCGATATTGAATTAAAGAAAATTGACCTTAACACTCGCTACTATGTTGATGCCCGCGAGCAGTTGTCGAAAGCTAACGCGGATGTCGCCAGCCTTGCCGAAGTGATTAAAGGCCGGGCAGATTCAGTGGCTCGGCTGACCGTGCGCTCGCCGGTGCAGGGGATCGTCAAAAATATCAAAGTGAATACCATCGGCGGCGTTATCGCGCCAAACGGTGAGCTGATGGATATTGTACCCATCGATGGTCGGTTATTGATCGAAGCGCGTATTTCGCCGCGGGATATTGCATTTATTCATCCCGATCAGAAGGCACTGGTGAAAATTACCGCCTATGATTATGCCATCTATGGCGCCCTCAATGGTGTTGTCGAAACTATCTCTCCGGACACGATCCAGGATGAGGCAAAACCTGACGTCTACTACTATCGGGTATTTATCCGAACCGATCATAACTATCTGGAAAATAAACGCGGCAAGCGTTTTTTAATTGGCCCGGGAATGATCGCCACGGTTGATATTAAAACCGGTGAAAAGACCGTAATGGATTATCTGGTGAAACCATTTAACAGGGCGAAAGAAGCACTGAGAGAAAGGTAACACCCACTAGCTGGCTGTATGTTTGGTGAAATTTTCAACGTATGGAGATTTGAGATGGCATTAAGCGATTTATTACAACAGGCTTGCTTTCAGTGCAAGCCATTAAAAACGACCGCATTGCCTGCCGATTATCCTGGATGGGTCATCTTTTTTAGCGTCAGTGACGGAAAGCAGCGCGCGCATGTCCAGGTATCGACCGCCGCCAGTTTTGATCAAGCCTGGTTAACCGGCGCCAGAGCGCTGCAGGAGTGGCGTAAAAAGCAGGATAATGAACCGCAATGGTTACGAATTGACATTGTCGATAGCGTAGAAAAACTCACCTGGGAAAATCTGCAAAAGAAACTCAATATCACTAAACGCAATTACTTCCGCTTCGGGATCTCTTTTGATACCCAATTTACGCAAGCGATCCTTGAACAGGAAATTGCGGCGAATGCGTTACTTTATGATGGCGACAATGGCGTAGTGGCGCCAAATGACATCAATCTGGAAAATTATGGTCAACGGCGGTTTAAATGTAGTTTGAACTGGCCGAGCGAGCCTCAGCAGATATTATGGCGTTTTAAAACGCGATCGGTGTTTTGCGATCGTAGCGGTGCCAAACTCATTGAACATAGCGGCCGCAGTTCCGGCTACCGCGTTATCGACGATGAATGGCAAAAAAACTATCTGCCCGAGGTGATTAAAAAGGGGAGCGACTATCTGGCTCGCCAGGTTAAAAAAGATGGGCTCTATTATTACGGTTGGTTTCCCTGCTTTGACCGTCCGGTACGTTCCTATAATGCTCTGCGCCATGCCAGCTCAACCTATTCGTTGATTGAAGGATGGGAAGCCACCAGGCAGCCGCACCTGCGTCAGGCAATCGATCGGGCGATTGGTTACCTGGTCAACAATCTTATTGCCGTTCGTACGCTTGCCGATGGGCGACAGGCCGCGTTTCTTTGCGATGTCGAAAATGAAATTAAGCTTGGCGGGAATGCGGTCAGTATTCTGGCGCTGGTAAAATATACCGAAACGACGGGTGACCGACAATATCTGGACTTGTTGTCGCAACTGGCCACCGGCATTGCCTTTATGCAGGATGCGCAAAGCGGTGAGTTTGTTCATGTTCTTAACAGCAACGATCTCTCATTGAAAGCCAAACATCGCATAATCTATTACGACGGCGAGGCGGCATTTGCCTTAATGCGTTTGTATCGTTTGACGCAGGCGCCGCAGTGGCTGTCCATGGTGGAGAAAGCATTTGAATACTTCATTCGACAAAAACACTGGCAGCATCACGATCACTGGTTGAGCTACTGTGTTAACGAATTGACGCGTTACCGCCCGGAAGAGCGTTATTTCCGTTTCGGGCTGGATAACGTGCGCGATCATCTGGATTTCGTGCTGCAACGCGTAACAACCTATCCGACGTTACTGGAATTAATGATGGCGGCGGCGGAAATGATTGCGCGTCTGGATGCCTCGTCCGAACAGCGCCATTTGCTCGACAACTTTGATAAAGAGAAGTTTTATCAGGCGCTGGAGTCGCGGGCGCGTTACCTGTTGGATGGTTTCTTCTGGCCGGAACTGGCGATGTTTTTTAAAAATCCTGCTCGTATCGTCAACAGCTTCTTCATTCGACACCATAGCTACCGCGTGCGGATTGATGATGTAGAGCACTATCTGTCTGGTTATATTGCTTATCAAAAGTATTATCAGGCTGCCAACACACGTCAGCAATCGCCAATCGCGGCGGCGCCCGCACCTCGGGGAACGACTATTTTTTTGTTAGAGAATCTGCGCGACGTGGGTAATGGTATTGAGGTAGCGGCTTCTCGGCGAGCAAGGCTGTTTGTAGAACATTTACAGACTGTTCCCTGGCTTATTACCGCGATGTGGGATCCCGAACTCAATGAGACGGTAAAAGCATTGAAGGCGCGGGGAGCGCTGCCGGAAGCGGTCCCGGTTTACAATCTGTACCATGCTTTGGTGTCGTGTCTGAAGAGCGGGAAAATCATTCCCCTACCAGCGCTTAAAGGGGAGATCGAACTTCGTCAGGCTGTAGCGCCAAAAGCAGAGGCGACGGTCGGTAAAAATAACTATCAATTACGCCCGCAGGGGCAACTGGTGGAGGATTACGTCGATAGCGCGGGAAACGTTTTGCTGCGTAAATATTTTGACGTGAAGAAAGCGAACCTGCAGATAGCCCGCATGGATCTCGCGCTACCCGGTGGAGAAATAAAATCCTTCAGCCAACAGGAGGCGTTTTTTTCCTGGATGCTGGAAATGATGCTGCCCGCAGCGGGCAGCTGGCATTTTATCGTCGATAAAAACAAAGCCTGGAAAGCATTCGTCTGCTCGCAACCGGCACAGCGGATGAACTGCACGGTTAGCGCAGTCATCCACTCTCATCATCAGTTGCTAAACGGCGGGATAAAAGCTTCATACCGTCATTTACTGGAACAACCGCAACGGGTGGATCGGTTAATCGTACTTACCGACGAACAATGGCAGGATTTACAGCAGGAGGGGATCCCCGGCGATCGCCTGGTGGTCATTCCCAATCATATGGATGACAGCAAAATTCCGGCTGACCCGCAAAAGGAACCCTCGGAAACAGTCATCTATCTGGCGCGTTACTCTGAAGAAAAACAGCATCTGATGCTTTTTAACGCGTTCCGTAACGTAGTGGCGCAATGCCCTGATGCGCGGCTACACACTTATGGCGTCGGTCCGCTTCGCCGTAAACTCAGCGAGCAGGTTAAGGCGTGGGGATTAGAAGAGGTCATAAAAATCAATGGATTTACCTCGGATATTGCTGCTGTCCATCGCCGCGCTTGCTGTACGGTACTCTGCTCAAATCAGGAGGGGCAATCCCTGTCGGCGGTCGAGGCAATGGTCTATGGCACGCCGTTAATTAGCTTTGCTATAAAATATGGGCCGCGCGATATTCTGCAGGATCGTCAGGCCGGGATCCTCGTACCTTACGGCGACGAAGAGGCGCTGGCCGCGGCATTAGTTCAGGTTATCTCCGATAAGGCGTTACAGAAAGAGATGCAGGCCGCCGCCATCCGCAATGCACGCCGTTATTACGCCAGCGCGATAGCCGAACGCTGGGAGAACTGGTTACAGCAAAATGAGCAGCGAATGAAGGGGCAGGAGGAGAAGCCGGTCAACGTGGTTTCACTCAAACAACGTGTCGTGTGAGAACGTTTCCGCCCTGGTAAAATGAATTCGCTGGGGCGGACTACATCCGGAGAGGCGGTACCTTGCGATATAGCAGAACAGGAGCGGCATGCTGCGCCATATATCTTTTTGGGGCCTTTTGTTTGCCTTCCGCAGTGGCTAATGAAATGGTGCAGGAATCTCGCTGCGTCAAAGGTTCGATATTGCTTAAACATCGCCTCGAAAAAGAATATGTTGAAGATGATTTCCATATTTTTTATAGCCTGCAAGGGCGCGACGCGCTCAAATATCAGTACGACAGTTCAGGCAGTGGCGTCCCTGATAGTATTAAAGATATTGCTGTGCAGCTGCAGGCCGCCAAATATCTTTATTCCCATGTGCTTGGCCTTCGCTTTCCGTTACAGCAAAAGATTTATGCTCAGGCCAGACAAATCAATGTCTATGTATTGCAACTGCCGAAGGGGAATGGTCTGGCTTTCGATCGCGTGGCGGCAGAAACCATGAATGACGGCAGGCAGCTGCCTTGCGGTTTAAAGTTTGTATTGAATGCCGCGCTGGAACCGGCGCGTAACATTACCCCTGCTCATGAATTTTTCCATCTTTATCAGTATGGCTATGCCGTCTTTAAACAAACATGGTATCTGGAGGGCATGGCGCGGTGGATGGAGAACAGCTTTAAAGCCCCGGAGAAAAATACCCGGCCGCGCTTTCCGCTTCCTGATTGCGAAAGTAATTTTACACGCGGTTATAACGCCGCGAATTACTGGGCAAGCTTTGCGCAAGCGCACTTTTCTAATATCACTATCCCCGCAGCAGCACAGCGTTTCCGTTACAGCGATGGTTCGCCGGTCTTGATAGCACAGCAAGTGAAAGGGGGGGCGATGCTTACGCCGTTTTTTAATCAGCTGGCGCAGGGGAGCGCGGTACAGTCGCGGCAGTTAAACCTGGCGAATACCCGCTGGTCGGAAGCGCAGCAGCGCAGCCCCGAGTTTAATGAGACGATTTGTCAGACGCTGGCCGCCGTGGTTGGGGCGAAAAAATAGGCTATAAAGCAAAACGCCGCCCTGAGGGCGGCGCGGGTAGGCTAGTTACGCAACCTGGGCGCCTGCAACTGCTGACGAATTGTTTTGGCCAGCTCGTCGAGGGACGGCTGCTCCGGATGTTCGTCGCGGGGTTCGCTGCTCAGCTGCGCTTCTGCCAGATAGGTGTGGATGGGTTGGCCATCATCATCTTCCATCACTACATGGTACCAGGGGGCCGCGCGCAGTTCGTCATTGGCGGCAATTTCATCTTCTTCCGGTTCCGCGAGCGAGTACTCGGGATCGACATCGACGATGACGCCCAGGTAGCCCAAGAGCGTATGACGGACCTGTTGGCCGATACCGAATTTGCTGGCTATCATAGGCACCTCCTGGGAAACATGAATACTCCCTATATGAGGCTCATGTTTCGTTTTTCAAGTTACATGACGCGACAGGCAAACCCCTTCAGATACAGCCCTTCCGGATAGGTTGCGATCACCGGATGGTCGGCAGCCTGACGGAACTGTTCTATAAATTGTACATCACGTCCGGCATCAATTGCGGAATCCGCGATGATTTTCTGAAATAAATCGGTGGTCATCAGGCCGGAGCAGGAGAAGGTCAGCAGCACGCCGCCGGGGTTCAGCAGCTGGATCGCCAGCATATTGATGTCTTTATAGCCACGGCAGGCGCCCATCAACTGGCTTTTATTTTCTACGAATTTCGGCGGATCCATCACGATGACGTCGAATTTCTCCCCTTGATCGCGGTATTTACGCAGCAGTTTGAACACGTCGTCGCGAACAAACTCCGCTTTGGACAGATCCAGTCCGTTGAGCTCCACGTTCTGGCGCGCAACGTCGAGCGCTTCCTGCGAGGTATCCACGCTGGTGACCTGGCGGCAGCCGCCCATCAGCGCCGACACCGCAAAGCCGCCGGTATAAGAGAAGCAGTTCAGCACCCGTTTGTCCGCCACGTAGCGACGGGTCGCCAGGCGACTGTCGCGCTGGTCGAGGTAATAGCCGGTTTTGTGCCCGCCCTGGATATCGACCAACAGCTTCATGCCATGCTCAGCGATCGGCAGCAGCGCTGGCGGCAGTTCGCCCACTACCGGCCCCTGGGCCAGCTCCAGCCCCTCTTTTTTACGCACCGCGACATCGCTGCGATCGTAAATGGCGCAGTCCGGGAACAGGCTCTGCAGGGCGCTGATGATGGCGGCGCGCTGGTATTCGGCGCCTGCGCTGAGGAGCTGCAGTACGAAAAAGTTGCCAAAGCGGTCGATTGTCACGCCCGGCAGCCCATCGGACTCGCCGGCGATCAGACGGTAGCTGTCGAGGCCATCGCGCTCGGCCAGCCAGGCACGCCAGGTTTGCGCCTGCTGCAGGCGGCGTTCAAAGAAGGCGTTATCAATGGCTTCGTTGCGATCGAAGGTCCACACGCGGGCGCGGATCTGCGACGACGGCGAATAAGCGCCGCGGGCCAGCCATTTTCCCTGATGGTCGACGATATCGATGGTTTCACCGCTGCGGGCTTTACCTTCCATGCGGGCGACGCCGCCGGAGAAAATCCACGGATGGCGACGCAGCAGGGATTTCTCGCGTCCTTTGGCTAACACTAAGCGGGGGAATAGGGAATCTGTCATGGAGCTACCTTTAAGCAACGGGAATGTCGGCACCGAAAAATGGCGCGTAGATTAGCACACCTGGCGCATACAAGCATCTTTCCCCCGCCAGGCGCGGTTGAGCGTTTCGGCACAAAATGCAGGCGCTTCAGCACATTCACTTTGCGCGGCGTTTCATACTCTGTCTTCTCACCCCCAGGAGGAGAAGACGATGAAAACAGGTATGCGGATAGTTGTGGCGATGGTTGCGGCAGTGAGCAGTGGCGCGATGGCCGCGCCGTTTAGCGTGAGCAGCAATGATATGCGTGACGGGCAGCCGCTGGCCCAGAAGCACTGGTTTACCGGTTTCGGCTGCACAGGAGGCAATGTCTCTCCACAGCTGACATGGAAAAACGCCCCGGCAGGCACGCGCAGCTTCGCGGTCACCGTCCGGGATCCTGATGCGCCTACCGGCAGCGGCTGGTGGCACTGGACGTTAGTCAATATTGCCAGCAGCGTCTCTTCTCTGCCCGCTGGCGCGGGAGATAAAAACAGCGCTACACTGCCGGGCGGAGCGGTACAGGGCCGCAACGATTTTGGCTATGCCGGCTTCGGCGGCGCCTGCCCGCCGGCGGGAGATAAACCGCATCGCTACCGTTTTACGGTGTGGGCGCTGGATATCCCCACGCTGCCGGTGAATGCCGATGCCAGCGGGGCGCTGGTCGGGTATCTGTTACACAGCCATGCTCTCGCCAGCGCCCAGTTGACGGCGACGGCCGGGCGCTAAAATAAAAGGGTGGTCGGATGGAGAGTATTCATTTTCAGCATAACGCCCTGACCGCCGCGGAGATCACCACCCGACGGCTATGCAGGCTGCATCGGGTGCGTCTGTTCGCCCCGGCGCTCTGTCGGGTAAAGCGCGGCAGCAAGGTGATTGTGCAAGGGGAGAGCCGGGTGCTGGCGACCCCGCAACAGCTGATTGTTTTGCCGGCAGACGTTGAGCTGGAGGTGATTAACCAGCCGGAGAATGGCCTCTTTTGCTCCGATCTGCTGTCGCTGACGCCCGAGCTGTTGACGGCGTTCAAGACCCGCTATGTCAGTGAACCACCGCCCGGGCGTCTGACCTCGCTCTGCGCCCCGGTGACGACTGAGCTGGCGTTTATGTGGCAAAGCGTTCTGCAGGCGGTGCGGGAAGGCTTGTCCCCCTCTCTGCAGCAGCATCAGACCATGGGCCTGCTGCTGGCCTTGCACGAGGCGGGTTATGCCGGCCCGCTGCTCGTCGAGCGGCAGCAGGATCTGTCGGCGCAGGTTCGACAACTGGTCATGCTGTCGCCAGCGCAAGCGTGGAGCGTGTCGCGGGTGGCGAAAATGCTCTTTCTCGGCGAGTCCACGCTGCGCCGTCGGCTGCAGCAGGAATCGCAGAGTTTTCGCCAGATTGTCGAGGAGGTGCGGATGGCCCATGCCCTGGGGCAGCTGCAGACCACTTCGCGGCCCATCGGGGAAATTGCGCAGAACAGCGGATATCAGTCGGGATCGCGCTTTACCGCGCGCTTCCGTCAGCACTATGGTTTACTGCCAAAGCACGTACGCTGAATGAATTTGCTATCCTCAGCGTAAAGGGTGAGCGAAAAGGAGACGATGATGGCCAGTATCTGCACGATGGCATGGGTTTACGGTTCAGTTCAGGGCGTAGGGTTTCGTTATTCGACACAGCGGGAAGCGCTGCAGCTGGGATTGACCGGCTATGCCCGTAATCTGGACGACGGCGGGGTGGAAGTGCTTGCCTGCGGCGAGGCGGAGCAGGTGGAGAAACTCATCGCCTGGCTGAAAGCCGGTGGGCCGCGCAGCGCGCGGGTTGACCGAGTGTTAACTGAACCCCATCAACCCACCCGCAGCTGGGACAAGTTCGCGATCCTCTATTAGATGCACTTCACCGGCTTCGGCAGACCGGCGATTTTGGTCGCTTGTTTGGCGGGGCCTTTCGGAAACAGGCGATAGAGATAGCGGCTGTTGCCTTTCTCTTCGCCAAACTTGTTGGCCATCGCCTTTACCAGCATGCGGATCGCTGGCGAGGTGTTGAATTCAAGGTAAAACTCGCGCACAAAGCGTACCACTTCCCAGTGCTCAACGGCGAGCGTTATCCCTTCCTGCGCGGCGATGACGTCGGCCATCGCCTCGCTCCACTGGGTGGTATCTTTCAGATAGCCTTCGCTATCCGTCTCAATTTCGTTGCCTTCAAAAATAAACATAATTTTTCACATACCGCCTGAAACTGGCCGCAGTGTAGCAAAAAAAAAGGCCCCGCATAAGCGAGGCCTTTGTTAGCAAGGGAACGGTTAGTCCCGGCTGGCGAAGCCCAGGATGCTCAGCAGGCTGACAAAGATGTTGTACAGCGAGACATACAGGCTGACCGTGGCGCGAATGTAGTTGGTTTCACCACCGCGGATGATGTTGCTGGTCTCGAACAGGATGGCGCCCGAAGAGATCAGGATGAACACCGCGCTAATCGCCAGGTGCAGCGCCGGCAGCTGCAGGAACAGGTTAGCGACCATACCAATCAGCACCACTACCACGCCGGCCATCAGCATCCCGCCGAGGAAAGACATATCTTTGCGCGTCGTCAGCACGTAGGCCGAGCAGCAGAAGAAGACCAGCGCCGTACCGCCCAGCGCCAGGCCGATCAAATCGCCCATGCCGGCAGAAAGGTACGCGTTCAGCATCGGTCCAAGGATATAGCCGAGGAACCCGGTGAAGGCGAAGGCGGAAATAATCCCGGTGGGCTTATTCGCCGTTTTATAGGTCAGGAACATCAGACCGTACATCCCCACGAGGGTTAAAATCAGCCCCGGGGAAGGAAGCATCAGCACCGTGCTGGCGGTAGCGGTGATGGCGGAAAACGCCAGCGTCAGGCTGAGCAGGAAGTAGGTGTTACGCAGAACCTTGTGCGTGCTGAGCAGCGAGGAACGGTCACGCGATGATGTAATTATGCGATCCATGAGTCACTCTCTTATGACAGATGTAATTAGGTATAAAGAATAAGAAAAACAAGCGTGAAGCCCTAATGCTTTTACCCATCTTTACTTAGCTTTTGCCGCTTTTGACTAGCATAAAATTCTACATGGATTGGAAAAAGCGATATGTTTTCGCGTTTCGCTTCGGTGAGCCGATCGAAATCTTATAGGTTACTGAAAAATATTGCTTTATTGAAATTCTGCGACTAAGTGTGGAAGGGGGAATAACTCCGTACGTTAAAGGCAAAGGGAAATGACATTACATCAAAACAATCACATCACGCGAACGCTGCTGGCAGTCAGTATGATAGCCATGATCGGCGGGGCGCAGGCGGCGCAGGTGTCGCCGGGCACCCAGCTGGCGGAAAAGCAGGAGCTGGTCAGAAATAACGGCAGTGAGCCAGCCTCGCTCGATCCGCACAAAGTCGAGAGCGACGTTGAAAATAATATTATTAGCGATCTCTTCGAAGGTCTGGTCAGCGTATCGCCTGCGGGGGCGGTCGAGCCCCGGCTGGCGGAACGCTGGGAAAACAAGGACAACCAGCTGTGGACCTTCCATTTACGTCCCGGCCTGACCTGGTCCGACGGCACGGCCATCACGGCGCAGGATATTGTCTGGAGCTGGCAACGGCTGGTCTCGCCGGCCACCGCCTCCCCCTATGCAAGCTACCCCGGCAATATGCAAATCACCAACGCCCGAGAGATTGCCCTGGGGCAAAAGGGCCCCGAGACGCTGGGGGTGAAAGCCCTAAACGACACCACGCTGCAGGTCACCCTGACTCAGCCGAATGCTGCCTTCCTGGCGATGCTGGCGCACCCCGCGCTGGTGCCGATCGACAAAGTGCTGGTGGAGCGTTTTGCCGATAAATGGACCCGGCCAGAGCATATCGTCACCAGCGGGCCCTATAAGCTGACCCAATGGGTGGTGAATGAACGGCTGGTGGCTGAACGTAATGTGAAGTACTGGGACAATGCGCACACGGTTATCAATAAAGTCTCTTACCTGCCAGTCTCTTCCGAGGCCGCCGATGTTAATCGCTACAAAGCGGGGGAGATCGATATTGTTTACACGGTGCCGATCAATCAGTTTGCGCAGTTGCAGAAAACCATGGGCGACCAGCTGGACGTTTCGCCACAGCTGGCGACCTATTACTACGAGTTCAATACCACCCGGCCGCCGTTTAACGACGCGCGCGTGCGTCGGGCGCTGAATATGGCGCTTGATAAAGATATCATTGCCGGAAAAGTTCTCGGCCAGGGCCAGCGCCCGGCCTGGGTGATCAGTCAGCCGGATATTGGCGGCGTGACGCTACACAACCCGGACTATGCCAGCTGGCCGCGCGAGAAGCGGATTGCCGAGGCGAAAAAACTGCTGGCGCAGGCAGGGTACGATGAGCGGCACCCACTGGTCTTTACCCTGCTATATAACACCTACGAGTCACATCAGCGCATCGCCATCGCCGCCAGCTCTATGTGGAAGAAAAACCTCGGCGTCGAGGTGAAGCTGCAGAACCAGGAGTGGAAGACGATGCTGGATACGATGCATACGCATAATTTTGACGCCGTCCGCTACGCGTGGATTGCCGACTACGACGATGCCGCCTCCTTCCTCAATACCTTCCGCACCGGGGATAGCGAGAACACCAGTCAGTACAGCAACCCGGCTTACGATGAGGCGCTGCACAACGCGGCGAAAGCCACCGACGTGGCGACCCGCGGAAAATACTATCAGCAGGCGGAAGATCTGCTGGCGCAGGATGTTCCCGCCATTCCGGTCTATCACTATGTGCGTACCCATTTAGTGAAGCCCTGGGTGGGCGGCTTCACGCCGGACAAGCTGGGGTACTACTACACCAAAGATATGTACATAAAGAAACTGCCGTCCACGAGCGGCGATGGGCGCTGATTTTCTGTGCGAACTGCCTGAAATTCAGACGAATAACACAGATTTGTTTGTTTTTAAGGCAGTTGAACAAAATGGTGCTTTACAGCATCCGCCGAGGTGTTTATAGTGCGCCTCACACCGGAAGTGTGGCCGAGCGGTTGAAGGCACCGGTCTTGAAAACCGGCGACCCGAAAGGGTTCCAGAGTTCGAATCTCTGCGCTTCCGCCATATAAAAGAAGGGGTTACCGAAAGGTAACCCCTTTTTGCTTTTCCCTTTGACCATCCCAACCGCGCTTCATCCTGACCTTCGACTTCGCAAACCCGCCATGCGAAATCTCGTTGACTCTGTCAGCGCCGCAGCGTAATCAGCTGGCAAAAATAAAACCACCAATCCGTTTAAAAGAGGAATGTTAATTGTTCCGAAGCACGATATAAGCGAATTGATGCTCAGGAATAAAAAACTTTCCGCAAAAAAACTTCGTCTATACTTGGAAAAATGATGATTTACCTGCCACGGTTTTACGCAGAAAAGAGACCAGTGAGGTCAGCATGCCTGTCATTAATCCGCAAGATATCAAAGAATTACGGGCGTTGGTTGAAGAGCAATTAAAATACACGCTGTGTGTCAGCTTAAATAAAGCCACGCAAGGCGATATTTTTAACGCGGTGGCGCTGGCCATTCGTCATTTTCAGCAGGACCATTTTCTGTCGAGCCAGGCGCGGCAGCGCGGAGCGCGAAAAAAGCGAGTTTACTACCTGTCGATGGAGTTTTTACTCGGCCAGTCGCTGCGTAATAACCTGGTGAATATGAATTTACTGTCGGAGATGCGCCAGGTGGTCAATGACCTGGGGTTTGATCTTGAACGCCTCCTTGACGAGGAGCCTGACGCCGCGCTGGGTAACGGCGGGTTAGGGCGCTTAGCCGCTTGCTTTATCGACTCGATGGCCACCCTTGACATTGCAGCGTCCGGGCATGGCATCAAATACGAATATGGCCTTTTTCGCCAGTCCTTTCAAAACGATCAGCAGATCGAACATCCTGATGACTGGCACTCCATGCATTCCCCATGGCTGGTGGAGCATCACGCCCAGCACATTCTGATCCCGCTGGGGGGGTATATCGAGCACAGCGAAGATATTGATGGTAATTACAACCCGATGTGGCTCGGCTGGAAAACTATCGTTGGTATTCCCCATGACTATTTTGTTTCCGGCTACCGGGATACGACCACCAACAAGCTGCGTCTCTACAGCGCGGTAGCCTCTGACTCCTTTAATATCCATATTTTTAATCGCGGCGATTATATCAAGGCGGTGAGTGAAAAAATCGCCTCGGAGAATATTTCAAAAATACTCTATCCTTCCGATGAGGTGCTGACCGGAAAAGAGCTGCGGCTGACCCAAGAATATTTTCTGGTGGCCTGTACGCTGCGGGATATATTTCGTGACTACGCTGAGGTTAATGACGACATTACTTTGCTGGCGCAGCATGTGGCTATTCAGCTTAATGACACCCATCCGGCATTGGCGGTGGTGGAGCTGATGCGGATCCTCGTGGACGAATACCGACTGCCCTGGGAGCAGGCGTGGGAGATAACGCAAAATACCTGCGCCTACACCAATCATACGCTGATGCCGGAAGCGCTGGAGACCTGGCCGGTGTCGTTGTTTGAGAAACTTCTGCCGCGTCATTTGCAGATTATATTTGAGATTAACCACCGTTTTCTCGAAGCGGTGGCCCGGCGCTGGCCGGATAAAAATCATCTGTTATCTTCGCTGTCTTTAATTGACGAACATCATGATAAGCAAATCCGCATGGCTAATCTGGCCATTGTCGGTAGCCATCGCGTGAATGGGGTGGCGTGGCTGCACTCAGAATTGGTCAAAAAACAGCTGGTGCCTGATTTCTATTTTATCACCCCGGAGAAATTCATTAATCAGACCAACGGCGTCACACCGCGTCGTTGGGTGCAGCAGGCTAACCCTGGGCTGGCAGAGTTTTTGCACCAACAATTGGGGGAGGGGTGGCCAACCGATTTACCCCAGCTCTCCCGTCTGGAAAACCTGGTGGACGATCCGGCCGTTATTGACAATATCCGGGCCATAAAATTTGCCAACAAAACCGCGCTCAGCCAGCTGGTGGCGCAACGCTACGGCATCCCGCTGGATCCGCTGGCCATGTTTGACTGTCAGGTCAAACGTATTCACGAATACAAACGACAGTTACTCAATATTCTTCACGTGATCGCGCTGTACCTGGAGATCAAAGAGGCAGGGAGAACAATGGCGCCTAAGGTCCATTTGTTTGCGGGTAAAGCGGCGCCGGGCTACCGGATGGCTAAGCTGATTATTCAGTTGATTAATACCGTTGCCCGAAAAATTAACAGTGACCCGCAGGTCGCCGGGCAGCTTAAAGTGGTTTTCCTCGAAGATTATAAAGTCTCGCTGGCGGAAAAAATTATTCCCGCCACGGATCTCTCTGAGCAAATTTCCACCGCCGGAACCGAGGCGTCCGGCACCAGCAATATGAAGTTTGCCATGAACGGCGCGTTAACTATCGGCACCTATGATGGGGCGAATATCGAAATCCGCGAGGCAGTGGGGATCGATAATTTTTATCTGTTTGGCGCGGTGGCGGAAGAGATTGAAGAGAGCCGACGCCTCGGGCATCACCATGCGTTCTATCATCAGAATCCTGCTATCGCGCGAGTGGTCGATAGCCTGGTGTCCGGGCAGTTTACCGCCGATCGCGAACGGTTTGCGCCGCTGCATCAGATGCTGACGGGGGCCGATCATTACTGCCATCTGCTGGATTTCGACAGTTATTGTCAGGTGCAACAGCAGGCGATGGCTGATTTTGAACAACCGGATCGCTGGCACCGCCGGGCCTTGCTCAACATTTGCCGGATGGGGGAGTTTTCCAGCGACAGAACTATTCGCGGCTACGCCAGGGATATCTGGGGCATCACCCGCTAAAAAAGTACACGCCAAACAGAACTGAGTCGCGTTGACAGGTGTCAGCCAACATTGAGGATAAAGATGAACGTTGAATTACATACTGAGCAGGGCGTCAAAATTATCGTGCCCCTGGTGCGTCGACTGGATGCTTCCGTTGTCTCGGCGTTTAAGCAGCAGGTCCTTGAGGCCATCGACGGGGAGACGAAAAACGTACTGCTGGATCTGAGCCATGTCGAGTTTATCGACAGCAGTTGCCTGGGTGCCCTGGTATCCATACTCAAGAGCGTCAGTGGGCAGGGAGAGCTGGTGCTGTGTTCGCTCAACGGGACGATCCAGAACCTGTTCAAGCTTACCCGTATGGATCGTATCTTTTCTATTAAAGAGAACCGTCAGGAGGCGCTGAACCTGTTTGCTCAGGGATGAGGTTTGTGCAGGGCAGGATTGCCGCCGGGTTACTGACCGCCCGCTTATTCTTCGATAATCCGTGCCTTCGGTTTACTCAGCAGGAGCATCACCAGCGAGACGTAGGGCATCGGCTTCCAGAAGAAGTAGCCCTGCAGCAGAGGAATATTCTGGCGATTGAGATAATCCAGCTGGGCCTGGGTTTCAACGCCCTCGGCAATGATGCGCAGTGAAAGCGTTCGGGCCATCTCTATCACGCAGTCCAGCAGCTTGCTTGACGGCGTCTCTCCGGTCACGCGACCGACAAAGCTCTGATCGATTTTAATGTAATCAAATACCAGTTCGTGCAGATAGGAAAGCCCGGAATAGCCGGTACCAAAGTCGTCCAGCGCGATGGAAAACCCGCAGTTGTGTAACCTGTTGAGCTTGTCGACCACCGCCCCATTGAGTAACAGCGGTTCCTGCTCGGTGATCTCCAGCATCAGCTTTACCGCTTTACCCTCAAAGCCGCGCTGAAAGTGCAGACAATCATCGATAAACGTCGGCGAGTTAATATGCGACGCGCTGATGTTGAGGCCGATATGAAACCCATCCGGTAGTTTATTAAAGAGCGGTCTCATCTGGGCGGTTACCTGCGCCATCAGGCTGCGGGTCAACGGAATAATTAAGCCGGTACGCTCGGCCAGCGGTATAAATTCAGCAGGTGAACGCGAGGGCGTGGTGGTGTTTTGCCAGCGTGCCAGTATTTCCACACCGTATATTTCACCGGTTTTCCCGTTCACCAAAGGCTGGTAGTAGGGAACGATATAGCCCTGGGCGATGGCGTAGCGCAACTTTTCCTCTTCAGAGGTGTAAACATTGAGAAATTTACGCATCAGAAAATAAAACAGCAGCGAAACAGAGAAAATAAAAATCAGCAAACCGGCGCCATTATTCACCAGGCGGCCGGGGCTTAAAAAAGATGACTCGGGATAGGCAATGCGAAACGGATAGGCCGGCGAAGTAAAAACGCTCCGGCTTGGATCTGCAGCCTGTGGCTGGACATCGCCATGCCTGGTAATCATTTGATCCTGAACCCATAGGGCCAGCCCATTGCTATCCGAATCACTATATAGCGCATCGCGCAGATGGACGTCGCTGATAGTGACAATCACCCGGATCTGCGCTGAGTGCGTCTGATAGATCAGCACCGGACGCTTATTGACCATCATTCTGGCCGGGAGCAGCATCAGAGGTTCGTCAGATAAAGAAACAGGGCTGAGCGTCAGGACCCGGTTGCCGGGCAGGGACGAGCACCACACCTGGCCCTCTTTTATCAGCATAATGGTGCGCAGATGCGGCTGCAGGGCGGCCTCCGTTCCGAGCTGAAACTGACCCTGTTCCGAGCACCCGCTGCGGCTAACGTTCATCGCCGTCACCGTTGCTGTGCGGGCCTCATCCAGAATAACGGCGATTTTCGTCGCCGCCTGGCGGGCGGCGGCGACATGGGCGGCCTGGTCGGAATGCCACAGTTGCCAGTTAATGACGAACACGCCAGCCAGAAATACCACCAGCGCCAGGGAAAAGGCAATCCATGCGTTTCGCCGCTTTATCTCTTTCATTTATCGTGCGTGCCAGGGTGAGTGTGCATAAAGTTAACCATCCCTCTGACGGTAAAGGCTTTTTAATGATCGTAGAAGGGGGATATCTTTCGCGATGACGGCGCATATTAAAAACATGATCAGTATCACAATACCCGCCGGCAAAGACCGCAGATAACGTGCAGAGGCGGCTGCTCTGTCACGAAGGCAATAAAATAATCGCAGCTTAATGTTTTCTTAATCTAAATTTCGGGAACGGATGGTTTTAAGCATTTTCTAATCCCTAATAACAGACCGGCGCTATTTTTTGCTTTTTTAAGTTTATGATAATTGTTTTCATTATCATTCTTTTTTTGCTGTGATTTAATCCTCTCCGCTCAGGCTATTTACCATTAATTGCCCTATTTCATTAAGGATGCGTTCATGAAATCTCGCTTATCGCCCCTCCGCACGGCAGCGCTGGTTGCCGCTTCTCTGTTTCTGGCGCCGCAAGGGATGGCGGCTGACGGTCAGGACGGGATTGTGGTCTACAACGCCCAACACGAAAATCTGGTGAAGTCGTGGGTGGATGGATTTACGAAAGAGACCGGTATTAAAGTCACGCTGCGCAATGGTGATGACAGCGAGCTGGGTAATCAGCTGGTTCAGGAAGGCGCCGCGTCGCCAGCCGATGTGTTTCTGACCGAGAACTCGCCGTCGATGGTGCTGGTTGATAATGCCAAACTTTTCGCCCCGCTGGATGCGGCGACCCTGCAGCAGGTTCCGGCGCAGTACCGCCCTCAGCACGGTCGCTGGATCGGCATCGCCGCGCGCAGCACCGTCTTCGTCTATAACCCGGCGAAAATCAGCGAGGCGCAGCTGCCGCACTCGCTGATGGATCTGGCAAAACCGGAGTGGAAGGGCCGCTGGGCGGCTTCGCCATCGGGGGCGGATTTCCAGGCTATCGTCAGCGCGATGCTGGCGCTGAAGGGCGAGCAGGCGACCCTCGACTGGTTGAAGGCGATGAAAACCAACTTTGTCGCCTATAAAGGCAACAGCACGGTGATGAAAGCGGTCAACGCCGGGCAGATCGACGGCGGGGTGATCTACCATTACTATCGCTTCGTTGACCAGTCAAAAACCGGCGAGAACAGCAAAAACACCCAACTGTATTACTTCAAACACCAGGATCCAGGGGCCTTCGTCAGCATTTCCGGCGGCGGCGTGCTGGCCTCCAGCAAACATAAAGCGCAGGCGCAGGCCTTTATTAAATGGATCACCGGTAAGCAGGGACAGGATGCGCTGCGCACCAATAACGCCTTCGAATATGCGGTGGGGGTAGACGCGGCCTCTAACCCGAAACTGACCCCGCTGAAAGATCTGGACGCCCCGAAGGTAGAACCTTCCTTGCTGAACAGTAAAAAGGTCATTGAACTGATGACGCAGGCTGGCCTGCTCTGATCCTGAGGAAGTGATGTTGCTATGTCTGTTCTGAGTCTGTCGCTCGGAAAGAAAACAGGACGCCTGCCCGAGCGCAGGCGTCCTGCATTTCCGATGGTTGCCTTAGCGCTCCTGTTTTCATTGCTGGCGCTGTTGCCGTTAGGGTTTGTGGTGGCGGTCGGATTCGAGACCGGCTGGCCGACAATCAAAGCGCTGGTCTTTCGCCCGCGGGTAGGCGAGCTGCTCAGCAATACCCTGTGGCTGACGGTGCTGGCGGTCCCCATCAGCATTGTGCTTGGCGTGACGCTGGCCTGGCTGACGGAACGTACCGCGCTGGCCGGGCGGCAGCTGTGGTCGGCGCTGGCGGTGGCCCCGCTGGCCATTCCAGCCTTTGTTCAGAGCTACGCGTGGGTCAGCGCTGCGCCCTCGCTGCATGGCCTGGGCGCCGGGGTGTTTCTTTCCGTGCTGGCCTACTATCCGTTTATCTATATGCCAGTGGCGGCCGTGCTGCGCCGACTCGATCCCACGCTTGAAGATGTCGCCGCATCGCTGGGCACTCCGCCGTGGAAAGTGTTCTTTCGGGTAGTCCTCCCGCAGCTGCGGCTGGCTATCTGCGGCGGTGCGCTGCTGGTGGCCCTGCATCTGCTGGCGGAATATGGTCTGTATGTGATGATCCGCTTCGATACTTTCACTACCGCCATTTACGATCAGTTCCAGTCGACCTTCAGCGGTCCGGCCGCCAATATGCTGGCGGGCGTGCTGGCTCTGTGCTGTCTGGCGATCCTGCTGCTGGAGAGCGCTTCGCGCGGTAAAGCGCGCTATGCGCGTATCGGCGCCGGGGCGGCGCGCGAGCAGAAGCGCCTGGTGCTGGGTAAAGGGGCCGCTTTCGGCGCGCAGCTGCTGCTTCTGTTGCTGGTGTTGCTGGCGATGGGGGTGCCGTTGCTGGTCCTGGGACGCTGGCTGTGGCTGGGCGGTATCGACAACTGGCTGCATGCCGATCTGTGGCATTCCCTGCGTCAAACGCTGCTGCTGGGGGCGGGCGGGGCGCTGCTGACGACGGTCTGCGCGATCCCCATCGCCTGGCTCGGCGTGCGCTATCCGCGTCCGCTGTTCCGCCTGCTGGAGGGGTGTAATTACATCACCAGCTCGCTGCCCGGCATCGTGACCGCGCTGGCGCTGGTCACCGTCACCATCCACTATGCCCGTCCGGTGTACCAGACAGAAGTGACGCTGTTTCTGGCCTATTTGCTGATGTTTATGCCGCGGGCGCTGATTAACCTGCGCGCCGGTATCGCCCAGGCGCCGGTGGAGCTGGAAAACGTCGCCCGCAGTCTCGGACGCAGCCCGGCCCGCGCCCTGTGGAGTATCACCATGCGGCTTGCCGCCCCGGGGGCGGCCGCCGGCGCCGCGCTGGTGTTCCTCGGCGTCAGCAATGAGCTGACCGCCACGCTGCTGCTCTCGCCGTTAGGCACCCGCACGTTGTCGACCGGATTCTGGGCGTTAACCAGCGAGATCGACTACGTGGCGGCGGCGCCCTACGCGCTGTTGATGATCGTCATTTCGCTGCCGCTGACGGCGGTTCTCTATATGCAGTCGAAAAAAATGGCAGGGTTGTAACATGCTGGAATTGTCTTCTGTTTCGAAATCCTTCGCCGACGCGCAGGTCCTCGATAATATTCATCTTCAGGTGGCGCCGGGTAGCCGGACGGCTATAGTGGGTCCGTCGGGTTCGGGAAAAACCACGCTGCTGCGCATTCTCGCCGGTTTCGAAACGCCCGACAGCGGGCGGATCGTGATGCACGGCGCGCCGCTGTTTGCCGAGGGCGTGTTTGTTCCTGCCCACCAGCGTCGGATCGGCTACGTTCCGCAGGAGGGGGCGCTGTTTCCTCACCTCAATGTGGCGGACAATATCGCCTGGGGACTGGACGCCAGCCGCGAGGAAAAACGTCGCCGGGTGGGCGCGCTGATGGAGATGGTCGCCCTCGACCACAGCCTGGCGCGCCACTGGCCGCATGAGATCTCCGGGGGCCAGCAGCAGCGTGTGGCTCTGGCTCGCGCCCTGGCCCAGCAGCCGGCGCTGATGCTGCTCGATGAACCCTTTTCTGCCCTGGACACCGGACTGCGCGCCAGCACGCGCAAAGCGACCGCCGATCTGCTGGCGGAGACCGGTATCGCCTCGATTCTGGTGACCCATGACCAAACCGAAGCGCTGTCGTTCGCCACACAGGTGGCGGTGATGCGCCAGGGGCGTTTCGCCCAGGTGGGGACCCCGCTGGCGGTTTACGCGCAGCCGGTGGATGAAGAGACGGCGCTGTTTCTCGGCGATGCCCTGATCCTCCCCGCACGGCTGAGCCCCGGGCGGGCCAGCTGCGCGCTGGGCGACCTGGCGACAGACGCAGGGCATCCTGCTGGTGAAGGTAAGGTGATGTTGCGTCCGGAACAGCTGAGCGTCAGCGTGAGCGGGCCGCAGGAAAGTACCGCCACCATCCGCGATGTTGATTTCTCCGGCCAGCTCTCCACGCTGACGCTGTCGATGTCCGGGCACGATCGGCCGATTGTCCTGCGAACCGTAAGCCAGCCGGCGTGGCAGCCCGGCGCGACGGTACGACTGACGGTCAGCGGCAAGGCGCGAGTGTTCAGCGGCTAATCTCTGAGCAGGCGCCGCCGGTTATCGGTGGCGCCGCACGGAAAGCTAATCAGCTGATGGATTTAGCCGATAGTATCCGCGCCACTGACCTCGTCGCCATGGAGTGGTAGTACGTTGGAACAATTCCGCGGGGTCAGTCTACCTCACCGCCGTTTTGTCGGCGCGTCGCTTTTTCATTCGTCCCGCTGCGCTTAACTGCTATCCTGTCCCGCGATCGGCCCTGTGGTTACCATGAGACATCGCTATGCCTGAATGCCTTATTCCTGCGAAACGCCCCATTCCGTCCGCTTTGGCGCGGGGTACGCTACTGCCTGCGCTGCTGGTTATCGTCGCCGTCGCTGTCGGCTGTGCGCTGGTGTCGCCGCCCATCGGCACGTGGCGAGAAATCCTGGCCAACCCCGGGCTCTATATCGATATGCTGGCGCTGCTGTTTCTGGTGTTTATGCTGTGGAGCTCAGCGAAGGTGCGGATGAGCCATATTGCCGTCAACTGGGTGCGCTATGGGCTGCTGCTGTGGATTGCCGGCGGCACGTTCGATGTGATGGATGAGATGGTGGTTCAGCCGCGCTGGATGGGCTACTACTGCGAAGATCTGCTGCGCCTCTCCGGGATGCTGCTGACCGTGGTGGGCGTCTACAAAATTATTGAGCGCATCAACCTGCTGTACGTTGACGCGCGCTCGCAATCCCTAAAAGATGAGCTCACTCAGTTGCCCAACCGCCGCTTTTTTATCGATACCATTCGCGAAAAGTCCGGACATGCGTTGGGGCTCATGATCCTGGATATCGATTTTTTTAAGAAAATCAACGATACCTGGGGCCACCTGGTGGGGGATGAAGTGTTATTTTCCCTGGGGAAACAGCTGGCGAAACTGACCAGCGAGCAGGTCCTGCCGGCGCGTATCGGTGGGGAAGAGTTTGCCATTATCGTCGATGGCCTGTCGGAGCCTGAGCTGCACGATCTGGCGCAGGCGATCCTCGACAATGCCCGCACCATCCTGATCAATCATCAAACACCGCTGTCGATCAGCATTGGCGTCGGAACCTGGCGGTCGGGCGAAGCGCAGGAGACGTTTATCCGCAAAGTCGACGAGGCGTTGTACAAGGCCAAGCACAACGGGCGCGGGCGCGTGGAGTGGGCGTAATATTCCGACACGGCAGGTTAGGCCTGCTGTGCGCTGCGGCAGTGTCGCCGATACTCTGACGGCGAACGCTCGGTGTAGCGTTTGAAGACCCGGCAAAAATAGTTGCTGTCGACAAAGCCGCAGTTATGGGCGATCTCTTTCACCTTCAGGTCATAGCCGCGCAGCAGCTGTTTTGCCTTTTCAAGACGCACCCGGGTCAGATATTCGTTAAATCCCACCGAGCCTGATTTCTGGAAAATATGCGAAAGATAGTTGGGCGTGATGTGAAAACGTCTGGCCACTGATTCCCGCGTCAGCGGCAGGCTCAGATTTTCCTCGAGATAGTCCTGAACGGCAAGAAACAGATCCCGGCTGCGACTGACGCGCATTTCCAGCCCAACCAGCTGTTCGCGACAGTGGCTCAGTAGCGCGGCGACCACCAGCCGGGCGGTCAGCGGATCGGGCTGCAGGCTGACTTCATTCAGGCTCAGCAGCAGGTAAGAGCCCACGCGCGGCCCGAGGCGGGCAACGCTTTGCTTCTCCGTGTGCAGGCTTTTCCCGTCCCAGCGCTGAATACTGAATCCCAGTTTCTGCCTGCCAAACAGGATACTCAGGGTAGTGGCCGGGCCGGTCCACTGCGGCAGCGTCCACTTTCCCGCCTGCACGTAGAGTACCTGCAGCGCGGTTAACGTCGAAGCGGCTAGCGGCAGCCCCTGTTCATTAAGCTGACCTTCCAGCACAATTTCCAGACGTGGAAACGGTACGTTGAAGGCAAGGGCAGGCACGGAGATATCCGGCTCAGGAAATCTCACCTGTAAGCGATCTTTTTGACCGATTAACCGATGCAGTATATCCGGCAGATCTTCAATCATTCTTTGCCCTCAGCATGCGCATTATCCTGTTGATGATAATCTATTTTTTCCTCCCCGGCAGCGTTTGTTAAGCCATTTTGCGCGGTGGATTCCCGGTCAGCTACAGCACAGGCATCGCCGAAAACGTGATTGTTGACGCCCATCACACTTTGTTGGCTCGCGTACGTATGTCCAGTTTTTCGTAGCGTTCGCCTCCTGTCATGCCGCGGATGGACCAGTAGAGTTTGTTTGTGTTATCGGAACGTTAAAAAGGAACGCAACATGAACTCATCATCAGCTAGCTTTCTCGATGCGTTAGGCGCCAGCCTGGCGCTCAGCGCGCAAATGAAACACGAGCTCGACACCCTCGGCTACACCGTTGTGCATAACGTCGTTGACGCCCAGTGGCTGAGCGAAATGCGACGGCTAATTGATACCCTGGTTGAGCGCGAAGGCGACAATCTGGCGATGGAACATCATCAGGAAGCGACCGCGACGCGGATCGCCAACCTGGTGAATAAGGGGGTTATCTGGGAGAAAGTCTGGGCTCATCCGCTGATCCTCTCCGCCTGCCGCTATATCTTCGACGGCGAGTTTAAAGTCTCCAGCCTCAACGCGCGCGAGGCGTTATATAACGGCGGCCACCAGCCGCTGCACGCCGACTGGAAAAAGCCGCGCCCGGATTTTCCCAAAGTCCACCTGGTGAATACCATCTGGGCGATAGACGATTTGAGCGCCGCCAATGGCGCGCCGCGGATAATCCCCGGTACCCACCTGCGTCCTGAGCTCCCGGAAGAGGTACTGGCCGACCCGGAGCAAGCCCACCCTGATGAAATCGTGTTTGCTGCGCCGGCAGGGAGCGTGATGATTTACAACGCTCACGCCTGGCACGGCGGCACGCGTAATCGTGAGGGCAGCAGACGACGTGTGCTGCATGGGTTATACATCGATCGCGCGGATACGCCGCAGCAGGACCAGCGGCGCTGGCTGACGCCCGAGACGGCCAGCCGCCTGACGCCAGCGCAAAAGTGGTTGCTGGATGTAGAGTAAGGCCCGTCGCCGGTCAGGGAAGTTCAACATAGACGACCGGCTTTTTCATGATGCTTTTCACGGCCTCGACGATCTGCTGCGGCTGCAGCAGGAAGCTCTTGATGCTGGTTTTAATCGTCCGCAGGCCGCGAAAGCGCTGGGCGTCGTCAATTTCGATATCCGTCACCAGCAGCACCACTTCGGCGCGGGCGATATCTTCTGCGGTAATGCGATTTTCAACGCCGAGCGCGCCCTGAGTTTCCACCTTCAGATGCCATTTTTCATGATGACCGACCTTTTCCAGCCGTTCGGCAGCCATATAGGTGTGCGCCACTCCGCTGACGCAGGCGGTGACGGCGATAATATTGAAGTCCATAACATCCTCCTGGCGTTAACCGCCGATAGTGACGTGGAATCCGGCCGCTTCGGCCATTACCCGATAAGGTTGAATGTCCGCTTCGTCAGGCGCTTTCACCCTGGCCAGCGCCCAGGGTTTGCCCAGCAGACGGTATTTGGGCTCGCCGTATTGATGAAATGGCAGCAGGTGCAATTCTGTAAGATTAAAAGGTGCGAGAAAGTTCAGAATCTGGCGAAAATTATCGACGCTCATGGTATAGCCCGGGATCAGCGGCACGCGTGGGATGAGGTTGATCTCTCTAGCCGCCAGCTGGCGAAAATTATCCAGTACCCGCGGCTGATTGATTCGCAGTAGCGACAATGCCCGCTCAGGTTCCATGATTTTCAAATCAAATAACACCTCGTCGCAGGCTTCAGCCACCGGTAAAAAACGGTTGAAGGGCCCGTCGCCAGCGGTTTCGATGGCGGTGCGGATCCCCCACTGGCGCAGGCGCTGGAGAAAGCGGGCGGCAAATTCGGCCTGCATGAGCACTTCACCGCCGGAGAGGGTGACACCGCCGCCGGAGGCGCGGAAGAAGACTTCATCCTTCAGCACCTCATGAAGGAGGTTATCCAGCGTCATGTCGCGACCGATCTGCTCCCATGCCCCGGAGGGACACTCGACGACATCCTGCTGGCAGCGGGCGCAACCCAGGCATTTACTCTGCCGGCGCAGGGTCTGGATCCTGGGTGACATTGACTCCGGGTTGGCGCACCACGGGCAGGTGTGGGGGCAGCCTTTGAAAAAGACCACCGTGCGGATCCCCTGGCCATCATTGAGCGAGTAGCGCTGCAGATTAAAAATGCGCGCCCGGTCGGCGCGCGTCTCCATCACCTCACAGCTGATGCGCGGTGCGGCGGATAATGTCATCCTGAATCTCCTTCGACAGCTCAACAAAGAAGGCGCTGTAGCCCGCGACGCGCACCACCAGGCCGGCAAAGTCCTGCGGCCGTTGCTGCGCTTCACGCAGGGTGTCGGCATTGACCACGTTAAACTGAATATGCTGCAGCTTGAGCTTGCAGAAAGCCTGTAAAAAGTCTGCCAGCTTGTTTAGCCCGCCGTCGCCGGCCAGCGTCGCCGGGGTGAATTTAACGTTGAGCAGCGTACCGTTCGACAGCAGATAGTTATCCAGCTTGCTGACTGATTTCAGCACCGCCGTCGGCCCCTGGGCATCCTGGCCGACCATTGGCGACAGGCCGCCGTCCGCTAACTGTTCGCCAGCCAGCCGCCCGTCCGGGGTAGCCCCCACCACCGAGCCCAGCGGCACGTGCGCCGAGACGGTATAGGAGCCGGGCGTAAAACGCCCGCCGCGCGGATTCAGATATTGTTCCACCTCTTTGCAGTAAAAGCGCAGCAGATCGGCGCTGATATTATCGACGTCGTCGATATCGTTGCCGTATTTTTCAAAACGGTTGATCAACCGGGCGCGGATTTTCTCTCCCTCTGGCGTCTGGAAGTTGGCTTTCAGTACCGCCATCAGTTGGTCAAAGCTAAGGCGCTGCTGGTCAAAGACCATCCCCTTCAGGGCATAAAGCGAATCGCTCAGGTTGGCGATCCCGATGCCCTGGACGCCGGAGAAGTTATAGCGCGCTCCGCCGGCGGTGATGTCTTTACCGTGCTGCACGCAATCTTTAATGAACGAGGAGAGGAGAGGCACCGGCGCCCAGTCGCGATGGCCGATATCGCAGATATTGCTGCCCTCGACCATCAGCTTGATGTAATAGCGAATTTTGTCGCGCATCTGGCGGATAAGCCCTTCCCAGCTGACCTCCGGTTGTCCTTCATTTTCCTGCAGGACAAGTTCCATGACCTTCAGCAGGTTGAACATGGCGATATCATGCAGGCCGTAGGTGCGGCCGGGGATCGACAACTCGACGCAGCCGACCACCGCGTAGTCGCGGGCGTCTTCCAGCGACACGCCGCGATTGAGGAAGGCGGGGACCACCACCTCGTCGTTGAAAATCTGTGGAATGCCGGTGCCCAGGCGGATGGTTTCGGCGGTTTTACGCAGGAACGGGCGGTCAATCAGCTCGTTCACCCGCACGCCAAGATTCGGCTGCGGCAATTGCACGTTTTGATAGGCATCGAGGCATAAAAATGACAGCACATTGACCGCGCTGCGCCCGGTTTCCGTTAGCCCACCGAGCAGGGCGGTATACCCGGTGGGAAAACCGGCGAAATAGCGTGCGCTACTGGAGGAGCGCAGCAGGACGATGTCGTTGCATTTTACCCAAAGCGACTCCAGCAGCTCCTTGAGCGACGCCGGATCCTGTCCTTGATTCAGCGACGCCTGATAAAACGGCAGCATGTACTGGTCAAAACGGCCGAGCGAAATGGAGCTGGCATTGGATTCGTACTGCAGAATGATGTTCATATACCAGAACAGCTGGCAGGCCTGGGGGAAGTCCGTTGGCCGGTGCTGCGCATTGTGGCGCGAAATCGCGGCGATGGTTAACAGCTCCCGCTGACGCTGCGGATCCTGACAGTGTCCAGCCATCTCCTCGGCCAGCGCGGCGTAGCGCAGAATATGGCGCTGAGAGGCCTCCAGCAGGATCAATACCGCCTGATAAAAAGGGTTATCAGGCTGCCGGGCGCAGTGTGATTGCATCTCCGCAACCAGCGCGTCCAGGCCATTATTCAACAGGTGCGGATAGTCGATAATGATATGGCCCTGGCCTTTATCGGTCTGGTTCACGCTGAATATTTGGGTGCTGACGGCGGCTTTGACCTCGTCGGTCATCTGGCCGTTGATGAAATCTTTCATTGAGCGCTTTTCCCAGTAGGGGAACAGCGTTTCCCGATAGACGCGCTTATCTTCTTCGCTTATCGCGAAGCGGTCCTGCGGTCGGGTCGGGAAGGTGTCGAGCTCGTTAAGCAGCCAGTAGGGATCCATCTCCGGCGACATAATGCCGGCCCGCGGTTTGATGGTACGGTTGCCGGCAATCAGTTCATCATCACGAATCGAAATGTCTACCTTATCAAGGATCCAGGCGGTGGCCTTCGCCCGGCGAATAATCACCGGCTCGCCCTCCGTTTGCCGATGGCTGGCGGTATACAGCAGGGCGCGTTCAAGAGATATTTCGCGCGGTTGGGCGAACAGGCTGGCTTTCAGGCGTTGAGTACGATTCGTCATGACAAACTCCATGTTGTGGCGAAGGGCGCGCGGGCGCCCCTTTTAAGGCTTCAGGCTCGTTGGGAAAGGTGGCTGTCTATCTTGTTCATGATCGCGTCGGCGCGTTTGACCGCATCGCTGATATTGACGCGTACGATAGTTTTCCCGGCAAAACGCTCTTCGAATTTGATACCGATATCTTTGGTCAGAATGACCATATCGGCGGCGGCGATCTCTTCCGCGGTCAGCTCGTTTTCAATGCCGATAGAACCCTGGGTTTCAACTTTGACCTGCCAGCCTTTGGCCTTAGCGGCGCTTTCTAACGATTCGGCGGCCATATAGGTGTGAGCCACACCCGACGGGCAGGCGGTGACAGCGATAATGTGGGTCATAATCTGTTCCTTCCAGTCTGTTAGTTAATTTCAAAATCAAGGTCTAATTCGTCGTCGGCTTTGGCGTCAGACGATTTCTTTTTAGCCAGCGCTTTCAGCACAATGACGCAGGCGGCGCTGACGCAGGCGCCGACCAGCAGCGCGGCGATAAAGCCGAGTTTGCCCTGGACCACCGGCAGCACGATGAGCCCGCCCCAGCCGGCGTAACACTGGGCGCCCAACAGCGCCGCGGTGACGCAGCCGCTGGCCGCGCCAATCATATTGGCCGGAATAACGCGCAGCGGGTCGGCAGCGGCAAAGGGAATCGCCCCTTCGGTGACCCCGACGCAGCCCATCACCAGCGCCGCTTTGCCGGTTTCCCTCTCTTCGGCGGTGAAATATTTGCGGCCGATCAGCGTCGCCAGTCCCATCCCCAGCGGCGGTACGGCGATGCCGACGGCGGCGATAGCCACTACGCTGTAGACCCCCTGTGAAACGCAAATCAGCATGAAGGCGTAGGCCACTTTGTTCACCGGGCCGCCCATATCAAACGCCAGCATCAGGCCCATAATGATGGCCAGCACCACGATGCTGCCTTCGCGCATGCCCTGCAGCCAGTTGGTCAGGTTTGCCGTGAGCGCGCCTACCGGTTCGCCGAGCCCCCACATCATGATCCCGGCAGTAATAAAGGTGCCGATGATGGGAATAATGAAAATCGGCATCACCGAGCGCAGCACCTTGTGGACCGGTATTTTTTTCAGGTAATAGACCACCAGACCGCCGATCATCCCAGCGATCAGCGCGCCAAAGAAGCCGGCGCCGAAGCTGTTACCTACCCAGGCGCCGATGGCGCAGGGGGCCAGCGCGGCGCGGTCGGCGATGGAGTAGCCAATGTAGGCGGCGAGAAAAGGGACCATCAGCGTCAGGCCGGCGACGCCAATATCAAACAGTTTCTTCAGGTTGGGATCGGTGGCGGCATCCGGAACCGCACCTTTGCCATACAACATGACGGACACCGCCAGCAGGATCCCGCCGGAGACCACGAAGGGGATCATATGTGACACGCCGGTCATCAGATGCTGGCGAGTATTTTTTAGTATTTGCACCAGTTCGTTCATTGCTTGCTCCTGAGCGCTGTAGGGCCCGTGACAGTATTGATGGCTCAACATTAGAAAAAGGGCGCCGTATAAAACAGTAGAGAAAAAGTGCATTTACTGGATATTTGTAAGGTTAGAAAAGAATTGCGATCCACCTCAAATCTTAGTGATGACAGGAGGAGTGAGCGCTAAAAGGGTGGAATTGTGATGGCGGGCATAAAAAAGTATCGTGTGTACAATAGTCCAGTAATTGCCAGTTTTGTCACCTAGTCCACTTGACCATCTTTCATTACCTTTTGGGGAATTAATGGATTACTCAGGAGGAAGGCGATGGCTCTGGTCATTGAATTTACATGTGATTTGCCCAACGGTGTGCATGCGCGTCCGGCCAGTCTGGTCGAAACGCTGTGTAACCGTTTTTCATCGGCAATTGAGTGGCGGAACCTGCGCTGCGATACCGGTGGCAATGCCAAAAGCGCGTTGGCGGTCATCGGCACGAACACCCTGAAGGGCGACACCTGCCAGCTGCTTATCAGCGGCGAAGATGAAGCCGAGGCTTACGCCGCGTTAACGGCCTTTCTGCGTGATGAATTTCCTCACTGCGACACGCCGCTGCCTACGGCACAAGCGCTGGACGTCCAGCCGGTGCCGGAGTCACTCTCACGCCTGAACCCGATGCTGTTTCATGCCAGTCCGGTCTGCGCCGGCAGCGCGGGGGGCAGACTCATCCATCTAAAATCCCGCGATTTGCACGAGCTTGGCGCACTGCCCGTCGCCAGCAGTCCTGAACAGGAGCAGGCGGCACTGGATAACGGCCTGCGCCTGCTGGTGAAAGATATCGAACTGCGGCTGCTGGACAATGACGGCACCGCCAGCGCGATACTGGAAGCTCACCGTTCGCTGGCGACGGATGCCTCGCTGCGCCAGCATCTGCTCGGCGGGATCCTCACCGGTCTCAGCTGCGCCCAGGCGATCGTCGCCACCAGCGACCACTTCTGCGCCCAGTTCCGCGATTCCGGCAGCAGCTATCTGCAGGAGCGGGTGCTGGATGTGCGCGATGTCTGCTTCCAGCTGTTGCAGCATATCTACGGCGAAGCCCGTTTCCCGGCGCCGGGTCAACTGCGGGAAGCCGCCATTTGCCTTGCCGACGAACTCACCCCCAGCCAGTTCCTCGAACTGGATAAAACGCATCTCAAAGGGCTGCTGCTGCGCAGCGGCGGCACTACGTCGCACACCGTGATCCTTGCCCGCTCATTCAATATCCCGACCCTGGTGGGGGTTGACCTCGACGCACTGTTGCCCTGGGAGGATACCCAGGTGCAGATCGACGGCAACGCCGGGCTGCTGGTGGTCGACCTGAGTCCGGCGGTGGCGCGCTACTATCAGCAGGAGTCGTGGGTTCAGGCGCAGATCCAGCAACAGCAGCAGGTATGGCTGGATAAGGCGGGGCAGACGGAAGACGGTATCCGCGTCGAGATCGCGGCGAACATCGCCCATTCGGTAGAGGCGGTGGCGGCCTTCAACAACGGCGCGCAGTCGGTTGGCCTGTTCCGCACGGAGATGCTCTATATGGACCGGCCCGGCGCGCCATCGGAAGACGAACTCTACAACATTTTCTGCCAGGCGCTGGAGCCTGCCGCCGGGCGCAGCATTATCGTGCGGACTATGGATATCGGCGGTGATAAGCCGGTGGCCTACCTCAATATTCCGGCGGAAAATAACCCTTTCCTCGGCTACCGCGCGGTGCGCATCTATGAAGAGTACCAGGCGCTGTTTCATACTCAGCTGCGGGCGATTCTACGCGCTTCGGCGCACGGCTCGCTGAAGATCATGATCCCGATGATTTCCTCAATGGAAGAGATCCTGTGGGTGAAAGAGCGGTTGGCGGAGGCCAAACAGTCGCTGCGCGTCGAACAGATCCCGTTTGATGAAAAAATCCCGCTGGGCATCATGCTGGAGGTGCCGTCGGTGATGTTCATCATCGATCAGTGCTGCGAAGAGGTGGACTTCTTTAGCATCGGCAGCAATGACTTAACGCAGTATCTGCTGGCGGTCGATCGCGATAATGCGAAAGTGACGCGCCATTACAACAGTCTCAACCCGGCCTTCCTGCGTGCGCTGGACTATGCCGTGCAGGCGGTGCACCGGCAGGGGAAATGGATCGGCCTGTGCGGCGAGCTGGGGGCCAAAGGTTCGGTGCTGCCGCTGCTGGTCGGCCTCGGGCTGGATGAACTGAGCATGAGCGCGCCGACGATCCCGGCGACCAAAGCGCGTCTGGCGCAGCTGGACAGCCGCGCCTGCCGTCAGCTGCTGAATCAGGCGATGCAGTGCCGTACCTCGCTGGAAGTGGAGCATCTGTTGGCCCAGTTCCGCATGCGCCAGCAGGATGTGCCGTTGATTAGCCGCCAGTGCATCACCCTCAACAGTGACTGGCGCAGCAAGGAGGAGGTGCTGAAGGGGATGACGGATAACCTGCTGCTGGCCGGGCGCTGCCGCTATCCACGCAAGCTGGAGGCCGATCTCTGGGCCCGCGAGGCGGTGTTCTCCACCGGGCTGGGCTTCAGTTTTGCCATTCCGCATAGTAAATCCGAGCATATTGAGCAGTCGACCATTAGCGTCGCCCGCCTGGCGCAGCCGGTGAAGTGGGGTGATGAAGAAGCGCAGTTTGTGATTATGCTGACGCTAAACAAGCATTCGGCGGGCGACCAGCATATGCGCATCTTCTCGCGCCTGGCGCGGCGCATTATGCACGCCGAGTTCCGCCAGGCGCTGGTATCCGCTGAGAGCAGCGAGGCTATCGCAACGTTGCTCCAGCGTGAGCTTGAGATTTAAACTACTGAACTTTATGGTTTTTTATCATTTTTTTTGCACTGCCCATTTTATTTGCAATGAATTTTGCTGTGATTTCATTCCCCGTCACTCCTCTCTCACTTACCTCAGACCACACCGAAAGGTGTGGTTTTTTTATACATTTTTGTAACATCGATCGCAAATTTATAATTACACAATAACAAATTATTTGATCATTATGTAATTAAGCGTTAGTTTGCCTGCGAAGAAAATCCATATTGACCGTCCGGGGTGGGCGAGAAACAAAGGGGGATTCGATGACTAAAGAGCAAGAGTTTCACTGCGACGTACTGGTGGTCGGTAGCGGTGCGGCAGGTATGTCAGCGGCAGTAAGTGCGGCACATCAGGGGCTGAATGTACTGATTGTGGAAAAAGCAGCGCGTTTCGGTGGCACTGCTGCCCGATCTGGTGGGTGGGTATGGATCCCGGGCAGCGATCAGGCTAAAGCCTGGGGCCATCTTGATTCAATTGAGTCGGTGAAGCGTTACTTAAAGCATGAAGGGGGTGCCAGCTATAACGAAGAACGAGTGGATGCATTCTTGCGTCATGGCCCGCAAGCCGCCGCCTTCTTTAGCCAGGATACCGCAGTCAAATTTGAAATGCCTCTCACTTTCCCTGATTACCATGCTGAAGCTCCCGGGGCAGCGCAGGGAGGACGCTCCATGGTGGCGAAGCCGTTCGATGCTCGTCAGTTGGGGAAACATTTGGCCAAATTGGAACCTCCGCTACCTGAATTGACAGTGTTTGGCATGATGATTGGGTCGGGCAACGATATTCGCCACTTTATGAAAGCGACGCGTTCGCTGGAGTCCGCCATCTACGCCACGAAGCGTTTAACTAAACATTTTTGGCAAACGTTGACCTGTGGACGAGGCATGACCTTAACCAACGGTAATGCTCTGATGGGCAGATTAGCTAAATCGGTCTTTGATAAGAATGTGCCGCTCTGGCTGAATTCACCCGTCAGGGAGTTGATCCTTAAAGAGGGGGCGGTCATTGGCGCAAAGGTAGAAAAAGAAGGATCGTTATATACGGTCTACGCATCGCGCGGTGTGGTGCTGGCCGCCGGCGGTTTTTCTCATGATATTAAGAGACGAAGCGAACACTATCCCCATACGCCAACCGGGAAGGAACACTGGAGCCCGACAGCCGAAACCAATACCGGCGACAGCCTGAATATGTTTGAAAATATCGGTGGGAGAGTCGATAGCCATTTGCCAAACGCCGCCGCATGGGCACCGATATCGTTAACCCGACGACCGGACGGCGGTCAGGGAGTGATGCCACACTTTATTGATCGGGCAAAGCCTGGCGTTATCGCGGTGACTCGACAGGGACGCCGTTTCACTAACGAAGCCAACTCCTATCATGATTTCGTGCAGGCAATGATCAACGTTAGGGATGCTAAAAGTGAAGTTTGTGCCTGGTTAGTTTGCGATCGCCGAACTCTCAGACGCTACGGGCTGGGATGTGTCGCGCCATTTCCGCTACCGTTGAAACGCCATTTGACCTCCGGCTATCTCCTTGAAGGGCGCACGCTGGAAGCATTGGCGGAAAAAGCGGGCATTGAGGTGGCACAGTTTAAGGCGACGGTGGAGGAATATAACCGTTATGCCGCCTACGGTCAGGATCCGATCTTTGGTAAAGGTTCAAAAGCCTATAACCGTTATCAGGGCGATGCTTTGCATAATCCTAATCCTTGCATCAATACCATTGAGCGCGGGCCTTTTTATGCGGTGAAGGTTTTACCTGGTGATATCGGGACCTACAACGGTATCCCGGTTGATGCGGATAACCGTGTTCTGGATCAGCAGAAGAAGCCCATCCGCGGCCTGTTCGCCATTGGTAACGATGCCACTAGCATCATGGGCGGTAATTACCCGGGGGCAGGTATTACCCTGGGACCGGCATTAACTTTCGGATATGCCGTGGGTCAGTATTTGGCTCACTGCAGCACCCCTTCAGTCTCCGAGACGATAAAAAAAGCATCCTGATGCTTTAGCTATTTTTCTTGCCTCCGGATGCGCTCTTTCACGCATCCGGAAGGATGGGTTATTACTCTTGTTGAAGAACACGATTATGCAAATTGCACCATTATTTGATTTAAGCGGTAAGAAAATACTCATTACCGGGGCGGCAAAAGGTAATGGCGCCGCCTTAGCGCGCGGGATGTCGGATGCTGGGGCAGAAGTCATATTGGTCGATGTCGATGACAAAGGCGTGCAGCGTTTAGCAGATACGTTTAGAGCAGAAGGGCGATTAGCCAGTGCGTACCGGCTTGACGTTAGCCAGATCGAAGGATGTCTGCAGCTTGCTGAGGAGGTAGGGGATATCGATGTATTAATCAATAATGCAGGACTGTTGAAGCGGATCCCCTTTGCATCGGCATCTGTTTACGAGGCCTTTGCCGTCACGCTCGCCGTGAATGTTCATGGTCCTTTTAATATGACCCGTGCATTTTTACCTGCCTTAAAAAGACGGCGTGGAAATATTATTAATATTGCTTCTATCCAGTCCTTTGTCGCCGCACCAACCTCACCCACCTATGCCATCTCTAAAGGCGCGCTGGCGCAGTTAACCCGGACGCTTGCTGCGGAACTGGCGACGGATAATATACGTGTAAACGCCATTGCTCCGGGAATGATCGCGACAGAAATGTCGGCAAGTACAAGGGATAATGAAGAGGTTATGCAGCGTTTTTTGCAGCACGTGCCGATGAAGCGTGCCGCGCAACCTGATGAACTTATTGGTCCTGCGACTTTTCTCGCTTCGTCTGCTGCCAGCTATGTGACCGGTGTGATATTGCCTGTAGACGGAGGATATCTGGTGAGCTGATGGATTACCGTTGCGTTGAGGCTGGTGAGTGAAGCATCCCAAAACATATTGTTAGCACCTGATGCCCAAGATAAAGTACCGCTTCATAACAACCTGACAGCAGCGGTAAGTGCTATGAAATCAGAATCGCGTGGGATCCAGAGCGTGGAAATCGCCGGGCAAATTTTACGAGTACTGGTGGACCATTCCCGTCCCTTAACGCTCAGCGAAATAGCTGAGCGGGCAGGGACAACTTCTGCGCAAATTCATAACTATCTGGTAAGCATGACGCGCGTGGGTCTGCTTAAGCGTGACCCACAAAGTCAGAAATTTGAACCAGGGGCACTAGCCCTCCGTTTAGGCGTCGCAGCCCTACATAGCCAGTCGGTAGTGGAAGAGGCTATTGCTCATATTGCAGCGTTGGGACAGCGTTTAAACGTCAATATGTTTCTTTCTGTGTGGGGACGTTTTGGCCCGCTGGTCATTGACTATCGTGAGCATGGTGCAGTGATGAATATTGGTTTTCGCCTGGGAAGCGTACTTTCTCTGACCCAGACAGCGACAGGAAAACTTTTCGCCGCTTATCACGATCGCGAACAGTGTACCGAGGTAATTAACCAGCAGATGTTTACGCGCGATAAGCTGGATGATTATCTCTCCCCGGCTTTTCAGCAACAATTGGCCGCCATCAGGAGAGACAAAATATCGATTGCACAGTCTTATCCGTTGGCATCAATTACCAGCCTTGCTGTCCCGGTGTTTGCGGCTGACAACTCGCTTACCCTGACGATCAGCGCGTTTGCGGCCGCTCATGATTTGATAGGTGAGCGCTTAACGATGGTGAGCAATGCTCTTCAAGCGCTCGCCGCCTCCCTTTCATGCAATGAGATCGCTTATGAATCACGTTGATAATGATAAGAACTCGCGTGGAGTGCAGTCGGTTGAAACTGCCGCCTTGATGTTAGAGTTCCTCACAGGCCAACAGGGTGGTGTGCCGCTAAAAAAGATTGCCCAGGCTGTCGGTATGAGTCCGGCACGGGCTTTCCCGTATCTTATAAGCCTGGTACGTAGTGGACTGGTGACAAAGGATGATGCACGAGGGCTTTATCTACCCGGAGAACTGTCACAGCAGTTAGGAATGCTGGCTCTGCATTTACACCGTCCTTACGATACCGCTGAACATACGTTGAAGATCTTAAACCTGGAATGCGGACATAGTGCTGCCCTGAGCGTTTGGGGGAACATGGGACCAACGGTCGTGCGCGTTGAAGAGAGTCGTTATAGCGTATATCCGGAAATTCGAATCGGGTCGGTGATGTCGCTGGAGCAGACCTCCATTGGTCAGGTATTTTCCGCCTGGATGCCAGAGGAGATCGTTCGCGAGGCATGGGAGGCGGAGTATTGGCGACGTGAGCACCGTGCGGCGCCGAAAACGGCTATGGCGGCATTCTTTGCGAAGTTAGAGGCTGTTCGTCAGGCCGGGTGCGACTTCAAGCAAAATGTTCCTGCGCCAGGATTGAGTTCCGTGAGCGCGCCGGTTTTTGATCTCAGTGGTTCAATAGCTTACGCGTTGACCTTGTTTGATGAGAGTGGGGTCATTGATGTGAGCCCCGGCGGTGCAGCCCAACAAGTGTTGCGCCATCATGCATACTGCCTGTCGGCAGCGCTGGGGCTACGGATTGATTATCCCACTGGTGATTTAGCGGTTACCTCAACGCGTTGAGTATCTCTAGTGTGCCTCGCATCAATGGTCGCTACTCGAGCTGGTTTTCCTGGCCGTCATTGGAACGACTTCACTCAGCACAGCCAGGCAAACCGCGTCTCCTACCTGTTGGGTGGAGGCAGAGCCCTGCATATCCGGCGTCTTCGGCCCACTGGCGATCGTCTGCTCAATTGCCGCCAGGATGCCGTTGTGCGCAGCGTGATAGCGCGCATCGCCGTTCCCGAGAAAATCAAGCATCATCGCCCCGGCCCATATGGTGGCGATCGGATTGGCGATATTTTTACCGTAGATATCCGGCGCTGAACCGTGGACCGGCTCGAACAGCGACGGGAAGGTGCGCTCCGGGTTGAGATTGGCCGATGGCGCAATACCAATGGTACCGGTGCAGGCCGGGCCGAGATCGGAGAGAATATCACCGAACAGATTGGAGCCGACGACCACGTCAAACCGCTCCGGCTGCAGCACGAAGCGGGCGCAGAGAATATCGATATGCTGCTTGTCCCAGCGGATCTCGGGATAGTTTTTGGCCATCTCCTCCACCCGCTCATCCCAGTAGGGCATGCTGATGGCCAGCCCGTTGGATTTCGTCGCCGAGGTCAGCGTTTTGCGCGGGCGGCTTTGCGCCAGCTCGAAGGCGTAGCGCAGGATACGGTCAACGCCCCGGCGGGTAAAGATCGACTCCTGAATCACCACTTCATGCTCGGTGCCTTCATTGGCGCGCCCGCCCAGAGCGGAATATTCGCCTTCGGTGTTCTCGCGCACCACGTAGAAATCGATATCGCCAGCCTTTTTCCCCGCCAGCGGGCAGGGGACGCCGGGGAACAGGCGCACCGGGCGCAGGTTGACGTACTGATCGAACTCGCGGCGGAACTTCAGCAGCGACCCCCATAGCGAGATATGATCCGGGACGGTATCCGGCCAGCCGACGGCGCCAAAGTAGATGGCGTCGAACCCCAGTAACTGCTCGCGCCAGTCGTCCGGCATCATCTTACCGTGATGAGCATAATATTCGCAGCTTGCCCACTCCATCTGCTCGAAGCTCAGCGCCAGATCCCACCGCTGCGCGGCGGCTTTCATTACGCGGATCCCTTCAGGCAGAACTTCTTTGCCAATTCCGTCACCCGGGATGGCGGCAATACGACAGGTTTTTTTCATTCCGGTTCTCACTTTTTAGCGATGATGTTTGACCACCTGCTTATCCTATAATTGACTGATTCATAATTAATCACGCTAACTGGTGAAACATAAAACACAGATCATGAATAATCTGCCGCTGCTGAATGATTTACGCGTCTTTATGCTGGTCGCCCGCCGGGCCGGGTTTGCCGCCGTCGCTGAGGAGCTGGGCGTATCGCCGGCTTTTGTCAGCAAGCGGGTTTCGCTGCTGGAGCAAACCCTGAATGTGATGTTGCTGCACCGGACCACCCGCCGGGTCACCATTACCGAAGAGGGAGAGCGGATCTACGAGTGGGCGCAGCGCATTCTGCAGGATGTCGATGAGATGATGGACGAGCTCTCCGACGTGCGTCAGGTGCCGCAGGGAACGCTGCGGATTATCAGCAGCTTCGGCTTTGGCCGCCGGGTGGTGGCCCCCGCGCTGTCGGCGCTGGCGCTTCAGTACCCGCAGCTGGAGCTGCGTTTTGATGTTCAGGACCGGCTGGTGGATTTAGTCAATGAAGGGGTGGATCTCGATATTCGCCTCGGCGACGATATCGCGCCGAATCTGATTGCCCGCCAGCTGGCGCGCAATCACCGCGTGCTCTGCGCGTCGCCGCAGTTCCTCGCCCGCCATGCGCCGCTGAAACAGCTGAGCGATCTGGCGGCTCTGCCGTGCCTGGTGATTAAAGAGCGGGATCATCCGTTCGGCGTCTGGCAGCTGCATAGCAAAGAGGGCCTGCACGCCATCAAAGTGACCGGGCCGCTGTCGTCCAACCATGGCGAAATTGTTCATCAGTGGTGTCTGGACGGGCAGGGGATTGCGCTCCGTTCGTGGTGGGACGTCAGGGAGAATATCGCCAGCGGGCATCTGGTGCAGGTGCTGCCGGACTACTGGCAACCGGCCAACGTCTGGGCGGTTTACGTCTCCCGCCTGGCGACGTCGGCTAAAATTCGCACCACCGTGGAGTTTCTGCGCCACTATTTCCAGCAACACTATCCGCAGCATGAGCCGACGGCCAGGGCCGTCGGCAAAGACGATTAAACCCCAAGGCGGTCGCGCAGGCTGTAGTAGGCGGCGCCCATCGCGGTAAAGGGGATACGCAGGCTGCGGCCGCCCGGGAACGGGTAGTGCGGCAGTTTGGCAAAGGCGTCGAAACGCTCGGCGTCGCCGCGCAGCAGTTCCGAAATCAATCTTCCGGCGAGGTGGGTACAGGTGACCCCATGCCCGCTGTAGCCCTGCATGTAGTAGATGTTGCTATCCAGGCGACCAAACTGCGGCATCCGCGACAAGGTCAGCAGGAAGTTGCCCGTCCAGCGGTAGTCAATCTTCACCCCCTGCAGCTGTGGGAAGGTTTTCAGCAGCTTTGGCATAATCAGCCGCTCCACATCGTCCGGGTCGCGGGCGCCGTAGACCACGCCGCCGCCGTACAGCAGGCGGTTATCGCCGGTCAGACGGTAGTAGTCCAGCAGGTAGTTACAGTCTTCCACACAGTAGTTTTTCGGGATCAGCGAGCGGGCGACCTCCTCCGACAGCGGCGCGGTGGTGACCACCTGGGTGCCGCACGGCATGCTGCGCTTCGCCAGCTCCGGCTCCAGTTTGTCACCGAGATAGGCGTTGCCGGCGACGATCACATAGCGGGCAGTGACCTGGCCGCGGGCGGTGCTGACCACTGCCGGGCTGGTGTGCTGGATGCGGGTGACCGGCGACTGCTCATACACCCGGCCGCCGTTCAGGCGAATAGCGTCCGCTTCGCCGATGGCGAGGTTGAGCGGGTGAATATGGCCGCCGCTGTGGTCGAGCAGGGCGCCGACGTAGCGGTCGCTGTCCACTTCGCGACGAATCGCCTCTCTGTCCAGCAGCTCCAGCTGCGTGTTGCCGTAGCGCTCCCAGTTGGCTTTCTGTTCTTCCAGCGTCTCCAGCTGTTTATGGTTCATCGCCACGAACAGGCCGCCCGGCCGGTAATCGCACTGGATCTGATAGCGCTGGATGCGTTCGCGGATAATATCGCCGCCTTCGAACATCATGCTGCCGAGCATTTTCGCCGCATCCGGGCCGTAGTTTTTTTCAATCACGTCGATATCGCGGCTGTAGGAGTTAACCAGCTGACCGCCGTTGCGGCCGCTGGCGCCGAAGCCGATGCGCGCCCCTTCCAGCACCACCACGTCGTAGCCCATTTCGGCAAGATGCAGGGCAGAGGAGAGGCCGGTGTAGCCGCCGCCGACGACGCAGACGTCGCAGCTTATCGATTCGTCCAGCGTCGGAAAGGGTTCATATTTGTTGGCGCTGGCGGCGTAATAGCTGGTGGTATGTTCGGTCATGATTAAGACTCCAGGGCAATCCAGATGGTTTTCAGTTCGGTGAATTTTTCCAGGGCGTGCAGCGACTTATCGCGCCCGTTGCCGCTCTGTTTGTAACCGCCGAAGGGGACGGTCATATCACCATCGTTATAGTTGTTGACGAAGACCGAACCGGCCTTCAGGCGGCGGCTCATGCGGTGGGCGCGTGAGAGATCGCGAGTCCATACCGCGGCCCCGAGGCCGTAGTCGCTGTCGTTGGCAAGCCGCAGCGCCTCGTCTTCGCTTTTGAATCGCGTCACCACCAGCACCGGGCCGAAGATCTCTTCCCGGCTGAGGGTGGAAGCCGGGTCGACGTCAATGAAAATGGTCGGGCCGACGGCGGCTGGCCATGGATTTTTCCGCCCATCGAGGAACAGCGTGCTTTTACTTTCGCCGCCGCGAATAAAACTGTGCACGCTGTCGGCATGGGTGTTGTCAATCAGCATGCCCATGGTGGTGTTTGGGTCGAGCGGGTTGCCCGGCTGCCAGTGTTGCGCTTCGGTTTTCAGTCGCGCCAGGAACTCGTCGGCGATGCTCTCCTCCAGCAGCAGGCGGGTGCCGGCGATGCACACCTGGCCCTGGTTGTAGAAGATGCCGCCGGCGGTGGCGCTGACCGCTTTTTGCAGATCCGGGCAGTCGGCGAAGACGATGTTGGCGCTCTTGCCGCCCGCTTCCAGCCACACGCGCTTCATATTGCTGTCGCCGGCGTCTTTCAGCAGCTGCTTGCCGGTGCGGGTGGAGCCGGTAAAAGTAATGACCTCCACGTCAGGATGCAGGGCGAGCGCCTGTCCGGCCTCGTGACCAAAGCCGCTGACCACGTTCAGCACGCCGTCCGGCAGGCCAGCCTCTTTCGCCAGCCCGGCGAGGCGCAGGGCGGTGAGCGGCGATTTTTCCGACGGCTTAAGGATCACGCTGTTGCCTGCCGCCAGCGCCGGACCGAGCTTCCAGCAGGCCAGCAGCAGCGGGAAGTTCCATGGCACCACCGCGGCGATGACGCCAATCGGTTCGCGGACGATCATCGCCAGCTCGTTGCTGCCGGTGGGGGCCACTTCGCCATAGACTTTATCCAGCGCTTCGGCATACCAGCGGATGGCGCGGGCGGCGCCGGGAATATCGTCGCGCAGGCTGTGGCGAATCGGTTTGCCGGTATCCAGCGTTTCCAGCAGCGCCAGCTCTTCGCGGTGGGCCTCCATCAGGTCGGCGAAGCGTGTGAGAACCGCTTTACGCTGCGCGGGGGCGGCCTGTGACCAGTCGCCGTTATCAAAGACCCGGCGCGCGGCCTTCACCGCCAGCTCAACGTCGGCTTTTTTGCCGCGGGCGACATGGGCTAACGTTTGCTGCGCGGCAGGGTCAATGGTTTCAAAGGTGGTATTATCGACCGCGGCGCAATATTCGCCGTTAATAAATAATCGTGTTTCAATGGCCAGGCTTTTCGCTTTTTCCTGCCAGTAAGCCAGGTGCTGAAAATTCATCATGACTCCTTAAAAACATTATCGGCAAATTAATCATTTCGGCGTTTTCAGGCTGCACGGGGGCGCGGCGCCAGGCGCAGGGCATCGTGAATCCCCGGAGTTGAATACCGTTTTATTGCCCTAAATTTCGGCAGGTTGTCTGCATGCCGAATAATTCAGGGACGAGTCGCCATTCACGGCGTTAATTATTTCAGGGCCAGCAGGAAATAGGATCCCCTTCCGGCACAAACGTTATGACGGCGAGTTTTTCGCGGCGACGAAAATAAAATTTCCGCCGTCGCAGGTCTGAAGAAAGCCTGAACCTCGTTCAGGCTAACTATTCAGAATGTGGTGGGGGTGTGGGCACTGATGATGCGGCAGATGCCTGCCGAGGTGTTGCTGAAGCTGTGCGGGATGCCGGTGTTAATGGCATAGCTCTGTCCAGCCACCAGGTGGTACGACTGACCGTTAATGGTCAGCACGATCTCCCCCTCCAGTATGGTGCCTATCTCCTCACCCTGATGCTTAATCCTCTCCCCGGTCGTGGTTCCAGGCTGGTAAGTTTCAAAAATCATCGCCAGCGTACGGTTCGGATTTCCGTTATGAACCAGCTTCATGGAAACGCCCTGACTGCCCATTTCGATAAGGTCATCCTGATTAATGACCACCTGGGGTTCGTCCGGCTTTTCGGGTTCAGAAAAGAATTCCGAGAGCGACAGCCCATAGACTTTCAGCAGCTTTTGCAGCGTACTGATGGCGGGACTGACTTTGTCCTGCTCTATGGTGCTGATGGCACTATGTGTTAACCCAGACAGTTCGGCGGCACGACGCTGCGAGAGACCCAGCTGTTGGCGGATCTCTGACAGACGTTTCCCTGGCGCCAGTCCGTCATCGCTCATATTTGCATTTCCTTAACGGTAGTGGTCAGCGCCGCCGCTTTTCAGCATGATGGCCCTGACAGGCGGTGATAAAACCATCAAACAACATACGCGACAGGGCGTATTCGCTACTGTTCCATTCAGGATGCCACTGTACGCCCAGCGCGAAAGGGTGATCGTTCACGCTGACCGCTTCCACCAGTCCATCCGGCGCTCGCGCCTCCACGCGCAGCTGCGGACTCAGGGTTTTTGCTCCTTGTCCGTGTAGCGAGTTTACCCAAAACGTGTTGCAGCCCGGTATCAATTGCGACAGCAATCCTCCTTCCTGAACCTCAACCTGATGGGACGGGGCATACTGCTGCTCGACGGGCAGTTCAGGATCTTCGCGATGCTCCAGCAGCTCAGGCTGCTCGAACAGACGACGATACAGAGTCCCACCGGTGGCGACAACCAGTTCCTGCAGTCCACGACAGATGGCGAAAATGGGGATGCGCCTTTCGAGTGCGGCGTTAATCAGCGCCATGCTCAGAAGATCACGCCCGGGGTCGGCGTCAGGCTCATCGCCGTTTTCACCATAAAGGTGCGGCTGCACGTTACTGGGGCTGCCTGGCAGGTATATCCCGTCCAGTTTATCGACTAACGCGTTCAGCAGCTCCGGCTCCGCCAGCGCATGCGGCAGGGCGATCGGCAGTCCGCCGGCGTTAACAATTGCATTCAGGTACTTTTCTTGCAAGGTCTGGGTCTGGTGACCCTTAAGCCTGTTTCTACACATCACGACGCCAATAACTGGCTTGTACATTATATTTTCCATGATCGCCCTCACAAAGTGGACTAAATTATGACCGCTATAGCGGGTTTAACGGCCATATCGTTCAATATTTTCTCAATCTAGCAGTGGAAATAGCCCTTTGCAAACTTAATTTAACATTTGACAAACAATTTATTTGCATACACAGTCGATGGGGTGGACATTATATTTAACGGTCTGAGTGCAGGACCGAAACCAAACCAACGGCGGTGAATCATGGAAACCAATATCGTAGAAGTTGAGAATTTTGTTCAGCAAACGGAAGAGAGACGGGTCAGCGCGTTCGCGAAAGAAGTGAAGCGCTACCTCGAAACCTACCCTGATACCCAATATGTCGATGTCCTCCTCACTGATCTGAACGGCTGCTTCCGCGGCAAGCGCATCCCCGTTGCCGGCCTGAGCAAGCTGGAGAAAGGCTGTTATTTTCCGGCCTCGGTGTTTGCGATGGATATTCTCGGCAACGTCGTGGAAGAGGCCGGTCTGGGCCAGGAGATGGGCGAGCCGGATCGCAGCTGCATCCCGGTGCCCGGTACCTTAACGCCTTCAGCGGCCGATCCGCAGTCGATAGCCCAGGTACAGCTGACCATGGTTGATGAAGATGGCGCTCCCTTTGACGTTGAGCCGCGGAACGTACTCAACCGCCTCTGGCAGCAGCTGCGCCAGCGCGGGCTGTTCCCCGTGGTAGCGGTAGAGCTGGAGTTCTATTTACTGGACCGCAAACGCGATGCCGAAGGCTACCTGCAGCCGCCGTGCGCGCCGGGCACCGACGATCGCAACACCCAAAGCCAGGTCTACTCGGTCGATAACCTGAACCACTTTGCCGACGTGCTCAACGACATCGACGAGCTGGCGAAACTGCAGCTGATCCCCGCCGACGGCGCGGTGGCCGAAGCCTCGCCGGGCCAGTTTGAAATCAATCTCCACCATACCGATAACGTGCTGGACGCCTGCGATGATGCGCTGGCGTTAAAACGTCTCGTGCGTTTAATGGCGGAGAAGCATAAGATGCACGCCACTTTTATGGCCAAGCCTTATGAAGAGCATGCGGGCAGCGGGATGCATATCCACATCAGCATGCTGAACAATAAAGGGGAAAACGTGCTGGTGGACGGCGACGGGGAAGACTCCGCGCTGCTTAAACGCGCGCTGGCCGGGATGATCGATCTGATGCCGGCCTCGATGGCGCTGCTGGCGCCGAACGTGAACTCGTATCGCCGCTTCCAGCCGGGGATGTATGTCCCGACGCAGGCTTCCTGGGGCCATAACAACCGTACCGTGGCGCTGCGGATCCCGTGCGGCGAGCGGCAGAACCACCGCGTGGAGTATCGCGTGGCGGGAGCGGACGCCAACCCGTATCTGGTGATGGCGGCGATTTTCGCCGGTATCCTGCACGGGCTGGATAACCCTCAGCTGCCTTTGCAGGAAGAGGTGGAAGGTAACGGCCTGGAACAAGAAGGGCTGCCGTTCCCGATCCGTCAGAGCGACGCGCTGTGGGAGTTTATGCAGAACGATCACCTGCGTGAGCGTCTCGGCGAGCGTTTCTGCCACGTTTTCCATGCCTGCAAGCATGATGAATTATTGCAGTTTGAGCGTCTTATCACAGAAACTGAAATTGAGTGGATGTTGAAAAACGCCTGATGGTCGCCCCGCGAGGGGCGCATGAGTTGAGTCATGAGTAGCATCATACGGCCTGAGCGGAGCCTGGTCGTCCTTTTTGCTGGGAGCCCAGCCATTTCCCGGATGTCGCGTTAAGGAGCGCAGGCGGCAACGGGGCTTCAGTTAACGACACAGTGTGTGACGAGGAAATGAGATGATGCAGATGTTCAAATATCCGCAGGGAGAGGGAGGCCGCTCAGGCCGCATTGGATGCCAGCCAGCAACCGCTCACCGGTCCGTCTTACCCTTTTATTTATGCCTTACCCCCTTGCTAAGCAGGTTTGTCACGCGAACGTTGTGCCCGCAAACTGTTATCCGCAAGGGGGGAATGGTCGATGGCAATTAATCTTCCTGCGCATAACGCCGCTCAGGCGGGCAGACCGCGTCTGCGTAAATCCCTCAAACTCTGGCAAGTGGTGATGATGGGGCTCGCCTATCTGACGCCGATGACGGTGTTTGATACCTTCGGCATTGTCTCCGGCATCAGCAACGGCCACGTCCCGGCGTCGTATTTGCTGGCGCTGGCTGGCGTGCTGTTCACCGCCATCAGCTACGGCAAACTGGTGCGCCAGTTCCCTGAAGCCGGCTCTGCCTACACCTACGCGCAAAAATCCATCAGTCCGCACGTCGGTTTTATGGTCGGCTGGTCGTCGCTGCTGGATTATCTGTTCCTGCCGATGATCAACGTCCTGCTGGCGAAGATCTATCTCTCGGCGCTGTTCCCGGAAGTGCCGCCATGGGTGTGGGTGGTGACCTTTGTCGCCATTCTGACCGCCGCGAACCTGAAAAGCGTTAACCTGGTGGCCAACTTCAACACCCTGTTCGTGCTGGTGCAGATCTCGATTATGGTGGTGTTTGTCATTCTGGTGGTCCAGGGGCTGCACAAAGGCGAGGGGGTAGGGACCGTCTGGTCGCTGCAGCCGTTTATCAGCCAGAATGCGCATCTGATCCCGATTATTACCGGGGCGACCATCGTCTGCTTTTCGTTTCTCGGCTTCGACGCGGTGACCACGCTGTCGGAAGAGACGCCTGACGCCGCGCGGGTGATCCCGAAGGCGATTTTTCTCACCGCGATGTACGGCGGCATTATTTTCATCGTCGCGTCGTTCTTTATGCAGCTGTTTTTCCCGGATATTCATCGCTTTAAAGACCCGGACGCCGCGCTGCCGGAGATTGCGCTGTACGTGGGCGGCAAGCTGTTCCAGTCAATTTTCCTCTGCACCACCTTTGTTAACACCCTGGCGTCCGGCCTGGCGTCCCATGCCAGCGTCTCCCGTCTGCTGTACGTGATGGGCCGCGATAACGTCTTCCCGGAGCGCATTTTCGGCTATGTGCATCCGAAATGGCGCACCCCGGCGTTGAACGTGATTATGGTGGGTATTGTCGCGCTGTCGGCGCTGTTCTTCGACCTGGTGACCGCCACCGCGTTGATTAACTTCGGCGCGCTGGTGGCCTTCACCTTCGTTAACCTGTCGGTGTTCAACCACTTCTGGCGGCGCAAAGGGTACAACAAAACCTGGAAGGATCGACTGCACTATCTGCTGCTGCCGATGGTCGGGGCGTTGACGGTAGGGGTGCTGTGGATCAACCTCGAGGCCACTTCCCTGACGCTCGGTCTGGTGTGGGCGGCGCTTGGTCTGGTGTATCTGGCTTATCTGACCCGACGCTTCCGTAAACCGCCGCCGCAGTTCGATGCCGCCAAGGCGGAGCAGGCCTGGGAGTCCTAGAGCCTGACGCAGAAACCGAACAAAGGCAGGCCCGCAGGCCTGCCTTTGTTATGGCATCGGTAAGGGACAGTACAGGATGGTAAAGAAATCAGCAGAAAACGGCGGAGAACGGAAGGTATTATTTCTTCTTTTTATGGACAGGTAACTGACTGGCGCGCCGCTCTTTGAGGTACGACACCAGACTGTAGATGGCGACGCCCAGCAGCGCCACCGCGACGATAAAGAGAATAAGACCCGACATAGACCAACCTAAAATTCTGTTTAGAAAGGGAAAAAGATACAGGGCTCAGTTGAAGATAGCATCGGGATATGTCTGAAAGATGACGCCTCATCGCGGGAATATCCGCCGCAGGGGTTGTGATAAAATATTTCCCGCAGGAATGTGACAGCCTGGGTTTCAGCTGAAAGGGCGTAACACTCCGTTAAGTGATTTTACAGAAGTGCGGCCAGCAGCGGGTTACGCTGACCGCGAATTAGAATGATCTGAGAGCAAGACATGTATAAGAAAACCCTCAGCCTGCTGGGCGTGGTGCTGGCGCTGACGGCCTTCGCCAGTCAGGCTGAAAATGAACGTCAGGCGATCCGCGAGCGGATCGTGGAGCAGGTCCTGAAACCGTGTGAAGGTAAAAAAGCGGGCGATAAGGTGGTGATCACCGATCGCCGCGGCGGTGAGCACGAGGCGATCTGTACCCTGGCGGCGGTTCCACTACCGGAGTGAGTTAGCGATATCGCGGCGCTGGTTGCCCGGTTCGCGCGCTGGTAAACAGCGCCAGTCGCGTCTGCTCGAAAGCCTCCCACAATCCCAGGTCATGCACGGGCGGTAAGGTGACCTTTTCCCCCATCTCCAGTCCCCTGAGGGCGGCGTCAACCAGATCCTCGGTGGTCATGACCGTACCGGTGGGCAGGGCGTCCAGCGCCACGCCGGAGGTCGGCCACAGATCGGTGGCGGTCGCCGCCGGCAATACCACCTGAATACGCACGCCGCTGTCGGCAAACTCATCCTGCAGGCCACGGGTAAAGCTCAACACCCACGCTTTGCTGGCGCTGTAGACCGCGCTGCCCGGCAGCGTATGCAGCGCGAGAATAGAGGCAATATTGATCAGCGTTCCGCGGCCCCGGGGAGCGAAAGCGGCCAGCGCGGCATAGCTCAGGCGCAGGAGCGCGGTGGTGTTGAGCGTATGAATCGCCTGGTGCTCGCGCGGCGTACTGGCGAGAAAGCCCGCCATTTTTGCCGTGCCGGCGTTGTTGATGAACAGGTCAATGGCGGGATCGTGCTGCAGACGCTGCTCCACGGCTTCAATGCCTTGCTCCTCGCTCAGGTCGGCCTTGACGATGCTGGCCCGGATGGCGTAGCGCGCCTGCAGCTGCCCGGCGAGCGTCTGCAGCCGATCTTCACGGCGGGCGGCGAGGATCAGATCGTAGCCGCGAGCGGCGAGTCGTTCGGCATAGATCGCGCCGATACCTGAGGAAGCGCCGGTGATAAAAGCAGTGTGCGATGACTGGGACATGAGTATTGCCTCTTAAAAGGTTGCATTATTAAACCAAATTCAGGATGAGATACTTGGTTTAATAATGCAACCATTTTGCCGGGCTTTTTTTATTTTTGCCTGCCGCGGGCAGCGATTAGTCGTTCAGCGGAACGGCGATGGTGATATCCGCCGGGGCCAGCTCACGGCCATCCGCCGCCTGCAGGACCAGTTTACGCAGGGGCTGGCGCTGCTGGCGGTCAATGAGCCGGGTTGCCGGTTCGTCAGGATCGAACAGAAAGTCATCCGCCCACTGGGAAAGGGCGACCAGCACGGTCTGCAGGGCGCGGCCCTTATCCGTGAGGACGTACTCCTGCCAGGCGCTGCCGTCGGAGGCCGGCTGCAGACGCAGGATGCCTTCATCCACCAGCATTTTCAGGCGTCCGGCGAGCATATTTTTGGCAATGCCGAGGTTTTTCTGGAATTCACTAAAACGGCACGCCCCGCGCAGGGCATCGCGGACGATAAGCAGCGACCACCAGTCACCGATAACGTCGAGGGAGCGGGCGACAGGACAGCAGCTGTTTTCAAGACGGGTACGTTTCACGAAAGCCTCCGGGTTAGTTGTTTCATTATAAAACTATTTGGTCGGCAGAGGAAATTTTCGGCGGCGGTCTAAGTTTGCGAGCGAATGCCAGGAAAAATGGCATAAATCCGTCACAATTAACCCGATGATAATAAATGACTAAGGATGAAGGGATGAAAAAACGTCTACTCGCCGCCGCCGTAGCCGGCGCGGTCATGTTATCCGCCGGCGCTCTGGCGCAGGACACGGCCGCCCCGGAGGGGTATCAGCTGCAGCAGGTGCTGATCATGAGTCGTCACAACCTGCGCGCGCCGCTGGCCAATAACGGTAGCGTGCTGGAGCAGTCCACCGCCAAAGCCTGGCCGCAATGGGATGTGCCGGGCGGCCAGCTGACCACCAAGGGGGGTGTGCTGGAGGTGTATATGGGCCACTATATGCGCGAATGGCTGGCGCAGCAGAAGCTGGTGACCAGCGGCGAGTGCCCGCCGGAAAACGCTGTTTACGCCTACGCTAACAGCCTGCAGCGCACCGTCGCCACCGCGCAGTTCTTTATCACCGGCGCGTTCCCGGGCTGCGGCATTGCGGTGCATCATCAGCCGCAGATGGGCACCATGGACCCGACCTTCAACCCGGTTATCACCGACGACTCCCCGGCGTTTCGTGAGAAAGCGCTGCAGGCGATGGAAAAAGAGCGCCAGGGGTTGCAGTTGACCGAGAGTTACAAGCTGCTGGAGACGATGATCGATTACCGCAACTCGCCCTCCTGCAAAGAGAAGCAGGTCTGTTCCCTGAGCGAGGGTAAAGATACTTTTAGCGCCGGTTATCAGCAGGAGCCGGGGGTGTCCGGGCCGCTGAAGGTGGGCAACTCGCTGGTGGACGCCTTCACCCTGCAATATTATGAAGGCTTCCCCAAAGACCAGGTGGCGTGGGGGGAGATCACCAGCGATAAGCAGTGGCAGGTGCTGTCGAAGCTGAAAAACGGCTATCAGGATAGTCTGTTTACTTCGGTGGCGGTGGCGCAAAACGTGGCCAAGCCGCTGGTCAACTATATCGATAACGCGCTGGTGGGCGAGGGGGCCAGCAAGGCGAAAGTCACGCTGCTGGTGGGACACGACTCGAATATTGCCTCGCTGCTGACGGCGCTGGACTTTAAGCCCTATCAACTGCCCGGCCAGTATGAGCGCACGCCTATCGGCGGCAAACTGCTGTTTCAACGCTGGCACGACAGCGGCAGCAACCGCGATCTGATGAAGATTGAGTATGTCTACCAGAGCACCGAGCAGCTGCGTAACGCCGACCCATTGACGTTGCAGACCCCGCCGCAGCGGGTCACGCTGGCGCTTAACGGCTGCCCGGTCGATGACCAGGGTTTCTGTCCGCTGGAGACCTTTAAAAAGGTGATCAACGAGGCGGCGAAATAACGAAAAAACCCGGAGCAATCCGGGTTTTTTAGCAGGTTAGGGTGAGACTCGGCAGGGATAAACGTCCTAAACGTTTTTACGCTCAATCGTCTGTTCACCCCAGAACAGCGCATCTTTATCGGTTTTGGCAAAGGCCAGCGCCAGCACTTCGTCGCTGCCTTCCTCCCAGATTTGCTCCGCCAGTTTTTCATCATAGTGGGCGACTTCGAAAATCGCCTCGGCGATCTCCGGCGAGGTGTTACGTAAACTTGCCCATTCGCCGACGCGATGTGCTTTTGCTTCTTGAGTTGGCATAGTGCTCCTCCTGCGGAAGATTAGCCGTGCAGTTTAACGGCCAGTTTGGCGACATGTTCACCCTGATAGCGGGCGATGGCTAACTCTTCCTCGCTTGGCTGACGCGAGCCGTCGCCGCCGGCAATAGTGGTTGCGCCATAAGGCGTCCCGCCGCGGACCTGGGAGATATCGAACAGCTCCTGGGCGCCGTAGCCGATCGGCACGATGATCATGCCGTGGTGGGCCAGCGTCGTCCAGGTGGAGGTAATGGTTTGTTCCTGGCCGCCGCCGGTGCCGGTTGAGCTGAATACGCTGGCGATCTTGCCATACAGCGCGCCGGATGCCCACAGGCCGCCGGTCTGATCGAGGAAGGTGCGCATTTGTCCGGACATATTGCCGAAACGAGTCGGGGTACCAAAGATGATGGCGTCATACTCAGCCAGTTCCTGCGGCGTAGCGACAGGCGCGTTTTGCGTTTTACCGCCTGCTTTGGCAAACGCTTCTGCCTGCATGGTTTCCGGCACGCGCTTCACAACCACCTCAACGCCGTCCACCCGGTTCGCCCCATCGGCGACGGCATGAGCCATGGTTTCAATGTGTCCATACATGGAATAATAAAGCACCAGAATTTTAGCCATTTCCATCACTCCTCGGTTGCATTATAAGCCAGCCAAATAGCTGGTACCTTTAAAGATAAAGCCTCTGCCGAAGAGTGCAAATCCAACGGGCATTTATTTGATTTATAACAAAATGACAAAGCATTATTTACTTTTCCTTGCGCAGCGCGGCCTGAGCGGCGGAGAAGCGGGAAGCGATGCCTCCGTCATTCTGGCCGGTGCGGCGAGGATGTAGCATCAGGATACATTTTCGCTAACTATTTTTTCTTCGTCAGCAGAGGAGGTTAGCGCCATCACGCGGCGCGAGGGGATTTTTTTCGCCAGGCTTTGTTTCTGAATGTGACATTTGCCATCGTCAGCGGCAGTCATTCACTAACCTTATAGATACGCGGCAGGACAGCGGCGTCGCCGCTCCCGCGTAATGCACTATGATGTCTAACCTAATGGAGGTCAGTAATGGCAAACCATCGTGGCGGTTCTGGCAACTTTGCTGAAGACCGTGAAAGAGCATCAGAAGCAGGACGTAAAGGTGGCCAGCATAGCGGGGGGAATTTTAAAAATGACCCTCAGCGCGCCTCAGAGGCTGGTAAAAAAGGGGGTAAAAACAGTCACGGTAGTCGTGAGAGTTAACGCGCGACTCGCACTGTTCTCTTTGATGCGGTGTTAATCTCCCCGACCCAACCGCATCGCCCTCGCCGCCGGCATCAGCCGGCGGTTTTTTTTAGCAGTCGGAGGTTGCGCTCCCGCCGGGCCGATTGCACACTGGTCGCCCGTTTATCGTCATGGCTGTTTTATGTCTTCGTTAAAATTCTCCGTTAGCCGCCAGGAAGCGCTCCTTATCATGATCACCATGTTCTGGGGAGGGACCTTCCTTGCCGTGCAGTATGCGGTCAGCCTCAGCGGGCCGCTGTTTTTTGTCGGCCTGCGTTTCGCGACCGCCGCGCTGGCGGTGGGTCTGCTCTCGCTGCGCACCCTCCGGGGTATGACATGGCTGGAGGTGAAGGCGGGGGTGGCGATTGGCGTGGCGATTGCGCTGGGGTATGGGCTGCAGACCTGGGGACTGCAGTCGATCTCCAGCAGTAAGTCTGCCTTTATCACGGCGATGTATGTGCCGCTGGTGCCGCTGCTGCAGTGGCTGTGCCTGGGTCGTATGCCGGGGGTGATGTCCTGCGTGGGGATTGTGCTGGCCTTTATCGGTTTGATCCTGCTGGCCGGGCCGGAAAACAATCTGCTGGCGCTTGGCGTGGGGGAGATGATCACGCTGGCGAGCGCGCTGGCGATTGCCGCGGAGATTATCCTTATCAGCGCCTGGGCCGGGAAAGTGGATGTTCGGCGGGTGACGGTGGTGCAGCTGGCGACCGCGTCGCTGGTGGCTTTCGCCGCCATGAAGCCGGCCGGTGAGTCAGTGCCGCCGTTGACGCCGGCGCTGCTCGGCGTGGCGCTGGGGCTGGGCATTTTCAGCGCGATCATTCAGGTGACCATGAACTGGGCGCAGCGCAGCGTCTCGCCGACGCGGGCCACGCTGATCTATACCGGCGAACCGGTGTGGGCCGGTATTTTTGGCCGGTTGGCCGGTGAGCGTCTGCCGCTGCTGGCCCTCCTCGGCTGCGTCTTTATCCTCGCGGGCGTGCTGGTGAGCGAGCTGAAGTGGAAGCGCAAACCGCCGCCGCAGATGTCAACGAATAACGATGCGCAGCCGCTCCCGGACCTGGCCGATCGTCGCGAGCCGTAATCTTTCCTTCTGTCCCGGCAGCGGCGCTTATTCTGCCAGGCAAATGGCGAGGTTCCATCAGGCCATATCCCTCAGCCGTCGTACCCGCCCTGGTGCCGGATGGCGGCATAAATGCCTTATCCGGCCTACATAACCATTTCTATATCAGATGGTTAACTCTCATCGTAGGCCCGCGCAAGCGCAGCGCCGCCGGGCGATGGCATCAGGCACGGCGTCGCTTTTATGCCGGGTGGCGGTTGCGCCTTACCCGGCCTACGTTCGTACGACCTGCCGTTAATTTATTCACCATTGTTGCTGAAACTGCCGGTGCTGACGGCCTCAAAATCGCTGAGACGTTCCCGGAAGGCCGGGGCAGCCCGCATGGATGCGGGCTGAGGGCCGTGTTTTGCATGGACGCTGCCTCGGCCCGACCCGAAGCCTGCAGGGATAAGTCGAAGGGACCACGCAGTGGCGATTTTGCTGGCCGGAGCCCGGGGGTACAGGGGGCGGCGGCGACTGGCCGCCCCCTGTGCGCTCCCGGCGCCATGAGAGACATAACGCAGAAGACATATCGGGAGCGCCATCTGCCTGGATATAACCCAGAACAGCCGTTTTTCCGGGGCGAAACCGTTGCAAACCGATAACTGTATCGACTTATCCGGCCCCCACCGCTCCCTGCGCCAACGCCGCGCTAATGTGGCTTAAACCGGCGTTACCCTGGCCTCCTTCGCCTCACGCGTCCCGCGATGAAGCAGGGCGTGCAGCAGGATCGCCCCGAAGGTGGCGGTACCAATCCCGCCCAGCGTAAAGCCGCCCAGCGACAGCGCGAAATCGCCGGCGCCCAGCACCAGGGTCACAGACACCATGATCAGATTGCTGTTCTGGCTGAGGTCGACGCGGTTTTGCACCCAGATCCGCGCCCCGGCGACGGCGATCAGGCCAAAGACCACGATCGAGGCGCCGCCGATCACCGGCCCGGGAATGGTGTGGATTAATGCGCCGAATTTCGGCGAGAAGCCCAGCAGCATGGCAATCAGCGCCGCGGCGACAAACACCAGCGTCGAGTAGACCTTGGTCACCGCCATGACGCCGATGTTCTCCGCATAGGTCGTGACCCCGCTGCCGCCGACCGAGCCGGAGAGCATGGTCGCCAGACCATCGCCGACGAAGGCGCGCCCCATGTACGGATCCATATTGCGCCCGGTCATCCCGGCGACGGCCTTCAGGTGCCCGAGGTTCTCGGCCACCAGGATCACCGCGACCGGGGCAATCAACATCATCGCCTGGCCGTTAAAGGATGGGGTGGTAAAGTGCGGCAGCCCGAACCACGCCGCCTGGGCGAGGGGAGAGAAGTCCAGCGGTTTGCCGAGGCCAAAACCGTTAGCCAGCAGGGCATACAGCGCGCAGGCGACGATCAGGCCGACCAGGATCAGCAGACGCTGCAGCATCCCGCGGGTAAATACCGCGACTATGCCGATACAGAGCACGGTCAACACCGCCATCCAGCTGTCGAAGGCGCTGGCGGACACGCTGCGCACGGCAATCGGCGCCAGGTTCAGGCCGATAGCCATCACCACCGCCCCGGTCACCACCGGCGGCATCAGGCGCTCGATCCAGCGGGTGCCGATCTTCATCACCACCAGACCGATCAGGGTATAGACCAGCCCGCAGGCGATGATCCCGCCAAGGGCGACGCTGAGGTGAGGGTTGAGTCCCTGGCCGTTAAAGCCGGTAATGGCGATCACCACCCCGACAAAGGCGGCGCTGGAGCCGAGATAGCTCGGCACCCGTCCGCCGGTGACGACAAAGAACAGCAGGGTGCCGACCCCCGACATCAGTATGGACAGGTTCGGGTCGAGCCCCATCAACAACGGCATCAGCACCGTCGCGCCGAACATCGCAACGGCGTGCTGCACGCCCATCACCAGCGTTTGCCCGGCCGATAAGCGTTCATCGGGCGCGACAACGCCGGATTCGGCGGCGGGGGAGGTCAGCTTCCAGCGAGGAAAATCGAAGAGTGCCATGATGATATCCCGGGTTAAAGGTTAACAAGCGGGTCGCATAAGCGTGTGATAGCCGCGGTCAAACCACATCAGACCCCGGGGTTCCGGGTGACGGGTAATGGCCACGACGTGACAAAACAGAATGTCGTGCGTGCCGACGCTGACGCGCTGGTCGATGCGGCAGTCAAAGCTGACCAGCGCCGCCTCCAGCCGCGGGCAGCCGGTGGCGCCGGTCTGCCAGTCGGCGGCGGCAAAGCGCTCGTCCATCGCCGTTTTACCGCCAAACAGCGTTGACAGCGCCTCCTGTCCCGCCGCCAGGGTATTGACGCACAGCGTGTGGTGTTCGCTGAACACCGGCCACACGGAGGCTGAGCGGTTCAGACAGATCAACAGGGTCGGCGGCGTGTCGGTCACGCTGCAGACCGCGCTGGCGGTAAAGCCCGCCCGGCCCGCCGGGCCATCGGTGGTAATAATGTTAACCGCGGCGCCGACGCGGGCCATGGCGTCACGAAAACTCTCTTTGTCCGCTAACTTCATCGCCAACTCCTTATGCCAGCAGGCAGGCTTCATCAAAGGACAGACGCGGCAGGCGGCCATACAGTTTGCCGGGGTCGCCATAGCCGATGTTCACCAGCAGGTTGCTTTTCCAGCCGTTGTCGGCGAAAAACGCTGCATCGACTTTTTCCCGATCGAAACCGGACATCGGCCCGGTGTCGAGTCCCAGCGCCCGGCAGGCGAAAATCAGATACGCCGCCTGCAGGGAGCTATTGCGAAACGCGGTCTCTTCCGCCAGCTGCGGGCTGGAGGTGAACCAACTGCGGGCATCGCCGTGGGGAAACAGGGTCGGTAGCCGGTCGTAAAAGGCGCTGTCCCACGCCACGATGGCGGTCACCGGCGCCTGCATGGTTTTCTGCAGATTGCCGCTGGAGAGCGTCGGGCGGAGCTTCTCTTTGCCGTCCGCGCTGCGCACGAACACGATGCGCGCCGGCGAACAGTTGGCGGAAGTCGGCCCCATTTTCATCAGGTCCCAGACTGCCTGCAGCTGCGCATCGCTCACTGGCTTATCCAGCCAGCCGTTGTGGGTCCGGGACTGGGTAAACAGCGTCTCGCAGGCCGTCTGGTTTATCGCGTCGTTCATCGGGTCTCCCTGGCGACCGGCAGCATTGCAGCCAGCCCGTCGCGTAAAATGGTATTAAAGGTATCGGCGTCGGTGACGTTGCAGGCATGCCCGCCCCACGGCATTTCCACGCGCTGGCTGCCGGGGATCGCCGTCTGCAGCACGCGGGAGCAGGAGGCCGGGACCAGCAGGTCGTCAGCGGCGCTAACCATCAGCGTCGGGCAGGCGATGGCCGCCGCGCGACGGGAAAAATCAGCCTGCTTCAGGGCCTGCAGCCGCTTCAGCAGGTTCTCCTTGCCCTGAAAATGGCTGATGGCAAGCGCATCTTCGGCTTCGAGGCGCGGCAGGCGCGCGGCCATCCATTCCGCCGGGTAGAGAAACAGCGGCTGCGCTTCGACCCACGCCTGCGCGCCGCCGGCATGCAGCAGACGCTCGCGCACCAGGAAGCAGCGGCGGGTGTGCGGCGACAGCGACAGCCAGCCGTTGACCAGCACCAGGGCGCTCACCGCCTCGGGGCGATCGAGCGCCAGCTGCAGGCCAATCAGCGCCCCCAGCGCGTGGCCCACCAGCGCGAAGCGGGCGATCCCCGCCGCCTGCAGAGCGCTGAACAGCTCCCCGGCCATCGTCGCCATGCTGTAGTCGGCGGGCAGCGGACCGGCGTTCTCCCCGGTCCCGTTATGGTCATAACTTACCAGCTGATACTGTTCCTCCAGCGCCGCGCGCTGCGCCAGCCAGTAGCCGCCGCCGCCGCCCAGACCTGCGCTGAGGACCACCACCGGCGCGCCGGGCCATGGGGCCGGAGCAATATTGAGCCTCATCATGTCGGGGTGCCGATATGGGCGACGCTGGCGATTTCCACCAGCGCATCGGGCTTCACCAGCCCGCACTGAATGCAGAAGCGCGCGGGTTTATCGCCGGGGAAGAACTCGGCGTAAACCTCGTTAATCGCGGCGTAATTTGTCCAGTCGGTGATAAAGATGCTGTTGAAAGTCACATCCGCCATACTCCCGCCCGCCGTTTCGATAACGCTCTTGATGGTCTCCAGCACGTGGCGGGTTTGCGCCTTTGGGTCGCCGATGTGCACCACATTGTTTTGCTTATCAAACGGCAGAGTGCCGGAGACGTAGATCACGCCATCGGCGAGCGTCCCCGGAACAAAGGGGGCAATCGGCGTGGTGGTGCCTGGCGGAATAATCACCTGTTTAGGCATAACGTTTCTCCTGGGCTAAAGACAGCGGGGTGGCAGGGGACAGCGCGCGGCAGAAGCTCTCGACGTCGCTGACCCAGCCGAAAAAGGTTTCTATATTGAACAGCGCCGCCTGCTGGGCGAAGGCCGGTCCGGCCTGATGGGTAGCATCCTCCAGCACCACGCCGAAGTATTCGAGGAAGAAACCATCGCGCAGCGTCGATTCGACGCAGACGTTGGTGGCGATCCCGGTGAACACCAGATGACGGATGCCGCGGCTGCGCAAAATGCTGTCGAGCGGAGTGTTAAAGAAGCCGCTGTAGCGCGGTTTCGGCAACACAATGTCGCCTTCCTGCGGCGTCAGCTCGTCCACCAGCTGATAATCCCAGCCGCCTTTCGCCAGTAGCTTGCCCTGCAGTTCCGGGCGCTGACGCATCGTTTTCAGCGCGTTGGACTTATGGTAGTTCGGCGAGCCCGGGCCGCCGGCTTCAACATACTGGTCATCCCAGCCGTTCTGGAACCAGATAATCAGCATGCCCGCGGCGCGGGCGGCGGCGACGGCGGTATTAATATTGTCGATAACCGGCCGGGTGGCGGAGACGTCAAATCCGGCGAGATCCAGATAACCGCCGAGGCTGGCGTAGGCGTTCTGCATATCGACAACAATCAGCGCGCTCTGCTGCGGCGCGAAGGTCAGGGATTCCGGGCGAGCGGGAAGGGTAATCATCAGGCCACCTCACGGGTAACAGGAGCAATATGGTCCCGGCAGCGCATCAGCGGCTGAATGCGTTCGCCAAAGGCGTCGATGCCGGCAAGAAAATCATCAAAGGTCAGCAGCACGCCGTCGGTGCCGGGCACGCTCGCGACTTCATCAAGCATACGGGCGACGCTGGCATACGATCCGACAAGGGTACCCATGTTGATATTGACCGCCGAGGTGGGGTCGGCCATCTGGCGCACGTTAGTATCGCTGCCGGAGCGGGTGTCTTTCTGACTCTGCTCGGTGAGCCACGCCAGCGCTTCTTCATCGGCGCCCGCTTTGTAGTGCTCCCATTTGGCGCGCGCCGTTTCGTCGGTTTCGTCAGCGATCACCATGAACAGCACATAGGAGCCAACGTCACGGCCGGTTTTTTCCGCCGCCTGCATCATACGCGCCGCGGTCGGCGCGAAGGCCGTTGGCGTGTTGACCCCTTTGCCAAAGCAGAAGTTATAGTCGGCGTGCTGGGCGGAGAAGGCCATGCCGGCGTCGCTCTGCCCGGCGCAGATCACCTTCATCGGCTGCGAAGGGCGCGGGCTGACCCGGCAGTCGTTCATGGTGAAGTAGTCGCCTTTGAAATCGCTGCGCCCGGTGCCCCACAGGTCGCGGAGCACCTGAACGTATTCGGTGAGATAGTCATAGCGGCTGGCGAAATAGTCATCCCCTGGCCACATGCCCATCTGGTCATATTCCGGTTTTTGCCAGCCGGTCACCAGATTGACGCCAAACCGGCCGCCGGAGATGGAGTCGATGGTGGAGGCCATCCGGGCGACGATCGCCGGCGGCAGCGTGAGGGTGGCGGCGGTGGCGTAGATCTGGATCTTCGAGGTCACCGCGGCCAGGCCGGCCATCAGAGTGAAGGACTCCAGGTTGTGATCCCAGAATTCGGTTTTCCCGCCGAAGCCGCGCAGCTTGATCATGGAGAGCGCGAAGTCGAAATGGTAGTGCTCGGCTTTCTGCACGATAGCCTTATTCAGTTCGAAGGTCGGCATATACTGCGGGGCATGGGTGGAGATCAGCCAGCCGTTGTTGCCAATGGGAACGAAAACACCAATTTTCATACCTACCTCTCTACAGTCATGGAAGATGGGTTGCGGTGGCGCGGCATCCTGCCTCTCCCTGGACCACCTCGCAGAAGAGGTAAAGCAAACACGATGCCAGTTTTATAAATGCTAATGTTATTAATGTGTTACTATTGGGTTGCTAAAAAGGACGATAAAAAAGTGGACTGGATGGTCAAAATCAGTGCACGAAAAAACGGCAGTCATGCGCAATCAGGGTGCATGGGGTCGTGTCGGCGAAGGGCTTTTGCTATGCTGGTGGCGTCAACTGAAGGAGAGGATGTATGGCACAGGGCGCGGTGAAGAAAAACGGCAAACGTTCACAAGCGGTCAGCGCCAAAAAGGAGGCCATTCTGGCCGCCGCGCTGGAGGCATTTTCGCAATTTGGTATTCACGGTACGCGGCTGGAGCAGGTGGCTGAGCGCGCCGGGGTGTCGAAAACCAATCTGCTCTATTACTACCCTTCGAAAGAGGCGCTGTACGTGGCCGTTCTGCAGCAGATCCTCGCCATCTGGCTGGCGCCGCTGAAGGCCTTTCGCGAGGATATTAGCCCGCTGGTGGCGATCCGCGAGTATATTCGCCTGAAGCTGGAGGTGTCCCGCGATCACCCCCAGGCCTCGAAGCTCTTCTGCCTTGAGATGTTGCAGGGCGCGCCGCTGCTGATGGGCGAACTGACCGGGGATCTGAAAGCGCTGGTCGATGAGAAATCGGCGATTGTTTCCGGCTGGATCGACCGCGGCAAGCTGGCGCCGGTCGATCCGCAGCATTTAATCTTTATGATCTGGGCCACTACCCAGCATTACGCCGACTTCGCCACCCAGGTGGAGGCGGTCACCGGCGCCACGCTGCAGGACGCGGCCTTTTTTGAGCAAACGGTCGATAATGTCCAGCGGATGATTATCGAAGGCATTCGCGTCCGTTAATTGGCCGGCGGCAGCGGGCAGCTTTGATCGCCGTCCTCGCACTGCAGCAGCGAGGCGAGGAAAGATTCCCGCTCCACGCTCTTATCGGTCATGCACTGGCTCACCAGCATCGGCTGCATGCTGCCGCCTTCGGCTCCGGACGCGAGGAAAGCGCAGTCGGCGTCGCGCAGGGCGATCCATGCCTGCTGGGCCTGCTTCAGTAATGTCTGCTGTTTACCCACCGCACGCTGCAGAGCCTGCTGCCAGGTGTCGTTCAGCTTTTTGTCGGCTGCCTGATACTGCGCGGCCGCGCACTGATTCATTTCGGTCTGGGTGTTGGCGTTGCTGCACTCGTCCGCCAGCGCCGCGCCGCTGGCCAGCAAGACCGCCGCGGCAAATAACATGCGTTTCATTGTTCTGCTCCCATAAAAAAGGCTCCCGTCCGGGAGCCTTAATTAAGCACAGCTGACGTCGGCTGTCATTAGCTGATCGCATCGCCGATTTCCCGGATGGCGGCGCACAGCGCCACCGGGGAGCCCGTCTTAGCCGATGGTCATCAGGCTGGCGTTACCGCCTGCCGCCGCGGTGTTGACGCTCAGCGAACGCTCGATGTACAACCGCTCCAGCAGCAGATTGGTTTCGCCGCGGGCGAAGCCCTGCACGGAGACAATCGCCCCGTCGCGCGCCGCCACCTGCTCGCACAGCTCGCGCAGCTGGTCGGAGTCGCCGTGATAGATAACCGCGTCGAAGGCCTGGCCAGGCAACTGATCCGCTTTGGCGAAACGGATCCGCTCGCTGACGTCCCGCGGGAGTTTCTTCGCCAGATCGCGCTGCAGGGCGCTGTCCGGCCACAGCACTTCACAACCGACCGCCAGCACGGCCGCCAGCTGGATCAGCGCATCCTGCTCATTATCCGCCACGCACAGCACGCGCTCGCGAGGCATCAGCGTCAGGGTGTTGCGCTCGCCGGTGGGCCCCGGAAGCAGGCGTTGGGTGCCGCTTTGCGCCTGCTCGCTGTACTGCTGACACAGCGCCTGCAGCTCAGGACGGCCCGCCGCCCACTGCTGCAGCGCCTGCAGCGGTTTTTCCAGCAGCGTTTTCAGCTGGGCGTCCAGCGGACGCTCTGCATCCTGGCGGGCGAAGGTCACGCCAACCGCGCCCTGCGGACGGCAGGAGAGCAGGCGGTAAAGGTACAGCGGACCGCCGGCTTTTGGACCGGTACCGGACAACCCTTCGCCGCCGAACGGCTGCACGCCGACCACCGCGCCAACCATATTGCGGTTGACGTACAGGTTGCCCACCTTCGCGCTGCCGGTGACCTGGGCGATGGTCTCGTCGATACGGGTATGTACGCCGAGGGTCAGGCCGTAGCCGGAAGCGTTAATCTGCTCCACCAGTTTGTCCAGCTCGTTACGGTTATAGCGCACCACGTGCAGCACCGGGCCGAAGACCTCTTTTTTCAGCTCGTCGAAGCTGTCGAGTTCGATAAGCGTCGGCGGCACAAAGGTCCCGTGGTTCCATTCGCGGGCGTCTTCGCTATTCTCGCGCACCGCCTGATAGACGGTGCGGCCTTTGGCGCGCATCGTCTGAATATGGCGTTCGATATTCTCTTTCGCTTCCGCATCGATAACCGGGCCGATATCGGTGGTCAGGCGGCCGGGATTGCCCATCCGGCACTCGCTCATCGCGCCGCGCAGCATGGTTAAGGTGTGGTCGGCTACCTCTTCCTGCAGGCAGAGGACGCGCAGGGCGGAGCAGCGCTGACCGGCGCTGTCGAACGCGGAAGCCAGGACGTCGATCACCACCTGCTCGGTAAGCGCCGACGAGTCGACGATCATCGCGTTCATCCCGCCGGTTTCGGCGATCAGCGGCGTTGGGCGTCCCTGAGCGTCGAGGCGGCTGGCGATATTGCGTTGCAGCAGGGTGGCCACTTCGGTGGAGCCGGTGAACATCACGCCGCGCACGCGCTCATCGGATGTCAGCGCGGCGCCGACGGTTTCCCCGCGGCCCGGCAGCAGCTGGATCACCCCTGGCGGCACGCCGGCTTCCAGCAGGATCGCCACGCCCTGGGTGGCGATAAGCGGCGTCTGCTCGGCCGGTTTCGCCAGCACGCTGTTGCCGGCCGCCAGCGCGGCGGCAATCTGCCCGGTGAATATCGCCAGCGGGAAGTTCCATGGGCTGATGCAGACCACCGGACCCAGCGGACGGTGGGTTTCATTATCGAAATCGTCGCGCACCTGACCGGCGTAGTAGTGGAGGAAGTCGACGGCTTCGCGCACTTCGGCGATGGCGTTGCTGAAGGTTTTACCCGCTTCGCGCACCAGGATCCCCATCAGGGTCGGCATCTGGCTTTCCATCAGCACCGCGGCGCGCTCAAGAATGGCGGCGCGCTCCTGCGGCGGGGTGGCGAACCAGATGGGCGCGTTATTGATAGCGCTGGTGAGCGCCTGCTGCACTTCGTCATCGCTGGCTTCGCGGACGTAACCGACGATATCCTTCGGCTCCGCCGGGTTGACCACCGGCTGCATCTCGCCTTCGGCCACCGGCTGCTCCAGGATCGGCAATGCCTGCCATTTATGCAGGGCGCTGTTGAGCAGGGAAGAGGAGAGGGAGGCCAGACGATGCTCGTTAGCCAGATCCAGACCGGCGGAGTTGCTCCGGCCGCTGCCGTAGAGATCGCGCGGCAGCGGAATTTTCGGGTGCGGCAGACCGGCCTGGCCTTCCTGCTGCGCCAGTTTTTCCACCGTGCTGACCGGGTCGGCCACCAGTTCGTCCAGCGGCAGGGTATTGTCCGCGATACGGTTGACGAAGGAGGTATTGGCGCCATTCTCCAGCAGACGACGCACCAGATACGCCAGCAGCGTCTCGTGGGTGCCCACCGGAGCGTAGATCCGGCACGGCCGGTTCAGTTTGCCGTCGGCGACTTTGCCCACCACCTGCTCGTACAGCGGTTCGCCCATGCCGTGCAGGCACTGGAACTCATACTGGCCAGGGTAGTAGTTCTGGCCCGCCAGCTGGTAGATAGCCGCCAGAGTATGGGCGTTGTGAGTGGCGAACTGCGGATAAATCAGGTTCGGCACCGCCAGCAGCTTTTTCGCGCAGGCGAGATAGGAGACGTCGGTGTAAACCTTGCGGGTGTAGACCGGGTAGCCTTCGAGACCTTCCATTTGCGCGCGTTTGATTTCGCTGTCCCAGTAGGCGCCTTTCACCAGACGGATCATCAGGCGACGACGGCTGCGGGTGGCGAGATCGATCAGCGCGTCGATGACGAACGGGCAGCGCTTCTGGTAGGCCTGAATAACAAAACCGATGCCGTTCCAGCCTGCCAGCTCCGGCTCGAAGCACAGTTTTTCCAGCAGGTCGAGGGAGATCTCGAGACGGTCGGCCTCTTCAGCATCGATGTTAATGCCGATGTCATACTGGCGCGCCAGCAGGGTCAGCGATTTCAGACGCGGATAGAGCTCTTCCATCACCCGGTCATACTGGGCGCGGCTGTAGCGCGGGTGCAGAGCCGAGAGCTTAATGGAGATGCCCGGGCCTTCATAAATGCCGCGGCCGTTGGAAGCTTTGCCGATGGCATGGATCGCCTGCTGATAAGAGACCATATAGGCCTGGGCGTCGGCGGCGGTCAGGGCCGCTTCGCCGAGCATATCGTAGGAGTAGCGGAAACCTTTATCTTCCAGCTTGCGGGCGTTAGCCAGCGCTTCGGCGATGGTTTCCCCGGTGACGAACTGCTCGCCCATCAGGCGCATCGCCATATCCACGCCCTTACGGATCAGCGGTTCGCCGCTCTTGCCAATGATGCGGTTCAGCGAGCGTGAGAGGCTGGTTTCGTTGTGGGTGGAGACCAGTTTGCCGGTGAACAGCAGCCCCCAGGTGGCGGCATTGACGAACAGCGACGGGCTGCGGCCGATGTGCGACTGCCAGTTGCCGTTGCTGATTTTGTCGCGGATCAGCGCATCGCGGGTGGCTTTATCCGGAATACGCAGCAGGGCTTCCGCCAGGCACATCAGCGCCACCCCTTCCTGTGAGGAGAGGGAGAACTCCTGCAGCAGACTCTGCACCATGCCGGCGCGGCCGCTGGCGGTCTTCTGGTTGCGCAGTTTTTCCGCCAGCTGATACGCCAGCTTATGCGCCTGCTCGCCCAGCGGCTGCGGCAGTCGGGCCTGCTCCAGCAGCATCGGTACCGCGTCGGTTTCCGGGCGACGCCAGGCGGCGGTGATCGCCGCGCGGCTAACCGACTGCGGCAGGATCTGCTCGGCGAATTCGAGGAACGGCTGATACGGCTCTTCCGCCGGGGAACCCGCTTCATCGCTTTCATTGGCGGCCCCGGAGAGCAGCGCCGGCAGTTCGGGCAGCGTTTCGTCGTTCTCCAGCTTTTCCAGATAGTTGAAGATGGCCTGCTTAATCAGCCAGTGCGGCGTGCGGTCAATGCGGCTCGCGGCGGATTTAATGCGCTCGCGGGTTGCGTCGTCAAGCTTAACACCCATGGTGGTGGTGCCCATGCTCAAAACTCCTATCATTTATCGTTAGGCTTATGCGGTTGCCTGGAAATATCCACTATGTTGCAACTTTGTGCAACCTTGTTAATTGAGTCATGTGACGAAAGCCGTGAAATGGCGGATTTGTTAAAAATAGTGCCTAAAATAGCAGAATTTTAACCCCGGGCTCATAGGGTATTTGTATGCGTGAGTTAACACTTTTGTTTGGTGCAACCTTTAAAAACGTGAGAGAGTGCAACCTCTCGCAAATTGACGTTTTGCGCCGTCGGTTTTTCGTGTAAATGCTGTGTTAAATCGTTTGTGAAAAACCGAAGCTTCCGTCAGGATACGGTCGCCCAATTAAACAATGCGCCATTACCCCGTTCCGGTAGTGGAAAAAAACGACGAAGTTGGACGCTGTCGATAAAAATTCTGGAGACTTTGCATGGCTATTAGCACACCGATGCTGGTGACATTTATTATTTATATTCTTGGTATGGTATTGATAGGGTTTATTGCCTGGCGTTCGACCAAAAACTTTGATGATTATATTCTCGGGGGACGCAGTCTGGGGCCATTTGTGACCGCGCTTTCCGCCGGCGCCTCGGACATGAGCGGCTGGCTGCTGATGGGCCTGCCGGGCGCCATTTTCCTCTCCGGGATCTCCGAAAGCTGGATCGCCATCGGCTTAACGCTGGGGGCGTGGGTTAACTGGAAGCTGGTAGCCGGGCGCCTGCGCGTGCATACCGAGGTGAATAATAACGCCCTGACGCTGCCCGATTATTTTACCGGCCGTTTTGAAGATAAAAGCCGGGTGCTGAGAATTATTTCAGCGCTGGTTATTCTGCTGTTCTTTACCATCTATTGCGCCTCGGGAATTGTGGCGGGGGCGCGTCTGTTTGAAAGCACCTTCGGCATGAGTTATGAAACCGCGCTGTGGGCCGGCGCGGCGGCGACAATTATCTATACCTTTGTCGGCGGCTTCCTCGCCGTCAGCTGGACGGATACCGTGCAGGCCAGCCTGATGATTTTCGCGCTGATCCTCACCCCGGTGATCGTGATTATTTCCGTCGGCGGCTTTGGCGATTCGCTGGAAGTCATTAAGCAAAAGAGCATCGAAAATATCGACATGCTGAAAGGGCTGAATTTCGTGGCGATTATTTCGCTGATGGGCTGGGGGCTGGGCTATTTCGGTCAGCCGCATATTCTGGCGCGCTTTATGGCGGCGGATTCGCACCACAGCATCGTCCACGCGCGTCGCATTAGTATGACCTGGATGATCCTCTGCCTCGCCGGGGCGGTGGCCGTCGGCTTCTTTGGTATCGCCTACTTCAATAGCAACCCGAGCCTGGCGGGCGCGGTTAACCAGAACGCCGAGCGCGTGTTTATCGAACTGGCGCAAATCCTGTTTAACCCATGGATTGCCGGGATCCTGCTGTCGGCGATTCTGGCGGCGGTGATGTCCACTCTGAGCTGTCAGCTGCTGGTCTGCTCCAGCGCGATTACCGAAGACCTGTATAAAGCCTTCCTGCGTAAAAACGCCGGTCAGAAAGAGCTGGTGTGGGTGGGCCGGATGATGGTGCTGGTGGTTGCCCTGGTGGCGATTGCCCTGGCGGCCAATCCGGAAAACCGCGTGCTGGGTCTGGTGAGCTATGCCTGGGCCGGCTTCGGCGCCGCCTTTGGTCCGGTGGTGCTGTTCTCGGTGATGTGGTCGCGCATGACCCGTAACGGCGCGCTGGCCGGGATGGTGATTGGCGCCCTGACCGTGATCGTCTGGAAGCAGTTTGGCTGGCTGGGCCTGTATGAAATTATTCCGGGCTTTGTCTTCGGCAGCATCGGGATCGTGGTCTTTAGCCTGCTGGATAAAGCGCCGTCGGCCAGCATGCAGCAGCGCTTCGCCGAAGCGGATGCCCACTACCATACGCCGCCGCCGGTACGCGCCACGGCTGAGTAAGATCAACTGATGTTCACGAGCCCGCCGCTGGCGGGCTTTTTTTTGCCTGTTGCCGGACCGGAATATTATAACCCTTGCTAATTATTTGAAAATCCGCTGATATTTCCTGACTAATAACAATGAGGATAGCAAAGATGACGTTCAGACAGGGTGCAATGGCGCTGGTGCTGGCAGGGTTACTCAGCGGCTGCGCGGCGGGTGGAAGTTCGTCGACCAGCGCGCCGAAGCACGGCGCCTGCCCGGCGGATAAGTCCATGGTGCAAACCACGCTTTACTTCGGCCTGAGCCGCCCGGCGGGGAAAGACATCACCCCTGATGAGTGGCAACAGTTTGTCGACCGCGACGTCACGCCGCGTTTTCGCGACGGGCTGACGGTGTTTGACGCTCGCGGCCAGTGGCTGGGCCAGAATGGACAGGTGGTGCGGGAGCAGAGTAAGGCGCTGATGGTGATCCATGGCAACGACGCGCAGAGCGAGGCCGGTATTGAGGCGCTGCGCCAGGGCTATAAATCACGGTTCGCGCAGGAGTCGGTGATGCGTGTCGACCAGCCGGTCTGCGTACAGTTTTGAGTTAACGGCGGGGACAGCCCCGCCGTTTGTCTTACAGCACCAGCCCGGCGAAGCTGGCCGAAAGCAGGCTCACCAGCGTGGCGCTATACACCAGCCGCAGGCCGAAGCGGGAGACAATATTGCCCTGCGGTTCATTCAGGCCTTTGATCGCCCCGGCGATAATGCCGATCGAGGCAAAGTTGGCAAACGACACCAGAAAGACCGAGAGAATGCCGAGCCCGCGCGGCGTCATGCTGGCGGCAATCTTTTGCAGCTCAATCATCGCCACAAATTCGTTAGCGACCAGCTTGGTGGCCATGATGCTGCCGGCGTTCAGCGCATCGCTCAGCGGAATGCCGACAAGCCAGGCCAGCGGATAGAAGACGTAGCCGAGGATCTGCTGGAAGCTGAGGCCAAACAGGGTAGCGAACAGCGCGTTAATGGCGCTGATCAGCGCGATAAAGCCGATCAGCATCGCCAGAATAATCATCGCCACCTTAAAGCCGGCCAGAATATATTCCCCGAGCATTTCAAAGAAACTCTGCGATTCATGCAGCTTCTCCAGCTTTATTTCCTGCTCGCTGCCCGGCCGCGTCGGGTTAATCACCGACAGCACGATAAAGGTGCTGAACATATTCAGGATCAGCGCCGCGACGACGTATTTGGCGTCCAGCATGGTCATATAGGCGCCGACGATCGACAGCGATACGGTCGACATGGCCGTCGCCGCCATGGTGAACAGACGCCGCGAGGAGAGGTCGCCCAACACGCCTTTGTAGGCGATGAAGTTTTCTGACTGGCCGAGGATCAGTGAGCTGACGGCGTTAAAAGATTCCAGCTTACCCATGCCGTTGACCTTCGACAGCAGGGTGCCAATGACGCGAATAAAAATCGGCAGGATCCGCCAGTGCTGGAGAATACCAATCAGCGCGGAAATAAACACAATCGGACACAGGACGCCAAGGAAAATAAAGGCTAAGCCTTTTTCGCTCATGCCGCCAAAGACGAAATTGGTCCCTTCGGCGGCAAAGCCTAATAGCGAAGCAAAAAAGCCGGAGATATTTTTCACCAGCCACAGGCCGCTTTCGGCGTGCAGGAAAAAGAAAGCGAGCGCTATTTCGATAATAATCAACTGGAGAATATAACGAATACGAATTTTTTGTCTGTCATAGCTGACAAGCCAGGCCAGGGCGAGGATCACCGCCAGCGCCAGCAGGAAATGAAAAAATGCAGTCATGTTGTTCTTTTCGCAGGTCAATAAGGCCGCCATTTAGCCATAGCCGCTGCGACGGGTAAATATCTGACGTAAAAAATCCTTTGCTTATTCTTTTCCCTCATAACAGGCGAATATTTTCATAAGTCATTATTTGCCAGCGATTTATTTACAACTGATCATCATTCTCTGCACATTTTGCTTGTGTTTCTGAGTATTGTAATGATAATCACTATCATAAATATTACCTGTTTTTGCATTCGTTGACGGTGCTTTACATTTAAGGGTATTGGCATGTTTGTCCCATTTCTCATTATGTTACGCGAAGGCCTGGAGGCGGCGCTGATTGTCAGCCTGATCGCCAGCTATCTGAAACGCACCCAGCGCGGCAACTGGATTGGTGTGATGTGGATTGGCGTGATCCTCGCGGCGGCGCTGTGTCTTGGCTTAGGCATTTTTATCAACGAAACCACCGGTGAATTTCCTCAGCGTGAACAGGAGCTGTTCGAAGGGATCGTCGCGGTCATCGCGGTGGTGATCCTGACGTGGATGGTCTTCTGGATGCGCAATGTCTCACGCAACGTCAAGCAGCAGCTGGAGCAGGCCGTGGACAAGGCGCTACAGCGCGGCAATCACCATGGCTGGGCGCTGGTGATGATGGTCTTTTTCGCGGTCGCCCGTGAGGGGCTGGAGTCGGTCTTCTTTCTGCTGGCGGCATTCCAGCAGGATGTCGGCATCTGGCCGCCGCTGGGGGCGCTGCTGGGGCTGGCCACGGCTATCGTGCTGGGCTTGCTGCTCTACTGGGGCGGTATCCGTCTCAACCTCGGCGTGTTCTTCAAATGGACCAGCCTGTTTATCCTGCTGGTGGCCGCTGGCCTGGCCGCGGGGGCGATCCGCGCCTTCCACGAGGCGGGCCTGTGGAACCTGTTCCAGGAGACCGCCTTCGATCTGAGCACTGTGCTGTCGACGCATACGCTGTTCGGCACGCTGCTGGAAGGGATCTTCGGCTACCAGGAGACGCCAAGCGTCAGCGAAGTGGCTGTTTATCTGCTTTATCTGATCCCGGCGCTGGTGCTGTTTGCGCTGCCGCCGCGAAATAATACGACTGCCTCGCGGGCTGCCTGACCGGGCGCTGCGAGCTTATAAGCGACACTCTACTTACCGAAAGGGATGATCATGATGATTCATTTTCGCCGTAATGCGCTGCGGGTGACCGTGGCCGCGCTGCTCTGCTCTGCATTCGGTGCTCAGGCTGCGGATATCCCGCAGGTCAAAGTCACCGTCAACGATAAACAGTGCGAGCCGATGCAGGTGACCGTTAACGCGGGTAAAACCCAGTTTATTATTCAGAACCACAGCCAGAAAGCGCTGGAGTGGGAGATTCTGAAAGGGGTCATGGTGGTGGAAGAGCGTGAGAACATCGCGCCGGGCTTTACCCAGAAGCTCACCGCGAACCTGCAGCCGGGCGAATATGACATGACCTGCGGCCTGCTCACCAACCCGAAAGGCAAACTGATCGTCACCGGCGCCGCCACCAAAGACGCGGCGAAAGCCGATGCGGTGCTGAGCCTCGGCGAAGCGATCACCGCTTACAAAGCCTATGTGACGGCGGAAACCGCGCAGCTGGTCAGCGGCACCAAAGCCTTTACCGACGCGGTGAAAGCGGGCGATATCGAGAAAGCGAAAGCGCTGTACGCCCCGACGCGCCAGCATTACGAGCGCATCGAGCCGATCGCCGAGCTGTTCTCTGACCTTGACGGCAGCATCGACGCCCGCGAAGACGATTTCGAGAAAAAAGCGGAAGATCCGAAATTCACCGGTTTCCACCGTCTGGAAAAGGCGCTGTTTGGCGATAACAGCGTCAAGGGCATGGAAAAATATGCCGATCAGCTGAACAGCGATGTGCTGGAGCTGCAAAAACGCATCAGCGAGCTGGCGTTCCCGCCGTCAAAAGTCGTGGGCGGTGCGGCAGGATTAATTGAAGAAGTCGCGGCCAGCAAGATCAGCGGTGAAGAAGATCGCTACAGCCATACCGACCTGTGGGACTTCCAGGCCAATATTGACGGTGCCCAGAAAATTGTCGACCTGCTGCGCCCGCAGCTGCAAAAAGAGAACAGCGCGCTGCTGGCGAAAGTGGACGCCAACTTTAAGAAAGTGGACAGTATCCTCAGCAAATACCGCACCAAAGACGGTTTCGAAACTTACGATAAGCTGACCACCGCTGACCGTAATGCGCTGAAAGGGCCGATCACCACCCTGGCGGAAGATCTGGCTCAGCTGCGCGGGATCCTGGGTCTGGACTAAGTCGATGGCACAACAGAAACCACACGACGTGAACGAGCCGTCACGTCGTCGCTTACTGAAAGGGATCGGCGCGCTTGGCGGCGCGCTGGCCATCACCGGCGGCTGCCCGGTGGCACATGCGGCAAAAGCGGAAAGTTCCCCCGGGACGCTCGCACCCGACGCGCGTCAGGAAAAACAGCCATTCTACGGCCGGCATCAGGCGGGCATTCTGACGCCGCAGCAGGCCTCGATGATGCTGGTGGCGTTCGACGTGCTGGCGTCAGATAAAGCCGACCTCGAGCGTCTGTTCCGGCTGCTGACCCAGCGTATCGCCTTTTTAACCCACGGCGGCCCGGCGCCGGATACGCCTAATCCCCGGCTGCCGCCGATGGATTCCGGCATCTTAGGGCCGTGGATTGCCCCGGATAACCTGACCATCACCGTCTCGGTCGGCCATTCGCTGTTTGATGAGCGCTTTGGTCTCGCGGATAAAGTGCCGAGAAAACTGCAGCCGATGACTCGCTTCCCCAATGATTCGCTGGATGCCGCCCTGTGCCATGGCGACCTGCTGCTGCAGATCTGCGCCAATACTCAGGATACGGTGATCCACGCCCTGCGCGATGTCATCAAACATACGCCGGATTTGCTCAGCGTGCGCTGGAAGCGGGAAGGGTTTATCTCCGATAGCGCGGCGCGCAGCAAAGGCAAAGAGACCCCCATCAACCTGCTGGGTTTCAAAGACGGCACCGCTAATCCGGCGAGCCATGACAGCGCGCTGATGGATCAGGTCGTGTGGGTAACGGCGGATCAGGACGAGCCGGCCTGGGCCGTGGGCGGCAGCTATCAGGCGGCGCGCATCATCCAGTTTCACGTCGAGTTCTGGGACCGGACGCCGCTGAAAGAGCAGCAGACGATCTTTGGCCGCGACAAACACACCGGAGCGCCGCTGGGGATGAAAAACGAGCACGATACCCCGGATTACAGCAACGATCCTGGCGGCGAGACGATCGCGCTGGATAGCCATATTCGTCTGGCCAATCCTCGCACGCCGGAAACCCAGTCCAGCCTGATTATGCGCCGCGGCTACAGCTATTCGCTGGGTGTCACTAACGCCGGGCAACTGGATATGGGGCTGTTGTTCGTTTGCTATCAGCACGATCTGGAAAAGGGTTTTCTGACGGTGCAGAAACGGCTTAACGGCGAGGCGCTGGAGGAGTACGTCAAACCCATTGGCGGGGGCTACTTCTTTGTTTTACCCGGCGTAGTGGATGACAAGCACTACCTGGGACAGACGCTGCTGCAGGCCTGATACCGACCCTGTCCGCAAGGGCAGGGCGTTTTCTGCTGTTTTTCTCATTTTTCTTATATTTCCTGCCATGTGTTATATTTCTGTAATACAAATGACCGATAGTCTCCTACACTTGCTTAAGAACTATTTGTTGCGTCATTGTGAAAAATAAGTTGCATTAAGAATCTTTTTTGATGTACTTATTACATACGCGGTAGTTCCCGGCAGTGTGACGTTTCACTATGGAGATCGCGAATGGTAAGGTCCCGTACCGGACAACGTAAAACCACAGACCGTACTCTTCAGCACGGAAGCCCCGCTTCCGGCAGCGATTTTCTCACTCTTTCTCCCTCCGCTTCGAATTATTATCACCTTGGCAGGGTACGCGGTGCGCGTAGCCGCGACTCGTTGTCAGTTCTACCGGCAAGCAATGGCTTACAAGGAAGCCAAACCTCAATCGTTCGTGCGCATAGTCGCGTCGATGTTGACGCGTGTGATGTAAACCTACAACGCAAGGTGCTATCCATGGGAAGACAAAAAGCAGTGATCAAAGCTCGTCGTGAAGCAAAACGTGTGCTGAGACGGGATTCACGCAGTCATAAGCAGCGTGAAGAAGAATCGGTCACATCGCTTGTGCAAATGAGTGGCGTAGAAGCAATTGGCATGGCGCGGGACAGCCGTGATACTTCCCCAATTGAGGCGCGCAATGAGGCTCAGGCGCATTATCTGAATGCCATCGACAATAAACAGCTGATTTTCGCCACCGGCGAAGCCGGATGCGGCAAGACCTGGATTAGTGCGGCGAAGGCAGCGGAAGCGCTGATCCATAAGGATGTGGACAGAATTATTGTTACCCGTCCCGTTCTGCAGGCCGACGAAGATCTCGGCTTCTTACCGGGAGATATCGCCGAGAAGTTCGCGCCCTATTTCCGACCGGTTTATGACGTGCTGGTGAAAAGGTTGGGGGCTTCCTTTATGCAGTACTGCCTGCGTCCGGAAATCGGCAAGGTGGAAATCGCGCCGTTCGCCTATATGCGCGGACGTACCTTTGAAAATGCGGTGGTGATTCTGGACGAGGCCCAGAATGTGACCGCAGCGCAAATGAAGATGTTTTTAACCCGCCTCGGGGAGAACGTGACGGTCATCGTCAATGGCGATATCACCCAGTGCGACTTGCCCTCTGGTGTGAGATCTGGCCTAAGTGATGCGCTGGCGCGTTTTGAGGAAGATGAGATGATCGGCATCGTGCGTTTCACCACCGATGACTGCGTTCGCTCGGCCCTCTGCCAGCGGACGCTGAAAGCCTATTATTGATCGTCATACTGTGAGCAAAGCCCGGGCTAGCCCGGGCTTTGTTGTTTTGATCTTTGCGACAGTCTGAAGTGCGGATAAAATTTCTGTTTTGAGGGATCCATCGCTGTAGGTGATAGAATTTCTTCTCTGTAATACAAGAATATCTGCTTTGCTATACATAAGCGCCTTTCTAATAATTTCTTTCGTCTTACCCCGTTTTACTCATTTAATTGTATGGATACTTGTAAGGGAAGCACTATGGTCGTACATGGGAAAGTTATCAAGTTATTAATTACTATTTTGATGGTGGGGTTGTCATCTGCTGCTTATAGTAAAGATTATCAGGCAGGGAAAAACTTCACTGTCATTAATTCTACTGTTAAGCAACCGCCGCAACTGGTTGAGTTTTTTTCCTTCTACTGCGGACCTTGTTATGCGTTTGCAGAGCGCATCAATGTTGATACAGCTATCAGAAAGCGCCTGCCCGCCGATATGAAACTGGAAAAATACCATGTCAGCCAGATGGGACCTTTAGGACCAGCATTAACAGAAGCATGGGCCGTAGCACAATATGCTGGGGTAGATGGCAAGGTGGAAAAGTTATTGTTTGAAGGCTTACAGGTTAAGCGTGATATTAAAACGACAGCTGATATTGTTAAGGTATTTAATCAACTTGGCATTACGTCCGAGAAATATGCCGAAATGCAAAGTAATTTTATGGTAAAAGCTTTAATTGCCAGACAGGACAATCTGGTCGAAAAAATGAAAGTAAGTGGTACGCCTTCTTTTTATGTTTCAGGGAAATATCATATTAACAATGCATCACTCGCGCAAGATGACTATGATACCTATGCAGAGGATATGGCGAATCTGGTTTTATTTTTGCTTAACAAGCCCCTGTAACACGAAGTGAGAAAGTATCATTAGGTTTGTCTTTTTCGTTCTGTCCAGGTGATTGCGCCAGTTGTCGAACCCCGGTCGGGGGTTCTCATCCCCCCGGCGGGTGCCACATGCGAAAAAAAAGCCCGTACTTGCGTACGAGCTCTTCTTAAAATATGGCGGTGAGGGGGGGATTGACTCGCTTCGCTCGCCCCTGCGGGGCAGCCCGCTCGCGGGCTCACGGTCTGTCCAACTGGCTGCGCCAGTTGTCGAACCCCGGTCGGGGGTTCTCATCCCCCCCGTGGAGAATATAAAAGAAAAGAGCCCGTACTTGCGTACAGGCTCTCATCTCGAATATGGCGGTGAGGGGGGGATTCGAACCCCCGATACGTTGCCGTATACACACTTTCCAGGCGTGCTCCTTCAGCCACTCGGACACCTCACCATATTGTCTTGCTGCTCACCTTGGGTGGGCAACGGGGCGCTACTATAGGGAGTTGCGTTTAAACGGTCAAGCATAATTTCTTCTTTCTTTACCGACCGCTCACGCAATGAACAACGCCCCGCTGCGACGTAGCGGGGCAGGCGTTTTAGCGCTGGGAATCAAGCTGTTCGTTATTCTTCACGACGTCCTGCGCTTTGCTATAGCTTTCGATCAGCAGCTGGTAGGCCGGGAAGACTTTGGTGTACACCTCCGCCCATTCTGCGGCGTCCGGGCGATTCCAGGTACGCTGCAGCTCAGAGGCGACGGCGGCGGTATCCATCGGCACTACGCCGGCCTGTACCACGCGAGCCAGGGTGATCTCCTGCGCCATTTTGCTGTAGGTGCCGGAAGCGTCAATCACGGCAAACACTTTATAACCGTCGGCGACGGCGGCAATCGCCGGGAAGGCCATGCAGACGCTGGTGATGGTCCCGGCGATAATCAGCGTTTTGCGACCGGTCGCTTTCACCGCTGCGACGAATTCCGGGTTATCCCAGGCGTTGATCTCGCCTTTACGGGCGATGTATTTCGCATGCGGCGCGTTCTCATGAATCTCCGGGATCAGCGGACCGTTCGGCCCCTGCGGCACGGAAGCGGTGGTGATCACCGGGATCCCGGCAAGCGAGGCCATCTTCGCCAGCGCGGCGGCGCGAGCGCGCAGCTCTGGCATCGGCATATCGCCGACGGTCTGGAACAGGCCGCTCTGGTGGTCAATCAACAGCATGGCGGTATCGTTGACATCAATCACCGGACGAGCACCGTTAAAGTTAGCGGGAGTAGACATAGTATTCACCTCAATGAGTTAGATTTGGCCAAAGCGGCCGCTGTTAAAATCGCGAACGGCTTCTGCGATCTGTGTTTTGTTATTCATGACAAAGGGGCCATAGCCCACAATCGGCTCCTGCAGCGGTTCGCCGGCCATCAGCAGAACTTTTGCCTGGGTTGTCGCCTCCAGGTGTAGTGCGTCTCCTGCCTGGCTCAGGACGGCGAGCTGGCCTTCGCGGGCGGATTCGGAACCGTTGATGATCACTTCCCCTTCCAGTACCACCAGCGCAGTACTCCAGCCTTCCGGCTGGCGAAGCGTGAGGTCGTGCCCCTGATTCAGCTGCAGATCCCACACGTTAAGCGGTGAGAAGGTATGGGCCGGGCCGCTGACGTCGTCATACTGGCCGGCAATAACCCGAACCTGTCCGGCGCCATTCGCCAGCGCGGCGGTGGGGATTGTCCCGGCGGTAATGCTCTGGTAGCCGGGGGCCGTCATTTTGTCTTTGGCGGGCAGGTTGACCCACAGCTGGATCATCTTCAGCTCGCCGCCGCTGCGGGTGAAGGCCTCCGAGTGGAACTCTTCGTGCAGGATCCCGGCGCCGGCCGTCATCCATTGCACGTCGCCTGGGCCGATCACCCCGCCGCGTCCGGTGGAGTCACGATGCTCTACTTCACCGGCGTAGACGATAGTGACGGTTTCGAATCCGCGATGCGGATGCTCACCGACGCCGCGTTTATCGCTGCCTGCCGGGAAGGTGTACGGCCCGGCATAGTCGAGCAGTAAGAAGGGGCTCAACTGCTGGCCGTGCGTCTGATAGGAAAACATCGAACGAACCGGGAAGCCGTCGCCTACCCAATGCTGAGCAGGCGCGGTGTAGACTCCTGTAATCTGTTTCATGGCTTTCTCCTGTGTATCGGTATCTGATGTGAATAAGCTTATATCCGGGACGACGTGTGCGGTAGTAAGCAAAAATGACCTATACTGTTCCAAAAATGGAACAATGGAGGAAGGATGCAGGATCTCAATGACTTCGCCTGGTTTGTCCAGGTCGTGGACCATGGCGGTTTCGCCGCGGCGGGGCGAGCGCTTGACCAGCCGAAATCCAAGCTCAGCCGCCGTATTGCGCAACTCGAGGAGCGGTTGGGCGTGCGTTTGATTCAGCGAACCACTCGCCAGTTCGCGGTCACCGAGGTCGGGCAGACCTTTTACCAGCATTGCAAAGCGATGCTGATTGAGGCCGAGGCGGCGCAGCAGGCGGTCGACACGCTGCGCGCCGAGCCGCGCGGCAGCGTCAGGATCACCTGTCCGGTCACCTTGCTGCATGTCCATATCGGACCGATGCTGGCGCGATTTATGGCGCGCTATCCCGGGGTAACATTGCATCTTGAGGCGACCAACCGCCGGGTGGATGTGGTCGGTGAGGGCATTGATGTGGCGATCCGCGTCCGTCCCCGGCCAATCGAGGACAGCGACCTGGTGATGCGCGTGCTGGCGGACCGCGGGCACCGGCTGGTGGCCAGTTCGCAGCTGATTTCCCGGCTCGGACGCCCGCAGGCGCCGTCTGAGCTGAGCGACTGGCCGGGGCTCAGCCTGGGGGCGAACAAGCATCAGCATAAATGGCAGCTTACCGGGCCTGAAGGGGCAAGGGCGGAGGTGTATTTCACGCCGCGAATGGTGACCACCGATATGCTGGCGCTGCGCGAGGCGGCGATAGCCGGCGTGGGGGTGGTGCAGCTTCCTTTATTGATGGTGCGCGATCAGCTGGCGTCAGGGGAGTTAGAGGTGGTACTGGATGAGTGGCAGCCGCGGCGGGAAGTGATCCATGCGGTATTTGCCTCCCGGCGCGGGCTGCTGCCCTCCGTTAGAGCGCTGGTGGATTACCTCAGCGAAGAGTATCAGCGAATGGAGGAGGATTAGCTTCGGGATTCGCTATTCCCGGGGGGCGTCCCCCCAGAGGAGAATATAAAAGAAAAGAGCCCGTACTTGCGTACAGGCTCTCATCTCGAATATGGCGGTGAGGGGGGGATTGACTCGCTTCGCTCGCCCCTGCGGGGCAGCCCGCTCGCGGGCTCACGGTCTGTCCAACTGGCTGCGCCAGTTGTCGAACCCCGGTCGGGGGTTCTCATCCCCCCCAGCGGGAGCCACATGCGAAAAAAAGCCCGTACTTGCGTACAGGCTCTCATCTCGAATATGGCGGTGAGGGGGGGATTGACTCGCTTCGCTCGCCCCTGCGGGGCAGCCCGCTCGCGGGCTCACGGTCTGTCCAACTGGCTGCGCCAGTTGTCGAACCCCGGTCGGGGGTTCTCATCCCCCCCAGCGGGAGCCACATGCGAAAAAAAGCCCGTACTTGCGTACAGGCTCTCATCTCGAATATGGCGGTGAGGGGGGGATTGACTCGCTTCGCTCGCCCCTGCGGGGCAGCCCGCTCGCGGGCTCACGGTCTGTCCAACTGGCTGCGCCAGTTGTCGAACCCCGGTCGGGGGTTCTCATCCCCCCCAGCGGGAGCCACATGCGAAAAAAAAGCCCGTACTTGCGTACGAGCTCTTCTTAAAATATGGCGGTGAGGGGGGGATTCGAACCCCCGATACGTTGCCGTATACACACTTTCCAGGCGTGCTCCTTCAGCCACTCGGACACCTCACCATATTGTCTTTCCCGTTGTTGTCGGGAACGGGCGCTAATGTAGGGAAATACGTATCGCCCGTCAATCAACTTTTTGCAAAATCAGCGCGTTTAGACAAACTTCGAACAACTTGCTCCTTAAACGTGCGAAATCCGTTTTTTTTGTCGCCACTCCCTTTTCACTTTGCGACAAGGGGAAATTTGCTATGCTGGCAAACCAATAGAAAACAATGAGTAAAATAAGACGCCAGCATTAACCTGCCCCGGGCGTTTGCTATCAGGAGCCCCTATGGAGATTATTTTTTACCATCCGACCTTTGATACCCAATACTGGATCCGAGAGCTGGAAAAGCAGTTACCCGGCGCGCGAGTGCGCGAATGGAAAGCGGGCGATAACCAGCCGGCGGACTATGCCCTGGTCTGGCATCCACCGGTAGAGATGCTGCAGGGCAGGGCGCTGAAGGCCGTGTTCGCCCTTGGGGCGGGGGTGGATTCGATCCTCAGTAAGCTGCGCGATCATCCGGATATGTTGCCCCTGTCGATCCCGCTGTTTCGCCTCGAAGATACGGGCATGGGACGACAGATGCAGGAGTATGCGGTGAGCCAGGTTCTGCACTGGTTCCGCCGGTTCGATGACTATCAGGCGCAGAAGCTGGCGTCCCGCTGGCAGCCGTTGCCTGAGTATCTTGCCGACGATTTCACCGTCGGGATTATGGGCGCCGGCGTGCTGGGGGCGAAGGTGGCGGAAAGCCTGCAACCCTGGGGATTCCCGCTTCGCGTCTGGAGCCGTAGCCGCAAAGCCTGGCCGCAGGTGCAGAGCTTTGCCGGCCAGGCCGAGCTGGGCACATTCCTGCAGGGGACCCGCGTGCTGATCAACCTGCTACCGAACACCGCTGAAACCGTCGGCATTATTAACCAGACGCTGCTGGCGCAACTGCCGGATGAGAGCTATGTCCTAAACCTTGCCCGCGGCGTGCATGTCGTTGAAGAAGATCTGCTGGCGGCGCTGAACAGCGGTAAGCTCAAAGGGGCAATGCTCGATGTCTTCAGTCGCGAACCGTTGCCCCAGGAGAGCCCGCTTTGGGCGCACCCGCGGGTGGCTATGACTCCCCACGTGGCGGCAGTCACCCGCCCGATGGAGGCCATTGCCTACATCGCCGGGACCATTAGCCGCCTGGAGCGAGGGGAACCGGTTAGCGGTCAGGTCGATCGTCAGCGCGGTTATTAAGGTAAGCAAACCCCGCCACGGCGGGGTTTTTGCTAATCAAGCGCCCGGATTCCTGCTATTCTTGCGGCAAACAGAAGAGGAGAATGTGATGTATCCCGTTGACCTGCACATGCATACCGTCGCCAGCACCCACGCCTACAGCACCCTGCACGATTATATTGCGGAAGCAAAGCGTAAAGGGATCAAACTCTTCGCCATTACCGATCACGGCCCGGACATGGCGGATGCTCCGCACTACTGGCATTTCGTTAATATGCGCATCTGGCCCCGTCTGGTGGACGGTGTGGGGATCCTGCGCGGAATTGAGTCGAATATTAAAAATATCGAAGGCGAGATCGACTGTTCCGGGCCGATGTTGACGTCGCTCGATCTGATCATCGCCGGATTCCACGAGCCGGTGTTTCCGCCGCAGGATAGCGCCACCCATACGCAGGCGATGATTGCCGCGATGGCCAGCGGTAAAGTGCATATGATTAGCCATCCGGGTAATCCGAAATTCCCGGTGGATATCCCGGCCATTGCCGAAGCGGCGGCCCGTTACCAGGTGGCGCTGGAGATCAATAACTCCTCTTTCGTTTCATCGCGCGTGGGCAGTGAAGATAACTGCCGGGCCATCGCCGCCGCGGTGCGCGACGCCGGAGGGTGGGTGGCGCTGGGCTCGGACTCTCACACTGCGTTTACCCTCGGAGAGTTTACCGAATGCCGCAAGATCCTCGATGCTGTCGATTTCCCGGAGGAGAGGATCCTCAACGTTTCTCCGCGTCGCCTGCTCGACTTCCTCGAGTCGCGTGGTATGCCGGCGATCCCGGAATTTGCTGACCTTTAATTTGTATAACCGGAATAACTGAATGAACGAGTTTTCAATCCTCTGCCGCGTGCTGGGTTCGCTGTATTACCGTCAACCGCAGGACCCGCTGCTGGTGCCGCTGTTTACCCTGATCCGCGAGGGCAAACTGGCCGCCAGCTGGCCGCTGGAACAGGACGAGCTGCTGGCGCGTCTGCAGAAAAGCTGTGAAATGCAGTCCCTGGCGACGGACTATAATGCGCTGTTCGTCGGTGAAGCCTGCAGCGTCCCGCCGTACCGTAGCGCGTGGGTGGAGGGTTCCTCGGAAGCGGAGGTCCGGGCTTTTCTGAGCGAGCATGGCATCCCGACGGGAGAAGGTCCGGCGGATCATCTCGGATCGCTGCTGCTGGCCGCCTCCTGGCTGGAGGATCATGCCACAGAAGAGCAGAGCGAGACGCTGGAGCGCCTGTTTGCCGACTATATCCTGCCGTGGTGCGGGACAATGCTGGGGAAAGTCGAAGCGCATGCGCACACAGCGTTCTGGCGCACGATGGCGCCGTTGACCCGCGACGCCATCGCCGCGATGTGGGATGAGCTTCAGGAAGAAGATGAGCAATAAAGTGTGATTTAAGTCACCATTTGAATGTAACTGAAATTAGGTTCATTCATATAGTGTGTTTTAGATCGCATTCTTCCGGCGCGTATCTGCTAGGATACGCGCCATGAACATACTCTTCGCAATCGCATTAACGACGGGCATTCTCTCCGGGATTTGGGGATGGGTGGCGGTCGCCCTCGGCCTGCTGAGCTGGGCCGGTTTCCTCGGCTGTACCGCCTATTTCGCCTGCCCGCAGGGCGGTCTGAAAGGTCTGGCCATCTCCTCCTGTACGGTAATGAGCGGCGTGGTCTGGGCGTTGGTGATTATCCACGGTAGCGCGCTGGCCCCGCAGCTGCAGATCCTCAGCTATATGATGACCGGCGTCGTGGCCTTTCTGATGTGCATCCAGGCGCGACAGACGCTGCTGTCGTTTGTCCCCGGCACCTTTATCGGCGCCTGCGCGACCTTCGCGGCAGACGGCGACTGGCGTCTGGTTATCCCTTCTCTGGCGCTGGGCCTGGTCTTTGGCTATGCCATGAAAAATAGTGGCCTGTGGCTGGCGGCCCGTGCGGATAAGCATAAATCGTTCGCCAATGACAACGCCTGACGGCGGGACGATGATAGCAACAGGACCCTCAGGGTCCTGTTTTTTTTACCTTCTTGTCGCCGGCGCGGCGGGATAATCTTGCTCCCGGGGGCGGGTATGCCCTAGTATCGGCAGAAAGCCGTATCTACGCGCTATGCCGACAGGAGGAGAAATGGCTGTTCAACCTGAAGTAATTCTCGGCGATATTACGACGCTTGATGTCGATGTGATTGTGAATGCGGCAAACCCCTCGCTGCTGGGCGGCGGCGGGGTGGATGGCGCGATCCACCGGGCGGCCGGTCCCTCGCTGCTGGCGGCCTGCAAGCAAGTGTTGCAGCAGCAGGGCGAATGTCCCCCTGGTCATGCGGTGATCACGATGGCGGGCGATCTTCCCGCCAGCGCGGTGATCCACACCGTGGGCCCGGTCTGGCACGGCGGCGACCGCATGGAGGCGCAAACCCTGGCCGATGCCTACAAAAACAGCCTGCAGCTGGCGGCGGCAAACAATTATCGCTCCATTGCGTTTCCGGCGATCAGCACCGGCGTGTATGGCTATCCGAAAGAGGAAGCGGCGGCGATCGCCGTGCGCACTGTGACCGCGTTTCTCACCCGCTATAACCCGCTTGAACGGGTCCTGTTCGTCTGTTTCGACGAGGAAACGGCGGCTATCTATCGTCGCCTGCTGGCGGCATACCCCTGATTCCGCAGAATAGGCTATGATAACCGCCGGTATTGACAGGAATGATGGATTGCAGGAGGGAGCAGGTGTCGGAAGGAAAAGTACAGCAGAAGCAGCAGGCGCGCCGCGCGGAGATCGTTGCCGCTGCGCAAAGATGTTTTGCGACAAAGGGATTGCATGGCGCCTCTGTCGCTGATATCGCCCGCGAGGCGGGCCTGAGCGTCGGTCAGCTGTATCGCATTTTTGCCAGCAAGGAAGCGATCATCGAAGCGATTGTCAGCGAAATCGTCAACGCCAGGGTCGGGGAGATGATCGATGAGAACCACAATCTGGCGCGCAAAGCGGCGGTGCTGGCCGGCAGGATCCCGACTTCGGCAGCCACCAAAAGCGACAATTATCTGTTGATGGAAATCAACGCCGAAGCCTCGCGTAACCCACGCTTGCGCGAGATCCTGGTGCAGGCCGATCGGAGGTTGAAAGAGGAGGGCGGCCGTTTGTCGCAGCGCTATCATCCCGGTCTCAGCGATGCGCGACGCAATGCTGCTTCAGAGCTCATCGCCGTTCTGACGGAGGGGGCAGCCTACCGCTGTGAGCTGAGCGCCTCCACTCCGGTCGATAAAGCGGATTTAGAAGCCCTGTATAATATGATCTTCGATAGGCTGTTTGATGAGCAAGCGTAGCGCGGCACGCCTGGCGTGCCGCAAAGGCTAAAGGTTAGCTGGCCGAGGCCGGGGTTTTTGCCGGTTTGCTCATGGGTTTACCGGAGAACAGGAAACGCAGCAGCGGAATACGCAGATGAATTTCATACAGGATCAGGGCAATCCCCACCACAAAAACCAACCCGCCAATAAAGCCTAAGGTATTCGACTTAATGGCCGGGGTGATCCACGCCCCGTACAGCAGCGTCAGCGGATGGTGCACCAGGTAAATAAACAGCGAAGCATTGACGAAGTAGGTCACCCGCGCCGACTGGAAATTCAGCAGGCGATGGCCGAGCGAGAAGATCACATTCACCATCCACAGCCCCAGCACCATGGTGATCACCGATTCCGTTTCATACATCCAACCGTCGCCAGATCCATACTGCTGGTTCAGGCGGTAAGCGATGAATCCCAGCAGTGACGCCACGCAACACCATGGCGACGGGGTGGTGAACATCGCCTTTAAGCGCGGGTTAATAAAGGTCTGCGCCCCCAGCACAAAGAAGGGCAGATAGAACAGCGTCTGCATGACCACAAAGTTAAACAGACCATTGCTCAGCAGGGGCGGGTAGATCACGAACAATGACCGACGGATCAGCGCGTAAAGCACCCCCAGCGCGAGGAAAATCATCGTCAGCTGGCCCATGGTGACAGTGTCACCGAATGCGTGAGCGCCCGGAGCCGGGCGGCGCGTCAGCCATTTAAACAGCACCACCCCCAGCGAGGTCAGCACCACCAGGACCAGCAAAAACCAGAGGTGGGAAATGAGCTCCCACGCCAGGGTGTTGAATTTGTCGTACCCCGAAAGGGTGTGCCAGTTTTCCGCCTTGCCGTTGACGTACTGCAGCATAATAAACTGCGGCAGCGTCAGCAGCGGGATGGCGGTGAGCATCGGAATACCGACCCGTTCGACGCGCACTTTCCACCACTTTTTCAGCGGGTAGCGCAGGAACAGCATGTAGGAGAAATAGCCGGAGATCACGAAGAAGACCTGCATGCGGAAGGCATGAATGAAATCATTAAACAGCGTCAGCCACCACGAGGGCTCTGCGCTGTTGACATGCCAGCTATGGCTGGAATAAATCAGCGAAATGTGAAAAGGGATCCCCAGCAGCATCAGCCAGGCGCGGATGCTGTCGAAAAAATATTCACGCTGTACCGGAGTATTATTCATACGATTCACGACAATCTCAGATAATTCGTCTTATCACTCAAGATGATAACGCTTACATTATCAGCAACCCTACATGAACTCGGGGTACCTGTCTCCAGGATAAGCACGCAAAGTGCAAACGGGACTGCGAACTGTTTATTCCCTGCGCCGCTACGCTGAACAAAGCAGGGATTATGTTGTCGGATTGCCTGAGTTTCCATTAAAATAGATCGGATCGATTTAAGCACACAAAGGGGGAAGTGCTTACTTATATGAAACATAAACCACAGATGATGAAAATGCGTTGGTTAAGCGCAGCCGTAATGTTGTCCCTGTGTACTTCATCTGCATGGGCATTTAGCATTGATGACGTTGCAAAAGAGGCCAAAACGTTAGCCGGTAAAGGCTATGAAGCGCCAAAGAGTAACCTGCCCTCCGCTTTCCGCGACATGAAATACGCGGACTACCAGCAAATTCAGTTTAATCACGATAAAGCTTACTGGAATAACCAGAAAACCCCATTCAAGCTTGAATTTTACCATCAGGGTATGTACTTCGACACGCCGGTCACCATCAATGAAGTGACGGCCACCAGCGTGCGCAAAATTAAATATAGCCCGGACTATTTTAACTTTGGTAACGTTCAGCACGATAAAGACACGGTGAAAGACCTTGGTTTCGCCGGCTTCAAAGTACTGTATCCGATCAACAGCAAAGATAAGAACGATGAAATCGTCAGCATGCTCGGTGCCAGCTACTTCCGCGTGCTGGGTCAGGGTCAGGTATACGGTCTGTCCGCGCGCGGTCTGGCTATCGATACCGCGCTGCCTTCCGGCGAAGAGTTCCCGCGTTTTCGTGAGTTCTGGATTGAGCGTCCAAAAGCTACCGACAAGCGTCTGACTATCTATGCGCTGCTGGATTCGCCGCGGGCAACCGGCGCTTATCGCTTTGTGATCATGCCGGGACGCGATACCGTGGTGGATGTCCAGTCCAAAGTCTACCTGCGTGACAAAGTGGGCAAACTGGGCGTGGCGCCGCTCACCAGTATGTTCCTGTTTGGTTCCAACCAGCCTTCTCCGGCGCTGAACTATCGTCCGGCGCTGCACGACTCCAATGGTCTGTCGATCCTGGCGGGCAACGGCGAGTGGATCTGGCGTCCGCTGAACAACCCGAAACACCTGGCCGTTAGCAGCTATGCGATGGAAAACCCGCAAGGGTTCGGCCTGCTGCAGCGCGGCCGTCAGTTCTCGCGCTTCGAGGACCTTGACGATCGTTATGACCTGCGCCCGAGCGCCTGGATCACCCCGAAAGGGGAGTGGGGCAAAGGGAAAATCGAACTGGTCGAAATCCCGACCAACGATGAAACCAACGATAACATCGTGACTTACTGGACGCCGGATCAGCTGCCGGAGCCGGGCAAGGAGATGAACTTCAAGTACACCATCACCTTCAGCCGCGATGAAGACAAGCTGCATGCGCCGGATAACGCGTACGTTATGCAGACCCGCCGCTCTACCGGCGATGTGAAGCAGTCGAACCTGATCCGCCAGCCGGACGGCACCATTGCTTTCATTGTCGACTTCACCGGCGCCGATATGAAAAAACTGCCGGCGGATACCCCGGTCGCCGCCCAGGCGAGCACCGGCGATAACGCTGAAATCGTTGAAAATACCGTGCGTTACAATCCGGTGACCAAAGGCTGGCGAATGATCCTGCGTTTGAAGGTGAAAGATCCGAAGAAAACGACGGAAATGCGCGCCGCACTGGTTAACGGCGATGACACGTTGAGCGAAACCTGGAGCTATCAGCTGCCTGCCAATGAATAAGATAACGAAGTACATTGACGCATTGCCGCTGTCGGACGCCGAGAAATCGGCGCTGCCGGACACCAGCCTGCAGGCCGTTCATCAGGCCCTGGATGACGAACATCAGACCTTCGCTCGCGAAGACGACTCCCCGCTGGGGTCGGTCAAGGCGCGGCTGGCGCACAGCTGGCCGGATTCGCTGTCTGGCGATCAGCTGGTGAAGGATGATGAAGGCCGCACCCAGCTGCATGCGATGCCGAAAGCCAAGCGCTCCTCGATGATCCCCGACCCGTGGCGTACCAACCCGGTTGGCCGCTTCTGGGACCGTCTGCGCGGACGCGATGTCACGCCGCGCTATCTCTCCCGCCTGACGCAAGAAGAGCGCGAGAGCGAGCAAAAATGGCGTACCGTCGGCACCATTCGTCGCTACATCCTGCTGCTGCTGACGCTGTCGCAGACCGTGGTGGCGACCTGGTACATGAAAACCATTCTGCCTTATCAGGGCTGGGCGCTGATCAACCCGGCCGACATGGTGGGGCAGAACCTGTGGGTCTCGTTCATGCAGCTGCTGCCGTACGTGTTGCAGAGCGGCATTCTGATCCTCTTCGCGGTGCTGTTCTGCTGGGTTTCCGCCGGCTTCTGGACCGCGTTAATGGGCTTCCTGCAGCTGTTGATCGGTCGCGATAAGTACAGTATTTCCGCCTCGACGGTCGGTGACGAACCGTTGAACCCGGCGCACCGTACGGCGCTTATTATGCCGATCTGTAATGAAGACGTTGACCGCGTGTTCGCCGGGCTGCGGGCGACCTGGGAGTCGGTGAAAGCCACCGGCAACGCCGCCCATTTCGACGTCTATATCCTCAGCGACAGCTATAACCCCGATATCTGTGTCGCTGAGCAAAAGGCGTGGATGGAGCTGATTGCCGAAGTACAGGGCGAAGGGCAGATCTTCTACCGTCGTCGTCGTCGTCGCGTGAAGCGTAAGAGCGGCAACATCGATGATTTCTGCCGCCGCTGGGGCAGCCAGTATAGCTACATGGTGGTGCTGGATGCTGACTCGGTGATGACCGGAGAGTGTCTGAGCAGCCTGGTGCGCCTGATGGAAGCGAACCCGAACGCCGGGATCATCCAGTCATCCCCGCGCGCCTCGGGCATGGACACGCTGTATGCGCGTTGCCAGCAGTTTGCCACCCGGGTGTATGGTCCGTTGTTTACGGCGGGTCTGCACTTCTGGCAGCTGGGGGAGTCCCACTACTGGGGACACAACGCCATCATCCGCGTGAAGCCGTTCATTGAGCACTGCGCGCTGGCGCCGCTGCCGGGCGAGGGCAACTTTGCCGGGTCGATTCTGTCGCACGACTTCGTTGAAGCCGCGCTGATGCGCCGCGCCGGCTGGGGCGTGTGGATTGCCTACGATCTGCCGGGCTCCTATGAAGAGCTGCCGCCGAACCTGCTGGACGAGCTGAAACGCGACCGCCGCTGGTGCCAGGGCAACCTGATGAACTTCCGCCTGTTCCTCGTGAGAGGGATGCACCCGGTTCACCGGGCGGTGTTCCTTACCGGCGTGATGTCCTACCTGTCGGCGCCGCTGTGGTTTATGTTCCTTGCCCTGTCGACAGCGTTGCAGGTGGTGCATGCCCTGACCGAGCCGCAGTACTTCCTGCAGCCGCGTCAGCTGTTCCCGGTATGGCCGCAGTGGCGTCCGGAGCTGGCTATTGCGCTGTTCGCCTCGACCATGGTGCTGCTGTTCCTGCCGAAGCTGCTGAGTATCATCCTGGTGTGGTGTAAGGGGCCGAAGGAGTACGGTGGATTTATCCGCGTGACGCTTTCCCTGCTGCTGGAGGTCCTGTTCTCGGTCCTGCTGGCGCCGGTGCGCATGCTGTTCCACACCGTCTTCGTGGTCAGCGCCTTCCTCGGCTGGGAAGTGGTGTGGAATTCGCCGCAGCGTGATGATGACTCCACGCCGTGGGGAGAAGCCTTTATGCGTCACGGCTCGCAGCTGCTGCTGGGGCTGGTATGGGCGGTCGGAATGGCATGGCTGGATCTGCGCTTCCTGTTCTGGCTGGCGCCGATTGTCGTATCGCTGATCCTGTCGCCGTTCGTGTCGGCGATCTCCAGCCGGGCGACCGTGGGCCTGCGCACCAAGCGCTGGAAGCTGTTCCTGATCCCGGAAGAGTATTCGCCGCCGCAGGTGCTCAAGGATACCGATGCGTACCTGACGCTGAACCGTCAGCGTTCGCTGGACGATGGCTTTATGCACGCGGTGTTTAACCCGTCGTTTAACGCCCTCGCGACCGCGATGGCCACCGCGCGCCACCGTCAGGGTCATATCCTGGAGATCGCCCGCGAGCGCCATGTCGAGCAGGCGCTGAATGAAACGCCGGATAAGCTGAACCGCGATCGTCGACTGGTGCTGTTGAGCGACCCGGTAACCATGTCGCGTCTGCACTATCGCGTATGGGCCGCGCCGGAGAAATACTCCTCGTGGGTGAACGCCTATCAGCAGCTGGCGCTTAACCCGCTGGCGCTGAAAACGAAATAAGCCGTACGTTAAGGAAAATACCGGCAGCGATGCCGGTATTTTTTTATCTGAAACACGAGGTTGTGGATGCGAATACTACCTATCATTGCCATGGCGCTGCTGCTTAGCGGCTGCGGCAGCATTATTAGCCGGACGGTGCCCGGGCAGGGGCATGGCAATCAATATTACCCGGGCGTGCAGTGGGACGTTCGTGATTCAGGATGGCGCTATCTCACCATTCTGGACCTGCCGTTCTCGCTGGTTTTCGATACGCTGCTGCTGCCGCTGGACGCCAGCCACGGGCCCTATAACTGATTAACGCTCGTCCCACTCGTCGGCCGCCGTCTGTCCCTCTTCGGTGTCCAGCGAGGGCTCGAGCTGGAATTCACCTTCATCCCACTCATGGAGCGTATTTTCCTCCAGCCACTCCTGACGCAGCTCTATCTCATCATAATCCCCATCGAAAACGCTCTGCGCGGCTTCGCCGCTGAGCATCGGTAAGCATTCGCCTTGTTCCTCTTCGTCAGCAAAAAATTCGGCCTGCCAGGCGATATCGCCATCCTGCAGCACATACTTTTGAATATTGAGCTGCTCAACGTTAGCGCTCTCTTCATCGCTGTCAGGGTTGTTGGCGAGAAATTCTTCACGGGCTGCATCAATAGCTTCTTCGAGCGTGGCATAGAACATCGAATCCTTTGGCATAGCGAATCTCCTGAGAAGAATATGAATTGAACACGATTCAATCTATAGAAGGCGCCAGGCAAAGCGTCAAGGGGCTGAGCCCCTCTGGACGTTAATTTACTGAATGGCGGTCGGGCTGCGAGGCGTCCGCGGCTGGCCGGCGCAGGCTGAGGGTCGAATAGATCGCGTTAAACAACACCACTCCTGCGGTGACAAGGAAGACGGCGCGAAAGCCGTAGTTGGCGGAAACCGAGGCGCCGATCAGGGGGCCGGTGACGTTGCCAATATCACGAAATGACTGGTTATAGCTGAAGATCCGCCCGGAGATCTGGCTGGTGGAGTTATACACCAGCAGGGTTTGCACCGCCGGCAGCAGCGCGCCGTCCGCGGCGCCGAGCAGGAATCGCAGGATACCTAACTGCAGCGGGGTCTGGACGAACGACATCGGGATCAGCAACAGCACCGAGATAATCAGCGCCACGATGAGGATTTTTTCCGGTCCGATACGATCCCCCAGTTTGCCCAGACGAGGGGCGCTCATCAGGGCGGCAATGCCCGGCACCGAGGCGATCATCCCGCTGATAAAGGCGATATTGCTGACGTTACCCGCCAGATCGCGCACGTAAAGCGTCAGGATCGGCGCAATGGAGCCGGTGGCGACCTGGATGATCAGCGAGGTGACAAACAGGCTGAGCACCAGTTTCGGATTCTGCAGCGAGGAGAACACCGCCTTCGCGCTGAGCATCTCTTTTTTGGCGATCGGAACAAAATTTTCACGGATTAAAAACAGGGTAAACAGGAAGCAGATAAACAGCACCGCCGCGGTCATAAAGAAGACAGTACGCAGGCCCCAGTGGTCGGCCAGGAAGCCACCCGCCAGCGGGCCGAGCAGGGCGCCGCTTACCGCGCCGGTTGACAGCGTGCCCAGCGCCCAGCCGCTTTTATGGCGCGGGATCTGGGTGGCAATCAGGGCGTTGGCATTGGGAATAAAGCCCCCCAGCAGGCCGAGCAGCGCGCGCAGTAGCAGAAACTGCCAGATATTCTGCGCCAGCCCCATCAACATCATGACGATGGCCATCCCGAGGGCTGAACGCAGCAGCATGATTTTACGTCCCTTGCGGTCAGCAAGTCCGCCCCAGAACGGCGAGGCGATGGCGGAGAAGAGAAAAGTGATGCTAAAGACCAGCCCGGACCACATGTTGAGGGCGCTATGCCCGGTGACGCCGAGTTGTTCGACGTAGAGCGGCAGAAAGGGCATGACCAGGCTGAAGGCGGCGCCGGTTAAAAAGCAGCCAAGCCAGGTGACGGTCAGGTTTCGTTTCCAGTTAATGGGGGTATCAGCAGACGACATAGGGTTCCACTGGCCTGCGCGGCAGGTCAAATTAAGAGAAAATATGAGCCTGCTAATTATGCGCCTGGGAAATAAATGCCGCAATGGAGGAGAGCTTTTAAAGCTAAAGCAGAGCGTAAAGCCTGAGCGCTGGGGATTCCCGGCCGGGAGGCGCGCGGCCGGGAAAGAGGTTCAGTAGCGGGAGGGCATCCCCTCGGGGCGGGTTTTAAAGCGGCGATGGAGCCACATATACTGTTCCGGGGCCATCATAATGCACTGCTCTACGATCTTATTCATCCACGCAGCGGTGGTTTCCGCGTCGTCCAGCGGCGGGGAGCACTCTGGCGGCAGGATAATCAGTTCATAACCTTTACCGTCCGGTTTACGGCGTGGAACAAAGGGCACGATGCAGGCTTTGGACATTTTCGCCAGCATCCAGGTGCCGGAGGTGGTCGCCGCCTGGTCTACGGCAAACAGTGGGGCGAAGACGCTGGCGGTCGGGCCGTAATCATGATCTGGCGCGTACCACACCACGTCGCCTTTTTTCAGCGCGCGGATCATACCTTTCAGATCCTTGCGGTCGATCATGTCCTTGTTGGAGCGCAGTCGGCCCCAGGTCTGCAGCCAGTCGATGACCGGGTTATCGTTGGGACGATAGACGCCAATCCCCGGCTCGTTCATACCGAACATCCGCGCGCCCATTTCCAGTGTCAGGAAGTGAATGCCGATCAGCAGAATGCCGCGCTGCTGCGCCTGCACATCGCGAACATGCTCAAAGCCGATGGTGTCGGTCCAGCGGGCGATACGGCGAACCGGCCAGAACCAGGCCATCCCGGTCTCCATCAGCCCCATACCCACCGATTCAAAGTTCATCACCACCATCCGGTGACGTTCCTGCTCGCTTTTCTCGGGGAAGCAGAGCTCAAGGTTGCGATAGGCGATCTTCGCCCGGCGCTTCATAAATCGCATGGCCAGCCGGCCGATGGCGTTCCCGAGGCGGTAGATCAGCGGGTAGGGCAGTTGGACAACCAGCCACAGCAGGCCGATACCCAGCCACAGCAGCCAATAGCGCGGATGCAGCAGCGCCGGAGAAAATTTAGGCAAATGAGTCATTTCATACCCGTATCAGTGAGCAACATCTTATATTATCGCATTTTTTTACCGGCCAGCCAAAGGCGGCGACAGCCACATCGTTTTGTTAAGTGGGGGGCGACCGGTGAGAAAAATGTAGCGTAAAATGTAGGGATGTAAATTAATAAGCTTTGCTATATCATGCCCGCCGTTTATTTCCTCATTTCTATGTCGAGCAGGTACACCATGCCAGTGTTACACAACCGCATTTCAAATGAGACGTTAAAGGCGCAAATGCTGGCTGAAACCGAGCCGCGCACGACGATCTCGTTCTATAAATATTTCACCATTGTCGATCCGCAAGCGACCCGCGATGCGCTGTGGGTTGCCTTAACCCAGTTGAAAGTCTTTGGCCGCATCTATCTGGCCCGGGAAGGGATCAACGCGCAAATCAGCGTGCCGGAAAGCAACGTTGAAGCCCTGCGTGAGTTTCTCAATGGTTTCGATCCGGCGCTGGCGGGGCTGCGTTTCAATATCGCTCTCGAGGACGACGGTAAATCGTTCTGGGTGCTACGTCTGAAAGTGCGCGACCGCATCGTTGCCGACGGCATCGACGATCCCTCTTTCGACGCCTCCAACGTCGGAGATTATCTCAAGGCGGCGGAGGTCAACGCGATGCTTGACGATCCGGATGCCGTGTTTATCGATATGCGCAACCACTATGAATATGAGGTGGGCCATTTCGAAAACGCGATGGAGATCCCAGCGGATACCTTCCGCGACCAGTTGCCGAAAGCCGTTGAAATGATGCAGGACCATAAAGACAAGAAAATTGTCATGTATTGCACCGGCGGTATTCGCTGTGAAAAAGCCAGCGCCTGGATGAAGCATAACGGCTTCAATAAGGTCTGGCACATCGAGGGTGGCATCATTGAGTACGCCCGCCGCGCCCGTGAGCAGGGGCTGCCGGTGCGTTTCATTGGCAAAAACTTTGTCTTTGATGAACGGATGGGCGAGCGGATCTCCAATGACGTTATCGCGCACTGCCATCAGTGCGGCGCGCCGTGCGACACCCATACCAACTGCCTGAATGATGGCTGCCATCTGTTGTTTATCCAGTGCCCGAGCTGTGCCGAGAAGTTTGCCGGCTGCTGTAGCGAAGCCTGCATGGAAGAGCATAAGCTGCCGGAAGAGGAGCAGCGTCAGCTGCGCGCCGGGCGTGAAAACGGCAATAAAATCTTTAATAAATCCCGTGGCCGGCTGAACACCAAACTCGGGATCCTCGATCCTGAGCCGTCAGAAAAACCATAACCAGACAAGATCGATGATCGCCAGCAGCAGCCAGAGCGCCAGGTAGATCATAAAGTGCTCGCGGACGTTATTGACCAGCAAATTAAACAGGCGACGCATAACCGCTCTCAATGACTAACGGCCTCGACAGAGGCCGTTTTTTTGCCCGACGGCAAAAGTGCCGCATTCCATTACGCGTTAAAGCGCGCCAGCGAGAAGGGCGCCAGGTTGAAGCTCGAAGTTTCGCCCTGAGCAAACTGACTGGCAATTTCCCCCAGCACCGGGGCAAACTTAAAGCCGTGCCCGCTCAGACCGGTGATGAGCAGCGTGTCTGGTCTGCCGGGTAACGTATCGATAATAAAGTCTTCATCGACGGTATTATCGTAGGTACAGGAGGCGCCGTGCAGGCAGCCGCCGATCCCGGGCAGGACGTTACGCAAAAACGGAAACGATTCGGAGCCATCGCTGGCGACAGCGCCAAACGCCACTCGCTCCTGCGGCATGGAGATCGGCTGACCGCCGTTATGCTTGCCAATCTTCAGCTCGTTATCTTCCGCCGGGAAACCGTAGTATTGATCGCCGTTGGGCAACTCGCCGGTGAAGGCCGGGAAGTGATTCTTGCTGCTGTAACGGCCATCGGCCTGGTACCAGGCGAACACCTTGCGTACCGGCTGGATGGGGAGGTCCGGAAGCAGGCGGGTGACCCAGGTCCCGGCGCTGACCAGCAGCTTTTTACCATGATATTCACCGTCGATGGTATCGATGGTGACCCCATCTGCATGGTGATGAATAGCCGAGACCGGGCAGTTGAATAGCTGCGCGCAGCCCGCTTCCCGCGCCAGACGGATCCAGGTTTCCACGGCCAGTTCGCTGCGCAGTACGCCGGAAGCGGGTTCAAAAATCGCCCGATAGTCATCGGGGAGGCGTATCTCCGGCCAGCGCTGCATCACGGCCTGGGCATCCAGCTCTACCACCTCAAGCTGGAACGCACGGGCGCTGGCGGCAACGTTGGCGAGGAAAGGGGAGCTGGCGGGGCCGAGGTTTATGACGCCGGTGCGTTCAAACACGGCTTCGCCACTGATCTCGGCCAGTTCATCCCACAGCTGCTGGGCGCGCAGCACCAGCGGAACATATTTTTCACCTTCGCCATAGGCGTGACGGATAAGACGGCTGCTGCCGTGATGGCTGCCTTCCTGGTGAGGAGGCTGATGGGCATCGGTCATCAGAACATTGAGTCCGGCACGACGCGCATAATAGCCAGCGGCGGCGCCGACGGAGCCGCTGCCGATAATGATAAGATCGTATTGCATGGTGAGTTCCGGGTAATTGCCTTGTTAGCAGGGTAATTAACTCCCTGTGCTTATACAAGCCCGAAAATAATTCAGGCACCCGCAGGTGCCTGTTAAGCTTATTGTTAAGTCATTCCGCGTGCCGCGTTAATGTCTGCGGTACTCGTTTTCCTGGTATTCGCCAGATTCAATTTTCGCAATGCCTGCTTCCAGGATTGAAATAAACTGACGTGCGACGTCCGTCGTTAGCCATAGCGTCTGGCCTATCTCAGCATCATGACTGTTTTCTTGAGCGGGGTTCTGGTAGTGCAGGCGCAACATCAGCGCATCGTAGCTATCAACGGTGCTGATGTCCCATCCGACGAGGGGATGGGTCTGAATGACTTCATTATTTTTTTCCATCATAACCCCTTATTCATATGTTAAAAGACAACAATTCTCGAGGTTTAATGCATGTTTTTTGAAGCAAGTTAATTATATCAGGGATCAAGAATAAACTCGAGAAATTAAATGAAAGGCAGCATGATTTTCTTGTTTTGCCGCTTTTTTACTCAAGATAAGCGTGCAAAACGGCCATTTTAGTCGATATTAAGCAGAATAATCAGGAATATTCTGAACATGAGAAGAGGATAAAAAAGCCGGGGCGACCCGGCAAAGAAAAGCACAATGAGGGAGCAAACCAGAGTAACTGGATCCCGCCATGCTTCAGGAGAGGTCGTGGACAAACCAGTCGTCCGCGCTTTCCCAGGTTTCTTGCAGGATTTCGCTTATCCGGTCTTTGTCTTCTTTCAGGCCGCCGAACACCGAGAGCTGATTGCCCGTGGCGTAGCGGACGCTCACCTGGCTGTCGATGGCCGGGAACTGTTCGGCGATACGGCGAGAGAGTTCGTTATTCAGCGCTTCCAGCGCGCCGTTGGGTAAGGCGGTCGTTTTGGCGATAGAGACTTCAATGCGCATAATTGCCCCCTGTGTTTGATACTGGTTATTTATACAGTATCTGGTGAGCATTGACAACAGGGGGCCGCGTTTTTTATCGCTTCATGGTCCAGCGGACGGTTTCACCTGCCAGGAACGGCACCAGGGTGTCATTGGGCAACGCAATACTGTCGACGACGGTCGTCTCTTCACGCACCAGTTCAACATAGCTTTCATTGACCGGCAGACCGTAAAAGCGCGGGCCGTTCAGCGAGCAGAAGGCCTCAAAGTGCTGCAGAGCGTTCATTTCTTCAAACACGGTGGCGTAGCTGCCGAGGGCGGTCGGGGCGTTGAAGCAGCCGGCGCAGCCGCAGCTGGCTTCCTTACGATGGCGGGCGTGCGGCGCTGAGTCGGTGCCAAGGAAGACGCGGCTAAAGCCGCTGGCGACCAGTTCGCGCAGTGCCTGCTGATGAATATTGCGTTTGAGTACCGGCAGGCAGTATAAGTGAGGACGAATACCGCCGACCAGCATATGGTTACGGTTGAACATCAGATGCTGCGGGGTGATAGTGGCCGCCAGCAGTTCATTGCCGTCACGCACATACTCGGCGGCATCTTTGGTGGTGATATGCTCAAAGACCACCTTCAGGCCGGGCAGGCGCTGGCGCAGCGGCTCCATCACGGTTTCAATAAAGCGCGCTTCGCGGTCGAAAATATCAATCTCGGCGTGGGTGACTTCGCCATGTACCAGCAGCGGCATCCCCAGTTTTTCCATCCGCTCCAGCACCGGCATAATGGCGTCGGTGCTGGTGACGCCGTGGCTGGAGTTGGTGGTGGCATTGGCCGGGTAAAGCTTGGCGGCGGTGAACACGCCTTCGTTAAAGCCGCGCTCCAGCTCCGCCGGGTCGAGGGAGTCTGTCAGATAGCAGGTCATCAGCGGGGTAAAATCGTGCCCGGCCGGGACGGCGTCCATAATGCGCTGGCGATAGGCGATAGCCGCCGCGACGGTGGTGACAGGCGGCACCAGATTCGGCATCACGATCGCCCGGCCATAAAACTCACTGGTATAAGGCACGACGGTTTTCAGCATATCGTCATCACGCAGATGGATATGCCAGTCGTCTGGGCGGCGGATTTTCAATACCTGGGATTGTGCTGTCATGGAAGGCTCCGGCTAATAGGTTCAGTCATCAGGGCTGTTTTTTGCCGGGCACTAAGGATAAGCGTAAACGTTTTCCTTTGCACTCATTTCCGTAAAAAATTGAGGGCGCCGCGGCGCCCTGGAGATTAATTGGTAAAGGGGATGACAATCTCGCCCGGCTTCACCTCTATGCCTTTTGCGTATTTCTTCGCCAGCGCTTCACCGGTGCTGGCGTCCTCACGCAGGACATAGGCAGGCTGCTGGCTGAAGTAACTGCGCAGCGACTGATTCAGATAGGGGAGCAGGGCCTGAATGACCGACTGCAGTTTCTCGGGCGCCACTTTGGCATCCACCACCTCCATTTCCTGCAGGAAGATGGCGCCTTTCTCTCTGTCAAAGGCTGGCAGCGCTTTGAGCTTCAGATCGATCGTCGCTTTCTGCGTGCCGAACAGGGAGTTCAGGTCGACGTTAGCGATCCCGGTCAGCGTGACTTTGCCCGGCTCCTCGCGCCCGATGGCGCTGGTGAGGTTCTGCAGTTCGATATGGGCGTCGGCAACGCCTTTCAGACCAATATCTTTGGCAAAATGGTTTCGCTTCTGCAGGGCCTGGTTAATCTCCTGCTCGCTTACTGTGTATTGGGTCAGCTGATTACAGCCGCTCAGCAGGCCGCTGACAATCAGCGCGGCGGCGATCAAAATCTTTTTCATGGGGGTCCTCTGGCTCATATCTTCATTCATCCTGACACAAAGCATCATGACCTGTCAGCACCCTCGATACCAGCAGAATAGGCTGAAAGCAGGAGAAACCGCCGCCGCGCGCATCAGGTCCGCGGCTCCAGCATGCCGGAGGCAGAGCGTTTCGGACTAAACTGCCACCACAGCGCCAGGAAGGTGATAACCCCGATGGCCCCGAGCATCAGCCACGGCAGCTCGGGCTGACCCGCGGCCTTACCTGCATCGAACAGCCAGCCGCCGCCCGCATATCCCAGCGCGCCGCCAAAGGCGAGCCCCAGGCGGCTGAAGCCCATATAGCTGCCGCGCGCCCGGGCGTCCGCCAGCGAGGCGCCCAGCGTCTCCCGGGCGGGTTCGGCAATGATGGATCCGATGTAAAACAGGCAGATCAGGGTAAACAGCTGTTGCAAACTGCTGGTCATGCCGATGGGGAGCATGGCCAGAGTCATCACCAGCAGACCGGCCATCAGCCGGTGCTCAAGGCGAAAACGTTTTTCGCTCCAGCGGGCAATGGGATAGAGCAGGGTCAGCGAAATGGTGGCTTCGATGGCGTACATCCACTTCACGGCGGCCGGCGAGCCGGCGATGTCATTCACCATGATCGGCAGCATCAGCATCACCTGCACCGCCAGCATGTAATAGCCCGTCAGCGTCAGGACATAGGTGACGAAGCGCTTGTCCCGCAGCACCCGGCCCAGCCCCTCGCGGATCGGCGTTTTCACCGTCGAGAGCTTCCATGCCGGCAAATACCAGGCGTTAAATGCCGCGCAGGCGATAAACAGCGCGGCGCCGGCGCTGCACACCAGGCGGAAATCATACTGCAGCAGCCAGCTGCCCAGCAGCGCGCCAATCACCGCGCCGGCGCTATCCTGCATCATCAGGATGGAGAAAAAGCGGCCGCGCTGATGCGGGCGCACCAGCTTAAACACCAGCGCCGCCCGCGGCGGATCGAACAGCGTGCCGCCGAGCCCGGAAAGTATGCACGAGAACCACAGCACCCACGGCTCATGGGCGACGGCCATCGCCGCGAAGCCGCCGGCGCGCATCAGCATACCGGTGACGATCATCGGTTTGGCGCCGAAGCGGTCGGCGATAGCGCCGCCAAAGATACCTAATCCCTGCTGCACCAACTGGCGCAGGCCGAGCGCGATGCCGACCATCAGCGCCGCCCAGCCCATCTGATCGACAAAGCGGATGGAAATCAGCGGGAAGACGACAAAAAAGCCCAACACGACCAGCATGTTATCGACTAACAGGAAATATTTACCCAGGCTCCTTGCCTGCGAGACGCGGGACATTTCCCCTCCAGGGAAAAATAGAGATAAGCGTGGATATTCTGCGGGCAATCTGCTGCTTTTCCCAGCGCCCTTGCGACAATATTTTTTTATCAAAATGCAAGTTCGATTGAGGCTATTCATCGAAAAGAGGAGATGGCGCAGAAAATGGTATGTTGCTGTTTTCACACCGTCGCGCAGGACAGGTATAGTGAAGGCAGCAAGAATGAAGTCAGGGGGACTGAAAAGGAAATGTTTGGCTATCGCAGTAACGTGCCGAAGGTGCGTTTGACGACGGACCGGCTGGTGGTGCGCCTGGTTCACGATCGTGACGCCTGGCGTCTGGCCGATTATTACGCCGAGAATAAGGCGTTCTTAAAACCCTGGGAGCCGGTTCGTGACGACAGCCACTGCTATCCTTCCGGATGGCAGGCGCGTCTGTCGATGATCGCCGAGTTTCATAAACAGGGGTCTGCTTTTTATTTCGCGCTGCTCGATCCGGAGGAAAAGGAGATCGTCGGCGTGGCGAACTTTTCCAACGTGGTGCGTGGATCATTCCATGCCTGCTATCTCGGCTACTCTATTGGCGAGAAGTGGCAGGGGCAGGGGCTGATGTTTGAAGCGCTGACGTCGGCGATTCGCTATATGCAGCGTACGCAGCATATTCATCGCATTATGGCCAACTATATGCCGCATAATCAGCGCAGCGGCGCGCTGCTGGCGCGGTTGGGGTTTGAAAAAGAGGGTTACGCCAAAGATTACCTGCTGATCGACGGGCAGTGGCGTGACCATGTATTGACGGCGCTAACGACGCCGGACTGGTCAGCGGGACGTTAAGGAGAGAGGATGAAATATCAGTTAACCGCGCATGAAGCGCGCGTCATTGGCTGTCTGCTGGAAAAGCAGGTCACCACGCCCGAGCAGTATCCGCTGTCGGTGAACGCCGTCGTGACCGCCTGCAATCAGAAAACCAACCGCGAGCCGGTGATGTCGCTGAGCGAAGGCGAGGTCCAGACGCTGCTGGATACCCTGGTGAAACGCCACTATCTGCGCACGGTCAGCGGATTCGGCAATCGGGTAACCAAGTATGAGCAGCGCTTTTGCAACTCCGAATTTGGCGATCTGAAGCTCAGCGCCGGCGAGGTGGCGGTGGTGACGACGCTGCTGCTGCGCGGCGCCCAGACGCCGGGTGAATTACGCAGTCGGGCGCAGCGGATGCATGAGTTCAGCGACATGGCGGAAGTGGAAAGCGTGCTGGAAGGGCTGGCGACCCGCGAAGATGGTCCCTTTGTCGCCCGTCTGCCCCGGGAGCCGGGAAAACGGGAAAGCCGCTATATGCATCTGTTTTGCGACGAGATGGACACGCTGATCACGACGGTGGAAGCACTCGCGCCGCTGGAGGAGGATGACGATCTGCGAGCCAGGGTTGAAGCGCTGGAAGGCGAGGTGGCGGAGCTAAAAGCGCGCCTCGATTCGCTGTTACACCATCTGGGGGACTAAAACGTGGGGACAAGATTGCGCATCGGAGTGGTTGGCTTAGGCGGCATTGCGCAGAAAGCGTGGCTGCCGGTGCTGGGGGCGGCGGAAAGCTGGACGCTACAGGCGGCCTGGTCGCCGGGAAAAGAGAAGGCGCTGCGGGTCTGCGAAACCTGGCGGATCCCCTACGCTGAATCACTGGATGCTCTGGCGGCGCAGTGCGATGCGGTTTTTGTCCATACGTCGACGGCTTCACATTATGAAGTGGTGAATCATTTGCTGAATGCCGGGGTTCATGTTTGCGTGGACAAACCGCTGGCGGACAAGCTGAGTGAGGCGGAGATGCTGGTCGAGCTGGCGGCGCGGCGGCGTCTGACGCTGATGGTCGGTTTCAATCGACGCTTCGCACCGCTCTATCGGAAGCTGAAGGGACGGCTGGGCGAGGCGGCCTCGCTGCGGATGGATAAGCACCGCAGCGATAGCGTGGGCAACGATCTGCGCTTTACCCTGCTTGATGACTATCTGCACGTGGTGGATACCGCGCTATGGCTGGCCGACGGTCAGGCGCGTCTGCGCGGTGGCGCGCTACAGATCACTCCGCAGGGCGAGATGCTCTATGCCGAACACCAGTTCAGTTCGCCCCGGCTGCAGGTCACCACCAGCATGCACCGCCGCGCAGGCAGCCAGCGCGAGTGGGTGCAGGCGGTGACGGATGGCGGGCTATATGCCGTCAGCGAGATGCGCGAATGGCAGGAGGAGTGCGGTCACGGCGTGGTCCAGCGCCCGGTCGCCGGCTGGCAAACCACCCTGGAGCAGCGCGGCTTTGTCGGCTGCGCGCGCCATTTTATCGAATGCGTGCAAAATCAGACCGTTCCTGAAACTGCAGGCGAACAGGCGCTGCTGGCTCAGCGGGTGGTCGACAAACTCTGGCGCGACGCCATCAGCGAATAATCCGTTGTAACAACTGACAGTAGTAATTCATGTTGAACCCGGTAGACTATCGCCACTTTCCAGCGCCCGCATTTGCGGGCGTTTTACTCCAGGGTTTGGAATAACAGCGTAATGAACCTTTTAAAATCACTGGCGGCCGTCAGTTCGATGACCATGTTTTCGCGCGTGCTGGGCTTTGCCCGCGATGCGATTGTGGCGCGCATTTTTGGCGCCGGGATGGCGACCGACGCCTTTTTCGTCGCCTTCAAACTGCCTAATCTGCTGCGACGTATTTTTGCCGAAGGCGCCTTCTCGCAGGCGTTTGTGCCGATCCTTGCCGAATATAAAAGCAAGCAGGGCGAAGATGCCACCCGGGTGTTTGTCTCGTATGTCTCCGGATTGCTGACCCTGGCCCTGGCGATCGTCACCGTTATCGGGATGCTGGCGGCGCCGTGGGTGATCACCATCACCGCCCCCGGGTTTGCTGATACCGCCGATAAATTTGCGCTGACCACCCAATTGCTGCGCATTACCTTCCCCTATATTTTGCTGATCTCCCTGGCCTCGCTGGTGGGGGCGATCCTCAATACCTGGAACCGCTTCTCGGTGCCGGCCTTTGCGCCGACGTTCCTTAACGTCAGCATGATTGGCTTTGCGCTGTTTGCCGCGCCGTACTTCCATCCGCCGGTGCTGGCGCTGGCCTGGGCTGTCACGGTCGGCGGCGTGCTGCAGCTGGCCTACCAGCTGCCGCACCTGAAGAAGATTGGCATGCTGGTCCTGCCGCGCATCAATCTGAAAGATGCCGGCGCGATGCGGGTGGTGAAGCAGATGGGCCCGGCGATCCTCGGCGTGTCGGTAAGCCAGATCTCCCTTATCATCAATACCATCTTCGCTTCGTTTCTCGTGTCGGGATCGGTGTCGTGGATGTACTATGCTGACCGCCTGATGGAGTTTCCGTCCGGTGTTCTGGGGGTAGCGCTCGGCACTATCCTGCTGCCCTCGCTGTCAAAAAGCTTCGCCAGCGGTAATCATGACGAGTATTGCCGGCTGATGGACTGGGGGCTGCGTCTCTGCTTCCTGCTGGCGCTGCCGAGCGCGGTGGCGCTGGGGATCCTCGCTAAACCGCTGACCGTGGCCCTGTTCCAGTACGGCAAATTTAGCGCCTTTGATGCGGCGATGACCCAGCGCGCGCTGGTGGCTTATTCCGTGGGGCTCATGGGGCTTATCGTGGTGAAGGTGCTGGCGCCGGGGTTTTATTCCCGTCAGGACATCAAGACCCCGGTCAAGATTGCCATTGTCACCCTGATTATGACCCAGGTGATGAACCTGGCGTTTATCGGCCCGCTGAAGCATGCGGGTCTGTCGCTGTCCATCGGTCTGGCGGCCTGCCTGAACGCTGCGCTGCTTTACTGGCAGTTGCGTAAACAGAAAATTTTCACCCCCCAACCGGGCTGGCTGGCGTTCCTGCTGCGTCTGATTGCTGCGGTGCTGGTCATGGCCGCGGCGCTGCTGGGCGTCATGCATCTCATGCCGGAGTGGTCGCTGGGGACGATGCCGTTCCGTCTGATGCGTCTGCTGGTGGTGGTGATCGCCGGAGTGGTGGCTTATTTCGCCACGCTGCTGCTGCTGGGCTTCCGCGTGAAAGAGTTTGCCCGTCGTACAGCGTAAGCGCTTGAATGGGAATAGATGAACCCGCTTCGCCTCAGGCGAAGCGGGTTTTTTTTATGATGCGCGGCGTTCGGCTGCAACGATACGGGCATTCTCCAGCAAGCGGATCGCCAGGGCGATCGCCCCGCTGACCACCGCCAGGGTAACCACCCCGTTCCAGCCGGCCAGTACGTAAAGCTTGCTGCCCAGCACCGACCCCAGCGACATCCCAATGAAGACCACGGTAAACAGCAGAGCGTTCAGGCGGCCGCGGGCCTGTGGCTCAAGGCCATACACCAGGTTCTGATGCGCCACCAGGCTTGACTGCAGGCCAAGGTCGAAGCCAATCGCCGACAGGGCAATCAGCGCCAGCTGGCCGTGCAGTGGCAGCAGCGGCAGTATAAACATCAGGGCGAAGGAGACGGTGACCAGCGCCGCCCCCATTTGCGTCACTTTACCGGCGCCAAATTTATCGGCCAGTCCGCCGGCCAGCGGCGCGGCCAGCGCCCCGGCGGCCCCGGCGATACCAAAGCCGCCCGCTACCGCGCTGCCCATGTGATAGTGTTCGGAGAGCATCACCGCCAGCGTCGACCAGAAGGCGCTGAAGGCGACAGAGAGCGCCCCCTGAGCCAGCGCAGCGCGGCGTAGCGCCGGGTAACGCTGCCACAGATGCGCCATCGAGGCCATCAACTGCGGATAGCTCAGCGTCGAGTGAATGGCGAAGCGCGGCAGCACCCGCCACATCACCAGGCCAATCAGCGCCACGCTGACCGCCGCCGCCTGATACATCACCCGCCAGCCGAACACTGCGCCCACCACGCCGCTGACCGTCCGGGAAAGCAGGATCCCCAGCAGCAGCCCGGTCATCACCGTGCCCACCATTTTTCCCTGCTTGCCCGCCGGGGCGAGGATCGCCGCCGCCGGGACGATATCCTGCGCCATGGTCGCCGCCATACCGATCAGCAAACTGACCACCAGCAGTGAGCTGAGCTGGCCGGTGAGGCTGCACAGCAGCAGCAGGAGCGCCAGCAGCGCGCTTTTCACCAGGATCAGCCGGCGGCGATCGTGGCGGTCGCCGAGCGGAAGCAGGAACAGAATGCCGAGCGCATAACCCGCCTGCGTCAGGGTAGGGACGAGACCCATACCTTCTACCGTCAGGTGGAGATTGGCGCCCATCAACGGCAGCAGCGGCTGCGCGTAGTAGATAGAGGCGACGCTAAAGCCAGCGCCGAGCGCGAGAATGAAGATAATCCAGCCTGCGTCGCGGGCGGAAAGAGAAGTCGGTGTCATGATCAGTGCCTCGTGTATGCGATGGGGCTATTTTTCCCTGAACGCGGCTGGCGCGGTAGCCGGGCTGGTGGTAAAACGGTTATACGTAGCACGTATAGGCAAAAGAAGAATGAAAAGACAGGAGCGTATAGACCGCATTGAGCTGATGCGCACTTATATCCGCATTGTGGAGACCGGGTCGCTCTCCGCCGCGGCGGGACAGATGGATACCACTCAGGCGACCGTCAGCCGCCGCCTGCAGTCCCTTGAAGGGCTGCTGGGGGTCAAGCTGATCCTGCGTACCACCCATGCGATGAAGCTCACTGACGATGGCGAACGCTGCTACCGTCACGCTCGCCAGCTGGTGGATGCCTGGCTGGCGCTGGAAGATGACCTGCGTATTGCCGACGATCGGCCGGTAGGGGTGCTGCGGGTGAGGGCACCGCACGCTTTTGGCCAGCAGCAGCTGCTGGGGCCGCTGGTCGCCTTTCTCCAGCGTCATCCGCAGCTGTCGGTGGAGTGGATGCTGAATGATAATACTGTCGACTTTCTCAGCGATAATATCGACTGCGCCATCCGCGTGGGGGCGGAGGTGGATCCGGCCACGGTCTCCGTGCTGCTGGCGGAAGTGCCGCGCTGCGTGGTGGCCTCTCCTGAACTGCTGGCGAAGTACCCGCCGTTAACCTCGCTGGAGGCATTATCCGGCCTGCCGTGGATCGCCATTAACACCTTTTATCAGCATGAGGTACGGCTCCGACATCAGGTAAGCGGGCAGATCGTCTCCACGGGGATTACCCCCTGTCTGAGCACCGACAGCCTGTACGTCGCGCGCAATACCGCGCTGGCGGGTCTGGGGGTGGCGATGGTGTCCAGCTGGACGGTGGCGGAGGATCTTGCCGCCGGAAGGTTGACAGAGCTGTTCCCGCAGTGGCGTCCCGCCTCGCTGCCGGTCCATCTGGTCTATCCCTGGGCGCGCTATTATCCGACGCGGCTGCGTAAGTTCCTCGACCTGATGCGGGAGATCATGCCGGACCTCGCCGGCATGCAGCCTCCGCAAAGCGCATAAAAAAAACCGGCCAGGAGGCCGGTTTTTTTATTTAGCACGCTTACTCGACGGGCTGTGGGCGGGTCGGTTCAGCGGTGGCTTTATGGGTCGCGCTATGACCGCCGGCGGCGCCTTTACCTTCAAAGGCGAATGGCGGCCGCACCCAGGTGCTGTGGCGCGGTGCTTCCGGGACATAGTCCGGCGCTGGCGCACGGGTCATTGGCGCGGTGGCATGGCGATGACTCGCCACCACTACCGGCTTGCTCACCGGTGGCTCGGCTTTGACCGGCTCGACAGGCGCTGCTTCGACAACCGGTGCTTCAACCACAGTTTCCGGCGCCGGGGCGATGGTTTCCACTGGCGCTTCAACGACAGGCGCCGTTTCCACCACTTCAGGTTCTACCACCACCGGCTCGGCGTCGATCGTCACTGGCGCGATAGCCTGAGGCGCTTCGACAGCCGGCGCTTCGGTGACCAGCTCCTGCGGCGCAGGCTCGACGGCTGCTGGCGCGACAACTTCCGCAGCATCAACGACCACCGGCTCGGCGGCCGCGACCGGCTCGACGACCACAGGCTCAGCGGTAACCGGCTCCATGGTTGCCGGCTCGACTGTGACCGGCGCAGCGGTAACGGTTTCAACGACGGCAACCGGGGCCGCGACGGCCGCGACAGTTTCCACGACGTTGTCGTCCTGAACCTGAACCTCTTCCGGCTGCTGGTCCTGCGGACGAACTACCGGGTAGCGGATCCATACTTTACCGGAAGCCATCTCCGGCGATGCGCAGGCCACGGTCAGCGGCATTGGCGACTGGGTCGGATAGCGTTCGTCACGATAGCGACGACGACGCTGACCGCTGACGCGCAGGTGACGCGGGGAACGACGTGAACGACGCGGCATACCGTTCGCTTCACGGGATTCGCCATTTTCGTCCTGGTCCGCCACGCTCTCTACTACTGCTGGCAGCTCGGCTTTCACCGGCTCGCTGCGCGGAGCGATAACTTCCGCCACTACGGCTTCTGGCACGATCTCGGGAACCTGCTCAACGACAGCGGACTCGACGCGTACTTTCTGTGCCAGCTGGCGCGGTTTACGACGCGGCAGGGTCTGCACACGCTCTTCCTGCTCCGTCTCCTGCACTACCGGCTCTTCGCGTGTCTGCGCTTTGGCTTCCTGCTGCGCCTGACGTTTGTCGTCATTGCGGCGGCGGGTGCGTTCGCGGCGCGGCTGCTGCTCGTCACGAGATTTCGCTTTTTCCGCATCGTCACCTGAGGTCTGGCGAACATCACGGGCTTCCACGTTCTGAGACGGCTTCTCGCGACGGTTGCGACGGTTCTCTTCACGCGATTCGCGCGGTTCACGGCCTTCGTTATTCTCGGCACGCGCGTCGCGGTTATCACGGTTGTCGCGGTTGTCGCGATTATCACGATTGTCGCGATTGTCACGACGGTCGTTGCGATCGCGGCGGTTGTTGGCGCGCGGTTTACGGCGCTCCTGCTGACGCTCTGGTTTTTCTTCCGCTTTCTTCTCGACCTGAACTTCAGCCGGTTTGGCCTCTTCGGCGCCAGAGAAGATATTCTTCAGCGCGCTGAAGAAGCGCGAGAGCAGGCCAGGCTGCGCCGGTGCGGCGGCCGCGACCGGGGTCGCTGCGGCGACAGGCGCGGCGGCTGGCTCTTCGAGCATCGGGGCCGGCGGCGCGTCAGGCATGACAAAAGCGGCGAGGGCCGGTTGTTCCGGACGTTTCCGTTCTGCCGGCTCATCGTCGCCCGGCAGCGCCATCTCTTCTTCATGCAGCTTCGGCAGCAGGTAGCTCAGCGTTGAAGTCTCTTCACCTTTGCGCACGCGCAGGACGGAGTAGTGCGGCGTCTGCATTTCGTCGTTTGGCACGATGATCACGCGCACATCGCCCTGACGAGATTCGATAGCGCTCACCGCGGCACGTTTTTCGTTCAGCAGATAGGAGGCGATCGGTACCGGAACGATGGCATGAACTTCTTTGGTGTTCTCTTTCAGCGCTTCTTCTTCAATCAGACGCAGAATAGAGAGCGACAGCGATTCGTTATCACGCACGGTGCCGGTGCCGGAGCAGCGCGGGCAGACGTGGTGGCTGGATTCGCCCAGCGACGGACTCAGGCGCTGGCGGGACATCTCCAGCAGGCCGAAGCGCGAGATATGGCTGATCTGAATGCGCGCCCGGTCCTGACGGACGGCTTCGCGCAGACGGTTCTCCACGGCGCGCTGGTGGCGAACCGGAGTCATATCGATAAAGTCGATAACGATCAGGCCGCCGAGGTCGCGCAGACGCAGCTGGCGGGCAATCTCGTCAGCCGCTTCGAGGTTGGTGTTGAACGCCGTCTCTTCGATATCGCCGCCGCGGGTAGCGCGGGCGGAGTTGATATCGATAGCGGTCAGCGCTTCAGTGCTGTCGATGACGATAGAACCACCGGACGGCAGACGGACTTCACGCTGGAAGGCGGATTCAATCTGGGATTCGATCTGGTAATGGCTGAACAGCGGGATTTCACCGGTGTACAGTTTGATTTTGCTGCTGAAATCCGGACGACCCAGCGCGGCGATATGCTGGCGCGCCAGCTCAAGCACTTTCGGGTTATCGATCAGGATTTCGCCGATATCCTGGCGCAGGTAGTCACGGAAGGCGCGGACAATGACGTTGCTTTCCTGGTGGATCAGGAACGGCGCCGGACGGCTTTCCGCGGCTTTCTGAATCGCTTCCCAGTGTTTCAGACGGAAGCTCAGGTCCCACTGCAGGGCTTCGGCGGATTTGCCGACGCCAGCGGTGCGAACGATAAGGCCCATGCCGTCCGGAAGCTCCAGGCTCGCCAGCGCTTCTTTCAGTTCGGTACGGTCGTCGCCCTCGATACGGCGGGAAATTCCCCCCGCGCGCGGGTTGTTCGGCATCAGTACCAGATAGCTGCCCGCCAGGCTGATAAAGGTGGTGAGCGCAGCGCCTTTGTTGCCGCGTTCTTCTTTATCAATCTGCACGATAACTTCCTGACCTTCACGCAGTACGTCTTTGATATTAGGACGACCATGCGCATTGTAGTTGGCGGGGAAGTATTCGCGGGCGATTTCTTTGAGGGGGAGGAAACCATGACGCTCGGCGCCGTAATCAACAAACGCGGCTTCAAGGCTGGGTTCAATGCGGGTGATTTTGCCTTTGTAGATGTTCGCTTTTTTCTGTTCGTGCCCGGGGCTTTCGATATCCAGGTCGTACAGGCGCTGCCCATCAACAAGGGCGACGCGCAACTCTTCCTGCTGAGTTGCGTTGATTAACATTCTTTTCATCGTAACTTACTCATTATTCTTACATTGACGACTAAGCTGCGGGCAGAGTAATGCCTTTCCGGGGGAAAACCGATGGCCTCGTGTCTGGTTCACGTCGCCAACCTCACGGTTGTCGCGCGCTTAAGAGGCGCAGAGTGTCGGTCGCCTGTGTTTCAAACGGAAACACAGCGCAATTATTCAGGGGAACAGCCTGGGATGTATCACCAGAGAATATTCCATTTATACTCGTCGTCTTTCGCGTTGCAGGCATGATGGCTTAACCTGCTCACCTCGATCGGCTGATCCAGATGAGCTCCCGGGAGTCCCGGAGTTGACGCCTTCCTGCGACTTGAAATCCATAGAGCCTGTACCGGTAAGGACTGCAACCCGCAGCCCGCTAACTGTCTGAAAGATCACAACGTCTTACGCCATTGCTGCGTGGGCGATCGGTCAGACAAAATTGGTCATTCCGCTAATGTCTTGTTCTAACAAGATGCAATACGGAAAACGGTCTCATTATTCCATTGCTAACCTTGTTATAGCAAGTTGACTTTCACCTTTTATCACCCGGTTACTCACAGTTTTATCACCTGCCCATACAGATTGTTCTAATAACAAACAATATGGCGGTCAGGCAAACCGTGAAAACAGGATAATGATAAATATAAGCATATAAAAATGAGTGGCGCTAATGCGTCCGGCTATTTAGAATCGCGCACCATGAAAACTGAGACCCCAACCGTAAAAATGGTTGCCATTGCTGCTGATGAAGCGGGGCAACGTATCGACAACTTTTTGCGTACGCAATTGAAAGGCGTACCGAAGAGCATGATTTATCGCATCCTGCGTAAAGGCGAGGTGCGGGTGAATAAAAAACGCGTGAAGCCGGAGTATAAGCTGGAAGCGGGCGATGAAGTCCGTATCCCGCCGGTGCGCGTGGCGGAGCGTGAAGAAGAGGCGGTATCGCCGCATCTGCAGAAAGTCGCGGCGCTCTCTGAGGTGATCCTCTATGAAGACGATCATATTCTGGTCCTCAATAAGCCTTCCGGCACTGCGGTACATGGCGGCAGCGGCCTGAGCTTCGGGGTGATTGAAGGGTTGCGCGCCCTGCGCCCGGAGGCGCGCTTCCTTGAGCTGGTGCATCGACTCGACCGCGATACTTCAGGCGTGCTGCTGGTGGCGAAAAAGCGCTCGGCGCTGCGTTCGCTGCACGAGCAGCTGCGCGATAAAGGCATGCAGAAAGACTATCTGGCGCTGGTGCGCGGCCAGTGGCAGTCGCATACCAAAGTAGTGCAGGCCCCGCTGTTGAAGAACATTCTGCAGAGCGGGGAGCGAATTGTCCGCGTGAGTCAGGAAGGCAAGCCGTCAGAGACGCGCTTTAAAGTGGAAGAGCGTTATGAATTCGCCACGCTGGTGCGCTGCAGTCCGGTCACCGGGCGCACCCATCAGATTCGCGTTCATACCCAGTATGCCGGCCATCCTATCGCCTTTGACGACCGCTATGGCGACCGCGAATTTGATAAGCAACTCTCTGGTACCGGCTTAAACCGCCTGTTCCTCCACGCTGCTGCGCTGAAGTTTACCCACCCGGGGAGCGGGGAGGTGATGCGCGTTGAGGCGCCGCTGGATAACCAGCTGAAGCACTGTTTACAGGTGCTACGGAAGAGCAAATAAGCGCAACGGCGGAATCAGTTCCGCCGTTTTTTTTGCCTTAGCCTAACAGTGGGTTGTCGTTTTCGCGGCGCAGCATCTGACACAGCGCGATTAAGGGTAACCCGACCAGCGTATTCGGGTCGCGGCCTTCCAGCCGTTCGAACAGCGTAATGCCTAACCCCTCGCTCTTGAAACTCCCGGCGCACTGCAGCGGGTTCTCTTTGCGCACATAGCCTTCGATCTCTTTATCGCTGAGATGGCGGAAGTGGACGTCAAAGGGCTCGCATTCGGTTTGCAGATGACCGCTGGCGGAGTTATACAGCGCCAGGCCGGTATAAAAGGTGACGATTGACCCGCTGGCCTTTCTCAACTGCCTGCGAGCATTTTCCTCGGTGTGCGGTTTACCGGTGATCTCACCGTCCAGTACGCAAACCTGATCGGAGCCTATAATAAGGTGATTGGGGTAGCGCGAGGCCAGGCTCTGCGCTTTGGCCTGCGCCAGCCGGGTGACAAGCTGACGCGCGGATTCTTCAGGACGGGGCGTTTCGTCGACGTCAGGCGCCGCGCATTCAAACGGTAATCCCAGTTTTTCCAGCAGCATGCGCCGCCAGGGAGAGGTTGACGCCAGGATAAGTTCAGACATATTTTTTCATCCACATATAGCGCTTCGCAGAGCATCATCTTAAACTATGCGCCGCAATGTGTGCGAATAAATGGCAAAAGGCAACCTGAGGCTGCCTTTTTCTTTGACTCTATGACATTACAAAGTTAATATGCGCGCCCTATGCAAAAGGTAAAATTACCCCTGACTCTTGATCCGGTACGCACGGCTCAAAAACGCCTTGATTACGAAGGCATCTATGCCCGCGATCAGGTTGAACGTGTAGCCGATTCTGTAGTCAGCGTGGACAGCGATGTGGAATGCAGCATGTCGTTCGCTATCGATAACCAGCGTCTCGCCGTCATTACAGGCGATGCGAAGGTAACGGTAACCCTCGAATGCCAGCGTTGCGGGAAACCGTTCTCCCATCACGTCCACACCACGTATTGTTTTAGCCCCGTCAGAAATGACGAACAGGCCGAAGCACTACCGGAAGCGTATGAGCCGATTGAGGTTAACGAATTCGGTGAAATCGACCTGCAGGCAATGGTCGAGGATGAAATTATCCTCTCCCTGCCCGTAGTTCCGGTGCATGATTCTGAACACTGTGAAGTGTCCGACGCGGACATGGTCTTTGGCGAACTGCCTGAAGAGGCACAAAAACCAAACCCATTTGCCGTATTAGCCAGCTTAAAGCGTAAGTAATTGAGGAGTAAGGTCCATGGCCGTACAACAGAATAAACCAACCCGTTCCAAACGTGGCATGCGTCGTTCCCATGACGCGCTGACCGCAGTCACCAGCCTGTCTGTAGACAAAACTTCTGGTGAGAAACACCTGCGTCACCACATCACTGCCGACGGTTTCTACCGCGGTCGCAAGGTTATCGCTAAGTAATCACGCGATACTCGCAGGATTTCCCGTTGCAGGCCATGGCGGGCGTGTGCGTACCTGGACACTCGGTTAACCCGGTAACCAGAAGCGTCAATGCCCGGATTGTTGCGTCTGCAGCGTGAAAATTCGCGGGTGCCAGCGTGATGAAGCTTAGTGAGGACTCCCCGGGCAACTGGGGAATCACCGAACCGGGCAGCGACGATACCTTGACACGTCTAACCCTGGCGTTAGATGTCATGGGGGGCGATTTCGGCCCATCCGTGACAGTGCCTGCAGCACTGCAGGCACTGAACTCTAATTCGCAACTCACACTTCTTTTAGTCGGCGATCCCGACGCCATCACGCCATTACTCGCCAAAGCTGACTTCGAACAACGTTCGCGTCTGCAGATTATTCCTGCGCAGTCAGTTATTGCCAGTGATGCGCGACCCGCACAGGCTATCCGCAGCAGTCGCGGAAGCTCAATGCGCGTGGCGCTGGAGCTTGTGAAAGAAGGGCGGGCGGAAGCCTGCGTTAGCGCCGGCAACACCGGCGCGCTGATGGGCCTGGCGAAACTGCTGCTCAAACCGATTGAAGGTATTGAGCGGCCGGCGCTGGTGACGGTTCTGCCACACCAGCAGAAGGGCAAAACCGTGGTGCTGGATCTCGGCGCCAACGTCGACTGCGACAGCACGATGCTGGTGCAGTTCGCGGTGATGGGCGCGGTGCTGGCGGAAGAGGTGGTCGGCATTGCCAATCCACGCGTCGCCTTGCTGAACATCGGCGAAGAAGAGATGAAAGGCCTCAGCAGCATCCGCGATGCTGCCGCAGTGCTCAAAACGCTGCCTTCCCTCAACTACATCGGCTATCTTGAAGCCAATGAACTGTTGACCGGAAAAACCGATGTGCTGGTTTGTGACGGATTCACGGGCAACGTCACATTAAAAACCATGGAAGGTGTTGTCAGAATGTTCCTTTCACTGCTGAAATCTCAGGGAGAGGGCAAAAAACGGTCGTGGTGGTTGCTGTTACTAAAACGTTGGTTACAAAAAAGCCTGGCGAGGCGATTCAGTCACCTCAACCCCGACCAGTATAATGGCGCCTGTCTGTTAGGATTGCGCGGTTCCGTGATCAAGAGTCATGGTGCTGCCAATCAGCGCGCCTTTAGCGTCGCGATAGAGCAGGCAGTGCAGGCGGTGCAGCGGCAAATTCCTCAACGGATCGCCGCGCGCCTGGAATCTTTATACCCAGCTGGTTTCGAGCTGCCGGAAAGCGACAGTGACGTGAACGCCCGACAGCAAAGCGGGACGAATGGACACCACTGACGCCGCGGCGGTTGAACGAGGCGGGTATATTACCCAAGAGTGACTGAGCGTACATGTATACGAAGATTATTGGTACCGGCAGCTATCTGCCCGAGCAAGTGCGTACAAACGCCGACCTGGAAAAAATGGTAGAGACCTCTGACGAGTGGATTGTCACCCGCACAGGTATCCGTGAGCGTCGTATTGCCGCAGCGCATGAAACAGTTGCTACGATGGGCTTTGAAGCCGCAAAGCAGGCGCTGGCGATGGCGGGCGTGTCCGCGGAGCAAATTGGTCTGATCATCGTTGCGACCACCTCCGGCACGCACGCGTTTCCGAGTTCGGCTTGCCAGATTCAGTCTATGCTGGGCGTCAAAGGCTGCCCGGCGTTTGACGTCGCGGCCGCCTGCGCCGGTTTCACCTATGCGCTGAGCGTCGCCGATCAGTATGTGAAAAACGGCGCGGTGGATTATGCGCTGGTCGTTGGCGCTGATGTGCTGGCGCGCACCTGCGATCCGGCCGATCGCGGGACGATTATTATTTTCGGCGATGGCGCCGGCGCGGTGGTGCTGGGCGCCTCCGAAGAGCCTGGCATTATCTCGACGCATCTGCATGCTGACGGTAGCTATGGCGAACTGCTGACCCTGCCGAACGCCGATCGCGTCGATCCGGAAAATCCGATCTATCTGACGATGGCCGGTAATGAAGTCTTCAAAGTGGCGGTCACCGAGTTAGCGCATATCGTTGATGAGACGCTGGCCGCGAATAATCTTGAACGTTCAGCGCTGGACTGGCTGGTGCCGCATCAGGCAAACCTGCGGATCATCAGCGCGACGGCGAAGAAACTGGGCATGTCGATGGATAACGTCGTAGTGACCCTCGACCGCCATGGCAACACCTCCGCGGCGTCAGTCCCTTGCGCGCTGGATGAGGCCGTCCGCGATGGCCGCATTCAACGTGGGCAGCTGATTTTGCTGGAAGCCTTTGGTGGCGGTTTCACCTGGGGTTCCGCGCTGGTTCGTTTTTAGTATAAGGATTTAAACATGACGCAATTTGCTTTTGTGTTCCCGGGACAGGGCTCTCAGGCCGTAGGCATGCTGGCCGATATGGCGGCGACCTGGCCGGTCATTGAAGAGACCTTCGGTGAAGCTTCCGCAGCGTTGGGTTACGATCTGTGGGCGCTGACGCAACAGGGCCCGGCAGAAGAACTGAATAAGACCTGGCAGACCCAGCCGGCGCTGCTGACCGCCTCCGTGGCGCTGTACCGCGTCTGGCAGCAGCAGGGCGGCAAAGCGCCGGCGCTGTTGGCAGGCCACAGCCTTGGCGAATACTCCGCGCTGGTTTGCGCGGGCGTTATCGCTTTCGCTGACGCCGTTCGCCTGGTTGAACTGCGCGGCAAATTTATGCAGGAAGCCGTACCGGAAGGTACCGGCGCCATGTCAGCGATTATCGGTCTGGACGACGCGGCTATCGCCAAAGCCTGTGAAGAGTCGGCCGAAGGGCAGGTCGTCTCTCCGGTGAACTACAATTCCCCGGGACAGGTGGTTATCGCCGGTCACAAAGAGGCCGTCGAACGCGCAGGCGTCGCCTGTAAAGCCGCGGGCGCTAAACGCGCGCTGCCGCTGCCGGTGAGCGTGCCCTCCCACTGTGCGCTGATGAAGCCCGCTGCGGAAAAACTGGCGCTTGAGCTGCAGAACATCACCTTCAACGCGCCGACGATTCCGGTGGTAAATAACGTCGACGTGAAGTGCGAAACCGCGCCGGACGCCATTCGCGACGCGCTGGTACGCCAGCTGTATAGCCCGGTTCAGTGGACCAAAACCGTTGAGTTTATGGCTGCTCAGGGCGTCACGCATCTGTATGAGGTTGGCCCGGGTAAAGTCCTCACCGGCCTGACCAAACGTATTGTTGACACCCTGACCGCTTCCGCGCTTAACGAGCCGGCGGCGATGTCTGCGGCGCTTGAGCAATAAAAGAGGAAAACCATGAGTTTTGAAGGAAAAATCGCGCTGGTTACCGGTGCAAGCCGCGGTATTGGCCGCGCCATCGCTGAAACGCTCGTCGCCCGCGGCGCGAAAGTTATCGGTACTGCGACCAGCGAAAGCGGCGCGCAGGCGATCAGCGACTATTTAGGCGCCAACGGTAAAGGTCTGATGTTGAATGTGACCGACCCGGCATCTATTGAATCTGTTCTGGAAAATGTGCGCGCAGAGTTTGGCGAAGTGGATATCCTGGTTAATAATGCCGGGATCACTCGCGACAACCTGTTAATGCGCATGAAAGATGACGAGTGGAACGATATTATCGAAACCAACCTGTCATCGGTTTTCCGTCTGTCAAAAGCGGTAATGCGCGCTATGATGAAAAAGCGTCATGGACGTATTATCACTATCGGTTCTGTGGTTGGTACCATGGGAAATGCGGGTCAGGCCAACTACGCTGCGGCGAAAGCGGGTCTGATCGGCTTCAGTAAATCACTGGCGCGTGAAGTTGCGTCACGCGGTATTACTGTAAACGTTGTTGCTCCGGGCTTTATTGAAACGGACATGACGCGTGCGCTGACCGATGAGCAGCGTGCGGGTACGCTGGCGGCAGTTCCTGCGGGGCGCCTTGGCACCCCAAATGAAATCGCCAGCGCGGTGGCATTTTTAGCCTCTGACGAAGCAAGTTACATCACTGGTGAAACCCTGCACGTCAACGGCGGAATGTACATGGTCTGACCGAGATTTGTGCAAAACGTTCAGGAACCGCGCACTTCGCACGGTTCTGTGTGCGGTTTTGTGCGAAAAGATTTGCGTTCTTAGGGCAAACGGCCTCAAAATAGCGCAAAATCGTGGTAAGACCTGCCGGGATTTAGTTGCAAATTTTTCAACATTTTATACACTACGAAAACCATCGCGAAAGCGAGTTTTGATAGGAAATTTAAGAGTATGAGCACTATCGAAGAACGCGTTAAGAAAATTATCGGCGAGCAGCTGGGCGTTAAGCAGGAAGAAGTTACCAACAATGCTTCCTTCGTTGAAGACCTGGGCGCTGATTCTCTTGACACCGTTGAGCTGGTAATGGCTCTGGAAGAAGAGTTTGATACTGAGATTCCGGACGAAGAAGCTGAGAAAATCACCACCGTTCAGGCTGCCATTGATTACATCAACGGCCACCAGGCGTAAGTGAACATCTCCAGGCGGTCATTCGACCGCCTGAGTTTTATCTTTTTTTTGTCCCACAAGAATCTATTTTCCCTCCCTGGAGGACAAACGTGTCTAAGCGTCGTGTAGTTGTGACCGGACTGGGCATGTTGTCTCCTGTCGGCAATACCGTAGAGTCTACCTGGAAAGCTCTCCTTGCCGGTCAGAGTGGCATCAGCCTGATCGACCATTTCGATACTAGCGCCTATGCAACGAAATTTGCTGGCTTAGTAAAGGATTTTAACTGTGATGACATCATCTCGCGCAAAGAGCAGCGCAAGATGGATGCCTTCATTCAATATGGAATTGTCGCTGGCGTTCAGGCCATGCAGGATTCTGGCCTTGAAGTGACGGAAGAGAATGCTACCCGTATTGGCGCCGCGATCGGCTCCGGTATTGGCGGCCTCGGCTTGATCGAAGAAAACCACAGTTCGCTGGTCAACGGCGGACCGCGTAAGATCAGCCCATTCTTCGTTCCCTCCACAATTGTTAACATGGTGGCCGGGCATCTGACCATCATGTTTGGTCTGCGTGGACCAAGTATCTCCATCGCGACCGCCTGTACTTCAGGCGTGCACAACATCGGTCAGGCTGCGCGCATCATCGCCTATGGCGATGCCGATGCGATGGTGGCAGGCGGTGCGGAAAAAGCCAGTACCCCGCTTGGCGTGGGCGGCTTTGGCGCAGCGCGGGCGCTCTCCACGCGCAATGACAACCCGCAGGCGGCAAGCCGTCCGTGGGATAAAGATCGCGACGGCTTCGTGCTGGGCGACGGCGCGGGCATGGTGGTGCTGGAAGAGTACGAGCATGCGAAAAAACGCGGCGCGAAAATCTACGCCGAGATCGTCGGCTTCGGCATGAGCAGCGATGCTTACCACATGACGTCACCGCCGGAAGATGGCGCGGGCGCCGCGCTGGCGATGGTGAATGCCATTCGCGATGCGGGCATCGAACCGGGCCAGATCGGCTACGTCAATGCCCACGGCACCTCGACGCCGGCTGGCGATAAAGCGGAAGCGCAGGCGGTTAAGTCTGTCTTCGGCGATGCGGCGAGCCGCGTACTGGTGAGCTCCACCAAATCCATGACCGGGCATCTGCTGGGCGCGGCAGGGGCGGTAGAGTCGATTTACTCTATCCTGGCGCTGCGCGATCAGGCGGTTCCGCCGACGATCAACCTCGACAACCCGGATGAGGGCTGCGACCTCGACTTCGTTCCGCACGAAGCGCGTCAGGTTTCCGGTATGGAGTACACCCTGTGCAACTCCTTCGGCTTCGGCGGCACTAACGGTTCGCTGATCTTCAAAAAAGTGTGACAGGGCTTGCCCCGGTACTGCTTTAACAAAAGGCCCGTTCGTCGGGCCTTTTTTATTCGGCTTTCTCCGCTTGTCCTCTGCTCCGTGTCCTGAGACACTCACCGACCTGTGAAAAGGAGTCCTTTATGTTCTTGATAAATGGCGTTGAACAGGACACGCTGGCGGCGAACGATCGCGCCGTCCAGTTTGGCGACGGTTGTTTTACCACCGCCCGTATACAGCACGGGCAGGTTGCGTTACTGGACGCCCATCTGCAGCGTTTGCAGACGACCTGCGAAAAATTACGCATCCCATTTGACGACTGGCTGACGTTGAGCGACGAGATGCAGCGTCTGGCTCGGCCGCACGCCCAGGGTGTGCTTAAGGTGGTCCTCACCCGCGGCGTCGGGGGGAGGGGATACAGCACGGCGGGCTGCACGTCGCCCACCCGCATTCTGAGCGTCTCTTCGCTTCCGGCGCACTACGCGCGCTGGCGGGAGGAGGGCATTACCCTGACCCGGAGCCCGGTGACCCTGGGGCGCAACCCGTGGCTGGCCGGTCTGAAGCATCTTAATCGTCTGGAGCAGGTGCTGATCCGCTCTCATCTTGAACAGACGGACGCCGATGAGGCGCTGGTCCTTGACAGTGACGGGTGGCTTACGGAATGCTGTGCCGCGAATTTATTCTGGCGTCAGGGACGGGATGTCTTTACTCCGCGACTCGATTATGCCGGGGTCAACGGCATAATGCGGCAGCGTTGTATCGCGCAGCTGGCACCATCGACGTTTCGCGTTGTCGAAGTGACAGCGCGTCCCGAGACGTTGCGGGAGGCCGATGAAGTGCTGATCTGCAATGCGCTTATGCCGCTGGTGCCGGTTCGTCGCTGGGAGGAGACCGTCTGGTCCTCTCGCGAGCTTTACCATTTTTTAGCCCCTTTGTGTGAGCTGTCTGGTTAGTATGAAGAAAATGTTACGTTTTATCCTGTTGCTGGTCGTGCTGTTGGGCATCGCCGCGGCGGCAGGAATGTGGAAGGTACGCCAGCTGGCGGACAGCAAGCTGCTGATTAAAGAAGAGACCATCTTTACCCTCGAAGCCGGCACCGGCCGGCTGGCGCTGGGGCAGGATCTCTATCGCGAGAAGGTGATCAATCGTCCGCGCGTGTTCCAGTGGCTGCTGCGGATGGAGCCTGAGCTGTCTCACTTCAAAGCCGGGACCTATCGCTTCACGCCGCAAATGACGGTACGCGAAATGCTGCAGCTGCTGGCCAGCGGCAAAGAGGCGCAGTTTCCGCTGCGCTTTGTCGAAGGCATGCGCGTCAGCGACTACCTTCGTCAGCTGCGCGATGCCCCCTACGTGAAGCACACGCTTGAAGACGATAGCTACGCGACGGTGGCTAAGGCGTTAGGTCTTGACCACGCCGACTGGGTGGAAGGTTGGTTCTGGCCGGATACCTGGATGTACACCGCCAATACCAGCGACATCGCCATCCTCAAGCGCGCGCATCAGAAAATGGTCACCGAAGTGGCGAAGGTCTGGGAAGGACGGATGGATAATCTGCCCTATGACGATCAGAATCAGCTGTTGACCATGGCCTCGATTATTGAGAAAGAGACCGCGGTGGCGGAAGAGCGCGATCGCGTCGCGTCGGTGTTTATCAACCGCCTGCGCATCGGCATGCGTTTACAGACTGATCCAACGGTGATCTACGGGATGGGAGAAGGGTATAATGGTAAGTTAACGCGTAAGGATCTGGAGACGCCGACCGCGTACAATACCTATACCATCAGCGGCCTGCCGCCAGGCCCTATTGCGGTGCCGGGCGAAGCGTCGCTGAAGGCGGCCGCCCATCCGGCGAAAACGCCATACCTCTATTTTGTCGCCGACGGGAAAGGGGGCCATACGTTTACCACAAACCTGGTCAGCCATAACCGCGCGGTGCAGGACTATCTGAAAGTACTTAAGGAAAAAAATGCGCAGTAACTATATCGTCATCGAGGGGCTGGAGGGCGCCGGGAAGACCACCGCACGTCAACTGGTGGTGGAGACGCTGCAGTCGGCAGGTATTCACGATATGGTGTTTACCCGTGAGCCGGGGGGCACAATCCTTGCCGAAAAACTGCGTAGCCTGGTGCTGGATATCCAGTCCACGGGCGATGAAGTGATTAACGATAAAGCGGAAGTGCTGATGTTTTACGCGGCGCGCGTCCAGCTGGTGGAGACCGTGATTAAGCCTGCTCTGGCTCGCGGCCAGTGGGTGATCGGCGATCGTCACGATCTCTCCACTCAGGCCTATCAGGGCGGCGGCAGGGGGATTGACCGCACGATGCTGGCGACGCTGCGTGACGCCGTTCTCGGCGATTTTCGCCCCAATTTGACGCTGTACCTCGACGTCACGCCGGAAGTGGGCCTGCGGCGCGCCCGCGCCCGCGGCGAACTGGATCGCATTGAGCAGGAGTCCATGAACTTCTTCAATCGTACCCGCGCGCGCTACCTTGAGCTGGCCGCGGCGGATCCTTCTATCCGCACGGTGGACGCGACGCAGCCGCTGGATGCCGTCGCGCGCGATATTCGCGCCACGATCGTCCAGTGGATGGCGGAGCAACCGGCATGAAATGGTATCCGTGGCTGCGCCCCTCGTTCGAGCAACTGGTCGGTAGCTATCAGGCCGGACGAGGCCACCACGCCTTACTGTTACAATCCCTGAGCGGGATGGGCGGCGAGGCGTTGATGTATGCGCTGTGCCGCTTCCTGATGTGCCGCCAGCCCGAAGGGCATAAAAGCTGCGGTCACTGCCACAGCTGCCAGCTGATGCAGGCCGGTACGCACCCCGATTACTACCCGCTGAGCCCCGAGAAAGGCAAAAGCGCGCTGGGTATTGACGCGGTGCGCGATGTCAACGACAAGCTCTATGAGCGCGCGCGCCTCGGTGGGGCGAAGGTGGTATGGATTAGCGATGCCGCCTTGCTGACCGATGCCGCCGCCAACGCGTTGCTGAAAACGCTGGAGGAGCCGCCGGAAAATACCTGGTTCTTCCTCGCCTGCGAGGAGCCGGCGCGTCTGCTGACCACTCTGCGCAGTCGCTGCCGCCTGCATCACCTGTCGCCGCCGACGGAATCTTATGCCCTGGCCTGGCTGGAGCGTGAGGTGAACCTGCCGCAGGAGGCGCTGCTGACCGCGTTACGTCTGTGCGCCAGCGCGCCGGCCGCCGCGCTTGAGCTGCTTAAGGAGCCGCAGTGGACGGTGCGACAGCAGCTGTGTCAGGCGCTGGCGACCACGCTGGCGAGCGGTGACTGGCTGGCGCTGCTGCCAATACTCAATCATGAACAGGCGGCGGTTCGCCTGCACTGGCTGGCATCGCTGCTGGTCGATGCGCAAAAACGACAGCAGGGAATTGCCCTGGTGAGTAATCCGGATGTCTGGCCGCTGCTGGAGCAGCTGGCGCATAGTCTGCCCGCCTCCCGGCTGCAGGCGATTGCCCATGACGTCTGTACCTGCCGCGAGCAATTGCTGAACGTCGTCGGCGTCAACCGCGAACTGCTGCTCACCGAGCGCCTGCTGCGCTGGGAACATTACCTGCAACCCGGGACGGTTTTACCCGTCTCCCACCTCTGAGTGAGACATTATGTTTTTAGTCGACTCCCATTGCCATCTTGATGGTCTGGATTATCAAACTCTGCACAAAAACGTCGATGACGTGCTGGCAAAAGCGGCCGCGCGCGATGTGAAATTTTGCCTGGCGGTCGCCACGACGCTGCCTGGCTACCGCAGTATGCGCGAGCTGGTAGGGAGGCGTGACAATGTCGTTTTCTCCTGTGGCGTGCACCCGTTAAACCAGGACGAGCCCTACGAGGTGGAGACGCTGCGCACGCTGGCGGCGGAAGAGGGCGTCGTCGCGATGGGAGAGACCGGGCTGGATTATTTTTATACCCCGGAGACCAAAGCCCAGCAGCAAACCTCATTCCGTGACCATATCCGCATCGGCCGGGAGCTGAATAAGCCAGTGATCGTGCATACCCGTGACGCTCGCGCCGATACCCTGGCCATTTTACGTGAAGAAAAGGTGACGGATTGCGGAGGCGTACTACACTGTTTCACTGAGGACAGGGAGACGGCGGGTAAGCTGCTCGACATGGGGTTCTATATCTCGTTTTCCGGTATCGTCACTTTCCGTAACGCCGAGCAACTGCGCGATGCGGCGCGCTATGTTCCGCTGGATCGTCTGCTGGTGGAGACCGATTCGCCGTACCTGGCGCCGGTACCCCATCGCGGCAAAGAGAACCAGCCGGCGATGGTTCGTGACGTTGCTGAATACATGGCGGTACTGAAGGGTGTGTCGCTGGAGCAACTGGCTCAGCAGACCACCGACAATTTTGCCACGCTGTTCCACATTGACCCCGCCCGCTTGCAACCTGCTTGATCTGCTTATTATTTTAAGGCTCGTAATTAATAGCCAAAGCGAGTAAAGTTCACCGCCACAAAAGTGGCGGTGAAGGTTTTTTGGCAACATCTGGATACAACTTATGTAAGCTGATGTAAATTTTTACCGGAAGGCTGATTGAAACGTGATAGCCGTCAAACAATCATCCCGTTAATTATTTTACTCTGTGTAATAAATAAAGGGCGCTTAGATGTCCTGTCCACGGCGCGGTTCTCCCCCCGGGCCAATGCGTGAAAACGTAAAAAAGTACCAAATACTCAGGAGCACTCTCAATTATGTTTAAGAATGCATTTGCTAACCTGCAGAAGGTCGGTAAATCGCTGATGCTGCCGGTATCCGTACTGCCTATCGCAGGTATCCTGCTGGGCGTCGGTTCCGCAAACTTCAGCTGGCTGCCAGCCGTGGTCTCCCACGTCATGGCAGAAGCAGGCGGTTCTGTTTTCGCCAACATGCCGCTGATCTTCGCTATCGGTGTGGCCCTCGGCTTCACCAATAACGACGGTGTATCCGCACTGGCTGCAGTCGTAGCTTACGGCATCATGGTGAAAACCATGGCGGTGGTTGCGCCGCTGGTGCTGCATTTACCTGCTGACGAGATTGCGGCAAAACACCTGGCTGATACCGGCGTGCTTGGCGGTATTATCTCCGGTGCTATCGCCGCGTACATGTTCAACCGCTTCTATCGCATCAAGCTGCCAGAATATCTCGGCTTCTTTGCGGGCAAGCGCTTTGTACCGATTATCTCTGGTCTGGCCGCTATCTTCACTGGCGTGATCCTCTCCTTCATTTGGCCGCCGATCGGTTCCGCGATCCAGACCTTCTCCCAGTGGGCTGCTTATCAGAACCCGGTGGTGGCGTTTGGTATCTACGGTTTCATCGAGCGTTGCCTGGTGCCGTTTGGTCTGCACCACATCTGGAACGTTCCTTTCCAGATGCAGATCGGCGAATACACCAACGCGGCGGGTCAGGTATTCCACGGCGATATCCCGCGCTACATGGCAGGCGACCCGACTGCGGGCAAACTGTCTGGCGGCTTCCTGTTCAAAATGTACGGTCTGCCGGCAGCGGCTATCGCGATTTGGCACTCTGCTAAACCGGAAAACCGCGCCAAAGTAGGCGGTATCATGATCTCCGCCGCGCTGACCTCGTTCCTGACCGGTATCACCGAGCCGATCGAGTTCTCGTTCATGTTCGTGGCGCCGATCCTGTACGTTATCCATGCCATCCTGGCGGGTCTGGCGTTCCCGATCTGTATCCTGCTGGGTATGCGTGACGGTACCTCGTTCTCTCACGGCCTGATCGACTTTATCGTGCTGTCCGGTAACAGCAGCAAGCTGTGGCTGTTCCCGATCGTCGGTATCTGCTATGCGATCGTGTACTACGTCATTTTCCGCGTGCTGATTAAAGCCCTGGATCTGAAAACCCCGGGTCGTGAAGACACCACCGAAGAGAGCAAAGCTGGCGCAACCAGCGAGATGGCTCCGGCTCTGGTCGCCGCTTTCGGCGGTAAAGAGAACATCACCAACCTCGACGCATGTATTACTCGTCTGCGTGTTAGCGTGGCGGATGTAGCGAAAGTTGACCAGGCTGGCCTGAAAAAACTGGGCGCCGCTGGCGTGGTAGTGGCAGGTTCTGGCGTACAGGCCATCTTCGGTACCAAGTCCGATAACCTGAAAACTGAAATGGATGAGTACATCCGTAACAGTTAAGACGTAGTATCGGGGAGACTAAGGCAGCCAACTGGCTGCCTTTTTTACGTCACCAGATCGGCCTTCCAGAGGCGATAACCCCGCAAACTGTCCGCCAAATGCTTATTCCCTCAGCAGCTAAGTCTATAGTTGAATAAGAAAAAGAGCTTTCAGGTTGAAAGAGAGGGAGGATGTCGCTCATACTCTTACCGTAACCTGTGCGTCCGCGTTTATCTGCAGAAGCAGGCCAGCGTACGGGATAAAACTAATAAGGAATCAGTCATGGCAGAAGAAACGATTTTCAGCAAAATCATTCGCCGGGAGATCCCGTCGGATATGGTTTATCAGGATGAGCTTGTGACCGCTTTTCGCGACATCTCCCCGCAGGCGCCCACCCACATTCTGATTGTCCCGAACGTTCTGATTCCTACCGTAAATGACGTTACCACTGAACATGAACTGGCCCTGGGCCGGATGATGACCGTCGCGGCGAAGATTGCCCGCGATGAAGGCCTCGCCGACGATGGCTACCGGTTGATCGTCAACTGCAACCGTCACGGCGGCCAGGAAGTTTACCATATCCATATGCATCTGCTGGGCGGTCGTCCGCTGGGTCCGATGCTGGCGCACAAAGGCTAACGTCATGCTCAGGACCCTTTTGGGCGCGTGTCTGGCGGCGGGGCTGCTGGCCGGATGTAGTTCACATCCGGAGATCCCGGTTTCTGACCAGCAGGCGCTGGTGATGGAGTCGAGCGTGCTGGCCGCCGGGATCAGCGCCAGCGAGCCTGTCGTCGTGGCGACGGAGATCCAGGCCACCGCCTCCTCTACGCTGTATAACGAGCGCCAACAGCCGGTCACCGTGCATTATCGTTTTTTCTGGTATGACGCCCGAGGGCTGGAGATGCACCCTCTGGAGGCGCCGCGCACCATCGTGGTTCCGGCTCGCTCCTCGGTGACGTTGTATGGCAGCGCCAATATCCTGGGGGCGCATAAGGCCCGCCTTTATCTTTATCTGTAAGGGGTAATTATAATGATGAAAATGTGTCGCTATGCGTTAATCACAGCACTGGCGATATTCCTCGCAGGCTGTGCGGGGCTGCGTGAGCAGCCCGCGCCGGTAGAAGAGGCCAAACCGCAGCCGCAGCAGCCTGCGCAGCCGCAGCCCACGGTGCCGACGGTACCGGCGGTGCCATCCGTCCCGTCACAGCCAGGACCGATTGAGCATCAGGATCAGCAGTCGGGTCAGCCGGCGCCGCGCGTGCGTCATTATGACTGGAACGGCGCGGTGCAGCCGATGGTGGGACAGATGCTGCAGGCGGGCGGGGTCAATGCCGGCAGTATTCTGCTGGTTGACAGCGTGAACAACCGCACCAACGGTTCGCTGAATGCCGGAGAAGCTACCACCGCGTTACGCAACGCGCTGGCGGGCAACGGCAAATTTACCCTTGTTTCACCGCAGCAGCTGGCGGTCGCCAAGCAGCAGCTGGGCCTGTCGCCGCAGGACAGCCTCGGCAGCCGCAGCAAAGCCATGGGCATCGCCCGCAATGTGGGTGCGCAGTATGTGCTTTACTCCAATGCCACCGGCAACGTCAACGCGCCTGAGCTGAAGATGCAGTTGATGCTGGTGCAAACCGGCGAGATTATCTGGTCAGGTAAAGGTGCTGTTCAGCAACAATAAGCTAACGCGCGACGAGCTCTTGTCGCGCTTCTTTCCCCACTATCATCCTGTCGCCTCGCTGAGCCAGACCGGCCTCAGCGGCGGCAGTGTGATTATCAGCGACGGCGAACGGCGACGAGTGCTGCGTCAGCCGCACGACCCGTCTGCCGCTGCCTGTTATTTTCGCCGTCAGTATCGCGCGCTGCGCCGGCTGCCTGCCAGGCTGGCGCCCAACCCCCTGTTTTACTCGCCCTGCTGGATGGTGGTGGAGTATTGCGCGGGTGAGGTGAAAAGCGAGTTACCTGACTGCCCGCAGCTGTCTGCCTTATTGTATGATTTGCATCAGCAACCGCGGTTTGGCTGGCGTGTTAGTCTCGGGCCGCTGCTGGCGCAGTACTGGCAGAGGAGCGATCCGGCCCGGCGCACGCCGCGCTGGCTACGCTGGCATCAGCGGCTGTGCCGCCGGGGCGAGCCTCGTCCTCTGCGCCTGGCGCCGCTGCATATGGACGTCCATGCCGGCAATATTATCCACAGCGACGCCGGTCTGAAGCTGATCGACTGGGAATATGCCGGCGATGGCGATATCGCGCTGGAGCTGGCCGCCGTATGGATCGCCCCGGGCGAGCGCCGCCAGCTGATGACGGCGTATGCCCGGCGGGCGGCCATCGACCCGCAGCAGCTATGGCGGCAGGTGGCGCGCTGGCGTCCGTGGGTACTGCTGCTGATGGCGGGCTGGTATGAAATGCGCTGGCGGCAGAGCGGGGATCGGCAATTTATCACGCTGGCAGATGAAACATGGTGTCAGTTAGACAACGAACGCAAAGGATAAGAGAGGTCAGTGTGGGCCCAGTGATGTTGGATGTTGAAGGGTATGAACTGGATGCGGAAGAGCGAGAGATTCTGGCGCATCCGCTGGTGGGAGGGTTGATCCTCTTCACCCGAAATTATCACGATCCGGCGCAGCTGCGGGAGCTGGTGCGCCAGATCCGCGAAGCCTCCCGTAACCATCTGGTGGTGGCGGTCGATCAGGAAGGGGGACGCGTTCAGCGTTTCCGCGAAGGCTTTACCCGTTTACCGGCGGCCCAGTCTTTCGCCGCGCTGCTGGGGATGGAAGAGGGGGGCAAACTGGCCGCCGAGGCCGGCTGGCTGATGGCCAGCGAAATGATCGCCATGGACATCGATATTAGCTTTGCGCCGGTGCTGGACGTCGGCCATATCAGCGCCGCGATCGGCGAACGTTCTTATCATGAAAATCCGCAGAAAGCGCTGACGATGGCGCGTCACTTCATTGACGGCATGCACGCTGCGGGCATGAAAACCACCGGCAAACACTTCCCGGGACACGGGGCGGTGACTGCCGATTCGCACAAAGAAACCCCGTTCGATCCGCGTCCGGCATCGGTCATCCGCGACCACGATATGGCGATATTCAAAAGCCTTATCGCCGAGCAGCGTCTGGATGCCATTATGCCGGCGCATGTGATTTATCCGGAGCTCGATCCGCGCCCGGCCAGCGGTTCAGCGTACTGGCTGAAGACGGTGTTGCGCGGCGAGCTGGGCTTCGACGGGGTGATTTTCTCCGACGATCTGTCGATGGAAGGGGCGGCGATCATGGGCAGCTATGCCGAACGCGGCCAGGCATCGCTCGACGCCGGTTGCGATATGATACTGGTCTGCAATAATCGTAAGGGCGCGGTCAGTGTGCTGGATAACCTGTCGCCGATCAAAGCAGAGCGTGTTACGAAATTGTATCATAAAGGTTCCTTTTCCCGTCAGGAGTTAAGGGATTCAGCCCGTTGGAAAACGGTGAGTGCCCAGCTGGAGCAGCTTCATGCGCGCTGGCAAGAGGCGAAGTCCGCGTAACGCTCTGCGGGGCGTTGTTGTCTGGTGAGGATGCGATGATTATCTATTTACACGGTTTTGACTCGAACAGCCCCGGTAACCACGAGAAGGTGATGCAGTTGCAGTTTATTGACCCTGACGTGCGGTTGATAAGCTACAGCACGCGCCACCCCAAGCACGACATGCAGCATTTGCTGAAAGAGGTCGATAAAATGCTGCAGCTTACCGCCGATGACCGGCCGCTGATCTGCGGCGTTGGACTCGGCGGTTACTGGGCTGAGCGGATTGGTTTCCTGTGCGATATTCGTCAGGCGGTGTTCAATCCGAACCTGTTTCCGCATGAGAATATGGAAGGCAAAATCGACCGACCGGAAGAGTATGCTGACATCGCCACCAAGTGCGTGACCAACTTTCGCGAGAAGAACCGCGATCGCTGCCTGGTGGTGCTTTCCCGGCAGGACGAAGCGCTGGACAGCCAGCGTTCCGCCGACCTTTTGCACCACTATTATGAAATTATCTGGGATGAAGAGCAGACCCATAAGTTTAAAAACATCTCGCCGCACCTGCAGCGGCTGAAAGCGTTTAAAACCCTCGGTTAAGCCTTTTTCCCCTATCTCCAAACCCGCGCCGGGTTCACCGCGCGGGTTTTTTCATGTCTACACTTATTGGTTTCGCTGAAAAAATACGCGACAAAACTTGATGCACATCAATTTTGGTATGACCAATGCACCGTTCATGGTATTCTCGACAGTGCTGAATGGTTTCATTGACGTAACTTGTTGTTAAATAAAGGCTATTTTAATAACTTTTATTTAACAATTGGTTAATAATTTTAGGGGTACACATGACTACGCCATTGAAAAAAATCGTAATTGTGGGTGGCGGCGCAGGCGGACTGGAACTGGCAACTCAGCTGGGGAAAAAGTTAGGGCGCCATAAGAAAGCGAAAATCACCCTGGTGGACCGTAACCACAGCCATCTGTGGAAGCCGCTGCTGCACGAAGTGGCCACCGGTTCTCTGGATGAAGGCGTTGATGCGCTGAGCTATCTGGCCCATGCCCGCAACCACGGCTTCCAGTTCCAGCTGGGATCGGTGGTCGATATCAATCGCGAAGGGAAGACCATCACCCTCGGCGAACTGCGCAATGAAAAAGGCGAGCTGCTGGTGGCTGAGCGTAAACTGCCGTACGACACGCTGGTGATGGCGCTGGGCAGTACCTCGAATGACTTCAACACCCCTGGGGTGAAAGAGAACTGCATTTTCCTCGACAACCCGCATCAGGCGCGTCGTTTCCATCAGGAGATGCTCAACCTGTTCCTTAAGTACTCCGCGAACCTTGGCGCTAACGGTAAAGTGAACATTGCCATCGTCGGCGGCGGCGCCACCGGCGTGGAACTCTCCGCTGAGTTGCATAATGCCGTGAAACAGCTGCACAGCTACGGTTACAAAGGGCTGACCAACGAAGCGCTGAACGTCACGCTGGTCGAAGCGGGCGAACGCATTCTGCCTGCGCTGCCGCCGCGCATTTCCGGCGCGGCGCACAATGAGCTGACCAAGCTGGGCGTACGGGTGCTGACGCAGACCATGGTCACCAGCGCCGATGCGGGCGGCCTGCACACCAAAGATGGCGAATATATTGAAGCGGATCTGATGGTTTGGGCGGCCGGGATCAAAGCGCCAGATTTCATGAAAGAGATCGGCGGCCTGGAAACCAACCGTATCAATCAGCTGGTGGTTGAGCCGACGCTGCAGACCACCCGCGACGCGGATATTTTCGCCATCGGCGACTGCGCCTCCTGCGCCCGTCCGGAAGGCGGGTTTGTGCCACCGCGTGCTCAGGCGGCGCACCAGATGGCCACCTGCGCGCTGAATAACATCCTCGCGCAGATGAAAGGCAAACCGCTGAAGGCGTATACCTATAAAGACCATGGCTCGCTGGTGTCGCTGTCCAATTACTCCACCGTCGGCAGCCTGATGGGCAACCTGATGCGCGGCTCGATGATGGTGGAAGGGCGCATTGCGCGCTTCGTGTACATCTCCCTGTACCGTATGCACCAGATCGCCCTGCACGGCTATTTCAAAACCGGCCTGATGATGCTGGTTGGTCGCATCAACCGCATCATTCGCCCGCGTCTCAAGCTGCACTAATCGCTATCGCGACCCGGAGCGCCCTGGCGGCGCCTCCGGGCTCTTCTGCTGAACCGGCGGTGATCCCGCTCGGAATCCTCTGAATCCCTTTGATTTGCAGCGAATTCTCGCACTTTTCATCCGCTATCTGATTTGCGCCTTCCCGGGTCCGGTTGCAAAATTGTATCAACAGCAACAAAGGAGGATCTCCCGTGAATAAATCTATGTTGGCGGGTATAGGGATAGGCGTGGCTGCCGCGCTGGGCGTTGCAGCTGTCGCTGGTCTCAACGTGTTAGATCGCGGCCCGCAGTATGCGCAAGTGGTCTCCAGTACACCGATTAAAGAAACCGTCAAAACGCCGCGCCAGGAATGCCGCAATGTCACCGTGACCCATCGTCGTCCGGTACAGGATGAAAACCGCATCGCCGGTTCCGTGCTGGGCGCGGTGGCGGGCGGGGTGATTGGCCACCAGTTCGGCGGCGGTCACGGACGCAGCGTGGCGACGGTGGTGGGCGCGCTGGGCGGCGGCTATGCCGGTAACCAGCTCCAGGGCGCGATGCAGGATAACGACACCTACACCACCACGCAGCAGCGCTGCAAAACGGTGTATGACAAATCCGACAAAATGCTGGGCTACGATGTGACCTATAAGATAGGCGATCAGCAGGGGAAAATCCGTATGGATCACGATCCTGGCAGCCAGATCCCGCTGGACAACAACGGCCAGCTGGTCCTGAACAACAAAATCTAAAAACAGATTTGTGTAATGATTAGCCCCTCAATCGCTCAGGCTGAGGGGCTTTTTTTGTCAGAAAGTTAACGCGTAATTCAGACCGAAGGTACGGCCACGGCCTTTATATTCATACAGCGACGAGCTGCCGTAGGTTGGGCTGTAGAGCAGCGGCGCGCGCTGGCCCCAGATGGTGACATAATCTTCGTTAAGCAGGTTTTCGATACTGAAGGTCAGTTTCCCCACCGGCAGCGCGTAACTGCCGATAAAATCGACGGTATTATAGCCTTCCAGCTTGTTGCCGGCGGCGTCGCTGAGGTCAAACACCTGCTGGCTCTGCACGCGCAGGCTCCACGGATCCGGCGCCCAGCCTACCCAGGCGGTGGCTTTGGACGGCGAGGCGAGGGTGACGTCCCATTTTTGCCAGCGGCCATCGGTCTGCACCTGTGATTTCAGCACGTTGAAGTTGCCGCCGACGCTCCAGTCGCTGTCCGGAATAAAGTAATCGATCGCTCCCTCAACGCCGTAAATACGCCGCTTGTCGGACTGAACATCGATGGTCATGTCGGTACGGTTGACCACGATGGTTTTATCCGAAGTCGAGTAATACGCCGCCAGCTGGGTGCGCAGGTTATCGCCGGTGTAGCGCCAGCCCAGCTCATACGAGTTAACTTTGATCCCCTGCAGCGGCGAGTCATCGACGTTGACGCTGGAGAGCAGCGGCAGATGACCATTGACCGCGGCGCCGTATTTCCCGATGCCATAGTATTTACCCGGATCCGGCAGCTCAACGCCCTGCGAGAAGTTAAACCAGGTCTGTTGACGCTCGGTCAGATGGGCGACGATCCCGGCGTTAAACAGGAAGTTGTCATAATCGGTTTTGCCGCCTTTGATGGCGTCGGCGGAGCGCGCTTTGCCGTTGGCGATATCCTGTTGCTGGGCGTAGCCGACAAAGTCGTCAACCCGGTTTTCGGTCCACTGGTAGCGAACCCCGCCGCTAATGGTAAAGATATCGTTCAGATCGTAGCTTGACTGCAGGAACGGCGCGACGTTGGAGATGCTGTATCCCGGGTAGCGGCCGGTGGTGTAGATCGATTCGTTGTGCAGCCCGCCGGAAGCCAGCGATTGTTGCAGATCGAAGAACATCTGATTGGCATTGAAGGTCTCATGATCGGCGTCGAGACCCCAGGTGAGATCCCAGCCCGCCAGCGGCTGACTGTTCAGGGTCAGCTTTGCCCCATACTGATCGGTATCCTGCTGCGACGAGGAGAAACTGCTGACCTGGCCTTTGCTGAGCGTCGGGAACGGATAGAAGGTGAGGGATTCATCGCGATAGTACACCTGGCTCACCAGATTCTGACCGAAGAAGTCGGCATCGGAGTACTGGAGGCTGATCAGATGGCGCTCGGTGCCGGGGATACGATCGGAATTGAGCCCATCGGTGGTGTACGCTTTGCCGCCGCTGGTCACCGCGGACATATTCTTTCCGAGCCACAGGCCATAGTCATCATCGCCCTGGCTTTTATAATACTGGGTGACCAGCTGCAGCTGGCGGTTGTCGTCGATCTCGATCGTCCCCGTTCCCATGACGTCCAGACGATCAGAGTGCTGGAGCCCCGTTTGGGTGTTATCGAGGAGCAGCGCATCGTTGTTGCCATCGTACCAGCCGCCGAAACGCTGATAGGCTACCGATAAACGCCCGGACGCGTGGTCTGTCCCGCCGCTGACGGCCGCCGCGACGCGCTCATCATGATCGTTGCTGTTGGCAAACCCGCTCTTGCTGCCCACCTCAAGATCGACCTGCCGATCCTGCTGCCCTTTTTTGGTGACGATGTTGATAAGTCCGCCGGTACTGCCGCCGCCGTACAGTGAGGTCGCCCCGGAGATCACTTCGATATGTTCGATGTTGAATGGATCGATGGCGTCGAGCTGGCGACTGTCGGTGCGTGAGGAGTTGAGCCGGACGCCGTCAATCAGCACGACGATGGCGCGCCCGCGCATGTTCATCCCGTAATTGGTGCGCCCCTGGCTGCTGACATCGATGCCCGGGATCAGCTGCGCCAGCACGTCTTTGAACTCTTTCCCGCCCTGGACCTGCTGCTCAATCTCCTGGCCCTCAATGACCCAGGTGGTTTGGGCCATCTCGGCCACGGTGCGGTGGGTGCGGTTCGCGCTAACGATGATGCTGTCTTCATCAGACTGAGCCGCCAGCGCAGGCAGCGCGCTGGCCAGCAGCAGAGGGTGGAGCACCCAGAGGCGCTTTTTCATATCCATTCCTTTTATGAGCAAGTTGCTTTGTCGTTGTTATGGGCCGGCGTCGGCCGGTATTCGTTACAATGCGAAACATCTGGAAAAACTCAAAAAAGGATTTTGCACATAATGAATATCGCAATCAATATCATTTGCGTTTATCTTGCACGAGAAAAGGTAATAAAAATCAATCTATTTTGTGGGGGTAAAGCGAAACGGCGGGCGGTTCCGGCGGCAGAATACCGCCGGAAGCGGGGCGCATCAGGACTCGAGGACCAGCGGCCAGAGACGGAGAGTGGTGTCAGTGATTTGCATCAGTTTGTCGAAATCGGCGCCTTCCCGTGCGCTGATGGACATCCCCTGCAGGACACAGTTGAGAAACTGCGCGAGCTGCGCCACGTCGCGGCCCGCAGGCAGTTCGCCCTGCGCTTGCCGCTGCTGCAGAAACTGGGTTAGCGCCTGCTCCTGCATCGCATGGCGGGATTTGATGGTGTTGGCGATATCCGTCGAGGAGGCGGCCAGCGCGGCGGAAGTATTGATGATAAAGCAGCCGGCCGGCGTCTCTTTGCTGGTAAAGCAGGTGGCGACCGCGGTGAAGTAGTCGCGCAACGCCCGATCGACGGTTTTTCCCTCAGCAAACAGCACGGCTTCGTGCTTCGCGGCAAAGCGCGAAATGTAACGATCCAATACTGCGCGGAACAGTCCTTCTTTATTCACAAATTCCGCATACAGGGTGGGGGCTTTTGCTCCTGTCGCCTCGACCAGATCGGCGAGCGAGGTCGCCTCATAGCCGTGCTGCCAGAAGAGTGTCATGGCTTTGTCCAGCGCCGCATCCCTGTCGAACACCTTCGGTCGGCCACGGCTTTTTTTGGCGCAACTTTGAACGTCAGTTGTCATGATGCCGTTGTACCTATGTTGGTTTGGTGAATGGCCATTATAAAAATAAACGATCGCCGGGGCCAGCGCTGTTGGTTCAAAAATAAATAATTCATATGCGTATGAAAATTAAGCATTTTATAAATAGTTAAACGATCGTTATAAAAATGCGTTGACGTGTGACTTAGATCACATTATTATTTACCTATCGATCGTTAAGTTAATGCTTACGACCCTACTATAAAATTCATCTGCATAGGTATAATAATCATGAAAACCGTTAATACTCTGGCTATTGCCGCCGTGCTTAGCTCCCTCTCTTTCGCCAGCTTTGCCGCTGTTGAGGTGCAGTCCACCCCAGCCGGCCAGCATAAAGTGGGCACCATCTCTGCGTCCGCAGGGACTAACCTGGGGTCGCTGGAAGACCAGCTGGCGCAGAAAGCGGATGAAATGGGCGCCACCTCATACCGTATTACTTCGGTAACCGGTCCGAATACTCTTCACGGTACTGCGGTTATCTACAAGTAAACCCGATGCGTCGCTGCCCGGCCCCCTTCACCGGTCAGCGATGAGTAAGACCCTGTTGTACCCCTGTTTGACCCTTGCCAACAAAAAACCCGCCGTCAGGCGGGTTTTTTGTTTTCTGCAGCGTGAGGTTACAGCGACTGCGGACCAGGGTCGGCATGACGGGTAACGTCAATGGGCATGCCCGAGCGGTAATTCATCGCGCGCTCCATTACCGTGCCGTCGGTCTGCGGCGCCTGTTTGAACGCCTTCATGGCCGCGTTAAGCGTAATAGGCAGGGTCTGCGGGTCGTCATCGATATGCTCAGACAGCGGCTGGTGGATTTCGACCAGACGGCGGCCGTCCGGCTCCACCGACGCCTTAATCGGCGTGTTGATAATATTCACCTTCGTGCCCGGCGAGATCGCGTTGTACAGCGCCTTGATATCGTTGTCGCGCAGACGAATACAGCCGGAGCTGACGCGCATGCCGATGCCGAAATCGGCATTGGTGCCGTGCAGGAGATAGACTCCGCCATAGGCGGCAAGGCGGATAGCGTGATGGCCCATCGGGTTGTCAGGACCGGCAGGCACCACCGCCGGCAGCTCAATCCCCATCGCTTTGTAGCGCGCGCGAATGTTAGCGGTTGGCGTCCAGGTCGGATTAGCCCGCTTGTCGGACACGGTGGTGACCATCGTCGGTGTGATGGTGGTTCCGCCCAGTTGGCCGATGCCGATCGGGTAGACGGTCACTTCATTCTTGCCCGGCGGGTAATAGTAGAGGCGCAGTTCGGCAAGGTTGATCACCAGCCCTTCGCGCGGCGCATCGGGCAGCAGCGTCTGCAGGGGGATAGTCAGCACGCTGCCGGCGCGCGGAACATAGGGGTCTACCCCGGGATTGGCCTGCAGCAGGGCCAGAAAGCCGACATTGTACTTTTTGGCAATCGCCTCCAGCGAACCGCCGTTATCCTGCACCACATGGAACTGATTCTGCCCCACCAGCCGGCTGCCCGGCGGGGGAAGGGGCCAGGTGTTAGCGCGCGCAGGCAGCGCCAGCGCGGCAACCAGCGCGACCAGCGCCAGCGCCAGGGGGAAACGGTTTCTCATTACCATAACTCCAAAATATATAACTGGTTATTTTTATATGAAAAAGGAGATGAGATTATGGCGTGAGTCTGTGTGGGGAAATCCAGGCGGATTGCAAAATGTTTGTAAAGATTGCCAGATATGTGAAAAGGGAGATACGGCGTACCGGCCGTATCTCCCCCGCGATCAGGCGACGGCGTTCTCTTCCAGCTGGCGCATGAACTGGCGAACCCAATCCATCCGCGTCTTACGCTCCTCGAGATCCTGCATGAACTTCAGGCGCGTCGGCCCGTCCAAGCGGAAGTGCTGCGGCTGCTTCTGCAGCAGGCCGATCAACCACACCGGATTGACGTTGTTTTTCTCGTTAAATTCGATCACGCCGCCTTTTTCATTGCTCTCCAGCTTACGGATCCCCAGCTTCTGCGCTTGCTGACGCAGACGGGCGATATCCAGCAGATTGCGCGCGGCGTCGGGCAGGCGGCCAAAACGATCGATCAGCTCGACTTTGATCTCCTCCAGATCCTGTTCGTTTTTGGCGCTGGCAATGCGCTTATAGAACGACAGACGGGTATTGACGTCGGGGATGAAATCATCAGGCAGCAGGGAAGGCATGCGCAGTTCGACTTCCGTCTGCTGGCTGGTGAGATCTTCCAGCGACGGCTCGCGCCCGGCTTTCAGGGCATCTACCGCATTCTCCAGCAGCTCCATATACAGGGAGAAGCCGATGGTCTCCATCTGACCGCTCTGATCTTCGCCCAGCAGCTCCCCGGCGCCGCGGATCTCCAGATCGTGGGTCGCCAGCGCAAAGCCGGCGCCAAGATCTTCCAGCGAGGCAATGGCTTCGAGGCGCTTTTGCGCATCGGTGGTCATCGCCTTCGGATGCGGCGTCAGCAGCCAGGCATAGGCCTGGTGATGGGAGCGGCCAACGCGGCCGCGCAGCTGGTGCAGCTGGGCGAGGCCAAAGTGGTCGGCGCGTTCGATAATGATGGTGTTGGCGGTGGGAATGTCGATCCCGGTTTCGATGATGGTGGTGCACACCAGCACATTGAAGCGCTGGTGATGGAAGTCATTCATCACCCGCTCCAGCTCGCGCTCCCGCATCTGACCGTGGCCGATGGCGATCCGCGCCTCAGGCACCAGCTCCGCCAGCTTGTCGGCGGCTTTCTGGATGTTCTCGACGTCATTAAACAGGTAGTAAACCTGGCCGCCGCGCAGCGTTTCACGCAGGATCGCCTCGCGCACGACCAGCGAATCGTATTCGCGAACGAAGGTCTTTACCGCCAGGCGGCGCGCCGGCGGCGTGGCGATGATCGACAGATCCCGCATCCCGCTCATCGCCATGTTCAGCGTTCGCGGGATCGGCGTGGCGGTGAGGGTCAGGATATCGACATCGGCGCGCATCGCTTTGATGCGCTCTTTATGCCGCACGCCAAACCGGTGCTCTTCGTCGACGATCAGCAGCCCCAGATCGCGCAGCTTCACCTCGCTCTGCAGCAGCTTATGGGTGCCGATCAAGATATCGATTTTGCCTTCCGCGGCCTGCTCGAGGATCTGCGCCTGCTCTTTAGCGCTGCGGAAGCGGGAGAGCATTTCGATGCGTACCGGCCAGTTGGCGAAACGATCGCGGAAGTTGTCATAGTGCTGCTGAGCCAGCAGGGTGGTCGGCACCAGTACCGCCACCTGTTTGTGGTTCTCCACGGCGAGGAAGGCGGCGCGCATGGCCACTTCGGTCTTGCCGAAGCCCACATCGCCACACACCAGGCGGTCCATGGCCAGCGGCTGGCACATATCGCTGAGGACGGCGTTGATCGCCTGTGCCTGATCCGGCGTGGTTTCAAATGGGAAACCGTCGCAGAACAGCTGATACTGTTCGCGGTCGTGTTTGAAGGCAAACCCGGCTTTCGCCGCGCGCTGGGCGTAGATATCCAGCAGTTCGGCCGCTACGTCGCGTACCTTCTCGGCCGCTTTTTGCCGCGCCCGGGTCCAGGCATCGCCGCCCAGCTTGTGCAGGGGCGCGTTCTCTTCCGCTCCGCCGGCGTAGCGACTAATAAGATGCAGCGAGGAGACCGGAACGTATAATTTGGCATCGTTGGCGTAGGTCAGCATCAGGTATTCGCCGGTGATGCCGCCCGCCTCCAGGGTGGTCATCCCCGCATAGCGGCCCACGCCGTGTTCCAGGTGAACGACCGGCTGGCCGATATGCAGTTCGGCAAGGTTGCGAATTAGCGTGTCAGGGTTAATGGTGCGACGGGAATCCTGACGACGGCGCGCTACGCGCTCGCCGAGCAGGTCGCTCTCGCAAATCAGCGCCAGGCCGCGCTGGCTGTCGATAAACCCGTGCTCGGCGGCGCCAATCATCAGATAGCGCCCGTTGCCGGTGGCTTCCTCCAGGCGCAGCAGGTGTTTCGGCGCAATTTTGATCCGCGCCAGCATTTCGCTCAGCGCTTCCCGGCGTCCCTCGCTTTCAACGGAGAAGATCACCGGACCGGCAAACGCGTCGAGGAAGCGGCGCAGATTATCCAGCGGCGCTTTGTTTTGCGCCTGGACGGCGAGGTCCGGCAGCGTCTGGTAGCCCAGGTTTGTATTCGCTGCTTTTTCGGCCAGGCGCTCGGTTTTCAGCTGAACGCGCGGCCACTTTTTCAGTTCGCTGAACAGCTCATCGCTGCGCAGCCACAGCAGTTCCGGCGGCAGGAGCGGGCGCATCGGATCGACGCCGCGGTTTTCAAAGCGGGCGCGGGCTTCATTCTGGAAACGCTCCGCGCTGGCCTCGAGATCGCCGGTGTTGACGATCAGCGTGCTGGCCGGGAAATAGCTAAATAACGGCGGCAGCGGCTCGCTGAAGAACAGCGGCTGCCAGTATTCGATACCGGCAGGCAGCGTCCCTTTACTGACCTGCTGATAGATATGCTCGGCGTCGCGCTTCACCTCAAAGCGGTCGCGCCACTGGCTGCGGAACAGCTCGATGGCGGTCTGGTCGGTGGGGAATTCGTGCGCCGGCAGCAGGTTAATGGCCGCCACTTCCTCCAGCGTGCGCTGGCTGTCGACGTCGAACAGGCGCAGGCTGTCGATGTCATCGTCAAAGAAATCGAGGCGGTAGGGCTGGTCGCTGCCCATCGGGAACAGGTCGAGCAGCGCGCCGCGGGTGGCGTATTCGCCATGCTCCATCACCTGATCGACATGGCGGTAGCCGGCCCCCTCGAGCTGGTCGCGCAGCGCATCGCGCGACAGGCGCTGACCCTTTTTCATCACCAGCGCGTGGCCGTGAAGGAAGCTGTGCGGACAGACGCGCTGCATCAGCGTGCTGACCGGGACGATCAGCACGCCGCGCTGCATAGTGGGTAACTGGTAAAGGGTGGCAAGACGGGAGGAGATGATGTCCTGATGCGGCGAGAAGCTGTCGTAAGGGAGCGTTTCCCAGTCCGCCAGCCCCATCACCAGGCTGTCGGTGAACTGCCTGATCTCGTCGTTCAGACGCAGCGCGTTTTGCATGTCAGGCGCCACCAGCACCACCGGACCCTTGTGGCGTTCGGCCATCTCCGCCACCAGGGTGGCGCAGGCTGCGCCGGTCAACTCGCCAAGCTGGCGCTGGTCACCGGCTTTCACCGGCAATGAGTATCGATATTGTTCAGGCATAGACGGTTTCATGGTCTCTTAGGGATTCGCTCTGCCGATATGGAGGGCAACTCGCTGATATTCAATAGTGAGATTATCCGCGATTGGTCTGGATTCGCCAACCCGAATTGCCATTGCGTGTTGAGTGAAGAAAGGTCAGCGCTGTCGATAAGCGTAAAGATTAATAAATAAGTACTTATCTATCCGTTTGTATTTGCTTGATTTTTAGGATTGTTGCTAATAAAGTCGTCAGGTATCAGTCATTTACGCTGCCCCTAATCGCTTATATACTCGGGAATCGGCTATCAGCAACCAGATGGATGACATGTACCAACCTGCCGCACTCTTTATCGGCCTGCGCTATATGCGCGGGCGCGCAGCCGACCGCTTCGGTCGTTTCGTCTCCTGGCTTTCCACCATCGGTATTACCCTCGGCGTCATGGCGCTGGTGACGGTCCTGTCGGTGATGAACGGCTTTGAACGCGAACTGCAAAACAACATCCTGGGGCTGATGCCCCAGGCCATTCTTAGCGCCAAACAGGGTTCGGTGAATCCCCAACAGCTGCCGGAGCGCGAGGCGAAACTCCAGGGCGTCACCCGCGTGGCGCCAATCACCACCGGCGACGCGGTGCTGCAGAGCGCGCGCAGCGTGGCGGTCGGTGTGATGCTGGGCATCGACCCGGCGCAGAACGATCCCCTGACACCGTACCTGGTGAACGTCAAACAGAGCGATCTGCAGGCGGGCAAATATAACGTGATTCTCGGCGAGCAGCTGGCGGGCCAGCTGGGGGTGAATCGCGGCGATAAAATTCGCGTGATGGTCCCCTCCGCCAGCCAGTTTACGCCGATGGGGCGCGTGCCGAGCCAGCGTCTGTTTACAGTCATCGGCACCTTCGCCGCCAACAGCGAAGTCGATGGTTATCAGATGCTGACCAACATCGACGATGCTTCCCGTTTAATGCGCTACCCGCTGGGGAATATCACCGGCTGGCGCCTGTGGCTGGATAAACCACTGCAAGTGGATACCCTCAGCCAGCAGACGCTGCCGTCGGGCACCCAGTGGCAAGACTGGCGCGAGCGCAAGGGCGAACTGTTCCAGGCGGTGCGTATGGAGAAAAATATGATGGGCCTGCTGCTCAGCCTGATCGTCGCCGTCGCGGCCTTCAATATTATTACCTCGCTGGGGATGATGGTGATGGAGAAGCAGGGCGAAGTGGCGATCCTGCAGACCCAGGGGCTGACGCCGCGACAGATTATGGCCGTCTTTATGGTGCAGGGCGCCAGCGCCGGGATCGTCGGCGCGCTGCTGGGAGCCGTACTTGGCGCGCTGCTGGCCAGCCAGTTGAATAATTTAATGCCGATCATCGGCGCCTTCCTTGACGGCGCGGCGCTGCCGGTGGCGATTGAGCCGCTGCAGGTCGTCGTGATCGCCCTGGTGGCGATGGCGCTGGCATTGTTGTCTACGTTGTACCCTTCCTGGCGCGCTGCCGCCACTCAACCCGCTGAGGCTTTACGTTATGAATAAGATCCTGCTGCAATGCGACAACCTGTGCAAACGCTATCAGGAAGGCAATGTGCAAACCGATGTCCTGCACAATGTCAGCTTCAGCATTGGTGAAGGCGAGATGATGGCCATCGTCGGCACCTCCGGCTCTGGCAAAAGTACGCTGCTGCATCTGCTCGGCGGCCTGGATACGCCCACCTCTGGCGATGTGATTTTCTCCGGTCAGCCGATGAGTAAGCTTTCCACCGCCGCGCGCGCCGACCTGCGTAACCGCGAGCTGGGCTTTATCTATCAGTTCCACCATCTGCTGCCGGACTTTAGCGCGCTGGAAAACGTGGCGATGCCGCTGCTGATTGGCAAAAAGAAGCCGGCGGACATTGAACGTCAGGCGAAAGCGATGCTGCAGGCGGTCGGGCTTGAACACCGCAGCCATCACCGTCCGTCGGAGCTCTCCGGCGGCGAACGCCAGCGGGTGGCGATTGCCCGCGCGCTGGTGAACAAACCGCGGCTGGTATTGGCGGATGAGCCGACCGGTAACCTCGACGCCCGCAACGCGGACAGCATCTTCCAGCTGCTGGGCGAACTGAACCTCGCGCAGCGCACCGCGTTTCTGGTGGTGACCCACGACCTGCAGCTGGCGAAGCGGATGAGCCGCCAGCTGGAGATGCGCGATGGCCGCCTGACCGCCGACCTGACCCTGATGGGGGCCGAGTAATGGCCTCTCCGTTATCGTTATTAATTGCATTGCGTTTCAGCCGCGGCCGGCGGCGCGGCGGCATGGTGTCGCTGATCTCGGTGATCTCCACCATCGGTATTGCGCTGGGGGTGGCGGTGCTGATCGTCGGTCTCAGCGCGATGAACGGCTTTGAGCGCGAGCTGAACCACCGCGTGCTGGCGGTGGTGCCGCACGGTGAAATCGAACCCGTGAACCAGCCGTGGAATAACTGGCAGGAGGCGCTGGCGAAGGTGCAGAAGGTGAAGGGGATTGTCGCGGCGGCGCCCTATATTAACTTCACCGGCCTGGTGGAGAGCGGCAGCAATATGCGCGCCATCCAGGTGAAAGGGGTCGACCCGCAGCAGGAAACCCGGCTCAGCGCGCTGCCCACCTTTGTGCAGAATAACGCGTGGGCCGGCTTCAAGGCCGGCGAACAGCAGGTGATTCTGGGTAAAGGCGTCGCCGATGCCCTGCACGTGAAGCAGGGGGACTGGGTGTCGATCATGATCCCTAACGCCGACGCCGACCATCAACTGCTGCAGCCGAAACGCGTCAGGCTGCATGTGACCGGTATTTTACAGCTGAGCGGCCAGCTCGATCATAGTTTTGCCATGATTCCGATGCAGGATGCGCAGCAGTACCTGGAGATGGGCGGCAGCGTGACCGGCATCGCCATCAAGGTCACCGACGTTTTCCATGCTAACAAGCTGGTGCGCGACGCCGGCGAGGTGACCAACAGCTACGTCTACATCAAGAGCTGGATTGGCACCTACGGCTATATGTATCGCGATATCCAGATGATCCGCGCCATTATGTACCTGGCGATGGTACTGGTGATCGGCGTGGCCTGCTTTAACATCGTCTCGACGCTGGTGATGGCGGTCAAAGACAAAAGCGGCGATATTGCGGTGCTGCGCACGCTTGGCGCAAAAGACGGCTTAATTCGCGCGATTTTCGTGTGGTATGGTTTATTAGCCGGATCGGTAGGCAGCCTGTTCGGGGTGGTGATCGGCGTGATCTGCGCGTTGAATCTGACGTCAATCATCAACGGCATCGAATACCTGATTGGGCATAAATTCCTCTCCGGCGACATCTATTTTATTGACTTCCTGCCGTCTGAACTGCACTGGCTGGACGTCTTTTATGTGCTGGTGACAGCACTGTTGCTGAGTTTGCTGGCCAGCTGGTATCCCGCCCGCCGCGCCAGCCGTATCGACCCGGCGAGGGTGCTGAGTGGCCAGTAATTTATCGTCATCGTCGGCCTGGCTGACGACACAAGAGGAATTGCTGAAATGTACTATGGATTTGACATTGGCGGCAGCAAGATAGCGCTGGGCGTATTTAATCAGGAGCGGCGGCTGCAGTGGGAAAAACGCGTCGCCACGCCGAAAAGCAGTTATGAGGATTTTCTCCAGGCGGTGGAGGCGCTGGTCCGCGAGGCCGATGCGCGCTTCGACCGGCAGGGGACGGTTGGGATCGGTATCCCGGGGATGCCGGAAACGGCGGACGGCACGCTGTATGCCGCTAACGTGCCTGCCGCCAGCGGCCGGCCGCTGCGCGCCGACCTCAGCGCGCGACTGGGGCGCGATGTGCGCCTCGATAATGACGCCAACTGCTTCGCGCTGTCGGAAGCGTGGGACGATGAGTTTACGCAATACCCGCTGGTGATGGGGCTGATCCTCGGCACCGGCGTGGGCGGCGGCCTGGTGTTGAACGGTAAATCGATTACCGGACATAGCTATATCACCGGCGAGTTTGGTCATATTCGTCTGCCGGTGGATGCCCTGGAGGTGGTCGGGCGTGATTTTCCGCTGCTTCGCTGCGGCTGCGGCCAGCTGGGCTGCATTGAAAATTATCTCTCCGGCCGCGGTTTCGCCTGGCTGTATGAACATTTTTATCAGCAACCGCTTACCTCGCCGGAGATTGTGGCGCAGTGGCAGCAGCACGATCCGCGCGCCCAGGCGCATGTAGAGCGCTATCTCGATCTGCTGGCGGTGTGTCTGGGAAATATACTGACCATTGTCGACCCGGATTTGCTGGTGCTCGGCGGTGGATTATCTAACTTTACGGCCATTAGCGAAGGGCTGGCGCAGCGATTGCCGCGCCATCTTCTGCCGGTCGCCAGGGTACCGCGCATTGAGCGCGCGCGCCACGGCGATGCCGGGGGAATGCGCGGTGCGGCCTTCCTTCATCTGAGCCATTAACCACAGAGGTAGCTATGCAGTCGCGCCGTTTACATCGATTGAGCCGTTTTCGTCGCAATAAACGTCAGTTGCGTGACCGTCTGCGTCAGCGGATTTTCTTTAGGGAGGACAGGATGAAGCCTGAAGCGATGGCCAAACCGAGAGTGGTGGTGTTAACCGGCGCGGGCATATCGGCGGAGTCGGGGATCAAAACTTTCCGCGCGGCCGATGGCCTGTGGGAAGAGCATCGGGTGGAAGATGTGGCGACGCCGGAAGGCTTCGCCCGCGACCCGGCGCTGGTGCAGGCGTTCTACAACGCCCGCCGTCGTCAGCTGCAGAGTCCGGAGATCGCGCCGAACGCGGCACATCTGGCGCTGGCGCGTCTGGAGGATCTGCTGGGCGACCATTTTCTGCTGGTCACCCAGAATATCGATAATCTGCATGAACGCGCCGGCAACCGCCGGGTGATCCATATGCACGGCGAGCTGCTGAAGGTGCGCTGTTCGTGGAGCGGCCAGGTGCTGGAGTGGACCGGGGACGTCACCGCAGAGGACAAATGCCACTGCTGCCAGTTCCCGGCGGCGCTGCGTCCGCACGTGGTCTGGTTTGGCGAAATGCCGCTGGGGATGGACGAGATCTACAGCGCGCTGGCCGAAGCGGATATTTTTATCGCCATCGGCACCTCCGGCCACGTCTATCCGGCGGCCGGCTTTGTGCACGAGGCGCGACTGCACGGCGCCCATACCGTTGAACTGAACCTCGAGCCCAGCCAGGTGGGCAGCGAGTTTGCCGAAAAGCACTACGGGCTGGCAAGCGAAGTGGTACCCGCCTTTATCGATAAGCTGCTGCAGGAAAACGCGCTGTAAACTGAATCAGCCTGCCGGGGGTCAGGGCGACGCCCACCGCTTCCGGCAGCGCTGTTGACAAGGATGTCACGTCATGACAGGAGTCAGACCATGCATCATCCCCTCGTCATTGCATCGATCGCCTTGATCGCGTCCATTATCGTCGGCATCTGGAGCCAGCGTGCGCTACCTGAATACGCCGATAGCCGACCGATCCTCTTCCTGCTGTGCCTGTTGATCGGCACCGGCAGCGCGTTGTGCCTGCTGCTGGATGGCTTAGCCCTGCTGTTTACCGGTCAGGTCGCGACGGGCGGTGTGCGGGTATACGGCCCCATGCTGCTGCTGGTGGTGCTGTGGAAACCCCTCAACGGGCTCTTCAGCATCATTGAAGATTTTGTGCAACGGCGAGCCGAAAAAGGGAAGGACAAAGGCCAGCCCGAGGATGGGCGACGCTGAGCCGCTTTCCTCTGAAGCGCGCATCACGTACTCCAGGCTATCGTCAGTCCCCGGCGGTCGCTCTGGCGATATCGCCCGGACCGGCGCCGGGCAATGCCCTTCATCATATCATTCTCGGCTTCTCCTTTCTGAGCGATTACCCGCGATAATTTTGTGCGTGACCGCTGATTTCCGTACGTTTTTTTGTGCAGACCGGCAAATGTAGACCAGATTCAATAGGCGTCCGCACGTTCGCGCCGCGACCCTGTTCCCCCGCCCGGAAGTCTGTAAAGGAGACCCCGCCATGCCGTCACCGATGATTTATCAGGATCTCACTACCACCGCGCTGCTCAGCCATGCGGCGCAATACCACAGCGAGACGGAGATCGTCTCGGTGGGCGCCGGCGGTGAGAAGGAGCGCAGCAGCTGGGGGGAAGTGGCCAGCCGCGCTCAGCGGCTGGCATCGGCGCTGGCGTCGCTGGGGCTGCCGCCGGGCGCCCGCTGCGCCACCCTCGCATGGAACAATCGCCGCCACCTGGAGATCTATTTTGCCGTCGCCTCCGGCGGCTGGGTGACGCACACCGTCAATCCGCGGCTGTCGGTTGACCATCTGCGGTATATCCTCAACGACGCTGCCGACGAGGTGCTGTTCTTTGACCAGACCTTTTTGCCGCTGGTGGCGCAGCTCCTGCCGCAGCTGCCGACGGTGAAACACGTCGTGCTGATGGCGCCCCGCAGCGAAGCGGCGCTCAGCCAGCTGCCCTCATTGCTGTTTTTTGACGAACTGTTGCAGCAGGGGATGGCAGACTATCGCTGGCCGCCGCTCAATGAACTGACGCCGGCCTCGCTCTGCTACACCTCGGGGACCACCGGCCGACCGAAAGGGGTGTTGAATACCCATCGTTCGCTGGTCCTGCATGCCCTGAGCGGCAATCAGCCGGACGCCGCCGGGATCTCGGCCAGGGATAGCCTGTTGCCGGTGGTGCCGATGTTCCATGTCAACGCGTGGGGGACGCCGTTTATCGCCGCCATGGTCGGCGCGCGGCTGGTGCTACCGGGGCCGCACCTCGATGGCGACAGCCTGCTGCAGCTGCTGGCCGCCGAGAAGGTGACGGTGGCGTTCGGCGTGCCGGTGATCTGGGCCGGTCTGTTGGCGGCGATGCGGCGGTCGGACATGCGGCTGCCTGATTTTAAACGCGCGTTTGTCGGGGGCTCCGCGCTGCCGCCGTCGATGATGGAGGCCTTTCAGCACGATTACGGCATTACGCTGATCCACGCCTGGGGAATGACCGAAACATCGCCCATCGGCACCATTAACACGCTGTTGAGCAAACATGACGCACTCCCGGCGCCGGAGCAGCAAAAACAGCGTACCGGTCAGGGGCGGCCTATTTTTGGCATCGAGCTACAGGTGGTGGATGTCGAGGGGGACCCACTGCCGATGGACGGCCAAAGTCAGGGATATCTGCAGGTCAGAGGGCACTGGGTGGTGGAGCAGTACTATGGTCAGGACGAAAGCGCCCTGACCGCGGCAGGCTGGTTTGATACCGGCGATATCGGTACGCTCGACGCCAATGGTTATCTGGTGATCAGCGATCGGGCAAAGGATATCATCAAGTCCGGCGGCGAGTGGATCTCCACCGTTGAGCTGGAGAATATCGCCATCGCGCATCAGGCGGTGCGCAGCGCGGCGGCCATCGCCGCCCGTCACCCGCGCTGGGACGAGCGGCCGGTGCTGCTGTGCGTTCGCGTGGAAGGGGGCGAAGTGGAAGAGAGCGATCTGCTGGCCTGGTTTGAGAAACGGGTGCCCAAATGGCAGATCCCGGACCGGGTGATATTTGTCGATGCGCTACCGGTCAGCGCCACGGGCAAGGTGCTCAAGAATCAGCTGCGCCAGGCCTATGGAGAGATTTTAATGAGTGAGGGAAAATGAGCCACGCGCGACCCGGTCTGACGACCTGCTCTCAGTATGACGCAGCGCTGCACGCCTTGTCGGCGGCGCGCCAGCGCTGGGCGGAGACCTCAGTGAATCGTCGTCTGGCGCTCCTGCGCCAGATCAAGGATGCCCTGGCTTCAATTGCTCCTGCGTGGGTGGAGGCGGCGGCGAGGGCCAAAGGACTACCGCCAGGCGATCCGCTGACGGGCGAAGAGTGGCTGGCAGGCCCCTGCGCGCTGATGGTCGGCTGCAACGGGCTTATCGCCACCCTGGAGCAGCTGGAGGAGAAAACCTTTCTCCGGCGGATCCCGCTGCGGACGCTAGCGGACGGCCGCCTGGCGCTGCGGGTGGTGCCCGGCACGCTCTGGGATCGACTGTTGCTGTCTGGTGTTCGCGCTGAAATTTGGATGCAGCCGGGGGTCACCCGGGCCAATCTCGATCGCTGCGCGGCGGCCGCATACGATATCCCGCCGGCCGCGCGGCAGGGCAAGCTGGCGCTGGTGCTCGGCGCCGGGAATGTGGCCTCTATCGCGCCGCTGGACGTATTACACAAACTGTTTATTGAAAATCAGGTCTGCCTGCTGAAGCTCAACCCGGTGAATGATTATCTGCACGATCTGCTGGCTCAGGCTCTGGCGCCGCTGATCGCCATGGATGCGCTCCGCATCGTCACCGGCGACGCCCAGGCGGGGGCGTGGCTGACCACCCATCCCGCTGTCGATGAGATCCATATCACCGGCTCGCGGGAGAGCCATGACGCTATCGTCTGGGGCGATGGTGAGGCGGCTCGCCAGCGTCGGGCCGCCGGGACGCCGCTGAACCCGCGTCGGGTGACCTCGGAGCTGGGCGGCGTCAGCCCTACCATTATCGTCCCCGGTCCGTGGAGCGAGGCGGATATCGCTTTTCAGGCGCAGCAGCTGGCGACGCAGAAGATGAACAATGGCGGGTTTAACTGCGTGGCCAGCCAGGTGCTGATCCTGCAGCAGGGTTGGGAGCCAGCGTCGGCCCTGCTTAATCAGCTGTACCGGCTGATCGCCGCCAATACCCGCCCGGACTATTACCCCGGCGCGGAAAACCGGCTGACTGACTTTCGCCTGCGCGCCCGTCAGCCGCTGGAGATAGCCCGCGGCGACGCGCTGCCGTTGATTGTGGCGAACACCGAGGATGATCCGGACTTCTGCCAGCAGGAGGTCTTTGGCCCGGGGCTGTCGGTCACCCGCCTTGAGGCCGACAGCGCGGAAAGCTTTTTGCGCCAGGCGATCGGCTATGCCAATCAGCGGCTGCAGGGCACGCTGGGGGCCAATATTGTGATCCACCCGCGCACCCGCAAGGCGATTGGGCGTAAGCGTTTTAACGCGCTGATCGCCGAGCTGCGCTATGGCACGGTGGCGATCAACTGCTGGAGCGGGGTGGCCTTTCTGTTAGCTCCCTGCCCGTGGGGGGCGTTTCCCGGCCACAGGCTCGACGATATTCAGAGCGGGCGGGGCAAGGTGCATAACAGCTTTATGCTGGAGAAAACCGAGCGCACGGTGATTGAGGCGCCGTTTCGGCCGTTTCCGCGCAGTCTGTGGCATGGCGAACTGACGCTGATGCCCCTGCCGCCCTGGTTTATTACTCACCGGGGGCAGGAAGCGGTGGCGCAGCGGCTGGTGGATTTTTACCATCGGCCGCGCTGGCGCAAGCTGCCGGCGATCCTCTGGCGCGCGCTGAGGGGCTAAAGTGAGAGCAAAAAAAGGGCGGAACCGCGGTTCCGCCCGGCGGGATTAGCGGCCCGCTTTCAGCTTCTGGTAATACTCTTCATAAATAGCGCTGGCGCTGCCGACGTCATTTTGCCATTCGCCTTTCTCGATGGTGGCGGCGTCCGGATAGAGCGATTTATCGTTGGCCACGGCCGGGCTGAGCATTTTGCGCGCCGCCAGGTTTGGCGTGGGGTAGCCGATGGTTTCCGCGACCTGTTTGGCGACATCCGGGCGTAGCAGGAAGTTAATCAGCTTCAGCGCGCCGTCGACGTTTTTCGCATTTGCCGGGATCGACAGGCTGTCCATCCAGAAGATGCCGCCTTCTTTCGGCCAGATCACTTCCAGCGGCGTACCGGCCTGGCGGGCGACGTAAGCCGAACCGTTCCATACCATGCCGAGGTTCACTTCGCCTTCCATATACGGGTTCGCCGGGTTATCGGAGTTAAAGGCCGCGACGTTGGGCATCAGTTTTTTCAGCTCGTTATAGGCGGCTTCAATCTCTTTCGGGTCGGTAGTGTTGCCGGAATAGCCCAGCTTACGCAGCGCTATCTGGAACACTTCGCGCGCGTCGTCGGTCAGCAGCAGGCTGCTTTTGTATTCCGGCTTCCACAGATCGGCCCAGCTGGTGACGGTTTTCGGATCGATAGCGTCGCTGTTGACGCCGATGGCCGTCGCCCCCCAGATGTAGGGGATGGAGTAGTCGTTATTCGGGTCGAACGGTTTGTTCAGCATCTGCGGATCGAGGTTGCTGAAGTTAGTCAGCTTGCTCTTATCGATCTTCTGCAGCATGCCTTCTTTACGCATCTTGTCGACGAAGTAGGTCGACGGGACGACCAGGTCGTACGCCCCGTCTTTATAGGTCTTGAGCTTGGCGTACATGGTTTCGTTCGACTCGTAGGTCGAGTAGATAACCTTGATGCCGGTCTCTTTGGTGAACTGCTCCAGCAGGCCCGGCGGCACATATTCGGTCCAGTTGTAGAAGTAGAGCGTTTTGCTGTCGTCCGCGTGGGCGGCGCTCATGCCGATTGCCAGAGCGCCCGCCGCGAGCAGGTGGCGTGACCATTTTTTCATTTTAACGTCCCCTGAGTTTTATCACGTGCAATTAACTGACTGGCGATGACCATCACCAGCGACAGAACCAACAGTATCGTTGCCAGAGCGTTCACCTCTGGCGAAACGCCGACCTTGACCATCGAATAGATCTTCAGCGGCAGGATTTCATACCCCGGACCGGTGACGAACGAGGAGACCACCACGTCATCCATCGACAGCGTGAAGCTCAGCAGCCACCCGGCCGCCACCGCCGGCAGGGCCAGCGGCAGGATGATTTTGCGCAGGATGGTCATCTCGCTGGCGCCCAGATCTTTCGCCGCCTCCAGCATCCGCACATCAAAGCCTTTCAGCCTGGAGTAAACGGTGACCACCACAAACGGCAGGCAAAAGGTGATATGCGAAAACAGCAGCGACCAGAAGCCAAGCTGGACGCCAATCAGCATAAACAGCACCAGCAGGGAGATGGCCATGACAATATCGGGCGACATCATCACCACAAACAGCATGCCGCTAACGAACGGTTTGCCGCGAAAACGGTAGCGGTACAGCGCCACGGCGGTTAGCGAGCCGATAAGGGTGGCGAAGGTCGCCGACAGCACCGCCATGGTCAGCGAGTGCTGGGCGGCCTGCAGCAGGCTATCGTTGTTCATCAGCAGACTATACCAGTCGGTGGTGAACCCCTGCCAGTTGATGCCGAAGCGCGACCGGTTAAACGAGTTAACGATCAGAATAATAATAGGGATGTAGAGATACGCGTAGATGGCGGTCATAAAGCCGCCGCGCAGCAGTCGACCGATCATTCCAGCTCCACCTTTTTATTCAGCAGGCGCGCCGCGCGCCAGTAAATCAACAGCATCAGGCCCATCACCAGGGTTAAGGTAATGCTGGTTGCCGCGCCGAACGGCCAGTCGCGAATATTGAGGAACTGGCTCTTGATCACATTGCCGATCAGCAGGTTCTTGGCGCCGCCCATCAGGTCGGAAACGTAGAACAGCCCCATCGCCGGCAACATGACCAGCAGGCAGCCGGCGATGATCCCCGGCATGGTCAGCGGAATGATGATGCGGATAAACGTCTGCAGCTTGCTGGCGCCGAGATCTTTCGCCGCTTCCAGCAGCGGCCGATCCAGTTTCTCAATGCTGGAGTAGAGCGGCATCACCATAAACGGCAGCAGGATGTACACCAGGCCGATAATCACCGCCGACGGGGTGAACATAATGCGTATCGGCGTGTCGATCACTCCCAGCCACAGGAGAAACTCGTTCAGGTAGCCTTTGGTGCTGAGGAAAATCTTCAGCCCGTAGATGCGGATCAACGAGTTGGTCCAGAAGGGAACGATCAGCAGGAACAGCAGCAGGGGCCGCACCTTCTGCGGCAGCCGGGCAAGGAACCACGCAAACGGGTAGCCCAGCGCCAGGCAGGCAAGGGTCGCCAGCAGCGCCATGTTCAGCGAATGCAGCAGCACGTCGTAATAGAGCGGATCCAGCAACCGCGAGTAGTTGTCCAGCGTGAAGACCAGCTTGACGAAGTTAGCGTCGTCGCGGGTCAGGAAGCTGGTGGCGATGATCATCAGGTTGGGCAGAAAGACAAACAGCACCAGCCAACCGACGATGGTGGCGATCACCACATTCTGGAATTTACTGGTGTTCTTCATCGGCCAGCACCACCTCCCAGCTCTCCACCCAATTGATAGACATTTTCTGGTCAAGAGAGTGGTCGAAATCCGGGTCGTCTTCGTTAAAGAATTCGCTGACCATCACCATTTTGCCGTTTTCCAGCTCCACCACCGACTCGAGGGTCATGCCCTTATAGTTGCGCTCGCGCACATAGCCGATCAGGCCGTCGGCGTCGCTGTTGTGGTGGATCTCATCGACGCGCAGATCTTCCGGGCGCAGCAGGACATGCAGACGCTGGCCGGCCTCCACCGCAAAATTGACGGTGATGTTGCATTCACGCCCTTCCACGCTGGCCCGCACGCGCTGTTCGTCGAGGCGTTCAATGACCGTGGCGTCGAAGATATTGATCTCGCCGATAAAGCTGGCGACGAACAGGTTTTTTGGCTCTTCGTAGATCTCGCGCGGGGTGCCGTCCTGTTCGATTTTGCCATCACGCATCACCACGATGCGATCGGACATGGTCAGGGCCTCTTCCTGGTCGTGCGTGACGAAGACGAAGGTGATGCCGAGCTTACGCTGCAGCGCTTTCAGTTCGTTCTGCATCTGCTTACGCAGCTTGTAATCCAGCGCCGAAAGGGATTCATCGAGCAGCAGCAGGCGCGGTTTGTTGACCACCGCGCGGGCGATGGCCACGCGCTGCTGCTGGCCGCCGGAGAGCTGGTGCGGTTTGCGCTGGGCAAACGCCTCCAGCTGCACCATCTTTAAGGCATCCATCACCCGCGGAGTGATTTCCGCCGCCGGGGTTTTCTGCATGCGCAGGCCGAAGGCGACGTTCTCGAACACCGTCATATGCGGAAACAGGGCGTAGCTTTGGAATACGGTATTAACGTGGCGGTTTTCCGCCGGAACATGAGTGATATCGTGATCTTCGAGATGGATCCGTCCGCTGTCGACGTTTTCCAGGCCGGCGATAAGGCGCAGAACGGTGGTTTTACCGCAGCCAGAGGGGCCAAGCAGGGTGAGAAACTCACCATTGTTGATGGTCAGGTTAAGGTTATCGATGACCGTTTTACCATCAAAGCTTTTGCGAATTCCCGCCAGTTGCACCAGCGGCGAACGCGAACGCGGTTGTATATTCAATTTTTGACTCTGTCCCATGTAGACGCAACGGAAACTTCCGACCGCTGCGGGGTTTGTGATTAACCACCTTTGGGGTTGCACGTTTTTAATAAGGGCCAGCATTCTACGGCAAACGAGGGTAATCGCCAATCCTTGATACGCCTGCATAGTCTACCTTTACACCATAACGTCGGTTCCGTTATTAAATTTCGCTTTACGGGCTAAGAATGACCTGACGCAATATTTGTCTTTTCTGGCTTATCAATAATGTTGTCACAAAAGAAGAGGGTGGCTACATGGATAAATTGCTTGAGCGTTTTTTGCAGTACGTTTCTTTGGACACGCAGTCGAAGCCTGGCGTTCGTCAGGTCCCCAGCACGGAAGGGCAGTGGAAGCTGTTACGCCTGTTGCAGGCGCAGCTGGAAGAAATGGGACTGGTCAAGGTAACGCTGAGTGAAAAAGGGACGGTAATGGGAACCCTGCCCGCCAACGTCGAGGGCGATATCCCGGCCATCGGCTTTATCTCTCACGTTGACACCTCCCCGGATTTCAGCGGCAAAAACGTTAACCCGCAGATTGTCGAAAACTATCGCGGCGGCGATATTGCGCTGGGTATCGGCGATGAGGTGCTCTCCCCGGTGATGTTCCCGGTTCTCCATCAGCTTTTGGGGCAGACGCTGATCACCACCGACGGGAAAACGCTGCTGGGGGCGGACGATAAGGCCGGCATCGCCGAGATCATGACCGCGCTGGCGACCCTGCAGGCGAAAAATATCCCCCACGGCGATATCCGCGTGGCCTTCACCCCCGATGAAGAGGTCGGAAAAGGGGCGAAACATTTCGACGTCGAGGCCTTTGACGCCCGCTGGGCCTATACCGTTGACGGCGGCGGGGTCGGCGAACTGGAGTTTGAAAACTTCAATGCCGCCTCGGTGACCATTAAGATCGTCGGCAACAACGTGCACCCCGGCACTGCGAAAGGGGTGATGGTCAACGCGCTGTCGCTGGCCGCGCGGATTCATGCCGAAGTGCCGGCCGACGAGGCGCCGGAGACTACCGAAGGCTATGAAGGCTTTTATCATCTCACCAGTATCAAAGGCAGCGTCGATCGGGCCGAGATGCACTACATCATCCGCGATTTTGACCGTAAGCACTTCGAGGCGCGCAAGCGCAAGATGATGGAGATCGCCAAAAAGGTGGGCAAGGGGCTGCACCCGGACTGCTATATCGAGCTGGTGATCGAGGACAGTTATTACAACATGCATGAGCAGGTGATCGCCCATCCGCACGTGGTCGATATTGCCCGCCAGGCCATGGTGGACTGCGATATCGAACCGCAGATGAAGCCGATCCGCGGCGGTACCGACGGTGCGCAGCTCTCGTTTATGGGACTGCCATGCCCGAACCTGTTTACCGGCGGCTACAACTATCACGGCAAACATGAGTTTGTCACCCTGGAAGGGATGGAGAAAGCGGTGCAGGTGATCGTGCGTATCGCCGAGCTGACGGCGGCACGAAAAGGGCATTAATCTTCTCAGGCAGCCCGGTAGGGCCGCGAGTCGGACAAGACGCCGGATGGCGGCTGCGCCTTATCCGGCCTACGGTCCAACCGGTGACCGCGGTACCCGTAGGCCCGGCAAGCGCAGCGCCGCCGGGCGGTCAACAGCAGAGCGGGTGCCTGTCTTCGTGCCGGATGGCGGCTAACGCCTTATCCGGCCTACGGTCCAACCGGTGACCGCGGAACCCGTAGGCCCGGCAAGCACAGCGCCGCCGGGCGGTCAACAGCAGAGCGGGTACTCGTCTTTATGCCGGATGGCGGCTAACGCCCTATCCGGCCTACGGCCCAACCGGTGACTGCGGAACCCGTAGGCCAGGCAAGCGCAGCGCCGCCGGGCAAAAGCGATAAGGCTAATACTGAGGAGGGAACCTCACATGTCTGATTATCGTCGCAGTTATATCCCCGGCGGCTGCTGGTTCTTCACCGTTAACCTGCAAAATCGCCACAGCGATCTCCTGACGCGGCATATTGCTCATCTGCGTACCGCTACAGCGCTGGTTAAAAGCAAAAAACCTTTTCTGATTAACGCCTGGGTGGTTTTACCGGAGCATATGCACTGCATCTGGACCCTGCCTGAGGGGGATACCGATTATTCCGGTCGCTGGCGGGATATTAAAAAAACGTTTACCCGGGCGCTGGCGCAGCGCCACATCTGGCAACCGCGCTTCTGGGAACATGCCATCCGTAATGAAGAAGATTACCGGCGGCATATGGATTACGTTTATATCAATCCCGTTAAGCACGGTTATGTCCGTCGGGTGCAGAATTGGCCGTATTCGACCTTTCATCGTGATGTGCGCCGGGGATGGTACCCCCCGGAGTGGGCGGGTGAGGTAAGCGACTTTGATGCAGGCGAGAGGCGATAATGCTCGGGTAAGACATTGCCGCCATCGAAACCACAAAGTGCCGGATGGCGAGTAACGCCTTATCCGGCCTACGGTCCAACCGGTGACCGCAGAACCCGTAGGCCCGGCAAGCGCAGCGCCGCCGGGCAGTCAACAGCAGAGCGGGTACTCGTCTTTATGCCGGATGGCGGCTGCGCCTTATCCGGCCTACAGTCCAACCGGTGGCCGCGGAACCCGTAGGCCCGGCAAGCGCAGCGCCGCCGGGCAGGATGGCACTCAGTCGCCAAAGAACCAGTAGCCGCTGTTGACCAGCGCCGCCAGCATGGCGAGGAAAGAGGGATCTTCCAGCGCATCGCCAAAATGGTCTGCGCGCAGCGTCAGGTGGGTGGCTAAGGCGTCCAGCGCCGGGCGGTGCGGAGAGTTGATCTTCTCGCCATTGACGAACACCTCGCCGTCAATGCGCAGCACCCGCAGGCCGCCCAGGCGTTCCAGGGTATCGCCCTGCTGCAGGGCATCGTAAATTTCATCGGGCTGATACGGCGGCTCCGGCGGCGCGACGTCGAGCTCATGACGCGACTGAGTGATAAACTCGCCGAACCACTGCTTAAAGTGCTCCGGTTGGTTAATCAGCCCCAGCATCATCTCGCGCAGGCGGTCGAGTTCGGCCGGTAAAATATCCGCCGGATGGTCGCGGGAGGGCACGTCCGGATCGGCGTAGCGCTGGCTGCCCAGTTCGCGCTGGAGAACGTAGTCGGCAAAGCCGCTGAACAGCTCGCGGGCATTCGGTGCGCGATAGCCGACCGAATAGTTCAGCGAATTTTCCAGCGAATATCCCTCATGCGGGAATCCTGGCGGAATATAGAGAATATCGCCCGGCTCCATCTCTTCATCGATGATCGCCTCGAAGGGGTCAACCTGCAGCAGGTCCGGATGCGGGCAGTGCTGTTTCATCGGCACTTTTTCCCCGACGCGCCAGCGCCGACGGCCAGTGCCCTGGATGATAAACACATCATACTGATCCAGATGCGGGCCGACGCCGCCGCCCGGTACGGAGAAGGAGATCATCAGGTCGTCGATACGCCAGTCCGGCAGGGCGCGGAACGGGTGCATCAGCGCCGCCGACGGCTCATGCCAGTGGTTGACCGCCTGTACCAGCAGGGACCAGTTGTTTTCGCTCAGGTGATCGTAGCTTTCGAAGGGACCGTGACTGACCTGCCATTTTCCATCCTGATGGCTGACAAGGCGGCTATCGACCTCGCTCTCCATGGCCAGTCCAGCCAGTTCGTCCGGGCTCAGCGGGTCGATAAAATTGGCGAAGCCGCGCTTCAGTACCACCGGCCGTTTTTGCCAGTAGCGTTCGATAAAGTCGGGCCAGTTAAGCGTTAATTGATAATCCATATTGATATTCCACTGCAGGTGTCTGACAGGGATTATAACGGATGCGGCGCCCCGGCGATGCAGGCGCCGTGAAAAAACTCAACGATTAACTCTCTTTATCTTCCATCAGCTGGCGGCCAAACACCACCTCCATGCAGGCGCCGCCGAGCAGGCTCTCGCCGGCGATGATCTCCCCGTCATATTGTTCGACGATTTCCCGGGCGACGGAGAGCCCCACCCCCTGGCCGGGACGCAGAGTATCCGCCCGCTGACCGCGGTCGAAGACAGCGCGGCGCTGGCTCGGCGGGATCCCCGGCCCATCGTCTTCCACCAGAATGTGCAGATGGCTGTCGGTGGTCTGGCGCACGGAAACCTCCACGAACTCCAGACAGTACTTACAGGCGTTATCGAGAACGTTACCCATCACTTCCATAAAATCGTTCTGCTCGCCGACAAAACTGATCTCCGGCGAGATGTCGAGCGAGATATTGACCCCCTTGCGCTGATAAACCTTATTGAGGGCGGAGGTCAGGCTGTCGAGCAGGGGGGCGATCGGGTGCAGCTCCCGGCTCAGCAAGGTGCCGCCGCTGCGCATGCTGGCGCGATGCAGATAGTAACCAATCTGCTGCGAAATACGGCTGATCTGCTCCAGCATCACCGGCTCCGCCTCGTCGACGCTGATCTTCTCGCCGCGCAGCGAGCGCAACGTGCTCTGCATCACCGCCAGCGGCGTTTTCAGGCTGTGGGTGAGATCGGTGAGGGTGGTGCGGTATTTGTCATAGCGTTCACGCTCGCTGCGAACCAGCCGGTTAAGGTTGCTGACCAGCCGGGTCAGCTCGCGGGTGGTGTTGGGATTGAGCTTCTCGCGGTGATGTTCCTCCAGCTCGCGCACCTCTTTGGCCAGCGACTCGATGGGGCGCAGGCTCCACCAGGCGGCGACCCACAGGAGGGGGATCACCAGCAACAGGTTGGCGGCCAGCACGTAGATAAACCAGCTCCACACCATATAGCTGCGCTTGAGCTCCACCGGGATGGTGTCGACCACCACGATACTGAGCTGGGGCATTTTGCTGGTGGCCGGGTAGAAGTTGATCGCCACCGAGTGGGTCATCTCCGAATCGTCGCCCTGTTCGCGGATGGCGTCCAGCTGTTCCTGAACCTCATGGTTATTGCGCAACAGCATACTGCTGCTGTCGACATCGGCTTCAATTTCATGGAAGCCATTGCGTTTCAGCCAATCCGGTTGAATGCGTTTTGTCAGCCAGGGGACATCGCGCTGCGCCCACAGCAGTTTGCCCTTCTCATCATAAATAAGGGTCACCGTCGGGCTTTCCATATTCAGATTTTCCGGGATATCGACGTCAATGGCCCCGTTCTCCCATTTGGCCAGCATATAAAAGAGATTGCTCTCGCCGCGCAGCAGACGGAAGGTGGTTTTATCGAAGCTGACGCTGTAGCCCACCAGCGCCACCATGCCATAAGCCAGGGAGAGCACCAGCACCACCCCGGCGGTCGCCAGCAGGAAGCGAACCCGTAACGACAGCGGGAAAATATGCCGCAACAGTCCCTTCATCAGCGCAGTTCGAACAGATAGCCCTGGCCGCGCACCGTAGTGATGACGTCCTGCGGGTATTCAGCCTGAATTTTCTTACGCAGCCGGCCCATCAGCACGTCGATGGTATGGCTTTCACGCAGTTCGGCATCCGGGTAAAGCTGGAGCATCAGCGAATCCTTACTGACCACTTTGCCGCGATTGCGGATCAGGGTTTCCATAATGGTGTACTCAAAAGCCGTCAGCTTGATCGGCTGGTCGTTCACCGACAGCTCGCGCCGGGAGAGGTCGACCTGGAACGGCGGCAGAGAGATCACCTGCGAGGCCAGGCCGCTATTGCGGCGCAGCAGCGCCTGCATGCGGGCGGCAACCTCTTCAATATGGAAAGGCTTGGTGACGTAATCATCCGCCCCGGCGCTCAGCACTTCGACTTTATCCTGCCAACCTTCGCGGGCGGTAAGCACCAGCACCGGCAGTGACACGTCGTGGCTGCGCCAGCGGCGGATCAACGATAATCCATCTTCGTCCGGCAGACCGAGATCGACGATGGCGATATCCGGGAGATGTTCGCCCAGATAGTAATCCGCTTCCTTGGCATCCTCTGCGGCATCGACCTGATGGCCCAGCTCCTGTAGCTGAACTTTGAGGTGGTGACGCAGCAGGGCATTATCCTCAACCACGAGTACGCGCATGGCTGTTCTCCCTTGCAATTTCGAAAGTAGTCTGACGCTTATTATATACGCAAAATATAAACAGCTGTTAAATAAAGCTTTTTATACAAACGGCGTGCAGCATCGCCGGGCAGGTCGGCGTTGGGCGGCGCCTTTTGCGCACGGGCATGGAACTCCTTCATTCTATGCGTAATTTCAGCAAACGCCCAGCGGCAGGGCGCGGGCAGCGGCGGGTTGGTGATGTTAATTTTTTGTGTAATAGTGCTGGAATTATCCCTCAATGACGCCGCAGGTTATCCATTATGTCTCAGCAGCAGAGCGCGGACTGGGTCAGGCTGGCGCAGTCGCCCAGTCGGACGGAGCGCATCGAAGCCTTCTTCGGCGGCCACGGCTATGAGCCGCACCGGCATGACACCTACGCCATCGGCCAGACGATCGCCGGCGTGCAGAGCTTTCACTATCGCGGCGGGCTACAGCACAGTCTGCCCGGCGGGACGATGGTCCTTCACCCGGACGAAATACACGATGGCGAGGCGGGCACTGAGGCGGGGTTTCACTACCGCATGGCCTATATCGAACCCGCTCTGATCCAGAAGATACTCGGCGGCAGGCCATTGCCGTTTATCCCCGGCGGCCTGTCGGCGGATCCACGGCTACGTCGCGCCGCGCAACCGCTGTTGAAAGCGGTCACGGCTACCTTCGAGCCGCTGGAGGAAGAGGACGCCCTGTACGACCTGGCGCAGACCCTGGCCGTGGTCGGCGGGCAGCGTGCCCGTCGCCAGGCGTTTGATTATCAGGCGGCGGAGAGGGCCCGGGAGTATATCCATGCCTGTTTTATGCAGGATATGACCCTCGACATCCTGTCGCAGGTCAGCGGCCGGGACCGCTGGAGCCTGAGCCGCGATTTCAGAACGCTGTATGGCACCAGTCCGTGGCGTTACGTCATGATGCGCCGGCTTGATTTTTGTCGCCAGCGGATGCGCGCCGGGGAGCGTCTGGTGGATATTGCCGCCGAGGCGGGCTTTGCCGACCAGAGCCACATGACGCGCCAGTTTATCAGCCGCTTTGGCCTCTCTCCGGGGCGCTGGCTGCGGGCGATCCGCGGCTAAGGCGGCGCAGGTTGCACAATCGTTCAAGCGTAACCGCGGCGCGGCGAACTATGCTGACTGCCTTTATCACAAGGAGACAGCCTATGTATCAACTCGTTAATCTTGCTCATAAATTTTCCCTGTTCAGCGAACAATGGCAGCCCAAAGTGGTGGCCGAAATGAACGACTATCAGTTCAAGATCGTGCGCATCGCCGGCGACTTTATCTGGCACAGCCATCCGGAAACCGATGAGACGCTGATGGTGGTGGAGGGGGTATTGCGCGTGGACTTCCACGACGGACATGTGCTGGTGAAGGCCGGGGAGATGATCGTCGTGCCGCGCGGGGTGGAACATAAGACCTCGGCGGAGATGGAAGCGAAGCTGCTGCTGATTGAACCGCGCGGGGTGCTGAATACCGGCCACGAGGGCGGCGAGCGGACGGCGGTGAACGACGTCTGGATCTGATCGCCTTCCGGCGATAAAACGCCCCTCTTTCCGGCGGAAAGAGGGGCAGGGCGATTACTTCAGCTCGTCAACCATGGTGGTTGCCCGACCGATATAGTTGGCCGGGGTCATCGCTTTGAGACGCACTTTTTCCTCTTCCGGCAGGGCGAGGCTGTCAATAAACTGCTTCATCCCTTCCGCGTCAACGCGTTTGCCGCGGGTCAGCTCTTTCAGCTTCTCGTACGGTTTTTCGATACCGTAACGACGCATCACGGTCTGGATCGGCTCAGCCAGTACTTCCCAGTTGTGATCCAGTTCGTCCAGCAGGCGATCCTGGTTCAGCTCCAGCTTGCTGATCCCTTTGAGGGTGGACTGATAGGCGATCAGCGCATAGCCGATGCCCACGCCGAGGTTACGCAGGACGGTGGAGTCGGTCAGGTCGCGCTGCCAGCGGGAAACCGGCAGTTTGCTGGCCAGGTGCTGCATGACCGCATTGGCCAGGCCGAGGTTGCCTTCGGAGTTTTCGAAGTCAATCGGGTTCACCTTGTGCGGCATGGTGGAGGAGCCGATTTCCCCGGCGATGGTCTTCTGTTTGAAGTGGTTGAGCGCGATGTAGCCCCACACGTCGCGATCGAAGTCGATCAGAATGGTGTTGAAGCGCGCGATGCAGTCAAACAGCTCAGCGATATAGTCATGCGGCTCGATCTGCGTGGTGTACGGGTTCCACTGAATGCCCAGCGAAGTGACAAACTCTTCGCTGAACTGATGCCAGTCGACTTCCGGGTAGGCGGCGATGTGGGCGTTGTAGTTACCCACCGCGCCGTTGATTTTACCGAGGATTTCCACCTGGTTCAGCTGACGGTACTGGCGCTCCATACGGTAGGCGACGTTCGCCATCTCTTTACCCATGGTGGACGGCGTCGCCGGCTGGCCGTGGGTACGGGAGAGCAGCGGTACATCGCGGTACTGGGTCGCCAGATCTTTTACCGCGTCAATCAGCTTGCGCCAGTAAGGCAGAACCACTTCGTCGCGGGCGGTTTTCAGCATCAGCGCGTGGGAGAGGTTATTGATGTCTTCGGACGTACAGGCGAAGTGAATAAACTCCGACACGGCGTGCAGTTCAGCGACGTCAGCGACTTTCTCTTTCAGAAAGTACTCTACCGCTTTCACGTCGTGGTTAGTGGTGCGCTCAATGGTTTTGATGCGCTCGGCGTCTTCGACGCTGAAATCGGCGACGATTTTGTCAAGGAAACCGTTTGCGTCGGCAGCAAAAGCAGGAACTTCCTTGATCGCTGCGTGGGCGGCCAGTTTTTGCAGCCAACGTACTTCCACCTGAACGCGGAATTTCAGCAAACCGAATTCGCTGAAGATACCGCGCAGCGCGCTGACTTTATCGCCGTAGCGGCCGTCTACAGGGGAAACGGCGGTCAGTGAGGATAATTCCATAGATCACAACTCCGGGGTTAAATGAGCAAGAATTTGCTTTGCCTGGTTAACCAGACGATTACGGGAAAACATAAGCTGCAGACGTCCGCCGCCCACCTGATGCCAGAGCACCGCGGCGCGAATCCCCGCCAGCAGCGCTGAGCGAACTTTCGCCTGCACCTGCGGGCTTTGCAGCACGGCAGGGGAGCCGGTCACCTGAATACGCGGGCCCAGCGGGCTTATCACATCGACATAGATGCCCGCCATGGCGCTGAGCAGCGTTTCGGACTGCAGGTCAAAGTGCTCCAGCTGACGGTGCAGGCCGGCGATGCGGTTGCCGAGCGTGTCCATCGCCCCTTTACTGGCGGCGAGCTTGCGCTCCAGCACCATCAGGCTCAGGGTATAGCGGGTCAGTTCCGCATTGAGGCCCTGACGGCTGCTGGTATTGAGCACCCCGAGCAGCGTTTCAAGGCCGAGGCGAAGATTGGCTTCACTGCCACCGAACACCGCCAGCGTCGACTCGGGATCGAGGTCGATGATGCTGTTCAGCGACACATGCAGGGCATCGCTGTCGCAATGTCCCTGATGCGCCAGTTGCTGAACCAGTCGCGCCGCCTGGCAAACGCCAGCCAGCGCCAGGGTGATGTCATAGTAATTCTTCGCCACACATACTCCTTGTCAGCCGCCGGGGCGGTTCGTCCCGGCGGAAATAACGCGCGTTCAGGACTGCAGAGGCAGTCGTTGTTCAATAATTCCGCCGCCGAGGCACACTTCACCCAAATAGAACACGGCGGACTGGCCCGGGGTCACCGCCGCGACCGGCTCATCGAAGCGGACTTCGATACTGTCTTCATCCAGCGCGGTAACGGTGCAGGGGATATCGGTCTGGCGATAGCGGGTTTTCACCGTGCAGCGCAGGGTGCCCTGCAGCGGTTCACGGTCAACCCAGTGCAGCTGTTGGGCAATCAGGCCGACGGACATCAGGCGCGGGTGGTCATGGCCCTGGGCGACGATAAGAATATTATTCTCCACGTCTTTATCGACCACGTACCATGGGTCTTCGCTACCCTCTTTGGTGCCGCCGATACCCAGTCCTTTACGCTGGCCCAGGGTATGGTACATCAGCCCCTGATGGGTACCGATCTCCTCGCCGTCGACGGTGAGGATTTTGCCCGGCTGCGCCGGCAGATAGCGGCCAAGGAAATCGCGGAATTTACGCTCGCCGATAAAGCAGATGCCGGTGGAATCTTTTTTCTTCGCGGTGATCAGATCCAGCTCTTCGGCGATCTTACGCACCTGCGGTTTTTCCAGCTCACCCACCGGGAACAGGCTCTGGGCAATCTGCTCGTGGCTGAGGGTATAAAGGAAGTAGCTCTGATCTTTGTTGCCGTCGAGACCGCGCAGCAGCTGGCTTTTACCGTCGACATCGGCGCGGCGCACATAGTGCCCGGTGGCGATGTAGTCGGCGCCGAGGTCTTCAGCGGCAAACTCGAGGAAGGCTTTAAATTTGATCTCTTTATTGCACAGAATATCCGGGTTTGGCGTGCGGCCGGCTTTGTACTCTTCCAGGAAGAGCTCAAAGACGTTATCCCAATATTCGGCGGCAAAGTTAACGGTGTGCAGTTCAATGCCCAGCTTATCGCAGACCGCTTGCGCATCGGCAAGGTCGGCGGCGGCGGTGCAGTATTCCTCGCCGTCGTCTTCCTCCCAGTTCTTCATGAACAGGCCTTCCACCTTATACCCTTGCTGCAGCAGCAGGTACGCGGAGACCGAGGAGTCGACGCCGCCGGACATGCCGACGATCACTTTTTTCTGGCTTTCTGACATGGAAATACTCGCTACATTGAACTTCGAGGCGGCGTATTCTAGCACGCGCTCACCGTTCATTCACCCCCTGTGAACGGCCAGTTAAATGCGCCAATCAGCGACAGCGGCTGGCGCGGGTCCTGCAGGTAGCAGCGAATGCTTTCGGCAACCAGCGGCGAGCGCAGGTTTGGCGCGTTAAGAATTTCCTCAGCACTGAGCCACAGGCAGCGATCGATATCGCTGTCGTGCGGTTCAGTGGCGCACAGATCGCTAAGTTCGATGGCGAACAGGAAGCGCAGAAACGGGGTGCTATCGGGGGCCAGCCACTGATGCATGCGGATGAAGTGCTGCGGCGTGGCGCGAATGCCGGTCTCTTCCCGCAGTTCACGTTCGGCGGCCTGCAGCAGCGTTTCATTGGCCTCGAGATGGCCCGCCGGCTGGTTCCACAATGCTTTGCCGTTAATGGTCTCTTCGACGATGAGAAATTTATCCTGAGCGTGAACCACGCAGGCAACAGTGACATGAGGTTTAAACATCGCTTTTCCTTTTCGGTTATTCGGCTTTGCACCAGTCGCCGTTGGCCAGCCCGTCGAGGGTGTAGCCGCCCATAGCGTAGCGGATCAGCCGCAGGGTAGGGAAGCCGACGTGGGCGGTCATCCGGCGCACCTGACGGTTGCGTCCCTCGTAGAGCGTGATCTTCAGCCAGCGGGTGGGGATCGATTTGCGCTCACGAATCGGCGGGTTGCGCGGCCACAGCCAGGCGGGCTCCTCCACAAGTTCTACGCCGGCAGGCAGGGTGGGGCCATCGTTGAGGGTGACGCCGTCGCGCAAAGCGGCCAGCGCCTCGGGCGTGGGTTCGCCTTCCACCTGGACGTAGTAGATCTTGCCGGTGCGTTTACCCGGCTGGGTCAGCTTCGCCTGCAGCGCGCCATCGTTGGTCAGCACCAGCAGCCCTTCGCTGTCGCGATCGAGTCGACCTGCGGCGTAGACGCCCGCTACGGGAATAAAATCTTTCAGCGTGCTGCGCCCGGCCTCGTCGGTAAATTGCGGCAACACATCATAGGGTTTATTGAACAAGATCACAGTTTTTGGCTGGCGTTCTTTACGTTGTCTGGTGACTTGTTGTGTGCTGAATCGCTCAACGCGATGTTTTCTAAATGAAGTTTTCTGCATGGTATTTTCAGGCTCTATCAATTGCCGCATTATAGCCTAATTACGAATGCCTTTCATGGACGCAAACATTCAGGTAGTATTGACATGCTCATTACAAATTATTAACAAAAAATTGCTCAAACCGATTCGCAACACAGGCAGGAAGGCGACACGGACGCGATAGCTCCGGTTAGCGGGAAGACCCGGTACTCCGAAGCTGGCCGACTCAGCCAACACCAGGCTCGCGTGAAGAGGGAAGAGCAGAACCAGAAGCGCTCGAAGGAGAGGTTAATGGAAAGCAAAGTAGTAGTTCCGGCGGAAGGTCAAAAAATCACCCTGCAAAACGGCAAACTGAACGTCCCTCATAATCCGATTATCCCGTTCATTGAAGGCGACGGTATCGGCGTTGACGTTACCCCAGCGATGCTGAAAGTGGTTGATGCCGCCGTTGAGAAAGCCTATAAGGGCGAGCGTAAAATTTCCTGGATGGAAGTTTACACCGGTGAGAAATCGACCCACGTCTATGGCCAGGATGTCTGGCTGCCAGCTGAAACCCTCGATCTGATTCGTGACTACCGCGTTGCTATCAAAGGTCCTCTGACGACCCCAGTCGGCGGCGGCATTCGTTCCCTGAACGTGGCGCTGCGTCAGGAGCTGGATCTCTACGTTTGCCTGCGTCCGGTACGTTACTACCAGGGCACCCCGAGCCCGGTTAAGCACCCGGAACTGACCGACATGGTTATCTTCCGTGAAAACTCCGAAGATATCTATGCCGGCATCGAGTGGAAAGCCGACTCTGCTGAAGCAGACAAAGTGATCAAATTCCTGCGCGATGAGATGGGCGTGAAGAAAATTCGCTTCCCGGAACATTGCGGCATCGGCATCAAGCCGTGCTCTGAAGAAGGCACCAAACGCCTGGTTCGTGCAGCCATTGAGTATGCGATCACCAACGATCGTGACTCTGTGACCATCGTTCACAAAGGCAACATCATGAAGTTCACCGAAGGCGCGTTCAAAGACTGGGGCTACCAGCTGGCTCGCGAAGAGTTCGGCGGCGAGCTGATCGACGGCGGCCCGTGGGTGAAAATCAAGAACCCGAACACCGGCAAAGAGATCGTGGTAAAAGACGTGATCGCCGATGCCTTCCTGCAGCAGATCCTGCTGCGTCCGGCGGAATACGACGTTATCGCCTGTATGAACCTCAACGGCGACTACATCTCTGACGCGCTGGCGGCACAGGTTGGCGGTATCGGTATCGCCCCGGGCGCCAACATCGGCGACGAGTGCGCGCTGTTCGAAGCGACTCACGGTACTGCGCCGAAGTATGCAGGCCAGGACAAAGTGAACCCGGGCTCCATCATCCTGTCCGCAGAGATGATGCTGCGCCACATGCAGTGGTTCGAAGCCGCAGACCTGATCGTCAAAGGCATGGAAGGCGCTATCGCCGCCAAGACCGTGACCTATGACTTCGAACGTCTGATGGAAGGCGCTAAGCTGCTGAAATGTTCAGAGTTTGGCGACGCGATTATCGCGAACATGTAATCCAGTCTCTGGGTTAAACAATAACGGGAACTTAATAGTTCCCGTTATTTATTATTAGTATTCGAATGGTTATCAAAATTTTATCAAAATAAGTTATCAAAATAATAGTATCTTTCTTCTAAATGTTCAGGGAAAGCGATAAAACAATGAAAATCAATTTTTCCTCAGTATTGGATGCATTTTTTTCACGTCCCTTACTTGTTCTGTTTTTTTGCATTGCATGTTCTTTACTGTGGGTTGTTGTAGGTTTCAATTCTCCGCTTGTTTTTCTTACTGAAAATCAAAATCTTTATATTTATTCGACGCAAGCACAAGTATTGGCTGGGATCTACGGATTAATGCTTGCAGGGTATATTTTTTTGAGGAATGAGCAAACAAGGCGACTTGAAAAAGATGAAACCTTGGATGGTGTAATTAAAAGTGTACAAAAAAAAGAATTTGGTATGTTAATTGTAATAACTATTACAACAATGGTAACTATCATCCTTGATTTATTAGTCCTTTCATTATATTTAAGTGCATTTAAAGGAGTTAATATTTTAATAAAAAACACTGCAGCCTCTTTGTTTGTACTTAGTTTGATTATGATTTCATTTTTTATATTTCAGGCATTAAAAGAGACAAAGTATGAACAAGCAGTGCAGGATATAATGAGACAAGAGGAGGGGAATATACAACATATAAATGAGATGAATGTATCTGCATCTAGTGTTAATGCAGATGAAAATAGAGATTTAATATATGGGACATTTATGAATTCATTTAGAATGTTAGAGAGAATGTTGGGGGTGTTATATTCCAATATTTACAATAATAGAGTCGTTTACAAACTTGCAAATGAACAGCAAATAAACAGCAAGAAAAATAAAGTACATGTACCTATTTCTCGGATGTTAAGAGACTTGGTTTCATCTGGAATTATCGACCCATATTTTGGTGAGGAGATCTCTTCTATAATTAGATATCGAAATGCGTTAGTACACACTACAGAAACTGATCCGTCTCAGAAAATGGTTGATAGGATCAGTATAGTTATTGAAAAAATAAATGGGATATCTCGTGAGCAATTCCCTGATTTTATAAATAAATAGTTTTAAAGATTAGTGTTTACCTTTATCCAATTTTTTCCACGATCATCATGATAGAGATCGGTTTGCTGTTGAGTTTTATGCCCCAGTAAATCTTTTGTATTTATACCCTGAGCTTTATAAAGTCTTTCGGAAAGTGATCTTTGTTCATGGAATGTTGCGGGTGTACCTTCTCCCCATTCGATATTTGCACAATCTCTTGCCTTACTAAAATTCATCGTCAACGTTCTGGCTTTAACCTGAGCACCACGTTCTGCCTGAGATGTTGTCCTGAAAAAGTGCACCAAAAATGGACTGACCGCATAATCCCGGCAACGACTGATTACATCTCTGAGGCTCCAGTTGATTGCGTTGCAACGCAGAGCTAATGGTATAGCGATTTTGCTTCCGGTTTTCTCTTGCTCAACGTGTAGATGATCGTCCCAGATGTCCGAGAATTTCATACGGGATATGTCACCTAGTCGCTGTCCTGTTACTATGGCTAAAAGCATGGCGTTCCCCATGTATTTGTGATTTTCATCGGCTATATCAAAAATCTTTTGCCATTCCTCAAGAGTTAGGCGCTGGCGAGTGACTTTTCTACGAGGTTGTTTAGTTGCTAGTGCAGGGTTATAACCAGGAGGTACTTCTCCCGCATGTTGAGCTTCTTTAAAAACATCTATTAGGACAGAGCGAATGACCTGAGCCATTCTGGGTTGTCCCTCCGCTAAATATTCATCAAGAATTTGCGCAACATCTCGAACATTGACAGTGGATATTAATTTCATTCCTACCCGCTCCTTAAGTAGAGATACTGGTTTTGCTTTTTGTTTGATAGTGTTTTCTTTAATATCTCCGGACTTTAATCTTTCCTGCTGAATCTTCCAGTAACGTTCAAGCCAGGTGTTAGTTGATATTGATTTTCCTGAGCTGGTGGAAATTCTGTCAGTGATTGCCATTATCTGGCGGGTTTGTTGTTCCGCCAGTCTTTTATTTGCTTCAATAGCTATTGCCGTTGCCTCTGCTTCGTCTGTGCCTAGACTATGAAACTTACCAGTTATCGGGTGCTTATAACGCCAGTATACTTTATTAACCTTTCTACTGAAGAGCGGGTATAAATTTGGAATAGATATATTATTTTTACGTGGTCTGGCAGCCATCGTTCAAAATCCTCTGCAAAAGAACAGGGTCGCTTTTCTTTACTACAGGAGTGGTCAATGTACCGACCAACTCAGCATCCTCCCTGACGCGCCAGAATCGACCTTCTTTTTTGGCTGGGGGAGAAAACATATTCTGTTTAGCATAATTCCTGAGAGTGGAAACACTTGGAGGATTGCTTCTGTATTTCTCGTTTGCCCACTCTTCAAGGGTTAACATCTGGAGCATATGTTTTACCTCATTATGGCCCATTGCTGGGCCAGTATTTGAAAATAAAAAATCAGTTTTGCATCAATTTTTGCAGCACCTGATTGCCGGCAATTATTCGCTGCCAGATCGCTGATACATAGCGGGCCGGATGAATAGCATCAGCGAGGGCATTGTGACGATCACCTTCAAACGGGATCGTTGCTTTGGGGTCGAAGCTAATGGCCTTGCCGAGCTCTACCATTGTTCGCACGTCCCGATCGTTCCAGTATTCCCACGGATAATCTTCAGCAATGCAATCGTAAGAAGAACACAGAATAGAGTTATCGAATTTTGCGCTCGGCGCGAGAATCAGATTTAGCAGAGGACCAGCAGAAGAGACTTTTCGCTTCGTTTGCTTTTGCCTTAGCTTTAATGAGATACGGGTAGTTGTTTATTGCGTTTAGGCTCCTTTGGATTGTAAGATACCCGGCTGCTGATGGCAGCCGCCCTGGTGGTGGTCATTGGTCAAAACTCGATTCCGGAAAGCTTTGGTCGGCTGACCGGGTACTTAACCCGCCTTGTGCGGGTTTTGTGCTTTATGGGGCTGGCGAATCGCCCCGCAGCAGCTGCGATACGCGAACGTCGTCAAGCGCTCGCAGGATAGGCTCAAAAGTTTTATGGGCTGGCAGTTTAGATACCGCAGTGATCACTTCTGTAACGGTGATGTCATCGCCGCGGGGGCTATAACCACCACCTGGGCCACGCTGTGAAATTACCAGGTTACCCGCCCGCAGCTTTTTGAAGATCTGCTCAAGGTATGAAGTAGACAGCTTTGACTCTTTACTGATGGCCGTCAGTGAAACAGGCGAGCCGTCATAGAGCTTATTCAAAGTGGCGGCGGCCTGGACAGATGCCAGAACGCGTTTCATTCCAAATTCCATAATCACTTCTCCGGCCGTAATGGCCATCGGTCAAAACTCGATTCAAAAACTCACTGCAGGCTGTTGGTCGTCAGCCATTTTTTGTGCATTTCGGTAGGGGAGGCACTGGCCCTGTACTTTTTGTTCATCGGCGTTGCTGTTGCAACTGGCCTCTGATGGATAAACACCGATCAGAACATCAGAGCATTCACCAGTGAGAGCACATACGCTGATGACAAGGGCAAACAGGGTATTCATGCCTCAGCCTCAGGGTTTCCTTTCTGCGCCAGCAAGTAACACAGCTGGCGTAGTCTCACCTCGAACCAGTTCAGGCGGGTCGCCTGGTTGCCGGTAGGTACTCGGGCAAAATCCTTCATAGTTATCTCCAGTTAACTCAGTATTAGCATGTGGTTTTGCAATGCGGCGCCGGGTGCCTCCCGGTGACGGCAGCCAGTTAACAACTACCGCCGACAACTTTTTCCCCACAACATGTGAATAACCGCCATGTTTATTTTTTAACTGTGCCGCGTGCGCATAGCCGCATTCACCGCATTGCAAAACCTACTAGTCGTGATGCCTGTCTTTTCACCACTTCAGGCTCGGTGGTATTCTTGGCGCTCTCACACAGCCAAATAAAAGAGAGCAAAATGTCTCGTAGCCCTATACCTGTCTTCTGGTACGAAAATCCCGCTCACTATGAAGAATTCCAAAAAATCCTTTCAGATGCTTACGTCCTTCCCTTTGACTACCACGACTGGCGTATCCGCACCGATAGCATGGTGGAGCGCTACGAAAACAGCGGTATCCAGGCTGTGAAGGTGGTAGCCAGCACTTACGATTTCATTACCTGGTGCCAGGCCCATGGACGTGATATCAGTACCAAAAGCTGCAATGATTACGCGGTCTCCGAATCGGGCCTCCAAATCCTGCGCGACAGAGAGTTTGATTGGGGAGACGAGTAAAAAGTAAATTTTCCCTATCTTGGATATATCTATTCTCATAGTGATGCCCTATCTCATGCCTGTAACGCCGGCCGGCGGAACGTTATAACCTGCTGCGATTAATGTTGCTGTCATCTCATCCGGTGTTTCGTATGCCGCCGGCAGCTACTTCGTGGGCTTCCTGCCTCGATGACCCATACTGCGTTGTGTGTTTTGAAGTTTCACATGTCGTGAAATTGTTGTCAATACGAAATGTGAAATCAGGATTACTCATTTTGTGTAATTTATTGGTGAGGGTACAAAAAAACCGGCTCAAGGCCGGTTATGCAATGCTTATTTTTTGGATTGAGTTAGGTGGGGTTGTATCTTCCGCGTAGGTATTTTTCTACATACTCGTCAATTTCTTTAAGTCTAAGCTCAAAGGTATCAATCATGCGTTCCTGTTCAGCTTCAGGCAATTGATTGAATAGGGAAAGAACCCTTTTTTGTTTGTCTGTTAACCAGTTCGATGGATCACTTTGTTCGCCAAATAAAATCATAACGGGCGTGGTGCCTAATGCTTTCGCTAAAGACAATGCATCATCTACACCAACGTTTCGATTGCCATATTCATAATTGGCGACACGCGACGCCCCAGACCAGCCACATAATTTCGCAAGCTGCCCTTGGCTCATTCCTTTCTCAGTTCTTAGCGCCTTGATGCGCTCACCGATTTCTTCAGCAAGTGTCTTCATACCCTCATTTTATCACGAAGAGTGAATATTGGTGATTCACGTTTTGTATTGACAGTGATTTCACGATATGTGAACATCGTTTTACACAACAGGAGAACTGTATGAACCACATTTCGCATCTACGGAAAAAAGCCCACATTTCGCAGCAAGCCTTGGCTAAGGCGGCTGGTTGGAACCAACCTCGGTTAGCCAACTATGAAAAATCTTTACGCGTTCCAAGCCTGGCTGACTCTCGTCATATCGTGGCCGCACTTAATACGTTAGGGGTTAGTTGTTCGCTTGATGATGTATTCCCTCCAGAACCCTCAAATCCCAGGGAGTAATAAAAATGCAAACCATCTCTTTTGAAAATTATACCCAAGACATGGCGGTGCAACTGAAAACCAAAAATCACTATTCGCCGACGCGCCGCGATAGCCAGAAGTGCAGGGCAATTCTGGCCGCTGTTCAGGAATGGGAATCTTTATTACCTGGCCGTGCACAGGACCACATCGCGCAGCTGGTGGCTGAGCAATGGAGAAAACAAAACGGTCGCGGAATTAACGTCAATAAACAGAATCTGTACCGCTACCTGAAAAACGAATCCGGATCAGAGAAGTACACCAGCTACGTCATGCAGCTTTCAGGAGCGATCGCTGATGCGATGCCTATTGAGATTGCGCGCAAACACGGATTGAAACGTGGATTGACTGAAAGCGAGCTGGTGGCTCAAGCAATCAAAGAGTGTAGCGAAGCGCACCAGGCAAAATTGCTTGGTGCTCCGTTGCAGAAGTTAGAGCGTGAAATTCGGGAGGCAGCAATTGCACTTTTTAACATGCTTCCTGCAGATGCGGCGGGACCACTACTGGCGAGCATTAGCGCCGTAGCGCCACAGTGTTTTTAATCGAGTTTTGACAATGAGTACCGTACAGAAAATAGGGGGGCTTCATGAGCATTGACGCAATGCGATGGGCCAAAAAAGTCAAGACTGGGAAGTCCTCTGCAAAAGCAGTTCTGACCTGGCTGGCCGATATGTGCGGGGCTGATCTTTGTGCTTTTCCATCCATTCCTGCACTGGCTGAAGCGACTGAGCTGGATAAGAAAACGGTCCAGTCGAGCCTGCAGTATCTGGTTTCGATCGGGCTTATTGAAGATACAGGTGAGCGACGTGGGCGGACAAAGCAAATCCCGGTATACCGCCTTTGCGGTGTGGAAGAAAGCATTGCCGATACTGAACACCCCCAAAAACGGGAACATTACCAAAAACGGGATCGTTCAAACGCACCCGAAAACGGGGTCGTTATAGCAGAAAAGCCCACCGAAAATGGGATTGTTCCAAGCACGAAAAACAACCAAACGATCCCGTTTTTTCCGTCAAACGATCCCAAAAACGGGATCCGGAATCTACCAGAGGAACCAAAAGATATAACCCCCACACATAGCGGAATGGTCAGACCAGATTTTCCCGACTATCCAAATCAGCCTGGTGTTTATTCCGGACATGCTCAGTCGTTTGGAAAATTTGCGATGTATCAGGGATGGAAACCATCAGTTGATTTTCCGAGACAAGCGACCCTGTGGGGAATGCCATTAAAGCCAGGGTTAAACCTGCCGGCAGAACTGAGCAGTTTCATTTCCTACTGGCAGGCAGAAGGCAAAGTATTCCATCAGGTGCAGTGGGAGCAAAAACTTGCCCGGCATCTTAACCGTGCAGAAGTGCGACAGATTAAACCAGTTAACGGGGGTAATGATCATGTGGGAGTACGAGCAGAACCAGCAGCATCAAGAGCTGTTCAGCAGATTCGAGCCGCCCGTGAGCAACGGTTGCGAGTTGCAGGATCAGACGGCCATAGAAACGTCGTGGCGCCTATGGGAAGTGATGGGCGAAATCTTTTCGAACCGATGGATCCTGAAGAACGGAGAGGAACCATCAGAACTCTGGATCGCTCAGATTGGGTCGATGAGTGAAGCCCAGATTATGCTGGTTTGCCGGCAGTGCATGGAGCTTTGCGCCGCGGGCAGCACATGGCCGCCGGATCTCGCTGAGTTCGTTGCGCTGGTATCTGCCAGTGGTGCTAACCCATTCAATCTGACATCCGATGCAGTGATGGCGGAGTACAAACGCTGGAGAAACGAGTCTTACCGATATTCGGGAAGCGACAAATACCCATGGAAACAGGATGTTCTGTATCACATTTGCATTGAGATGCGAAGAACCGGAGTTGAGAGGAACCTGACTGAGGGAGAGCTGAAAAAACTGGCAGAAAACTTACTCACGAAATGGACCAAACACCTGGCTAACGGGTTTTCGATTCCGCCAATTCGTCAGCAGTTGGCAGCACCGAGACATCCAGCAGGACCGACGCCAGCACAGATTCTGATGGAAGAGTACAAACGCCGCAAGGCGGCAGGTTTAACCAAGTAAACGAGTTTTGACCATGACCAAACAATCAAAAACCAAAGTAACCAAAGCACAGATGGTGCTTGCCATCGTTATCCGGACGCCAGAATGCGTCCTGCAGGATGTCTGCGATGCGCTCGACTTGCAAGCCAGTACAGCAGGTAACTTGCTGCGTCAGCTCCATGCCGCGGGAAAACTCCATCGTACCCATAACGGCTACCAGTATGTCTATCGAGTGGTTGCAGGCGTTGAGGTTCCCGATGTTGTCCTGCCGCAGACTGCAACACCATTATCTGAAGATGATGTGAAAAAAGTCCAAAACGCACTGTCCTTGGCTAAGATGTTGGAAGACAAAAAGCTGTGGCGCCGGGCTGCGACTGTTTATACATCGATGCTTGGAATGACAACAACAGCAAACGAACTCTGGATGCTTGCCAAAATGCGTAACCGCTGCCTGCGCAATGCGGGGAGGTGCTGAATATGCCTAAAATGGAATCAACAGCAGCTGGTACGGAATGTCAAAGCTAAGTTTAAATACTCCGGTGTGAGGCAAAGCTGAGATGTCCGCTGAGTGCCAAGAGCGGACATTGTTCACATATAACTGCATAATCTGCGGGGGAGCAGACCTGGGGAAGGGGTTATGATGCGCTGATGGGTGAAGCGCTGGAGATGGTGAACGCACTGAGTCGGATGACGCAATTAGGGATACCGTGCAGCGTTCGAATCACGTGACAGGTGTGCCAACAGTAGCCATCCCGCCGACCAACTTTTACGATATATACGTCAGAGCAGGCCAGCGGAAAGAAATCAACCGTCTCAAAATTCTTCAGGATGTCATCGATCACAAGCCGCGTCATGGCAAGGCTTCCTAAATGCTCGGTATCCCGCAGTACCACTGCAGCCTTCTGCAGAAACGTTATCGCCCGTCTGGGCCACTTGGTATGAACAATCTCTGGCGTCACTTTTCCTGACATAGCTCAGGTCATAAATAGTTATTGATTAATAAAAATAGTATTATGTATTTAATTTGTAATGATTTTTAATGGCTAATATAATAAACTTAGCAGAAATGTAACTTCCGTATATATGTAAATCATCGTCTTTATTAGAATCGCAAAGATCTACGACGGTCTTCGCACAAATACATAATGGTTTATTGATGGATAACTCAGCAGCACGATGGATTGCAAATATCTCCATATCCAAGCCACCTGATTTACGATGATGATTTTGTATGCTCGTTAACAACTCTTTAGATGCTACTACAGCTGAACCACTAGTAAAAATGGAGAAAATAGGGGGAGTTGGTTCATCAGGTTTAGTAGCACTATAACCTTCTTCAAGTTCTTTAAGAAAATCATCTTGGTCGATCATTATGTTTAAATTTGTCAATGTATTCTGATCGGTGGATACTTGGTAAGGTTCTTGCTTGAAGCCATCATCAGTCCATTTACCAGACTGGTATTCGTATGCCATTTTTGAAACAAGTAATTGGCCCAGTTTAACATTATCTGTAAATCCACCACAAATCCCACTCATTGCTACAATTGATGGCTTATAGCGATCAATACAAGCCCCTGCGATGATAGCTGCATTAACAAGTCCCATGGATGGCAGAAGGACGACTGAACCTTTTTTCTCTCCGATATCAATGTCATAGAAATCAATTCCTCGTCTATTACATTTTTTACCATTAATCATGGTAATATAAGGAGTTCGCTCTTCTTTTAATGCACAAAAAATCAAAAAGTCGAGAGTTATATTTTTATTTAGTTGAATCAGTAAATGCTCAAGTGTCGACTTCCACCCTTTTTTGTTAGAATAAGTAGAAAGAATACAACCATGTGATTCATAGAAATCTCTGAGCTTTGGGAATTCATCTGGAAAAGAACTGATAGCTAATAAAAGAGATTCTTGCCTACTAGATTTCTTGATAGTCTCTAATATCGTTAATCCATTAAATTGCGCTTCCCCACCGTCAATATTAGGTAATTTTAAATCAATTATGAATAATCCAATATCATGATGTAGATTTGTAGTGAAGTCGGTCATACTCTTGGCTATGATAATATCACTATCGACTATATTTTTTGATAGTAGAAAACCCTTGATATCATCTCTTTTGTTTTTATTATCTTCAATTAGCATTATTTTCATGCATGTTTTCTCAGTATAGATATTATCTTTTGCAAAGTAGGTTGAGATTTATAAGTATATAACACGGCACCAATCATATCTTGATTATATTTTTCTTTGACAACACTTATTGATTGTTGCAACTTCACCTTAACGCCGCCAATGTAAAAATCAGGATATTGGGTGATAATTATTATTTTTGTTGTTTTCTTGCGCGATTTTAATGCTCTCAAAACTTCTATTCCACCTTGAGCTTGGTCATGTCCTTTTTTCTTATCTCCAGAGTTATCGCTAAAAGTAGATAATGCCATATCTAAAATAATCAAATCGAAATCATTGTCAATAACAGCCAAAACCGCATCATTTACGCAATCGACTATTTGTGGTTCAATTTCGTAAACTGTTTTAACACATTGTATTAACTCATCTCTTTTATGTACTTCATCCTCAACCAAAAGTATTTTCATGCAATTGCTCCTGAAGTGACTGTATTTTCTTCTGTGGCTATTTCTGCGTGGATCGAAAACCCTAAGGTCAGCTGCGAATTATCATTATCAAAACGAAATCTCATAGTCTGTTTGCCTTCGTTAGCTCTGGTAATGAATTTTATCTTTTTAATTCCAGAATAACCTTCAGTAACCATATCTGTACTATCTTCTTCTGCACTAATTGCTTCTTCAATTCTTAGTTTAGATTCTTCAAAATCATGTTTTGCTACTTTTGATGTGATATCTACAGATACAGACTCTAATACTGAATCTAAGTCTACTTTTAGCACAGAGACATCAATATGTATTACAGTATTCTCCTCTCCATGTGTATGCGCGTTTTGTAATAGCACTGCGAGACAGTCATACAAACGATGAACACTTATACCTGTGTATTTGTTGTCTATTGCTTCACCATTAAACTCTACATCATTATTTCTATTTAGATCAATTAGAATAATTTGACATAGATCTTTAATTGAAGCTGAGATGAATCCAGTGTCAGGAACTTGGAACCAATCAGAAACTTTGATAAATACTTCGTTTACCGCTTCGTGTAGTTCAGCTACAATTTGTGTCTCCCCAATGCTGTGATTTTGGAAGTGTTTATCGATAGAATCCTTTGCTTGTTGTAATAGTGTTGTCCTAATAAACCTTGCAGCATTTTCAAGTTGAGGTGTTATCTGCTTCCAGCAGAAAGCAATGATGAGCTCATTTAGTAATTCACTTCTACCGGTTGAACGAAGAGTGTTTGTTAAGAGACGAATATTTTCACTGGTCGCGGAATCATCAGTGTCAATCGATGCATTAAATAAGGAGTTACTGGACTTAAATTGAAGGTGTTCACGCCTGAGTTTATCAACAATAGCTTTATAAGATGCAAGCCAGGATTCAACTACCCTTTGCATCTGTTGATTTGCAAGTACTATTCTATGTTCAGGTTTCCGAAGTACCGCATCTACAGTATCTGTTGTTACACCATCTAGAGTATTATGTCTAATTCGTCTGCCGAGGTAAGACTGAATACCAAATTCGTTATTAAGGCAAAATTGTTCAAAAGCGTCTTTTGCAATTTGAGGTATAAGATAGTCACCACTATTTACTAGTATATATAATATATCTGATTCATTTTCATTATTACTTTGCGCAGTTGATATAATAGCCTCTGAGCGATTGAATAGTGAACGATATTGTTCTGTGGACATCGTAGGGTTACTGTCTAACCAATTTTTCATCGAAACACTATCAACATAAATTCTACTACTATCAAAATATTTTTGAAGCTTCGATACCTTTTCTCTTGTATTTATTGATTCTGCTTCTATTATGTACTCGATTTGATTTAATTTTTTTCCAACCGACATTAAAATCTCACGTCGTATTGAAGAAGCTTCTGAAGCATTAGATACAAGGCCGTACATTTTCTCCAGAGTTACTTCATCTAAAGATACAACTATATAGCTAGCTATTGCAGGGCTGCTTTCAAGTAAATCAGAAATAAATTTTACGATAGAGCCACTAAATTTTTCTTTAACGTATGATATAAAATCTGTTCTAAAGTCAAAGTCAGTATCAGGGTCTGCTGATTTTTTCCTGTATAATGCAAGTGTCAGTACAGTAACTAAGCTTTTATTGTCTTCCGATGATGTTAACAGAAGCGTCTGCATTTCATCTTCGGTCAGCAATGTATCTAGCCTCAAAGTATTTTCAAAAATAAATTTTATATTCTCTCCTGTTAATGATAACAGGTTATTTCTATTTCTAAGAATATTTAAAAATAAGTAGGTTCTATAGAATGTATCCTGCTTTATTCCTAATTTCTCATTAGTGCTTACACCATCGTTAGCTAATAACAATCTTTTTTCATCTTCAAATTTTGCAGTTGAGTAGCTCTGTTTGATTTCTATTTCATTTAATAATCTGGCCCCTATAACCTTATCAATTTTGTTTCTATATCTTGCTATATCTTTTCGTTCTAAAAATGCTGAAGAGTTTCTATATAAATCTAATGAATAATCTCCTTCCTCGTTTAGAGAACGGTAATAATCAGTCACTATTTGATTATTTTTAAGTTCGGATGTGTATAACAATAAATTATGAATTCCAGATGTTAGCTTAGAGTCAAGTCTTTTTTCTAATTCAAACTTAGCCTCTTTAAATTCATCATCCATATTAAAAAGCACGACTAGCGAGTATATAGCATCAATTAGAGTTGATTCAGAGGCTCTTAATAAGAATTCCGCTAAGTCATCGATAGATAATGGTGTAGGTATAAAGTTATTAAGCGATATAGCCTTTCTTATATTCCCATCTACTTTTCCAATTAGTGCACTTACTCTTCTTCGTGCAACAACAAATAAGGATATTCTTGAATTTAAGTTCTCTAAGGCGCTGAAATGAAATCCAGGTCTATCTTTATGTCCGAATTCATCTTCAATTTTTGTGACTATCTTTTGATCATTTGATGTTAAATCACGTGAGCTGATGAGATAAGCTAGTTTGTATGATAAGAAATTAGATGCTCCATATTCTTCGCTATACTTTAATATCAGTTTAAGAGCCGTTTCTGTTTCTAATTGCTCTAAATATGATAGCGATTTGATAACTTCCAGATGTCTTAATGAAACATCTTCAAATGAATTTATAAAGCCAGATAGGTAGCTTAGCTCTTCTCTCCATGATAATGGTTTAGGTGTAATCATAGTGTAAAGTTCACTGCTTGTTGGCTTTTCACTTATTTTTAGTAACCCATCTCTTCCCTTAATTACTGCTCCTATTATCATGCAATCAGAAAGATTATTATCTTTTCTGATTTTCTGGATTTCAAACTTATTAATTCTTGATTTATTTAAATATCCCCTCAATAAATTTCTTTTGTTTTTGTTTTTAACTTTAGATAATGCATTTAGCAACTTTAAGCTATTATCTGACTTTGATTGCCATTTGGTATAGTCCATTTTACTTCAGCCCTATAAAATTGATAAAATTAGCTTATGAAATTTATAACCATCGGAGTTATTGAAATCATAAAGCCAAGGTATGATATGATAGCGAAAGATAGTCGAAAACATCTCCCATAACTCCATAGTGAATACATGCTTTTATTGAGATTTTCATTATTGTGGTCAGAGGTGAAAATTTTCATTTCTTCATTATCATAATTATCCTCTGCCTTTCTCAAGGCTTTCTCTGCATTTTTTATAAGAAATGACACCCTTAAATCAAGTTTATGAAAAATAAAAGTTATAAATATAATAAACATACCCAAGGCAGATGTCAGATAAATTAGATTTCCTCCTTGCTGTAAGCATATTCCACTACCTGCTATCAAAAGACTTATTATCGTAATATAGAAATTAAATACAGTCATTCTTTGTTGAGAATGTAGTTCAAAATATTTCCAAGCATGTTCTTGCATCATATTAATCTATATCTCTTCAGATTTACTATCTATCAAGGTTATCTTTTTTTACGAAAAACTATCTTCGCCAACCTGTAAGGTTCATGTAAGATATTAATTCTTCTTCTACAATGCTACCGCCCTCAGGAATCCTTAACCTGACAAATCTTCTTATGCTTCTACATATCCTACATAGTTCAACAACATCTTCAATATTTTTTGCTGCTCTGATTGTGCAATTCATCCTGCTACAGAGGATTCAGAGACAGAGTGTGACCAGTGCTTCTAGCACTAAATCTTAATGTCCGTTTTTCGCTCTAAGTGGTCTTTGAGACTGTCATGGCATATTACCGCAGGCAGAAACCCTGCGAGGGTAGGTTTATCCCGCCTTTGCTGTTGAAAAAGGTAGTTTAATTTGCACCCGACATCACTCTCATTGATTAAAGCATGAAGTGGAGATTACTGCGATCCACAGTTCTGACAAACAGTGAAAGAGAAGGCCAGCGTAAAGAAAAAAGGTGTCGCGATGCGTGATGCAATTACCTTATGACAGACCCTGTGATGATTTACGGCACCGGGCGGATTCCGGACGCTGTGAGCCCACTCATTGCTACGAAGCCTGATTCTGCTGTACCTCAGACCATATGATAGCCTGCGCAACAATCACATCCTGCCCATTAAACGTCGCGGCGGGGGAACCATACAGTTGATAACCAAGCGCCAGAGCTTCTGAAACCCGATAACAAAATTTAGCGTCATCCTTACCTGTCAGGAGACGATAACGAGGAAGACCATCCGGAGGTTCATGGCCCTTATTATTTATTTCTGGGTTGCTCATGGTAGTGCTCCTCTTCAATTTTAGCCTTTTTGGCTCTGTCGTTATTTTATCTTCACAAAACCATAAAAAATTATAATGGTCAATCTGGACCATGCGTGCCGGGGAGTACTCCCGGGCACTGGACTTCCCCCGTGTGCCAAGAGCGGAATCTGGAGCGCCAGAGGTCTTTTAAAAATTGATGGTTCGCTTTGCAGGGATACTTACAGTAGCAACGTTTCATATCAACGGAGTTGATCACCACAAAAATGACTGTATCCCTGTGATAGCGGATTTCGTCCTTTGTGGAGAAAAGATCAATCTAAACATGAGCATGGGTTAGCGAAAAGTGGCATTAAACGCTTGAACATTTCACCTAACAAGTATACTGTTTATTTATACAGTACTTGCATGAGGAGCTAGTTATGAAAGTGGAAATCACAATTGATCGCCAAAAAAAATTGCCGGATGGCGCTGTGCCTGCTCTGGAGAAGGAGCTACTGCGGCGATTGGATCAAAACTATAATAGCTGCAGTCTTGTGATTCGTCGGGCCAGCTCTGATGGGTTGACCGTGCTTGGTGGAATGGACGGAGATAAAAAACGAGTAGAGGAAATCCTGCAGGACACCTGGGAAAGCGCTGATGACTGGTTTTGTTAAGTTGAGGTCCAGTGGCTTGCCTGGTTTATTTTGAGGATTTGGCTGTGAGTAAAAAACAAGAAATGCCGAACACCGGCTATGCAATTATCAGATGCGATGATGGGGTGATCATTGCTCGTCTGACATCCTTTCCTGTGTGTGAGCGCGCTCTGATGTACCGGCGCGGCGACACTGTTTCGTTTATGCCTTTGCAGCCAGATGAGATCGTTGGGACTCTCTCTCTTTTTTCGCAGATGATTGAAAAGGCTAAGTCTGGCGTTGGTTACCAGGTTCCCCCTGGTTCTGTTACAATTCCGTCATAGGCCTGAACAACCTATACCTGCTGCGTCGCGGAGAGAAACCATGACGCAAACCCTCGAAGTATCAAATTCCCATCAGACTGGTGCTCCTTCATCGAGCGCCGGTTTGCTTTCGTCTTCAAAACTAACTTTTCGACAGCAGGAAGTTTTCGATCTGCTGGTGGCCTACATCAATCAGCATGGCTACCCACCTACGCTATCTGAGCTGGCCGATATGCTTGGCGTTAGCTCGTCTAATGCTGTCCTGTTGCATCTGCGTGCGTTAGAGAGAAAAAATTTTATAAAACTTTCTCGCCGTGTCTCCAGAGGAATTTCCATCGTCGGGCGAAAGGAGCCTATGCTCGCCGTGCAGCTGCTGCAGGAAATGATCGCTGAAGAACCCGGCGCGCGTGAAAGAGCGATTGAGTTTTTGCGACTGTTCGGTGATCAGCCATGAAGAAAAGTTGGTTTTTACACGAGCAACTTTCAGAGGCTGAGGCTACAGAGCTGGTGGAGCGATACCGTAAAAATAACTGTGTGGTTGAGAAGAGCTTGTCCAGAGACTTTGCATCGTGGGAGATCCGCGTGCTGTTGCCGGAATCGAAGAAGCCGCCACGGATTGACAGGACCTACATACAGAAGATGTGGAGGGACTGATGCGAGCTTTGCTTAACGTGGATATTGCACGCCATCTTGGAATTGTGCTGCTTAAGCCGGGTAGTGAATTAATGCCGTTATTCGGTGCCGGCCGAGTTCTTGTGGAAATACCGCCGGCAAGCATGAAAAAGATACCCAGCGGGCGTCTTCCTGATGCCCAGCAGCCGTTGCGGGATGATATGGGGCTCAGACCATTTTTCATGAAGAAGGCAGTTATCACTGCGGCTGGTGGTGTTAGTGCTTTAGAGTCATGGTTGCGCCGGCAGGTTAAAAACTGTCAGTGGACACATTCCGATTACCATCACCATGAGCTCGTCCCGTTTCGCCATTCGACGGGGGTAATAATCGCATGCTGGCACTGTGATAATGAGCTGAAAAACCAAACAGAACAAACCCTCGATCAACTGGCAGGTGTTAATAACGCTGACTGGATAATCGACACTGCCCGCATCGCGCTTGGGCTGGACGCTCAGCGATCATTGTCACTGGCGGAGCTATGCTGGTGGGCGGTAGGCGCCGGGATTGGCGATGAAATTACAGAAGAAATGGCGCGCCGATCCCTGCGTATTAAAGACGATGGCATTAAATCGGTTTACAGGGAGAGTGAGATTGTTCCGTCGGTACCGGCCACCAGTATTCTTTCTCCTCGCCTCGAAAAGGCGATTAGTCCAACGGCAATAACAACGCCGGGCAAACCTCTGGTACCTGTGAACGTCGATCCTGTTGCACCGGCGACACTATTCGCCAGACCTAAGCGGATTCGATGGTTATCAGCTGACTTTATCTCATGGGTTAAAAAACAGCCGTGTATGTGCTGTGGGCAGCCTGCAGATGATGCACATCATCTTATTGGCTGGGGTCAGGGCGGCGTAGGCACCAAGGCCCACGATATTTTTACGATCCCATTATGCCGCAAGCACCACCGTGCTTTGCACCATGACCCTGCCGCTTTTGAGCGTGAATACGGCACCCAGCCTGTATTGATTATTAAATTGCTGGACCGGGCATACGCGCTCGGCGTTCTGGCGTAGTAAGGAGAAGAACAGAATGACACCACGTCAACGCCGTCTACACCGTGCAGGATTAGAAACAGTGGCCGCCGCCCCGCGCAAAAGCTGGCTGGGCCGATTCACTCCCCTTAATGGCATTCAGTCCGCCTGGATAAAATCTCTGCTTACTGTATGGGGAGAAGGTATGAGAGGAGGTGCGGCCCCGCGCAAACCATCAGGACATTCATGCTGGCGAGGTATGAAGGGTGATCACTGGTCAGATAGAGCATTAGAGCGCTTTACGGCAGCAATCGAGCAGGCAAGGAGTGAAGGCTATCGCGGGCGGCAGGCACTAAGCAGGGCGCATGCCATTTTGTGGCCAAAACCTCCAACTGTCGCCATTGACGCTGCGATCACTGAGGATGATGTTGAATTTGTTGAACGATGTGTACTGGCGATATTTGAAACGGGTGATCCTGTTTATCTCGTTGGCGTTAACTATTACACCACCCGCAAAAAAATCTCAGACATAACACGGGAAATACAGCTGGTGGCGCCATGGTTAACAGACAGTGAGGCCCGGAAAAGAGTGCGCTGGTGTCTTGAAATATTCAGAGCAAAAGCTTTCCTTTCTGTTCATAAGGCGATTCATGTGGATTAGCAAAAAGTGCTATGTTGCCTTTTTGGTATTGAAAATGGGCCAGAAAGTTAGATAATTCCTTCATGCTTGGCAGAGCTGCGCCACTCGGCAGCGACAAAAAGCGACAATCTGAATATAACGAAAACCCCGCCCGTGCGGGGTTTTTGCTTTCCGGCGATACGACAGGGGTATTCGCGAGATGCGCTGCATCAATACCCCTGTCATATCGTCGTATTGCATACGCAATCTCACATGCTTCAGCATTCACTGAGGATTTTTAGTGATTTTTTTGAAGAGCTCTAGGGCTTCGGTTGTTAACTGATCATGTTCGCTAAAGTAACTGTCACATGCTGCCTGCTTTTGAGCAGGGGATAGATTAGGGTTGCTTGTTAATTCAGCAGTTTTAGCTGCTATTTCTGCCAAACGTTCAAAAATCTCTGAAATTCTTTGGTTATCAGTAGATAGCATTTTACTTACCTCGTATTTACCTGATATCAGTGAGTGCTACATTGAGTCAGGGCTTCCAATAGCTTTAAGTATTAGAATGCATACAATTTAAGTGGGCGTTGTTGGCTTATATTATGGCAGAGGCGCTGGCGGTATGGTCAGATATTGACACTTTGAATGTTTGCATCATAAATTATTGAGGTGGTGAATCCCCCTATGCGGAGGGGCGACCAGTCAGTTACAGAAACCTGTAAATGCAGCGCGGGCCATGCTGACTGGGGCATGCTCACCGGGAGGCACCCGGCACCACACTGTCACTAAGCATATTGAATATTTCATAGTTGGTTTACTTTTGCGGTTGCCCTTCTATGTTTATAGAACGTAACGGCAAAAGTGAATGCTTCCTGGTAAATCGGTAGCTCGGACTATTAGGAGTGCCTTCGTTTCGTTACTACCTAGAATGCCTACTTTCTGCCCGCCTTCTGGCGGGCTTTTTACGCCATCAATAGGGCGCTTCAGAAAGAAAAGGTAAACATCATTTGAAGGCTGCGCTTTGCGTGGCCTTTCTTATTTCAGGCTCACGGGAATCATCATCGATACGGCTCGTTGTTAAATCAGCCCGATGGGCCTGACCCCCTACACGCACAAAGCACCCCGTTAATCCGGAGGTGGAGTATGTATCGAATGGACAAGCTAACAACAGGTATTGCCTACGGAACGTCCGCAGGTAACGCGGGGTTCTGGATGTTGCAATTGCTCGACAAAGTATCCCCATCCCAGTGGGCCGCTATTGGTGTTCTGGGAAGTCTGGTATTTGGTTTGCTGACATACCTGACGAATCTGTATTTCAAAATTAAAGAAGACCGGCGAAAAGCTGTGCGAGGTGAATAATGTCTCCGACACTACGTAAAAGCGTTCTTGCTGCAGTCGGCGGTGGAGCCTTTGCGATTGCCTCTGCACTCATTACTGGCCCGACGGGTAATGATGGGCTTGAGGGAGTGCGATACGAGCCTTATCAGGATGTGGTAGGTGTCTGGACGGTTTGTTACGGCCACACAGGTAAAGACATCATGCTCGGCAAAACCTATACCGAGGCAGAGTGTCGGGCGCTACTAAATAAAGACCTGAATACCGTCGCTAGGCAGATCAACCCTTACATCAAAAAACCGATCCCAGAAACAATGCGTGGGGCTCTGTACTCATTTGCCTATAACGTCGGTGCCGGGAACTTCCAGACCTCAACTCTGCTTCACAAAATCAACAAGGGGGACCAGAAAGGTGCATGTGATCAACTGCGCCGCTGGACCTATGCCAAAGGTAAGCAGTGGAAAGGACTTATTACCCGGAGGGAAGTTGAGCGTGAAGTTTGTTTATGGGAGCAAAGATGAATCGCTTAACCGCTGTTATCATCGCTATAACAATCCTGCTGGCCTCCAACGTGATTTCGTGGCGCTCAGGCTGGAGTTCTCACGCTGATCACATCAAGGCTCAGGCTTCAAAGAAGAGAGAGAAGGCCGAGAATACTATTAAGCCTGTAGAGGAAAAGGCCGCTACTGCTAACGAAGCGGGTAAGGTCATCTACAAAACAATAACCCGTGACGTGGTGAAATATGTTCAGTCTCCGAATCGTATTGTATGTAGGTTTGATGATGATGCTGTGCAGCTGCGTCAGCGCGCCATCGATGCTGCCAACTCCATCCCCGGATTTGATGAGCCCCCCGTGCAAAGCAAGTGACGCCGCGAAGGACAGCGACGAAGATCTGCAGGCTGATATTGAAAGCACTCAGTGCTTGCGGCAACTTAGATTGGATAAGTACCGCTGGCAGGCTTATTATAAAGCGATAGCTCGATAGGTTATTTTCTTGTTGAATTCAGTCCCTGCCTTGCTTATATTCTACCCAAAAATGAGTAGGTGGGTTGTGATTAGAAAATGTTATGCAAGAATGTCTGATCCAGCTTCAGGTGACAAACTGACATTGGAAGTACTTGTATCCGATGGTAGAGATAAGATTTTCATCTATGATTTTAATAAAGGAGTGGGGACTCTCTCTCATGGTATAAGAGATAAGCAAGGTAAGTATATTTTACAAGGTGAACGGGATGCCGGGAATATCAATCTTGTCAGAGACAGCAAGATTGACTACACTCTTCATGTGGTTAATAATCACACCGGTGGATATGGTGATTCCTATAAATTCTCTCCCGTATTTTGCTCATTGTGCGAGGGGCAGATACTCATTATCGAATGTAAAAAGACTTTTATAAGAAAACCATTAAGGCTTGATGAACTCAGGTTTGAATATAACTAATCATTATACGCTCCTTATATGTTCGAAGTAGATAGCAACTTTTAGGTATCTTGTTTCTGGATACTCTGTAAATGTGCTGCTGGTGGGCTTAGTTCTTGGAGCCTTTTGTCCAGCAGCTTCAGGTTATAAAAAACCCCGTGGAGTAAATCCGACAAATTGACGGGGTGCTGCAGGGGCAGCCAATGTCGGAGTTTAGTCAGATTGCGGGATGTTTTTCTACTGGTTTTGAGAAAAAATGGAAGGTCAGACACTACAGGAAGTGGCTCATCCCTGAGCTCACGGGTAGAACGACGGACTTTGTCATGGCAGAGCAAAGTCATTAGATAGTTTAGACAACACTCCGGATATAACAAGCGTAGCGGGTGTAAATCAGTTAACGGAGCTCAGCGGCTAAGGCATCAAGCATTCACTAAGTGGCTTTGATAATGCTATAGTTCGCCAGAAAGAACAGATTGCATGGTGTCATGCGATACAGCTCATATTTAGATCGTCAGGGTTAAGTTAGCGGTGAATATAACTATTAATAGTGGATTTTTTGGTTGTTTGCTTTTGTTATTGACTATGTGGCCAGTTTTTATAACGCTGTGTCTAGCAATGTCTATAGCATTTTACGGAGTCTTAATGAAGAAGACTGCGCTTGCCTGGCTGCTTGCTGCTTTGTTTTTTGGCATATTTGGGGGGCTGTATGGGTATTAATTTACTGATATTGAAGTTTTTTCGAAGTCTGCAAGAATTCATTGCTGCCGTCATCCATCGAATTCATGTATGCTGATGAGGATTTTTAAAGGAAAAGGAATGGATGATGAATACCCAGAAGCTTCTGGATACATACATGTTAGTTGGTGCCGGTCTTTCTCGCGTCAAATATGAGATTTTCTCAGGAGATGAAGGTTCATATGCGTTTATTACGATTTATGCATATGAGCCTCATTTCCATATTAAGGGCTATGATTCCTTAAAGTTAGACGAAACTGTTGATATCAGATCTCAGATCGAAGGGCATTTCGCAGATACCTACCAGTAGCCAAAACCATATTTCTGAATCTACAGCCCCGCTTATGCGGGGCTTTTTATTGGGGTGAACATGGTATCAAGTTCACCCTGGCATCATCCCTGTAACACAAAACGGTGTTAACGACTGCGTTATCACTAACTTCGGAAAAAGTTATGCCACCACGCGCTAAACGACCTTGCCGGCACAGAGGATGCATGGCAGTAACGAATGATGTCAGTGGGTTCTGTGAGATCCATCGGCAGCAACACGCCGGTGATGGCTGGCGTAACTATCAACCCGGAAAAACTCGGCAGGAACGTGGTTATGGTCGTCCGTGGGAAATTAAACGGGCCCGTATCATGAAGAGGGATAAATACCTTTGTCAGAACTGCAGGCGAGACGGTATTGCCACGAAAGCCTCAAGTGTCGACCACATTATTCCTAAAGCTCATGGCGGTACGGACGATGACTTTAATCTCGAGTCGTTGTGCTGGAGCTGCCACAGCAAGAAAACAGCAACAGAGAGAACCCGATGAAGAATTTCAAAATTGAATACGTTGATGGCACTTTGACCGTTCTGGAAACGGATGGTCAGTCACGGATGAATGAAGCCGTACATGGCATCCATTTTGAGCATGTTCAGGGCAGCCGTCCCCTGCTTAAACTGACGATTGCACATGATATTGCTCCGGCCCCTGCTTCATCACCTGCTCAGGAACAGGAGCCTTTAGAGGGTGAGCTGGTACAGGAACAACAGACGACGGCTCCCGGTGGTCGCCGCTCACGTCATCGCCGTGGAGGTAAGCAATGATGTATCAACGCTCGGATCTGACGCTCTCCATGTTCTATGCATCCAGCGCTGATGCAGACGGGAACAAAGTGGCTACGTTGACGATGCAGGTCATTGCGGCAGAGGTTGGAGCCGTCCAGACCAGCCAGCTGCGATGTATCACCGATAGCGCAAAGAAAAAAACGTATAGCGTAGGTGAACAATCTGTCAGTAATGGTTCCGATCCGTTGCTGGTCGCGATTGAGAATTACTGGCGTCAGAGTACGGATGTCGTCGTTAAAGGATTGATCGCCGAGGTGACCGACTTCATCGCAGGGAACATCAACTCAGTCAGCACCTGGATCGGTCAGTTTGGGATGAAGGTGTTCGAGAACCAGCCATTAGATGAACGGCTTCCAGAAAGCGTACTGCAGGCCGATGGAGGCTCCGCTACAGCGACAGGATCCTGACCGCCGTTATAACAACTGGTGTTCATTGAACGTCTGAGATATGCCGGCCCACGCAATGTGAACCGTATTCGCCGCCGGCGCAGCCGGAATGACGACCTCCACCTCGACCGAGGCAGCTGCAGCCAGGGGTAGGGGGGAGCAAATCCCTGACCCCTTTCGCGCTTCGGGACTGCCCGTTGAAGTCTATTTTTACACGCCAGAAATAAGAAACTTTTTTCCGGAAGGTTTCATCTATCAAAGGAACGTTTATGGCCGGAGGAATTCGATCGTCCGGTGGTGGCCGAAAACCCACTTTACCCACCGGGCAAAAAAGCAAATTAACACGTATTGCGCCTCCCGCTGAGTTAATGGGGGAGGCGGCAATAAGAATGTGGAAGACGCAAAGCAAAATACTCATCGACCGAGGGGTGTTTGAGCTGGAGGACGCACCTTTGTTGCTGGCTTACTGCAATGCTTTTCATCTGATGCTCGAAGCCGAAAAAATGCTGGCCAGCGGACTGACCTCAGAAAGTGAAATGGGGGGCTTGAAAAAACACCCTGCAGTTAATGTCCGGAATGACTCGGTTTCCCAGCTTGCCCGCCTCGGCTCTCTGTTGGGGTTAGATCCGCTCAGTCGTCTTCGCATGACCAGCGGACAAAAGGATCCGGACGATGACGGGAATGAATTCGATGAGTTTGACTGATGGCTACCTATCCGAACGTCAATGCGGCGAACCAGTATGCGCGGGATATCGTTGGCGGGAAGATTCTGGCGTGTCAGTTAACGGTACTTGCCTGTCAGCGACATCTGGACGACCTCGAACGAGCAAAGGATCCCCACTGGCCCTACCGCTTCGATAAAAACAAAGCAGAACGGTTTCTTCGTTTTGCCCAGAAAATGCCTCATACCTCAGGGGAATGGGCCCGGCGTAAACTCCGGATTGAATTTGAAGCCTGGCAGAAGTTCGCTCTTGGCGTACCGTTTGGATGGGTACACAAGAAGACAGGCCTGCGTCGTTTCTCTGAAATCTATATCGAGGTGCCCAGGAAGAACGGGAAATCCGCTATTGCCGCTGCTGTAGGAAATTATATGTTTTGTGCAGATGGCGAGCATGGTGCAGAAGTCTATTGCGGCGCCACGACTGAAAAACAGGCATGGAAGGTATTTTCTCCGGCGCTGCAAATGGTGAAAAAGCTGCCGGCATTGCGGCAAAAATTCTCGATAAAACCCTGGGCAAAAAAAATGACGCGCCCTGACGGTTCGGTTTTTGCGCCTGTGATCGGTGACCCGGGGGATGGTGATTCGCCATCATGCGCCATCATTGATGAATATCACGAACATACTACTGATGCGCTTTACACCACCATGACCACCGGTATGGGGGCTCGTGAACAACCGATGACACTGATCATCACCACCGCCGGCTATGACATTACATCCCCTTGCTATGAAAAGCGTACTCAGGTTGTCGAGATCCTGCGGAGAACCCGTAATGGCGAGGAAAATGAAACCATATTTGGGCTGATTTATGGCCTTGATGACGATGATGACTGGACGACTCCTGAGGCATTAATCAAGGCAAACCCTAACTATGGCATTTCGGTAAAAGCAGATTTTCTCCGGGCTAAACAATTATTGGGTATGTCGACGCCCGGGCAGACAAACAAGATTCTGACCAAGCATTTCAATCGCTGGGTAAGCGCAAAATCAGCTTATTACGACCTGAGAAAATGGATGGATGCAGCCGATAAAAACCTTAAGTTGTCAGATTTTGAAGGGGAAGAATGCTGGCTGGGTATAGATCTGGCCTCGAAAGTTGACCTCAATGCCGTGGTTCCAGTTTTTCGTCGTGAAATAGACGGAATAACACATTTTTACTGTGTTTCTCCTCTGTTCTGGGCACCGGAAGAAACCATTTACTCGCAGGAGACCGCGCTGAAAAGTACCGCAGAACGTTATCAGTCCTTTGTCCGGCAGGGTAAGTTGATCCCGACCGATGGTGGCGAAGTTGATTACAGGCTGATATTTGAAACGATCCTGAAGCTGCGGAATACCGTAAAAATTGCCCAATGCCCCATTGATCCTTATGGCGCGACTTCATTACGTCACATGCTTGAGGAAGAGGGGCTTGAGCCTGTCGAGATAAGACAAAATTTTACCCATATGAGTGATCCTATGAGAGAGATTGAGGCTGCGCTCATCTCGGGGAGATTCCATCATGACGGACACCCTGTCATGAACTGGTGTATTTCCAATATCGTCGGCCAGTACCTTCCCGGAAGTGACGATATTGTGCGTCCCGGGAAAGAAGGGCGGCAGAACAAGATAGATGGTGCGGTTGGTTTAATGATGGGGCTGGGGCGCGCCATGCTTAACAGTTCAGTGATGACATCCGTATACGATGAGGAAGATATAGCATGCTAATTTCAGTTCTGAGTTTTATTGTCGGCCTCACTGGTGCTGGATTGTTATCCGCAGGTGCCTGGCTTATTTCTCCATCAGTGGGATTGATAACAGGGGGGATTATTTGTCTGGGCTGGTCATATATGACAACCCGGGCCTTTTCCTCCGGCGTCAGCAATGGCGGAGGTAAATAATGTTCCTACCCCAGATGTTCAGGGGCCGACAATACTCGGGTAATAGCTTCTGGGAAGCCATGCTGGGCGGGGTTCGTTCAAGCCAGAGCAAAACTGGCATCATAATCACGCCGGAAACCGCTCTTGGACTTTCAGCGGTCCGGGCCTGTGTCACCCTCCTGGCGGAGTCCGTCGCGCAGCTGCCGTGCGAACTTTACCGGCGGGATAATAATGGTGGGCGCCAGCGTGCGACGGATCACCCGGTTTATGACCTGATTCACTCCCAGCCTAACAGGAAAGACACCTCATTCGAGTATTTCGAGCAGCAGCAGGGGGTGCTGGGGCTGGAGGGAAATTGCTACTCGATCATCGAACGGGACGGAAAAGGCTACCCGAAAGAGCTGATCCCCATTAACCCGAAAAAGGTCATTGTGCTGAAAGGGCCGGACGGTATGCCGTATTACCAGCTCCCGGAAGTCGGCGAAATTCTGCCGATGCGCATGATGCACCATGTGAAGGTCTTTTCTCTGGATGGCTATATCGGTAGTTCCCCCATTCAGACGAACGCCGATGTTCTGGGGCTGAATCTGGCGGTTGAGGAGCATGCGGCCGCGACATTCCGGCGCGGGACAACGATGAGCGGGGTGATCGAGCGTCCGAAAGAGGCCGCGACCATTAAAAGCCAGGATGCTATTGATCGCCTGCTGGCGAAATGGACCGAGCGCCATTCCGGTATTCACAATATGTTCTCTGTGGCATTGCTGCAGGAGGGCATGAGCTACAAACAACTGTCACAGGATAACGAAAAGGCTCAGCTGCTACAGTCGCGACAGTGGGGCGTGGAAGAGGTCTGTCGGCTCTATAAAATCCCGCCACATATGGTGCAGATGCTGGCGAAAGCGACCAACAACAACATCGAGCACCAGGGGCTGCAGTTCGTGATGTACACGCTGCTGGCCTGGTTGAAACGCCATGAGGGGGCGCTGCAGCGCGATCTGCTTCTCCCCAGCGAACGCCGCGATTTGTACATCGAGTTCAACGTTTCCGGGCTGCTGAGAGGCGACCAGAAGTCACGCTATGAATCGTATGCGCTTGGCCGCCAGTGGGGATGGCTATCCACTAACGATATCCGGCGTATGGAGAATCTGCCGCCAATTGCCGGCGGGGACAAATACCTGACGCCGCTCAATATGGTCGACAGCGCGAAGATCCTTCCTGGCGATAAGTCGCCGACAGCAAAACAGCTGGCCGAAATCGAAACCCTTCTGGCCAGAGCCTGATTATTTCCCGCCGCGCGGGATGACCTGGAAGACAACATGACAACGAAATTAATTAACCTGCCGCACCTGGCAGATATGGTCTTTGGTGTGCCGCATTACGTTACCCGGCAAACAATGGACTCTGTGAAAGCAGTGCTCATCCCCCGTATTCAGGGGATCACCGAAGATGCCGTCATTCAGATGGCATTGAATCCGGGTAAATCACCTGCTGCTGAGCAGGTCCAGCCCACCGGCGGGGTGGCGGTGATCCCCGTTCACGGCATTCTCGTTCCACGCCGGGGGCAGATTACGGCGATGTGCTCCGAGCTGACCAGCTACGAGCGGATCCGCGGGCAGTTGCAGGCGGCGTTAAACGACCCCTCAATCAGCGAAATCGTTCTGGATATTAACTCCGGCGGCGGCGCAGCGGTGGGGTGCAAGGAGCTGGCCGATTACATTTATCAGTCTCGCGACACGAAACCCATCACGGCGATTGTGAACTACAGCGCGTATTCCGCCGCGTATTTCATCGCATCGGCCTGCAGCAAAATCATCGTCAGCCAGACCAGTGGCGTGGGGTCGATTGGTGTGATCATGGAGCACCTCGATACGTCGAAGATGGAAGAAAAAATGGGGCTGACGTTCACCACCATTTACCGGGGAGATAACAAAAATAACGGCACCCAACATGAACCACTGAGTGAAGAGTCGCTGGGTATGTTCCAGGGCATGATCGACGAAATGTACGAGACGTTTACGGGGTCAGTGGCCGAATATCGCGGCCTGAAGCAGCAGGCCATCATTGATACGCAGGCGGGGCTGTATTTTGGCCCTGGCGCTGTGTCAGCCGGCCTGGCGGATGAAGTCTCTGACCCCCAGGCGGCGATCAATGCTATCGCGGCAAAGTATCAGCAACCCCGTCAAAAAACCTCCATTCAGATGCAGGCAGCCGCGATGGACCTGCAAACCAAAATGTAACCCGGCGCAAACACAAACCGCGTCACCTTAAGCAGCCAGCAGGCTGCTTTTTTTATGTCTAAAAAGAGAGAAATCAAATGCCACAGATTGAAGAATTGCGTCGTCAGCGTGCGGGTATCAACGAACAGGTTCAGGCCCTGGCAACCATTGACGCCAGCGGCGGCACGCTGACTGCGGAGCAGCTGACGGAGTTTGCGAACCTGCAGCAGCAGTTCACTGATATCAGCGCCAAAATTGAACGCCTGGAAGCCGCCGAACGTGCTGCGGCGCTGGTCGCAAAGCCAGTCAAGGCTACCCAGCAGGGGCCGGCAGTCATCGTCAAAGCTGAGCCGAAGCAATACACAGGCGCAGGTATGACACGTATGGTGATGTCGATTGCCGCAGCGAAGGGTGATCTGCGTGATGCAGCGGTCTTTGCCGCTGAAGAACTGAATGATCAGTCTGTATCGATGGCCATTTCCACCGCTGCGGGTTCCGGTGGGGCGCTCATCCCGGAGAACATGCAAAACGAAGTCATCGAGCTGCTGAGCGACCGTACCATCGTCCGTAAGCTGGGCGCCCGCTCCATTCCGCTGCCAAACGGTAATCTGTCGTTACCGCGCTCGGCTGGCGGTGCAACAGCCAGCTACACCGGCGAAGGAAAGGATGCCAAATCGTCTGAATCAAAATTCGACGATGTAAAACTGAATGCCAAAACCATGATCGCACTGGTCCCGATGTCGAACCAGCTGATTGGCCGCGCCGGTTTTAACGTTGAGCAGCTGGTCCTGCAGGATATTCTGACCGCCATCTCTGTTCGTGAGGATAAAGCGTTTATGCGCGATGACGGTACCGGCGATACACCGATTGGTATGAAGGCGCGTGCGACACAGTGGAACCGCCTGCTGCCGTGGGAAGCGGGTTCCACGATCAACCTGAACACGGTCGATGAGTACCTGGACAAGATTATTTTGATGGCGATGGATGGCAACAGCCTGATGATCCGTTGTGGCTGGGGTATGTCGAACCGTACCTATATGAAGCTGTTTGGCCTGCGTGACGGCAACGGCAACAAAGTCTACCCGGAAATGGCGCAGGGGATGCTCAAGGGCTATTCGATTCAGCATACCAGCGCTATTCCGGTTAACCTGGGCGAAAGTGGCAAGGAATCGGAAATTTATTTCGCTGACTTTAATGATGTTGTTATCGGTGAAGATGGCGCCATGAAGGTCGATTTCTCCAGAGAAGCCACTTATCTGGATGCCGAAGGCAACACGGTTTCCGCGTTTGCGCGAAACCAGTCGCTGATCCGCGTCGTCCTCGAACACGATATCGGCTTCCGTCATCCGGAAGGGCTGGTGTTGGGTACCGGCGTCCTGTTCTAACCCACCCCTCTGTTAATAAAGCCCGCATATGCGGGCTTTTCCCTTTAAGGAGAATGTATGGCTGCGAAAAATAAAGCAGTGGAGCCGGAAGAAACGGCCGGACAGGACAACCATGCGACTGAGACCGCACAGGAAAACCATGCGAACGTCGTCGCACAGGCAGAACGTAAATCCGTTGTGTTCCTCGGTCCGCATAGCCGTTATTCCCGTGGTGATATCGCGTGGTTTGAAGGATCGCACGCCGAAGAGCTGGTTAAGCGCCGTATCGCGGTATGGCCGAAGGATGCCGAACGCGCGCTGAAACCGAAGCCGGGAGACAGCGATTTTGATACTGACATTGGATGATGTGAAAAACCAGCTACGCCTGGAACTGGATTTCACGGAGCATGACGCCATGCTCACGCAAATGGTGAACGCCGCGCAGCGGAGCATCGAGCGTGATTATTACTGCAAGCTGGTCACCAGTGATGAAGAGCTGCAGGCACTCCCGGAAACCGTCCGCGGATTTATCGCGGATGAAGATATCCGTCTGGCCATTCAGTTTCTGGTCAGCGATGCGTATCTGAATGGCCATACCGGACAGTGGCTGGAAACCGCTGCGGTGAGGCATCTTCTTTTCCCCCTGCAGGAGCATACGCTATGAGCCTGAAACCGGGTGATATGAACTGTCGCATTGCGATTAGCTACGTTCAGTCCGGTCGGGGGCCGCTGGGCGAACCGCTACCGGAAAAGCAGGTTGAATCGGGAAAAGCGTGGGCAAAACGGGAGCTGGTATCGGGGCGGAAAGTCCGCACGCTGGATCAGCAGCAGGTGGTGGAAACCTGCCTGTTTACGGTCTATCCGGGTGTGCTGGTTGATATCGACTGGAAAATCACGACGAAAAATCTGGTTTATACCGTCCGTAATATCGACCGCAAAACGGACCGGATCATTATCACGGGGGAGGCTGACGGTCGGCATGATAGAGCTGGCGATTAAGGGTGCGCTGGAGCGCATCACCGGCATGAATGCGCATCCGCTTTTACTGCCGGACACGGTCCAGGAAGGGGTGACATATCAGCGTATTTCGGATGCGCCGGTAGGGGCTGGCCTGGCCAGAACTGGGCTTTCCTCTGTCCGCATACAGGTGGCGATTTATCTGATCGATAACTACAGCCGCCTGCTGATGCTGGATAAGCAGATTTGGTCAGAATGGAAAGCCATTGTGCAAAGCTGTCTTGAGGATTGTCCGGTCAGTTACGTGACGCGCGGCAGTATCCAGCAGGACAAGATCACGCTGACCAGTGGTCGCATCCAGTACCGTCTGGTGCGCGACTTTATATTCACCACTCCGGAGTAACCCCATGCGCATTGAGATGAAATTCCCATCGGGGAAGGATTTTGAACGCCTGATTTTCGATATGGACAAGAAAGTCAGCACCAAGTTGTTGCGTGATGCCGGGCGCCGGGCGCTGGCCATCGTGCAGGAAGATATGCAGCAAAACGCCGGCTACGACGAGTTAAGCGGCGGGCCGCACATGCGCGACACGATCAAAATCCGTAGCTCAACCAGCGCAGCAAAGAGCGAGCGCTACGGGACTCTCATCACGTTTCGAGTCGGTCCCAGCAAAGCGCATCACATGAAAGCGCTGGCGCAGGAGTTCGGCACGGTGAAACAGGTGGCTAAGCCGTTTATTCGTCCGGCGCTGGATTACAACGTCGAAAAAGTGCTGTCGATACTGGCAGCTGAAATTCGCTATGGGCTGGAAGGCCGGTAGTCAAAAAGAGAGAGAAAAAAATGGGTGAAGACGTCATTAAAAGCCCCTCGGAATATGCAAGCATTCCGGCGGGAACCCGCACGTACTGGGGTATGAAAGGCACGCTGAAGGCGGCCGCAAAGCTACTGCAAAGTACGATGGCCATCGGTGCCGTAGGCAAAAAGGGTACCTTCATGAAGGTGACACGCCTGATTGACCGTGATCCGAAATACATGGCCGATATGGGCGAGGGTGAGGATAAAACCCTGGTGTTTATTGCCGATCCGACGGATGCGAATCAGCAGGCGTTGCTGGAAGCGGCGGAGGCCAATAAGACCGTGGTGTTTTTCTTCGACTTCCCAAATGGGCGCTCGGCGGAAATGGAGCTGGTGCTATCCGGATGGGCGCAGCAGGCCGTTGACCAGCCTGATGGTAAAGTCCTGCAGGACGAGGTATACGGCAAGCAGAACGGCGGCGTGAAATGGACTACCACGAACGCCGCCAATAGTGGTAGTGAATAAAAGGAATAACGACTGTGAATTATCAAAACCTTCTCAACCCTATTATCAAAGCCCACCCGATTACGCTGCTTGGTCAGCAGATCTTTATTCGCCGTCTGACGCAGGAGGAACTATGGGATTATGAAGCCGATCTGCAGGCGCTGGAAAAGAGCGATGACAACGCTCGCCAGACCTCTATCCGTGGCATCACACTGTTTCTCTCTGCGCTGGTAAATGAGGACGGAAGCCGCCCGGCAGCGGATGAACTCCCGGCCGCAGAGGCTTTTCTGTCAGCCCATTCGGGAGCAGATCTGCTGGAGGCGGTCATTGCCGTACAGCGTCATGCTATCGGCACACTGGAAGATGCCAAAAAAAACTAACCGAATCACCCCAGCTGCGCACCCTGTTTACGCTGGCAGATCGCTGGGGTGAGCCGGACCCCACGAAACTGGCCGCCATGCCGGCGAACATCCTGACCTACTGGGAGGCGTACTTTGCGCTCCTTAAAGAAGAGGGAGAACCACCACTGGCGGCTCCACAGTCATCTACAGCACCCTCTGCCGTAGCCCGGGATGATGATTTTGAAAACTGCCTGAGGGTTCTTGGAAATGGCTGATGTAGCATCACTCGCTGTCGCGTTGCACCTCAACCGTGCGACGTTTAATTCGCAGTTCGCTGACGCAATGCGTCAGGCGGATGGCAACGCACAGCAGTTCAACAAAAAAGCACAGGCTGATGCGGCAAAAACTGAGGCTGCCTTTAAGGGGATCGGCGTAGGTGTAAAAGCCGCTGATGCTGAATTTTCCAGGCTGGATAAACGTATCGAAAAGCTGGGGTCACTACGGCTTACCGGGCTGGATGAGATGCGTAACGTACTGGCGAATCTGTCTGCCGGTAGTGGCGTTACCGGCAGCAGTTTCACCACTGCGGCGATCTCGGCGCTGACCGAAGGTATGAGTACTGCGCTGACCAGTAGCACCCAAAGTCTGGAGCTACAGCGACAGGCTCAGATTGCCGCATCGCAGGCGGCGGTAGATGGCGCGCAGGCGTCTATCAACAATGCCCGCACGCTGCGAGAAGAGGCACTGGCGCGGCAGAAAGCAGCCGTACAAACCATTCAGGCGGCGCAGGCGGAGCGCGAGAAGGCGTTTGCGCTGGATGAGTATTATGCCAAACAAGCAGAGGTGAATAAGCAGTATGGCATCACGGCCAGCTATGAAGCAGAGCACGCGAAAAATGCCCGCACCATCAGCGAGGCCAATATAGCTGAGGCACGCGGGAAAAAGAGCCTGGCAGAAGCCACAAAAGAGGTTCTGGCCGCAGATATCGCTGAGTCTGACGCCAGGCGTACCCTGACCACCTCAACGCGAACGCTGGCCACGGCCAGCCAGGAGCTGACGTTCCGGCAGCGCGCAGCGGCGGCGGCGGCGGGAACACTGCGTGGCGCCCTGGCGCTGGTCGGTGGCCCGGTCGGGATCGGTATTATGGCGATCGCCGGCGCGGTGACGATGCTCTATTCTTCGTTTTCAAAGTCTCAGGAAACTATCAGCGGCTACAGCAATGCGTTATTCAAATCAGGGCAGCAGTCGATTATGTCGGTTCAGTATCTCCAGAGCCTGCAGTCGCAGCTGGGAGATACTGATGGTGCCGTAAAAGCGATCACCGCGTCTGTTAATGCCGGATTCGGTGGGGAAATGCTGGACCGTGTTGCCGGACTTGGCGCCCGGATGGAAGAGCTGGGGCAGAGTTCGGGGGATCTGGTCTCGATGCTCACGAATCTGCAGGGCGATCCTGTCCAGGCGATGGAGAAGCTGAACAATCAGGGAATTCAGCTAAACGCGACGTTTATCGATCAGATAGTCACGCTGCAGCGCCAGGGCAGGGAAAGTGAGGCTACGGCGCTCCTGCAAAAGCAGGCGATGGCCGAGCTGGAAAAGCAGATAAAGGATCAGGAAGATAAGGTTGACGGGCTGAAAGGGGCCTGGAAATCGCTGAAGGATTATGTCAGCAGCGCGTTTAAAACAATGGGTGACGCCCAGATGGCCACAGCCCAGGCGCAGGCGTCAGCATTGGGAATTAACCTGACACCCAGCCCGGACCCGGCGATAAAACAGCGCGAAGAGGTGGAAAGGCTGCGGAAGGAGCAAGAAAAGCTGCGGAAAGATACAGCTGATCGCCTGAAGGCCGAAAATACCGTTCAAGGACTGATGGCTGCTGGCGTGACAAAAGAGAAGCAGCGCGCCGATGCACTGGCGGTTCTCAATCGCACTCTCAAGAAAGGAACGGAAGAGTACGCGCAGGCGTTACGCGGTATAGATAAATTGTACGGGGAGAAGCAGAAGAAACCGGCGGCGTACAAAGATGACCAGGCCACCCAGCGTCTGCAGAGTCTGCGCGAGCAGGAATCGGTTCTTCGTCAGCAAAACCAGCAGACCGTTAACCTGACCGGTTCAGAGCGAAAGCTGCTGCAGTTCAACCAGGAGATCGCCGATCTCAAGGCAAAAAAAATCCTGACCGCCGGGCAGCGCAGCATTCTCAATGCTGAGCAGGAGTTGCGCGCTCAGCTGAACATCAACGTACAGCTGGAGAAGGCGAACATGCAGCGCCAGCTGTCGCTGAAAATGCAACAGGAGAATAATGAGCTGCACCGCTCAACCATTCAGCTACAGGCCGAGATGGATGCCAACGTGGCCAGGATGACGATGAGCAGCGCCGCCTATGACCAGATGGCGAAGGAGCAGCAGGTCAGGTCGAAATTCGCGAAGTTGCGCGAGGATGCAGATAGGGATTTTAAATCAGTAAACCCAACCATTTATAAAGCAAAAACTGCAGCATTGAACGCTGAGGAACAAAAGCAACTGAGCATAGTTCGCAATGGTGCCAGGGATAAAGCGCAGATTGAGGGTTCCTGGACCGAGGGATTACGAGCCGGGCTGCGTGAATGGGGCGCCGATGCAACCAATATTTATGCCCAGGTTCGTGACACCTCAGTCAATGCTATGGACAGTATGGCTAACTCGATCTGGCAAATGGCATCGCGGGGTAAATCGTCATTTAAGGAGATGGCGCTGTCTATCATTGACGATATTGGGCAGATGATAACAAAAATGCTCTTTTTTCAGTCCATCCGATCTGCAGGCTCAGCTATGTCGGGGTCCGGGATTGGCATCCTCGCGGATTTTGGCGGGTTTCTGTCTGGGTTCTCCGGCGGCGGGTATACCGGTGACGGCGGGAAGTATGAGGTTGCCGGGCCAGTCCACCGGGGTGAGTGGGTTGTGCCACAGGAGGTGGTTAAAAGGCCTGGCATGCTCAGCTTTCTGAACCAGTTAACTTACGGCAGTGGCTACGCCAACGGTGGGCGGGCTGGCGCGCCGAGCGGGGCGCTGCCGATGAGCGGCCAGAGCCAGCGCGCAGCAGGGGGAATAACGGTTAATATCCCGTTACAGGTGGTCAATAGCAATGGTAATCAGGACCAGTCCGGGAAGCGGTCAGAGAGTGGTATCGCTCAGATGAAGCAACAAATCATTCAGATAGTTTTGAGCACCCTGGATAAGGAAATGGGTAACGGTGGGATGATCGATGTAAAACTGAGGAGCATGCGCTAATGGCCGCACTGGAAACGTTCGACTGGTCGCCGCTGAATGGTCCCACTGCGGATATTAAATATGCGACGCGGTCCGTGAAATATGGTGATGGTTATGAGCAGGTCACTGGTGATGGTATTAATCCTGAATCGCAATCATGGCCACTGACATTCACCGACTACAGGGAGGAGGTCATGCCGATCCTGCAGTTTTTGCGCCGTCATGGCGAAACACGTGCATTCATATGGGTTAATCCGCTGGGCGAGCGGGGGCTATACCGTGCGACACAGATAAAGCCTCAACTGCTTGATTTTGCGCGCATGACCGTTACTGTTACGTTTGTGACGGCATACCGAGCCGCACCGATATAATGGAGAATGATAATGCAAAAAATGGTACTGGCGCTGGCAAGCATCGCCGTTCTTTTTTCCGGTACAGCGACAGCACGTGAGTTAACGGCGTCGGAAAAAAAGGTCATCGAAGAGTCTGCGAAGCAGAAGCTGAAAGATCCGGATAGCGCCAAAATTTATTGGTAACCGGATATGGGTGGGGATGCTTATTGCGCTCAAATTAACGCCAAAAATTCCTATGGAGGTTACGCAGGGAAAGCGCTTCTGTTGGCAGGTGTTAAACGTGATAGCCAAGGGAAAATCATTGAAGCTGGAGTATCTATTGACAGTGATGATATAGCCGAACTGATGATGCCAATTTGCACCGATGCCGGCTACCACTTTCCCCGTTAACCTCCCGTGCCGTCCGGCACCCACACCATCAACTTAACCCCGCTCTGCGGGGTTTTTTATTATTGGGACTACGGTCCCGCAGCGAGGACATTATGGGCATTGCAGCCGACGATCAAAAACTGGAACCCGGTAACGTTATCACTCTGTTCGAAGTGGATGGCACCACTTTTGGTGCAGACGTACTGTATTTTCACAACCACGCTATCCCGTATACCGAAGAAGAAATTATCGCCGCTGGCAGCGATGCGGAAAAGCTAACGGGCAAACCGATTTACTGGCAGGGCGTGAAATATACGCTCTGGCCATGTGAGATCGAGGACGTTGAGTCCAACGGTGAAGGTTCGCCAGCTTCCCCCAAGCTGTCCATTGCGAACCTGGATGGCTCAATCAGCGCGTTATGCCACATGTTCCAGGATATGAAGCAGGCGAAGGTAACGGTTCACCGCACGTATGCGCACTATCTCGATGCCAGGAACTTCCCTGACGGCAACCCACAGGCTGACCCGACAGCAGAGCAGATTGATGTTTTTTACATTGACAGTAAATCCAGCGATGACGATGAACAGGTCCAGTTCAAACTTAGCTCGCCGGTCGACGTTACCGGCCAGAAGTTGCCTGCACGCCAGATGACCAACCGTTGTGCCTGGTGCATGCAGGGCCAGTACCGTGGTGCTGACTGCGGCTATACCGGCACGCGTTATTACGACAAATTCGGCAATCCCGTAGACAACCCGGCACTGGACGTCTGCCCGGGAACAATCGCGGGCTGTAAGTTACGTTTTGGTGATGATGCCATGCTGCCGTTTGGCGGATTCCCGGCTATTGGCCTGCTGAGGATGTAGTCATGCTGAGCCAGAGACTGAAAACCGCTATTGAGGCGCACGCCGCGGATGTTTACCCGAACGAATGCTGTGGCCTGATTATCCGGGTCGGGCGGCAGCGGCGATATATTCGCTGCGAAAACAGTCATGAAATGCCGACGGAGCATTTTCGGATCGCAGCCGGTGACTGGATTGCCGCAGAAGATGCCGGAGACGTGCTGGCCGTAGTGCATTCGCATCCGGATGCAGGTCCGCACGCATCCGCCGAGGACCTGCAGGGCTGCCAGAAAACAGGTCTGCCGTGGATCATTATCAGCTGGCCAGGAGGCGACTACACCGTCACGACGCCGGATGATTCCCCGCCTCTTCTGAACCGTCCGTTTATCCACGGTAGCTGGGATTGCTACGGACTGGTCCGCGACTGGTATATGCAGGAGCGTGGTATCGAACTGCCTGATTTTCCCAGAGAGGACAACTGGTGGACCCGGGGGGAAAACCTGTATGTGCGGCACTATGCGGAGGCCGGGTTTTATTCTCACGCCAGCGAGCTGCAGGCAGGCGATGTGATCCTCATGCAGTACAGAGCGGACGAAATCAACCACGCCGGCATTTACCTGGGCAACGGAAAAATGTTGCACCACATGTATGGCCAGCTGAGTGGTGAGGTTCCATACGGTGGGATCTGGCGGGAGCGAACCATGCTGACGCTGAGGCATAAAAATGACGACTAATACGATAGAGAAAATGGTTCTGGTTCGCCTGTACGGCAAGCTGGGCAAGTTGTTCGGCCGGGAGCATCGCCTGTCGGTATCTTCTGTACGGGAGGCTATCCGCGCGCTGTGCATCATGGTTCCAGGACTGGAACGATGGCTGGAGACCAGCGAGGGACGTGGAGTCACGTACATGGTCTTTAACGGTGAAAAAAACCTGAGCCAGGATGACCTGTTTCTGAATGGTGTGCATGACGTAATCAAAATTGCGCCTGTGATTATTGGCAGCAAAAAAGCAGGGGTGTTCCAGACCATCTTTGGTGCCGTACTCGTTGCCGTTGGTATGGTGCTGAGTTTTACCCCTGCCGCTGCTGCCTCGCCGTTCCTCTACAAAATGGGGGCGGCGATGATGCTGGGCGGCGTTGTACAAATGCTGGCGCCCAGCGGTACCCAGGGTATGACAACGGATCGGGATACGAAAAAATCGTACTCATTTGGTGCGCCTGCTAATCAGGTCGCTGCCGGCAACGGTGTACCGATCTTGTATGGCCTGCGTGAAATAGGCGGCGTCATTATCAGTGGCGGTATTTATACCGAAGAACAGCAATAAAAAAATGCATTTTACCCTTCCCGCCACGGCGGGATTTTTTTTGCCCGGAGTTTGAGAATGGCTGAAATAAAAGGAATCGCTGGCGCTAAAAATAACGGTGGTAGCAAGGATAACGGGCAGAATCGCGGGACGGAAATTGCCTCGGTCGCCTATATGAAAATCTTGCTGGCACTGTCAGAAGGTCAAATTGCCGGTCAGTTTACCGGTCAGGATATTTGCCTCGACGGTACGCCGTTGCTCGATGCCGATGGCCATGAAAATTTTCCGGGCGTGACGTGGGAGTGGCGCAGTGGTCTGGTTGACCAGGATTACATTCAGGGTTTCCCGGCGGTCGAAAACGAAATCAGCGTCAGCACGGAAATCAAGTCTGGCACCCCGTGGGTAAAGGCGATCAACAACACGCAGCTGTCGGCTGTTCGCCTGCGTATTAAATTTCCGAACGGGGTCTACAGCCTGCGTGACAGCGGTGGCAAAGATGGTTACCGCATTGAGTTCGCCATCGATGTTTCAACAGACGGCAGCACGTATACCGAATATGGCCGCGATACCGTCGATGGCATAGCTAACACTGGCTATGAGCGCAGCTACCGCATCGATTTGCCGCGGGCAAACTCCGGCTGGCAGATCCGCGTTCGCCGTCTGACTGAGAATAAGAATAATAACAAAACGGCGGACGTGAGTCGTATCGAGTCGATAACGGAAATCGTTGACGCCAAACTGCGCTATCCGAACACCGCGCTGTTGTTCGTTCAGTTCGATTCAACGCTTTTTGATGGCCGGACACCGACCGTGACGGTCAAGGCAAAGGGGCTGGTCATTCGCGTACCGTCGAACTATGACCCTATCGAACGTACCTACAGCGGAAGCTGGGACGGGACCTTCAAGTGGGCCTGGTCGAATAACCCCGCCTGGATTTTTTACGATCTGGTGCTGAACAAACGCTATGGACTTGGAAAGCGTATTTCGTCCGACCAGGTGGATAAATGGACCCTGTATCAGATCGGCCAGTATTGCGATGCGCCGGTCTCAGATGGTGCCGGCGGAAAAGAGGCCCGTTATCTCTGCGATCTCTATATATCCCAGCGGACTGACGCCTGGACCGTATTAATGGATCTCGCGAACATTTTTCGGGGCATGATTAGCTGGTCGAATAATCTGCTGTCGGTTGATGCCGATATGCCGCGTGAGATGGACCCCGATTTTGTTTTCAACAAATCGAATATTGTCGGCTCCTTCACGTTCTCCAGCACGTCCGAGCGGACCAACTATAGCGCGGCCATCGTCACTTACAGCAACCCACAGAATAACTATCAGGACGATCAAGCCAGCGTCTATTCGCAGGAGGTTGCAGACCGCTTCGGATTTAACACTATCGAGCTGTCCCGGATTGGCTGTACACGTGAATCCGAGGCGCAGCGCCACGGCGCCTACGCCATCGAGACAAACCGCGACGACAATGGCGTTGAGTTTAAAACGGGGATGGAGGGTCGCATTCCCCGTGTTGGCAAGGTTATCGGTATCAACAATGCCCCTATGGCTGGCCGGCAGAACGGCGGTCGTGTGGCGGCAGTCTCAGGAAAAAGGATTACTCTCGACCGCGCGGTCGCGGCAAAAGCCGAGGATACGCTCATCATTAACCTGCCGGACGGAAAGTCGCAGGGGCGTAAAGTTCAGGGTGTGCAGGACCGTATTGTTACGGTAGAGCAGGAGTATAACCCGGCACCGCAGGCTGAGGCGGGTTGGATTCTGGATCAGTCAGACCTGGCCATTCAGCAATTCAGGGTTAAGCGCGTTGTGAACAATAACGATGGCACGGTCACTATTAACGGCCTGCCGTATAACCCGAACAAGTTTCCCCGGGTGGATGATGGCGCGGTGATCGAAGACCGTCCTGTGACCGTTGTTCCCCCACGGGGACAGGAGGCACCGGACGACATTACCATTTCCAGCCTCTACCGGGTGTCGCAGGGGATTGGCATCACCACCCTGGTTGCCACCTGGTCGCCGGTGAAAAATGCGATTGCGTATGAAATGCAGTGGCGTCAGAACAATGGTGACTGGATTAACCTGCCGCGCACCGGCAATACGCGGTTTGAGGTCGATGGTATCTATACCGGTCGATACGTTGTGCGTGTGCGGGCGATTAACGCGCAGGATATCGCGTCCGTATGGGGGATCTCGAAAGAAACCGAGCTGACCGGTAAGTCTGGTGCCCCACTTCCGCCGCTGGCGCTGGCAACCCGTTCGCTGGTTCATGGGGTCCAGGTTAGCTGGGAATTCCCGACCGGCTCGGGGGATACGCTGCGCACGGAACTGCAGTACAGCAAAAATCAGGACGGCAGTGCGCCGATGCTGTTATCAGACGTGGCCTATCCGGGGAAAAGCTATCAGCAGATGGGCCTCAGTATGGGCGCAGAATTCTGGTATCGGGCGCGCCTTGTGGATCGTCTGGGCAATGAAAGCCCGTGGACCGGCTGGGTCCAGGGGATGGCCAGCGATAACTTTGATGACTACTACGAAAACCTGACTGACGCGATCAAGGATACAGCTGCCTGGGAGGAAACGCAGCGCACCATTAGCGAAACGCAGGAAGGTATCCGCAATACGCAGCAGGAACTGGAGCAGACCGCTGAAGCTCTGCGTAAGGAAGCCGAAGACCAGGCGAAGCAGGTCAGCCAGGAAATTGATGCATCGGCGAAAAGCATCACTGCTGATGTTGACGGGAAGATCTCCGCCGTGAATAAAACCATCACGGATGAGATCACCTCGGTCAATGAGGCTCTCGATTCTGGTCTGGCTCAGGCAAACAAAGGCGTTCAGGAGGCAAAATCCGCCGTCGCAGATGCGAACAAGCAGATCGCAACTGTGAACAAGTCGCTGACCGACAGCATCACCCAGGTAAGACAGTCAGTCACCGATACGGCTGCGGAAATCAACGCCACCATCGACCTGGAGATTGCCAGGGTCAGCAAAACGCTGGCCGACGGCGATGCCGCATTGAATGCGCAGATAAAGACTGCCGAAAATGGCCTGAAGCAGTCGCTGTCTCAGGTCAACACCACGCTGACCAGTGCGGTGAAGCAGGAGACCGCGGATCGTATCGCCGATGTTAACGCGAAGGCGTCACAGGCCGCTGATGAACTGCTGGCGGCAACGCAGGGGATTGAGGCGAGTATCGAGAGCCTGACTCAGGTGATGAAGACCGCCGATGAAAATCTGGCGCGGGAAATGTCCAGCCTCGCTGCCGGCGCTAATATCCAGTTCGATTCGCAGGTTATCTGGCATTTCAACAATCAGACGACCGAGGGCTGGACCGGCAGCGCCGGCGTACCGGGTGTGTCACAGGATGGCTGGTTACGCCCGGCGGACAGCGCCACCGATCCGTACATTACCTCTCCTGGCGGGCTGGCTGTCGATGGTGCGGCGTACCGCTTCATCATGCTGCGCTTTCGTAAAACCGGCAAACCCGTCTGGACGGGTGAGATCCGCTGGGTGTCTGCCGGCGAAAACTTCAATAACACGAAGCGATACATTGTTGCTGAGCCGGAATATGCCGATGGGGTGGCAACCCTGACTGTGCGTGATATTCCGTGGACAGGGAACATTGATCGTATTCGCCTGGACCTGACGAACCAGCAGGATGCCAGCAACTTTATCGAGTTCGACTGGATCGCCGTTGGCCGGCCAGCCCCCGGCGCCAGTACGGCTGCTTTGCAGGATGTGCGCAGTACGCTGAGTAACGCGCTGACCGCCGAAGCGCAGGCACGCAGCACGCTGGCGGCGCAGATGCGTGGCTCCTATGATGGGAGCGACCTGGAGAAAGTTACCTCCGGGCTGCTGTACCAGGAAAAAACCGCGCGCGTTACCGCCATCTCGGCGGAAGTTAAGGCCAGAGAGTCCCTGCAGACGCAGTTTAACGACAACAAAGCTGCTGTTTCTGGTGAACTGAGTTCTCTGACGACAGAGCAGAGCGCGCAGGCGAGCCGTATCGGTGGCCTGGAAACCAGCCTCGGGAAAAAAGCCGATGCGGCCGCGCTGACGTCCCTGACGCAGAAAGTGGAGCAACAGGGCGCCACGCTGACATCGCAGGGCGCCGCGTTAACATCGCTCACTAACCGGGTTGGCCAGACGGAAACGGGCCTGGCTGGTACGAATGAGGCGCTGAGCGGGCTGCAGTCTGTTGTTACCCAGCAGGGTGACAGGATAACCAGCCAGGGTCAGTCCATCACGAAACTGACGAGCGATTTGGGCACGACAAATGCCGCGCTGGCGAAGAAAGCCGAAGCGGCTGCGGTCACTGCCTTAACGCAGCAGGTAGAGCAAAACGGGCGGGATATTCGCAGCAATACTGACAGCATCACCAGCCTGTCAAATCAACTGGTCAATGGCCAGCCGAATCGCTGGTCCCGTCGACTCTATCCTGTGCAGCTGGCTAACGCCGGGACAGTCCCGTCATTCAGCGATATTCGCGCCGTGGCGCCAACGGTCGTGGATGAGGTGGCCGACGCGGCCAAACTGGATTTTACGTCCGCCGGCAGCTATCTGATCGCGCTGTATTCCTGCCAGGTGAAAGTGGCCGCAGATACCACCATCACACTGGCGCCCGGCGCCAGGGTTTTTGATGATACCGGCGCCATATTTGTGAATGGGGTTCAGGTCGCCTGGGGTAATGCCAGCTGGAATACTGTCAGTTTTGAACTGAAAGCCGGCTGGAACACCGTTGAGTTTCTGGTGACTCAGTGGACCGGCCAGGCGTATATCAACCTGGGCCTGAAGCTGTCAGACCTGGTTGCTGAGATGTACTCCGGTCTCGGGGTTTCCGCGCTGGCAAACGCAGCCGGCGTGCTCAGCTCGAATGTCAGCCAGATTGGCAACGATGTGGTCAGCAATTCGCAGAACATCACCCAGCTCCGGAATGCGCTGACGCAGACAGACGCGAACGTGGCCAGCAAAGCGGATCAGACGGCGATGAACTCGCTAACCGGACGAGTGGAGAAGACGGAATCCGGGCTGACGGCTGCTAACGCCAACATTACCTCGCTGAAATCCGCTGTACGGGCCGGAAACGCATCAGGCGGGGATTTAATTCCCAACCCGACGTTTGACCCGGCGTATGACCAGATGGGGTTCAGCGTGGTAGCCACGACGGCTGAGGAGGTCCCGCCGGGCTGCCCGTATGGTTATGCGGCCCGAATTGCCAGCCGGGATCACCATCCTAACTTTGCCGCGTTCCCGGCCACGCTTAACGATGTGATTGAGATCAGCGCACTGGTTGCCTGCGGCGCCGGCACGGCGAATTTTAATCTGTATGTTGGCACCGCCGTTCGGCCAGATACGAGCACCGGTGCGCCACTCATGGCGGGGGGCGGGAAATCACCCTCCGCGACCTGGCAGAGAACCACCTGGCGCTTCAAGGTCACGCAGGCGATGGTGGACAGGGGTTATATCCGCCCGTTCCTGCAGATCTCGCAGAACAGCCCGTATGGCACCGTATGGTTCGTTACGGACTGGCATATGCGAAATGTGACAGCGGCGCAAAAGGTTCAGGATACTGCGGATGCCACGGCGGCGGCGGTTGACTCCCTGACCACCACCGTGACGCAACAGGGTAATCTGCTGACCTCGACCGGCAACCGGACAACTCAGCTGGAAAACGGGCTGGCAACTACCAATGCCGCAGTGGCCAAAAAGGCTGATGCGACAGCGGTGCAGGATTTGACCAATACCGTCACACAGCTGGGCAACGACCTGACTGCTGCGAACAGCGCCATCACGAAACTGACCGGAAATCTGGCGAATACCGATAAAGCGCTGGCGCAGAAAGCCGATGCGACAGCGCTGGCCACGCTCGACACGAAAGTGACGCAGCAGGGCAAAACGCTGGAGAGCCAGAGCAATTCGCTGACGAACCTGTCGAACAGCCTCTCGCAGGTCGCAGCAGATATCGATGCCAGCGGGCAGATACCGGGTAACCTGGTCGTGAATCCCTCGTTTGAACGCGGGCTGGATGGTTACACCGGACGGTCAACCGCGACCAGTGTGGTGGAGGTTTCCGTTCCTCACAGCGGGACGCGGGCGCTGAAAGTTGACCCGGGGAATGTGACTCCGGGGCAATACATCCCGTTTGTTCAGGGGCGAACCTATGAAATCGGGGTGTGGGTCAAGGAACCCGGAGCGACGACGGATAATGGCGTGGGGAACAACAAGCTGCGGATCGGCAACTCTGCCGGCCAGCCGGTTTTTGAGCGTCCATACAACAGCGGTACGGTGGGGACAAACTGGACCCTGATTTCCGGTCGCTGGAAAGCGACGGAGACAGCCAGCCTGCCGGTGACGCTGAGTAACTATCTGATTAGCGGCAGCCGCTACTTCGATGATTTTTACGTCACTGACGTTACCGACCGGGTGGACATCGATGCCACCGCCGGCGCCGTGACCGGACTGACGAGCCGGGTCAGCACAGCGGAAGGGGCCATCACCTCACAAAGCCAGCAGCTGACGAACCTGCAGAACAGCCTGAACACGACCAACAGCAATGTATCGAAGAAGGCCGATGCCACGGCACTGACTTCGGTCGATAACCGGGTGATAGAGGCGGAAGGGAAACTGACCACACAGAGCCAGCAGCTGACAAATCTGGCGAATGTGCTGACGGCGACCCGCAACGCCGGCGACAACCTGATCCCGAACTTTGATTTTCTGCAGGGCGACACGGCCTGGGATATTCAGTATCCAGCCGGTGTGACCTTTGGCGATTTCGGGGACGGGAAAGCGGGGGTCCGGCTGAACCGGACGACTAACACCAGTCCGGGGATCTTCTCCAACAACAACAAGCCGGTGCCGCTGAATGGCCAGCGCAAGTACCGGGTGGTGGTAAAGGTCAAAGGTGTTTCCGGCGCGATGAGTCTGCTGATCCGTCGCCAGAACAAAATCGGCCAGACGGACAGTACGTATGAGGATAAAACGGTCACGCTGACCACTGACTGGCAAACCATCACATGGGAAACCGGATTGACGGCTGCCGGCGCGGACGGGCAGAACTTCAAACTTTATTCTCATCCGACAAACGGTGAAATCTGGCTCGATTCCGTCCGGGTGTTTGATATCACCGATGAAACCAACATCAAGGCGACCAGCGATGCTGTTTCGTCTCTGACCGGGACGGTGACGAACCAGGGGAACACCCTGACATCGCAGGGGCAATCCATCACGGCGCTGAATAACGCGCTGGAAGGGGTCAAAGGCGATGTGGCGAAGAAGGCTGATGCGTCGGCGGTCAGTTCACTGACCAACCGGGTTACCCAGACTGAAAAGGATATCCGTAGCCAGGCCGACAGCCTGACCAGCCTGAATACATCGCTGAAGCAGCAGGCGACACGGGGAGCCAACGTACTGCCGGACGGCAGTTTTGAATCCTATGCCGTCGGCGATGTTCTCAGTAATGCCCGCGCCGTTATCACCAGTGAAGCTGCTCACAGCGGGACCAAAAGCCTGCGTGTTACGCGCAGTACGGAGTACAACCCGAACGCGACGGATAATAACGATACCCATATCTTTTCAGGCATGCAGGTTCGCGATAACGCGGTCTACTACGTGGAGGCGTGGGTTAAGTTGCCGGCTGGCTCGACCGCCGATCCGACCGTTTATATGGTGCTCGGATTTTCCTTCCAGGATTCTGCCAATGGCTGGTCGTGGCCTGGCCTGAACGTGAAAGTCTCCGAGTTGTCGGTGGACAACTGGACAAAAGTCAGTGGCTATCTGACCAACAACCGAACCGCGCTGAAACAGGCAATGGTGAGGATCTCCATCCCGAATACACCAAAAGTTCGCCTGGGTGACGCCTTCCTGATTGATGATCTGATCATCACTGACGTGACCGATGCGAAAGCGGCGCTCGATGCCGCCGATGCGAATGCGCAGGCGCTTTCCAGTCTGTCCGCGTCAGTCACGCAGAACGGGAAGAATATTACGTCTCAGGGCAGCGCGATCACGAAACTGCAGTCGGATGTGACGCAACTGGGTAAGGATATCAGCGGCAAGGCCAATGCCAGCGCGCTGACGAATCTGACGACCCGCGTGACGGCTACCGAAGGCGGTCTGAAATCGCAGGGAGACAGCCTGACCAGCCTGCAGAACAGCCTGAACACGACTAACAGCAATGTAGCGAAGAAGGCTGATGCAACGGCGCTTCAGAGCCTGCAGAACACCGTTGAACAGCATGGCAGGGATCTGACCACGCAAAGCAGCGCGCTGACGAACCTGGAAAACAACTTTTCCTCCCTGGCCGTGGGAGGGACCAATCTTATCCGCAATGCGGACACTCTGGAGGGATGGAGCAGCCGCCACGCCACAGAAACCTATCTGGGCGACCGCGTGGCCTATACCCGGCTGGCGAAAGGTGCATCCGGTTATACCCAGCTGGATGAACAGACGCTGGACGTTACCGGGCGTACGGAATTTGTATTCAGTTTCTATGCGAAAGGGGCTTATGACGGGCAGGAGATGGCGAGTTATTTCTATAACCCGTCGAACACCACCACCACGGAAACCAGCCAGGGCGTTAAAGGCGGGGCCGGTGACGGCAAGGCGGTCACGAAACTGACCACCGCATGGGCGCGTTACTGGGTGAAATGGGTTATTCCTGCCACCAGTGGCACCAAACGGCTGATTGCCGCGCGTCTGGAAAGCGCGACGTCTGCCGACAAAGAAGTCTGGCTCTGCCGCCCTCAGCTGGAAACCGGGACCGTGATGACCGACTGGTCACCGAGTCCGGATGATGCGGCCAGCGGTATTACCGCGAACACATCGGCCATTAACAGCCTCACCAGTCGGGTGACGAATGCCGAGGGGCAGTTGACCGCGCAGTCTCAGAGCATCACGAATCTGCAGAACAGCCTGAACACCACCAACAACAACGTGGCACAAAAGGCCAGCGCGCAGTCGGTGAGTGATCTCACCAGCCGGGTCACCAGTGCGGAAGGCAAAATCACCTCCCAGGGGCAGGCTATCACGAAGCTGCAGGGCGATTTGAGCAGCACCACCGATAAGGTCAACACCAAAGCGGATCAGACGGCGCTTAACGCGCTGACTGGCCGGGTGGAGAAAACCGAGGCAGGCCTCACGGCAGCCAACAGCAACATCGTCAGCCTGACGGCGGCGGTGAACGCCGGGAATGCTGCCGGGGATGATTACATCCCAAACCCGTCATTTGATCCGGCGTATGACCGCATGGGTTATGACGTGGTGGAGACCACCGCCGATGGTGTGCCGGCTGACTGCCCGTTCAGGTATGCCGTCCGGCTGGCCGGGCGAGACCATGTGCCAAAAATCAACAATATCGCCGTGACACCGGGCGACGTTTTCGAAATGTCTGCTCTGGTAGCGTGTGGTACCGGCAGCGCTGACTTTAACTTCTATATCGGTCGGGCCACTACCGCCACCGGTGGCATCGGAGCGAAAGCGTCCGGGGGCAACACCAGGACCACCTCCGCGTGGAAACGAGCCACCTGGCGCTTTACGGTGCCATCCGATACCAGCTTGCTGCGGCCGTTCCTGCAGGTTAATCAGAGCAGCCCGTTCGGCACCGTCTGGTACGCTGCCGACTGGCATATGCGTAACGTGACGGCGGCGAACAGTGCGCAGAAAACCGCAGATGTGACTGCAAAAGCGGTGGATTCACTGACCACCACGGTTAGCCAGCAGGGCGATACGCTCAGCAGCATCGGCACGCGGACCACCTCGCTGGAGAACAGCCTCCGGTCGACAAACGATACGGTGAGTAAAAAGGCTGACACGACAGCGGTGACGCAGCTGCAGGGCACGGTGACGCAGCAGGGGAATGACATCGCGGCAGCTAACAGCGCGCTGACAAAACTCAGCAGCGATCTGGCCACGACGAATGCGAACGTGAACAAAAAAGCGGATGCAAGCGCGATGAACACCCTGCAGAACCAGGTCACGGAGCAGGGCAAAACACTCAGTGCGCAGGGGGATTCTCTGACGCAACTGAGTAACAGCCTGAGCCAGACGGCAGCGGATATTGACGCCAGCGGGAAAATACCGGACAACCTCATTGTCAACGGCAGTTTTGAGCGCGGCGCGGCGGGCTTTACCGGCTGGAGCAGTACCGCGACGGTGGCCGATTTACAGGTTCCGCACTCGGGTAACAAGGCGCTGAAAATGTCCGCCGGCCAGTCGAACCTGGTCGGACAGGAAATCAGTATCACGCAGGGCCGTACCTACCGCATGGGGGTATGGGCGAAGCAGGACTCGGGGACCACGATTAAAGATGCGGGTAACACGAAGTTTCGTGTGGCCGACAGCACTGGCCTGCTGGTCGGCTCAAACTACGGACCGTTTAGTTCTGGCTGGCAACTGGTAACGTTTGACTGGAAAGCCACGAAGACCACGACGGCCAGTTTCCAGCTGACGACCTTCCTCAGCGCGGGGGCCATGTATTTTGATGATTTCCATGTTCTCGATGTTACGGATGAAAAGGATATCGCGGCTAATGCCGGGGCCATCTCTCAGATGAATACCCGCGTCACTGCTGCGGAAGGGGCTATCACCACCCAGGCGCAGCAGCTGACGAAACTCAGCGGCGATCTGGCCGTCACGAATGCGGCGGTCAGTCAGAAAGCAGAGCAAAGCGCTGTCACCGGGTTGACCACCCGGATGACGTCTGCCGAGGGTAAACTGGATTCGCAGTCGCAGCAGCTCACCAGTCTGCAGAACAGCCTGACCACGATGAATACTGAGCTGGGTAAAAAGGCTGACACGTCCGCGGTGAGTTCACTGACCGGTCGCGTCAGCCAGGTGGAAAACACCATCACCAGCCAGTCGCAGAGCATCACGTCGCTGACCAGCACCATCAATACCATCCGCACTCAGGGAGCTAATCCGTGGGTTGACGGTACGTTTGAAAGCTACAGCGATGGCCAGGTGCTGGGCGGGAACGGCACCGCCGTTGTGGTGGCGTCTCGGAAATTCACCGGCGGTAAGAGCCTGAAGTTGAGACGGGATGAGAACAACAGCGGCAACAGTGATAAACAGCTTGGCACCTGGCAGTCAGTCCGTGAGGACGCGAAGTTCCGGTTTGAGTTCTGGGCCATGATGCCGGCGGATCAGGCGCCCTCCTCCGGGTGGACAACGCTGGTCGGTATCCAGTCGCAGAATGCTGCCGGGCAAAATGCGTGGCAGGCGGCGGTCACTGTCAGCGAAGCCTCTCTGGGCGCGCGCGATAAGTGGGTGAAATTCACGGGTATCGCCAGTAACAACGGGGCAGGCAGAACACGTGCGGTGGTCTGGATCTCCACTCGTGGCGCCACCGGCAACGGTACCCCTGGCTATTCACTGTATATCGACGATCTGGTCATCACGGATGTTACCGATGCGAAAGCGGCACAGGATGCCTCTGACGCGACGGCGAGCGCCGTGAGCGGCCTGACGGCGCGCGTAACGGATGCCGAAGGGAAAATCACTGCCCAGGCGCAGCAGCAGACGGCACTGGCCACGAAAGTGGATAACGCCAACTCCCGCGTCGATAACATGGCGAAGACGCTGAGCGACAGCCAGAGCACACAGGCCAGCCTGAATACCTCGCTTCAGTCGCAGATTGACGCCCAGGCGGCCGCCAACATCAAAAACCAGACGACGCTGGACAACACGATTAAATCGGTGGCCAGTATCACCAGTACCCAGCAGACGCATGCAACGGCACTGGAGGCGCTGGCAACGCAGCAGACGACCCTGACATCCAGTGTCGGGGATCTCAGCGCTTCCGTTCAGAACACCGCTAAAACTGTGGCGGATGTGAATGGTACGGTGAGTTCGCTGTGGTCGATGAAGGTTGAGACGGTTAACGGGAAGAATGTTGGCGCGGGGATTACGCTGGGCAGCAATGGTCAAACGAGCGACATGATCCTCTACGCCGACCGCTTCTCGCTGTTTAACCGTAACAATGCGACGGCAGTGCCGGTGATGATTGCCGAAGGCAATGAACTGTATATCGATACGGCACGTATCAAAAACAGTTCCCTGACCTCTGCCAAAATCGCGGACGGTTCCATCACGAACGCGAAGATCGGCAACGAGATCCGCTCGAATAACTTTGTTGACGGGTCGCAAGGCTGGCGTATCGCCAAGGATGGCTCTTCGCAGTTCAATAACGTGATCGTTCGTGGCAGGGTCGAAGCGAATAGCGGCGTGTTCCGTGGCACTGTCCAGGCGGATGCGTTCATCGGTGACATTGCGGTGGCAAAAGGTTACGACAGCCTGACCTTCCGCCGCAACCAGACGGTACAGCGGAACGGTGCGTATCAGAACAGGGGGTATAGCATGACAGTGGTTCTGGCCTGCACCCTGGTGTGCCAGACCTATGGGACAGGCAGTGGCCTGGGGTATACCTCTGATATTACGTTCAACATTGGTGGGCAGGAGGTAACCCGCCGTATCTTCGTCGATGCCGGTAATATCACAGCTGGCACCACGGCCTTTGAATTGCGGTTTGCCGCGCGCCTGGATGCTGACTACAACAATGTCGGCTTCTTTATCAAGGCTACAGGTCGTAATGCCGCGATTGATTACACCTGCACAGTCGAGAACATCACCGCAACCGCATTCCGAACGGACAGCAGTTCATTTAGCTAACAGAGGCCCCGCCAGGGGCCTTTTCTTTTTCCAGGGATAACCATCCAGGAGGAACTTTATTATGGCGATGTATGAAGTCGGTACCGTCACGGGTGCAGCGTCGCAGGCACGGGTGACAGGAGCGACAACAAAGTGGTCACAGGTGGCGCTGGGGATACAGCCGGGGTCGATTCTGGTGGTCTACCGCAGCGGTAGTACTGACCTGTATGCGATCAAATCCGTGGACAGTGACACGCAGCTGACGCTGACCCGGAATATCACCACCGCATTTTCCGGCGCCAGTTACGGAATTATTACCGCTGAAACCGCCAGTACCTCGTCGTTTGCTAACCAGCTGGCCAGCGCATTTGCATTCTGGCGTAGTGTGGTGGAGGGCTGGTCGATGGCCCTGACCGGCAGCGGCAATATCACCATGACTGACCCGATCACAGGAAAGCAGGTAACCGTGCCGGCGATAGGCGGGATGGCGAAGGCATCGGATCTTAACGCGCTGGCAAAACTCACCGGAGGAAACAAACTCGACGGCTCGCAGGTTATAACCAGCGATAATGCCGGTTTTATTCTCGGTAAGAACTCAGATCTGGCTCTGCTCAAAAAACAGGGGCAAGGCGGGACAATTGCCGTTGGATCGGGAACACCGTTCAGGGTTCAGCGTTCAAGAGCGACCACTGTGTCACCGTCAGATACCTTTGATGACATCCTCGTTATTGGGACCGATAACCAGACGACTTTGCCCGGTGGGTTATCAGCTGGCGGCAACATCGATAACACGTCAAAGGGGAAGGTTCTGACGCAGGCGATCGAGCTGTCAATGAGCACGCCTTACATTGACTTCCACTACAATGGCAGCAGTGCGGATTATACCGCTCGCCTTATCCACGACAGGCAGAACCGCCTGAACGCGCAGGTACAAAGTTTTTGGGTAACGGACGGGAGGATCACAGCATCATCGACCATGCCAGCCAACCCAGCCATCGGAACGCAACTGACCTCCAATCCGGTACGCTCATTGATGGCAGGGCGAGGAGCGTATGGTGACGTGGATGGCGCTTACGTCCAAATGTACATGGAGGAGCAGGTAGGCACCGAACACCGACTTGTTCTGTACGCTGACGGATTCGGGCGAACCGATGCATGGATTTTCCGGGCTGGCGGCACGATCTCCACCGGTAAGGGGGACGTCCTGACCACCGGCTCAGATGTCCGGCTGAAAGATGCGTTCATGGAGCCTCAAGAAGGGGCCTCCAGGCGCATTAACTCGCTGGGAGTATGCGAGTTCAATATGAAAGGCGAAACGCGCCGGAGGCGTGGCTTTATCGCCCAGCAGGCTGAAAAAGTTGACGACTTGTATACCTTCCTCGGCATCGAGCAGGAGATCGATGGTGAAAAATTCAGGGTGATGAATGTGGATTACACGGCAATCATTGCCGATTTGGTGACCGTGGTACAGGATTTGATTAGGCGAGTTGACGCACTAGAAAGTTGAGGAACATAAAAAATCCCCCGGAGGCACTTGCCGGGGGCAACTGAAACGACATTAATTGCTGTGTACATCACAGAACAATTTGCAGTAAACGATAAGTAAGTTCAAGTAAAGTTTTACTGGTCAGATGTTGTGTTATTTTTTAATAGCCTACCAAAATTAATAATGCAGTAGCTCTAAACTCCACTGGAAATTCATTTTTAAGAATATAACCCTAAAGTATTACTAAGTATCAGATATAAATCGTGTGGATGGATTCAAAGAAATGGATACCAAATGTTATTATTGATACGTTTATCATTAATTGAAGTGCAATCTTGTAATTTTCACATCCGTGTTATAACTTTGTAATGCAGGGCGGTTTTATCTTGTTATTTAGTGGGTTAAAGTGATGGCGGCTCTTAGTGATTTATAATAGGCTTTCTATGTTAACAAATTTCCCCGATGAAAAATACATATCTGATAGAAATTCATCGTTCATTAAGCGAGTATATTTTTTACGTCAGATTGGTGTCGTTCTTTGCTTTCTTCCTATATATTCAGTCCTCCAGGAACAGTCACATCAAAAAATAACAACAGCCTTGTTAATTCTGAATGCACTCATCTGGCCATCGGTTGCTTATCTTGCAAGCATGATGTCGAAGGATATGCTGAGTACTGAAAAGAAGAATATGATACTTGATTCATTCTGGGCTGGAATCTGGATAGCCGTAATGCAAGTTAGTCCAATTCCATCATTATTCATAATCTCAGTTCAAATAGCTGATCGCTATGCTGCTGGTGGATGGAAAATTTTAAAACCAGCATTAATGTGGATGATGATTAGTTTCCTGACAGTTTGGTTAGTAAATGATTTCAGATATACGATAGAATTCAGTACCCGAACGGTATTGCTTTCTTTACCCTTGGCGACCTGTTATCCCATAGTACTGAGTATTGTTTCAAGGCACTTATCTATAAAGTTGAGGAAAAGAAGGGAGTTACTGGAAAAACAGGCTCTGATGGATCCTGGCTTAGATCTACCAAATCGCCGTTTTTTTGAGCAAAAAATGGAAAGTGCTTTTCGTGCAACGCGTAAAAAGAGAATTCATTCTTATCTTATGCTCATTGATGTTGATAATTTTAAAAAAATTAATGATACCTATGGCCATGAAGTAGGTGATGCGGTGTTATCTCGTATATCAACAATATTACGAGAGTGTGCTGGCGAGAAGGACGTACCAGCAAGATTTGGTGGCGATGAGTTGGCTATTATTGTTAATAATAGTAATAGCAAGCTTGTTATAGCTATGGTTCATATAATTCAGAAAAAAATTAAAGATCTTTCATTACCTTCTCACAACGATATTTACTGTACTGTCAGTATCGGTATTTCTTGTGCAGAAAATAAAGAATCAATCATCGAGTGGATCAAAGAGGCTGATGAAATGCTATATGAAGTTAAACGTAACGGGAAGAATGGATATTGCATGCCGAATAATTAAAGATGAAATGATTTCTTTTCTCATGATTTTATACATATAAATTTTTAAGATGGTTTATTATCGGCATTGCCAATACGGATAAATTTCCTCGGAACCACAGACCCCTCTCAACTAACGTTTGATACATGCCACTAATGTATTGTCATTCCATAACAATATGATTTTATTCAAATTTATATTGAAATCATGTTTCTTTTTTTTCCCTTTTAAGTCATTTGATTTGAATAATCGATCGATTTAAGAAATGTGATAGGTTTCGTCTATTGTTCGATCGTTATCGATCATTTTAAACTATTTTCCTTTGATTTCTAAATATGACACGATTAGGATTATTCCTAGTTCCGGTGTTTTTTTAATGATAAAGAACAATATGGAAATAGATTCCTGTAGATTTGTTTTAGAACCATCTTTTAAAAAAGATGGTTCTATTCATTCTTGGGAAATTCTCACGAAAAATGTTAAAAAAAAGGACTGCAATGATTACCTTGCTAATGAAAGTGGTTTTTGTTTCACTTCATTAAGCGATAAAGAAAAAATCGATGTGTTTAAGAAACAGATATTGACAATTGAAAAGCTTGATGCATCAGAATTGAAGTTCAAGCCAGTTTCGTTAAATGTTGACAGTCTTATTAGCGATTGTATTTTGAACGATAAATATATTGGTGATTACTTAAAAAACCAAAAAAACATTGCTTTTGAGATTAACGAGCATTTTCATGAATTCAATACTAAATGCTGTATGGTTGACTTAAAGTGTCTTTCAAAATTGTGTCCAGTATGGCTGGATGATTTTGGGAGTGGCTTAACAAGCTTAACAGTTATAGATATGTTTAATTTTGAATGTATAAAAATTGATAAAGATTACTTCTGGGGAATACAGAGTGAGAGCGAATTCTTTAAAATAATAAATAAAATAAAATCATACTGCAATTTCGTGATTGTTGAGGGAGTTGAGACAATAGAACAAAAAAATAAAGTACATTCTGTTGTTGATTGCGCTTGCCAGGGAAGGTTGTGGATGAGTGATTACTATTATGTTGAGATTTAAAATAAATGACAACAAAAGATGATAAATGTCCATTTTGTGGTGCAATTTTAATTAATGAGGACCACTGCCACAGTTGCCATGCATTTAAGATTAAAGGTTATGTATCAAGAGATGCACGCAAGACAATTAATTTGATATCTATCTGCACATCTTTACTGGTAGCGCTCTTTGGGATCTTGGTTGTGTTTCTGGTGTCTTTCGGCATCGGGACATATATTGCTATCATAGGGTTTTCTCTTATTTTATATTTTATTATGAAAAGGATTCTGCATATAAAAGAAGAAAAAAAAGGGAAGATGGTTTGGAAAAGAGCAATCATTACTTGGTAGGTAGTAATTAAATAATATAATGGCGCTGCTGGTTCTAATGCAAGCCTCGGACTCCGAGGCTTTTTTATTTTCTTTTCAAATCATGAGTTATAACACCGGAAATATTTAACCCGACTCACAGGGAGTGAGTATTATTGGCTAATAATTCACTATCCAGATGAGCAGAAAGACTCAAAGCCGGTTATCAAAACTGAAAATATACTAATGAATTTCAATAGGTTAGGGCTTAGACTAAAAACATTAACCACTTATCAAAAATGCCTATTTTTCTTTTTAAATCAATAAGTAATGATGTTATTAGTTAACTACTGCTGCGCCATATGCAGTGGTTCGAAGCCGCAGACCTGATCGTCAAAGGTATGGAAGGCGCTATCGCCGCCAAGACCGTGACCTATGACTTCGAGCGTCTGATGGAAGGCGCTAAACTGCTGAAATGTTCAGAGTTTGGCGACGCGATTATCGCGAACATGTAATCCAGTTGATGGATTAAGTAAAAGCGGGAGCCGATGGGCTCCCGTTTTTTTATCGCATGCAGGCCGTTATTTTGCCGGGCGCTCGCTGCGCGGTGCCATCGCCGATTTCCCGCAACACAATGTCCATCAAAGCCATGCACCTCGTGACAGGGATAGCTCAGTTTACCGCGAGATCGCGAGTGGGAATGGATTGAACGCCAGGGGCCATACTGATGGCCCGACCGGCTTAAACCGGCGTTGTTCGGCGAAAATATGATGTAGCCTAAACTCAGGCTATCCGTTCACCTTCAGATTAAACAGCCGGGACAGCGCCGCTCTGCCGCTATCCGTCACTTGCACTTCCCGATATCCCGGCGTGCGGGTGATCCATCCTTTCTGCTCAAACAGCGCCATCAGCGCCGATCCGGCGTCGCCTCCCAGATGAAAACGTCTTTCGCTCCAGTCAAGACAGGGGCAGCAAGGCTTACGTCGCGGTCGAGCGTTAAGTACTGCGCCCAGGCTTTCAAGCTGGGTTTTACCGGCTGACGTCAGGGACTGCCCATCGGCCGTCAGCCATTTCTGCCGCAGCATAAACTCATAAATATTCACCGCCAGTTCGCCCGCCAGATGGTCGTAGCAGGTGCGGGCGTAGCGAAGCGTAACCGGCGTGCTGGTGGCCAGCGCCTTATGCGCCTGCATTGAGACGCCCATCAGGTTTTCCAGCAGCCCGGCGATATGCGGGCCCGCCAGGCGGTAATAGCGGTGGCGCCCCTGCGCGAGACACACCACCAGCCCGTTGCTGAGCAGCCGGGCAAGATGTCCGCTGGTGGTGGAGGCGGAGACCTCGGCGACCGTGCTGAGCTCGGTCGCCGTCCATGCGCGCCCGTCCATCAGCGCGCAGAGAATACTCACCCTTGACGGGTCAGAGAGGGCTGAGGCCACCATCGCCATCGCGGTTTCCAGCGCCGCCTCTGGCTCACTGTCTTGCTGCGCTTTCAGGAGATTCATTCAGAAAGTATGGCCCATTTTTTGGTCACTTCCGCTGCCCGGGTGTCATCATCGGTAAGGAGAATGAGCCGGTTACGGTGGTCGCTGTACTGTACCAGAATATTAATACCGTTGCGGGCCAGGGTGTCTGCAATGTCTCCCAGTTCCCCGGGTCGTTCCTGGGGTAACTTGCGTATCAGAGGGCGGCATACATCGCTGACCGTAAATCCGGCCTCGGTCAGCACCCTGCGGGCTGTCTCACCGTCTTCTACCAGAAAATGCGCATGTCCGGCATCAGGCGTGGTGAATACCCCACCACCTTCGAGACCCACACCGTTGTTGCCCAGCGCTATACCCATTGCGCCAAGCGAGCCCGGCGTGTTGCTGAGAATGACGTGAATATCATACATCTGGCTGTGCTCCCCGCTCCGATGAGTAATCCCGGAACACGCGGGCAACGCGTATTCTGTAATATGAAAAAATCGATGCTTTGCCTTCGCGCTGGGCAGCCAGATGCCGCTCATTTTGCTGCCAGTTGGCCACCGATGCTTCATCTTCCCACCAGGATAACGAAAGGATTTTGCCGGGCGAATTCAGGCTCTGAAAGCGCTCGATGGCGATAAACCCCGGCGTGTCTGAAAGCAAAGGCGTCAGCCCGGCCGCCAGTTGAAGATATCTTTCCTGTGCTTCCGGTAAGGCGTCGGCCTCAAAAATTACCGCAATCATAAGTCTGCTCCGTGGTGAATTTCCCTGCAGTCTAATGACGGCCAGAGCAGGATGCTTCGGCGTGCAGCGAAGTGTGGCTGAGGTTGGATACCCCAGCCACATTTCCTGAGCGCCGGATGACCGCGCCAGAAACGAGTTACTCTTCGTTAAAGATAATAAATTCAGGCTGGTAGCTGACCGGGAAATTGACCGAGCGGGCGATAAAACAGACGTGATGGATCTGCTGATGAATGGCCGCGGCGGCGTCGAGATCGGTACCTGGTAATACGGTGATTTTCGGCCTGAGGGTAGCAGAAATAAAGCGACCCGCGCCCCCTTTTAATACTTCACCCGTTGCCACCGGCGAGTCCTGATATTCCATGACCGTAATGCCGGCATCTGAGGCCAGATGTAAGTACCACAGCATGTGACAGGCAGAGAGAGAAGAGAGCAGGAGATCTTCCGGGTTCATTTTGCTGGGATCGCCGCCCAGTAATGGATCATTTGAACAATGAATAGGTTCTTTTCCCTTTATCGCGATATCCCAGGTTCGGGCATAAGCCTTGTAACCCGAGGTACCCGTGCCCTGATTGCCGGTCCATGTGATATGACTGGTATAAGCATGTTCCATTGGTTTGCCTTTCTCTATAGAGGGATGAATTTCTTCACTGCGGTATCGTCCAGGTGCATTGCCTGAACGAAGCCGCAGGTAGAATCGCAAGGTTGTCATGACGTTGGCTAGAATGGCATAATGGTATACCATTTATGAATGATGTAAAGAGAGCCAAATGAACGCTGCTACCCGTTCGACCGCCGACATCCTTGCCAGTGAGTTAAAAATCTTAATCAACAAGGGGGCATTGCGAGATGGCGACCGGCTTGTGGAGCGCGACCTGGCCTGCCAGTTTTCTGTCAGCCGTATCCCAATGAGAGAAGCGATACAGCAGCTTGAGCGCGAAGGTCTGGTTGAGATTTACAGAAATCGCGGCGCGGTGGTGAAAACGCTGACGGCCGCAGATGTCGATGAAATTTATCAGCTGCGGGCACTCCTGGAAGGTGAAGCCATTTTTCATAGCCTGAAGAATATGGACCCGGAAACGCTTGCCCGGGCAGAGCTGGTGCATCAGCTGCTGAGCAGCGCTTCTGAACCCGAGCAGCAGGGGAGGTATAACCGGGAGTTTCATGAACTGCTGTATCGGAAGTGTAACAATCAGCGCCTGTTGAAGATGATCGGTGAATTGCGCGAGCAGATTGAAAGATATGAGCTTTTTCAGAACAGACTGCTGTCGGATACGCTGAAATTCCAGGATGAGCATCAGCAGATCCTGATGGCCTGCCAGCAAAATAATCCACAGGAGGCTCGGGCATATACCGTGAAACATATTCTTTCAGCAGGTGAAATCCTTCGCGCCTATATTGTAAGCCGTTAATGGTTGCGTAAAGCGGCTGCGTTGTTCACGCATAAATTGCAATCCGTCTCAGCTCAATGCTATAAGAAAAGAGCCGTTTTAATGGCGCTTATGTTTTATCTGTAAAGAATAAGTGAAGGTCAGATAATGATTACGTCAGTGCAGCCAACCACCACCGTCACCACCACCACCGTAACCTGCGGTGGTGTGGGCGTATCTGTGACCGGCTCCTGACAAACAGATCCTCACTCCCCGCCAATGTGGACGGGGAGCGTCTTCTCCGTTCGTGACAGACTGAATGGAGACCCATCATGATTTCATCTGAACATGCCCTGTTAATTATCGATATGCAGCAGGGGCTTTTCCGTGGCCCGGTTTCCCCGTATCAGGCCGATGCGCTTCTGGCGAACGTTTGCCTGCTGATTGAAAAAGCGAGACAGGCTGAGGTGCCAGTCTTCTTTGCCCGCCATACCGGACCTGACGACTCTCCGTTCTCCGCGCAAAGTCCATTAACCCAACTGCTGCCTGAGATGGGGGTTAACTGCGAGCGGGATATCGTTTTGATTAAAAAATACCCCTCCTGTTTCCAGCAAACTGACCTTGAGCATCAGCTCGCCCAGGCCGGCGTAAAACAGCTGGTTATTGCCGGGATGAAAACCGAATTCTGCGTGGACACGACCTGCCGAGCGGCATCGGCGCTGGGATTACGGACGGTGTTAATCTCGGATGCGCACTCAACCATGGATAACGAACGTTTATCAGCGCCTGACATCATTGGCCATCACAATGTCACCCTTGCGGGGCCCTTTGTGACGCTGTCGACCGCCGCAGAGTGGCGCTTTTCGGCAGAGAAATAAGGGTGAAGAAAGGGAGCCTGAGGGCTCCCGTTTGCGACGCCTGCTCATCCGGTTTTACTGCGTAGGGCGACGCAGGGTGGAGGCGGGGTGACGCCGGAGCGCCTCTTCGGGACGCACCGGGCGCCGCACCAGCTCGCCGCCGCAGTTCGGGCAATGGCCGTTCAGCCGGGCCGTCATGCAGTCCTGGCAAAAGGTACACTCGAACGAACAGATAAACGCTTCGGGTGAGTCTGGCGGCAGATCTTTATCACAGCATTCGCAATTCGGGCGTAACTCGAGCATGACCTTCTCCTGTGGTTAACGGCGGTATCCGCCACGGCGGGCCAGCGGATGCTGTTTTTATATCACGGCCCGCACTGGCCGCCGAAGGGTTTCGCTGCGTTAACCTGCGCCTCAAAGCGTTGCCTTTCCGGGCTGCATCCCCGGCACGAGGATCACTTTGCGGCATGCCTCTTCACGCTTCTCAAAGATCTGATAGCCGCGCGCGGCCTCCTCCAGCGGCATATGGTGCGTGATAATCTCCTCCGGGGTGAGCAACCCTTGCTCAATTAGCGCCAGCAGATCCGGCAACCAGGCATGGACGTGGGTTTGCCCCATTTTGAAGGTCAGCCCCTTATCAAAGGCATCGCCAAACATAAATCCGTGAATGAAACCGGCGTAAACCCCGGGCACGCTGACAATGCCGCCGCGGCGCACGGCGGCGATGCACTGGCGCAGCGCTTTCCCGCTGCTGCCCTCGATTTTCAGGGTGCTGAGAACGGTTTCCGTGAGGCTGCCTTTCGCCTCGAAGCCGACGGCGTCAATCACCGCGTCGACGCCGCGATGGCCGGCGGTGTTGTCGATAATCCACTGCGCCGGGTCGTCATGGTGGTCGAAGTTTATCGGGATCGCGCCATAGCGCTGCTGCGCGAAGTCGAGTCGGTAATCGTTATGATCAATGATGAATATCTGCTCTGCGCCATTGAGCCTGGCGCAGGAGGCGCACAGCAGGCCAACCGGGCCGGCGCCAAAAATAGCCACGCTGCTGCCGGGTTTGACCTCGGCGTTTTTTACCGCCTGCCAGGCGGTGGGCAGAATATCTGACAGAAACAGCACCTTTTCATCGGGTAAGGTGTCCGGTACTTTAAACGGGCCGGTATTGGCTTTGGGAACCCGCACATATTCCGCCTGGCCGCCGGGGATCCCGCCGTACAAATCACTATAGCCAAACAGCGCAGCGGGTGGCGAAATACCTTTGCGATTGAGCGTCGCCCCCTGGCCGCTATTGGTGCTTTCGCAGGCGGCATATTGCTGCAGGCGACAAAAGAAGCAGTCTCCGCAGGCAATGACAAACGGGATAACCACCCGATCGCCTTTACGAACCGCGGTAACGTCCGAGCCGGCGTCCACCACTTCCCCCATAAATTCATGGCCGAAAATATCACCATGGTGCGTGCCGGGGATCTTTCCGCGGTAAAGGTGCAGATCGGAACCGCAGATCGCCGTCGCCGTGACGCGCAGAATAATATCGTCCGGCGCCTCAAGGGCCGGGTCGGGCATGGTGTCAACGCTGACATGATGGGGGCCATGATAAGTGAGTGCTTTCATAGAGTCTTCTCCTGGAGAGAATGGCTGATCGCATCAGGCGCAAAGGCAAAGTGACCTGACGCTAATGCCGCCGATAAACCACCGTGAAAATAAAGCGTAGAGTACTAATAATGGAACTGCGTGATATTCCAGTCGCTGAATATATGCCACGCTTCGCTTATTTATTGGCGTTATTTGCCTGTTTCCCCTGAATATGCCAGGCTTAATCGGGCATGATATTCGCTCCATTTTATTTTTCCAGTCGCTTCCCCAGCGGCTTTTTTTTGCCTTAAAAACAAGAAAAATTCCTAATTTCAGTCGGGCTACAGGCAATACTGCCGCTTCGTTATATAACCCAACGGGAGTAACCCGCCGGTATAAATAATTCTTTGCCGCATGGGTGGTCTCCATGCATTATTTCCCTGAACACAGTAAGTTAGCCGAAATGTGCCGTCTGGTTGTTTTTGATGTGTTTTATAGAATTATTCCGAATTGCTGCTAAAAGACATCGGAAACACCGGATAATAATTTGACTAACCAGCATTACCCGCTAGATTTAAATATCGAACGACGAGTGATACGGAATATTTTCGTATCGTACTGACATAACCGATATACATGAGGTGAAAATATGGCAGAGCATCGTGGTGGTTCCGGTAATTTTGCTGAAGACCGTGAAAAAGCTTCTGAAGCAGGTCGTAAAGGTGGTCAGCACAGCGGCGGGAACTTTAAAAATGATCCGCAGCGTGCGTCCGAAGCGGGTAAAAAAGGCGGACAAAACAGCCACGGCGGTGGCCGCAAGTCTGATAATTCCTGATTATCCTTTTCCTTGCACCCTGAAGTGAAAGTATCTCCTGCGAGTCTGTCACAGACTCGCAGTTATTTTCTGACTCCGGAAGGTATTTCTATGAATATGAAAAGCATTGAAGATGTATTTATTCACCTGCTCTCAGATACCTACAGCGCAGAGAAACAATTAACCCGCGGGCTGGCTAAACTGGCCAGAGCGGCGTCCAGTGAAAAACTCAGCGCGGCGTTCAATGCTCATCTTGAAGAAACCCAGGGCCAGATTGAACGTATCGACCAGATCGTTGAGCAGGAATCCGGTCTGAAAATCAAACGCATGAAATGCGTGGCCATGGAAGGATTAATTGAAGAGGCCAATGAAGTCGTTGAGAGCACGGAAAAAAATGAAGTACGTGATGCCGCGTTAATTGCCGCTGCGCAAAAGGTCGAGCATTACGAAATTGCCAGTTACGGTACCCTGGTGACCCTGGCGGAACAGCTGGGTTATAAAAAAGCGGTCAAACTGCTGGCCGAAACCCTGGAAGAAGAAAAACAAACCGATGTGAAATTAACCGACCTGGCGGTAGGTAATATTAATAAAAAAGCAGAAAAATAAACGCTCCCTGACACGAGGAAATCACGATGAATCACATTGAACATTATCATGACTGGCTACGAGATGCGCATGCCATGGAAAAACAGGCTGAATCCATGCTGGAATCAATGGCTGGCCGTATCGATAATTATCCGGATCTCCGTGCCAGAATTGAACAGCATATTAATGAGACCAAACGGCAAATTACCGTGCTGGAAGAGATCCTCGACCGCAACGAGATTTCGCGCTCGGTGATTAAAGATTCGATGAGTAAAATGGCGGCTCTCGGCCAGTCCATCGGCGGGATGTTTCCTTCCGATGAAATAGTCAAAGGCTCGATCAGCGGGTACGTCTTCGAGCAGTTTGAGATTGCCTGCTATACCTCTCTGCTGGCGGCGGCTGAAAAAGCGGGCGATACCGCTTCCATTCCGGCCATTGAGGCCATCCTGGCGGAAGAGCAGGCCATGGCCGACTGGCTGATCAAACATATTCCTCAGACCACGGAGCAATTTCTCCTGCGTTCAGATGCTGACGGCGTAGAAGCGAAAAAATAACCAGGAGGCAGGCCTATGTTTCGTCATGTGAAACAACTGCAGTATACCGTGCGCGTTGCTGAACCCAATCCGGGGCTCGCGAATTTACTGCTCGAACAGTTTGGCGGCCCTCAGGGCGAGCTGGCCGCCGCGTGTCGTTATTTCACTCAGGGATTAAGCGATGACGATCCCGGCCGCAAAGACATGCTGATGGATATCGCGACAGAGGAGCTGAGCCATCTGGAGATTATTGGCACCCTGGTCGGCATGCTAAATAAAGGCGCCAAAGGGGCGCTGGCGGAGGGCACCGAGAGCGAGGCGGAACTCTATCGTTCGCTCACCGCCAACGGCAACGACAGCCATATTACGTCGTTACTGTACGGCGGCGGTACCCCGCTGACCAATTCGGCGGGCGTGCCGTGGACGGCGGCCTACATTGATACTATCGGCGAACCCACCGCCGACCTGCGGTCGAACGTCGCGGCGGAGGCGAGGGCGAAGATCGTCTATGAACGGCTGATCAACGTGACCGACGATCCCGGCGTAAAAGACGCGCTGGCGTTCCTGATGACCCGCGAAGCGGCGCATCAGCTCTCTTTTGAGAAGGCGCTGCAGTCAATTCGCAACAACTATCCGCCGGGCAAACTGCCGCCCATTAGCGAGTACGCGAACACCTACTACAATATGTCTGAAGGTGGAGAAGTACGCGGCAGCTGGAACAGTGACAAACACTTCGATTATGTCAAGGATCCGCAGCCGGCCGTGGATGGCGGAGATGGCAGCGCCTCTGTCGGCCTGACGCCGGAGCAGGAAGCGCTGTGCAAAGCGATGCTGAAGCGAACAGAGTCTGACCCGCAGGGTGATCCTTTGACCGGCGCTGAACTGGGCGCCGGTAAGCAAAACACGTCATCATCGGCTAAGTGATGTTCGCATAAGCCCCGGCTGCGGCCGGGGCGTTTCATAATGATGGGTGCGGATTATGTTTGAATTTGACGCGTTTCATCTGGCCCGACTGCAATTTGCCTTTACCGTTTCCTTCCATATTCTGTTTCCGGCCATCACCATCGGCCTTGCCAGCTACCTTGTGGTGCTGGAAGGGATGTGGCTGCGAACCCGGGATAACGTCTGGCGCTCGCTCTACAACTTCTGGCTGAAAATTTTCGCCGTCAATTTTGGCATGGGCGTGGTTTCCGGATTAGTCATGTCCTATCAGTTCGGCACCAACTGGAGCGGGTTCTCCCAGTTTGCCGGCAGTATTACCGGCCCGCTGCTGCTGTATGAAGTGCTGACCGCCTTCTTCCTCGAAGCGGGATTCCTCGGCGTGATGCTGTTCGGCTGGAGCAAGGTGCCGCCGGCGCTGCATTTTTTTACCACCTGCATGGTAGCCCTTGGCACCCTGGTCTCCACCTTCTGGATCCTCGCCTCCAATAGCTGGATGCAGACGCCGCAGGGTTTTACCCTCGAAAATGGCCACCTTATCCCGCAGGACTGGCTGGCGATTATCTTTAACCCCTCATTCCCGTATCGCTTGTTCCATATGGCGATCGCCGCGTTCCTCAGCAGCGCCATGTTCGTCGGGGCCTCCGCCGCCTGGCATCTGCTGCGCGGCAACGACTCGCCGGCCATCCGCAAAATGCTGTCGATGGCGATGTGGATGGCGCTGCTGGTGGCGCCCATCCAGGCGGTGGTGGGGGATATGCATGGCCTTAACACCCTTGAGCATCAGCCGGCGAAGATTGCGGCGATTGAAGGACACTGGGAAAACCGGCCGGGCGAGGCCACCCCGCTGCTGCTGTTTGGCCTGCCGGATATGGAAGAGGAGCGGACCCGCTATGGCCTGGAGATCCCGGCGCTGGGCAGCCTGATCCTCACCCACAGCCTGCATAAGCAGGTGCCGGCCCTGAAAGATTTCCCGAAAGAGGACCGGCCCTATTCGCCCGCCGTGTTCTGGTCGTTCCGTATCATGGTTGGGATGGGTGTGTTGATGATTGGCTTAGGGATCTGCAGCGCCTGGCTGCGCTATCGGCGGCGGCTGTACCATTCGCGTCCCTTCCAGTGGTTTGCGCTCTGTATGGGGCCCGCCGGTCTTATTGCGCTGGTCGCCGGGTGGGTGACCACCGAGATGGGCCGTCAGCCGTGGGTGATCTACGGTTTGCTGCGCACCCGGGACGCGGTGTCGTTGCACAGTACGCTGCAGATGGCTATCAGCCTGCTGGTGTTTATCGTGGTCTACTGCGCGGTGTTTGGCGTGGGGTATTACTATATCTTCCGGCTTATCAAAAAAGGGCCGCAGCCGGTGACGGAGCTGACCTCGCAAACCGCAGGCACCCCGGCGCGTCCGCTCTCGGCGGCAGAGCCGGTGCGGGATGAGGAGAACGCATCATGAGCATCGATATCTCGGTGATTTGGTTTGTCATCATTGTCTTCGCCACGTTGATGTATATCGTGATGGATGGTTTCGATTTAGGCATCGGGATGCTGTTCAGCGTGGTGCATGACGCCGAAGAGCGCGATGTGATGGTTAACAGCGTGGCGCCCGTCTGGGATGGTAACGAAACCTGGCTGGTGCTCGGCGGGGCAGGGCTGTTCGGCGCGTTTCCGCTGGCTTACGCGGTGATCACCGATGCGCTGGTTATCCCGCTGACGGCGATGCTCATCGGCCTGATTTTCCGCGGCGTGGCGTTTGAGTTTCGTTTTAAAGCGGTTCCCTCGCATCGCACCTTCTGGGACTATGCCTTCGCCGGCGGCTCGCTGCTGGCGACCTTCAGCCAGGGGATTGTCGTCGGCGCCTTTATCAACGGCTTTGCGGTAGCCGACCGCCGCTTCGCCGGCTCGACGCTGGACTGGCTTACCCCCTTTAACCTGTTCTGCGGTCTGGGGCTGGTGGTGGCCTATCTGCTGTTGGGCACCACCTGGCTCATCATGAAAAGCGAAGGCGCGCTGCAGCAGCGGATGCGCGAGCTGACCCGCAAGGTGCTGCTGGCGCTGATGGCGGTGATCGCGGTGGTCAGCGTCTGGACGCCGTTGGGCTGGCGCTACGTGGCGGAACGCTGGTTTACGCTGCCCAATTTCTTCTGGTTCGTGCCGGTGCCGATCCTGGTGCTGACCCTGAGCCTGTGGATCTGGCGCCTGAGCGCGCGCCCCGCCAGCCACGCTCGTCCCTTTATCCTGACGCTGGGCCTGATATTCCTCGGCTTCAGCGGGCTGGGGATCAGCGTCTGGCCGAACATTATTCCGCCGCACATCTCCCTGTGGGATGCCGCAGCGCCGCCCTCCAGTCAGGTATTTATGCTGCCGGGGGCGCTGCTGATCATCCCGGTGATCCTGATGTATACCGCCTGGAGCTATTACGTCTTTCGCGGCAAAGTGTCCGGCAGCGAAGGCTATCACTGAGAGGACAGCAAGTCGGCTATTGATGATTGACCGGCGTGCCGCGCCGTCCGGTCAGGGATGACCGAAATGGTCGCGGACAGACCGGCGACCCGCTCCACCCCTGCGGGCAGGGTATCGATATGGATACGCACCGGCACACGCTGCGCCAGCCGCACCCAACTGAACGTTGGCTCGACCTGCGGCAGGCCCAGGGCGCCGGTTTCATCATTGGTATCGCCGATCCCGTGCCCGATGCTCTCCACATGGCCGGTAATAACAGGGTCGTAGCCCATCAGCGTGATGTGCGCGGTATCGCCAATGTGGATGTGGCGCAGACGGGTCTCTTCAAAATACCCCACCACCCAGAAGCTCTGACCATCGATAATGGCGACTGTCGTCACCCCGGCGGTGGCATAGTCGCCGGGGCGCAGCCGGAGATGGGTCACGTAGCCGGATACCGGCGCCCGCACGGTGGCATGCGCTACATTCAGCTGCGCCAGCGCCAGTGCCGCCAGCGCGCCCTGGTAGTTAGCGGCCGCGACGCTGGCCGCGCTGTTGGTCTGTTTCAGATCTTCGCTGGAGATGACGCCCTGGATCTGCGCCCGACGTCTGGCGGCATCCTGGCGCATCGCCATCTCCTGGCGTCGGGCTTCCACCTCCGCCTGAGCGCTGCTGACCGCCAGCTTCAGCCAGCGCGGATCGATGGTATAGAGTACCTCTCCCCGATTGACCCACTGGTTGTCTTTCACCGCCACGCTGGCCACCGGCCCCGAGACATTGGGGGCGATCTGCACCACGTCGGCCCGCATCCGGCCATCGCGGGTCCAGGGCGTCTGCGCCTCCTGTTTCCAGAAAATGAAAGCCAGTAGCGCGGCGGCGGCGACGGCGCCTAAGGTCAGGGCATAGCGGCCCAGAAGTGTCAGATACAGTGTCATACGGATAACCCCAGCGTGTGAACGCCCTGCAGGAGCAGGAAGAAAAGCGCGATAAAAAGGGACAGCCCCCACAGCGGCCGGCACGGCAGGCGACCCGGGCCGCGGGCGGAGAAGATAAGCGGTTGCAGCAACAGTGTAGCGAGCAGGGCGATAAGGCCGACAATCAGCAGGCCGGGGAAAAATACCCCGCCCAGCGCGAGGTCACGCATGGTTCTGGCTCTCCTCAGGCTGGTGTAAGGCGCAATACAGCGCGATGAGCGCTTCCGCGCGTTCGCGCGAGGCGGCATCGGTCGCCGGTAAAGCCTGGGCCAGCAGCGCATTGACCGGTTGCTCCAGGGCCGTCATGTCCGGCTGCGGGTTCAGCGCGTCCAGGAGCGCTTGCACTGCGTCCGCCGACGCACTGTCCGCCTGCTGATAGCGACGGCGCAGATGGATCACGGCGAGACCGGTACGAATATCGCGCAGCATCTTGTCAAGCAACTGACCGGCTGCCGGTCCACTCTGCGGCAGGCGGGGCAGCAGTAATGCGGTTCGGTCGATCATCAGGTTGGTCCAGCGGTGGGCATTGTGCGCCAGCCGGCCGCGAGCGGCGCGGCGGATATCGCGCTGGCACAGCGTCAGCAGACGACGGATAGCGGTTTCCGCCTGCACGGTTTGCAGCAGGCGCATACCAAACGCCGCATAACCGACGGCGATAAACAGCGCGAGCGCGGTATTGATCGCCGTCGCGAAGTCGCCACGGTAGCTGGCCCCCAGCTCGCACAATATCGGCAGCGTCAGGGTGATGCCCATCGCCATAAAGGTGGTGGCTGGCCGCGCCTGCAGCGAGCCGGCCAGCAGATAGACCGGGGCGAGCACCGCCGCCAGCAGCGCAAATTCGTTCACCTGCGGCAGCAGGACGAAGCTGTAGAGCAGGCTGAACAGCACGCCCCACACGCAGCCGATCAGGTATTTCACCAGATGCGCCGCCGGCGCGTCGAAGCTGGCGAACAGGCTACAGCAGACCCCGAGGATCGAGACCGCGGTGCCGCCATCGGGCCAGGCGGATCCTATCCAGATCAGGCAGCCGCTAAGGATGATGACGAAGGCGCCGAAGGAAGTCCGCAGGGCGCTGAGCGGGTCGCGATGGAAAACATAACCCTTCGCCGCGCCGGCGTCGGGGGGCAGGGCAGGCGACTGCCGACGATAAACCGCCTTCGCCAGCCGCTCGCTCTCCTGCAGGAGGCGGATGGCTTCCGCCAGATGGCGCGCCAGGCTGAGCCGCAGCGCCTCGTCCATGGTCTGCGCGTCAGCAGCGTACCGGACGATGAGCCGCTCGCAGCGGGAGAGAAGTCCGTCTGCCGAGGGCGCCGACCTGGCGGCTTGCGGGCCTGTTAGCCAGGCCTCTGCCTCCGCCAGCAGCGCCTGCAGGTCGTCAGGTGGCGGCCCGCTCCGCTGTAAACGGTCATATAATTCGCCATTGACGATCAACAGTCGCGCCAGCCGGTCGTGGATCGCTTTTCTCGCCTGGCGGTGAGGGACAGACAGGCCGTCATCCCAGGGCAGGTGGTGGTTGATGCCCTGGAGAAACTGCAGGCTCAGCGCCAGCCGCAGCGTTTCCGCCGCCACCGGCTTGCCTGCCAGCGTATCGGCGATCCGCTGCCGAGCGGTTGCCAGCGTCTGTGCCAGCGTGCTGTTAAACCGCCCGGCGATGCGCACCGGCAGCACGAAGCGATGGATCAGGCCGGCGCATAAGATACCGATGGCGATCTCTTCCACCCGGGTGACGGCGAGATCAAAGATCGTCCCGGGCGCGGAGACGGCGGGAAAGCCAATCAGGCTCGCGGTGTAACCCGCCAGCAGGAAGGCGTACCCGCGCGGCGTGCGTTCAAGCAGGGACAGGCAGAGGCTACCCGCGATCCACAGGGCCAGCACGACGCTGCACAGGATCGGCTGGTTAACGAAGGTGGGCACGATGATCACGGTGGCCGCCGCGCCGACGACGGTCCCGACCAGCCGATAGACGCTACGGCTCAACGAGGCGCCCGCCGAGGTCTGCGAGACGATATAGACGGTGATGATGGCCCAGGAAGGCCGCTGCAGACCGATGGAGAGCGCGAGATAGTAAGCCAGCATCGCCGCGGCGAAACTCTTCGCGGCATAGATCACCGCCTGGCCATCGCTGCGCAGCGCGGCTGAGGGTGTTTGCGGCATGAAACGGCGCGCGACGGCGCCTGCGGCCCGCAGCCAGCGGGCCTGACGAAAGAGGATGATGTTCATGCCGCCGATTATTGCCGGCTTGCGCTTGCGGAGAAATACTCTATTCTGTCAAAAAATACCTGAATCTTGCCAACCGTATGCCATCACCTTTTGCCAATACGCTGTACGATCCGGACGCGTCTTCCTGCCCGGCCGTCGCGCGCCATCTTGATTTTGTCGAGTATGAAGCCGAAGTGCCGGTGCATAGCCATCGCAAAGGACAACTGATTATCGTGCTGTATGGCGCGGTGCGTTGTCGGGCGGAAAATAACCTGTGGATCGTGCCGCCTCGCTGCGCGGTATGGATCCCGGGCGGTATTGCCCACAGTGTGACCGCCACCTGGAACGCGCGCCTCAACTACCTGTTTATTGAACCCGGGGCGGCGGCGCTGCCCGACAGCTGCTGCGCGCTGGCGCTCTCTTCCCTGATCCATGAGCTGGTGGGGCGGCTCACCCGCGAAGGGGCGGACTACGCGGCGGATAGCCATGCCGGGAGACTGACCCGGGTGACCCTTGACGAGCTGGCGACCATGCCGGCGCAGCGCCTGAATCTGCCCGTCTCAGCGCACCCCAAAATACGCGCCATGGCCGACAGGCTGGTGAGTCATCCAGACGATCGCAGTACCCTGCCGGTGTGGGCGAAACGTCTGGCGCTGAGTGAACGCTCCCTGGCGCGCCTGATGCGACGGGAGACCGGCCTCACCTTCGGACGCTGGCGCCAGCAGCTGCATCTGATTATTGCCCTGCAGGAGCTGGCCAGCGGCGTTTCGGTACAAAACGTGGCGGCTAAGCTGGGGTATGAGTCGGTGAATGCTTTCATTACCCTGTTTAAAAAAACGATGGGGACGACGCCGGCGCACTATTTTGCCGAACGGCAGACCGGCACTCGTTAAGAAAAAGGGACGGGCGACGACCGCTGGCCTGACGCCCGCCAGAGAGGGCGGGCAGGGGCTTAGGCTTTCGGCGACTTGATCTTAATAATAAATCGCTCATTCAGCCGGGTGATCCTCGCGCCAATGTCGCCAAACTCGGTGGCGATTTTAAAAAAATCGTCCGCGGCGACGTCGAAATCGAGTTCAATTTTCTGATGTTGTCCTGTCGCCAGTAATTCATAGAAATGGTCAAGGCTGCGGGCTTTTTCGCTGGGCATCGTATTTCTCCATGGTCAACCAATCAGCAGGGCGTTTATGACTTATCGCGCTTTCCGGATTATTCAGCAGAATGGCAATGGGGCCTGATATAAGATTATGCAATGACAGTAAGAGTGGGGTAGGGCGATATTATTCCGTGTTGTTAAACCGTGCGGTCGCGCGTTTGCCGGCGATACCATGACGGCAGGAACAATCCTGTGGCGTCGGCTGATGATAGACATTGTTTGATGACAATTTGATGTCAGTAAAATGAACCTGCAAGGGCTCGGGATTTCATATCGCTAAATAATTTTTATTCTGTGGCTGTTAAGGTAGTTCTTAACTACTTTATGGTGATGGGGCTTTATATTTTATGGCCAACGGCGAGGGAACAACGATGCAATTACTTGATTTATTCGCAGGCTTATTGTGGTTAAGCAGCGTTATTTTCCTGCTGTTTGTTCTTGATGTGGTCATCACCCGTTATCTTTATCGTAAATAACCGGCAGCGGCGACGGCGCTCGGCGTAGGGTACAGCGCCGGAGGATGATAGTATAACGCCGGGACTGATTCAGGAAGGAATGCGCGGTGGCCGGGAGAGTTGATTACGATATTGAAAAATACCAGTTTACCGAAGCCGGTGAAACGTCGCGGCTGCGGGAGCAGTGGCGCGAAGTCTATCAGGAGTGCCGTCAGCTGCAGGCCGGGGCAGAGGAGCGCCTGCGCATTGCGTTACTGAACGTCGACTATGTCACCAGCTTCGAGCTGCCTTTTCGCCTGCTGCTGGTGCGCGCGCCGCAGCTGATCGCCGACGTCCGCGAGACGCTGCAGCTCAGCCGTAAAGCCGCCGTGTTCAACGGCAAACGTTACGGCTGCGTCTACAGTTTGAAGCAGGATTTACAGGCTGTACCGGAGAGCTTTCATTACCACCTGACAAACCGCATTCGTCGCGTCGAAGCGACGGGCCTGACGGCGGCGCCGTACCAGCAGATCGCCCGGGAGATTAAACCTGCCCGGGATCGACTCCGCCAGGCATTAATCGCCGGCCTGCCGGTTACCGCGCTTGATGCTCTGTTCTGGTTCGGCAGTCAGCGGGTGGCGGCGGACATTGCCCAGCTGCGCCGGTCCGGGATGGCTATTGTCACTGAGGAGGTGGAGGTCAGCGACAATCTGTTCAATACCACCCGGCGGGTACCGGTTTATCGTCTGACCAGCGCGTGAGCGGGTCTCGCTTCGCCCAGCCGCTGCCTCTGCAGGCAGTCGACCATTGCGCCATCAAACCAGACGCACAGCCCTCTGGCGGCATGCCGCGGAGCCGGTTCCCGCCACGCGCTGACGCTGAGCATGATCAGCATCAGCGCCAGCGGAACCACGTATATTCTTTTCACTACCCTGTTCCCGCTTCGCCTTTTCTGCCAGTAAGGTAGCGGGAAAATATGACGTTTCGTTGACCCGGCTGCCTGATTTATCGCCCGCAGAAGGCATGGCCGGCGGGGCGTGCCGGGTGATGCGTTATTCATCTTCGGCATAACAATATGACAAAAACTGGCGGCTTGTTTTTTTCGTTTTTATTACATCATGCTTTTTATCCTGCAGGGAAAAAGCATGAAGTCGCCATGCCTGGCGGCGGGGTTATCTTGTAACTGGCTGGTTTGAAACGATATTTTAATTGTGATTTACGCGGGTCTGACAGCGGTGGCAAATTTATATTAATTCACTTTACCGATCAATAAATTATATCTTGATAGCTTTTAGCTATCGAATGTTTCTTATCGATCATTTTAAACTATTTTTGTTAGCGGGAAATATATGACATGCTTTAACCCTTTCTTATTTCTGGTATTTTTTAAATGGTTAATGAAAACGTGAAAAATACCTCTTATCGCTTCGTTCTGGAGCCCGCTATTAGCGATGGTGGCGGCTACCACTCGTGGGAATTGCTCACTAAAGACATTATAGCACCCGCACAAAATAACACCTCAGCGCCCACGTTTTCTTTCTCCACGCTCACCGAAAGCGATAAGCTTGCACTATTTACCCGACAAATCGAGTTGCTTTCCGTATTTGATTTTTCCCAGGTCGATAATAAGCCGATCTCTCTGAATATTGATGATTTATTAAGCCATTTTATTCTGACCGACCGCTATCTCTGTGATTTTCTGCGCTCCTGTAAAAACATTGCTCTGGAAATAAATGAGAATTTTCATGAATTTATCGCTGGCCGTGAACTGACGGCGCTGAGCACGCTGGCGGCGCTTTGCCCGGTCTGGCTGGATGACTTTGGTCGCGGACGAACGACGTTCCGGCTGCTGGAGCGATTTCGCTTTGATTGCGTCAAAGTGGATAAAGACTATTTCTGGGACAAAGAAAACGATCCCGCATTGCCCGGGCTGTTACAGGCTATTCATACCCTGACCGGGCATGTGATTGTGGAGGGGATCGAAACCGAAAAGCAAAAACGGCTCATCACTGCGGCCGGGGATATCATTGGTCAGGGCCGTTACTGGAAGGATGAATATATCTTTCTTTGCTGCTGAGCGCCCGCCGGGGTCAGGTTTCGGTTACCTGCCATTCTTTTCTTATCCAGTTTTAAACGAATGCTTTGTTACAGATAGTCTTTATTCCCGCGATGATAATCCAGTCTCTTTTACTTGCCTGAAGGATAACTCATTGTGAATACACGCTTGCGTAACACCCTGATCGCCATTGCGCTGACCACCTGCTTCACCGCCGCCAGCCAGGCGTCGACCTCGGCTGACGTGCCGTCTGTCTCGCAGGACCCGGTCGTCCAGCACCTGAAGCTGAGTGAGGATCAGGTCGCCAAAATCCAGGCGCTGCGTCAGGGCTTCGAGAACAGTGTGAGCCAGATTAAAATCAGCGGCTATCAGGACGGCGCCCTGGCCGACGTGATTCACTCCGGGAAATGGGATGAAGCCAAAGTCAAACAGCAGCTGGCTGCCTTTAGCCAACTGGATCAGCAGGTGCGCTATTATCGCGTGAAATACTACTTCGACGTCAGCCAGGTGCTGACCGCCGAGCAGCGTGAGCAGGTGAAAAAAGACCTCGCCGCGGCGATCAACTAACCCGCCTCCGCCATCCGCTCCGGATGGCGCTGCATCGGACGACAGACGCCGCGTTTCCGGCGCCTGTCGCCCCGCTTGACTGACTTACTGACCGTGGCCGTTTTCCAGACGGGCAAAATACTCCGGGGCAAACGGACGCGGGTCGACATCGGCAAACGGCGCACGCTCAAAGTGCGCTTTCAGCGCCCAGGGAACTGTGCAGTCAAAAATCGTCTTGCAGCTGATACCTTCCCCGCGGATCGACGGACTGTATTCCGGCGTCTGGGAAGGATCGAGCTGGTGACCGCGGATACCGGGGAGGGTGGTGATGCTGACATCCCCCTGCATGCGGGTAGTCATCGCCCACAGGATATCGTCGCTGTCAAAGATATCGACATCCTCATCAACCAGAATGATGTTTTTCAGTTCGGAATAGGTTGCCAGCGCCAGCAGCGCAGCCTGTCCCTGACGTCCTTCGTCGGCGGGCTGACGTTTTTTCACCTGCAGGATCCCCAGAAATTTACCGCCGCCCGCGGTGTGGGCGTAGACGTTTTGTAAAAAGCCCGGGATGGCGGCCTCGACGGCATTCCAGATACTGGCTTCGGTCGGCAGCCCGGCGAGGGTGGTATGTTCTTCCCCCGGTCCCACCAGCGTCTGCAGGATGGCATTGTGCCGCATGGTTACCGCCTTGACTTTGATCACCGGCAGCGACGGGTTGGCGCCGCCGCAGTAGCCGGGAAATTCCGGCATCGCGTGGCCGCTGTTGGTGTGTTGATCTTCTCTGACGCGCACGCCGGGCAGCAGTTCGCCTTCAATGACGATCTCGGCGCGGGCGATGGCTTTCTCCGGGACGCTGACGCCCTGCACCAGCTCCACCGGGCGCTGACGCAGCGCGCCGGCGACGCCCAGTTCGTTATAGCCAAACGGCGTGGTAGGGGCTTCGAAGCAGGCGCCAATATAGATGGCCGGATCGAGACCCATATTGATGGTTATCGGCAGCGGTTTGCCGGCAGCCTCGGCTTTCTGGCGAAACACTTCGATATGGCGGCCGGCGGCAAGAAACATCGACAGCTCATCCCGGCCCTGCACGCACAAGCGGTGGATGGTGACGTCGGTGAGCGAGGCGTCGTCAGGATCGCTGGCCAGCGCCAGGCCCAGGCAGAAGAAGGGGCCGGCGTCGATCGGGGTGTTGGTGGGCGCCGGGAGCAGGGTGCGCAAATCAAAGTCCGGATCGTCGGCCAGAAAAACCTGCTCCTGACAGGGGGCGCTGCCGGCCGGAACCACCACCGGCGCGACCGGTGTTTTCACCGCTTTACCCACCTCCAGCGCCAGCTGCGAAGCTTCGCAGCCCAGCAGCAGCGCCGCCCGCTGGCGGCTGGCGTGCATGCCCACCAGAATACGCGAATGCGGATAGCCTTTAATATTGTTAAACATCATCGCCGGGCCAATGCGGGTGGGGCGCTTCACGGTGCCGCCGGCGCCGATATGACGATAGACGCCGGCCAGCTCGGCGTTGGGGTCCACCGGATGATTGGTTTCGAGGTATTGATTGTCATGCTGTTGCAGCAGTGCGATGGCGTCGCGCAGATCCTGAATCGGTGCGGTCATGATGTTCTCCTTAGCGTGTCGATGCGCACAGTATGCTTCGCAGGCTAATGGTTATCAATTGCATCATTCATGCATTATTGATAAGATTTTTATTATCAATAAAACCCTGGAGTCCGGCCATGTCCTTGCGAGCGTTACGCCATTTTGTGGTCGTTGCCGAAGAGTTACATATGCACCGGGCGGCGGAGCGGTTACATATCGCCCAGCCCGCCCTCAGCCAGCAGATTAAACAGCTCGAGCAGCGTCTGGGGGTGGTGCTCTTCTCCCGCGCCAACCGCCGTCTGACCCTGACCGCCGCGGGCGAGGCCTTTTGGCAGAAGACGCGGCTGGCGCTGGAGATGGTCGACCAGGCGGCACTGGACGCTCAGCGCACCGCGCGGGGCGAGCAGGGAAGGTTGCATCTGGGGTATGTCTCCAGCGCGATGTACGACAGTAAACTGCCGGGGCTGCTGCGCGAGCTGCGCGCCGACTGGCCGGGGATTGAGCTGTCGCTGGTGCATGGCGATGTGCAAATGCTCTACGAAGCGCTGCTGGATCTGCGCCTGGATATCGCCATCATCCGGGCGCCGCTGGCCTCGCCGCCGGAGGCGCTGGTGGTCAGGCCGTTTGTGCGGGAAAAGCTCTGCCTGGCGCTCTATCAACAGCATCCGCTGGCGGGCGTGGGGGCGCTCAATCTGGCCTCATTGCGCTCGGATAACTGGATCTCGCTTGACGATCCGCAGGGCACCGGGTTGGAGCAGGTGTTTATTGACGCCTGCCGCGTCGCGGGCTTTACGCCGCAGGTGGCGCAGCGGATTAACGACGTCACCTCGATGATTAGCCTGGTCTCCGCCGGGGTCGGGGTGGCCCTGGTTCCGGTCTCGGCGCGGGCCTTACGCCTCGATAACGTGGTGTATATCGATCTTCAGGACCGGCTGGCGGAGAGTGAGCTGAGCATGGTTTACCACCGCCATATCCGTTCGGCGGTGGTGCGGAAAGTTATCTCGCTACTCAATGCGACCGAGCAATCACCCGGTTAGCTGGTCTTGAGGCGGCCAAAGCTGACAATCCTTGAGCGGCCCAGCTCTTTCGCCCGGTACAGCGCGGCGTCCGCCGCGCGCAGCAGGCTGTCGCTTTGGGTGTGCTGCGGGTAGCTGGCGATGCCAATCGACACATCCACCTGGCCTATCTCGGTCAGACCATCGCGCAGCGTCATCGCGTGCACCTGGGTATAGATCTCGCTGGCGCACTGGTGCGCCTCGGCTTCGTCAAGGCCGGGGAGCAGCACCAGAAACTCTTCGCCGCCGTAGCGGAAAGCCGTGCCGATATCGCGCACCGCGCGCTGCACGATGGTGGCGACGCTCTTAATCACCAGATCGCCGGCCTCGTGGCCGTAGCGGTCATTGATGGCTTTAAAATGATCGATGTCGATCATCAGACAGCTCAGCGGGGTGTGGGTATGGACCGCCAGCGCCATCTGTGAATGCAGCGCTTCGTCAAGATGATGGCGATTACGCAGGCCGGTCAGGGAATCGAACAGCGCTTTTTCCAGCAGGGCGCTGCGTAAGCGCTGATTGGCCAGCGCCAGGCCCAGCGCTTCCGCCATCAGCTCAAGGTAGGCCCGGGAAGGGGCGTCACTGGCGGTAACGTTCTGAAAGGTCAGCAGCCCGATGGCTTCGCCCTGGGCGATGAGCGGTACGCAGAGCGACTGGCCGGCGTGCGCCTCCGGCAGATGATAGCAGGTGATATCGGGTTCGCCCTGCACCGGCGGATGGCTGAGTCCCCGACGTATCGCCCAACAGTCGTCGGGTGAAAAGGGCGTCGTCTCCCCGGCGGGCGCCAGCCACTGCGCCACGCAGCGCATCTGCCAGGGGTCGGTATCGAGAATATACAGTTTCCCGGGGATCGTCGGGGCGATATTCGGCGCAAACAGTTCCGCCACCTTAATCACATCCTCAATGGTTTCACAGCCCTGCAGACGCTGGGTCATGCGCGCCAGCAGTTCGCGGATCGCCCAGTCAGCGTCGCGCTGCTGCTCCAGCTGCTGGCGGGCCAGGCCGTTCTCGCGAAAAATACGGATGGCCTGGGCCATATCGCCAATCTCATCCACCTGAGTGAACTGCGGCGTCTCCACCGCATAGTCCTGGGAGGCGAGACGCTGCACCACGTCGCTCAGGCGAACCACCGGGTAGAGCACCCGCCGTTTGAGAATAAAGCCGAGGACGAACAAAAACATCAGCGCGGTCAGGCCGACCATGATTTCCGACAGGGTGCGCCAGATCCGCGAGCGTTCGGTGGCCTGGTCAATGGCGACGGCGGCGCGATTTTCGAGCATCTGGCGGAAGCGATCGATCTGCGTCTGCATGCGTTCCAGCTCGGTCTCGTATGCATTGCCGTACAGCACGGCGATGGCCGCTGGCGCATCGCCGTGGGCGACATGCGCCAGGGCGGCCTGTTGTTCATCCTGCAGTTCAGCGGCAATCTGCAGGCCATCGTGTAGCAGCGCCAGCTCCTCGCGGCTGGCGCCGTTATCTTTCAATCTGGCCAGCCGCAGCTCAATGCTTTTGTCGGTCCGCTGCAGCTGCTGGTACTGCTCCAGCGTCTCCGGCGAGGGCTTAACCACGTATAGCCGGGCGAGGTCAGACAGCGCCCAGGCGTCGTTTTCCACCTCGTCGGAGAGGGTATCAAAGACCTGGCGCTGCTGTACCGCCTGGCGTTCGACGCGGTCTGCGCTGGAGGCCATGAGCATGGCGCTCCCGGAGGTCAGCGTCAGGCCGACGGTGATCCCGTAGGCCCAGTTGGTGATGGTGGCGATTCTCACCCTGTGTTTCCTTGCATGCAGATGAAGCTGTTTTAATTATAGAACCCGTCCCCGTCACGACGGCGGTCCGCTTCAGGGACGGTGCTCGCTGCGGGGGTGTTCGAGGGTCTGAAGAATGATGGCGTGTAGCGTTTCCGCATGGTGGCGCAAAACGAGAAAGACATCGCGATCCAGAGCGCCATTTATAACATCCGTTTCCATAATCTGTAAGGCCTCCTGCCAGGCCATCCCTTTACGATAAGGGCGATCTTCGGTCAGGGCGGTGAAAATATCGGCGATGGAGATAATGCGGTCGGCGAGGGTCAGGTGATCCTTTTCGAGATGCAGAGGGTAGCCGCTGCCGTCCAGTTTTTCATGATGATTCGAGGCCCAGTTGATAATGTCGCCAAGCTCGCTGTAGTCGCTAAGGAGATCCCCGGTCATGTAGCTGTGCTCGCGTACCTGGCTCAGCTCGTCGTCATCCAGCTCCCCCTCTTTTTCCAGAATAGAAAGAGGGATATAAACCTTACCAATGTCGTGCAGATAGCCGGCAACCTGTATTTGCTGGCAGATGGGCTCCGGCAGCTGCATCCAGTGGGCAAGCTGGCGGGCGATTTCCCCCACCATAATACTGTGGCTGGCGGTAAAGCTGCTGTAGGTGTCGACAATTTTGGCAATCAGCAGGCAGACATCTTTCAGACCGTCAATATCCAGATACAGCGTGTTGATGGGGGCAATAATTTCCAGCAGCCGTTGAATATGCCCGGGATGCAGGTGCTGCCAGAAGCTCGCATTTTCAGCGACCTCGCACAGGGTATCGCAGAGTAACGGATCGATCTCCCGGTGCAGGGTGACGAACTGCTCCACCACTGCCCGCGTGGGCCAGGCGGTCACGCGGCTATCCGCCGGCAGCAGCCGTTCAAAGGCATCGGCGAAATAGATAATATGCTGTTCGCGGCTGCCGCGGTGCTCCGGGCTAAAGTGGTGGTCGCGAATAAAGGGGACGATGGGCCGGAAGGTTGCTAACCCCTCGAGCATCGCCGCCCCCTGGCGCTGATGCGGATCGTGGATATTATCGATAGCATCCAGCGAATGAATGGTGCGTCTATCACCCAGTACGCCGATATCGTGCAGCAGCGCGGCGCAAAAGATGGTCTGCTGCCGCTCGGCAGGCAAGCCCAGCCTTTGCGCCAGTGTCAGGGCGATTAAGGCCGTTCGTTGCATATGCCGGTGCAGATCAGGGTTAATGATCTGAATGACGTTGGTGGTCAGCATCAGGGCCGACTTCAGGGCAATACGCATTTCTGTTCTCCGTTCGCGTCACCCGGCGGGCATAAATGACCTCGGGGGTGACGGAAGTGTCGATAATCTGATCCCAATGCGTGTTGTGTGTTGCTGAAAGGGTAAAAACTCATAATGTATGGGTTCATGGCGCTTGCCCGGTTCAGATCCAGTCATGCACCAGATTTGGGCGATGTTGATGCGAGAACCTTATTATTGTCTGATAGTTAACCATTTACCCCCCGTAAAAGATATCAATTCTGGCAAGCCCTTTGCATTAAGCAAGCGTAAGTTTGATTAATGTCTATGAAGGGAGTGACTTGTATGAATTTTAGAGCATTACTTGCCATTGCGTTACTGACGATGAGCAGCCTGGCGTTTAGCGAGACGCGCTTACCGCATATTGTCATTTTAGCCACCGGTGGGACGATTGCCGGCTCGGCGGCCAGCAATACCCAGACGACGGGCTATAAAGCCGGGGCAATTGGCGTGCAGACGCTGATTAACGCCGTGCCGGAAATAAGTAAAATCGCCCACGTCGAAGGTGAGCAGGTGGCGAATATCGGCAGTGAGAATATGACCAGCGATATTATTCTGCAGCTCTCGAAGCGGGTGAATGCGTTATTAGCCCGGGATGATGTCGATGGCGTGGTGATCACTCATGGCACCGACACCCTCGATGAAACCCCTTATTTCCTCAATCTGACGGTGAAAAGCAATAAACCGGTGGTCTTTACCGCCGCGATGCGTCCGGCGACGGCGATCAGCGCCGACGGGCCGATGAACCTGCTGGAAGCCGTTACGGTCGCCGCCGACCCGGATGCCCGTGGGCGCGGGGTCATGGTGGTGCTTAACGACCGCATCGGCGCGGCGCGCTTCGTCACCAAAACCAATGCCACCTCGCTGGATACTTTCCGGGCGCCGGAGGAGGGTTATCTTGGCGTCGTGGTGGGGGGAAAACCCCAGTTTGAAACGCGGGTGGATAAAATTCATACCCTGCGCTCGGTCTTCGATGTGCGTCAGCTGAAGGCTCTGCCGAAAGTGGTGATCATCTATGGTTACCAGGACGACCCGGAGTATATGTACGATGCGGCGATCGCCCATCATGCCGACGGTATTATTTACGCCGGCACGGGGGCGGGTTCTGTATCGGTACGTAGCGCCGCTGGTATTAAAAAAGCGCAGCAGGCGGGCATCGTAGTGGTGCGCGCCTCCCGCACCGGCAGCGGCGTGGTGCCCCCGGACGACAGCCAGCCAGGGCTGGTGGCCGATTCCCTCAACCCGGCGAAAGCGCGTATTCTGCTGATGACGGCGCTGACGCAGACGAAAAATCCGCAGCTGATCCAGCAATACTTCCACACCTATTGATCCTCTACGGCCAGGGCGTGGTTCGCGCCCTGGCCGCGTTGTTCTCTCAATCACCCGACGCGAGTGCAAACCGGCGGCGGATCATTGTCCGTCATTCACCCCCGCCTGTTTTTATGCGCGAGGCGTAAAGAAATATTTTTTTAGCAGCCGGCGAGGGCGCCATTAAAATGCCTCCGCAGGAAAAGACGAGTATTTTTAAAGCAGGCTTAAATAAGCCTATTCTTAATTATTGTCTTAAGGCGAATTTAATCTTCCTTATGCTGATAGATTAAACATGATACATTCCACGGCGCGCGCGCTTTAATTATCACGCCCACAAATGACGACGCGACGCGATGCGCCACGCCGCTGGCCGCGCGGCTTAGCGGACGACATCTCCCCGCAGGCAGGGCGCCCCCGATGAAGAATTCGGTTTTTTCTGCTAGTAACGCGGATGATTAGCGTGAAAATGATATACATGATGAATATATTAAAAGGGTCGCAAGATTTAAGTTTACATTTAGTAACATTTGTGCCGCAATTATGTTTTTTTGTCAGCACGCAGTTTTTTACTTGCCGGAAGGAATTTCGCCGGATTAGTATTGTCGAACTTGCTGTACGTACCGCCTAATGATGATAAATGGACTCTGTTTTCCTTAAGCGTTACCACATAATTAATGTTTACAGGAAAAATCATGGCCTGCGTATTTCATAAACAACTTTTACACCCGCGCAACTGGCTGACCTGGTTCGGGCTCGGCATTCTCTGGTTGATCGTGCAACTGCCTTATCCGCTGCTGCATTTTATCGGCACCAGCGCGGGTCGTCTTTCCCGACGCTTTCTCAAACGCCGCGAACATATCGCCCGGCGCAATATTGAGCTCTGCTTCCCGGAGATGTCGCCGGCGGCGCGCGAGACCCTCATCGATCAAAACTTTATGTCGCTGGGAATGGGACTGATCGAAACCGGCATGGCCTGGTTCTGGAGCGATGAGCGGGTTAAAAAATGGTTTGATGTCGAGGGCTTTGCCAACCTTAATCATGCGCTTAGCGGCGGGAAAGGGGTGATGGTCGTCGGCATACACTTTATGTCGCTGGAGCTGGGCGGGCGCGCCATGGGGCTGTGTCGTCCAATGATGGCCACCTATCGTCCGCACAACAGTCCGCTGATGGAGTGGGTGCAAACCCGCGGTCGCCTGCGCTCGAACAAAGCGATGATCGATCGCAACAACCTGACCGGCCTGGTACATGCCTTAAAATCAGGCGAAGCGGTCTGGTTTGCTCCGGACCAGGATTACGGCCCCAAGGGCAGCGTGTTTGCGCCGTTTTTCTCCGTCCCGCAGGCGGCTACCACCAACGGCACCTATGTGCTTTCCCGTTTATCGGGGGCGAAAATGCTGAGCATCAGCATGGTGCGCAAGCTGGATCGCCAGGGCTACAGCCTGCACATTAGCGAAGTGATGAATGACTATCCGGGTGAGGATAAGCAGATCGCCGCCGGCTATATCAACAAGGTGATTGAGCGCGAGATCCTGCGCGCCCCCGAGCAGTATCTGTGGGTGCATCGCCGTTTTAAAACCCGCCCGCTGGGTGAACCCTCCGTCTATTAACCTTCCCGCACAGGCTGCGCTTTCAAAATCCCGACAGTTGGGGTAACGTGAGCCGGATCATGTTTTAGTCGTGCGCGAAGGAGTGCAGAGTGTTCGCTGAGTTTGGTGTTCTGAATTATTTGACCTACCTGGTCGGGGCGGTGTTTATCATCCTCGTCCCTGGCCCTAATACGTTTTTTGTGCTGAAGACGGGCATTGCCCACGGCGTGAAGAAAGGCTATCTGGCGGCGGCGGGCGTCTTTATTGGCGACGCGGTGCTGATGTTTCTGGCCTTTGCCGGCGTGGCGACGCTGATTAAGACCACGCCGGTGCTGTTTAACGTCGTCCGTTACCTCGGAGCGATTTACCTGCTGTGGCTGGGGGGCAAAATGCTCTATGCGGTGCTGACCCAGCGTGACGGCCAGGCCGACGCCAGCGCAGAGCCGGCGAGCGCAATCCTCAAGCGCTCCCTGACACTGAGCCTGACCAACCCGAAAGCGATTCTGTTTTATGTGTCGTTTTTCGTGCAGTTTATCGACGTCAACGCCAAAGCACCCGGGGTGGCGTTCTTTATTCTGGCGCTGACCCTCGAGGTGATAAGCTTCTGCTATATGAGCTTTTTGATCCTCTCCGGCTCGTTTGTCACCCGCTACGTCAAAACCCGCAAGAAGCTGGCCAAACTTGGCAACAGCCTGATTGGCCTGGTTTTCGTTGGGTTCGCCGCGCGCCTGGCTACCCTGCAGTCCTGATCCCCACGGGCCGGTTACCCACAGACCGGCCCGCCGCCTCTTATTCTGCCCTGTAACAAAAACCCTTCATTTTTTATTGCATTGGTGTTACATATACAGCCGTTTATCGCTCAGCAAAAAGGAAGCCCGGATGATTCTGCAAAAACTCCTCAGCAATAAAAACTGCAAAAAATACTGTCTGTCGCTCGCGGCGGTGTTTGCTATCGCGCTGGCGGTGGTGGGACGGGCGACCTTTGGCGGCGTGGTGAGCGAGTACAATATGCCGTACTCGGAGTGGACGACGTCCATGTTCTTCCTGCAGGGGGCGATGGTGACGGTTTACAGCATCGTCTTTACCGCGCTCTTCGCTATTCCGCTCGGCTTTATTTTCCTCGGCGACGAGCGTCAGGATTAAGCGTCAATGGGCGAACCAAAGTTCGCCCTGTTTTATCGGCTCATCAACAGCGTGAAGCATTAATCATCGTCATGATAGTGATGATGGTGGTGATGGCGATGGTGGTGATAGCCATCGTCAACAATGCATCCCGATAACAGCGTGCACAGCGCAATAATCAACGGTAACACGATCGGTTTTTTCATCCTTACTTCTCCCGCTATTTTTCTTTCCCCGGGGCCGAGAATGCCGCGGCGGATAACGTGAGTGTAAAGCGTTAACTTATTGATGGGATAGGACAACTCCGCAATATCGCCGCGGCGATCACCACCAGCCGAACTGGGCGCCGGCCACCGCCACGATGGCGACAACCAGCATAATAATGGTGCTTTTTTTCATTATGCTCCGCCCGGCGCCGCATAGCCGCCGACAAAAAACCAGCCGAGAAAGACGACGGCGATGATAAAGATCGCCACCGGGAAAAGAATACCCAATTTCATGATAGTGTCCCTGTACCCACGAATGATGCCCAGCATGATACTGGATATCGCGTGACTTTAGTCAATATGAATAAAATTCTCCTGCCGGCGAGACTTCTTATCCTGATACATCGCCTCATCGGCAGCGCGTAAGGCCGCTTCAACATCGATACTCTGCGGATCGCAGATGACCACCCCGAAGCTGGCGCCCTCATAGTTGATACGCTGTTCGCCGAGGAAGTAGACGCCGCACAGGGCCTGGCGCAGGGTGGTGACATACGCCTGCTGCGCCGCGGGCGGCTGGGCGCTACCGACGATCAAAAACTCATCGCCGCCAAGGCGGCCAACGATATCTTCCCGGCGCGCGACGGCGGTGAGTCGTTCGCCGACCTGCACCAGAAAGCTGTCGCCGCACGGATGGCCGAACCGATCGTTAATGGCTTTGAAACCGTCGAGATCGATAAAAATGAGCGCGACCTGTTGCTGCTGAGCGCGGGCGGAGGCAAAGCGTAGCGCCAGCTGCTTAAACAGCGCGCGGCGATTAGGGAGCTGGGTGAGCTCATCGGTCGACGAGTGCAGCTCCAGCGCGACGTTTGCCGCCTGCAGCTGTTGCACCAGGGTGTCTTTTTCCACGTAGTGGGAAATGAGCTTCGCGAACAGGCCCATGACCTGTTCACCTTCAAGGTTATAAGGCTGTTGTTGCCGGCTGGTGGCGCAGAGGGTGCCGAACAGAGAGCCGTCGGCCAGGCGCACAGGAATGCTTAAAAAGGTGGCGATCCCCAGCTCCTGGGCGGCGATGCAGGAGTGCCAGCGACGGGCGACGTCATTGCTAAACGTACACTGATCCTCAAGGGCGCGTTTGCACAGAGATTCATCCCAGGGGACGGAAAATCCTTCCGGGATCTGCATTTCGCTGCTGTTGTGGGCGAACATGATCTGCTGCCGCTGGGCGTTAATATCGATGCGGGTAAGGTAGGTGGACTCCATTCGCGTCACCGCCTCCAGCATCTCCAGCAGCTGGCGCACCAGGGTTTCCAGGGACTGTTCCGTAGCGAGGGTTTGCGACACCCGGGCAAGAATAAAATCTGACATGAATAATACAGCTCCAGCACGCCAAACGTCACCCCAGCATATTGGGCTGCAAACGGACATCAGCGTCGAGTAAACAGTGATATTTTTAAATTTATCACATCTGTCTTGGGAATACTTGTCGACACGGCGGGAAAAAAGCCCCGTCGGGGGCGACGGGGAAAAACTCATTGATTATGGAATGATCTGTTCTCTGGTCAGTTCGAGAACAAGGGTTAATCTACGGGGGAAAAGTGCAGGCAAGATGGAGAAAACGTGGAGATTCAGGCTAAAATCCCCGGGAATTGAAGAAAGGGAGAAAAGATGAAAAAGTTACTGGCTATTTTGCCCCTGGCGCTGGCCGGCTGCGCCCAGCCGCAGCCCACCGCGCCGACGAAAACCATCGGCATGGCCAATCCCGCGTCGGTCTACTGCCAGCAATCCGGCGGCACCCGGGTGCCGGTGCAAACGCCGCAGGGCGTCAGCACCCAGTGCAAGCTGCCCAGCGGCGAAACCCTCGATGAGTGGGCGCTATGGCGCCGGGACCATCCGGCTAAATCGTAACCGGCAGGGCCGCCAGCCAGGCGGCCAGCACCCGGGCATGATTCTGCTCGGTGTTCTTCGCGGCGTACAGCAGCGTCAGCGGCTGGCGCTGCGCCAGCGCCGCCAGCCGCAGGCCCGTTTCGCGATGTGCGTCGAGCTCCTGACGATAGCGCTGGCTGAAGTGGTCGAAATCGATCGCCTCGCCGTGAAAGGCTTTCCGCAGCTCAGCGGACGGCGTTAACTCTTTACACCACTCATCGCAGGCCAGCGCCTCTTTTTTAATCCCCCGCGGCCAGAGACGGTCGACCAGCACCCGATAGCCGTCGCTGCTTTCCTGTGGATCGTACACCCGTTTACATTGAATCATCATCCTGCTCCCTCTGTGCCATCCAGGCGAGCAACTGCGGGATCTGCCCGTCGGAAAATACCGTGATGCCGTGAGCGCGCAGCAGGTCGGCGGCCACGCCGGCGCCCGCTTTGCGCCGCCCGCGAAAGGAACCGTCATAGATAAACTGACTGCCGCAGGTGGGGCTGCCGTCGGTGAGTAATGCCGCCTGACATCCCGCTTCCCGGGCGGCGCTGAGCGCCAGCCAGGCGGCCAGCTGATAATGTCCCGTGACGTCGCGGCCGTCGCTTTCCACGATCCGCGCCCGTCCGGCAAGCACATCGCCGCCGGCGCCGCCGAGGATCTCCGCCGGCAGGCGGGGCGTCGGCAGACCGGCCGCCAGCTCCGGGCAGTGGATCACCAGACGATCCGCCTGCTGCCAGCGGGACAGGGTCGCCGCCAGCTGCGCTTTCTCGCTACCGTTATATCGCACCTGGAATCCCATCAGGCAGGCGCTGACCAAAAGCTTACTTTTCATCCTCTCTCCCTTTTGCGCTTGCTCCAGTATACCTCACCCACCGGCCACGGCGGTGGGGTGAAAATAAGGATTGTGTTCCGCGGAGGGGATCGCTATCCTGACGTGCCTTGTGCTGCTCGTCTCGTCCAGACATAAGGAACCTGCTATGAAAACCCCTTTACGCCTCGCCCTCGTCGGCGATTATCACCCCGATATTGTTGCCCATCAGGCCATTCCCCTGGCGATAGACGATGCTGCCGCCGTGCTGGAGCAGCCGGTGAAATATGACTGGCTCGCCACCCCGTCGATCGCCTCCGGCGACGCGCTGGCGGAGTACGATGCCGTCTGGGTCGTTCCCGGCAGCCCGTATCATCACCCGGAAGGCGCGTTTGCCGCTATCCGCTATGCCCGTGAAAACAGCATTCCTTTCCTCGGCACCTGCGGCGGCTTTCAGCATGCGGTGATTGAATACGCCCGTAACGTGCTCGGCTGGCAGGACGCGGGTCATGCGGAAACCGACAGTGAAGGGCGGATGGTGATCGCTCCCCTCAGCTGCTCGCTGGTGGAGACTTCTGCCGTCGTCGAGCTGCGGGCGAATACGCTGATTGCCCGCGCCTATGGTCGGGAGAGCATTGAAGAGGGCTACCACTGCCGCTACGGGGTGGATAGCGCGTTTGCCGCGGAGCTGGAGCAGGGCGATCTGCGCGTCACCGGCTGGGATGAAGAGGGCGAGATCCGCGCCGTCGAGTTGGTGACGCACCCGTTTTTTGTCGCCACCTTGTTTCAACATGAACGCCACGCGCTGGACGGGCGTCCTGCGCCGCTGGTGCAGGCGTTGCTGCGCGCCGCGGCACAATAACCCTACCGGCAGCGGGCGCTGCCGGTCATTTTCAGGGATGAATCTCCCGGTCGCGCCCGGCGAGGGCGCCGCAGACCGCCATCACCAGCGAAATCAGCGCCACCGCCAGCAGCGGAATATGCCAGTCGCCATTGGCATCGTGGATCCTGCCCATCAGCGGCGGTCCGCAGGCGGCCAGCAGATAGCCGACGCTCTGCGCCATCCCCGACAGCGCCGCGGCCTGGTGCGCCGAGCTGGCGCGCAGGCCGATAAACGTCAGGCCGAGGATCATCGTGGCCCCGGAGCCAAAGCCGAACAGCAGCGTCCAGCCGATGGCCAGCCCTGGCAGCAGCCACAGCCCGGCGGCGCTGATGGCGCACATCAGGGCGACCAGCACCGCGATCCCGCGCTGGTCGCGCAGCCGATGCAGGATCAGCGGTATCGCCAGGCCGGGCGCGGCGGTCGCCAGCTGCAGCAGGCCATGCAGCGAGCCGGCCTGCGCTTCGCTATAGCCCATACTCTGCAGAATCGACGGCAGCCAGCCGATAATCACGTAATAGACCAGCGAGTTGATGCCGAGGAACAGCGTCACCTGCCAGGCCAGCGCCGACCGCCAGATCCCCCGGTTATGCATGGCGCCTGAGCCGGTCAGCGGCGCCTCCGCTTGACGCCGGGACTGCGGCAGCCAGCTGACGAGCGCCAGCAGCGGGAAGATCATCAGCAGCAGCATCGCCCCGCGCCAGCCGAATCCGGCCATCGCCACGGGGACCACCAGCGCCGAGCCAAGCGCCGCCGCGCCGCCCATCGTCAGGGAATAGGCGCCGGTCATCCGGGCGACATGCTGCGAGAAATCCCGTTTAATCAGCCCGGGCAGCAGCACGTTACCCAGCGCAATGCCGCAGCCGATCACCGCCGTGCCGATAAACAGCCATGCAGCGGAGGGCAGGGAGCGCAGGGCAATGCCGGCGCAGATCAGCAGCATCGCCAGCAGCAGGCTGCGCTCCATGCCGAACCGGCGGGCAACCCCAGCCGCCAGCGGCGAGACAAGGCCAAAGGCCAGCAGCGGCAGGGTGGTGAGCAGCCCGGTCTGCGCGGTGGTCAGGCCATAGTCGCTACGAATCGCGTCCAGCAGCGGCGCCGCGCCGGTAAAGACCACGCGCAGGGTGGTGGCGATGAGCAGGATACCGGCAATCAGCAGCGCGGGGCGGCGGCCGGTGGAGGAGATCACAGAAGACATATCATTCTCAAGGTAACTAACGAGGGGGGTTACGATAGCGACTTTGTCCCCTGTTTAAATCAAGCTAAAATGACAGATTATCGCTAATATCGGACAACATGATGATCGGACTGGGTCTGGATGGTTATGAACCGGACAGTGGCCACGAATCGGCTATTGCCTTTCGTATTCGGGTGGTGGAGGCGGAGCAGTATATTCCGGCGCATTCCCACCGTAAGGGGCAGCTGATCCTCGCCCTGCACGGCGCCTTGACCTGCGAGGTGGAGAACGCGATGTGGATGGTGCCGCCGCAGTATGCGGTGTGGGTCCCGGGGCAGCTTTCCCACAGTAACCGCGCCACCCCCGGCGCCCAGGTGTGCTTCCTGTTCATCGAGCCGGGCGCCGCGCCGATGCCGGACCGCTGCTGTACGTTAAAGATTTCCCCACTGGTGCGGGAGCTGATCCTCACCCTGGCGGAACGCGGCGGCGAGTCGCTGGCCGCCCCTGCCACGGCCCGGCTGGTGCAGGTGCTGTTTGATGAGCTGCCCCGGCAGCCGCAGGAGCACCTGCAACTGCCGGTATCGAACCACCCGAAAATTCGTCAGATGGTGACGATGATGGCCGAGGATCCGGCGCGCTGGCAGACCCTGAGCCAGTGGGCGGCGGAGTTCGCGATGAGCGAGCGCAATCTGGCGCGGCTGGTAGTGCGTGAAACGGGGCTGAGCTTTCGCCGCTGGCGCCATCAGCTGCAGCTGATCCTTGCGCTGCAGCAGCTGATCCGCGGGCAGACGGTGCAGCAGACGGCCCAGGCGCTGGGCTACGATTCCACCACCGCCTTCATCACCATGTTTAAGAAAGGGCTCGGACAGACGCCGGGCCGCTATCACGGCAGCCTGGCTACGACTTCCCAATAAACAACGAGATGATCCCGGCGGCAATCAGCGGCCCGACCGGGACGCCGCGAAACAGGGCGACGCCGAGCACCGTACCGACCAGCAGTCCGGCCACCAGCTGCGGCTGGGAGCCCATCAGCGAGACGCCGCGCCCGCCGAGCCACGAAACAAACACCCCGACCGCAATCGCCAGCAGTGATTTCCAGTTCATAAAGGAGTGGATCAGGGTCGACGGCGGCAGCGTGCCGCTGGCGATGGGCGCCATCACGCCGATAGTCAGAATGATGATCCCGACGGTCAGTCCCTGTTTCTCAATCCAGGGAAAGAAGGCGTTCAGCGGCGTGACGCGCACGATAATCAGCACGAGGATGGAGATCGCTACGGTGGTGTTATGGCTGATAAAGCCGAGCGCCGCCAGACCCAGCAGGATCAACAGGGTGGTATCAAACATGTACAGAGGTCCTTGCCAAAAAAAGAAAGCTAAAAAATATCCCGCTTACTCTACGCATCGTGGCGTGAATAAACAGGATTTTTGCGCCATGCGGCGGAAATCAGGGCCGATGCCCGGTTAGCTAAGACGGCGAAAGGTCGCGATCTCCGGTCGGGCGATATGTAAATAGTCTTCGGTATCGAGAATGATCGACCGGTCCAGGCGCCCGGCGTTAAAGGCGATTTGTGGAAAGCGCTCAAACAGCAGCGGGTCGGCCACCAGGCGCAGCGCCGGATGGAAGCTGAAGGGGGGAATGGCGCCGAACACGCAGGCGGTGAGCGCCTCCACTTCCGCCGGGCTGGCCAGCGAGGCTTTGCTGCCGCCGATATGCCGGGCCAGGCTGGCCAGATCGGCCTGCTGATCGGCGGCGAGGATCGCCAGCACATGCTGGTTGACGCCGTTTCCTTTTACTTTACAGACTAACGCTTTCGCGCCCTGGCCAAGCGCGGTGCCGCGGATCGCCGAGACGGCTTCGCACTGGCCGACCGCGTCGTGCGCCATCACCCGGTAGCGCGCCTGGTGTTCGTCGAGCAGCGCGCACAGGCGCTGGTGGATATTACCTTCTACTGCTTCAAGCATAGCGTCCTCCTGACAGCATAAAGCAGCCAGCTTAGCGCTGTTGCGCCAGCCTGCCAACGGTGGGCCGGGAAATTCACTATTCACTCATTATTGCTTCACAGTGCTGTGTTGCAATCCCGCAGGGCTGGATGAGTTTTGTAAATAAAAAAAAGAATGATTTTCATTTTCAATCGAACTTTTTTTATTTCGCTCAGTCTTTATCGGACGACACAGAATATTAATGATTGCCGTAATGAGGTTAGGATGATGCACGATGCAACCATGCAGGGTTCCCCACGCAAGAAGTTTAATAAAATAAGGGAGCTCAACAGACGGCGAAATTACTTTACTAAGAAAGTACGTAATTCCCTGCGGGTGGGAGTGGCGAAAGCGCTCTGGGATCGCCGACGCCGTCAGCCGGTGGATTTGTCGTCCGCGAAAACCGTCTTACTGATGCGCAATGAGGGGGCGGTCGGCGATGTGGTAGTGGATTCCGCGCTGGTGAAATGCCTGCATCAGTCAGGCTATATCGTTGATTTCCTGCTGACGACCTCTAATAGCCAGGTGATGCGTTATAACCCGCGGATCCGCCATATTTATGAAGCTGACCCGGTCACGTCCGCCGATTTTTTGCGAAAATTTAATCATAACGTTCCCCGCGACGTTATTAATGAACTGGCTAATAATAAGTACGATATTATTATTGACCCTTCGCTGTTCGATATTCCCGTGCATCGTCTACGGCTTTTCCGACAAATAAAAGCGAAATCGGTGCTCGGGTTTAATAAATGGCCGTCGATTAAGCACTACTCCCACTCATTTGATTTTGACTGCCAGCGCTGGCACGTGACGAAAACGTTCGAGTTGATCGCCGACTATCTCAAACTGGACACCTGCGGGCTGGATGCTTACGACCTGGCGATCCCCGGGCCGATTATGCAGGAGGTGGCGCAGTATCTGGCGTCGCTGAGCGGAAAAGCGGTAGTGATTAATATTTTTGCCGGCCATGCCGACCGGAGTCTCTCCCAGACGCAGCTGGCCGAACTCCTCGACAAGCTGCTGGCTCGCCATCCGGGGATCGCGGTGATTCTGCTCGATCACCGGCGCGAGATCCGCATCCCGCTGCCGCCGGAGGTGGTGGTTAATCCATTTAACACGTTGCACCATGCGATGGCGCTGATTGCCCAGGCGAAGCTGATTATCTCCCCGGACACCTCGGTGGTGCACATGGCGGCGGCGTGGAACAAACCGCTGATCGCGGTCTACAAGGACGTTCTGCTCAACAACCGTCTGTGGGCGCCGGGCTATGACAACGCCAGGCAGGTTATCGTTAAATGCGGGAAGGTGCATCAGCATCGCGAGCTGGTGGATCGGATAATGGCGGCGCTGCCGGAGACGCTGTGAGGCGATGAGGGGAGGCTCACCTGCTGGCCGTATGCAAGAGCCAGCAGGTGAGCGAAGGTTGCATTGCCAGTCTGCAACCGCCGCTATTGTACTGTTGCCCGTGGCTCTGCCACATCCGGGAAAGCTCTTAAAGAGGGGGGGGCCGCGAGGGACGGGCGGGATTACCCTTCAGTGAGCCACATGTCCGCCTCTTCAAACATCTCCTGCACCGTGCGGCTGATCAGCTCTTTTTCATGCTTGCTGGCGTCGGTGTTGATCGCCGGGAGCGTCATCATCGGCTTCACCCGCACTTCCGCCTCCGGAAAAATGCGCTGCATGCGTTTGGTCAGCTCGTTAAGAATGGTCTCTCTGGCGCCCGGCAGCCCGGCAAAATTGCGCTTGTCATAAATCAGTTCCACAAACATCTTCTGTCCTCTGTATGCTGATCGCGGGCGATAGTTTTACTGTATTAATGTACAGTGTCAAGCGATTGCCGCGGCGCTGCGCATCCGCCACCACGCGCGACGGGCGGGCTGCGCGCAAAAGCAGCAAACGGTTCGCCACCGACGACGGTGACCTTCAGTGACATCAAGGAGTTATTTCAGTGCTGGCGATTGATAGCTGGAGCCGATATTGACCGGCAAAACCGGCAAAACTACTGTATATATATTCAGTATTATATGGTGGGTTGAAAAATGAACTTTTACACGCCGGTTGAGCTACGTCAGATTGTCTCCTTCCCCTTTTTTGCCGACCTGGTGCAGTGCGGCTTTCCCAGCCCGGCTCAGGACTATGTCGAGAAGCGAATCGACCTCAACGAGCTGCTGGTGCAGCATCCCAGCGCGACCTATTTTGTCAAAGCCGCTGGCGACAGCATGATCGACGCCGGCATTGACGAAGGCGATCTGCTGGTGGTGGACAGCGCGCGCAAAGCGGAGCATGGCGATATCGTGATTGCCGCCGTCGGCGGCGAGTTTACCGTAAAAAAGCTGCAGCTTTTGCCGCGGGTGCAGCTTAACCCGATGAACCCGGCCTATTCGCCCATCGTGGTCGGCCGCGAGGAGACGCTCGATATTTTCGGCGTGGTGACCTACATCATCAAGGCGGCGGGCTGATCATGTTCGCGCACTGTGATGTGAACGCCTTCTATGCGAGCTGCCAGACCGCCTTCCGGCCAGACCTGAAGGGGCGGCCGGTAGTGGTGCTGTCGAACAACGATGGCTGCGTGATCGCCCGCTCGGTGGAGGCGAAGCCGTTTGTGAAAATGGGCGAACCCTACTTTAAGCAGAAGCAGGCGTTTCTTCGCCACGGCGTCGTGGCGTTCAGCAGCAACTATGAGCTGTACGCCGACATGTCCAGCCGGGTGATGTCCACCCTGGAAGAGCTCGCCCCGCGCTGCGAAATTTACAGTATTGATGAAGCCTTTTGCGATGTCAGCGGCGTGCGCCACTGCAGAGATCTGACTGACTTTGGCCGGGAAATCCGCGCCACGGTGCAGCAGCGCACCCATCTGACGCTGGGCGTCGGGATCGCCCCGACCAAAACCCTGGCGAAGCTGGCCAACCACGCGGCGAAGCAGTGGCAGCGGCAGACGGGCGGGGTAGTGGATTTATCTTGCCCGCAGCGGCAGCGAAAGCTGATGGCGCTGCTGCCGGTGAGTGAGGTCTGGGGCATCGGGCGGCGGATCGGCAAAAAGCTCGAGGCGATGGGGATCGGCACGGTACTTCAGCTCGCGGAGAGCGATATCCGCTTTATCCGCAAGCACTTCACGGTGGTGCTCGAGCGAACGGTACGGGAGCTGCGCGGCGAGCCTTGCCTGGCGCTGGAGGAGTTTGCCCCCGCGAAGCAGGAAATTATCTGCAGCCGCTCGTTCGGGGATCGCATTACGGCCTATGAGGATATGCGCCAGGCGATCTGCAGCTATGCCGCGCGGGCAGCAGAAAAGCTGCGCGGTGAGCATCAGTACTGCCGGTTCGTCTCCGCCTTTGTCAAAACCAGCCCCTTCGCGCTGAATGAACCCTATTACGGCAACAGCGCCTCGCTGAAGCTGCTGACGCCGACGCAGGATTCCCGGGATATTATCGCCGCGGCGACAAGCTGCCTGGACGGCATCTGGAAAGCGGGGCACCGCTATCAGAAGGCCGGGGTGATGCTCGGCGATTTCTACAGCCAGGGCGTCGCCCAGCTGAACCTGTTCGACGAGCTTGCCCCGCGGCAGAACAGCGCCAGGCTGATGCAGGTGCTCGACCAGCTGAATGCGAAAAACGGCAGGGGGGCGCTCTATTTTGCCGGCCAGGGGATCCAGCAGCAGTGGCAGATGAAGCGAGAGATGCTATCGCCGCGCTACACCACGCGATACGGCGACCTGCTCCGCGTCAGATAACGCGCTTTATCCCTGCACAGCAGCCGGAAAAACCGCCGCCAGCCAGTCAATAAAGACGCGGAGCCGGGGCGGGACGTGCCGGTGCCGGGCATAGACGACGTGAAAAGGATAGGGGGCCGGGCGCCAGGCGGCGAGGATCTCCACCAGTTTGCCGCTTGCCAGCGCCGGTCTTAGCGAATAGGTAAAGGTCTGCACAATGCCTAAGCCCGCCTCGACGGCGGCAATATGCGCGTTGCTCTCATTGATGCCGAGATGGGGCTCTGTCTTGAGCTCGGTACTGACGCCGTGACGCGTAAAGCGAAACGGAAACGCTCTGCCGCTGGCCGGCGACAGATAGCTGATGAGCTGGTGGCCATGATGGAGTTCATCCGGCGAGGCGGGCGTGCCGCAGCGCTGAAGATAGCCCGGGGTGGCGCAGGTAACCAGCGTCGCCTCGCCGATTTTACGGGCGATCAGCGTCGAGTCTTCCATCGGCCCGCCGCGGATGGCGCAGTCAATATTGCCGCTGATGAGGTCCGCGGGTTTATCGGCCACCTGCAAATCAATACGGATATCCGGCCAAGAGGTCATAAAGTCCGCCAGCAGCGGGATCAGCACATCGCGCGCGGTCGACCCGCCGATGGCGATCCGCAGATGGCCCTTCGGCTTATTGTGGGCGGTATTGAAGGAGGCGTCGATCTCTTCCAGGTCTTCCAGCAGGCAGCGAGCTTTTTCATAGTACTCCCGTCCTTCCGGCGTTACGGTAATACGCCGGGTGGTGCGCTGCAGGAGGGAAACCCCCAGGTGCGCTTCCAGTTGCTTGATGGTTTTGCTGAGGGTGGCGTTGGGCATATCCAGCGAGTCCGCGGCGCGGGTAAAGCTGCCGGCTTCGACAACGCGGGTGAAGGCTTTGAGGGCTGAAAACCGGTCCATTATGGGCGTGATCCTGGTTATTGGACGTCATTATCCACGGAGGGGAAAAGTGTTTTTCAGATTAGGCCATTTTTCCGCCTCTGTGAGGCGATTACAGTGCTTTCCATACCCGGCGGGACGCTTTCGCGAGCCTGGCCTGTTTATACTCTAACCAAGGAAATGCACCATGAGCAAAAAACTTGCGGATAAAGTGGCGTTAGTGACCGGCGGCAGCACCGGGATTGGCCTGGCGTCGGCGAAAGCGCTGGCGGAGCAGGGCGCGAAGGTGTATATCACCGGCCGCCGACAGGAGGAGCTGGATGCGGCGGTAAGATTCATCGGGCCCGCCGCCCGCGGGATCCGCGCCGACGCCGCCGTGTTAAGCGACCTTGACGCGGTATTTGCGACCATTGCCGATGAGTCCGGCCGCCTGGATGTGCTGTTCGCCAATGCTGGCGGCGGGGATATGCTGCCGCTCAGCGCCATCACCGAAGCGCACGTCGAGCGGATTTTCGCCACCAACGTGCGCGGGGTGGTGTTCACCGTCCAGAAAGCGCTGCCGCTGCTCACCGACGGCGCCTCGGTGATTTTGACCGGCTCTACGGCGGCGGTCAAAGGGACGGCGAACTTCAGCATCTATAGCGCCAGTAAGGCCGCGGTACGCAGCCTGGCGCGCTCCTGGGCGCTGGAGATGAACGATCGCGGGATCCGCATCAATGTCGTCAGCCCGGGTCCGGTGCGTACCCCGGGTCTGGGCGGGCTGGTGGCGGAGGCGGACCGCCAGGGCTTGTTCGACGCCCTGGCCGCCAGCGTACCGCTCGGACGGCTGGGCGAGCCGGAGGAGATTGGCCGGACGGTGGTATTTTTAGCGTCGGATGAGTCGAGCTTTATTAACGCCGCAGAGATCTATGTCGACGGCGGGCTGGCGCAAATTTAAGCGCCGGACTCCGCCAGGCGAGCCGTCCTGGCGGAGTCCGGGGCGGCTCGTGGTTTTGCCGATCGCTTACTCATCATCCGGGTGGGCAGCTTATTGCGCGCCCAGCTGTTTCATCAGCGTCAGGTTATCTTCAATATGCCAGTTGGCGGCAATTTTACCGCCGCTGATCTGATAGATATCGGTGGCGATAAAATCGATATTTTGTCCCTTCCCCTTCCGGGTGCCGAAGGTCCCGGTAAAGTGGCCATGAAAATGTAAGTGTGAGACCACCCGGTCACCGGCCACGATCATTTGTTCGACATCACAGCGTAAATCCGGCACCGCCTGGCGAAACGCTCTGGAGGCGAGGATCGCTCCTTCCGGCCCCTGTTGGCGCCCTTCCGGGGGCGTTTTATCGATAAAATTCCCCGCCAGCGCCGCCCTGGCCAGCGCGTCATCGCCGGTATTCCAGAACGTGGCGTATTGCCTGGCGACATATTCATTGGCGGCGCGTGTGGCAGCGGGAAGGCTGCTATCAACGATGAGCTGGGCTGGCTTCAGCAGATCCTGCGGGGCTGAAAACGCGGAGCCGGACATTCCGGCAAGCAGCAGCGCGGTGGCGCAGCGACGGCGCGTGAGGCCGCGTCTGGCCAGCGTGCGGGCAACAGCGACACCACGCCCGGCAGGTAACATGTTGTGGGTCATTTTCACTCTTTATGCTCCGTATAGAAGGGATAGTCGGTATAGCCCGCCGCCGTTCCGCCAAACAGCGTGCCGGGATCGCTGACGGTCGCCAGCGGCCAGCGGTGCTGAAGCCGCTGCGGCAGGTCGGGATTGGCAATAAACGGCCGGCCGAAAGCCACCAGGTCGGCGAGACCGGCGCCAAGAATGCGCTCCGCCTTCTGCTGATCGTAATTCCCGGCCACGATCAGCGTGCCGCTGAAGGTCGCGCGCAGCGTGTCGCGGAAGTGCCGGGGAACGGCTGGCGCATCGTTCCAGTCCGCCTCCGCCAGGTGGATAAAGGCGATACCCTGCTGTTCGCACCAGGCCGCCAGGGCAAGGATGGCGTCGATCACCTGCGGGTCATTCATCCCGCGCTGGGTAATGAAGGGGGAAAGGCGGATGCCCGTCCGCTCGCGGCCGATAGCGTCGCCGATGGCGGTCAGCACCTCCTGGGCAAAACGGATCCGGTTGTTCAGGCTACCGCCGTACTCATCGGTGCGCTGGTTGGCGGTACGCCGCAGGAACTGGTCGATCAGATAGCCATTGCCGCCGTGCACCTCCACGCCGTCAAACCCCGCCGCGATCGCATTGCGCGCCGCCTGGCGGTAATCGGCGACAATACGCTGGATATCCGACCGGGAGAGCGCCCGCGGCGGTGGGCAGTCCACCATCTGCCCCCGGCCTTGCTCATCCACCACCCAGACCTGGGCGTTCGGCGCCAGCGCCGAGGGGGCCACGGGTTGACCATCCGCATGAAAACGGGCGTGCGACATGCGTCCCACGTGCCAGAGCTGAGAAAAAATAACGCCGCCGGCCTGGTGTACGGCCCGGGTCGTCAACTGCCAGCCGGCAATCTGGGCTGCGGAATGCAGGCCGGGCGTCCAGGAGTACCCCTGTCCCTCGGGAGAGATTTGCGTCGCTTCCGTGACGATCAAACCCGCGCTGGCGCGCTGGCGGTAATACTCCGCCATCAGCGCGGAGGGGATATTTCCCGGCTGCAGGGCGCGCGCCCGGGTCATGGGGGCCATGACGATGCGGTTTTTCAGCGGCAGCGTACCGATGCGATGACGATCAAAAAGTGAGAGCGTATTCATAATGATGTCCCTTGCGAGTGGAATGGAAATCACTTTACAGTCGGGATCTGATTTTGATAATTAGACGAAAAACAGATTCACTTTTCGGGAAATGCGAAAAATGGGCAAGCTGGAAGATATGGCGCTGCTGGTGGCCGTCGCCGAGGCGGGGGGACTCTCCGCCGCCGGCAGACGGTTGTCGCTCTCGCCGGCCACCATGACTGCACGTCTGAAGGCGATGGAAGAGCGTTATCAGACCCGCCTGTTCCATCGTTCCACGCGGGCTATCACCCTGACCAACGCGGGGGAAGATTTTTATCATGCCGCGCGGCGCGTGCTGGAGGAGGCGCGCCACGCCGAGTCGTTGCTGACGCAAAAAGAGGGGGTCCTGAGCGGCGATATTCGCCTTTCCGCCCCCTCCGACTTTGGCCGACAATACCTTAGCCCGGCCATCGTCGACTTTACCCGCCGGCACCCGGAAGTGACCTTTTCCGTCTACTTAGGCGAGCGCGTGGAGGATCTGGTCGCCAACCGGCTGGATATGAGCATCCGCGTCGGTAACCTGCCGGACAGTAGCCTGGCCATCCGCCACATTCGTCCTAACCACCGAGTGCTGGTGGCCTCGACGGCTTACCTTGCCGCCCGTGGAACGCCTGCTTCGCCCGAGGCGCTGCATCATCATCGCTGCCTGGCGCTGGAGCGGCACGGCGTGGTGATGAACGAGTGGCGCTTTGAGGAGGCGGGAAAAGAGCAGGTCATCCGGGTAACGCCGGCGATGGTCTGCGACGATGGGGCACTGCTGCGGCAGTGGGCGCTCAGCGGGGCGGGGATCGCCGGTAAATCATGGTGGGATGTGAAGAGGGATGTCGAGGAGGGGCGGCTTCAGGTGTTGTTTGCCGACCGCTTCACCGGTTTCAGCCGGTTAGACCGCAAGGAGGTTGGGCTGCAGTTTGTCTTTCCCCAGCGAAAGCTGCAGCCCCCTCAGGTATCGGCGTTTATGGCGTTTTTTATCGACTGGCTGGAAGAGTCATCCCCCTCCAGCGCGAGGCGAAAGTGAGCAGAACATGACCTCAGCGCATCTGGCTGAGGATAATACGATCGAAAAGACGGTCGCCCAGCCAGACACGCATCCGGATAAGCAATTTGGCATACTTACCGACGGCATAACGGGGGCGTGGATTTGAGGCATTCACCGCGACCAGGACCACCTCGGCGATCGTCTGCGGGTCGCTGCCGGTGCCATGGCCGTACGTTTTTTGGATCGACAGGGCGACCCCTTTTACCAACTGACCATACGGTCCTGTGGCCGAACGTTTGACAATACTTTCACTGGCCGCATCGCCGAAGCCGGTTTCAATCACTCCAGGTTCGATGATAACCACCTTGATGCCGAAGTCGGCAACTTCCAGCCGCAGGCAGTCTGACCACCCCTCAAGTGCATGTTTGGTGGCGTGGTACCATGCGCCGAGGACGCTATACATCTTCCCGCCCATGGAAGAGATATTGACAATATATCCGCGACGGCGGGCGCGCATCGCGGGAAGCAGTAGTTGCGTGAGATGTGCCGCGCCGAAGAGATTGACCTCAAACTGGTAGCGAGCCTCATCGATGCCGATCTCTTCGACCGGGCCATACAGGCCAAAACCGGCATTATTGACCAGTACATCGACCCCTCCGGTCTGAGACAGAATGGTGTTCACGACCGCCAGCCGATCGTCCTGCCGTGAGAGATCCATCTGCAGGCATTGGGCCCCTAGCGAAGCCAGATCTTCCATTTTCCCGAGCTGCCGGGCAGCAACGTAAACCTGGTAACCCTCCTGGATAAGACGACGGGCAATGGCTTTCCCCATCCCTGACGATGCGCCGGTGACCAGCGCGGTTTTATTTTCCTGAATAAACATAAGCACCTCGGCAAGTAGACTGCGCTGAGTGTGCCTGCTGTCAGGCGCGGTGTCGCTGGCACGGTGCGCCACAATACTGGCAAAGCGCGCCATGACGCGCGCTTAGTTGAGGCGCATCATGTCTCTGAGGGTTTCTGGCGTCTGGCCGGTCCACGCCATAAAAGCCCGGTAGAAGGAATTTGGATCTTCAAAACCGAGCAGAAAGGCGATTTCATAGCCGGAAAGCGTGGTATTGAGAAGATAGTGGCGAGCCAGCGCTTCGCGACAAGCGTGAACAAGGGCGCGATAATTCTCTCCCTCCTGCGCCAGCCTGCGCTGCAGGGTGCGTTTGCTCATTCCCAGACGTTGCGCCGTATTGTCGATAGAGGCGTCGTTGCCCGGCAGAAGCTCCAGCAGGACTGCATGAACACGTTCAGCCGTTGAGGCCTGATCGCTAAGCTGGCTGAGACGACGCTTCAGCTCCGGCTCAAAGACCTGCCACATACCCTCGTTCACCGTCAAAAAGGGCCGCAGGGCATCAGCGGCGGCAAAGCTGATGGTCGCCCGCTTTCCACGCTGTATGGTCGTGCCGAAGAAGGCTGAAAAGTGGTGGGTCTGCTGGCGGGTGAGGGGCTGTGAGAGCGTTACTTTCACGGCCTGAACCGGTTCGCGGGTGGCCAGTCGGTTCAGACGAAGTAAAAATGCCAGCTCTGCCACTTCCAGAGAGGCAGGGATTTCTGTTGCTCCCAGCCAGCGCGGAGACACTGTCAGCGTGCCGTTCTGCACGACCGTCGTCTCCAGCACCATGGGGGCAATAAGCAGTTTATACCTGGCCAGCCGCTGGACCGCCTGCATCATGTGGGTACTACACAAGGCGGCGAACAGCGGGGGATCAAACACTTCCGCAGAGACCCTTTCTACAAAGGGCAAAGGAAAGGCCTGATCGTCGCTTTCTTTTTCCAGCACGCGCCAGAAACGCAGATACTCATCGGTAGTCAGACCGCGATTGATGTCTGAAAAGGTGTCGTCCGGCAAACCGGCCTGGCGGAGAAGATGTTCAGGCTCCATCCCTGCGTCTTTGAGCAGCGCTCGCCAACGGAGATTGAGAGAAAAAGTGCGGTTGCGTGCCATGGTGAGATTTCCAGCAGTGAACAGGGCTTTGATGTGCAACGCCCCCTGATAAGAGCATACCTTTTCCCACCCGCCAGTGACATTCCTCTTGTGCCATATTTGAAGTAAAGCACGCCAGCAATGAGAAGGGGGAACGGATGTGACACGCGGGGTCGTTAGCCACCTATAGAGTCTTGATCTCAAATATGATTAGATAGCTTTCACTTAAAACCAGTCAGTGGCTGCCATGAATCTCAGGGAAAAAATCATTAATGAATTCGGCGGGTTGTCGCCCGAGCTGCAACGCGCCGCCGAGTTCTCACTGCAAAATGCCAGTCAGCTGGTGGTGTTATCCATGCGCGCCTTCGCGGCGGAAGCCGGGGTAAAACCGGCGACGCTGCTGCGTCTGGCGCAGCGGCTGGGCTACCGTGGCTGGAGCGAGCTGAAAAGCGATTTCATTGACGACCTGGGGCTGCGCAATGATACATACGTATCAAAAGCGGAAAAAATGATGGCCCGCGGCACGCAAACGCAGCTGTATAAAGAGGTATTTCAGGCGCATCAGGCGAACCTGACCTTTACGCAAAACGAAAATGCCCAGCAGATGGAGCAGGCGGTGACCTTGCTCGATAGCGCGGAGAATGTCTATATCTGCGGATTCCGCGCCAGCTTTCCGATCGCGTGGTCGCTGTTCTATGTCTATCGACTGTTCAACCGCCAGGTATCGTTAATCGATGGCCTGGCCAGCAATATCGAAGTCTTTACCCGCGAACTGACCAACCGGGACTGCCTCTTACTCACCAGCTTTGCGCCCTATTCACGCGAATCACTGGATGTTTTACGGGCAGCCCGGCAGGCCGGGGCCAGGATCCTCGCCATTACCGACTCGCCGGTTTCCCCCTTAGCGCAGGCGGCGGACTGCACGCTGCTGTTTTCCATCGACAGTCCGTCATTTTTCCCTTCCGTGGTCTCCGGCATGGGGCTGGCGGAGTGTCTGCTGGCGATGCTGGTGGTGCGCCACGGCCGGGAGGCGGTGAGTAAAATTGAAAGTGCCGAACGCTATCTCATTGAGTCTGGCGCCTACGTGATCCCCGGTAAGTCCTGATAAATGATTCAAATGTATCAGTTATAAGTATAATAGATGCATTTATATCTTTAATTCGTTGACGTGATCCAAATGGATCCTGCAAGATACGCTCAATTAATGTAGCGGATTCAGGAGCAGAACCCAGTATGAGTCATGTCATTCACCGCAGCCTGCGTAGCACGCCGATGGTGGCCTCACGTGCGCAAGGGGCCTATATCTTTGATGCCCAGGGAAAACCGTATCTTGATGCCTGTGGCGGGGCGGCGGTTTCCTGCCTCGGACACGCGCATCCTGATGTGCTGGCGGCGATGCACCGCCAGATCGATCGGCTGGCCTATGCGCATACCAGCTTTTTCACCAGCGATGCCGTCGAGCAGCTTGCCGAACATCTCACCCGCACGGCGCCCGGCGAGCTTAACTACGCCTACTTTGTCTCGGGCGGTTCTGAGGCGGTAGAGACGGCGCTGAAGATGGCGCGGCAGTACTTTGTGGAGATCGGCCAGCCATCGCGCACCCGCTTTATCGCCCGTAAACAGAGCTATCATGGCAATACGCTGGGCGCGCTGGCGGTGGGGGGGAACGAATGGCGCCGTCGCCAGTTTGCCCCCTTATTAATGGATGTTATCCGCGTCTCCGCCTGCAATGAGTACCGCGATCGCCGGGCTGACGAGACCCAGCAACAGTATACCGAACGTCTGCTCAATGAGCTGGAGCAAGCCATCCTTGAGGCCGGCCCGGAAACGATCATCGGTTTCTGTGCGGAAACCGTGGTGGGAGCGACGACGGGAGCCACGCCGCCGACGCCGGGCTATCTGCAAGGGGTCCGCCGCCTGTGCGACAAATACGGCATCCTGTACATCGCGGATGAGGTGATGTGCGGTATGGGGCGGACCGGGACGCTGCATGCGTTTGAACAGGACGACGTGGTGCCCGATTTAGTGACCATCGCCAAGGGACTCGGCGGGGGTTATCAGCCGATTGGGGCGGTGCTGGCGAGTGAGACCATCGTCTCCGCGCTGAAGGCGGGCAGCGGATTGTTCCAGCACGGTCACACTTACATTTGTCATGCCACCGCCGCGTCGGCAGCCCTGGCGGTGCAGCAGGTGATCGCGCGCGATAATTTACTGGACGCTGTCAAACAGCAGGGCGCCTATCTGCACAAGGCGCTGCGCGAGGTGCTGGGGGAGTTACCGCATGTCGGTGATACGCGCGGACGTGGCCTGTTTGCGGGGGTCGAACTGGTGCGCGATAAAGACGACAAAACGCCGTTCGATCCTGCCCTGAAGCTGCACGCCGCGATCAAAGCAAACTGTATGGCGCGCGGACTGATGGTCTATCCCATGGGCGGCACGATCGATGACCAGTCTGGCGACCACATCCTGATTGCACCGCCGTTTATCATCACCCCGGCGCAGCTCGATTTTGTGGTCGATACCCTGGACTGTGTGATCCGCGAAGAGACGGGGAAATTATGATCAATCGTTTACCGCCCCTGGCGGAACAGGAATGGGACGATCGGCAGCGTCAGTTAGCGGAAGAGATCATCAATGGACCGCGCGGCGCCTTGCTGCCGCCCTTTGAACCGCTGTTGCGTAGCCCCGAGCTGATGGCGCATGCCCAGCGTATGGGGGAGTACCTGCGCTATCGCAGCGCGCTGGGCCAGCGTCTTTCTGAACTGGCGATTTTGCTGACCGCGCGGCACTGGTCGCAGCCGGTAGAGTGGGCGATCCATGCGCCGATAGCACGCGAGAAAGGGATCTCTGCCGCGGCGGTGCAGGCGATTAAGGAAAGGCGCCGGCCCGCGGATCTGCGGCCCGATGAGCAGGCGATCTATGACTTCTGTCAGCAGCTGCATCAACAGCAAAAGGTCAGCGATGAGACCTGGCAACAAGCCATTGAGTTATGGGGCGAGAAGGGCGTGGTGGATCTGATTGGAATAAACGGTTATTACAGTTTTCTCTCCATGGTGATGAACAGCGCGCAAACGCCAGTACCGGATACCTCTGACTCTCTGTTTTCTGAATAAGTTATCGATTTTATTCGGGCGCATAAAACTGCGCCCGGCATATCAGCTCTTATTATTAATTCTTCCGGCGAGATATTTCGCAGGATGACGTTCGTTGTAGGCTATTTCACTGACGCTGAGGGTAATTATGAGTGGATTATTTAAGAAATTAAAGCTGACGCTGGCATTAGTTATTTGTTCAGCCAGTTTTGTGACAGCAGCAGAAGATAAAATAACGGTGGGTGTCGATACTGCCTTTGTTCCATTTGAATTTAAACAAGGCGATAAATATGTCGGCTTTGATATCGATCTGTGGGACGCGATTGCGAAGAAAATGCATATCAGCTACGAATTAAGGCCGATGGATTTCGGCGGCCTGATCCCCGGTCTGCAGTCGCGTAATCTGGATGTGGCGATGGCGGGAATAACGATTACCGATGCGCGCAAGCAGGTCGTGGACTTCAGCGAAGGATATTATAATGCCGACCTGCTCATGGCCGTGAAAAGTACCGACAACTCCATTGTTAAATTCAGCGATTTGACCGGGAAAAAAGTCGGCCTTAAGCAGGGGACAGCGGCAGCCAGCTTTATGAAAAGCAAATATAAAGCGAATTATATCGAGTTCCCGAATATCGATAACGCTTACCTTGACCTGCAGGCCGGTAATCTCGATGCCGTGGTTCATGATTCACCGAATGTCCTTTACTACGTGAAGACGGCGGGTAACGGCAAGGTCAAATCCACCGGTGAGACGGACAGCATTCTGCCACAGCAGTATGGCTTTGCGATGCAGAAAAACAGCAGCCTGACGCCAAAAGTCAACCAGGCCCTGCAGGCTCTGCGCGCCGATGGCACCTACGACAAGATTTACGTAAAGTGGTTTGCTAAACAGCCGAAATAACCCTGCCAGGTCGGAGCGATCCGACCTCATATTTTCTTTACGGGTAGAAGCATGAATTTTGACAGTCGCTATATTTGGGATGCATTGCCGCTGCTGATGCAAGGTTTGCAGCTGACGCTGATTATTTCGTTATCAGGTTTATTAGGTGGATTAATCATTGGCTTGCTGGCCGGGACCTGCCGCGCATTAGGCGGAACAATATCCAAAACGGTATCGCTGGTGTTTGTGGAAGTCATCCGCGGGACGCCAATTATGGTGCAGGTGATGTTTATCTACTTCGCCCTGCCGATGGTGTTGCCGGTGCGTATTGATCCGGTTCCCGCCGCCATTATCACCATTGTGATTAACTCCGGGGCTTATATAGCGGAGATCACCCGGGGCGCGATTCTGTCGATTAATAAAGGATTTAAAGAAGCCAGCCTGGCGATGGGATTATCGCCGCGCAGCACCCTGTGGCATGTCATTATGCCGCTGGCTTTTCGGCGGATGATCCCGGCATTAGGCAATCAGTGGATTATCAGTATTAAAGATACCTCGCTGTTTATTGTCATTGGCGTGGCAGAATTAACCCGTCAGGGACAAGAGATTATTGCCGGCAATTTTCGGGCGCTGGAGGTGTGGACGGCGGTGGCGATGATTTATCTGTTTTTGACATTGTGCCTGAGCTTCCTGCTGAAACAACTTGAGAAAAGGATCCATATTTTATGAGCATGGTTGAATTTAGCGCGGTGGCGAAAAACTTCGGCGCCACTCAGGTGCTGCACGATATCAATTTAAAGATTGAAGCGGGCGAGGTAGTGGTGATCATTGGCCCTTCCGGTTCGGGAAAATCGACCCTGCTGCGCTGCATTAACAAGCTGGAGGCGATCTCTTCGGGAACGCTGCTGGTGGCGGGCATGCACATTACGGATCCGCACGCGAATGAGTGTGATATTCGCCGCGAAGCCGGTATGGTGTTTCAACAGTTTCATTTGTTTCCGCATCTGACCGCCCTGGAGAATGTTATGTTCGGTCCGCTTCGCGTGCGCAAGCAGAGTAAGGCCGCGGCGCGGGAGCAGGCGCTGGCGTTGCTGGACCGCGTGGGGCTGCGTGAACGCGCCAACCACTATCCGGCAGAGCTCTCGGGCGGTCAGCAGCAGCGCGTGGCGATAGCGCGCGCCCTGGCGGTGAAACCCAAAATGATGTTATTTGATGAGCCAACATCCGCCCTCGATCCCGAACTGCGGCATGAGGTGTTAAAGGTCATGCGATCCCTGGCCGAAGAGGGCATGACGATGGTGATTGTGACCCATGAGATTGGCTTTGCCAGAGAGGTGGCTTCCCGGTTGATCTTTATTGATGGCGGCACCATTGCCGAAGATGGTTCACCTGAGGCGCTGCTCACGGCCAGCAGCAATCTGCGTCTGCAAGAGTTTTTGCAACACGTATCCTGAACATAAGTGAATGATGACAATATGAAAACAATCGCAATCCGTGGTTCCGCCTATGCGGTCGGTCAGCAGCTTGGCGCGTTTGGTCGTGAGGCCTGGCATACTAAAATCAGGCAAACGGCGCTGTGGCAAACCGTAACCGCCCTGAAAACGGCGGAACAGACCCAGCGCATGCGCGCAGCCGTGCAGGCGCAGTTCCCGCTGATTTGGCAGGAGCTGGAGGGCATGGCGGAGGGGCTGCAGGCGCCGGTGGATGAGGTGTTCGCCTGGAACTGTCGCGGCGATCTGGTACGTTCGACGTCAGATGGCTGCACCACCCTGGCGGGGAGAAGCCCGGAGGGCGCGTTGATCATTGCGCACAATGAAGACGGCTTCCCGCAGCTGCGTGAAGAGTGCGCCATCGTCAGCGTAACCCCTGAGGTGGGCCTCGCCTTCACCAGCTTTGCCTATCCCGGCTCCCTGTGCGGGCATACCTTCGCGGTGAATGAGAAGGGGATAGTCAATACGGTCAACAATATTCGCGCCGTGCATCGTCCGGACGGCATGCCGCGCCAGATTGTGGCCCGCGCATCGCTGAACGCCGCCACCTTAGAGGAAGCCGTCACTTTGCTGAGCGCCACGCCGCGCGCGGGCGCATTTCACCATACCCTGGGCCAGATGGGCGATAGCCGTCTGTTTAGCGTGGAAGCCACCGGCTCCGGCAGCTCGGTGCTCGAGTTGTCCGCCACCGGCGGGCATGCCAACCATCTGATCCATCCCCAGCTTGCGGCCATTGAACAGATCGTGACCGGGAGCTCCGGTTCGCGCCAGCGGCGCCTGGACGCATGGCTGGCGACGAACCCGCCGCTGGATGGCGTGACAGCGAAAGCGATGCTCTCCGACCAGCAGGATCCGCTGTTACCGATTTACCGGCTGTCTCCCGACGATCCGGATGAGGAAAATACGCTGGCGACGGCTATTTTTACCTTGAGCGCGACCCGCGTCGTGTGGCAGGTCTTCACTCTGGACCGTGAAAACGCGGTTTTACAGGGCAGCCTTTAGCGGGCCGAGGGCGCTTTCAGCAGGGCGATCAGCAGCGTACTGCCCACCATGATCCCCGCCGCCAGCCACACCATTCCCGACAGGCCAGCTGAGGCGATCAGCTGGCCGCCGACAAGCGCCCCGGTGCCGATGGCGGCATTAAAAATGGCCACGTAAATGGCTGACGCCGGCTGGGCGACCGCGCCCGCGCTGCGCAGCAGCCAGGTCTGTAAGCCGACGAACACAATCGCGATGCCGGCGCCCCACAGGGCTAACAGTAGCCCGCTAAAACAGAACGGCAGTGGCGCAAGACGGGCGGCGCCAAGGATCGCCAGCGCGCCCCCGCTCAGCAGCAGCGCAGCGAAAATCAGCCCCTTCAGATGACGATCGATAAGCTTACCGGCGATAACGTTACCCAGCAGCCCGGAAACCCCTGACAGCAGCAGCAGGCCGGAGAGGGCGGTCGCCGGGACTCCCTGCAGATTTATCAGCAGCGGTTCAATGTAGGTGAAGGCGGCAAAGTGTGCGGTAATGATGCAGGCCGTGGCGCCATACAGACCAACGAGCAGCGGATTGCGGAAAATATCGCGATAAACACGCAGCCTGACGGAGGCAGGGGCCGCCAGCGGGGGCAGCGTTGAGCACAGCGCCGCAGCGGCGGCCAGTGACAGCAAGGCCATCGCCATAAACGCGTGTCGCCAGCCCGCCAGGGTGGCGATAAAGCTCGCCAGCGGTACCCCCACTACGCTTGCCGCCGACACGCCGCCAAAAATGATCGCCGTGGCCAGCCCCAGCCGGTGCGGCGGCACCAGCTGCGCGGCGACGATGCCAATTAAGGCCCAGAAGGCGCCATGGGCCAGGGCGCCAATCATGCGGGCACTCATCAGGGCGAACATCGAATAAGACCGGGTTGCGGCGAGGCAGGAAAGCGCCAGGATCAGCATCAGCCCGACCAGTAGCGCCTTGCGGGAAATACGCGCCGGCATCGCGCCGGAAAGCAGAGCCGCCAGGGCGCCCACCCAGCCATAGGCGGTGACGGCGAGGCCCATGCCGGATTCCGTCTGGTGAAAATCCGCCGCCAGGGCGCTGAGCATGCCCACCGGCGCCAGTTCGCTGGTGACGATCGAAAAGGCGCAGAACCCGAGCGCAACGACGGCTATCCAGACGCGCGCCGGCGCCGGGTGGAGGGGTAAAGCAATCTCTTTCATATCAGGCGTATCCTTAGGAAAGGTGCGTTCCGCGCGGTGCGCGGACGTTCAGGTGAGGAGCGAGCAGGCGACCGGATGGCCTGGTTGTCTCCGCGAGTGGCGTGCAGTATCATCCCTGTGAAACTGATAAAAAAGAGCGGAAAACGGAGAGTCGTTTTCCGTAAATGGAAAATAGATGACCGCAGAATTTAACTGGGATGATGCGCGCATATTCCTCGCCATCGCCCGGGCGGGAACGCTGAGCGGCGCCGCCGACAAGATGAACATGGGGATTGCCACGGTCTCCCGCCGGCTGGATCGGCTGGAGCAGGCGTTGAACGTTCCGCTCTTCAGCCGCCATCAGAGCGGCTATCGCCTGACCGACGATGGCGAAGCCCTGCTCGCGCGGGCTGAGGCGCTGGAATACGCAGGCCTGGCGTTCGGCGAAGCGGCGCAACTGCAGGGGCATGTCGCCGGGGTTGTCCGCCTGGCCACCGCTGACAACCTGGCCACGCATTTTATTCTGCCCTCCCTGAAGGGGCTCCTGGAGCAATATCCCGAGCTGCGGGTGGAGGTGATGAGCGGCGTGCAGCCGGTGAACCTGCACCGTCGGGATGCCGATCTGGCGATCCGCATGGTCAAGCCTGAGGCCGGGCATCTGACGTTAAAGCGTCTGGGGACGGTGGGGTTTGGCGTCTATGGCGCCGCCGGCTATCTGGCCGGGGCGGACGGCCTGTCGCTGAGCGAGGCGGACTTTGTGGGGTGGCCGGAAACTCACCAGCACCTGCCGGCCGCCCAATGGATCACGCGCACTCTGCGCGGCCGGCCGTGTAAAGTTGAAGCCAATACGCTCGTGGCCCAGGTTTCCGCGGTATCCGCGGGCCTCGGACTGGGCGTCCTGCCGCACTTTATGGCGAGGGCCTGCGGCCTGCAGTGCCTGCAGCCGGAGATCGGCGCGGATCAGACCCTCTGGCTGGTGATGCATTCCGACCTGGCCGGGTCAAGACGCGTGCGGGTTCTCGCCGACCATCTCATCGCTCTCTTTGCGGATCATCAAGAGCGGCTGGCGATGCCCTGAAGGGACGCGGCTTGGGCGTGTATCGATAAGACCCCCCGGGGCTGACGAGCCACGATTTTTTCCGCGCCCGCTAACAGTCATACTCACCGCGCAATATTCGGCCCAATGCTGCGCCGCAGTCGAAAATACTGCAGAGTGAGGGGATATACCCGTCCGGCAAAATAATTTTGCGTTGTTGCCAGCGCCGCCTTGTTGCGCTCCCCCAAAAATGCCTGTCGATGTTAGGGTGAGAGGTTGATTACCACAGGAGAACGCAAATGATTGTCAGGACCTGGCACGGCTGTGTGCCATTGCAACATGCCGAGGGGTTTGCAAAGCACCTTGAGCGGACCGGCGTGGAACACGCCCGGGGTATCTCCGGCAACAGGGGCGCGCTGGTGCGCCGGGAAAACCAGGGCGAATGGGCGCATTTCTTTCTCGCCACCTACTGGCAGGATCTCGCGGCGGTCAAAGCCTTCGCAGGCGAAGACTATCACGTCGCGGTCACCTATCCGGACGACGAAGTATTCGAACTGCTCTCCGACCCCTACGTGTTTCAGCATGAGGTTGAGGCCGTGTCGCCGCTGTAGGCTGCGTGTCGGGCATGCGGAAGTTAGGCCAACCACAGACGGTTGCTGGCCGCGTGAGATCTACCTCTATCTTGCATGGGCAGCCAGCCACCGTTGGGCGAACGTGGAATGACAGGAACACTTAGCGTTTGAGTGCGGCAACAATGGCGGCTTCCATTTTCTCCGGCGTCGTGAACGGCGCAAAACGCGTGAGGGGAGTGCCGTCGCGACCGATGAGGAACTTGGTGAAATTCCACTTGATCCGTCCGCCGAGCACGCCGGGCAACGCTTGTTTCAAATAACGAAACAGCGGATGCGCGGCGGGGCCGTTGACGTCCACTTTTTCAAACATCGGGAAGCTCACGCCGTAGTTAACGTGACAGGTCTGCTCGATTTCATCCGCACCGCCGGGTTCCTGCTTGCCAAACTGGTTGCAGGGGAACCCAAGCACAACCAGCCCCTGAGCCGCGTACTTTTGGTAGAGCGCTTCAAGGCCAGCATATTGCGGCGTGAAGCCACAATGGCTGGCCGTATTCACCACCAGAACCACCTTACCAGCATAGTCAGCCATGGAGAGGGGCTGTCCGCGCAGGCGGGTAGCCGTCAATTGATAAAAAGGGGTCATAGCAGGCTCCTGAGAGTAGAAACAGTTCAACGCTGACGATCGCGCGAATGTTTGAAGCAGATTAGGCAGTTATGATACACAGGGTTAGGGATTTGTACCTGGAGTGTTAAAAAAACGCCAGATGTCATAGAAAAAATCGCGAACAGGAACGGCTGAAAATGGTGAAATATATCTTATCGCTGGTCGTAGTGGCGATGCTCGCAGGCTGTACCAGCGCGCCAAACTTGCCGCCTCGGGATACCATTGTGGCGGTGAAACCCACAGAGTCCGGTATTGTCGCCAGCTCAGCGAAATACAGTTACCGCTTTGTCCGTGACGGTGTGCCTGAGGAATATCAGCGTTATAAGACCTTTTATGAGCGCTTTCACCAACAGGCTTCCGGCGTGCGGGTTAACTTTGTCGTGGAACAACATGAGGTAACGGCGGAATATCTGGTGGTGATGGATCAGCGCAAACTGGATGCCGGGCAGCATAGCGAGCTGGTAAATCAGTATCATGCGGTGCAGATTGATAACGATCGCCTCGGGGTGTTGTTTAAAGCGACAGGGTTTTGGACGGCATCGGACGCGTCAGATCTGGCCGCCGCCTACCAGTTAGCTCACCCCGTTGTGGTATCAATCAATGATAAGACCAAAACGATTAGCTCGCTTGGCGCCGTCGCCATGGCCCCGTTGTTTCCGTTTTACATGATGTATGGCTGTGCCATCGGGCCTTGTGTCTGAGGAAAATAGCCAGCAAGTCACTCGACTCACTGGCTGAGTATTTCACTACGCTTCACTTTTAGACGATTGTTTGTGAAACAGTTCACGGAATACCGGGTAGATATCCTCCTGGTCGCGGATATGCTGCATGGCGAAATTATCAAAGGTCGCCTGCAGGTGTTCATACTCGCGCCACAGGGTCTGATGCGCCCGGCGGGTAATTTCGATATAGCTGTAATAACGCACCACCGGCAGAATTTTCTTCGCCAGCAGTTCGTGGCACAGCGGGGAGTCGTCGGCCCAATTGTCGCCATCCGACGCCTGGGCGGCGTAGATGTTCCACTGCGCCGGGTCATAACGCGCCTGCACCACTTCATCCATCAGCTTCAGGGCGCTGGAGACGATGGTGCCGCCGGTCTCCTGAGAGTAGAAGAACTCGTGTTCATCCACCTCTTTCGCCTGAGTATGGTGGCGGATGTAGACCACATCGACGTTTTTATAGGTCCGGCTGAGGAACAAATACAGCAGGATATAAAAGCGCTTGGCCATGTCTTTGGTGGCCTGGTCCATCGAGCCTGAGACGTCCATCAGGCAGAACATTACCGCCTGGCTGGAGGGCTCCGGCCGTTTTTCGTAATTTTTGTAGCGTAAGTCAAAGGTGTCGATAAACGGCACCCGTTCAATTTTAGCCCGCAGTTCGGCAATCTCTTTGCGCAGGCGCTCCTCCTCCAGCAGCTGCACCGGTTCGCTGCGGCTGATGGTCTCCAGATCCTCCTCCAGGGCGCGCAGTTCACGGCGCTTGCCGGCGGTCATCGCCGTCCGGCGGGCCAACGAGTTCTGCAGCGAACGCACCACGCTGATGTTGGCCGGCACCCCGTTAGAGGTAAAGCCTGCGCGATGGGTTTTAAACTCGTTCAACTGCCGGTGCTGATTTTTCTTCAGGTTCGGCAGGGCGAGATCTTCGAACAGCAGATCCAGGTACTCATCTTTCGAAATCTGGAAGACAAACTCATCCTTCCCTTCGCCATCGGCGCTGGCTTGCCCCTGACCGCCGCCCCCGCCGCCGCCGCCCCCTTGCGGGCGTTCGATGCGGTCGTTTTGCACGAAATGGTCGTTGCCCGGGTGGACGCGGTTGCGCAGCCCGCCGCGACCCTGATGAAACATCGGCTCGTTGATATCGTCCGTCGGGATCGAGACGGATTCTCCGCTCTCAATATCGGTCACCGAGCGCTTGTTGATGGCCTCGGAGATCGACTGTTTAATCTGCGCCTTATAACGGCGCAAAAAGCGCTGACGATTGACGGCGCTTTTGTTTTTCCCGTTCAGGCGTCGGTCTATGAACCAGGTCATATGCCCTCCTGTACTGCATTAGCCAACTTTACTTATCATCATTCAGCTGCAGTTTGCCCGGCGGCGCACCGCCGGGCTGGACGCATCAGGACGATTTACGAACCCGCAGGTACCACTCGCACAGCAGGCGAACCTGTTTGCGGGTGTAGCCTTTCTCCATCATGCGGTCGACAAAGTCGTCGTGTTTTTTCTGCTCATCGGTTGAGGTTTTGGCGTTAAACGAAATGACCGGCAACAGCTCTTCGGTATTGGAGAACATTTTCTTCTCAATAACCGTGCGCAGTTTCTCATAGCTGGTCCAGTTCGGATTACGTCCGCTGTTGTTGGCTCTGGCGCGCAGCACAAAGTTGACGATTTCATTACGGAAGTCTTTCGGGTTGCTGATCCCGGCCGGCTTCTCAATTTTCTCCAGCTCGGCATTCAACGATTCACGGTCAAACAGCTGCCCGGTGTCCGGATCGCGGTATTCCTGATCCTGGATCCAGAAGTCAGCGTAGGTGACATAGCGATCGAAAATGTTCTGCCCGTACTCGGAGTAGGATTCCAGATAAGCGGTCTGGATCTCTTTGCCGATAAACTCGGCGTATTTCGGGATCAGATAGCCTTTGAGGAACTCCAGATAGCGCTCGGCCTGCTCCTGCGGGAACTGTTCGCGCTCAATCTGCTGCTCCAGCACATAGAACAGATGCACCGGGTTGGCCGCCACTTCAACATGGTCGAAGTTAAACACCCTTGAGAGGATCTTAAAGGCAAAGCGGGTGGAGAGCCCGTTCATCCCTTCATCCACCCCGGCATAGTCGCGATACTCCTGATAGGATTTCGCTTTCGGGTCGGTATCCTTCAGGCTCTCGCCGTCATAGACCCGCATTTTCGAGTAGATGCTCGAGTTTTCCGGCTCTTTCAGGCGCGACAGAATCGAGAAGCGCGCCAGCGTTTCCAGAGTGCCCGGGGCGCATGGCGCATGCGTCAGTTCGCTGCTGTTGAGCAGTTTTTCATAGATACGGATCTCTTCGGAGATCCGCAGGCAATAAGGTACTTTGACGATATAGACGCGGTCGAGGAAGGCCTCATTGTTTTTGTTATTACGGAAGGTCACCCATTCCGATTCGTTGGAGTGGGCAAGGATGATCCCGTTAAACGGCAGGGCGGAGATCCCTTCGGTCCCGTTATAGTTACCCTCCTGGGTCGCGGTCAGCAGCGGATGCAGCACCTTGATCGGCGCTTTAAACATCTCGACGAACTCCATGATCCCCTGGTTGGCGCGGCACAGCGCACCGGAGTAGCCGTAGGCGTCCGGGTCGTTCTGCGCATAGTGTTCCAGCTTACGGATATCCACTTTACCCACCAGCGCTGAAATATCCTGGTTGTTCTCATCGCCCGGTTCGGTTTTGGCGATGGCGACCTGCTCGAGAATCGACGGCCAGACTTTGACCACGCGGAATTTCGTGATATCGCCGCCAAACTCATGCAGGCGTTTGGCCGCCCACGGCGACATAATGGTGCCGAGATAGCGGGTAGGGACGCCATACTCTTTCTGAAGGATCTGCGCATCCTCCTGCGGATTGAACAGGCACAGCGGGTGATCGTTAACCGGGCTGCGCTCGCCGTTGGCGCTCAGCACATAGATAGGCACGCGCTGCATCAGGGCTTTCAGCCGTTCAGCCAGCGATGATTTACCACCGCCCACCGGTCCCAGCAAATAGAGGATCTGTTTCTTCTCTTCCAGCCCCTGGGCGGCATGCTTGAGGTAGGAAACGATCTGCTCAATGGCGTCTTCCATACCGTAAAACTCTTCAAACGCCGGATAGCGTGCGATGACCCGGTTTGAAAAGAGACGGGATAGCCGCGGCTCGAGAGCCGTATCAACCATGACGGGTTCACCAATGGCCATCAACAGACGTTCTGCCGCATTGGCATAGGCACTGCGATCTTGCCGGCAGATGGTAAGAAACTCCTGCAGTGTGAACTCTTCGTCCTTGGCAGCTTCATAGCGCTGGCGATAGTGATCGAATATATTCATGGCATGCCGTCCTTTCGTTTTTTAGCACAGGTTGAGAGCCGTTCATATGAATAGTGGGGGCCCCCGGAAGACATAAGCTGAACATCGCTCTCCTGGTATCCAGCAACCCTTATGCCAGGTTGCGGGTGGGGTAGCGTGAATGTGCCCTGCAATTACACCTTCTAAATTTAAGCGTAGATGCATTTAGAAATCTTGCATGCCGCAGAAAATCAATTTCAATGACATATCAATAACTCATCCTGAAAAAGACGCTTTTTGATTCGCCGGGACGTGAAGCTGTCATCGGGCTGTCACCAGATGGTAAGAGAAGGGTGGGAAAGTGAACGATTTGTGTCATATCGGGTAAAGAATTTGAGGCATGAGACCTACGACGGTAAACTGCACGGGCTGATTATTTGACAACGGGAATATGGATTGTGACTAAAATCAAACTTCTGGCACTCGGCGTGCTGATTGCGACCTCCGCCAGCGCGGCGCATGCCGATGGGAAGTTCACGCTTGGGGCTGGCGTCGGCATCGTTGAGCATCCGTACAAGCAGTATGATGCGGATGTTTATCCGGTGCCGGTCATTAGTTATGAGAGCGATAACTTCTGGTTCCACGGTCTGGGCGGGGGTTACTACCTGTGGAATGACACCAACGATAAGCTGTCGATAACGGCCTACTGGTCGCCGATGTACTTCAAGCCGGGCGACAGCGATAGCGAACAAATGCGTCGCCTGGATAAACGTAAATCGACCGTGATGGCCGGTCTTTCTTATGTCCACAATACGCCCTATGGCTTCCTGCGCACGACGATTGCCGGCGATACGCTGGATAACAGCAACGGCATCAACTGGGATCTCGCCTGGCTGTACCGCTACACCAACGGGAACCTGACGCTGACGCCGGGCATTGGCGTCGAGTGGAACAGCGACAATCAGAACGAATACTACTATGGCGTCTCGCAGCATGAGTCCCGTCGCAGCGGGATGCGCAGCTACGATCCGGACAGCAGCTGGAACCCGTATCTGGAGCTGGCGGCCAACTATCGCTTCCTCGGCGACTGGAGCGTATACGGTATTGCGCGCTACACGCGTCTGTCGGATGAAATCACCGATAGCCCGATGGTGGACAAATCCTGGAGCGGTCTGATCTCAACCGGGATCACCTACACCTTCTGATTGTGCATTATTACAGTGCGCTTTATGCATCAAAACAGGGCTTCGCGCCCTGTTTTGCTTTATGGTGGTGCAGGGCGCGAAGAAGGAGACGATGGTGAAAAAAACAGTATGCTTTGGCGAGCAGGCGGCAGTTCCGGCCATCGGGCTGGGAACCTGGTATATGGGCGAGAACGCGGCGCAGCGTCAGCAGGAGGTGGCTGCACTGCGCGCGGGCATCGACCATGGCCTGACGGTAATCGATACCGCGGAGATGTATGCCGACGGCGGGGCGGAGGAGGTAGTGGGCCAGGCGATCCGCGGCCTGCGCGACCGGGTGACGCTGGTCTCCAAAGTCTATCCCTGGCACGCCGGCGGAGCGGCGATGCGCCGCGCCTGTGAAAACAGTCTGCGCCGGCTGCAGACCGACTATCTGGATATGTATCTCCTGCACTGGCGGGGCGATATCCCCCTGCAGGAGACGGTCGAGGCGATGGAAAGGCTGGTGGCCGAGGGCAAAATCCGCCGTTGGGGCGTCTCCAATCTGGACACCGACGATATGCAGGCGCTGTGGCGCACGGCGGGCGGCGAACGCTGCGCCACCAACCAGGTGCTCTATCATCTCGCGTCGCGGGGCATTGAATACGATCTTCTGCCCTGGTGTCAGCAGCACACCCTGCCGGTGATGGCCTATTGCCCGCTGGCGCAGGCGGGGCGCTTACGCGATGGACTTTTTCAGCATACCGATATCATCAATATGGCTAACGCGCGGGGCGTGACGGTGGCGCAGCTGCTGCTGGCCTGGGTGATTCGTCATCCGGGAATGCTGGCGATCCCGAAAGCGGCGACTATCGAGCATGTGGTGCAGAATGCCGCCGCGCTTGATATCGTTCTCAGCCCGCAAGAGCTTGCGCAGCTGGATCGCCTCTATCCGCCGCCGCCGCGGAAAACCCGGTTGGATATGGTTTAACCCACAGCGCATCCAGGTGGAGAAGAGAAAAAGCCCCGTGATAAACGGGGCTTTTTGCGGTTAGCGTTTTTTCACGCTGATGGTTTGCGCCAGGCGAGACGGGGTCTCTTCACTGGCTTTCTGCGGCTGGGTCACGCAGCAGGTTTCGACGCAAACGAAGGTTTTATAGCCATCGTCCGGCATGTCGCCCATGCTGACGGACAGCGCCGGGCCCGGGTTCCAGGCCACCACGTTGTGCTGATGATGATGCACCACGTCGATCGTGCGGCTGAGCGCGTCGTCGCGGATCACGCTGCAGCCTTCGGCGTCGAGATAGACGCGGTCGGTACGATCCGGGAAGGTCTGCACGCCGTTGTTCAGAACGCCTTCTTCGGCGTTCTTCACTTTATCGATATAGCGCTCGCCAAGACCGCTCACTTTCACCGCCGCGATATCGCCAACGTTGAAGTAGCTGTGCAGGGCAGAGGTGGTCTCGAATTCGCCGTGGGCTTCCAGCTCGATTTCGCAGGTCTTGCCCAGCTTGAAGCGGGCATAGAGGGTGAACTCATGCGGCCACAGCTTCATGGTTTCAGCGCTGTTCTGCAGCGCAAAGGTCAACATCACGCCGCTGTCGTCTTCATCATGCCCTTCCAGGGTCCACGGCAGGTTGCGGGCAAAGCCGTGCGACGGCAGGCCCTGCTGCGCCGATGGGCCAAACCACGGCCAGCAAATCGGCACGCCGCCGCGCAGGGCGACGCCCTGTTTAAATGGGGTGTTGTTGCTCAGCCACAGGACTTCTTCTTCACCGGCGGGTTTCCAGGAGAGCAGGTGCGCCCCCTGCAGCGCCACAGAGGCTTTCACCTGCGGATGGTCGATGACAATCAGCTCCAGGTCGTCCAGCTGGCGACGGGAGATAACGGGCGAAATGGTTTCATTCACCGGGAGAGCAAAAATTTTATTTATCATTGTGCAATCCTATCTCTGCAGACAAAAAAAAGAGCGACCGAAGTCGCTCTTACAGATTACTTTTTCATCTCAACTTATTTGGAGATGTGGGCAATCAGGTCCAGAACTTTGTTGGAGTAGCCAGTTTCGTTGTCGTACCAGGAAACCAGTTTAACGAAGTTGTCGTTCAGTGCGATACCTGCTTTAGCATCGAACACGGAAGTGCAAACTTCGCCGTTGAAGTCGGTAGAAACAACGTCGTCTTCGGTGTAACCCAGAACGCCTTTCATTGCGCCTTCAGAAGCGGCTTTGATAGCTTTCTTGATTTCTTCGTAGGACGCTGCTTTTTCCAGACGAACGGTCAGGTCAACAACGGATACGTTCGGAGTCGGAACGCGGAACGCCATACCGGTCAGTTTGCCGTTCAGTTCTGGCAGTACTTTACCTACTGCTTTAGCAGCGCCGGTAGAGGACGGGATGATGTTCTGAGCTGCGCCGCGGCCGCCGCGCCAGTCTTTGTGAGACGGGCCATCAACGGTTTTCTGAGTAGCGGTGGTTGCGTGGACGGTGGTCATCAGGCCTTCAACGATACCGAAGTTGTCGTTGATGACTTTAGCCAGCGGTGCCAGGCAGTTGGTGGTGCAGGATGCGTTGGAAACGATGTCCTGGCCAGCGTAAGTGTCGAAGTTAGCGCCGCGAACGAACATCGGGGTGTTGTCTTTGGACGGGCCAGTCAGAACGACTTTTTTCGCGCCAGCGGTGATGTGTTTACGAGCGGTTTCGTCGGTCAGGAAGATACCGGTTGCTTCAGCAACAACGTCAACACCAACTTCGTCCCACTTCAGGTTAGCCGGGTCACGTTCAGCGGTAACACGGATTTTTTTACCGTTAACGACCAGATGACCGTCTTTCACTTCAACGGTGCCGTCGAAACGACCGTGAGTGGAGTCATACTTCAGCATGTAAGCCATGTACTCTGCGTCTAACAGGTCGTTGATTGCAACGATCTCGATGTCAGAACGTTTCTGAGCAGCACGGAAAACAATGCGACCGATACGGCCAAAACCGTTGATACCTACTTTGATAGTCATATATTCCACCAGCTATTTGTTAGTGAATAAAAGGTTGCCTGTAAAATTACAAAAACCTTACGCAGCGTCAAGCGGAATCGTGTCAATCATTGCGACAAATCAATCCTGAGCACACCTTGCGCGATTGATTTGCCTCACTCTCCCTTTGAGCCCAATTCCATATGGGGGCTGCGCGCGGAATTTTAAAGGGCATTTAAGATAAAAACGTGATTTAAGTCACAATTATCTGGCTGCCTGTGGGCACCGGATAAGTTTAGAACAAAAGTGTACGCTTCATTGTTAATGTTTTGTTAGAATTGGGGCGAAAGTTGTCCATTGCAAAGCGAGATGTAAGCCCATGGCAAATAAACCCTCCCCGGAAGAGCTGAAAAACGGCTTGAGCGAAATGCAGTTTTACGTGACCCAACATCATGGCACCGAACCGCCTTTCACCGGACGGCTGCTGCACAACAAGAAAAATGGCGTGTATCACTGCCTGGTGTGCGATGCGCCGCTGTTCAACTCCCAGACCAAATACGACTCCGGCTGCGGCTGGCCGAGCTTCTACGAGCCGGTAAGCGAAGAGGCCATTCGCTATCTGGACGACAGCTCCCACGGCATGCAGCGCATTGAGATCCGCTGCGGAAATTGTGATGCCCATCTCGGTCACGTGTTTCCGGATGGCCCGCAGCCGACCGGCGAGCGCTATTGTGTCAATTCGGCGTCGCTCAGCTTCACCGATGAGCAGAACGGCGAGCAGATCAAGGGTTGAAGAAACGATTCAGCAAATTATTCCAGGTGGAGGTGAGCGGAAGATGGATATTGAGCAAATTATCGACAGCATGACCCCGGAAGTGTATCAGCGTCTGGCGACGGCGGTAGAGCTGGGAAAATGGCCGGATGGCGTGGCGCTGACGCCGGAGCAGAAGGAAAACAGCCTGCAGCTGGTGATGCTGTGGCAGGCCCGGTATAACACCGACGCCCAGCATATGACCATCGACACCCGCGGGCAGATGGTGATGAAGAGCAAACAGCAGCTGAAGGAAGATTTCGGCATCGTGCCGAAGCCGATCGCCACCGTGAAGTTGCAATAAACCGCCGGCCGGCGGGGAGACGTTCCGGCGTCGGGTGATCCGGCGCCGGACAAGGGTAGCGTCAACGACCGCGCCCGGCGGTCAGTCGCTTCGCTTACTTTTTATTCATCATCGCTTTCAGGTCGGCAAACGGGTTGTAGGTGGCCTCGCCGACGCTCTTTTGCGCATCTTCGCCCGCTACCACCGTGGAGCCATACTGATCGGCTTCGGTGTACTTGGAGTGTTCGTGATCGTGACAGTAAAGGCACAACATCTCCCAGTTGCTGCCATCTTCCGGGTTATTGGAGTGGTCGTGATCGATATGGTGCACCGTCAGCTCGCGCAGATTGGAGTAGACAAACTCCCGTGAGCAGCGTCCGCATACCCAGGGAAAGAGCTTGAGCGCCTTTTCGCGGTAACCCACTTCCAGACGTGCGTAATTTTTGGGGATATAGGCCATGGCCCCCTGCCTCCTGTCAAACGGTTAAGCTGCGCCAGCCCCTGGCGCAGCGGATAACAGGCATCATAACCTATCCCGGGCGGCGCGATATACCTGCATTGCCGGCGATGCTGCCTGCGTCACGCCGCCCGGCGGCGGCGATGCGGCGGAACAGCCGCGATTAGTGTTTGATCCCCAGCGATTCCGCCAGCTGGCGGGCCAGCTGGTTCTGGTCATCGGCGCCATACTCCCAGAACATCGCTCCGGCGAGGCCTTTCGCCTTGATGTAGTCCGCTTTAATGGCCACCGAGCGCGGGTTCTCATAGGAGAGGGCGAACAGCGGCTTGCCCTCCGCGGACTGCACCGACAGCCACGGGACTTTCGCCTCATCGTCCCAGTGCTCGGTAAAGCGTTTCTGCGGATCGTTGAGCAATTTGCCCACGATATCATTGTATTTCACGTAAGTGTCTTTGCTCAGGTCATAGCCCAGCGAGGCAAACAGCGCGATCTGCTGTGGACCAAAATAGGGCTGGGTGACCGGGTTCTTTTGCGCATCCGCTTTACTCCAGTCAATCCCCGGCTCGACCGCCCGTTTCGGCACCCGGCCATAAAAACCAATTCCGAGGTTCATCTGGCTGGGTTTAAGCCCGGCGGCCAGGTAATTGTTGACCACAAAATCGGCGCTGTATTTATCCGCCGCGGCGACCGTCGGCCAGTGGCTGGAGTCATACAGGTTCGAGTTGAAGTACTGCGTGCCGTAGGCCATGTCGTAGGTCATCAGGTTGATGTAGTCGAGCGATGACGCAATCGCTTTAACGTCCACCCAGCTTTTCGGGCTTTCGGCGTTGGCGCCCACGGCGATAGTGACCAGTTTCCTGGTACCAAACGCTGCGCGCAGCTCTTTTAACAGCGCGGTAAAGTTATCGCGATCGGCCGGTTGACTGGCAACCAGCCCCCAGGCGCCGTTGACCGGAAACTCCCAGTCGAGGTCAATCCCATCCAGACCATATTTTTCAACAATTTCCTGCGCAGACTGAATAAACACCTTCCGGGTTTCTTTGCTTGCCGCCGCGCCGGAGAAACCGCGCGCCCCCCAGCCGCCGACCGACAGCAGGACTTTGAGGTCCGGGTTCTGTTTACGCAGGGCCGGGAGCTTTTGCAGATCCGCCTGCACCTTCGGCGACAGCCAGATCTCATGCAAATGAGCAGGATCCTTCAGGGCTGCGTTGGTCTCGTCTTTTTCATCGTTATAGATAAGGCCAAACGAGTAGTTGAGATGGGTGATCTGCCGGACGTCCAGCTTGTCGATATCCCCGCCCGGCCCGGCAGTGACGTCGCCGCCGCCGTTGAAATAGCCGACGGACATCAGCGGTTGGGCAGAGAGCGCGGAAGCGCAAAGCAGGGGCAAGGCTGCCAGCAAGGGCAAACGTTTCATAGTGGTTCCTCTTTGACTTAAAAAAATAACCGCGCCACGGAAATGGCGTGGCGAAAAAACAACCTTGCCAGACTACCAGCAATAACCTGTTGAAACTGCGAGAGAGTTCAATTTATGGACGATAACGAAGCGGCAGAAGAAGCCCCCGGCGCGGACGCGCCGGGGGAGGGATCAGGCGTGGGTTTCCCGCCAGTCGTCGAGGGTATAGAGCGTGGCGCCTGCGGCGGCCATCTCCATAAACGCCTGGCTGCTGTCCTGCGGCTGAAGATTCACCCCGCGGCAGCCGTCGGTGATGACGTTGACCGCGTAGCCCAGCGCCAGGGCATCCAGCACGGTGAACTTAACGCAGTAATCGGTGGCGAGGCCGAGCACGGTCAGCTCCACGATCCCCTGACCACGCAGCCAGCCGTCCAGTTCAGTTTTCTGCCGGTGACCGTTGTCAAAAAAAGCGCTGTAGCTGTCGATGACCCGGTTTTGCCCTTTGTGGAACACGGCGGCGATGGCCTGCTGCTTGAGCAGGGGATGCAGCGCCGCGCCTTCGCTGTGCTGAACGCAGTGATCCGGCCAGAAAGTTTGCGCCAGGCCATCCAGGTCGCCCTGGGTGTAGGGTTCCACCTGGTGCTGGCTGGCGAAGCTGCCGTGATCCGCCGGGTGCCAGTCCTGGCTGGCGACGATGGGCTCGCCGCGCGCCAGACTCCAGTCGATAAGCGCATTGGCCACCTCGACGGTGCTGTCGCCTTCGGGAACCGCCAGCGCGCCGCCGGCGCAGAAGTCGTTCTGCAAATCAACCAGTAACAGCGCTCGATGCGCCATACGTCCTCCTTAAGCTTCGTCAGGGGTCAGTTCGCCACGCAGATTCTGCTGCATCGCCGCGCGAATGGCGTCAACGTCCAGCTGCTGGCTCAGCAGATAGTGTAGCTTGGTCAGCGTCGCTTCCACCGTCATATCGAAACCACTGATGACTCCCGCCTGGGCGAGGGCATTGCCGGTGGCATAGCCGCCCATGTTCACTTTACCGGACATACACTGCGTCAAGTTGACCACCACAATGCCGCGCTGGCTGGCTTCCGCCAGCACCTGAATAAACTCGCCATTCTGCGGCGCATTGCCGACGCCGTAGGAGCGGAGGATCAGCGCTTTCACCGGCTGGCGCAGGAAATTACGCACCACGTCGGCGGAGATGCCGGGGTAAATCGTCACCACGCCAATCGGCTGCGGGGTGATGGGGTGCACGATAAGCTCTCCGCAGCCCTGCGGCGCCGGCGGGGTACCGAGACGGCGGATATGGATCCCGGCCTCCAGCAGCGGCGCGAGGTTTGGCGAGGCGAAGGCGTCAAAGCCGTCGGCATGGGCTTTAGTGGTACGGTTGCCGCGGAACAGCCGATTGTTGAAGAACAGCGCCACTTCGTTAATCGGATAGTTGGCGGCGACGTACAGGGCATTGAGCAGGTTGATCTGGCCGTCGGAGCGCAGCTCGGCCAGCGGGATTTGTGACCCTGTCACAATCACCGGTTTGCCGAGGTTTTCCAGCATGAACGACAGCGCAGAGGCGGTAAACGCCATGGTGTCGGTACCGTGGAGGATCACAAAGCCATCATACTCCTCGTAATGGCTGCGGATATCGTCGGCGATGTGCTGCCAGTCCTCAGGGGTCATATCGGATGAATCCATCAGCGGATGGTATTCATGGATCGTGAAGTCCGGCATCTCCGGGCGATGGAACTCAGGCATCAGCGCCAGTTGACGCTGGAGATGGCCGGAAACGGGTACATAGCCGTGTTCAGAGCGCTGCATACCGATGGTCCCACCGGTGTAGGCAACGTAAATCGATTTTTTTTGCATAGCATCGCTTAGGTTGGTCGTAGACAGGCGCAGTATAAAGAGACGGAGGAAAAAATACAGTGTTGGCCGCTCGCTTTGTGGCGGCGCTGGCAGGTGCGGAAAAAAGGCTGCCCCGGGAGACGGGGCAGCCGCTGCCTATTAACGGATGTTGGCGCAGGTCAGGCAGAAGGCATAGCGGTTCTGCGGGTCGTTAAACGCCGCCAGCTTGTCGCTTTCGGCTTTCACCGTCTCGGCTGCCGCGGCCACCGGCGCAGGCAGCCAGGCCTGAATGGCGGCCGGCAGCGAGGCGCGTACCGAACCGGTCAGGCTGTCCAGCACCATCGAGAAGAAGGTGGGCTCTTCCTGATAGTAGTTGAGGTGCCAGGTTTTCAGCTTCGCCAGCTCGGCGGCCTTGGCCACCGCGTCGTCGAAGTCGCCGAGGCTGTCGACAAGACCGTTGGCTTTGGCATCTTCCCCGGTCCAGACGTGGCCCTGGGCAATCTGGTCGATTTTCTCCGGCGTGCTCTTACGCGCGTTAGCCACCAGGGTGATAAAGCGTTGATAGCCGTTCTCAATGCTCAACTGCATCAGCTGCTGCACTTCCGGCGGCAGCGCTTTGGTGCTGGAGATATCCGCCAGCGGCGACGTGGCGACGCCGTCGGTATGGACGCCAATCGACCCAAGGGTGTTTTCCACGGTGTTGATCACCCCAAAGATGCCGATGGAGCCGGTGAGGGTGCTTGGGTTCGCGACAATGTAGTCCGCCGGCGTGGAGATCCAGTAGCCGCCGGAGGCCGCCATGCCGCCCATTGAAACGACCACCGGTTTACCCGCGGCTTTGGCCGCCGCCAGCTCTTCGCGAATGATTTCCGAGGCGGTCACGCTGCCGCCCGGGCTGTTGACGCGCAGGACGATGGCCTTAATTTTCGGGTCGAGGCGCGCATCGCGAATTTGCGCAGCGGTGGTGTCGCCGCCGACGTTGCCCGGGGTCTCCTCGCCGTCCATGATGGCGCCGTTGGCGAAGATCACCGCGATGGCGGAACCCTGGTCAGACGGTGTCTTCACGTTGTAGTCGTAATAGCTGATCGCCCGGTAATTGTTATCCGCTTTGCTCCAGCCAAACTGTTTGGTCAGCGCCTTTTCCACTTCCGTGGAGGTCGCCAGCTCATCCACCAGCTTATTGTCCAGCGCATATTTCGCCGTATCGCCGCCCACCTTACGCAGGCCATCGATAATGCCCTGGGCGCCCGGGAAGAGCTGCTGGGCGGTGATCTGCCGGTTGGCGGCGATGGTGTTGAGGTAGTTCTGCCACAGTTCGCCAATCCAGCGGCTGTCCGCTTCGCGGGCGGCAGGGGACATGTCATCGCGAATGAAAGGCTCGACGGCGGATTTATAGGTGCCGACACGGAAGACATGGGTGGAGACTTTCAGCTTATCCAGCAGCGACTTGTAGTACAGCCCGTTGGTGGCGAAGCCGTGCAGGTCCACCTCGCCCTGCGGAGAGAGCCAGATTTTGTTGGCAAAGCTCGCCAGGTAGTACTGGCCCTGGCTGTAGCTGCTGCCGACGGCATACACCGGTTTGCCGCTGTCGCGGAATTCGCGCAGCGCTTTACCGATGTACTGCATGGAGGGCTGATCGCCGCCGACGAAGTTTTTCAGATCCAGCACAATACCGGTGATATTACGGTCATCCTTCGCCTGACGGATGGTCTGCACGATATCGAACAGAGAATTCTCCTGCAGACGGTCCGAGCTGGCGCCAAACAGTTGGCGGCCAATTACGCCGAGCTTGCTGCTGGCGGACGGTTTATCCACCACCACGCCGGTAATATCCAGCAGCAGCGCGCCGCGCGCAGCATGTTCGCTGGTGGTGCTGCTGAACTGGCTCCAGATGCCGATACACACCAGCACCAGCACCAGGAAGATCGCATTGAGGGCCAGTTTGCGAATAAAGTTGAGTATCCGCCACGTCCATTTAAAAAAGCTGGCAATCAGTCGCCAAAGGGTTCGCATGTATTCTCCCTAACGTTATCTAAAAATGGGCAGGCCGCAGGGGCCGCCGCGTCTGGCTATCCTAAAGAGTGAGCCGTCGGTTGTCAGCAGGAATCACCGACCGCGCTGTAACAAAATCCTTGTGCATGTTAATTTTATGAAAAATGACATCACAGGAGTTATACAGATGGATGCTCTCGACCTACTGCTTAATCGCCGCAGCGCTTCCCGCCTGGCGGAACCGGCCCCGGCCGGCGAACAGCTGGAAAACATTCTGCGCGCCGGGCTGCGCGCCCCGGATCATGGCGCCCTGCAGCCGTGGCGCTTTTACATCATCGCCGATGCCGGCCGCGAACGCTTTAGTCAGCTGCTGGAAAAGGGGGCCCGGGAGGCCGGCCAGGATGAGAAGGGCATAGAGAAAGCCCGCAATGCGCCGTTTCGCGCGCCGCTGATCATTACCGTAGTGGCGCGCTGTGAAGACCACCCGAAGGTGCCGCGCTGGGAGCAGGAGATGTCCGCTGGCTGCGCGGTGATGGCGATGCAGATGGCGGCCCTGGCCCAGGGATTCAACGGCATCTGGCGCAGCGGAGCATTGACCGAGAGCCCGGTGGTGCGGGCCGGCTTCGGGTGCCGCGAGCAGGATAAAATCGTCGGCTTCCTCTATCTGGGCACGCCGCAGCTGAAAGCCTCAACCACCATTGCCCTGCCGGATACCGCGCCGTTTGTGACGCGATTCTGAGTCAGCGCGTGTTACGCCGGGTGGCGGCTGCGTCTTACCCGGCCTACATAACCATCCTTATATCAGACGGATACCCCTTAATGTAGGCCCGCGCAAGCACAGCGCCGCCGGGCGATGGCAGCAGGCTCGGAGCCGCATCTATGCCGGGCGGCGGCGTGCGCCTTACCCGGCCTGCCGCCCCAAAGGTAGCCCGGACAAGGCGCGCCAGGCGCCGTATCCGGGAGTTCAACGACGATGACGTTACTTCTGCGTTTTGGCGAATTCGTCTTTGGCTTTCTGCAACTGCTGCTGGAAGGCCGGGTTGGTGTGCAGCGTGGCGACCACCGCGGAGCCGACGATGCGCGCCGCATCGACATCGCTCTGCCAGTGATAGCCGCAGATCACCCGGCTCTCGCCGAGCTCATAGCCGCGCTTCAAAATTTCGTTCTGCCGCTGCGGGTTGATCTCCGCCAGCACCAGGGCGGTGGCCCAGCCGATGGAGGTATGCCCGGATGGGTAAGAGCCGTTCTTCGACAGCTTGTCCTGCTCGGTGGTGTTGCAGGTGGAGACACCGTAGAAGGCAAACGGGCGAATGCGCATATACTTCTCTTTCGCGCCGCGGGTCGCCAGATCGCCGGCGTCTTCAATCATATTGGTCAGCAGCTTATGGAGCTGCGGCGCGTCCTTTTCGGTGATCGGCGAGCCAAAGGCGCTGGAGAAAGCGTTAGCCACGCCGCCCGCGCTGAGGTTGGCATCTTCTGCCGCCAGCTTCCCGCGCTCGGTGTTGCGCAGCAGGCGCCCCTGCTCATACATCGCCTGATCGTTTAAGAACGCGATACTGCCCACCGCCGGCGGCGGCGGCAACAGCGCCAGGCTGTCGATGGCCTGGGCATTGGTCAGATAGTAGAGATCGGGCTTGGTGGTGACATCGTTACCGGGGGGAACCAGCGCGAAGGCGTTAACGGAGAAGAAACTGGCCAGGCAAAGGGCAAGAACACGCTTTTTCATTAGAATTTCCTTACGTCATAATCATTCCAGAGAAGACAGTCCTGGGTTGTCACATTTCTGTCATCTTTAAGTAAAAGTGAAAATGGTCGGGAAAAAATTGCCGCGTCTCGCAAAAACGGCTTTTTGTCTGCTTAATGAGCAACCATACGCGATTTCAGACTGTCGTACTTACCACCCTGACGTTTGGGCGCTAACATAGCGGGATTGCAATGACAGGAGATGTCCATGAGCGAGCAAGCCATTCGTTTAACGCAATACAGCCACGGAGCCGGTTGTGGTTGTAAAATTTCCCCGAAAGTGCTGGAAACCATCCTGCATAGCGAGCAGGCGAAGTTTGTCGACCCGAACCTGCTTGTCGGCAACGAAACCAGCGATGATGCCGCCGTTTACGATCTTGGTAATGGCACGTCAATCGTCAGCACCACCGACTTCTTTATGCCGATTGTCGATAATCCGTTCGACTTTGGCCGCATTGCCGCCACCAACGCCATCAGCGATATTTTCGCCATGGGCGGGAAACCGATTATGGCGATTGCCATTCTCGGCTGGCCGATCAACACCCTGGCGCCGGAAATCGCCCGCGACGTGGTGGAGGGCGGGCGCTTTGCCTGCCAGCAGGCCGGGATCGCGCTGGCGGGCGGCCACTCCATTGACGCTCCTGAGCCGATCTTTGGTCTGGCGGTCACCGGCGTGGTGCCCACCGAGCGCATCAAGAAAAACAGCACCGCGCAGGCGGGCTGCAAACTGTATCTCACCAAACCGCTGGGGATCGGCGTGCTGACCACCGCGGAGAAAAAATCGCTGCTCAAGCCAGAGCATCAGGGGCTGGCGACGGAGACCATGTGCCAGATGAACCTCGCCGGCGCCGCGTTTGCCGCTATCGACGGGGTGAAGGCGATGACCGACGTCACCGGCTTTGGCCTGCTCGGCCACCTCAGCGAGGTGTGCCGCGGGGCCGGCGTGCAGGCGCAACTGCGCTATGCCGATATCCCGAAACTGCCGGGGGTGGAGGAGTATATCGCCGCCGGCGCGGTGCCGGGCGGCACCGGGCGCAACTTTGCCAGCTACGGCCATTTGATGGGCGAGATGCCGACGGCGTGGCTCGATCTGCTGTGCGACCCACAGACCTCAGGCGGTCTGCTGCTGGCGGTGACCCCGGAGGCGGAGGCGGAAGTCCAGGCCGCCGCGGCGGAGTTCGGTATTAAGCTGGCCGCCATCGGCGAACTGGTGACCGCCCGTGGCGGGCGACCGATGATCGAGATCCGTTGATTCGATGCGGTTGTTTATTGCAGAAAAACCGAGTCTCGGTCGGGCTATCGCCGATGTGTTGCCTAAACCGCACCGCAAAGGCGATGGCTATATTGAGTGCGGCAACGGGCAGGTGGTCACCTGGTGTATCGGCCATCTGCTGGAGCAGGCGCAGCCGGACGTCTATGACAGCCGCTATGCCCGCTGGAATCTCACCGACCTGCCGATTGTGCCGGAGAAATGGCAGCTGCAGCCCAAACCTTCGGTCACCAAACAGCTGAATGTGATCAAGCGCCTGCTCGGCGACGCAGAGGAGGTTATCCACGCTGGCGACCCCGACCGTGAGGGGCAACTGCTGGTGGACGAGGTCCTCGACTACCTGCAGCTGGCGCCGGAGAAGCGCCAGCAGGTGCAGCGCTGTCTGATAAACGATCTCAACCCGCAGGCGGTGGAGCGGGCGATCAACCGCCTGCGCGCCAACAGCGAGTTTGTGCCGCTTTGCGTGTCGGCGCTGGCGCGGGCGCGCGCCGACTGGCTGTACGGCATCAATATGACCCGGGCCTATACTCTGCTGGGGCGCAACGCCGGCTATCAGGGGGTGCTCTCCGTGGGGCGGGTGCAGACCCCGGTGCTCGGCCTGGTGGTGCGCCGCGATGAAGAGATTGAAAATTTCGTCGCCAAAGATTTCTTCGACGTCAAAGCGCATATCGTCACGCCGCAGGAGGAGCGCTTTGTCGCGACCTGGGTGCCGAGCGAAGCCTGCGAACCTTACCAGGATGAAGAAGGGCGCCTGCTGCATCGTCCGCTGGCCGAGCACGTGGTTAAGCGTATCGAAGGCCAGCCGGCGCTGGTGACCGGCTATAACGATAAGCGCGATTCCGAACCCGCGCCGCTGCCGTTTTCGCTGTCGGCGCTGCAGATTGAGGCGGCCAAACGTTTCGGCTTCAGCGCGCAAAACGTGCTGGATATCTGCCAGAAGCTGTATGAAACCCACAAGCTCATCACCTATCCGCGTTCGGACAGCCGCTACCTGCCGGAAGAGCATTTCGCCGGCCGCCATGCGGTGCTGAATGCGATTGCCGTCCATGCGGCGGATCTGCTGCCGCAGCCGGTGGTGGATCCGGAGATCCGCAACCGCTGCTGGGATGATAAAAAGGTCGACGCGCACCATGCGATTATCCCGACCGCCCGCAGCAGCCAGGTCAAACTCACCGATAACGAAGCGAAGGTCTACACTCTGATCGCCCGGCAGTATCTGATGCAGTTCTGCCCTGACGCGGTGTTCCGTAAATGCCAGATTGACCTTGAGATCGCCAACGGCAAATTTGTCGCCAAAGCGCGTTTTCTGGCCGAGGCGGGCTGGCGGACGCTGCTTGGCAGCAAAGAGCGCGATGAAGAGAACGACGGCACGCCGCTGCCGGTGGTGGCCAAAGGCGATGAACTGCTGTGCGAGAGGGGCGAGGTGGTGGAGCGCCAGACGCAGCCGCCGCGCCACTTTACCGACGCCACGCTGCTGTCGGCGATGACCGGGATTGCCCGCTTCGTGCAGGATAAAGATCTGAAGAAGATCCTCCGCGCCACCGACGGCCTCGGCACCGAAGCAACCCGCGCCGGGATTATCGAACTGCTGTTTAAGCGCGGTTTCCTGAGCAAAAAGGGGCGCTATATTCACTCCTCGGAGGCCGGAAGGGCGCTGATTCATTCCCTGCCGGAGATGGCCGGGCGACCGGACATGACCGCCCACTGGGAGTCGGTATTGACGCAAATCAGCGAGAAACAGTGCCGCTATCAGGACTTTATGCAGCCGCTGGTGGGGACGCTGTATCAGCTGATCGAGCAGGCGCGCAGCACGCCGGTGCGCCAGTTCCGCGGTCTGGTGGCGCCTGGCGGGGCGAAAAAATCCTTCAGTAAGGGCAAAGGCAAAGCGAAAGGCAAAAAAGCGGCAGACGATGCCGCGCCGCCGCCGCAATAACCCGCCCGGCGGCCGCGAGGATGCGCTTCCCCGCGGCCGCCGTTTCTCCCCCCGCCAGGTCAATGGTCTACACTAAACAGCCGGGAAGGGGTTGACGACCCTCTCAAAACAGGGATGCCCATTGCCCTTCCCGATGCCGTTGCTCATTTCTCTCCCAGGCGATAAGGAGGACCCGTGAAATATATCGCTATCAGCCAACCGGGCGGCCCGGAAGTATTGCAGATCCGCGAAGGTGAGATCCCCACCGTCGGGGAGCATGAGGTGCTCATCGAGGTGAAAGCGGCGGGCGTCAACCGGCCGGATATTCTGCAGCGCCAGGGGCTGTACCCTATGCCTGAGGGCGTCACCCCCGTGCCCGGCCTCGAGGTGGCGGGTGTGGTCGTGAAGGTCGGCGCGCAGGTCACAACCTTTGCCCCCGGGGATCGCGTCTGCGCGCTGACAAACGGCGGCGGGTATGCCGAATACTGCGCCGTCCCGGCAGGCCAGACGCTGCCGATCCCGGCGGGCCTCAGCTTTAGCGAAGCGGCCGCCATTCCGGAAACCTTCTTCACGGTGTGGGCGAACGTTTTCCAGCTCGGTAAGCTGCAGTCCGGCGAGAGCATTCTGATCCACGGCGGCGCCAGCGGGATTGGCACCACCGCGGTCCTGCTGTGTCACGCGCTGGGGATGAGCGTCTATGCCACCGTCGGCCAGGACGAAAAAATTGCCGCGCTGCGACCCTACGCCACGGCGATCAACTACAAAACCGAAGATTTCGCAGAGAAAATTCACCAACTGACCAACGATGAAGGGGTGGATGTCATTCTGGATATCGTGGGCGGCCCTTACTTTAACCGCAACCTGGGGCTACTGAAAAAGGACGGGCGGCTGGTCATCATCGGCTTTATGGGCGGGCGAATCGCTCATGAGGTGGATATTCAGACCCTGATGCTCAAGCGGGCGACCGTCACCGGCTCCACCATGCGCGGCCGGACGACGGCGGAGAAACAGGAGATTGCCGAGGCGCTGCGGCGCCACGTCTGGCCGCTGCTTGAGGCAGGGAAATGCAAGCCGATGATCTACGCCAGCTACCCGATGGCGGAGATTGCCGAAGCGCATGCCTGTCTGGACAGTGGTCAGCATCTGGGGAAAGTGGTGATCACGATGACGTCGTGAGACGCCTCCCGGCGGGCAGCCGCCGGGAGGGCGTCAGGGGAGGTTAAATCACGCCCTGGGCGAGCATGGCATCCGCCACCTTCACGAAACCGGCGATATTGGCGCCGCGCACGTAGTTGGTCTGCTTCGCTTCACCGCCGTACTGCACGCAGGCGTGGTGGATATCCAGCATAATGTGATGCAGGCGGGCATCCACTTTTTCCGCTTTCCAGCCCATGCGTGCGGCGTTCTGCGCCATCTCCAGACCGGACGTCGCCACGCCGCCGGCGTTGGCCGCTTTGCCCGGGGCAAACAGCACGCCAGCTTCAAGGAACAGATCGGTCGCGGCGATGGTGGTCGGCATGTTGGCGCCTTCCGCCACGGCCTTCACGCCGTTGGCAATCAGCTGGCGGGCGGCATCGACGTCCAGTTCGTTCTGAGTGGCGCAAGGCAGGGCGATATCCACCGGCACTGACCATGGCTGCTGGCCTTCGAGATAGGTGAGGCCAAACTCGCGGGCGTAGTCGGCCACCCGGCCGTGGGCACGCTCTTTGATGTCGATCAGGCGGGCCAGTTTTTCTTTGGTGAAGCCCGCCTCGTCAACGACGGTGCCGTTGGAGTCGGAGGCGGTGACCACCCGCGCGCCGAGCTCCATCGCTTTCTCAATGGCGTATTGCGCGACGTTGCCGGAGCCGGAGACCGCCACGCGAGCGCCTTCGAAGCCGAGGCCGTGACGTTTGAGCATTGCTTCGGTGAAGTAGATCAGGCCGAAACCGGTGGCTTCCGGACGGATCAGGCTGCCGCCGAAGGAGAGGCCTTTACCGGTGAAGACGCAGGCGCTGTTGTTAGAGAGTTTGCGCATCATGCCGGCCATAAAGCCGACCTCGCGGCCGCCGACGCCGATATCGCCCGCCGGTACGTCGGTATCCGGGCCAAGATGACGATAGAGCTCGGTCATCAGCGCCTGGCAGAAGCGCATCACTTCGCCATCGCTCTTGCCTTTAGGATCGAAATCGCTGCCGCCTTTCCCGCCGCCCATCGGCAGGGTGGTCAGGGCGTTTTTGAAGGTCTGCTCGAAGCCAAGGAATTTGAGAATCGACAGATTCACCGACGGATGGAAGCGCATCCCGCCCTTATACGGGCCGATGGCCGAGTTGAACTGCACGCGCCACGCGCGGTTGACCTGGACCTGATTGCGGTCGTCCACCCACACCACGCGGAACTGGATCACGCGCTCCGGTTCCACCAGACGTTCCAGCAAAGCAAGCTGACGATAGCGCGGATTTTCCTCAAGGAAAGGCCACAGGGTGGTCATGACCTCCCGGACGGCTTGAGCAAATTCGGTTTGATGAGGATCGCGCTGTTGAACGCGGGTGAGAAAGCCTTCCAGAGTGCACGTCTGATCCATAGATATAAGTTCCCCTTATGGTTGTGGTTGCGTGTATTTATTATGATTCGGTCCTTGAAAAAACCGATTTTCCGACTATAACACCGCTAATCCTTAGGCAAGCAAGGAAAAATTAAGCCGTCAGCAAAATTTATAATTGCCCGCCCGTCATAACTAAAAACGATGACGAGGCGGCGAGCGGATCAGCGGGGAGAAAGGGACGGGCGCTGGGCGATAAAGGCGTGCAGGAGGGGGATATCGGCCGGGGCGAGATCGAGGGTTAAGGCGTCGGCAGGAAGGCACCAGCGCAGCTGGCTGTGATAGTGGGCCAGCGGCGCGCCCTGAAAGTTCGGTACCCACCAGGCGTGCAGATGGATCTGGCGACCGGAGACTTCCCGCTGATGGCTGGCGATATAGCATGCCGGGTGGGCGATGATGCCCATCTCCTCCCGCAGCTCCCGGGCCAGCGCCTGCGGCTGGCTTTCACCCGGCTCCACTTTGCCGCCGGCGAATTCCCACATTCCCGGCTGGTCGGCGTGGGGCGGGCGCTGCGCCAGCAGAATTTTGCCATCCTGTTCAATAATGGCGGCGACAACTTCAATCATTTTTAGCATAAGCATCAACGTTAATAAGACCAAACTGGCCTATTATCACCGCCATAGACCTTCACTGACAACCGCCAACTCTGCTGGAGACCCCCGTGCTTGATAGCCACCTGCATCCTCGCCTCAAACCTCTGCTTAACACTGCCGCCGGCGCGCTTGACCGCCCGGGCATTTCGCCAGACGGGCTGACGCTGCTCGGTTTTGCCATCGGCGCGCTGGCTCTGCCATTTCTGGCATTAGGGTGGTATGGCGCGGCGCTGGCGGCCATTCTTCTCAACCGCCTGCTGGACGGCCTGGACGGCGCCCTGGCGCGGCGGCGCGGGCTTAGCGACGCCGGCGGTTTTCTCGATATCTCACTGGATTTTCTCTTCTATGCCCTGGTGCCGTTCGGTTTTATCCTGGCGGATCCGCAGAATAACGCGCTGGCGGGGGGCTGGCTGCTGTTTGCCTTTATCGGCACCGGCAGCAGCTTTCTCGCCTTTGCCGCGCTGGCGGCAAAGCACCAGATCGCCAATCCCGGCTATGCCCATAAATCGCTGCACTATCTCGGGGGGCTGACGGAGGGGACGGAGACTATCCTGCTGTTTGTCCTCAGCTGCTTGTTTCCGGCGCATTTCGCCTGGCTGGCGTGGCTGTTTGGCGCGCTATGCTGGCTGACGACGGCGACGCGTATCGCCAGCGGCTACCAGACCTTAAAGCGGGTGGCGTGAGCGGGAAATTGCGCGTCGCCGGCAGGGGACGACGCGCGCGGGTGGGACGCGTTACTGGCTGCTTTCCGGGCCGCGTTCTCCGCGGGCGACCGGATTGTGCGGGTTGCTGCTCCATTCGTACCAGCCGCCGTCATAGACGGCGACGTGCGGCCAGCCCATGGCCCGGGCATACATGAAGGTTTCCGAGGCCCGCCAGCCGGTTCCGCAATAGAACGCCACCTGCTGGTCAGGCAGGATGTTCCACTGGCGCCACAGGGCGGCGATATCGTCGGCGCTGCGCATGGTGCCGTCCGGGTTATGGAAGTCTTCCATGTGCGTGGAGTCGCTTCCGGCATGGCCCCAGCGGGCGCCGGCGATGTCGCCCTTCGGTTTGATATAGCTGTAGCCGCTGGTGGTGCCGATAAACTCCGGCCACGAGCGGACGCTGACCAGCGAGGCGTCCTGGCGGTGCAGCAGACCGCGGGCCTGCCCGGTATCCAGCATCAGCTGCGGCTGGCCGGGGATCGGCGCGCCAAAATCCGGCGCCGTCTGCGGCGTCGGCGGCATGCCGCGCGCCACCGGCAGACCGGCGTCGGACCAGGTCTGCCAGCCGCCGTCCAGCAGGCGCACGTCTTTGACGCCGGCGTACAGCATGATCTGCGCCACCCGCGCCGCGGCGTAGACGTCGCGACCGTAGAGGATCACCGTGGTGTCATGGCGGATGCCGTGCTTCGCCAGCATCGCCTTCAGCTGCGCATCGGAGACTTTATTCCACAGCGGTTCGCTCTCCACCTCATTGGTGTCGATATAGCCCGCGCCCGGGATATGGCTCAGCAGATAGAGCTTCGGCGCTCCCCAGGCGGCCTCAAACACTTTCCAGTCGCCGGCCGGGGCGGCAGCCACGCTTTTCCCTTGCTGCAGATCGTGCAGCCACTGCGGGTAGACCAGCTGTTCAAAGTGCGGCAGCTTTTGCAGACGGTCGCCCTGGCTCAGAGCGTCGCTCAGGACGTTGAGCCGGGTGAAGCCCGCTTGTTTCAGTCGCGCCGCGACGCTGGCGTTATCCTCAGGACTGCCGTACAGCGCGATGGGGGTATCGGGCTGGAGCTGGTACTGCTTAGCCCAGCCCTGGAGCTGCTCGTCGCTCATGGCGCCGAGCCAGCGGGCGGAAAGGTTCAGCGCCTGCGGCTCATGCCCTTCCGGGCCGTTGACGTGCTGCGGCCAGCCGTTGTAATAAGCGCTCAGGCGGGTGTCGATGGCCACGCCGTGCTGCTGTTGCAGGTGGGAGAGGGTGAGCGCTGGCATGGTTTCAGCGGCGCAGGTGGTGGTAGCAGCAAGCCCCATGAGCAGGGCGAGTGCGGTCAATTGAGAAACACGTTTCATCGAAATGCCCGACGGTAAAAAGTGGAGGGCGTATTCTCCGCTTGCCTGGCGTTGATTTCTTTGCGGTAACGCAGGTTTGCACGCTATTGCGCTTCATTGCCAGCGCTCCATCGCCAGGCACCGCCCCGTCGGCGGACAGTCCTCGCGATCGTGGGTCACCAGGATCGCCGGAATGGCCTGGCGGGCCAGTTCCTCAAATACCCAGCGGCGGAACGCGGCGCGCAGGGTAGCATCCAGGCGGCTGAAGGGCTCATCCAGCAGCAGCGCCTCGGGGCGCGCCAGCAGGGCGCGCAGCAGACTCACCCGCGCCCGCTGTCCGCCGGAGAGCGTGGCCGGGTCGCGCACGGCGAAGCCATGCAGCCCGGCGCGACTGAGCGCCTGCTCCACCGCGGCTTTTCGCGCCTCGCCGCGCACGCTTTCCGGTAGCGCCAGCTGTAAATTTTGCCCGACGCTGAAATGGTCGAACAGCAACGGGTCCTGAAACAGGATGCCGATGCGCCGGCGCTCCGTCGGCAACGTATCGCAGCGCCGATCGTTGAGCCACAGCTCGCCCTCGGCGCGGAAGTCGCCGGCCAGAGCGCCAATCATCCATGCAAACAGCGTCGATTTTCCGCTGCCGGAAGGGCCCATCAGCGTCAGCACTTCACCCGGGGCCACCGAGAAGGCGACCTCCCGCAGCAGCGGCTGACGTTTCACGCTCAGGGTCAGATGGTTTACGGTTAGCACTAGCGAAGTCCTCGTCGATAGCGGCCCGCCAGCCAGGCCAGCAGGGCCGTCAGGGTAAAGCATACCGCCGGCAGCAGTAATTGCCACAGCGCCTGGGCGGCGAGCGTCTGCGCCTCGCCGCCGCCGCTGAGCGCCACCGCCTGGCTGGTGAGCGTCGGGATACGGCCTGCCCCCAGCCATAGCGTTGGCAGATACTGCGCAATGCTCACCGAGAAACCCACCGCCAGGGCGGTCAGCAGCGGGCGGGTCAGCGAGGGCAGGGTCAGCAGCCAGAAAATACGCGTGGGATCCCAGCCGAGCGTGCGGGCGATCACCGCCATCCGCGGATCGCGCTGGCGCCAGGCCGGGCGCAAAATAAACAGCATCCACGGCACCACCCACAGCAGATGGCCCCACAGGACGGTCCACCATTCGCCGTCTAGCCAGGCGTACAGCGCCAGCCGGTACTGGCCGTCGGCCAGCGGCAGGGCCGGCAGCACCAGCGGCAGCCAGACCCAGCCATCTCTCCGTGCCGGACCGCAGGCCAGCCACAGCAGGCAGACGGCCGCGCCGAGGGCGCAGGCCGCCAGCGCCAGACCAAGGCTGTTAATCAATGCCTCGATCTGCGGCGGCGCCGAGCGCGCCAGCCCCGCCAGCAATAGCGCGCACAGCAGGCCGCTCAGCGGCAGGGCACTCGCCAGCAGGCGGCCGGGCAGGGCGTGGGGATGGGGATGCCGAACGCCGCGCAGATCGGGCAGGCGTCGACGCTGTAGCCGCCATCCGCCCCAGGCGACCAGCGCCAGCCCGCCGAGGATCGCCAGCAGCAGCAGGCTGGCCAGCGCCCCTTTCGCCTGCTGCAGGTCATCGCCCTGGCTTAACCACTGCCACGCCAGCACGGCGAGGGTGGGTGGATTGCCGGGCCCCAGCACCAGGGCGACGTCTACCGTCGACAGGCTCCAGGCCGCGGCGGCCAGCAGCACCATGCCGAGGGCGGGCAGCAGCCCAGGCAGCACCAGCCAGCGCAGGCACTGCCAGCGGCCGTAGCCGAGGCTCTTTAGCGCTGTCGCCTGGTCGGCGAGGCGCGCCTCCCCCAGCAGGCCGTAGATCACCCACAGCACAAAGGCGCTCTCTTTCAGGGCCATCGTCAGGCCAAGCCCGATGCCGTACCGGTCGACCGGCGGCGTCAAAAACGGCAGCCGCTGCCAGATCCAGCCGCCTTCGGCGAACAGCAGCAGCGCCGCCGTCGCCAGGGCAAGATGGGGCACCGCCAGCAGCAAGGGCAGGCGGGAAGCCAGTCGCCGCCAGCGGGCCGAAGGCCAGAGGGCGGCGACGATGGTCAGGGCGATCAGTAACGCGCCGCCGACGGACAGCAGCGTGGAAACAAGGGTGGCGGCCAGCGCCTGGCCCAGCTGCGGGTCGGCGAACAGCGCCCGCCAGTGGACCGGGGAGAGCGCCGGCCACACCAGCCCTGCGGCGGCGGGGAATAAGGGCAGATAGATTGCCGCCATCGTCCCCCAGGCCAGCAGGATCAGTGGGTACCGTAGCGGCGCAGCCATTCCTGCTCCAGTGCGTCAACCCACGCCGCGTGCGGCTCGGCAAGCACCGGCGGCAGATCCTGCGGCAGGGTGGCCGCCAGCGCCTGGCGCTGCTTGTCAGGTAGACGCTGCGGGTCCAGGACGCTTGGATCGCCCCAGACGGCGGCATCCGCCTTGCGCAATTGCGCCTCAGGGGAGAGCAGGAAATTGGCCACCACTTTGGCGGCGGCGACGGCGCGCGCGTTGGCCGGAATAGTCACGAAATGGACGTTGCCGAGGGTCCCTCCGGTAAAGCCGAAGCTGTAGCTGTCCGCCGGTAACTCCCCGCTGGCGGCCTTCTGCCGGGCATGGAGCGGATTAAACGTCAGCGACAGGCGGAGGGTGCCCTGGTTGAGCATGGCGTCCATCCGCGCCGGCGACGCCGGGAAATCCTTGCCCGCCCGCCACAGCGCCGGGTGCAGCGTATCGAGATAGCGCCACAGCGGGGCGGTGACCGCCGCGAAAGTCGCCGTCTGAGGCGGCTGGCGCAGGGCGGCAGGCTGGTCGGTGAGGGCGATCAGCAGTTGCTCCAGCAGGGCGGTACCGGTGAAGTCCGGTGGCCGCGGGTAGGTTACGCTGCCCGGATGGGCTCTGGCGAAGGCCAGCAGCGCCTGCGGGCTGGTGGGAGGCTGCGGGGTTTGTTCGCGGCGGGCGATAAACGTCAGCTGGGCGCTGCCCCACGGCGACTCGGCGCCCTCGGTGGCGACAGAAAAATCTTCCTGAACCGGCTTTTGCCGATCGACATAGCGCCAGTTGGGCAGCGATTCGGCCCAGCCGGTGAGCAGCAGGTTGGCCTGTTTTAGGGTGTGAAAGTTTTCGCCGTTGATCCACAGCAAATCCACCGAACCGCCGCGGCGACGGCCAGCCTGCGCCTCAGTCTGGATGCGTTTCACCGCGTCGGCGGCGTCGGCGATGGGGACAATACGCAGGTCGATCGCGTAGTGTCGTTTGACCTCCTCGCTGACCCACGTCAGATAGCGGTTAACGGCCGGGTCGCCGCCCCAGGCGTTAAACCAGACGGTCTGGCCACGGGCTTCCGTCTGGGTCTGCCGCCAGCTGTCGTCGGCATTCACCACCAGCGGCCAGAGCAGCAGCAGGTACAGACAGAGGCTGAAATCACGCAAACGGCGCATCGTTACTCCTTATTATGCGGGGAAGAGGGGGGTATCTTGCACAGCCCCTGGGCCGGGATCGCCATCGCGGCGTTGAACCGCGCTGATAAATTTTGCAGGCCAATCAGGGCGGTCAGCTCGGTGAGCGCCCGGGCGTCAAAATGCGCCGTCATCGCGCTGCGCAGGGCATCATCCACCTCCGGCGGCGTCTGACTGGCGGCTTCGGCATAGGTCAGCGCCAGACGCTCTTGCTCGCTAAACAGCGTACTGTTGCGCCAGTCGGCGACCGCCAGCAGTTTGTCGCGACCTCCGCTCCGCGCCGCGAGGGTCATGCTGGTGATATCGATGCAGAATTCGCAGTGGCACAGCTGGGCGATGCGGGCGCTGACCAGCGAGCGCAGCACCGGATCCAGCGGCGAGCGGCGGCGTTCAATATAGCCCACGAACAGCGAGACCAGGTAAAACAGCCACGGGATCCGTCCCCACCAGCGAATGGGGCTCAGCACTTGGCCGTAATGACGACGGTGCAGCCAGGCCTGCGGACGAAGGATCAGGGGGACAGTATCCAGCGGGGGTAAGCTCATGGCGACGATCTCTTATGACGTTCACGGTAAATATTTTTGGCGATGGAGATGACCACCGCCAGGGCAAAAAGCAGCGAAAGGCCAGTGGCCAGCCAGAAGGCGCCTCCGGTCAGCAGGCTCCCGGCCCAGGAATAGACGATGGTCGCCGGCAGCTGTCCCACGCCGGTGGCCAGCATAAAGGGCCAGAAGCGCAGCGAAGTCAGTCCGGCGGCATAGCTGACCGGATCAAAAGGGACAAACGGCAGCAGGCGACAGACCAGGATCGTCTGCGGGCCAAAGCGGGCGAAATAGCCGTCGACGCTGCGCAGCACCGTGCGGCCGGTGAGTTTCTCCACCACCTCGCGCCCCAGCGCTCTGGCGATGCAGAAGCAGAGCCCGGCGCCGACCATGGCGCTGAACCACGACAGCGCGCCGCCCCAGAAGGCGCCGAACAGCGCGGCGTTCGCCAGGGTTATCAGGAAGGCCGGCAGCGGGGCGACGATCGCCTGGAGGATCATCAGCGCAAAAGAGACCAGCGCCGCCTGCGCCCCCCAGGCGGCGATAAAGTCTTTAACATGCTGGGGATCCAGCGACGCTAGCGCCGTCAGGCTGTGCTGCAGAAAGGCTCGCCCGCCGGGGAACCACAGCCAGGCGGCCAGAGCGGCAACGGCCACCACGGCGAGAGCCAGCCGGGCGCGGCGCAGGTGACGGCGATCAGGTCGGGTCATGGCGCACCTCCTCGCCGGGCGTTGCCACACGGCGGGCGCGGGCAAACCGTTTGCCCATCTGCACCAGGGCAAACAGCAGCCCGCCGGCGAGGCTCAGCTTGAGCGCGAAGGCGAAGGTCGCCCCCTCGCGAGCCAGTTCGCTGGCCATCACCGAATAGATCACCAGGCCCGGCAGGGTGGTCACGGCGGAGATCAGGGTAAAAGGCCAGAAGGGGATCGCCGTCAGGCCGTAGGCGTAATTCTGAATGTTGTAGGGAAAGAGCGGCACCAGGCGGGTGAGGATCAGAAAATCGCTGCCGCTGCGGGCGATACCGCGCTCAATGGCCTGGAAGACGGCGGTATGGCCCACATAGCGCTGCAGCAGATCGCGCCCAAGCCAGCGGGCGATCAAAAACGACAGCGAAGAGGCGACAGTGGCGGCGGCAAACGAGAGCAGAGAGCCGGTCAGCGGGCCGAAGAGTATTCCGCCGGCGATCACCAGCAGGCTGCCGGGGATCAGGCACAGGGTGGCAATGATAAACAGCGCTGCATAGACCAGATAGCCCCAGGCGCCCTGATGGCGCAGGGTCTCCTGCAGCAGATGCAGGTGAGTCAGCAGATCGTGGAGACCGACGCGGTGGCTGATAACGGCCAGCGTGGCCGCCAGCGCGATGAGTCCCAGCCCTTTACCAATGGCCGGATGATGGCTTCTTTTTCATGAAGGGGTCTCCTGTACAGCCTGGACGCGGTGGACATTAAAAAGTGCGCGCGACAGTATCCTGTTCAGACGACGGCCACAATGGTTTACCGTCGCTTTGTTGATTTTGCTCAGGAAATTCTGCCCCCCGCGCGGCGGGAGGCAGGTCAGGACGTGGCTTACGGCCGGAAGGTGGCCCACACCGGCGCGTGGTCGGACGGTTTTTCCATCCCGCGGATCTCATAATCGATTCCGGTCTCCACGCAGCGCTGGGCCAGAGGCTGGCTGGCCAGCAGCAGGTCGATGCGCAGCCCGCGGTTATCGTCGAAGCCTTTGGAGCGGTAATCAAACCACGAGAAGTGCTCCTGATTGTCCGGGTTAGCCTGACGCCAGGTATCCACCAGGCCCCAGCCCAGCAGGCGGTCCATCCATTCCCGCTCTTCCGGCAGGAAGGAACATTTACCGGTGCGCAGCCAGCGTTTGCGGTTCTCTTCACCGATACCGATGTCGAGATCGGTAGGGCTGATGTTCATATCGCCCATGATCAGCACCGGATTCTCTTTATTGAGCTCGGTCTCCAGGTAGTTCTGCAGATTCTGATAGAACGCCGCTTTGGCCGGGAATTTGGTTTCATGATCGCGGCTTTCACCTTGCGGGAAATAACCATTAATCACCGTAACGTTACCGAACGGCGACGGGATCTCGGCCATGATGATGCGGCGCTGAGCCTCTTCGCCATCGTCCGGGAAACCGCGGCGGACGGCAATCGGCGTCTCTTTGGTCAGCAGAGCGACGCCATAATGGCCTTTCTGGCCGTGATAAAAGACGTTATAGCCGAGTCTGGCGACCTCTTCGAGAGGGAACATATCGTCGTGAACTTTGGTTTCCTGCAGGCCAATCACGTCCGGCTGGTGCTTTTCGACGATGGCGGCCAGTTGGTGTGGGCGGGCGCGCAGGCCGTTGATATTAAAAGAGACGAATTTCATAGTCGCTGCCACTGTGCAAGGTGAATAGTGCAGGGATGGTAGCAGAAATTCGCCAGGCTGGCTGCCATCCGATGCGTCATTCTGCCAATCGCTGCGCATGAGCGTGCCGTGGGTGCCCCTTTTGCGGGCACGCCGCGCCAAAAAAGGGCAAATAGCTACGATAAATTTCGCAGAAGATCACAATTACAGAATTATATCTTACCTTTGCATAACTTATCTTCTTTAATCACTGTTCATCCCCCTTTATCGGATACTTATTCACTAAGTATGCATTTTATGTGAATAGCGCCAGGTTGTAACTCATTGATATTGCGTTATCTCATCCGGTTTATGCATTTTTATCGCTGGCTGGCACGAACCGTGCAATCTACATTTACAGCGTAATAACTCATATTTATTAACATTATTGCTACTTTTAATTTACCGGAAGAGGTCGATATGTCTCAGTCAATTACGCGTAACCACTTTGATGAATGGATGATGCCGGTCTACGCGCCAGCGGCTTTTATTCCGGTACGGGGCGCCGGGTCGCGGCTGTGGGATCAGCAGGGCAAAGAGTATATCGATTTTGCCGGAGGCATCGCCGTGAACGCGCTGGGGCATGCGCATCCGCGGCTGGTGCAGGCCCTCACCGATCAGGCTGGCAAGTTCTGGCATACCGGCAATGGCTATACCAATGAGCCAATCCTGCGTCTGGCCAAAATGCTTATCGATGCCACCTTCGCCGACCGGGTCTTCTTCTGTAACTCCGGGGCCGAGGCCAATGAGGCGGCGCTCAAGCTGGCGCGTAAATATGCCCACGATCGCTTTGGCAGCGAGAAAAGCGGCATTGTCGCCTTCCAGAACGCCTTCCACGGGCGGACGCTGTTCACCGTTTCGGCAGGCGGTCAGCCGGCCTACTCCCGGGATTTTGCCCCGCTGCCGCCGCAGATCCAGCATGCGGTGTTTAACGATCTCGCGTCGGCAAAGGCCTTAATCAATGACCAAACCTGCGCGGTGATCGTCGAGCCGGTGCAGGGCGAAGGCGGCGTGGTGCCGGCCAGCGTCGAGTTTTTACGCGGCCTGCGCCAGCTTTGCGACCAGCACAACGCCCTGCTGATTTTCGATGAAGTGCAGACCGGGGTCGGGCGCACCGGCGAACTGTATGCCTATATGCACTACGGCGTGACCCCCGATGTGCTGACCACCGCCAAAGCGCTGGGCGGCGGCTTCCCCATCGGCGCGCTGCTGGCGACAGAGGCCTGCGCCAGCGTGATGACCGTCGGCACCCACGGCACCACCTACGGCGGTAACCCGCTGGCGGGGGCGGTGGCCGGCGAGCTGCTGTCGATCGTCAATACCCCGGAAGTGCTCTCCGGCGTCAGACAGCGCCATCAGTGGTTTTGCGAACGCCTGCAGGCGATCAACGCCCGCTATGGTCTGTTCAAGGAGATCCGCGGCCTGGGGCTGCTGATCGGCTGCGTGCTGAACGACGCCTGGGCCGGGAAGGCGAAAACCCTCAGCAACCTGGCGGCGGAAGAGGGCGTGATGATCCTGATCGCCGGCGCCAACGTGGTGCGTTTCGCGCCGGCGCTGAACGTCAGTGAAGAAGAGGTGAACAGCGGGCTGGATCGCGTTGAGCGGGCCTGCGCGCGATTCCTGGCGGGAGTTTCATCATGATGGTTATTCGACCGGTGGAGCCGGGCGATCTGCCCGGGCTGCTGAAGCTGGCGGCGGAGACCGGCGGCGGGCTGACCTCGCTGCCGGTGGATGAAGCCACCCTCGCGGCGCGGATCGCCCGCTCACAGCAAACCTGGCGCGGCGAGCTGCCGAAAAGCGAGCAGGGCTATGTCTTTGTGCTGGAAGAGAGCGAGAGCGGCGCAGTGGTGGGCATCTGCGCGATAGAGGTGGCGGTGGGGCTCAACGATCCCTGGTACAACTACCGGGTCGGCACCCAGGTCCATGCCTCGAAGGAGCTTAACGTCTATCAGGCGCTGCCGACGCTGTTTCTCAGTAACGACCACACCGGCAGCAGCGAGCTGTGTACCCTGTTCCTCGACCCGCAGTGGCGCAAAGAGGGCAATGGCTATCTGCTGTCGAAATCGCGCTTCTTATTTATGGCCGCCTTTCGCGAGCGCTTTAATGAGAAGGTGGTTGCCGAGATGCGCGGGGTGATTGACGAGCACGGCTATTCCCCGTTCTGGGAGAGCCTGGGCAAACGCTTTTTCGCCATGGAGTTTTCCCGCGCCGACTACCTGTGCGGCACCGGACAGAAGGCTTTCATTGCCGCCCTGATGCCCAAGCACCCGCTATATATCGATTTCCTCACCCCCGAGGCGCAGGCGGTGATCGGCAAGGTCCACCCGCAGACCGCCCCGGCCCGGACGGTGCTGGAGAAAGAGGGGTTCCGCTACCTGAACTACATCGATATTTTCGACGGCGGCCCGACCCTGGAGTGCGATATCGACCGGGTGCGGGCGATCCGCAAAAGCCGTCTGGTGACCACCGAGGCCGGCGAAACGCCGCCCGGCGACGGACCGCTGTGCCTGGTGGCGAACGAACAGTACCACCAGTTCCGCGCCCTGCTGGTGCATGCCGACCCGGATGGCGACACCCTGACCCTCAGCGCCCGCGAGCTGGATATGCTGAAGTGTCATGCCGGCGACCAGGTGCGCATGGTGCGCCTGATCCCTGAGGAGAAAACCGCATGAGTCTGTGGATTAACGGCGAGTGGCGGCCCGGCGATGGGCCGCGCTTCAGCAAACAGGATCCGGTCAACCTGAAGGTTGTCTGGCAGGGAGAGGCGGCGGACGCCGGGCAGGTCGCCGAGGCGGTGGCGGCAGCCCGCCAGGCGTTCCCTGCCTGGGCGCGGCTGCCGTTTGCCGACCGCCAGGTCATCGTCGAAAAGTTTGCCGCGCTGCTGGAGGCCAGCAAGGCGGAGCTGACGGCGATTATCGGCGCCGAGACCGGAAAGCCGCGCTGGGAGGCGGCCGGGGAAGTGACGGCGATGATCAACAAGGTGGCGATCTCGGTGAAGGCGTACCACACCCGCACCGGCGAACAGCACAGCGATCTGCCCGATGGCGCCGCGACGCTGCGTCACCGGCCGCATGGCGTGCTGGCGGTCTTTGGCCCCTATAACTTTCCCGGCCATCTGCCGAACGGGCATATCGTGCCAGCGCTGCTGGCGGGCAATACCGTGGTGTTTAAACCCAGCGAACTCACCCCGCACAGTGGCGAAGCGGTGGTGAAGCTGTGGGAGCAGGCCGGCCTGCCCGCCGGGGTGCTCAACCTGCTGCAGGGCGGTCGGGAAACCGGCGAGGCGCTCAGCGGCCAGGCGGATATCGACGGGCTGCTGTTTACCGGCAGCTCGACCACCGGTTTTCATCTGCATCGCCAGCTGGCCGGACAGCCTCAGAAGATCCTCGCGCTGGAGATGGGCGGCAATAACCCGCTGATCGTCGACGATCCGTGGGACGTCGATGCCGCGGTGCATTTGACCATCCAGTCCGCCTTTATTACCGCCGGCCAGCGCTGCACCTGCGCCCGGCGTCTGCTGGTCCGGCGCGGAGAGGCGGGAGATGCTTTCCTCTCCAGGCTCGTGACGGTGAGCCAACGGCTGATCCCCGCGGCGTGGGACGCCGAGCCGCAGCCGTTTCTCGGCGGGCTTATCTCTGAACAGGCCGCGCAGAAAGTGCATCAGGCCTGGCTGCAGCGGGTCGCGGCAGGCGCAGCCACCCTACTGGAGCCGCGCTTATTGCAGGCCGGGACGTCGCTGCTGACGCCGGGGATTGTCGACATGAGCGACGTGGCCCAGGTCGAGGATGAAGAGGTGTTCGGCCCGCTGCTTGGCGTCTGGCGCTACGACACTTTCGAGGAGGCGATTGCCCAGGCCAATGCCACCCGCTTCGGGCTCTCCTGCGGGTTAATCTCCCCGGAACGGGAGAAGTTCGATCGGCTGCTGCTCGAGGCGCGGGCCGGGATAGTCAACTGGAACAAACCGCTGACCGGGGCGGCGAGTACCGCGCCGTTCGGCGGCAGCGGGGCCTCTGGCAATCATCGCCCCGGGGCCTGGTATGCCGCCGATTATTGCGCCTGGCCGATGGCCAGTCTCGAATCGCCGACCCTGACGCTGCCCGCCAGTCTCAATCCGGGGCTCGACTTTCGGGCCGGGGAGGCGTCATGACCGCCCGCGAAGTCAACTTTGACGGTCTGCCCGGACTGACCCATCACTACGCCGGGCTCTCCTTTGGCAATGAGGCCTCCACCCGGCACCGCTTTCGGGTGTCGAACCCGCAGCTGGCGGCAAAGCAGGGGCTAAAAAAAATGAAAGCCCTCGCCGACGCCGGCTATCCGCAGGCGGTGATCCCCCCTCAGGAGCGGCCCAACGTGCCGCTCCTGCGTCAGCTGGGCTTTAGCGGCAGCGATGAACAGGTGGTGGCTCGCGCGGCTCAGCAGGATCCGGATCTGCTGTCGGCGGTGAGTTCGGCCTCGGCGATGTGGGTGGCCAACGCCGCGACGGTCTGTCCCTCCGCCGATTCGCTGGATGGCCTGGTACACCTGACGGTGGCGAATCTGCAGGATAAATTCCACCGCGCCAGCGAAGCCCCCACCACCGGGGCGTTACTGCAGGCGATCTTCCCGGACCGCACGCGATTTGCCATCCATCCGGCGCTGCCTGCCTCGGCATGGTTTGGCGACGAAGGGGCGGCGAACCATAACCGTCTCGGCGGGGAATATGGCGCCCCCGGCGTTCAGCTCTTTGTCTATGGCCGCCGCCGGGGAAGCGAAGAGGCGCCGCGTCGCTATCCGGCGCGGCAAACCCTTGAGGCCAGCCAGGCGGTGGCGCGCCTTAATCGGGTCAATCCCCGTCAGCTGATCTTCGCCCGCCAGCATCCGGCGGCGATCGACATGGGGGTTTTTCATAACGATGTCATCGCGGTGAGCAATCGTCAGGTCCTGTTCTGCCATGAGCAGGCCTTTGCCGACCAGAACGCGGTTTTGCAGCAGCTGGCGCAGCAGGTGCCGGGCTTCACCCCGCTGGTGGTTCCCGCCAGCCGGGTCACGGTGGAAGAGGCGGTTGCCACCTATCTGTTCAACAGCCAACTGTTGAGCCGGGCGGACGGCAGCATGGCGCTGATCCTGCCCCAGGAAGCCCAGGCGCATCCGGGCGTGTGGAACTATCTCAATGAGCTGCTGGCCGGGGATAACCCCATCGCCGCGCTGCAGGTTTTTGATCTGCGCGAGAGTATGGCCAACGGCGGCGGTCCGGCGTGCCTGCGTCTGCGGGTAGTGTTGACGGCCGAGGAGTATCAGACGGTCAATCCGCACGTCCTGATGAACGATACGCTGTTTGCCACCCTCAATGATTGGGTGGATCGCTACTATCGCGATCGTCTCACCCAGGCCGACCTCGCCGACCCCCAGCTGCTGCGGGAAGGGCGCGACGCGCTGGATCGGTTGACCCAGATCCTGCAGCTCGGTTCGGTTTATCCATTTCAGCAATAAGGGGGCGCGGTGGAACACTTTCTGGCATTAACCCTGGCGGGACGTTTGCCCCATCACTTTCACGGCGAGACGGCCCATTTCCGCTGGCACTGGCTTGGGGAGGGGATCCTTGAGCTGACGCCGCATGCGCGCTGCGAGCGCGGGCTGGTGCTCTCCTGCGCCATCCATGGCAACGAAACGGCGCCGGTGGAGATTGTCGACCGGCTGGTGCAGCGGCTGGTTCGGGAGGAACTCCCCCTGCGCTGGCGGCTGCTGGTGATCGTCGGTAACCCGCCGGCGCTGCGGGCGAATAAACGCTATCTGCACAGCGATATGAACCGGATGTTTGGCGAGCGCTGGCGGCAATTCCCGGCCAGCGAGGAGACGCAGCGGGCGCAGCGGCTGGAGCAAGCGGTGGGCCGCTTCTATCGCGACCACGATGGTCCGCGCTGGCACCTCGATCTGCATACCGCGATCCGCGGGTCGCTGCATCCGCGCTTCGGGGTGCTCCCGGCCCGCGATACGCCCTGGGAGGAGGATTTTCTTCACTGGCTGGGCGGCGCCGGGCTGGAGGCGTTGGTGTTTCATCGCCAGCCAGGCGGGACCTTCACCCACTTCAGCTGCGAGCGGTTCGCGGCGCTGGCCTGCACCCTTGAGCTGGGCAAAGCGCTGCCGTTGGGGGAAAACGATCTGACGCAGTTTGCCGCCGCCGAGGGGGCTATCTCCCGGCTGTTGGTGGGGGATCTGGCCATTGCCGACGCCCCGGCGCCGTTGCGCTACCGGGTGGTGCAGCAGATCACCCGCCATAGCGACGATTTCCGTCTGCATATGGCGGATCGGACGCTGAACTTCACCCCCTTCGCCCCAGGCACGCTGCTGGCGGAGGAGGGGGAGATGCGGTATGTGGTGGGGGCAGAGCCGGAGTATGTTCTGTTTCCCAATCCGGCGGTGGCCAGGGGGCTGCGCGCTGGCCTGATGCTGGAAAAATTACCCTGAGGGCAAGCCGTCCGCCGGGCGGCCTGCTTAATTTCGCGCGTCGTTTTACATCTTCTTATTTTTTCGTGCGCCAGCGTAAATTTGCAGATTATTCCTGGTAAAATGCTTTGTTTTTAATCTCTCCTCCTTTATACTCTCCATAATTTCTCTGCAAAACAGTAGGTTATTTATTTTTTATTGCAATTCCTCGTTCAAATTCCTTATTTTCTCCATAATTGGTGAGAAACTGTTTTTTACACTTTCATTGTTTTACTCTTGCTCTGACTAATTGACGATTAACGTCGTAAAGTTAATCTCGTCAACACGGCAACGCGCCGTAAGAATAACGTAAAGTAAGGATTGAATGATGAAGAAACTCACTGCACTGTTTGTTGCCTCTACTCTGGCTCTGGGCGCGGCTAACCTGGCTCACGCCGCCGATACCACCACCGCGCCGAGCGACAGCAAGCCGATGATGATGCATCATAAAGGCGGCCCGGGTCAGCATGACATGATGTTTAAAGGCCTCAACCTAACCGATGCGCAGAAGCAGCAGATCCGCGACATCATGAAGAGCCAGCGCGAAAATATGAAGCGTCCGTCCCTTGACGAACGCCGCGCGATGCACGAGCTGATCGCCAGCGATACCTTCGACAAGGCGAAAGCGGAAGCGCAGATCGATAAGATGGAGGCGCAGCATAAAGCGATGGCGCTGTCCCGCCTGGAAACGCAGAACAAGATCTACAACATTCTGACCCCAGAGCAGAAAAAACAGTTCAATGCCAATTTTGAGAAGCATCTGACAGAACGCAACGCGCCGGCAGGTAAAATGCCTGCACCCGCTGAATAATGTAGCGTACTGAATCAAGACCGCCGGTCTTGCCCAATAATGCCATCAGGCGTTGGGCAGGGCCGGCGGTTTTTTCTTTCTGGCTTTTCAGCTAAGCGGGTGCAGCGGGTAGTTGCCGCTGAGCAGAGGCTTACAGAGAATTTTGTAACCATCCTGGTCGAATCCGGCGGGCAGGCGAGTGAGCTCAGCGGCCTGGTCGAGCGAGTCGACGGCCCCCAGCCACAGCCAGTTATGAATGACATGATACTGCGTCATATCAGGGCCGCGCTCCTCCAGCGCCACCGGTCCTGCCCAAGGCCAGCACACCAGCTGCAGCTTGCTCATCTGCGCCAGCAGACGCTGGCGGTGCGCCTCCACGCTCTCCTTTCCACAGCAGGCGCCGGCGCAGCGGCCCAGCGCGGATCGAAAGCAGGCGCGACCGCGGCTGAGCGGCTCCAGACCGAGCAGGCCATAACAGAGGCGCTGTTCGTCAGCGAGGCTCTGCAGCATCTGCAGCGCCGCCCGCCGGTTGGCGAACAGACCATAGAGATGCTGCTGATGAGAGAAATCAACCTCGCGGGCATAGACAATCTGCGGCCGGTCGTCCGCAAGCAGCCAGGCGCAGAGTTGCTTGTTACGCCGTAGCCGCTTGTTAAACAGCGGCTGCTGCTCTTTAATTAACCGCGCCTCCAGCAGCAGCGCCCCCAGCTCGCCAGCGGTGCGCTGCCAGGTAATACGCCGGGACTGACGCAGCATCGCGGCCTCTTCAGGCGTGCGCAGGTGGGAGAGCACCCGGCTGCGCAGGTTAACGCTCTTGCCGATATAGAGCGGCATCGTGTCGCTGTCGCCGTGAAACTGATAGACGCCCGGCAGCTTCGGCAGCGCCTCCAGCCACGGGCGAAGGTGTTCGGGATATTCATAGATCGCCGCCGCCTCAAACTCCAGACGCGGGGCAGATTGCTTTCTGGCCACAATAACTCCTGATACTGTCTATCTATCCAGTATAGCAGGCGGTTTTTGCGGCGAAAAGCGCAAAAAATAACCCCGGCGCGGGCCGGGGCGGGGGAGGGACTATTTTTTCCAGAAATCGTCAAAGACGGTGATGGGCGGCCGACGCTTGTGTTCGGTTTTCAGATACCAGCCTTCGATCGTTTTGGCGATGCTGGGGTCCAGCGTTTTGCCTTCCAGATAGTCGTCGATATTCTCATAGGTGACCCCCAGCGCCACTTCATCCGGCAGGGAGGGGCGATCGTCTTCCAGATCGGCGGTCGGCAGCTTCTTATACAGATGTTCCGGGCAGCCGAGATGGGCCAGCAGCTGTTTGCCCTGACGTTTGTTCAGGCGGAAGATCGGGTTGATGTCGGTGCCGCCGTCGCCATATTTAGTGAAGAAGCCGGTAATCGCTTCCGCCGCATGGTCGGTGCCGACCACCACCCCTTTGGTCATCCCGGCGATGCTGTACTGGGCTTTCATGCGCTCACGGGCTTTTTCGTTGCCGCGAACGAAGTCGCTCAGTTCGATCCCCGCTTCGCGCAGGGCCTGTTCGCTTGCCAGCACCGAGGCTTTGATATTCACCGTCAACACGCGGTCAGGCTGAATAAAGGCGATGGCATCCTGGCAGTCCTGCTCATCCGCCTGCACGCCGTAGGGTAAACGGACGGCGATAAACTGCAGGCTGCTGTCGCCAGTTTCGGCGCGCAGTTCATTGATCGCCATCTGGCACAGTTTCCCCGTCAGGGTCGAGTCCTGGCCGCCGCTGATACCCAGCACCAGCGATTTAATAAAAGGGTAAGTCTGCAGATAGGATTTCAGGAAATCGACGCTGCGGCGGATCTCGCCTGCGGCATCAATCTGCGGCTTCGCGCCCAGCGCCTGAATAATCTCTTGTTGTAGCGTCATCGCGCCCTCCGAAAGTGAATCTGTTTGGCAACCTGTTGGCTTAAAGCTACCTCTTTGCCGCTGAAACGACAAGGACCGGGGTTTTGACTGCCGGAAAAGAAGGCAATCAATGACATAGGATTTCATTATAGATGCCCGCGCGCAGGAGAAAGCGCCGGTCGTCGGCGGAGCGTCAATCCTGTTTACGCAATAACACAATCAGACATGATTTCGCTGTTCGGCTTGAAAAATAACACTATTTATTCCAGGCTTATCGTTACACAGTGGAAGAGAGGAACCAAAATGAACAAAAGCTTAGCAGGAATACTGGGCGTCACCGTCGCGTTAACCTTACTCGCGGGCTGTACCGCTTACGATCGTACCAAAGACCAGTTTACCCAGCCGGTGGTGAAAGATGTGAAGAAAGGAATGTCGCGTGAGCAGGTGATGCAGATCGCTGGCAAACCTTCAACGGAAGTGACGATGGTCCATGCCCGCGGCACCTGCCAGACCTATATCCTCGGTCAACGAGATGGTAAAGTGGAGACCTACTTTGTGGCCCTCGACGAAACGGGGCACGTGATGAACTCCGGCTACCAGACCTGCGCTGAGTATGATACGGATCCGCGCAACGCTAAGTAAGCGCCCTACTGTTGACTGAGTTGTACGTAAGCCCGACCACTGGTCGGGCTTTTTTGTGAGTCCTGATGCTTATTTAATTGCGCGAATTATTTGGATGAAAATGTGAGGGTAGTCAAAACCGGAGGTCAATGAGAGACAATTCTGTTCAACAGGGAATTATCACGACGGCTCAGGTTGCCGTATACTCAACCCATAAACAGAATTAACCTGATGTTACCAGTCTTACCGGCTCTCAGCGGTTACTGAAGGCCCTGGTCTCACACATTGAGGAAGCGTTCATGGAAAAGAAACACATTTATCTGTTCTGCTCGGCAGGCATGTCCACGTCACTGCTGGTCTCCAAAATGCGGGCGCAGGCGGAAAAATACGAAGTCCCGGTCATTATTGAAGCCTATCCTGAGACTCTCGCGGGTGAAAAGGGACCGGAAGCCGACGTTGTATTATTAGGGCCACAAATTGCGTATATGTTACCGGAAATTCAGCGCCTGCTGCCGAATAAACCGGTAGAAGTCATCGATTCTCTTCTGTATGGCAAGGTGGATGGTTTAGGGGTATTGAAAGCCGCCGTCGCGGCCATTAAGAAAGCTGCAGCACAATAATTTTAAATTTTAAAACTCGATATATTTTGACGCCTGGCGGCATCCCGTTGCCGGACGTCAAAGAATAAAGAGTTTATTTTCCCGTCAAAGAGTAATTTCATACATCATCGCCGTAATAGTTTATTGCGGCTTTTAAGGGTATTGACTATGAGTAAAGTGATCGACTCGCTTGAAAAGGTACTCCTTCCTTTTGCAGTGAAAATAGGAAAGCAGCCGCATATTAATGCGATTAAAAATGGATTCATTAAATTAATGCCGTTGACCCTCGCCGGGGCCATGTTTGTATTAATTAACAACGTTTTTCTGAGCTTCGGCGAAGGCTCTTTCTTTTATTCCATGGGCATTCGCCTGGATGCCTCCACCATTGAAACCTTAAACGGTTTTAAGGCTATCGGCGGTAACGTCTATAACGGCACCCTCGGCATTATGTCGCTGATGGCGCCATTCTTTATTGGCTCCGCGCTGGCGGAAGAGCGCAAAGTCGACCCGATGGCCGCAGGCCTGTTGGCGGTCGCGGCCTTCATGACCGTGACCCCGTATAGCGTGGGCGAAGCCTATGCCGTCGGCGCCAACTGGCTGGGCGGGCAGAACATCATCTCCGGCATGATTATCGGTCTGGTCGTCGCGGAGCTGTTCACCTTCGTGATCCGTCGCAACTGGGTGATCAGACTGCCGGACAGCGTGCCGGGGTCGGTATCGCGCTCTTTCTCCGCGCTGATCCCTGGCTTCTTGATCCTCTCCATCTTCGGCATTATCTCGTGGGCCCTGTCGAGCTACGGCAGCAACTTCCACCAGATCATCATGGACTCCATCTCTACGCCGCTGGCGGCGATGGGCAGCGTGGTCGGCTGGGCATACGTCATCTTTAACTCCCTGCTGTGGTTCTTCGGGGTGCACGGTTCGCTGGCGCTGACCGCGCTGGATAACGGCATCATGACGCCGTGGGCGCTGGAAAACATCGCGCTGTACAACCAGTACGGATCGGTTGATGCGGCGATCGAAGCGGGTAAACAGTTCCACTTCTGGGCCAAGCCGATGCTCGACTCCTACATCCTGCTGGGGGGTTCCGGGGCGACGCTGGGTCTGATCATCGCCATCTTTATCGCTTCCCGTCGCGCTGACCATCGTCAGGTTGCGAAGCTGGCGCTGCCGTCAGGCATCTTCCAGATTAACGAACCGATTCTGTTTGGCCTGCCGATCATCATGAACCCGGTCATGTTCATCCCGTTCGTGCTGGTCCAGCCGATTCTGGCGGCCATTACTCTCGCGGCCTACAGCCTGGGGATTATCCCACCGGTGACCAACCTGGCGCCGTGGACCATGCCAACTGGCCTGGGGGCGTTCTTCAACAGTAACGGCAGCGTCGCCGCTCTGCTGGTCGCCCTGTTCAACCTTGGCGTCTCCACCCTGGTCTACCTGCCGTTTGTGGTGCTGTCGAATAAAGCGCAGACCGTCATCGAGCAGGAAGAGAGCGAAGAAGACATCGCCAACGCACTGAAATTCTGATACCGCGCGGTACGGGCAGCGTCCCGTACCGCCTGAGAAATGAGGGAAATATTATGTTTGATCTGGACAACATCGACGCGGTAGAGACCCCGGAAAACGACCTCGAAGAGGTGGTGATGGGGCTGATTATCAACTCCGGACAAGCCCGTAGCCTGGCCTATGCCGCGCTAAAACAGGCCAAGCAGGGGGATTTTGCCGCGGCGAAATCGATGATGGAGCAGTCGCGTCAGGCGCTGAGCGAGGCGCATCGCGTGCAGACCCAGCTTATCGAAAGCGACGAGGGCGAAGGGAAAATGAAGGTCAGCCTGGTGCTGGTGCATGCTCAGGATCACCTGATGACCTCCATGCTGGCCCGCGAGCTGGTTGCGGAATTGATTGAGCTGCACGAGAAGGTACAATAGGCCATCACGACGATGAGGCAGCCCAGGATGATGACCACCGAGATCAGTACCGCCAGAGAACAGCAGTTGTTCAACGGGAAGAACTTTCATGTGGTCATCTATAACAAAACGGAAAGCGTGAGCGGGCTCCACCAGCATGATTACTACGAATTTACCGTCGTATTAACCGGGCGCTATTACCAGGAGATCAATGGCAAACGGGTGTTGCTGGAGCGCGGGGATTTTGTCTTTATCCCGATGGGCTCGCACCACCAGAGCTTCTACGAATTTGGTGCGACGCGCATCCTTAACGTCGGCATCAGCAGGCGCTTCTTTGAGAAACACTATCTGCCGCTGCTGCCGTTTGGCCTGGTGGCGTCGCAGGTCTACGCCGTGCAGAGCGCTTTTCTCGGCTATATTGAGTCGGTCATCGCCTCACTCAATTTTCGCGAAACGGAATTTGACGAATTTATCGAGCTGGTCTCCTTTTATGTCATTAACCGTTTACGTCACTATCGCGAAGAGCCGGTTGCAGACGTCGTCCCACAATGGTTAAAAAATACCGTTGAGGCCATGCACGATAAACTGGAGTTTGGCGAGAGCGCCCTCGAGAATATGGTTCGGCTATCGGGCAAAACGCAGGAATATTTAACCCGGGCGACCCAGCGCTATTATGGTAAAACGCCGATGCAGATAATTAACGATATCCGTATCAACTTTGCCAAAAAGCAGCTGGAAATTACCAACTATTCGGTGACGGATATTGCCTATGAGTCAGGGTACAGCAGCCCGAGCCTGTTTATTAAAACCTTTAAAAAGCTGACCTCGTTTACGCCGAGCAGTTATCGCAAACATTTGACCAGTATTAATTAAACCCGCGCGGTATTAGCCGCCCGGCTTACACCGTAACTAATTTAAGTTAACTGTCCGCATTTATGCGGAGAGCGGCCTGCGCCCAGGCGCAGCGCCTAAGGGAGAAAAAAATGAGCCAGAAATTAAAAGTCGTCACCATTGGCGGCGGTAGCAGCTATACCCCGGAATTACTGGAAGGTTTTCTGAAACGTTATCATGAACTGCCGGTGACAGAGCTGTGGCTGGTGGATGTGGAAGAGGGCCAGGAGAAGCTCGATATTATCCATGCGCTGTGCGAGCGGATGGTGGAAAAAGCCGGCGTGCCGATGAAGGTTTATAAAACGCTGAACCGCCGCGAGGCGCTGCAGGGCGCGGATTTCGTTACCACCCAGCTGCGGGTGGGCCAGCTGAAGGCGCGTGAAAAAGATGAGCGCATCCCGCTGAGCCACGGCTATCTTGGCCAGGAGACCAACGGAGCGGGCGGGCTGTTTAAAGGGCTGCGTACCATCCCGGTGATTTTCGACATCGTGAAAGATGTGCAGGAGATCTGCCCGGACGCATGGATCATTAACTTCACCAACCCGGCGGGCATGGTCACCGAGGCGGTCTATCGCCACACCAGTTTCAAACGCTTTATCGGCGTGTGCAACATTCCCATCGGCATGAAGATGTTCATCACCGACGTGCTGCAGCTCAGCCCGAGCGATGAGCTGAACATCGACCTGTTCGGTCTGAACCACCTGGTGTTCGTCCGCGACGTGCTGGTTAACGGCGTCTCGCGCTTCGATGAACTGCTGGACGGCGTTGCCTCCGGCCGCCTGACCGCGAACTCGGTAAAAAATATCTTCGACCTGCCGTTTAGCGAGGGGCTGATCCGCTCCCTGCGCCTGATCCCATGCTCCTATCTGCTCTATTACTTTAAGCCAAAAGAGATGCTGGCGATTGAGATGGGCGAGTACTATAAGGGCGGCGCGCGCGCCCAGGTGGTGCAGAAGGTGGAGAAGCAGCTGTTCGAGCTGTATAAAAATCCGGATCTCAAGGTCAAGCCGAAGGAGCTGGAGCAGCGCGGCGGCGCCTATTACTCCGATGCCGCTTGCGAAGTGATCAACGCTATCTATAACGACAAGCAGACTGAGCACTATGTGAATATCCCGCATCATGGCCATATCGATAATATCCCGGCGGACTGGGCGGTCGAGATGAGCTGCACCTTAGGTCGCGATGGCGCGAAGCCGACGCCGCGCATCACCCATTTCGACGAGAAGGTGCTGGGGCTTATCTACACCATCAAAGGGTTTGAAGTGGCGGCCAGCCAGGCGGCGATCAGCGGCGAGCTGAACGACGTGCTGCTGGCGCTGAACCTAAGCCCGCTGATCCATTCCGATCGTGACGCCGAGCAGCTGGCGCGGGAGATGATTCTGGCTCATGAAAAATGGCTGCCGAACTTTGCGGCGACGATCGAAAAACTGAAAGCGTAACGGGAGCGGCAAATGGAACGCGTATTGATCGTCAACGCCGACGACTTCGGCCTCAGTAAAGGGCAGAACTACGGCATTATCGAAGCCTGCCGCAACGGCGTGGTGACATCGACTACGGCGCTGGTCAACGGCGCGGCTATTGACCACGCCGCCCAGCTGAGCCGCAGTACGCCGGAGCTGGCGGTCGGGATGCACTTTGTGCTGACGCTGGGCGAACCGCTGTCGGCCATGCCGGGGTTAACCCGCGACGGCCGGCTGGGCAAATGGATCTGGCAGCAGGCGGAAGAAGATACCCTGCCGCTGGAGGAGATTGCCCATGAGCTGGCGTGTCAGTACCGTCGTTTTATCGATCTCTTCGGCCATGAGCCGACGCATCTCGACAGCCATCACCATGTGCATATGATCGCCCCGATCTATCCCATCGTCGCCGCTTTTGCCCGCGACAAGGGCATCGCGTTGCGCATCGATCGCCAGGTGGCGGCGCAGAGCGGTCTCGATCAGCAGGCGGCGCGCAGCAGCGCAGGCTTCAGCAGCGAGTTTTATGGGGAAGCCGTCTCTGAGGCGCTGTTCCTGCAGACGCTGGACGCCTCAATCGCCCGCGAGGAGCGCTCCCTGGAGGTGATGTGTCATCCGGCCTTTGTCGACCAGACCATCATGGGCAGCGCCTACTGCTACCCGCGGCTGGGCGAGCTTGATGTGCTGACCTCTGCCTCGCTGAAAGCGGCGGTGGCCGACCGGGGTTATCGCCTGGGAACCTACCGCGACGTGTAAGCCCGACGGGGGAAAGGAAAGTGAGTCAAGCCCGGCACACCGTGCCGGGCTTTTTGCTACGCCGGAATAGCGGCGATTTTCGGGCTTCTCGACCACACCCGGTGGGCCGTCATCAGCGCGAGCAGTTTATCTGCCGCCGGGGTGTCGAGAGCATCGCTAACGATGACGCCCTCTTCGCCCTGGGCCGGGACCTGGAGAACCGACGTTAACTGCCGCGCATCGCCTGCCAGCAGGATCGGCTTCAGGTGCTTATAGGCCTCCAGCAGGTAGTAGCGCGCATCGCCGCTCTGGCTAAGGGCGCTGAGGTCGCCGCCGGGCACCACCACGGCATCCACCGTCAGCGATGGGGAACCGGCGAAGGTGCCGGCGATCGGCACGGGAGAACCATCGTCGGCGATGACCTCGCCCATCCGCGAATAGAGCAGTTTACTGTGCACGCCCTGGGCCTGTAGCGCCTGCAGGAGATGGACCAGGTCCTGCGCCGAGGTACGCTCATTGAGCAGCACCGCCACCACGCGACCTTTCACATCCCCTTCGGCGTCCGCATAGAGGCTGAGGGTGGGATCTTTCTCCACGCCGTTGACCGGGGAGGGCAGAGTGAGGCTGCGCTGCTCATCGCTCAGTTCAATACCTAAATTCGCCCCGACCGCTTCCGCCAGCCGGGTATCGATATGGGCCAGGTGATCGACCACCCGCTCGCGGATCCAGGTGCGGACCACTTTGCTGAGCTCGAAGCTGAAGCCATCGATAATATGCTGCTGCTCAATCGGCGTCTGGCTCAGCCAGAACAGACGCGGCTGGGCGTAATATTCGCCGAATGAAGGGCTGCGCTGGCGGATCTTCTCACCGTCGACGCGCTCGGCAAGGGACTCGAAACCGCCGCGTTTGGCGGCTGGCGGCGTCTCGCGCGGCCAGTTGTCGTTGATCGAGTTGGGTTCGTAGTTGGCCGGGTTGGTGTCAATCTCCATCCGGTGCATACCGTCGCGCTGGAAGTTGTGGTACGGGCATGTTGGCCGGTTGATCGGGATTTCATGGAAATTCGGTCCGCCGAGGCGGCTAATCTGCGTATCGGTGTAGGAAAAGAGACGCCCCTGCAGCAGCGGATCGTTGCTGAAATCGATGCCCGGTACGATATGCCCGGGATGGAAGGCCGCCTGTTCGTTCTCGGCAAAGAAGTTGTCCGGGTTGCGGTTGAGGACCATTTTGCCGACCCGTTGCACCGGCACCAGCGCCTCAGGGATCAGCTTGGTGGGATCTAACAGGTCGAAGTCAAAATCAAATTCGTTCTCCTCGGGGATCAGCTGCAGCCCGAGCTCAAATTCCGGGTAGTCCCCGGCTTCAATGGCCTCCCACAGATCGCGGCGATGAAAATCGGGGTCACGGCCGGTCAGCTTCTGCGCTTCATCCCACACCAGCGACGCCTTGCCGGCGACCGGTTTCCAGTGGAAGCGAACAAAGGTGGCTTTGCCCTCGGCATTGATCAGGCGGAAGGTGTGGATCCCGAAGCCTTCCATGGTGCGATAGCTGCGCGGGATGCCGCGATCGGACATCGCCCACATCACGTTGTGCAGCGTTTCCGGCTGCAGGGAAACGTAGTCCCAGAAGGTGTCGTGAGCGCTTTGTCCCTGGGGGATGGCCCAGTGGGGCTCAGGCTTCACGGCGTGGACAAAGTCGGGAAACTTCAGCGCGTCCTGAATGAAGAAGACCGGGGTGTTGTTGCCGACGAGGTCAAAAATCCCCTCGTCGGTGTAAAACTTGGTGGCGAAGCCGCGAATATCGCGAACGGTGTCCGCCGACCCCGCGCCGCCCTGCACGGTGGAGAAGCGCACAAAGACCGGGGTGATTTTATCGGCTGCCGAGAGAAAATCGGCTTTGGTCAACGCTGTCAGGCTTTTGTAGGGCTGGAAGTAACCGTGGGCCGCTGAGCCGCGGGCATGTACGATACGCTCCGGAATTCGCTCATGGTCGAAGTGGGTGATCTTCTCCCGCAGAATGAAATCTTCCAGCAGCGTTGGGCCGCGGGCGCCGGCGCGCAGCGAGTTCTGATCGTCGGCAATGCGCACGCCCTGGTTGGTGGTCAGCGGATAGTCTTCTCCGCCTTTGCGCTGCGGCTCCAGGGCGTCAAGTTTGCTGCTGTGGGTATCAGGCGCTTTCAGGCTGCCAGGGGCGGTCGGTTCAGCGCCAGGGGCGGTGGGTTTCGGCGTGGGGCGCCACTCCCGGTCATCCGGCGCCAGCGAGTCGAGACCCGGCTGCGCTTCCTCGCTGCCGTGAACCGGTGCCTGCTGGTGGTGCGGGTTTGGGTGCTTATCAGACATTGCTCGTCTCCTGCTTTCATTGCTAAAAGTGGTCGTTGATAAACCAAAACCCTTCTAACTATAGAACATTACGCTGGCTGCGCCCGGCGAGGGGGCAGGGAGTTATCCTAAAATGCGCATCGGCGGCAGGGGGGCGACGAACGGGGCCACGATCGGCTATGATAGAGGTTTCTGTTTCCCGCTTTGCTTAGTGAATCCATTTGTTATGAAACCATTGCGCCAACAAAATCGCCCTGTCATTAGCTACGTGCCGCGCGTGGAGCCTGCGCCCCCGGAACATGCCGTGAAAATGGACCATTTTCGCGATGTCTGGATTTTGCGCGGGAAGTATGTCGCCTTTCTGCTGATGGGGGAGCATTTCCGCCGTTCACCGGCGTTCAGCGTGCCGGAGTCGGCGCAGCGCTGGGCTAACCAGGTGCGTCAGGAAGGTGAGATTGAAGCCTGAATCTGCTGCAGAAATAAAAAAAACCGCTGATTATCAGCGGTTTTTTGTGCTTACCGTTTAGCGATGCGCCAGTTCGGCCTCTTCTTCGCTATCGAAAATCGACTTGTCGGTCTGGCGCAGCCACTGGCTGGTCAGCGTCCCGGCGGTCATGGAGCCGTTAACGTTCAGCGCGGTACGCCCCATATCGATCAGGGGTTCGACGGAGATCAGCAGCGCCACGAGGGTCACCGGCAGGCCCATCGCCGGCAGGACGATCAGCGCGGCGAAGGTGGCCCCGCCGCCCACCCCGGCGACGCCCGCCGAGCTGACGGTGACGATGCCCACAAGGGTGGCAATCCACATCGGATCCAGCGGGTTGATGCCTACGGTCGGTGCGACCATCACCGCCAGCATGGCCGGGTAGATACCGGCGCAGCCGTTCTGACCAATGGTGGCGCCAAAGGAGGCGGAGAAGCTGGCAATCGACTCCGGTACGCCGAGACGACGGGTCTGCGCTTCCACGTTCAGTGGAATGGAGGCGGCGCTGGAGCGGCTGGTGAAGGCGAAGGTGATCACCGGCCAGACTTTACGGAAGTACTTCAGCGGGCTGATGCCGTTAATCGCCAGCAGCAGGCCGTGAACGACAAACATGATGCCCAGCGCGATGTACGAGGCCACCACGAAGCCGCCAAGCTTGATGATATCCTGTAGATTCGACCCGGCAACCACTTTGGTCATCAGCGCCAGCACGCCGTAAGGGGTCAGCTGCATCACCAGACGAACCAGCTTCATCACCCAGCCCTGCAGGGTATCGATGGCGGTCAGTACGCGCTGGCCTTTTTCCACATCCTCTTTCAGCAGCTTCAGGGCTGCGACGCCGAGGAAGGCCGAGAAAATGACGATGCTGATGATCGAGGTCGGGTTAGCCCCGGTGAGGTCAGCAAACGGGTTCTTCGGCACGAAGGAGAGGATCAGCTGCGGGACGCTGAGATCGGCCACTTTACCCACATAGTTGCTCTGAATGGCGTTCAGACGGGCGGTCTCCGCGCTGCCCTGGACCAGCCCCTCGGCGGTGAGGCCGAACATGTTGGTCACCAGCACGCCAACCAGGGCGGCGATCAGGGTGGTGAACAGCAGAGTACCGATGCTCAGGAAACTGATTTTCCCCAGCTGCGAGGCATTGTGCAGGCGGGCCACGGCGCTAAGGATTGACGCGAAGACCAGCGGCATAACGATCATTTGCAGCAGCTGGACATAACCGTTGCCGACGATATTGAACCACTGGATGGAGTCTTTCAGCACCTGGCTGTCAGACCCATAGATCAGCTGTAGCGCCAGACCGAAGATCACGCCAATCGCCAGGCCGACCAGGACCTTCCTGGCCAGGCTCCACTGTTTATGGCGAGTTTGCCCCAGCGCAAACAGCAATACGGCGAACACGACTACGTTCGCTATTAATGGAAAGTTCATCCCCGTTCTCCTGATATTTTTATAACCTGGGCTGGTGGATAACCAGCTCTTATGACCGCAAGGTTAGCAGAAGGCGTTATCAAGGACTTATATTCAAATGGAATGGGTTATAACCAAATGGCGTTTTCTGCCGGTTTATCGCCCACTCTGGTGACTTATGAAGCGATTGAAGGTGATCTGCAGGGAATTAATCACCCCGGAAGACCAGCGTATCGCGCTGTTGTCCGCCAGCGTCTGCGGCATCCAGACGGCATAGACGAACAGCGCCATGCATAAGGCGCGCTCCAGCTGGTTGCCTTTGCGCGGCGCAAGGATCGGCAGCCGGAAGCGCCAGCGACACGGCCATAGCAGCGGCACTCCGGCGGGGGTGAGCATATCGGCGAGAATGTGGCTGAGATAGCCCAGCACCAGGCCCTGGAGGGCGTCCGCCGGGACAATCCAGCTGTCAGGCACCTTGAGGTAGAATAGCGTCAGCGCGCCAAACACCGCCAGCAGGCTGTGGGTGAAGCCGCGGTGGCCAAAGGCCCGCGCCACGGGCCTGGAGATCCAGCTCAGCCGCTGGCCAAGAAACGACTTTGGGTGATCGATGTCAGGCAGCAGGCAGGTCAAGACCGCGGAGGGCACAATATGCCACCAGTCGCCCTGCGCCAGCACCGGCGTTAACTCTGCGTTTTTGGCAAATACTGCGCAGGCGATTGAAAAGAAGAGATGGCCTTCCGCCGTCATGATAACACACCCTAAACTGTCGATTCATACAGTATAGGGTTTTTATACAGTGCACGGAAGAGGTGACGGTGTAACTCTTTGTCACAAATTCTCAGCGCGCCAGCCATCCGCCGTCGACGGCCAGGGTATAGCCATGAATATAGTCGGCGGCGGACGAGGCGAGAAACACCGCCGGCCCCTGCAGGTCACCCGGCACCCCCCAGCGACCGGCGGGGATACGCTCAAGGATTGCCTGGTTACGCTCTTCATCTTCGCGCAGCGCCTGGGTGTTATTAGTGGCCATATACCCGGGCGCAATGGCGTTGACGTTGATACCCTGACCAGCCCATTCGTTGGCCAGCAGGCGGGTCAGGCCCAGCACGCCGCTTTTCGAGGCGGTATAAGAGGGGACGCGGATCCCGCCCTGAAACGAGAGCATCGAGGCGATGTTAATAATTTTCCCGCCTTCACCCTGGCGAATGAACTGCCTGGCGACCGCCTGGCAGAGGAAGAAAACCGCTTTCAAATTCAGATCGATGACCGCGTCCCAGTCGCTTTCCGTGAAGGTCAGGGCGTCATGGCGGCGGATAATCCCGGCGTTGTTAACCAGAATATCGACCCGGCCCATCGCTGCTACCGCCTGGTCGACCAGAACGGTCATATCATCATGATGGCTGAGATCCGCCTGAATGGCATGAAAGCGGCGGCCCAGCGCCTCAACCTGCGCGGCCGTGTCGTGGGGAATTTTGCGGTTGATGCCGACGATATCGCATCCGGCCTGCGCCAGGCCCAGCGTCATTCCCTGTCCCAGGCCGGTATCGCAACCGGTCACGATGGCGACCTTACCCGTCAGGTCGAAGGCGTTCAGTACCATATTCACCTCTGCGTGCTGATCTTCAGGCGTACGATGACGCCACCTGTGCCCAGCATAGAGGCAGGAAAACAAAATTACAATTAAAATGAAACGCTGTTTTGATTTTATTGCCGGCGGCGTGACGGCGATCGCGTCAGCCGCCAGCGGCCTTACCCGAGCAGCGCCTCGACGGTCAGGGCCTGCAGTGACGGCAGCTTGACGTCCGCCAGCACAAAGCGCGGGTCGCGGCTGTTCTCCGCTTCCGGCACCACGATAGCGCGCATGCGTGCAGCTTTGCTGGCGATCATGCCGTTGACCGAGTCCTCCAGCGCGACGCAGCGCTGTGGGTCGACCCCGAGGGCGGCGGCGCAGTTGAGATACACCTGCGGGTGCGGTTTGCTCCAGGGCAGATGCTCCGCCGAGGCGAGGGCATCAAACTGATCGCGCAGCTCGAACATATTGAGCACTTTCTCCAGCATCACCAGCGGCGAGGCTGAGGCCAGCCCTACCTTCAACCCCTGGGCTTTACACAGGGCCACCGCCTCGCGCACCCCCGGCAGCAGCGGACGTGAGGCTTCCACCAGTTCGATGGCGCGACGGATAATGCGCGCGGTGGCTTCCGCGCGGTCCACGCCGCGCCACGGCTGCTGCGCGTACCACAGATCCACCACCAGGTCGATTCGCAGACCCAGCAGGTCGGGCAGTTCATCGCGGCGGCGGGTATCCACCCCCAGGCTCTCCATGACCTCGACCTCCGCCTGATCCCAAAGCGGCTCAGAGTCAATCAGCAACCCGTCCATATCAAAAATCGCAGCCTCAATGCGGCGCTTCGCTGACATATGTCCTTCTCCTGTTGCGTAATCAGATAAACGAATCGGCATTCATGGTATATCATACCGCGCGTTATTGGGCGAAATTCGCCGTGGAAGATAGACTTATACCCGACACATTCGGGTAAGCGAGGAGCGCCTGCGCCACGCCACGGGCGGCAGGCGAACCACTAACGCGTCTTTAACAAGGGGAACTCATGACGTACCAACAAGCTGGACGCATTGCGGTCATCAAACGTATTTTGGGATGGGTCATCTTTATTCCCGCCGTGCTGTCGACGCTGATTTCTGTCCTCAAATTTATGTATGAGCACAGTGAAAAGAAACCCGGCATTGACGCGGTAATGATGGATTTTGCGCACGTCATGATTGAGATGATGCGCTTTAACACGCCGTTCCTGAACTTTTTCTGGTACAACTCACCGCTGCCGGATTTCCACCACAGCCTGAACATCGGCTTCTGGATTATCTTCATTCTGGTGTTCGTCGGTATGGCGCTGCAGGCCTCCGGCGCGCGGATGGCGCGGCAGGCGAAATTTCTCCGCGAGGGGATTGAGGATCAGCTGATCCTCGAGCAGGCGAAAGGCGCGGAAGGGTTAACTCGCGAGCAGCTCGCCGAACGCATTGTGGTGCCGCGACATACGATCCTGGTGCAGTATTTCCCGCTGTACGTGCTGCCGGTGATCGTAATTGTCATCGGCTACTTCTTCTTCTCGCTGCTGGGCTTTCTCTAAGCCAGGTGCCCGGTTAGCCGGGCGCCATCTTATTCCGCCGGCAGAGGGCGTGGTTTACCCTGATTATCGACGGCAACGTAGATAAACAGCGCTTCCGTCGCCTTGTAGCGCTGGCCAATTGGTTCTGAAGAGACTTTTTTCACCCACACTTCGATGTTAATGGTCACCGAGGTATTGCCGCGCTTCACGCAGCGGGCATAGCAGCACACCACGTCGCCGACGGCCACCGGGCGTAAAAAGGTCATCCCATCCACGCGCACGGTCACCACGCGACCCTGGGCGATCTCTTTGGCCATAATGGCGCCGCCGATATCCATCTGCGACATCAGCCAGCCGCCAAAAATATCCCCGTTGGCATTTGTATCCGCCGGCATTGCCAGGGTGCGTAAAACCATTTCGCCCTTCGGGGCGAGATCTGTTGTTGTCATGCTCTACTCTGTTGTGGTCAAAGACGATCAGCGGGATGCTACTATGAAAACGGCGGAGAGAGAATAGGGGATAGCGCCCGCGGAGGCGGGCGCAGGCTGCCGGGGAATTAGTGGTGGTCGTCCTGCGGCATATGGCGGTAGATGTAGATCCCGCTCAGCAAGGTAAAGACCAGCGTGAGAGCGGTTAAACCGAAGACCTTAAAGTTAACCCAGATATTCTGCGGCAACCAGAAGGCGATATAGATATTAGCCAGCCCACAGAGGATAAAAAACGCCGCCCACGCCAGGTTTAGACGCGACCAGACCTGCTGCGGCAGGGTCAGCTCTTTACCCAGCATGCGCTGGATAAGCGGCTTTTTCATTACCCACTGGCTGAACAGCAGCGCGCCGGCGAACAGCGCATAGATCACCGTCACCTTCCATTTAATAAACTCATCATTGTGGAAGAAGAGCGTTAATCCGCCGAAGACGGCCACCAGCACGAAGGTGATCAGCGCCATTTTTTCGATTTTACGGTAGCGCACCCAGCTGTAGATCAGCACGATGGCGGTCGCCACAATCAGCGCCGTGGTAGCGGCGTAGATATCGTAAAGCTTGTAGAAGGCGAAGAAGACCACCAGCGGTAAAAAATCCAGAAACTGCTTCATACATCGATCCCGTCTGTCAGGACGGACCGGGAAATTCCCCGGTCCAGGTTAAAATTAGCTACGGATAAGCATATACACGCGGAATAAATAGATCAGCAACAGGGCGGAAATCAGGTTGCTGATGGTGTTGATGACCACCGCGCCGACGTTCGGCGTCAGCACGGCAAAGCTGGAAGCGAACAGCAGCAGCAGGGTTTTCGCCACCAGCCAGCCGATAATGGCCGGCGCCACCAGCCGCAAATTGGCCCAGGCCAGACGCATGCTGCTGCGCATGGCGCTGAGGATGCCCATTTTGTCCTGCACCAGCATGATCGGCGCAAAGGCCAGCACAATGGCCAACAGGACGCCGGGCACCAGCACTAACATCATCCCCATCTGCACCAGGAAGGTGGTGAAGAGGATCAACAGCAGCAGCTTCGGCAGCACCGGCGCCGAGGCGCCGATAGCGCGCAGAGCGCTGACGCGATGACCGGCAGAGACCAGCTGGATGAGCAGCAGGACGCCGCCGGCGAGGATCGCATTGCCCACCAGACCCGAGAAAGTCGATGCCGCCGAGGCGCGCAGCAGAACCTGCTGCTGCTCCGGCGTCATATTCTGCACCAGCTCGAACAGGCCTGCGCTACCGGCGAGGTTATCGCCTTCGCTGAGTATCGACAGCTGCTCGTCGCTGGGTGAAAAGGCATGGCCAAGTACTACCGTAATGAACGCGCACAACAGCGCAATCAGCAAAATGGTAATGAACTGATTACGAAAAAAATTCCCGGTGTCACGGTAGACGGACTTCGCCGTGATAGACATGCATTCTCCTTGAGTGTCGCAGGTGTTAACTAGCCGGCGATTGTACCGCAAATCGTTCCGTCGTAGCACTCTCTGCGCCGGTCAGGGCAGGTATATCTTTGTAAAGAGGCCGCAATGGCGGCAGGCCATAGCGCGCTCGCGCCCGGTTGCAGGCCTCGTTTTCCTCGCCATCTTCCCCGGACATGGCGAATTCGCGGCATGGCGAGGGACGGTTTTCATAGATAGTGCAGTGGACGGCGTCGCCGATCTCGCCCGATAGCGCCGCGCAGCGGCCCTGGCGTTGGTTGGTGCCGCTCATGCAGCGCAGGAAAGGGGTTAGCGGCTCGGTCAGCGCGGAGGGCACCAGGCCGCCCGCATCGTCGGCTTCCGCCCAGTAGAAAGAGACACGAAAATACGCACAACAGGCACCGCACGTCATGCACGGGTTGATTTCACTCATAATTACACCTGAAAAAAACGCATCAACACAGATTGTCGGCAGTTAACTTATCCAGCCGCCTCAGCGGCGGCAAGAGGGGCATAAATAATTTTTTTCGCGAAAAGTGAAAATTGATGTGCGAAGGATTCAGCGTATTGCGATCGGTATCAAAAATTAATCTGGATCAATAAATGTTAAATCTAAGGTTTTATTGTGATCTAAAACAGATCAAACGTAACTCGTTATAGGTATATTTGGCCGCGCTGAAAAACCATAATGAGGAAGTGGATATGAAGAAGTTAGCAGCGGCGGCATTAATTCTAAGCACTCTTTCCACCGGCAGCGTCTGGGCGCATGAAGCGGGTGAATTTTTCATTCGCGCCGGGACCGCCACCGTCCGACCGACGGAGGGCTCTGACAACGTGTTAGGCAGCCTGGGCGGTTTCAACGTCAGTAACAACACTCAGTTGGGTTTAACCTTTACCTATATGGCGACCGATAACATCGGCGTGGAACTGCTGGCGGCAACGCCGTTCCGCCATAAGGTTGGTACCGGGCCAACCGGCACCATCGCCACCGTCCATCAGTTGCCACCCACCCTGATGGCGCAGTGGTACTTTGGCGATGCGCAAAGCAAGGTGCGCCCGTACGTGGGGGCGGGGATTAACTACACCACCTTCTTTAATGAAGACTTTAACGATAACGGCAAGGCGGCCGGGCTTTCCGATCTGAGCCTGAAGGACTCCTGGGGCGCGGCGGGGCAGGTCGGCCTCGATTACCTGATTAACCGTGACTGGCTGCTGAATATGTCGGTGTGGTACATGGATATCGATACCGATGTGAAATTCAAAGCCGGCGGCGTGGACCAGAAAGTCAGCACCCGCCTGGATCCGTGGGTGTTTATGTTCTCCGCAGGCTATCGGTTCTAACGCCTGCTGCAAACTGGCCAGCGGACGGCCAGTTTGTTGCCTCCTCACTCCTCCCTGCGATACCCCTTCGCCTGCGGATCACACTTCCGTCCACTGGCGCAGCAGGTTGTGATACATATTGAGCAGGGAGAGCACCTCTTCTCCGTCGCCAAAGCGCGTTTTGAGCGACTGGATCGTGCGGTCCAGGTCGTAGAGCATCGCGCGCTGCTTATCGTCGCGGACCATCGACTGGATCCACAGGAAAGAGGCCTGGCGTACGCCGCGGGTGACCGGGGTGACGCAGTGCAGGCTGCTGGCGGGATAGAGCACCAGATGCCCGGCCGGGAGCTTCACCCGATGCTGGCCATAGGTGTCTTCAATGACCAGTTCGCCTCCCTCATAGCTTTCCGGTTCGCAGAGAAACAGCGTCGCCGATAAATCGGTCCGCATCCAGCCCGCTTCGCCGTTCTGACGCACCGCGCCATCGACATGAAAGCCGTAGGTCTCCCCCGGCCCGTAGCGATTAAACAACGGTGCGGAAATCGTCCGCGGCAGCGCGGCGGAAAAAAACTGCGGATGGCCGCGCAGCGCGTCGAGTACGGCGGCCTGCAGACGGGCGTACAGCGGCGTGCGGGTATCGATCTGCTGGTTTTGTTTGACGGTCGCCCCCTGGCTGCCGACGGTAACCCGCCCGTCAACCCATTCGGCCTGCGCCAGCAGGCGGGCATATTCAGCCACCTGGTCCGCCGTTAGCACGTCAGGAATGTGATACATCATTGCGGTGTCCTCTCAAAAAGGTGGGGCGCGATGGCCCCACGTACAGACTCAGAAATGGACGTTCGCCGTCAGCATAAAGGTACGGGGTTCGCCCGGATGATAGCGATAGCCGCTCTTGTTGATCGAAGCCACGTAATCGGTATCAAACAGGTTGTACATATTGAGCTGCAGATCGAGGTTGCTGTTGACCCGATAGCCCAGTTTGGCGTCGGCGACCCAGTAGCCCTCGGTATGATCCGGGGTACCCACCGCGCCATCGCTGCCCCGGCGCAGGCTTCCGACATAGCGCACGCCGCCGCCGACGGACAAATCGCTGGTGGCCTGATACTGCGTCCACAGCGTAAAGGCATGTTTCGGGGTGTAGGCCAGCGCGGAAGAGCCATCCTGCGCCACATTCTGCCCCTCTGTCACCTTGGCATGCTGCTGGGTGTAGCCGGCGATGATCGTCCAGTCTGGGGTCAGGTTCCCGGTCGCGGAGAGCTCATACCCCTCCACGCGCTTTTTGCCGTATTGCGACCAGGTTCCGTCATCGTTGGCGGCAACTTCGTTTTCAATATCGGTACGGAATAACGCCGCGCTGAGCAGCAGGCGCTTGTCGAGGATCTGCCACTTGGTGCCCAGTTCGCTGGATTTCGCCTTCTGCGGTTTAAAGTCGGTCCGGTTGGCGCTGTTGCCGCTGCCGCTGGCGGCGAGCGCGAAGCTGCTGCCCCCCGGCGGTTGCTGCGAGATGGCATAGTTGACGTAGATATTGCCCTGCTCGGTTAAGCGATACAGCGCCCCGGCCTTCCAGTTAACCAGGTTACCGGATTTGGCGGTATCGACTGTGGTGACCGGGCTGCCGGTCGACTGTCCTGGCGGGCAGGCGACAGCCCCGCGTCCGCTGCCGCCGCAGGCGGTGGCGCTGTCATATTTGGTATGGTAACTGTCGAGACGCAGCCCGCCGTTGACCTCAACCCGATCGGTCAGCGCCAGCGTATCGAAGGCATAAATGCCGAAGGTATCGGTCTGGCCGTTGGCGTTCGCCCCGTTTCTGTCCAGCCCGCCAATCGACAGGCTGCTCACCGGATGATAGAGATTCACCGCCGGGGCGGTCAGGGCGTTGACGCCATAGTTGGTCTGGTTTTCCCGGGTAAACTCCACGCCGGCGCTAACGTCATGGCCTATCGAGCCGGTATTGAAGGTCGAGGTGATATTGGTTTGGTTGGTCAGAATGCGGTTGCTGACATCTTTGGTATTAACCAGCCGTGACCAGCTCCAGGTATTGACGTCATTGATGTCGGGGGCAGTGATATTGCTCGCGCCGCCCATCACCGCAGTCAGGAGATACTCCTGCTTCACCCGCGACCAGCGGGTGGTATTGCGCACGGTGGTATTGTCCGTCAGATCGTGTTCGAAGCGCAGGGTGCCGCTGTCGGTGGTGGATTTATCATAATCGGAGTCGGTGCCATAGAAATTGCTGGTATTGACCTTACCGGCGGAATTGAGCGCGGCATACTTCGGCGAAGGCGCTGAATAGCCCGGCAGGCCGACGGTGGGGATCCCGCCATCCGGGGTGTTGTTCTGCCGGATGTGGAGATAGTTCAGATACAGACGGGTTGGGGTATCGAGTCCGAAGGCCAGCGACGGAGCGATGCCGTAGCGCTCGTTCTCAATCTTATCCCGGTCGGCGTCGTGGGTTTTTTCGCCCATCAGGTTGAGGCGAAACGCGGCGTTGTCGCCGAAGGCCTGGTTAAGATCAAGGGTACCCCGGCGCGACCAGGCGCTGCCGATGCTGGCCGAACCGTCGATCCCGGAGTCAAGACGCGGCTGTTTGCTGATCATATTGATCGAGCCGGAGGGCGCGCTGCGGCCATAGTCCGTGCCGGCGGGCCCTTTGATGACTTCCACCTGCTGGGTATTGAAGGTATCCCGCGTCACGCTGCCGATATCGCGAATGCCGTCCACATAAATACTGTTGGAGGTGTCCACGCCGCGCATAAAGATGGCGTCCCCGGTGGTTGAGCTGCCATTCTCCCCGGCGTAAAACGCCCCGACGCCAGGGACGTTCTTGAGGGCGTCAGTCAGGTTGGTGACGCCCTGATCTTTAATGACCTGTTCGGGGATCACGGTGATGGTGCGAGTGGTATCCACCAGCGGTTTATTAAACTTGGGATCGGCGGAGGCCCCGGGAGAATAAAGCGAAGGCGGGGCGGCTTCCACCACCAGCGTCTCTTCATTATTTTTGACTGATTTTTCCGCTGCCATGCCGGTTGCCGGCGCGGCCCCCAGACACAGACCCGTAAACAATGCCAATGAGTTGAAACTGCCAAACGGCAGAGAAGCGTTTTTTTCCATGATAAATGCAGGCTTATTTTTAGTTATTCGCACATATCACGCCGCGCAAAAGCGACGTTATTCGTCGTCTGGCTTGCGCTGACCCGGCGTGACTCTATAAATGATAAAAAGAATAGTTATCATTCGCCTTAATATTTACACAGAAAAGTTGACGTTTAAACTGATTTCTTCACCACCGTTTACAAATTTCATAAATTTTGAACAAAAAAGGCGAATTAGCTCGGCAAAGGCGGCGGGACAAAGCGGTACATGGCGTGGTGATCTGGGATCAATGACGCCGGGCGGGCGCCGGAGGACGCCCGGAGGCAGGCGTCCCGGCGGGCTTACCAGGGCACCGTGCGGCCCTGGTAATCCGGAAACTCCAGTCCCGGGCGCCGCTGCTTGTCGAGCAGGACGTTCACCAGGCATGGGATGGTCTCTTCGATGGTCAGGGGACGTCGGCCCCGCCGAGCTCGGTGCGGATCCATCCCGGAGCCATCACTACCAGCGGGTGGCAGGCCGAGGTGGGGCGAGCGGCGAAGCTGCGCATGAACATATTCAGCGCGGCTTTACTTCCGCGGTAGAGCTCCCGCTGGCCGCCGAGATTGTTCGTCAGACTGCCCTGGCCGGAGGACATCACGCCCAGCAGCCCCTGCGGCTTGACCGCCGGCTGTGGCAGCTGGTGCGTGAGGTGTGTTGTGAGTAAAAAAAAGCCCGCACAAGTGCGGGCAAAAATACTGGAAGCAATGTGAGCAATGTCGTACTGAATACCTGAGTTATTTACTCAACTATTCAGTAATGAGAAAGATAATATTTCTCATTTAAGATATCAACCCCATCTTTTGTGCGGAAGCGATTTTTATCCAAGGGTAAAGACCGTGCGCTGCTGGATAGCATCAGCGTGATGAACCAGCCGGTGCGCGATGAGCAGAACCTCCAGGCGGCTGGCGTCCAGCTGGAACAGATGCTGTTTCCGCTGCTGATGGCGGTAGGGCGTCATGGCCGGTGGGGGGTGAGCTGGCGGATCATTTAGGGCGCGATTACACCACCGTCAGTCGCCAGGTGAAGAAACTGGAAGCCCAGGGGCTCGCCTGTAAGCAACCGAACTAAATTCTCGCGTGTTGCCGCCCCGGCGCAACAATCATCTTTTTCCGTCACAAATCACGGGTCAGCTCGTCGATATTGTCGGAAAGTATCTCCAGTAGGGATCGCAAATAGATAGTGTTATTTCCCTGATGCCACATCGCGCTGAGGGGAAGGCCTTCGATATGTTTTTTGGGCGCGAGCTTAAGGTATTTCACGCCGTCCGCATTCATATCTTTATATGACGCAGGCACCAGAGCAATGCCCAGTCCAGCGGCAACAAAACTCAGGATAGTCTGCTTCTCTTCGGCATACTGCGCGATGACAGGCATGCTGCCACCCTCCTTGAAAATATTCATTGTCAGGTCATGGCTGTGACGCCGGGTGCCTCTTTCCGGCACGATAACCGGCTCGTGTCGGAAGTCATCGATACTGACTTCGTCATAACTGACCAGGCGGTGGTTAGCGGGCACGGCGAGCACGCAGGTTTCATTGGCGATAAAACGTGTTGTCAGCGTGGCATCAATATGTTCCGGCGGACGTACAAAGACCACATCCAGCCATCCTGAAATGAGTCGGGGGATAAGTTTATGAGATTTATCTTCCGTAAGATGAATGTCTGCCTCCGGAAAACGCCTGACGAAAAGATTAAGCAGTTCAGGAAGTAATCCTTTGGCTGCGCTATCGATAGCTCCGATCCGCAACGTCCTTTTCTGCAGCAGGCTATTTTTACGGAATCGCTGCCGTAGCGCATCGAAATCAGCAATGACCGTTTTGGCCTCATTTAAAAAGGCGGCACCTTCAGGCGTTAGCGACACATTGCGGGTCGATCGATTCAGTAGTCTTATCCCCAAATCATCTTCCAGCAGTTTGATGAAGCGACTCAGTGACGCAGGCATCATTTCAAGTTTACGGGCAGCACGGCCGAAGTGAAGCTCATCACCCAATACCACAAAGCAACGTAGCTGATTTATATCCATTTTTTCACCAAAACCTGATTATGCAAATTATTTATATAAAGCCATGCCGATGATAAAGCGGTTCAAAACTTCATACTGGGTTTATTACAAAACGATAACAACCCTACATCACTATGGAGCATCCGTCATGAAAAACGACCTCGAAAAGAAGGTGATGCGCAAGGTTACCCTGCGCATTATTCCTTTCATCATGCTGCTGTACTTCATTGCCTTCCTCGACCGTGTCAACATTGGCTTTGCCGCCCTGACCATGAATCAGGATCTGGGTTTTTCACCTACCGTTTTTGGGCTGGGCGCCGGCATCTTCTTCCTGGGGTACTTTCTGTTTGAGGTGCCGTCAAACTTAATTCTCCATAAAGTAGGTGCCCGCATCTGGATTGCCCGCGTCATGATCACCTGGGGCCTGGTCTCTGGCTGCATGGCTTTTGTGCAGGGTACGACGAGCTTCTACATTCTGCGTTTTCTACTCGGTGTAGCGGAAGCCGGTTTCTTCCCGGGAATTATCCTTTATCTCAGTTATTGGTTCCCGGCAGCCAGACGCGCGCAGGTTACCGCCATCTTTATGGCCGCAGCCCCGCTCTCTACAGCATTGGGATCGCCTGTTTCTGCCGCCCTGCTGGAGATGCATGGCTTTCTCGGCTACGCCGGCTGGCAGTGGATGTTTGTGCTGGAAGCCTTGCCAGCGCTGATACTCGGCGTTGTGGTTCTGTTCTTTCTTACCGATCGTCCGGCCAAAGCCAAATGGCTGACTGACGAAGAGCGTGCATGGCTGGAAAACACCATGCAGGCCGAGGAGCTGGCCCGGGCGGCAAAACAGAACCACAGCAGCGCATGGAAAGGACTGGCGGATAAGCGGGTACTGGCTCTGGCGCTGGTCTATTTCGGTACTTCTGCCGGCTTGTACACACTTGGCATCTGGTCCCCGCAAATCATCCGCAGCTTCGGTGCTACCTCACTGGAGATTGGCTTCCTCAACGCCTTCCCGGCGGTCATCGGCGTCATCGCCATGATCCTGTGGGCGCGGCATTCTGACCGCACCAGAGAGCGCAGCTGGCATGTGATTGGTGCCTGCCTGCTGGCAGCAGCCGGTCTGATTTACGCCGGTAACGTCAGCACACTGTTTACCGTGATTGTTGCCTTAACCCTGGTCACCGCAGGCATCAGCGCCTCGAAACCGCCCCTTTGGAGTATGCCTACTGTGTTCCTCAGCGGCCCGGCTGCGGCCGCGGGTATTGCCACGATTAACTCCATCGGCAATCTGGGCGGCTTTGTCGGCCCGATGATGATTGGCGTGATCCGCGAGCAGACCGGTAGCTACACCTGGGGCCTGTACTTTGTCGCCGGATTGCTGGCTATTTCGGCCCTCATTGTCCTGATCCTTTCTGCCGGGGCGGGTAAACCGCAAACGGCAGAACTCACTCATCCTCATACTCATTAACCGGAGAATTTACTATGCGTAACTATAAAATTGCCGCCATACCTGCCGACGGTATTGGTCCTGAAGTCATCTCGGCAGGTGTTGAAGTGCTGCATGCACTGACACGCCACGATCCGCAGCTGAAGTTTGATGTGGAGACCTTTGACTGGGGGTCGGACTATTACAAAAAACATGGCGTGATGATGCCGGAAGAAGGGCTGAACACACTAAAAAAATTTGATGCCATTTACTTCGGCGCGGTGGGCGCACCGGATGTCCCTGACCACATCACACTCTGGGGTCTGCGCCTGCCAATTTGCCAGGGGTTTGACCAGTACGCCAACGTGCGTCCAACCAAAATCCTGCCGGGTGTCACCTCACCGCTGCGCAACCGCGGGCCCGGCGATCTTGACTGGGTGATTGTGCGCGAAAACTCCGAAGGTGAGTATTCCGGTAACGGCGGCCGTGCACACCGTGGCTTACCGGAAGAAGTCGGCACCGAGGTGGCCATCTTCACCCGCGTCGGGGTTACTCGCATTATGCGCTATGCCTTCAGACTGGCGCAGTCTCGTCCACGAAAACTGCTGACCGTGGTGACTAAATCCAACGCCCAGCGCCACGGAATGGTGATGTGGGATGAGATTGCCGCCGAGGTGGCGCAGGAATTCCCGGATGTGCAGTGGGACAAGATGCTGGTCGATGCGATGACGCACCGCATGACGCTGCATCCCCAGACCCTGGATACCATCGTTGCCACCAATTTGCATGCCGATATCCTTTCCGATCTGGCCGGCGCGCTGGCGGGCAGTCTGGGCGTAGCGCCGACCGCCAATATTGATCCGGAACGCCGCTTCCCTTCCATGTTCGAACCTATCCATGGTTCAGCTTTTGATATCACCGGCAAAGGCATTGCTAACCCGATAGCAACCTTCTGGACTGCGGTACAGATGCTTGAACATCTGGGAGAGCGTAACGCCGCGGCGATGATTATGGAAAGTATCGAATATGTTTGTGAGAAAGGCATTCTGACGCCAGATGTCGGTGGAACGGCCAGTACCGCGGACGTCACCCGCGCTGTAGTGGAATTTATTGAAGCCAGAGCAAATATCGCCGAGACCGTATAACCATGATAAATGAACAGCCTGCAGAGATCCTGCAGGATATTTTTCAGCATGCTGTCGACAGCGCCCGAGCCGGGCCTGCGATCCTGTCTAACCTGCCGGAAAAACCGCGTGGCCGCTGCGTGGTAATCGGTGCCGGTAAAGCCTCGGCTGCAATGGCAGCGGCTGTGGATGCAGCCTGGCCGGATGTGGATGTGTCTGGCGTGGTGGTGACGCGTTACGGTTACGCGGTGCCTGCTGGTCGCATCCGGATTATCGAGGCTGCTCATCCGGTATCGGATTCGATGAGCGAAGTTGCCGCAATGCTGATTGTGGAAGCGCTGCGCGGATTGACCTCTGATGACCTGGTGCTGGCGCTCATTTCCGGTGGCGGTTCGGCGTTGATGGCGCTGCCCGCACCAGGATTAATATTGAAAGATAAGCAGGCCATTACCCGCGCGCTACTGCACAGCGGTGCCAATATCAAAGAGATGAATCTGGTACGTCGTCATCTCTCCGCGGTGAAAGGCGGCAAGCTGGCAAGAATGGCGCAACCGGCCCGTATTGTGTCACTGATTATCAGCGATGTGCCGGGGGATAACCCGGCAGATGTGGCATCAGGTCCTACTGTCGCCGATGACAGCACGCCGCTTGATGCGCTTCGGGTACTTCAGCGCTACGGTATTCAGACCCCGGAACCTGTTCATAAACTGCTAAGCCAGCCGGCAGGCCCGGTTGAAAGCGTAGTGAACAGCGAAGTAAAACTCATTGCCACGCCGCAGCTGGCTTTGCAGGCTGCCGCGCTGGCTGCGTGCAGACACGGACTGACGCCGCTTATTCTCGGCGATGCGTTAGAAGGCGAAAGTCGTGAAGTGGCCATTGTTATGGCCGGGATTGCTAAATCCGTGAAGCAATATGGTCATCCGGTTTCCGGTCCGGCAGTGCTATTGTCGGGGGGCGAAACCACCGTGACGGTAAGTCAGGGTCAGCACGGGAAAGGGGGTCGTAATACTGAATTTGCGCTCAGTCTGGCCTGTGCGTTGCAGGGAGAAAGCGGTATATGGGCAATCGCCGGCGACAGTGATGGTATCGACGGAACGGAAGATGCAGCAGGTGCGCTGGTATTCCCGGACACGCTAACACGCGGCAAAATGGGTGGTCTAAATGCGGCTAGTTATCTTGATGTACACGATAGCTATAGCTATTTTCATGCGCTCGATGACCTGGTAATGACCGGCCCAACGTTAACCAACGTCAATGATATTCGGGCAATATTGATTGCCTGACCTATCGCTCTCCTGTACCAGGGAGAGCGATATTTTTACTTTCAACATGGTGCAAATCTTCGGTATCCGCCCGCCATCAATTTCCACGTTAAAGCGCATCGCCTGGCGTCAAGGTGTCGATCATCGTTCAGTCTGATGTGCAGGCGTGCAAGATGACGTGGAAGGGGAGCTAACGCGAGGAAATCGCCGCCCGGCGCAAGGCCAGGCGGCTGACGGTCAGGCGGTTTTGGTCGCCGCCTTCAGGCTCTGGACGAAGGCTTTCAGCTCCTCGAGCATGGCCTGCGGCTCATCAAGATGGCGTTCGATGATTTTGACGATGGCGGAACCGGAGATCGCCCCGGCGGCGCCGGCGTCAATGGCGGCGCTCACCTGCTCCGGCGCGGAGATGCCAAAGCCCTGCAGCGGCGGCGCGGCGTGATATTCCGCCAGCTTCTCCACCAGATGGTGCAGCGGCAGCGCAGCGCGATTTTCCGCACCCGTCACCCCGGCGCGCGACAGCAGATAGGTGTAGCCGCGGCCATATGAGGCAATCTGGCGCAGTAAATCGTCATCCGCATTGGGCGGGCAGATGAAAATCGGCGCGATGTTATGGCGCATCGCCGCCTGGCGGAACGGGGCGGACTCTTCCACCGGCACGTCGGCGACCAGCACCGAGTCGACGCCGACGCGGGCGCACTGGGCATAGAACTCATCGATACCCGGGCTGAAGACGAGGTTGGCGTACATCAGCAGGCCGATTGGGATCGTCGGATGCTTCTGGCGGATCGCCGCCAGCATCTCAAAGCACTGCGCCGGGGTCACCCCCGCGGCGAAGGCGCGCAGGGCCGCGCCCTGGATGGTCGGGCCGTCCGCCAGCGGGTCGGAGAAGGGGATCCCCAGCTCAAGGGCATCGGCGCCGCCTTCGATCAGCGCATCGATAATTTTCAGCGACTGCTCCGGTCCCGGATCGCCAAGGGTCACAAAGGGGACGAAGGCGCCTTCCTGGCGGTTTTTTAGTTGGGCAAACAGCGTCTCATAGCGTTCCATCAGATTTCCCCTCGCGCTTTCAGGATGTCGTGTACGGTGAAAATGTCTTTATCGCCGCGGCCGGAGAGGTTAACCACCAGCAGCTGCTCTTTTTCCGGGTTTTCGCGCATCATCTTCAGCGCGTGGGCCAGGGCGTGCGAGGACTCCAGCGCCGGGATGATCCCTTCGTGGCGGGAGAGCGCTTTGAACGCGTCCAGCGCTTCGTCGTCGGTGATCGACACATAGTCGGCGCGCCCGGTGCTGTTCAGAAACGCGTGCTGCGGCCCAACGGACGGGAAGTCCAGCCCGGCGGAAATGGAGTAAGATTCCTCGATCTGGCCGTCGGCGGTTTGCATCATCGGCGACTTCATGCCGAAGTAGATCCCAACGCGACCATGCTTCAGCGGCGCGCCGTGCTCCCCGCTTTCGATACCGTGCCCGGCAGGCTCTACGCCGATCAGGCCGACGTGGGTTTCCTCGATAAAATCAGCGAACATGCCGATGGCGTTTGACCCGCCGCCGACGCAGGCGATCACCGCGTCCGGCAGGCGTCCCTCTTTTTCGAGGATCTGCGCTTTGGTCTCTTCGCCAATCATGCGCTGGAATTCACGCACGATGGTTGGGAACGGGTGCGGACCGGCGGCGGTGCCCAGCATATAGTGCGCCTTCTCGTAGCTGCCGGACCAGTCGCGCAGCGCCTCGTTACAGGCATCTTTCAGCGTGGCGGAACCGCTGTGCACCGGGATCACTTCGGCGCCCATCAGGCGCATACGGAAGACGTTCGGCGACTGGCGCTCGACGTCCTTAGCGCCCATGTAGATACGGCATTTCAGGCCGAGCAGGGCGCTGGCCAGCGCTGAGGCGACGCCGTGCTGGCCGGCGCCGGTCTCGGCGATAATTTCGGTTTTGCCCATCCGTTTGGCCAGCAGAGCCTGGCCCAGTACCTGGTTGGTTTTGTGCGCGCCGCCGTGCAGCAGATCTTCGCGTTTCAGGTACAGGGTGGTGCGGGTCCCTTCGGTCAGGTTCCGGCATTTGGTCAGGGCCGTCGGACGACCGGCGTAGTTTTTCAGCAGGTCGGTGAATTCCGCCTGAAAGGCCGGGTCCTTCTGCGCGCTGACAAAGGCTTCTTCCAGCTGGCGCAGGGCGGGCATCAGGATCTGCGGCACATACATGCCGCCGAATTCGCCGAAGTAGGGGTTCAGTAAAGTGCTCATTATTGCTCCTTAATATGCGCGCAGCGTCTGGAAAACGGAGGCCAGCTTGCTGGCGTCTTTAATCCCGGGTTGCGACTCTACGCCTGAATTGAAATCGAGTCCGGCACAGCCGCTTTTGGCCGCTTCCACACAGTTATCGGCGCCGAGGCCGCCGGCCAGCATAACGTTGCGCAGATCCTGGCCCTGCAGCAGGCTCCAGTCAAAACGCTGGCCGCTGCCGCCCTGGCCGTTGTCGAGCAGATACTTATCGACATGGCGGAGTGTACGGGCCGGCAACGTTTCACCAACGCTCAACGCTTTCCAGATGCGGACGTTATCCGCGAGGGCGTCGCGCAGCGCGTCGATATAGGCCTGGTCTTCATCACCGTGCAGCTGCACGGCGGCCAGCCCCAGGGCCTGGGCGCGGGCGACCACCTCGTCCAGCGGCGCATTGCGGAAGACGCCGACGTACTGCAGCGGCGCGGCGGCGATCACCGCTTTGGCCTGGGCGTCATTTACCGCCCGCGGCGAGGTCGGGACGAAGATCAGGCCGCCGTAAATGGCGCCGGACTCCCAGGCCACCTGGGCATCCTGTGGGCGCGTCAGGCCGCACACTTTGTTCTCGCCGAGCAGCACGCGTTTGACCGCCGCTTCCAGATCCGCCTGCTCCATCAGGGCGGAGCCGATCAGGAAGCCGTTGGCGAAGTGGCTCAGCTCACGCACTTCGGCATAGGTATGGATGCCGGATTCGCTGATCACCGTGACATCCGGGCCGAGACGCGCCGCCAGCTGACGGGTGCGGTTAAGGTCAATCGACATATCGCGCAGGTCGCGGTTGTTAATGCCCACCACCTTCGCCTTCAGAGCGATGGCGCGCTCCAGCTCCTCTTCATTGCTGACTTCGGTCAGCACGCCCATATTCAGGCTGTGAGCCACCGCGGAGAGCTGACGATATTGTTCATCGTCGAGCACCGAGAGCATCAGCAGGCAGGCGTCGGCCTGATAGTAGCGCGCCAGGTAGATCTGGTAAGGGTCGATGGTGAAGTCCTTACACAGGATCGGCTGCGGCGCGACCTTGCTGACGATCGGCAGAAAATCGAAGCTGCCCTGGAAATATTTCTCATCACACAGCACCGAGATCGCCGAGGCGTAGTGTTTGTAGATGCTGGCGATCGCCGCCGGATCGAAATCTTCGCGAATCAACCCCTTCGACGGCGAGGCCTTTTTGCACTCGAGAATAAACGCGGTGCGGGTGCCGGCCAGCGCGTCATAGAAATTGCGCTGCGTCGGGACGACCTCATTCTGAAAACTGGCTAACGGTTGTTGTTGTTTGCGGGCTTCCACCCAAATCGCTTTGTCGGCAACGATTTTTGCTAAAACGGTCTGCATTCTTTACCCTCTTGCCGCTAAGGCGGTCACTCTGTCATAGGCCGCGCCGCTGTGCAGCACATCCAGTACCTGCTGAGCGTTAGCTTTCAGATCTTCATGCCCGTGTAAACGCATCAACATGGCGACGTTGGCGGCGACGGCGGCTTCGTGAGCGGCTTCACCTTTACCTTGTAGCAAGCGCGTCAGAATGTCACGGTTTTCTTCCGGCGTACCGCCCGCCAGCTGCGCCTGATGGTAAGGCGTCAGGCCGAAGTCGTCGGCGGTCAACTGATAGCTTTTGATTTCTCCGGCATGCAGCTCGGCGACCACCGTGGGCGCATGCAGCGAGACTTCATCCATCCCGCCGCTGTGCACCACGGCCGCGCGCTGATAACCGAGTACGCGCAGGGTTTCCGCAATCGGCAACACCAGCTCCGGGCTGTAGACGCCAATCAGCGCCAGCGGCGGATGCGCCGGGTTGATCAGCGGTCCCAGCACATTAAACAGGGTACGGGTCTTCAACTGCTGACGGACCGGCATCGCGTGGCGGAAACCGGTGTGATACTTGGGCGCGAACAGGAAGCAGACGCCCAGCTCATCGAGCGCCGCGCGGGATTTATCGGCGTTCATATCGAGATTAATGCCGAAGGCCGCCAGCAGGTCGGAAGAGCCTGATTTACTGGAGACGCTGCGGTTGCCGTGCTTCGCCACTTTCAATCCACAGGCGGCGGCGACAAACGCGCTGGCGGTGGAGATATTAATGCTGTTGCTGCCGTCGCCACCGGTGCCGACGATGTCGGCAAACAGGTAGTCCGGGCGCGGGAACGGCGCGGCGTTTTCCAGTAGCGCGGTGGCGGCGCCGGCAATTTCCTGCGGCTGCTCGCCGCGCACTTTCATGCTGACCAGCGCGGCGGCCAGCTGTTCAGGCTTCACTTCGCCGCGCACCACGGCGGAGAACAGCTGGTGGCTCTCCTGCTGGCTCAGGGTTTCCGCCTGGTACAGTTTCTCCAGGATCGGCTGGAGGGTGTTGGTATGCTCCAGCTTCTGCAGCGCCCAGGCCAGAGTCTGCTCCAGCAGTCGCGCGCCCTGGGTGGTGAGGATCGATTCCGGATGGAACTGGAAGCCGCACACCCGATCCGCATCGTGACGCACCGCCATCACCATGCCGTTGAAATTGGCGTTAATCGTCAGCCCGGCGGGAATATTGCTGCCGACCAGCGAGTGGTAGCGCGCCACCGGCAGCGGGTTAGCCAGACCGGCAAACATCGCCTGGCCGTCGTGCTCAATGCTGGAGGCTTTGCCATGGAGGATCTCGCCCGCCTGGCCGACATAGCCGCCGTAGGCTTCGACAATGGCCTGGTGGCCGAGGCAGATGCCGATGATCGGCAGCTTGCCCCGCATGCGGGTCAGCAATTCCGGCATGCAGCCGGCTTCGCTTGGCGTACCCGGGCCAGGGGAGAGCATCAGCACCGGGTTGTCCATGGTGCCCAGACGCTCAATCAGCGCCTGCGCCGGAACGGAGTTACGGTAAATGACCACGTTATGGCCGTTGGCGCGCAGCTGGTCTGCCAGGTTATAGGTGAAAGAATCGATATTATCGAGCAGCAGAATGTCAGCCATCAGAAAATCTCCTTCGCGTGATGGGCCTGGGCAATGGCGCGCAGCACCGCGCGGGCTTTATTTCGGGTCTCATCCGCTTCCGACTGGGGAACCGAGTCGAGCACAATGCCGGCTCCGGCCTGGACGGTAGCGATACCCTCCTGCACGTAGGCGGAACGGATGACGATGCAGGTGTCGAGGTCGCCGTGGGCGGTGAAATAGCCCACCGCGCCGCCGTAGCTGCCGCGTCGTTTACCTTCGGCGGCGGCAATCAACTGCATGGCGCGAACCTTCGGCGCGCCGCTGAGAGTGCCCATGTTCATGCAGGCGCGGTAGGCGTGCAGCACATCAAGATCCTGACGCAGTTCACCCACCACCCGGGAGACCAGATGCATGACAAAGGAGTAACGGTCAACCTTGGTTAAATCGGCGACATAGCGGCTGCCCGGGGTGCAGATGCGGGCCAGATCGTTGCGCGCCAGGTCCACCAGCATCAGGTGCTCGGAAAGCTCTTTGTGATCGGTGCGCATTTCCAGTTCGATACGGCTGTCGAGATCGCGATCCAGCGAACCGTCGGCGCGGCGGCCGCGCGGCCGGGTGCCGGCGATGGGGTAGATCTCAATCTGACGGCTGACGGCATCGTACTTCAGCGAGCTCTCCGGCGAGGCGCCGAACAGGGTGAAATCGTTGTCCTGCATAAAGAACATATACGGGCTGGGGTTACTCTTCTTCAGCACATCATAGGCGGCCAGCGGCGACGGGCAGGGCAGCGAGAAGCGGCGGGAAGGGACCACCTGGAAGATTTCCCCGGCGCGGATCGCGCGCTGCATTTTGCGCACCACCGCGCCGTACTCTTCATCGCTCTGGTCAACGTCGCAGCGCATTTCGGCCACGGTGGTGACCGGCAGCGGCAGCGGCGGCTCGTTCAGCTGCTGGCGCAGCTGGCTCAGGCGCTGCTCCAGGCGCTGTTTTTCACTCTCCAGCGGCGTGAACAGGCTTGCCTGGATGCGGGTATGCTTGGTCTGATGGTCGATGACCAGCAGGGTCTCCGCCAGATAGAAACAGTAGTCCGGGCAGGCAGTGTCGCTCTGCAGCGGCGGCAGATCTTCAAAGCCGGCCACCAGGTCATAGGCGAACAGGCCGCCGAAGAACATCGCTTCACGCTCGTTGGCCGGGACGGTCACCAGCTCCTGCAGGAGACGGAAGGCGTCAAACACTGACAGCGAGCAGAGGCGGGCGTCTTCATCGAGCAGGGAGCTGACCGCCGGGAAGGTCAGGATGCGGCCGTTGGGCTGGCGCTGATTGGCGATCCCGGAGGGCAGCGCGCCGTCCAGCAGCTCCAGCAGCGCGGCGCCGTTGGCGGAGAGGGCCTGAATGGTGACAGTGTCACCGAGGGCAGTGATGCGCAGCGCGCTGTCGACCAGCAGAAGGCTTTTTAAGTCATCTTTGCTGTCGATGTCAGCCGATTCCAGCAACAGGGTGGCCGGACGGGCGCCGCACAGTTGGTGGAATAACGCCGTCGGGTTCTCCCGGTAGATGGCGTCGCTGGTGAGAAGCTCGAGTGCCGGTTTGGATGTTTGCATTATTGTTCTCGCCTGTTCGTATTATTTTTGTCCAATAAAAAGCCCGCTCATTGGCGGGCCGGGTATCTGTATGCTGAATGCAAAACGCGATCACGCCGCCCGTTATCAGGAGGTGCGCCACCAGCTGTGCAGAGTGATAAAGTGCATTTTCATCGTGATACCCCTTCATGTGAACTTGCGTACTAGTTAACTAGTTCGATGGAATAAAGTCAACCCTTGTTTGCAGATTTTCTCTGCCTGTCGGTATGATAATGCGCTTATTTACGTTGATGTCCAGCAGGAGTCCTTTTGAGCGACAGCCAATACGCAGTGATTTACGATCTGCACAGCCATACCACCGCCTCTGACGGGCGGCTGACTCCGCAGGAACTGGTCCATCGCGCCCATGAGATGCGCGTTGGCACGCTGGCGATCACCGACCATGACAGCGTGGCGGCTATCCCGGCGGCCCGGGAAGAGATTGCCCGCGCCGGATTACCCTTGACCCTGGTGAACGGCGTCGAGATTTCCACCCTCTGGGAGAATCACGAGATTCATATTGTGGGTCTCAATATTGATATTGCGCACCCGGCGATGACCGCCCTGTTGGAGGAGCAGAAAGCGCGGCGCCAGCAGCGCGGGCAGATGATAGCCGAGCGTCTGGAGAAGGCGCGCATCCCCGGCGCCTGGGAAGGGGCGCTGCGGCTGGCGGACGGTGGCGCCGTCACCCGCGGCCATTTTGCCCGTTTTCTGGTGGAGGCCGGCCACGCGAAGAACATGGCGGAGGTCTTCAAAAAATACCTTGCCCGTGGGAAAACCGGTTACGTGCCGCCGCAGTGGTGTACAATAAAACAAGCAATTGATGTCATTCATCATTCTGGCGGCAAGGCGGTGATAGCCCATCCCGGACGTTACGATCTTTCCGCCAAGTGGCTGAAGCGGCTGTTGGCCCACTTTAGCGAGCAGGGCGGTGATGCCATGGAAGTGGCCCAGTGCCAGCAGGCGCCCCACGAACGCGCTCAACTGGCCGCCCTGGCCGTGCAGTTTGGTCTTCTGGCGTCGCAGGGATCCGATTTCCATCAGCCCTGCGCGTGGATCGAGCTTGGCCGTAAGCTCTGGCTCCCTGCCGGCGTCGAAGGCGTCTGGCACAGCTGGGAAGCGGCCGCCGAATAAAAATTGAGAGGGAAGTATGAGCCAGTTTTTTTATATCCATCCGGATAACCCGCAGGCGCGGTTGATTAACCAGGCGGTGGAGATTGTGCGTAAGGGCGGGGTGATCGTTTATCCTACTGACTCCGGCTACGCGCTGGGCTGCAAAATTGAAGACAAGGGCGCGATGGAGCGGATCTGCCGCATCCGTCAGCTGCCGGACGGACACAACTTCACCCTGATGTGCCGCGACCTGTCCGAACTGTCAACCTACGCCTTTGTGGACAACGTGGCGTTTCGCCTGATGAAAAACAATACGCCGGGCAACTACACTTTTATCCTCAAAGGAACGAAAGAGGTGCCGCGCCGGCTGCTGCAGGAGAAGCGTAAAACCATTGGTATGCGCGTCCCATCCAACCCTATCGCTCAGGCGTTGCTTGAGACCTTAGGCGAACCGATGCTCTCCACCTCGCTGATGCTGCCCGGCAGCGACTTTACCGAATCCGACCCGGAAGAGATCAAAGATCGTCTGGAGAAAGTCGTGGACCTCATTATCCACGGCGGCTTCCTTGGACAGCAGCCGACCACGGTTATCGATCTCACTGAAGACGCTCCGGTGGTGCTGCGCGAAGGCGTCGGCGACGTGAAGCCGTTTCTGTAATCTGACGAAAAGTGGGCTGAAGCAACGCTCGAAGGTCAGGAGCCTGTCTGGCTCCTGAAAGTCTCATGGGAGAACCTGGTTATGCTTCATGAGCTGATATCGTTAATCAATGTTGTTATTTGGCCCGCTATTGTTCTGTTTTTTCTATGTCGATTTGGAACTGCAATCAACCGGTTTCTTGAAAACCTCAGCCGCCTTTCCATTAAAGGTCCCGGCTTTGAAGTCGAGACCTTCAATAAAGGGGCTGAGTCTAGTGCCAATCTTGCCGCTGCATTGGCCAGCAAAGGTACCATTGCTAAAGGCGAGGGTAATGTAGAGCAAAGCGTTCTGGATGACGTCAACGTAGTGACTCAGGCTGTAACGCCGAGAGTATTGCGAAGAGCGGGTGATGCCGTCATCTTATGGGTTGATGACAGACCCAATGGTAATCGCTTTGAACGTCAGTCCATGGAAGCTCTGGGCATAAGGTTTGTTAATGTAGTATCTACCGACGAGGCTCTCGAAAGACTAAAAAATCAGTCGTTTGATGTGATTATTTCCGATATGAAGAGGCCTGGGGATGATCGTGCGGGATATACTCTCCTGGATGAGCTAAGAAGAAAGGGCAAAGACATTCCATACATTATCTATGCGAGCTCCAATACTGCTCAGCATAAGGAACAAGCAAAACAGCATGGCGCTTTAGACGCGACCAATAATCCGCCGGAATTATTTCGCCTGGTCATGGGGGCGTTAAAAAAATAATTATCCATCAAATCCAGAGGATGGCTTCTGCATTCCACCTCTTGCTATATCCACGCTGGAGGCGGGTTATCTGTAAATTTCCTTTCCCGGATTGATAATCAATGACCCACCAGGTCTTTTCAGGTTCAGGCTGCTCGCAAATTTAAGCGTCCGCGCAAAATCTGTTCCATACTCAAGGCGCAATGTGGCGAACAGAAGCTTTCCCGACGAAGTTAGTGTAGTATGTTCGGCCACGATTACGGGCTCGCGGTGAATGTTTTGCGCATGCCAGCGAGACTTTACGTAAAAAGTATATACGTAACAATGAGTTGTTGATAAAGGCCTCATTGTTTCATAAAGCATACCAGACGCCTGGGAAGGCGACACCTTAAGGAAGCTCAATGAGCGAGAAACTGCAAAAAGTGCTGGCCCGCGCCGGCCACGGCTCCCGCCGTGAAATTGAAGCGAAAATCGAAGCTGGCCGCGTCAGCGTCGATGGCAAAATCGCCACCCTCGGCGACCGTGTGGAAATCGTCCCCGGTTTAAAAATTCGTATCGATGGCCATCTGATCTCGGTGAAAGAGTCCGCTGAGCAGATCTGCCGCGTGCTGGCTTACTACAAGCCGGAAGGCGAACTGTGCACCCGTAACGATCCGGAAGGGCGCCCGACGGTGTTCGATCGTCTGCCTAAACTGCGCGGCGCGCGCTGGATTGCCGTTGGTCGTCTGGACGTCAACACCTGCGGCCTGCTGCTGTTCACCACCGACGGCGAACTGGCAAACCGTCTGATGCACCCGAGCCGTGAAGTCGAGCGTGAGTACGCCGTTCGCGTTTTCGGCCAGGTGGATGAAGATAAGCTGCGTCAGCTGTCTCGCGGCGTGCAGCTAGAGGATGGTCCGGCGGCGTTTAAAACCATTAAATTCACCGGCGGTGAAGGGATTAACCAGTGGTATAACGTCACCCTGACCGAAGGGCGTAACCGCGAAGTGCGTCGCCTGTGGGAAGCGGTCGGCGTGCAGGTCAGCCGCCTGATCCGCGTGCGCTATGGCGATATTTTGCTGCCGAAAGGCCTGCCGCGCGGCGGCTATACCGAGCTGGACCTGGCGCAGACCAACTACCTGCGCGAGCTGGTGGAACTCACTCCGGAAACCAGCTCTAAGGTCGCCGTTGAAAAAGATCGTCGCCGGTTGAAAGCCAATCAGATCCGCCGGGCGGTGAAGCGCCACAGCCAGAGCAGCGCTAACCCGCGCCAGGGTAATAACAGCAACCGCCGTTCCAGTACCCGCAATAAGACCAACGGTTAATGTTGCGCGTTCCGGTGGTTTTGCGCCGGAACGCGGACTTCCTTTCGCCGTATCCGGCCCTCAGTAGTCAATCCCCATCTGTGCTTTAATGCCGGCATCAAAAGCATGTTTCACCGGGCGCAGCTCGCTGACGGTATCCGCAAGTTCAATAATATCGCGATGACAGCCGCGGCCGGTGATGATCACCGACTGGTGGGCAGGACGCTCACGTAGGGCGCTCAGCACCGCCTCCAGCGGCAGGTAATCGTAGGCCACCATGTAGGTCAGTTCGTCCAGCAGCACCAGATCGAGCTGGTCGTCGGCAAGCATACGGCGGGCATGCTCCCAGACCGCCAGACAGGCGGCGGTGTCGCTGTCGCGGTCCTGGGTGTTCCAGGTAAAGCCTGTCGCCATTACCTGGAATTCGACGCCGTGTGGCTCCAGCAGATTACGCTCGCCGTTAGGCCAGGTCCCCTTAATAAACTGGATCACGCCGACTTTTTTGCCGTGGCCGACGGCGCGGGTCGCGGTGCCAAAGGCGGCGGTGGTTTTGCCTTTGCCGTTGCCGGTAAAGACCATCACAATGCCGCGTTCGTCCTGGGCCGCCGCCACCCGGGCGTCAACTTTATCTTTCAGCCGCTGCTGGCGTTCGCGGTAGCGTTCATCACTCATTGGGCAATTCCTGGTTTACGCCCCGGTTGGGCGTCGAAGGTCATTCCCGTCTTGCGACGACTGTCGTCGCCCATCAGCCACAGATAGACGGGCATAATGTCAGCGGGGGTTTTCAGTTTCAGCGGATCTTCCGTCGGAAACGCGCTGGCGCGCATGCCGGTGCGGGTACCGCCAGGGTTGATGCAGTTCACGCGCAGGTGGCGGCTTTGGTACTCGTCGGCCAGCACCTGCATCATCCCTTCGGTGGCGAATTTGGAGACGGCATAGGCGCCCCAGTTGGCGCGACCCTGACGACCGACGCTGGATGAGGTAAAGACCAGCGAACCTGATTCGGAACGGAGTAATAAAGGAAGAAGCGCCTGGGTCAGCATAAAGGTGCCATTGACGTTCACCTGCATCACCTGCTGCCAGACCTCCGGTTTCTGCTCATCCATCGGGCAGATATCGCCGAGCAGGCCAGCATTGTGCAGCACGCCGTCAAGGCGGGGATAGTGCATGCTGATCTGCTGCGCCAGCTGCTGACACGCCTGCGGCGTGCAGGTTAGCAGGTCGAGAGTAAACCAGCGGGGGGAAATACCGCCCTCGCGTTCAATCTCCTGGGCGACGGCGCGCAGTTTTTCGTCGTTGCGGCCAAGCAGAATCACGCTGGCGCTGTAGCGGGCGTAGGTCAGGGCCGCTTCACGGCCAATTCCGTCGCTGGCCCCGGTGACCAGAATGATGCGATCTTTCAGCAAGTGGCGTTGCGGTTGATAATGCACGGCGACTCCTTTGGCGATCGGCTCTCGATCGCGCTTCATCTTTGGTATCTCACTTTTGCGCTGTTATGCCTGAAAGCGCCCGCCATTGCAATCGGCGAAGCGGAAAGTATTCACAAAATTAATATCTTGCAACGATTTCAGCCTCGCTGAAAAAAAACGGAATCCGCTGCGCAGAGGACACAAAGCACAAAGACTTCTCGCCAGGGGCTGATGTACACTGTGCAGCAACGTCAGTGCTTTACACAAGGTGAAAACGTGGAATTACTTGCTCAATATGGCTTATTTTTAGCCAAGATCGCGACCGTTGTCGTCGCTATCGCGGTGATTGCCGCTATTATCGTCAACCTGGCCCAGCGCAAGAAGCAGCGCGGCGAGCTGCGGGTGACGAATCTTAGCGAGCATTATAAAGAGATGAAGGAGTCGCTGGCGGTGGCCCTGCTGGATGGCCCGCAGCAGAAGCAGTGGCATAAGTCGCAGAAGAAAAAGCAAAAGCAAGAGGCGAAGGCGGCGAAAGCGCGGGCGAAGCTGGGTAACGTGGAGCCGGAAGGCAAGCCGCGCGCCTGGGTGCTGGATTTCAAAGGTAGTATGGATGCCCATGAGGTCACCAGCCTGCGCGAAGAGATCACCGCGGTGCTGGCCGCGGCGAAAGCGCGCGATCAGGTGGTGATTCGTCTGGAAAGCCCCGGCGGGGTGGTGCACGGCTACGGGCTGGCTGCCTCTCAGCTGCAGCGCTTGCGTGACAAACAGATCCCGCTGACGGTGGCGGTCGATAAAGTGGCGGCCAGCGGCGGCTATATGATGGCCTGCGTGGCGAACAAAATTGTCTCGGCGCCGTTTGCGATCCTCGGCTCTATTGGCGTGGTGGCGCAGATCCCAAACCTGCACCGTTTCCTGAAGAACAAAGATATTGATATCGAACTGCACACCGCCGGACAGTACAAACGAACGCTCACTATGCTGGGTGAAAACACTGAAGAAGGACGGCGCAAGTTCCGCGAGGATCTCAATGAGACGCACCATTTGTTCAAGGATTTCGTCCATCGGATGCGCCCGGGCCTTGATATTGAGCAGGTGGCCACTGGCGAGCACTGGTACGGGGTACAGGCGCTGGAAAAAGGGCTGGTGGATGCGGTTGAAACCAGCGATGAGCTGCTGCTGGGATTAATGGAAAGCCACGAGGTGATCGGGGTGCGTTATCAACAGCGTAAGAAAATGCTCGATCGCTTCACCGGTAGCGCGGCGGAGAGTGCCGATCGACTGCTGCTGCGCTGGTGGCAGCGCGGACAGAAGCCGCTGATGTAGATGATAAAACGCGAGGCTCTGCCTCGCGTTCTCGTTTAGAGCGGTCTTAATTTACGCCGGTCTTAATCGACAAGGTGATATTTGTCCGACAGCTCATGGGCGAGGTACTTAAACATATTAAATACCGCTGTACTCTTTGGCGTCGGCAGACCCTGCTCATCAAGATAAAACTCACCGCTAAACACCAGGACATTGTTGCGCTGAACGACGTCGGTGGCTTCGATACCGGCTAACGTATCCTCATGTTCGCGAATAAGTTTGTTGGCTTTTTCGAGCAGCGTCTGGCGATCGATTGGTTGGGTTGTACCTTGCATAACGGACTCCTCTTTTTCTCCGGGCGTAGTTTACGCCGCGCGGCGGCGCGGGGCAAATTTTCCATGGACAAAACAGGGGTAATCGTAACCAGTGGAGAAACAGCCGTTTACTGGCGTGATTCGCTTTTGCATGCTAATAAAGTTGCGTAACGAATTTTATCAGGTACAGTGTGACGCTTTCGGCGATCTGGCAACAGATTTGCTTGACATTCGGCCAAAAATTCTTCGTGCTATGTCACCTGACGAAAAAAGGTCAGTAAACTCAAGTGCCTGGTTTTACGGAGTTGAAACAGGTGTTCTGGGTTGATATTCACCGACGGTGCCGCAACATATGAGGCAGTCGCCAGTGGAGGGTGTATGAATGTGCGATGTATTCCTGGATGAATCAAATTAGGTAAAGGTGAATATGGGTAAAGCTCTCGTTATCGTTGAGTCCCCGGCAAAAGCCAAAACGATCAATAAGTATCTGGGTAATGACTACGTGGTGAAATCCAGCGTCGGTCATATCCGCGATTTGCCGACCAGTGGATCAGCTTCCAAAAAGAGCACCGACTCTACCGCCACCAAAGGGGCTAAAAAGCCTAAAAAGGACGAACGTGGTGCTCTGGTTAACCGCATGGGCGTGGACCCATGGCATGACTGGAATGCGCATTATGAAGTACTTCCGGGTAAAGAAAAGGTAGTTTCAGAACTCAAACAGTTGGCGGAAAAAGCTGACCACATCTATCTCGCAACCGACCTTGACCGCGAAGGGGAAGCCATTGCCTGGCACCTGCGGGAAGTCATCGGCGGCGATGAGCAGCGTTACAGCCGCGTGGTGTTCAATGAGATCACCAAAAACGCCATTCGTCAGGCTTTCGAAAAGCCGGGCGAGCTGAATATCGATCGGGTTAACGCCCAGCAGGCGCGTCGCTTTATGGACCGCGTGGTGGGTTATATGGTTTCGCCGCTGCTATGGAAAAAAATCGCCCGTGGTCTTTCTGCCGGGCGCGTGCAGTCCGTCGCGGTCCGCCTGGTGGTGGAGCGTGAGCGTGAAATCAAAGCGTTCGTCCCGGAAGAGTACTGGGAAGTTGATGCCAGTACCACCACGCCGGGCGGCGACGCGCTGCCGCTGCAGGTGACCCATAAGGATGATAAGCCATTCCGTCCGGTCAGCCGTGATGAGACGATGGCGGCGGTATCGCTGCTGGAAAAAGCCAGCTACAGCGTACTGGAGCGGGAAGACAAGCCGACCAGCAGTAAGCCGGGCGCGCCGTTCATCACCTCCACCCTGCAGCAGGCGGCCAGCACCCGCCTCGGCTTCGGCGTGAAAAAGACCATGATGATGGCTCAACGTCTCTATGAGGCGGGGCACATCACCTATATGCGTACCGACTCCACCAACCTGAGTCAGGACGCGCTGAACATGGTTCGCGGTTATATCAGCGATAAGTTTGGTAAAAAATATTTGCCGGAAAGCGCGAATCAGTACGCCAGCAAAGAAAATTCACAAGAAGCGCACGAAGCGATTCGTCCGTCTGATGTGAACGTGCTGGCGGAAACGCTGAAAGATATGGAAGCGGATGCGCAGAAACTGTATCAGCTGATCTGGCGCCAGTTTGTCGCCTGTCAGATGACGCCGGCGCAGTACGACTCCACGACGCTGACCGTGGCGGCGGGCGATTTCAAACTGAAAGCGCGCGGTCGTACCTTACGCTTCGACGGCTGGACCAAAGTGATGCCGGCCCTGCGCAAGGGCGATGAAGACCGGACCCTGCCGCTGGTCAAACAGGGCGACCAGCTGAGCCTGGTCGAGCTGACGCCTGCGCAGCACTTTACCAAGCCGCCGGCGCGCTTCAGCGAAGCCTCGCTGGTTAAAGAGCTGGAAAAACGCGGCATCGGCCGTCCATCGACCTATGCCTCGATTATCTCCACCATTCAGGATCGTGGTTACGTGCGAGTGGAAAACCGTCGTTTCTACGCGGAGAAAATGGGCGAGATCGTCACCGACCGACTGGAAGAGAACTTCCGCGATCTGATGAACTACGACTTCACCGCGCAGATGGAAGATCGTCTCGATCAGGTGGCTAACCACCAGGCCGAGTGGAAAGAGGTGCTGAACCACTTCTTCGGCGATTTTACCACCCAGCTGGAGACGGCGGAGAAAGATCCGGAAGAGGGCGGCATGCAGCCGAACCCGATGGTGCTTACCAGCATCGACTGCCCGACCTGCGGCCGTAAAATGGGTATCCGTACCGCCAGCACCGGCGTTTTCCTCGGCTGTTCGGGCTATGCCCTGTCGCCGAAAGAGCGCTGCAAAACCACCATTAACCTGGTGCCGGAAAACGAAGTCCTCAACGTGCTGGAAGGCGATGACGCCGAAACTAACGCGCTGCGCGCCAAACGCCGCTGCCAGAAGTGCGGTACGGCGATGGACAGCTACCTTATCGATCCCAAGCGTAAACTGCACGTCTGCGGTAACAACCCGACCTGCGATGGCTATGAGATTGAAGAGGGCGAGTTCCGCATCAAGGGCTATGACGGTCCGGTAGTGGAGTGCGAGAAGTGCGGCTCCGAGATGCACCTGAAGATGGGGCGTTTTGGGAAGTACATGGCTTGTACCAACGACGAGTGTAAGAATACGCGTAAGATCCTGCGCAATGGGGAAGTGGCGCCGCCGAAGGAAGATCCGGTGCCGCTGCCGGAGCTGCCGTGCGAGAAGTCAGACGCCTATTTCGTGCTGCGTGACGGGGCCGCGGGCGTCTTCCTGGCGGCCAACACCTTCCCGAAATCACGGGAAACGCGCGCGCCGCTGGTGGAAGAGCTGTACCGCTTCCGCGATCGTCTGCCGGAAAAACTGCGTTATCTCGCCGATGCGCCGCAGCAGGATCCGGAAGGCAATAAGACGCTGGTGCGCTTTAGCCGTAAAACGAAGCAACAGTACGTAGCGTCCGAAAAAGAGGGCAAAGCGACCGGCTGGTCTGCCTTCTTTATCGACGGTAAATGGACGGAAGCTAAAAAGTAACTGACCATTATCAGGCAGGAAAAGGGCGCTTTTCCTGCTCTGGCGGCCGGCAGGGGCCATGGATGCCTCTGCCGTGTCGTTTTCCTTTCTCTCCGCGCTTTTCACCCTCTTATAACCACCTATATTATTTTTCGTTACCGTCTATACAGTGTTGATATAAATGATATAGTGGTTATAGTTAATGCCTTTTTTATTATTAAAACGTCTTATACATCATCGCTTTCAGGATGCGTTGCGGCGCCACTATGGCCAACTGCCGGGAGGCCTGGGCTTCACCGGCGACAAGTTGCCTGAACGTAAAGTGTATTAAGCGGCTTCATTTTACGCGCAAACGGATATCAGCATGAAACTACAACAGCTTCGCTACATCGTTGAGGTGGTTAACCATAACCTGAATGTTTCATCCACCGCCGAAGGGCTTTATACCTCTCAGCCAGGCATCAGTAAGCAGGTGCGTATGCTGGAAGATGAGCTGGGCATCCAAATCTTTGCCCGCAGCGGCAAGCATTTGACTCAGGTGACGCCTGCCGGGCAGGAGATCATCCGTATTGCCCGCGAGGTGTTGTCGAAAGTCGATGCCATCAAATCTGTCGCCGGGGAGCATACCTGGCCGGACAAAGGGTCGCTATACGTGGCGACCACCCATACCCAGGCGCGCTATGCGTTGCCCGGGGTGATCAAGGGCTTTATTGAACGCTATCCGCGGGTGTCGCTCCATATGCATCAGGGTTCGCCAACCCAGATCGCCGAAGCCGTGTCGAAAGGCAACGCCGACTTCGCCATTGCTACCGAAGCGCTGCATCTGTATGACGACCTGGTGATGCTGCCATGCTATCACTGGAACCGGTCGATCGTGGTGACGCCGGAGCATCCTCTGGCCTCCAGGGGCTCGGTATCAATAGAAGAGCTGGCGCAGTACCCGCTGGTGACCTATACCTTTGGCTTCACGGGCCGCTCCGAACTGGACACCGCGTTTAACCGTGCGGGCCTGACGCCGCGCATTGTCTTTACCGCTACCGATGCCGACGTCATTAAAACCTATGTTCGCCTGGGATTGGGGGTTGGGGTGATTGCCAGCATGGCGGTAGATCCGGTCTCCGATCCGGACCTGGTGAAGCTGGATGCCAACGGTATTTTCAGCCACAGCACCACTAAAATAGGCTTCCGCCGTAGCACCTTCTTACGAAGCTACATGTATGATTTTATTCAACGTTTTGCACCCCATCTGACCCGGGATGTAGTGGATACCGCAGTGGCGCTACGGTCGAATGAAGATATTGAAGCGATGTTCAAAGATATAAAACTTCCGGAAAAATAACCACGTTAAAAATAATGGCATTCCGTGTAAGGAGTGCCATTAACTATCATGGCCCTTATTTAACAACTTAAACCTCGAACCAATCACAAAATTAAGAATTTCTGATAACGCGTTTTTCATAATGCCCGTCGCGATCAAATAACCGGTCAAATATATTCCATCAGGCCTAAATTCACTGGATTAATCGTTTATCCATAATTAAGATTTATCTGTACCTGATGATTTGAGCAATTGGTGGTGACAATATGATAAGTAATATCGATTACATGAAACTGGCGATGTCATACGAAAATGACAAAACCGAAATCGATCCCGTTCTGCGTAGTCGCGTATGGGGCGTAGTGTTGGTAGGGCTGGCGATGTTCTGGAGCATCATCGCGCTCACCATCTGCAACATCTGGATTGTCAGCTAAAGCTGTAGGTCATCGTTGTAGATACATGTCATTTTTATGACAGTGAAAGGAAACTGTAATATAAAATCAGTGACCGGCAATACAGGGAGAATATATTTTGCCGCGGGATTCATCCAACCTGAAATCAATCACAAGAGCTAATCGGCCAGCAGGTAATGATTAGCTCTTTTTTTGTCCTCGTGTACTAATACAATATCGCTTAAAAGACCTCTCTGCACTATTTTGGTGCTATTTCCTCTGCGCGTAGATAATTCCCTTTTAACCCCTCTCCGTCACATCAGATTTAGCAATTTGGGTTGTTATCAAAGTGTTATGCCCAGCATGTGTTATCTTTAATGGAGACCCTGAGGAGAATCGGGGTATGCCATCCCTGAGATAAAGGAGGAGCTATGTCGTCAACCCTACGAGAAGCCAGTAAGGATACGCTGCAGGTTAACGCGAAAACCTGGCATTACTACAGTCTGCCGCTGGCGGAGAAGCAGCTGGGCGATCTCAGTCGACTGCCCAAGTCGCTGAAGGTGCTGATGGAGAACCTGTTGCGCTGGCAGGACGGTGACTCGGTGACTGAAGAAGATATTCGCGCCCTTGCCGGTTGGCTGCAGCAGGCCCATGCCGACAGGGAGATTGCTTATCGTCCGGCCCGCGTCCTGATGCAGGACTTTACCGGCGTACCGGCGGTGGTGGATCTGGCCGCCATGCGCGAGGCGGTGAAACGCCTGGGCGGCGATACCGCGAAGGTGAACCCGCTGTCGCCGGTCGACCTGGTGATCGACCACTCGGTGACGGTCGACCGCTTCGGCGATGACGAAGCCTTTGAAGACAACGTCCGCCTGGAAATGGAACGTAACCACGAACGCTACGCTTTTCTGCGCTGGGGGCAGCAGGCCTTCAGCCGCTTCAGCGTGGTGCCGCCGGGCACCGGGATTTGCCACCAGGTCAACCTGGAATATCTCGGACGGGCGGTGTGGAGCGAAGAGGTGAACGGGAAGTGGATGGCGTGGCCGGATACCCTGGTGGGCACCGACTCCCATACCACCATGATTAACGGGCTCGGCGTGCTGGGCTGGGGCGTGGGCGGGATTGAAGCGGAAGCCGCCATGCTTGGCCAGCCGGTGTCGATGCTGATCCCCGATGTGGTAGGCTTTAAGCTCAGCGGCAAATTGCGCGAAGGCATTACCGCTACTGACCTGGTCCTGACGGTCACCCAGATGCTGCGCCAGCACGGCGTGGTCGGAAAATTTGTTGAGTTCTACGGTGACGGTCTGGATACCTTGCCCCTGGCCGACCGCGCCACCATCGCCAATATGGCGCCAGAGTATGGCGCCACCTGCGGTTTCTTCCCGATCGATGACGTGACGCTCAGCTATATGCGCCTCAGCGGACGTAGCGAAGAACAGGTGGCGCTGGTGGAAGCCTATGCCAAAGCGCAGGGCATGTGGCGCCAGCCGGGCGATGAGCCGGTCTTTACCAGTACCCTGGCGCTGGATATGGGCAGCGTTGAAGCAAGCCTCGCCGGGCCGAAGCGGCCGCAGGATCGCGTGGCGCTCGGCGATGTGCCGAAAGCCTTTGCCGCCAGCGGCGAGCTGGAGGTTAACCACCTTCAGCGTCAGCGCCAGCCGGTGGCGTATACGCTGAACGGGCATCACTATTCGCTGCCGGATGGCGCTGTGGCCATTGCGGCGATCACGTCCTGTACCAACACCTCCAACCCCAGCGTGCTGATGGCCGCCGGCCTGCTGGCGAAAAAAGCCGTCGAACGCGGACTGCAGCCGCAGCCGTGGGTGAAAGCTTCTCTGGCCCCGGGCTCGAAAGTGGTGTCGGATTATCTGGCCCATGCCGGCCTGACGCCTTACCTCGACCAGCTCGGCTTCAATCTGGTGGGGTATGGCTGTACCACCTGTATCGGTAACTCCGGCCCGCTGCCGGAACCTATTGAAGAAGCAATCAAAAAAGGCGACCTCACCGTCGGGGCGGTGCTCTCCGGTAACCGTAACTTCGAAGGGCGTATCCACCCGCTGGTGAAAACCAACTGGCTGGCCTCGCCGCCGCTGGTGGTCGCTTACGCGCTGGCCGGGAACATGAACATCGATCTTACCCGCGAGCCGCTGGGGCAGGGCAGCGACGGCGAGCCGGTCTATCTGAGAGATATCTGGCCGAGCGGGGAGGAGATTGCCCGCGCGGTGGAACAGGTCTCCACGGAGATGTTCCGCAAAGAGTACGCGGAAGTGTTTTCCGGGACAGAGGAGTGGAAGGCGATCAAGGTGGAGGCGTCAGATACCTACGACTGGCAGGAAGATTCGACCTATATTCGCCTGTCGCCGTTCTTTGACGAGATGGGCATCGAGCCGCTGCCGGTGGAGGATATTCACGGCGCGCGGATCCTCGCCATGCTGGGCGATTCAGTGACCACTGACCACATTTCGCCGGCGGGAAGCATCAAAGCCGATAGTCCGGCAGGCCGCTATCTGCAGGAGCATGGGGTTGCCCGGCGCGACTTTAACTCCTACGGCTCCCGTCGCGGTAACCATGAGGTGATGATGCGCGGCACCTTCGCCAATATCCGCATCCGCAACGAAATGGTGCCGGGGGTGGAAGGGGGCATGACCCGCCATCTGCCGGACCGCGAACCGGTGGCGATCTACGATGCAGCGATGCTATATAAAGCTGAGGGCATACCGCTGGCGGTGATTGCTGGTAAGGAGTATGGCTCAGGTTCCAGTCGCGACTGGGCGGCGAAGGGGCCGCGCCTGCTGGGGATCCGGGTGGTGATCGCTGAGTCCTTCGAACGTATCCACCGCTCCAACCTGATCGGGATGGGGATTCTGCCGCTGGAGTTCCCGCAGGGCGTCACCCGTAAAACGCTACAGTTGACCGGCGAAGAGCGGATTGATGTCAGTAACCTGCAGTCACTGCAGCCCGGCGCCACGGTGCCAGTGACCCTCACCCGCGCTGACGGTTCGCAGGAGGTGATCGCCTGCCGGTGTCGTATCGACACGGCGACCGAACTCACCTACTACCGCAACGACGGCATTTTGCACTACGTCATCCGCAATATGCTGTAAAACGAAGGGCCAGCATCGCTGGCCCTCTCTTAACGCTGCCGCCGGTATTATTCCGCCGGCTTGCTGTTCAGCAGATGGCCCATCTTGGCGGCTTTGGTGTCCAGATAGTGGGCGTTTTTCGGGTTGCGCCCGACGATCAGCGGAACGCGCTCCACAATGTTAATCCCGGCTTCGCTGAGGATTTCCACTTTTTTCGGGTTGTTGGTTAATAACCGCACTTGCTCAACGTTGAGCAGCTTGAACATATCGGCGCACAGGGTGAAGTCGCGTTCATCGGCGGCGAAGCCAAGCTGATGGTTCGCTTCGACAGTGTCATAACCCTGATCCTGCAGCGCGTAGGCGCGGATCTTATTCAATAAACCAATGTTGCGACCTTCCTGACGATGATAGAGCAGGATCCCCCGGCCTTCTTCGGCGATATGCGACAGGGCCGCCTCCAGCTGAAAGCCGCAATCACAGCGCAGGCTAAACAGGGCATCGCCCGTCAGACATTCTGAATGGACGCGGGCGAGCACCGGCGACTGCCCTGAAATATCGCCGTATACCAGCGCGACATGATCCTGTCCGGTTGCCAGTTCTTCAAAACCCACCATCAGGAAATCGCCCCAGGGGGTTGGCAGTTTGGCTTCTGCCACACGTTTAAGCTGCATGTGATTCTCCAGATTCTGTCAGCACCTGAATGTGCTTTCTGTTTACCGCTATTTTGCCACAACGCCGGGACGTTCTCCTAATCACGAACGGTTAGCCGCGCGGAAAGCGCACAAACGATCTACTTTCCGCTATGATGTTCATCTACAAGGAGAAGGAGAGAAAATGCTGTTGATTGCCCGACGAACCGCTCTCGCGGCGGCGCTGCTGCTGGTCATGCCCCTCACGGTCTGGCTGTCTGGTTGGCTGTGGCAGCCAGGACTGCCGGTGGTATGGCTGAAAAGCCTCTGGTGGGTGACGGAAACGGTGACCCAGCCGTGGGGAATTATCACCCATGTTGTGCTGTGCGCCTGGTTTCTCTGGTGCCTGCGCTTTCGCCTGCGCGCGGCGCTGATCCTGTTCCTCATTCTTGCCGCCGCCATCCTGGTGGGACAGGGGACCAAATCCTGGGTCAAGGCGCGGGTTCAGGAGCCGAGACCGTTTGTCATCTGGCTGGAAAACGCAAGGCAGGTGCCGGTGACGCAATTCTACGCGTTAAAGCGCAAAGAACGCGCTAAACTGGTGCATGAGCAGCTGGCGCAGGCGCAGGACATCCCGCCGTTTTTACGCAAACACTGGCAGAAAGAGACCGGGTTTGCATTCCCGTCAGGCCATACGATGTTCGCCGCCAGCTGGGCGCTGCTCGCTGCCGGGCTGCTGTGGCCGCGTCGGCGCTGGGGCACGATCGCGGTACTGCTGGCGTGGGCGACGGCGGTGATGGGGAGTCGCCTGGCGCTCGGTATGCACTGGCCGCTGGATCTCATCGTCGCTACGCTGATCTCCTGGCTGCTGGTCACGGTGGCCTGCTGGCTGACGCAGCGTCTTTGCGGGCCGCTTTCGCCGCCGGGGGAAGAGGCGCAGGATATTAAAAAACGGATGCCTGAAGCGGAATAATGTTGATTTTAGCGGCATCCGACCGCATATCCTGTCGAGTTGCCGTGCTTTTTCGTTCCACCGCTGCGGCGAAAATGATACTTTATAGGGCTGAAAGCGGGCTTTTTACGCGCAACCCACAGAACGGGAAGTCATGTGAAATATTTACTCATTTTCTTACTGGTGTTAGCAATCTTCGTCATTTCAGTGACGCTGGGGGCGCAGAATGACCAACAGGTCACTTTCAACTATTTGCTCGCTCAGGGTGAATTCCGCATTTCGACGCTGCTGGCGGTGCTGTTCGCCGCGGGCTTTGCCATCGGCTGGCTGATCTGCGGCCTGTTCTGGCTGCGGGTGCGCGTCTCGCTGGCGCGCGCGGAGCGGAAAATTAAGCGCCTTGAGCACCAGATTGCTCCTGTCAGCCCGGCGGCTGTCGAGGCAGGCGTGCCTGCGGTGAAGGAATAACCTCTTATGCTGGAGTTGTTGTTTCTGCTTTTACCCGTTGCCGCCGCCTACGGCTGGTACATGGGGCGCAGAAGTGCACAACAGTCCAAACAGGACGACGCGAGCCGCCTGTCACGGGATTACGTGGCGGGGGTAAACTTTCTGCTTAGCAACCAGCAGGATAAAGCCGTCGATCTGTTCCTTGATATGCTGAAAGAGGATACCGGCACCGTTGAGGCCCACCTGACCCTCGGCAACCTGTTCCGCTCGCGCGGCGAGGTCGACCGCGCGATCCGTATTCACCAGAGTCTGATGGAAAGCGCGTCGCTCACCTACGACCAGCGCCTGCTGGCGGTGCAACAGCTGGGGCGCGACTATATGGCCGCCGGGCTGTATGACCGCGCGGAAGATATGTTCAAACAGCTGGTGGATGAGACCGATTTTCGCCTCGGCGCGCTGCAGCAGCTGCTGCAGATCTACCAGGCGACCAGCGACTGGCAGTCGGCTATCGAGGTGGCTGAACGGCTGGTGAAGCTGGGGAAAGAGAAGCATCGTGGCGAAATCGCCAACTTTTGGTGCGAACTGGCCCTGCAGCAGATGGCGGCCAACGATCTGGATAAGGCGATGGCGCTGTTGAAGAAAGGCGCCGCCGCGGACCGCAACAGCGCCCGGGTTTCGATCATGATGGGCCGGGTGTGGATGGAGAAGGGCGACTACGCCAAAGCGGTGGAGAGCCTCGAGCGGGTTATCGATCAGGATAAAGAGCTGGTGGGTGAGACGCTGGAGATGCTGCAGACCTGCTACCAGCAGCTCGGCAAAGCCGATGAATGGGAAGTTTTCCTGCGCCGCTGTGTGGAGGAGAACGCCGGGGCGACCGCCGAACTGATGCTGGCGCAGATCCTTGAGCAGCGGGAAGGGGTCGAAGCGGCGCAAAACTACGTGACCCGGCAGCTTGAGCGCCACCCGACCATGCGCGTATTCCATAAGCTGATGGACTACCATCTCAACGAAGCGGAAGAAGGGCGGGCGAAAGAAAGCCTTGGGGTGCTGCGAAACATGGTCGGCGAACAGGTGCGCAGCAAACCGCGCTACCGTTGTCAGAAATGCGGCTTTACCGCTCATACTCTCTACTGGCATTGTCCGTCCTGCCGCTCCTGGGCGACCATCAAACCTATTCGCGGCCTCGACGGCCAGTAAGGTCAAAAAAAAGAGGCGCTTTAGTTACAACATACTTATCATTTCTTCCCCGTCACCGCCTGCAGCCCCGGCATCGCCATCGGCCGCGCAGGGCAAAACAGCAGCCTGTTATTTTGTTAGCTTCACAGGTAGAATGCTGCCCGTTTACCTTTTTTGCGCCCTCTGGCGCCCATCAACACTAAGGTCTGGTCATGACGTCAACAGCTATCCCATCTTCCCGCGCTGTCACTTCCTCTCCCGTTGTGGTTGCGCTCGACTATGATAATCGCGATAAAGCGCTGGCATTTGTCGACCGCATCGACCCGCGCGACTGCCGCCTGAAGGTGGGCAAAGAGATGTTCACCCTGCTGGGACCGCAGTTTGTCCGCGATCTGCATCAGCGTGGGTTTGAGGTGTTCCTGGACCTTAAGTTTCACGATATTCCCAACACTACCGCCCGCGCGGTGGCGGCCGCTGCCGAGCTTGGCGTATGGATGGTGAATGTCCATGCCTCCGGCGGCGCGCGGATGATGACCGCGGCACGCGAAGCGCTGCTGCCCTTTGGTCAAGACGCGCCGCTGCTCATCGCCGTCACCGTCCTCACCAGCATGGAGTCCAGCGACCTGCAGGATCTGGGCATTACCTTATCCCCGGCTGACTACGCGGCGAAGCTGGCGGCGCTGACCCAACGCTGCGGCCTCGACGGGGTGGTGTGTTCAGCTCAGGAGGCGGTACGCTTTAAGCAAGAGCTGGGGCAGGCGTTCAAGCTGGTCACCCCGGGTATCCGTCCGCAGGGCAGCGACGCTGGCGATCAGCGGCGGATCATGACTCCCGAGCAGGCTCAGGCGGCAGGGGTGGACTATATGGTTATTGGCCGCCCGGTTACCCAGTCGACCGATCCAGCCGCGACGCTGCGGGCGATCAACGATTCTCTGCGCAAGGGGGCATAATGAGCGATTCCAACAGCCGTCTGGTCTACTCCACCGAAACCGGGCGTATCGACGAGGCGAAACTGGCGCCGGTGCGCCCGAAAGGCGACGGTATTGTGCGGATCCAGCGCCAGACCAGCGGCCGCAAGGGCAAAGGCGTCTGTCTGATTAGCGGAATTGATGCCGACGATGCGGCGCTCACTGCGCTGGCGGCAGAGCTGAAGAAGAAATGCGGCTGCGGCGGCGCGGTGAAAGATGGCGTGATCGAGATCCAGGGCGACAAACGGGATTTACTGAAGTCGCTGCTCGAGGCGAAAGGGATGAAGGTGAAGTTAGCTGGCGGCTAATTGTTATTTCAACCCTAATTAATGGCCTGGTGAAATAACAAGGCCGCGGTGAATGCCGCGGCCTTGAATGTTTTAACGTGCGTAAGTCAATTCGTGTGAATTATTCTTTTATTTCGTCAGATAAATATATTATTTGCCGACCTGGTGACCAATAATACCACCGACTGCTGCGCCACCCAGGGTACCGAGTGCGCTACCGTCAGTTAACACCGCACCGCCGATGGCGCCGGCACCTGCGCCGATAGCAGTGTTACGATCGCGTTTAGACATGTTAGAGCAAGCGCTCAGAGACATTGCTACAGTGACAGCCAGAACAACAGCAGCCATTTTTTTGCTCGTTGAAGTCATCATTTTTTTCTCCTGAATAATCTATTCATGGATTACAGCGCTCCTGTAAGCATAGCCTGATAAAGCAGCTTTAGGGCAATTCCATGAAGTTAGGGTGCGCAGGTATCACGAAAATCACGCAGGTGATAGTCACTTCCTGTTATATCGCTAATAATAATTTTACTTTTTTTAAAATTTAGCGTCAGGTAAAAAGTCTTAATTACCGGCTCGGAATACTCTCAGAGCGTTAACGCGCCCGTCCGACGCTTGGCTGGGACGGGGCGGAGACACATCAGACGTAGGGTACAATATCCACAGTCAGGCCGCTGCGCAGCAACTGCTCACGGCAGTCGTTCGGCAGACGATCGTCGGTGATAACACGATTGAAGCGGCCGGCTGGCCCAAGCGGATAGGGGTGCACCGCGCTGAATTTTGAGCTATCGCTGAGGATAATCGCTTCGCAGTGCTTCTCCAGAACGGCGTTAACCACGTCCGCACGCATCATATCGCGACCGGTAAAGCCGGTTTCCGCCTGCCAGCCATCGATCCCGATAAAGGCTTTACTGAAATGCACCTGCTGGATGAACTGGCGGGTCAGTGGGCCAACCATACTTTCACTGCGTTTCTGGTAAATCCCGCCCAGCAGGATCACCTCTCCCGGCGTCTCTTTCAGCAGATGGGCGATATAGCTGCTGACGGTGATGATGGTGATATCGCCGCGTTCGGCCAGGGTGCGCGCCAGCAGGGCGTTGCTGCTGCCGTTTTCGATAAATACCGTTTCGCCGGCATTCACCAGCGCCGCGGCGCGGCTGGCCAGTTCACGCTTAATGGCGAAATGGGTCATCATGCGGGTTTCGACATCTTCACTGTCCAGTGGGACGGCGTAGCCATGGGTACGGCGCAGATAGCTCTGCTTCTCCAACAGGTTCAGATCCTGACGGATGGTGACCTCTGAAACTCCGGTCATCTTCGCCAGATCGGCGACGCTCATGCGGCCTTTATCGATGACCACTTGCAAAATACTTTGTTGTCGGGCGTTCATAGCAACATCACTGTTAGGGGGCTATACGGCGAGCAACCGGTCAGCATCGCCGGTTGCGGCATGTGGGCGATAATCAGATTTCCCAGGGCGCTTTGGGTGGTTTGTTTTGCTCGGCGTCGTCTGCCGCCAGCGCCAGCAGCTCCGCTTTGAGGATCTCCAGATTATGGATCGCAGAGTGGTAATCACCGGCAACCAGAATATCCAGCACGGTATCGATACGTTGGGCGAGCAGGTGGGCATTCACATCTGACATGGCATTATCCTGGTAACAAAAACGAATGAAATCAATGATGCTAAAAATGGGTGAAAAAGAGAAGCGAAAAAAACGCACAACCTTAATCGGTGCGACGGAAATGGCGGGACAGGGAGGAAAGAAGGAGCGGTTCCCGGAGGAACCGCTGTGATGAGACGTCAGGCAGCCGGACGAGCAATGATGCTACGAGTTTCCATGCGGACTTCAGCGATAGTGACATCGATAACATCGGTCACTTTGTAGACCACTTCTCCCTTAATCTGCACGGTGCCGTTTTCCTGGCTGCAGACCAGTTCGTCGCGCACGGCGTGAAGGAACGGGGCCGGAATAAAGGCGACCGCGCCATTGTCCACCAGACGCACGCGCATCCCGCCGCGGCTGATGTCGATGATCTCCGCCGCAAAGCGGGTATCGGTGCCGGCTTTATCGTTGAGGAAACGGGCATACAGCCAGTCGGCGACATCGCGTTCGGCCATGCGGTTGAGACGACGGCGCTCCGCCATCTGCACGGTGGCTTCATCCTGCGGGCGCGCAATGGTTTCGCCTTTGATGATGGCCTTAAGCAGACGGTGGTTGATCATGTCGCCATACTTACGGATCGGCGAGGTCCAGGTGGCGTAGGCCTCAAGACCGAGACCAAAGTGCGGGCCCGGCTCGGTGCTGATTTCAGCAAACGACTGGAAACGACGTATGCGGCTGTCGAGGAAACCGGTCGGCTGGGCGTCCAGTTCGCGGCGCAGCTTGCAGAAACCTTCCAGGGTGAGCACTTCCGTCGGATCAACGTGTACGTCGTGGGTCTTCAGCAGGGCCGCCAGCTGTTCGGTATTCGCCGGGTCGAAGCCGGTGTGGACGTTATAAACGCCGAAGCCGAGCTTGTCGCGCAGAACGCGGGCGGCACAGATGTTGGCAGCGATCATCGACTCTTCGACAATACGGTTGGCAATACGACGCGGTTCCGCGACGATGTCCAGCACTTCGCCTTTTTCGCCAAGGACGAAACGGTAATCCGGGCGGTCTTTAAACACCAGCGCGTGGGTCTGACGCCATTCGCTGCGACGCTGACACACGTCCTTCAGCAGCGTAATTTGCTGCGCGATTGCCTCGCTGCCCGGCTGCCAGCTGCCGCGGCCTTCCAGCCAGTCAGAGACGTCGTCATAGGCCAGCTTGGCTTTCGATTCGATGGTGGCGGCAAAGAACTCGATGTTGTCTTCAATGGTGCCATCGGCCGCCAGGGTCATCCGGCAGGCCAGCACCGGGCGCACTTCATCGGCACGCAGGGAACACAGGTCGTCTGACAGTTCGCGCGGCAGCATCGGGATGTTGAAGCCCGGCAGATAGTTGGTAAAGGCGCGTACTTTTGCGGCGTTGTCCAGCTTGCTGCCTTCGGCAATCCATGCGGTCGGGTCAGCGATCGCCACCGTCAGCAACAGTTTGCCGTCGGCGCCAGATTCGACATACAGCGCATCGTCCATATCTTCGGTGCTGGCGCTGTCAATGGTGACGAAGTCGAGGGCGGTCAAATCGCGGCGTGTCAGCCCTTCGTCAAGCATCTCGGTGGCGACGCCGTCCGGTGCCTCTTTTTCCAGATTATGGCGCGCCAGCGTCACCCACCACGGGACGAAGTGGTCGTCGCTGAAGGTGATGAACTGGGTCAGCTCCGCGTAAAATCCGCGGTCGCCTTTTAACGGATGACGGCGCATTTCAGCGACGGCCCAGTCACCCTGTTTGAAATCATGCTCAACGCCACGGGCGGCGCGGCAGGGAATGGCGTCTTTCAGCAGCGGATGGTCAGGAACGATAGCGAGGCGATCGTCTTTTTTCTGGACTTTACCGACGAAACGGGTCAGGAAAGGCTCAACCAGCGATTCCGGCTCGGCGCTTTCGCGTTCTTTTTCAGAATGGATCACCGCAACGATACGGTCGCCATGCATCACTTTTTTCATCTGCGGCGGCGGAATGAAGTAGCTCTTCTGAGCGTCCACTTCGAGGAAGCCAAAGCCCTTTTCCGTGCCCTTAACGACCCCTTCCGCGCGCGGCGTTTGGGAATGCAGTTGCTGTTTAAGCTGCGCTAGCAGCGGGTTATCCTGAAACATAATTAGGTATTTTCGTGGCTAAAAGAGCGGCTGACATTTTTACGCGATTATGCCTGTCGCAGCAAGCGCTGTTTCAGCAATTTACGTCTGCTGACGCACATTGCCGAGGGCGATTTTCAGACGATTCATCCAGCCGCACAGCCCGCTCCAGGTTAACAGATCGATCGCTTGTTCCGCTGAGAGTCCATATTCGCCGAGGGGTGTTAACTGGGCGGCGCTAAACCGGTCCGGGGAGCGGGTTAACAACTGTACCGCGGTAACGAGCGCGCGCGACTGAGGATGCTGCCCAAGCCAGCGATGGAGAGCCTGATCGCCCTCCCGTAAATGGCTGGCGAACGCTTCTTCACCGTGCCAGTGGGGGAGCCAGGCGTCAAAACAGGTGGCGCTGCCATTGGTGCGCGCGGTGAGTAAGGCGACCTGCGGGCCAAAGGTATCGTTGCCGCTGAGCTGGCGTAACAGCGTCTCCAGCGGCGCCATCAACTGCGGGTCGCAGGCCAGCAGCGGAGCCAGCGGGCCCAGGCCGGGCAGCGACTGCCAGCTGGCGATGCGCCGCTGGCGCTCGTCATCGGCATACTGCAGATCGGGATCTTCTATGTCGGTTTGCCACTCTCCCGGCGGGATGGCGAACAGGCCGGCGGGCGCCTCCTCTTGCTGCGGCATGCCGGGGATCCAGCGCACCGGGAAGCCCTGCGCCGCCTGCAGCACGGCAATCGCCCGCGCCTGGAAGCCGACGAAACCGATAATCTGGTTGATCAGGATAATATCCCGGCTGGTCAGGCCCACTTCGTCCAGCTGGCTGCGGGAAAGGGCGTTAATGACGGAGGGTGAACCGGCGAGCTGACGGGCGTATTGGGTGATCTGCGCCAGACGACGGTTGCTCTCGCGCGAAGAGTCGGGCCCCGGCAGGGGCGCCAGGCGGGCGGCATAGTGGTTACACAGTCGCTGGACGCCGTAGACCTGGGCGACGGTCAGCGCAGTGCTCAGGCGATCGTAGGCGGTAAAGGTTTGCAGGCGGCTTACCGGCACCTGGTCGGGAAACAGCCCCTCGGCGAGCTGGCGCGCGGGGCGTAGCCAGCCTGTGTGGGCGTGTAGCCAGGCGTCCGGCAGCGTCAGGTCCAGCAAAAAGCGGTCTTCAACATGGGCGGCTTCAGGGACGAGCGGCAGGACATCCACCGGGCAGATTGTTGACTGGGTTTCGTGATACCAGTGGTTTTTGCCATTCACGCGGCGTGGCTCCATGGGCTTTCCTTGTTCGGTATGTGGCGAACCGCCGTTCCGCGGATCGTTTATGCAGAACTATCCTGGCGTAACCCGGAAGCAGGAGAAAATATTGATACGTGCTAACAAATAGCCGATTGGAATAACAGGGGGAGCGCAAGGCCTGGGAAGGGAAAACCCTCCTCACCGGGGCGAGGAGGGGAAGGAACTTATTTCAGTTCCAGCTCGTTCATAGCGGCGATACTGAACCCGCCATCAACGTGAACGACTTCACCGGAGATACCCGCAGACAGGTTGGAGCACAGGAAGGCTGCGCTGTTACCCACGTCTTCAATGGTGACGGTGCGACGGATCGGGGTGACCGCTTCGCAGTGCGCCAGCATTTTACGGAAATCTTTGATACCGGACGCGGCCAGGGTACGGATCGGACCGGCGGAGATAGCGTTGACGCGAACGCCTTCCGGACCCATCGCGTTCGCCATATAGCGCACGTTCGCTTCCAGAGAGGCTTTCGCCAGACCCATCACGTTGTAGTTCGGGATCGCGCGCTCGGCGCCCAGGTAGGAGAGCGTCAGCAGAGCAGAATCCGGGTTCAGCATCGTGCGGCAGGCTTTAGCCATCGCCACGAAGCTGTAGGCGCTGATGTCGTGCGCGATTTTGAAACCTTCGCGGGTGACCGCGTTGACGTAGTCGCCGTCTAACTGGTCAGCTGGGGCATAACCGATAGAGTGGACGAAACCATCGAATTTTGGCCAGACTTTTTCCAGCTCGGTGAACAGCGCGGTGATGCTCTCATCTTCAGCAACGTCGCACGGCAGCACAATGTCAGAACCCAGCGCGGCAGCAAACTCTTCAACGCGACCTTTCAGTTTTTCATTCTGATAGGTGAATGCCAGTTCCGCGCCTTCGCGGTGCATTGCCTGCGCAATACCGTAGGCGATGGACAGTTTGCTGGCGACGCCAGTGATCAAAATGCGCTTACCGGAAAGAAAACCCATAGCTTTAATCCTTATCGTTATTGCTTATTTTTACTTTAACAATCATAACGTTAACATTGTTATTTCAAAATAACTCAAATTTAGCCGGGAATTATATCCCACTGACGACCCCTTGTGTCACGATATTTTTCAGCCGGCCCGCGCCGCGCGGGGCCAAAGCCGATCGCGATGGTTCAAGTATACCATTTTTATCTGCTGACTATTTGAGCGCAATCGCCGCCAGCAGCAGACGCCCATCGGCGCTGAGAGGCCGCAACTCGCCCGGAGCGTCGCCGTGCCAGCAGAGCCCGCTGCCGACGGCGCAGCGCCGTCCGGCCAGATCCCATTCACCCTGCAGCACATAAGCAACCCCGTCAGTGGCCGGTCGCTGCCGGTCGCTCACCACTTCAACCTGCGCGAGGGCTCGCCCGCGCTGGGTCATGACATTGAAGTCCAGTCCAGGCTCAACGATCCCGACGCTGGACAGCGCCCATTCGCCGGGAAACGCCCACGGCTGCCAGCGCGCCAGCGGATGGTCGATCTCCTCCCCGCGCAGCCGTAGCGGTTGCCCCGCCAGCAGGACGATCGTCCGGTCGACGCCGGGAAAAGGGGAGAATGGGCCATCGGCCTGCAGGGTGGCAATGCTCGCGCGCCAGAGAAAAGGCGCATCTACGGAAGGAACGGCGATAATTTCCCGGGTGGCGCCAGCGCCGTTCTTCCATGGCGTGACGGGCAAGGTAGCGTAATCAAAATAGGTGATCATAGTTTGCTCGGCGGAAGTCGGAAGTGGATAGTATTTGTTACACACTTGTCTCAATGTTCTTACAAATTATTTACAACAGGGCTCACAAATCCATCATTGAGCGCGTGTGCGGGTTTGTCAATGCTTGTATATACATGAGCAGTCATCTGCGAATTATCTTATCGCCTTGACCAGAGCCATCATGACAAAACGCGATCGGGAGAATGAAAATGCAACAGCGTATTACTTTCCGCCAGGCCTGCCTGGTCACCCTGTTTTCGGGGCTACTGCTGTCTGGTGGCTCAACATACGCTAAAGAGTGGAAATCGATCACCATCGCTACGGAAGGCGGCTATGAACCCTGGAATCTGACGCTTCCCGGCGGGAAACTCAGCGGTTTCGAGCCCGAGCTTATGGCGAATTTATGCCAGCGGATGCAGATCGAATGCAAACTGGTGGTGCAGAACTGGGATGGCATGATTGCCGGACTTAACGCCGGAAAATATGACGTGATCATGGATGCTATCGTCGTTACCCCAGAGCGCTCGAAGGTCGTGGCGTTTACCCAGGCATACGCAGCCACGCCGGCCTCTTTCATTGCGGTAAAAGGGTCGCTGCTACCGCCTTCGCCGGCGGTCAAGCTTCATGATAATGAGAAAGAGATTCAGGCGGCGATTGCGCCGCTGCGCGCGGCGTTGAAAGGGAAAACCATCGGCATCGCGTCCGGCACCGTGTACACCCCATTTATTGATAAGTATTTCAAGGATATCGCTGACGTCCGGGAATATAACAACTCAGCGGATGCGATCCTCGACCTGCAGGCTGAGCGCATCGACGCGGTGTTTGATGATATTACCTTTGCCAACACCACCCTGTCGCGCCCGGAGAATAGCAATCTGGCATTGAGCGGTCCGCTGATGAGCGGCCCAATCTGGGGAGGCGGTGAGGCGATGGGCGTACGCCTCGCCGATACCGAACTCAAAGCGAAACTGGATAGCGCCATTCAGGCGGCGCTGGCCGATGGGACGGTAAAAAAACTGAGTGAGAAATGGTTTAAAAGCGACGTGACTCCCTGAGCGAGGCAACCATGCTAAATCTTCTGAGTTTGGGTGAAAACGGGTGGGGGACGCTGATCCTCAGCGCAACGCTGACTACGTTGCTGCTGTCGCTCGCGGCGCTGGCCGTCGGTGCGGGGGTGGGCGGCGTTATCGCCGCCGCGAAGCTGTCCCGCCACGCGCCAGCGCGCTGGTTCGGCGCCGCCTGGTCGGTGGTATTCCGCGGTATCCCTGAATTACTGGTGATCTATCTGTTTTATTTTGGCGGCTCAGGGATGATTTCATGGCTGGGGCGTCTGTTTGGCGCAGACGGCTTTATTGAGGTTCCGCCATTTCTGATTGGCGCTCTGGCGATTGGCTTGATCTCCTCCTCGTATCAGGCGGAAGTCTACCGTGCTGCTCGTCTGGCGCTGATGCCCGGTGAAGTGGAGGCGGCTTCCGCCATTGGCATGCCGCGCTGGCGGATCCTGCAGCGCATCCTGTTGCCGCAGATTGTCCGTTATTCGCTGCCGGGTTTGTCCAACGTCTGGCAAATGAGCCTCAAAGACTCGGCGCTGGTATCGGTGACCGGGATGGTTGAACTGATGCGCGCCAGCCAGATTGCCGCTGGCTCTACCCGCGATTATTTCCTGTTCTATCTCATCGGCGGCGGCTGCTATTTGATCCTGACGCTGCTCTCTAACCGCGCGTTTACCCGGGCGGAGAGCCGTCTGAACCGCGCCTGGCTGCGTCGCAGCGCCGCGCAGGCGTAAGGAGCCCATATGATTATCGATTTTGCCTTTCTCGGTGAGACGTTGTTGAAGCTCGGCGCGGCGCTGCCGGTGACGCTGGGGCTCTTTATCTGCTCTTTTTTGCTCGGCGGCGTGTTGGCTCTTGGCGTTCTGGCGCTGCGAATGAGCCGCTGGCCGCTGGCAAGCGGTTTCGCCAAAGGCTATATCCTGATCTTTCGCGGTTCGCCATTGCTGATCCAGTTGTTTCTCATTTATTACGGGCTGGGTCAGTTTGGGGTGATCCGCCACAGTTTCCTGTGGCCGCTGCTGCGCGAACCCTTTATCTGCGCCGTTCTTGCGCTGGCGCTCTGTACGGCGGCCTATACCGCGGAAATTCTGCGCGGCGGGTTGCTGGCGATACCGCCGGGCCAGATTGAAGCCGGCCAGGCTTGCGGTATGTCGCGCTGGCTGCTGCTGCGGCGGATCATTGCCCCGGTGATGCTGCGCTATGCGCTGCCAGCCTACTCCACGGAGGCCATTTTATTGGTCAAGTCGACGGCGCTGGCAAGCCTGGTGACCGTCTGGGACGTCACGGGGGTGGCCCAACAGATTATTCAGCGTACCTACCGGACGATGGAGGTATTCCTCTGCGCGGCGGCCATCTACCTGCTGCTCAATTTCATCATTGTGCAGCTGTACGCCCTGCTTGAACGGCGTTTAACCCCGCATACCATGCCAAATCCGGCGACCGTGTCGCTCAAGCCGATAACCAAAGGAGAGTAAGATGCTCGATTCACGTCCGGTGACCTTATCGGTCAGCGATATTCATAAGTCCTTTGGCTCCCTGGATGTCCTGAAGGGGATCACCATCCAGGCGCAGCAGGGCGATGTCATTTCGATCCTCGGCGCCAGCGGCTCCGGTAAAAGTACGCTGCTGCGCTGCATTAACCTGCTGGAAACGCCCGATGCCGGAGTGGTCAGCGTCGGCGGCGAGACGATTGAAATGAAGCATCATGCCCGCGGGCATCGGCTGGCGGCGAACCCCCGGCAGATAGAGCGCCTGCGCTCGCGGCTGGGGATGGTCTTCCAAAGTTTTAACCTCTGGTCGCATATGACGGTTCTGCAGAATGTCATCGAGGGGCCGCATTATGTGCTCAAACGGGACAAACGAACCTGCATTGAACAGGCTGAGCAGTTGCTGGAGCGAGTGGGGATGTTGAACCGAAAGGATTTCTATCCTGCGCAGCTCTCCGGCGGCCAGCAGCAGCGCGTGGCGATAGCCCGCGCGCTGGCCATGGAGCCGGACGTCATGCTCTTTGATGAACCGACCTCAGCGCTGGATCCCGAACTGGTCGGCGAGGTGCTAAAGGTGATGCGCAGCCTGGCGGAGGAGGGACGGACGATGCTGGTGGTCACCCACGAGCTGGGATTCGCCCGCCATGTTTCCAACCGGGTGGTCTTTATGCACCAGGGGACGATTGACTGCGACGGTGCGCCAGAGGCGCTGTTTGGCAGCCAGGGGTCCGCGCGCTTCAAGCAATTTATCTCCAGCCACCAACAGCCAGGACAGGTCGTATGAAAATGATCCAGTGGGGCGATGCGCCGATACGCTGGCAGGAGGTGGCTTGCGTTGCGCGGGGCGAGGCGACCTTGAGCCTCAGCGACAGCGCCTGGTCGCGTATCGCGCAAGGGCGGGCGATTGTCCAGCATATCGTTAAAGCCGGCGAGGTAGCCTATGGGATCAACACCGGGCTGGGGGCGCTGTGCAATATTACGCTGCCGGAAGCGCAGCTACACCAGCTGTCGCGCAATACGTTGCTCAGCCACGCCGGCGGGGTGGGACCGTTGCTGGAGGTCGCCCCAACCCGGGCAATTATGTGCGCCGCGGTGGCCAATTTCAGCCACGGTAAATCCGGGATCTCCGCCGGGATAGTGCAGCAGCTGTTGGCGTTTTTGCAGCATGGCGTCACCCCTCAGGTGCCCTCCCAGGGGTCAGTTGGCTATTTAACGCATATGGCGCACATTGGCCTGGCCCTGATGGGGGTTGGCGATGTGCTCTGGCAGGGGCGAACGTGGTCAGCGGCAGAGGTCCTGTCGCAGCTAGATCTGCAGCCCATCGCGCCGGGAGCGAAAGAGGGGCTGAGCCTGGTCAACGGTACGCCGTGCATGACCGGTCTGGCCTGTCTGGCGTTAGACGACGCCGAGCGCTTAATGAACTGGGCCGATGTCACCGGCGCGATGAGCTTTGAAGCGCTGCGCGGCCAGCTTGTGGCATTCGATGCCGAGATCCTGGCGCTGAAAGCCAGCCCCGGGATCCAGACCAGCGGCCAGCGGCTGCGTGAGCTACTGGCGGACAGCCGTCTGCTGGCCGAAAGTGAAGGACTTCGCACCCAGGATGCGCTAAGCCTTCGCTCGATGCCTCAGGTGCATGGCGCCTGCCGCGATCAGTTTAGCCACGCGCAGACGCAGATAAATATCGAACTCAACGCCTGTACTGATAATCCGCTGATCCTGGGAACCGTTGAGCAGTGGCGGGTGGTCTCCCAGGCGCATCCGCACGGCGAATCGGTGGCGATGGCCTGCGATTTGCTGGCCATTGCCATGGCTGAGCTGGGCGCCATCGCTGAACGACGCCTTGACCGGCTGGTGAATCCTCTGGTGAGCGGGTTGCCGGCGTTCCTGGTCGCCCGACCGGGCGTGAATTCAGGCATGATGATTGCCCAGTACGTCGCCGCGTCGTTGTGCGCGGAAAACAAGCAGCTGGCGCAGCCGGCGGTGCTGGATAATTTTGTTACCTCGGGTCTGCAGGAGGATCATTTAAGCCTGGGCACCGGCGCAGCGCTGAAACTGCAGCGCCTGCTGGGCAACCTCTATCAGATCCTGGGCATCGAATATTTACTCGCCGCCCAGGGGCTCGATTTTCACGAGCCGAAGAAGCTGGCGGCGGGCACGCGCCGGGCGCGAGACCTGCTGCGCGAAAGCGTGCCTGGCTGGGAGGACGATCGCTGGCTGGCGCCGGACATCGCCAGCGCGGTGGCCATCCTTAAGCGAACCGCTGGCCACGCGCCGGCGTGAGGTCTGCGGGCGAGGTGAATGAGACGGCACTATTTGCCGTCTTTGCGCCAGGCGTCGGCGGTGAGAGCCTCACCGAAGTGGCCGGCGATCAGGCGTCGGGTCAGGTCGTGCAACGGTGAGGCCAGCACATCGGCGGTGCTGCCGCGCTCAACCACTTCCCCGTTATGCATCACCAGCACCTGATCGCTGATGTGCTTCATCATTCCCAGGTGCTGGGTGACATAGATGTAAGAGATGCCCTGTTTCTCCTGCAGCTCCAGCATCAGGTTGATGAGCTGGGAACGCATCGACATATCCAGCGAGGCCAGCGCCTCATCGCAGACGATGACCTTCGGGCGCAGGATCAGCGCCCGGGCGAGGCCAAGACGCTGCTTCTGACCCGGGGCCAGCATATGGGGATAGTAGCTGACGTGGTCCGGCAGCAGGCCGACCATGCGCAGGGTGTCGATGATCTGTTTCTGCCGCGCTTCGGCGTCAAGGTCGGTATTCAGCCGCAGCGGAAAATCGAGGATCTGCGAGATGCGCTGGCGCGGATTTAGCGACGTCGACGGATCCTGAAAGATCATGCGAATCTTCTGGCTGCGGTATGAGTAATCCCCGAAGGTCAGCGGATGGTCATCGATCAGCACCTCGCCGCTGGTGGGCTCCACCATGCCGGCCAGCATCTTCGCGAGGGTGGATTTTCCGGAGCCATTCTCGCCGATAATCGCCAGCGTCTGCCGTTCGCGCAGGGTAAAACTCAGCGGCTTAACCGCCTCCACCGTCTGGCGGTGAAACCAGCCGGTGCGATAGCGAAAGGTCTTACTGAGTTGGCGCACTTCCAGCAATGTTTCGACCATTTCACTCTTTCTCCATGTTCAGCGGGAAATGACAGGCGTACAGGTGATTGCGCGCCCCGGTAAGACGCGGGGTTTCAATACACTCGCGCTGGGCGTACGGGCAGCGCGGCCCCAGCCGACAGCCGATGGGCAGCTGCTCCAGCAGCGGTATCGCCCCCGGCAGGGTGTTGAGACGGCTTTTATGCGGCATGGCGCTGCCAAAATCCGGGATCGCGCGGATTAACGCCTGGGTGTAGGGGTGATGCGGCAGGGTGATCAGCTCTTCGCTGGGCCCGCTCTCCACCGTCTGCCCGCAGTACATGACGTTGATTTTATCCGCCCATTTGCTGAGCATCTGCAGATCGTGGCTGATCAGCAAAATGGTGGTGTTGTTGTTCTGGTTGAGCCGCGTCAGCAGGCGGATAATCTGCGCCTGCGTCGTGGGCTCCATAGCGTTAGTCGGTTCATCGGCGATCAGCAGGCGCGGCTGGTTGGCCAGGGCAATGGCAATCATCACCTTCTGGCACTCGCCTTCGGTCAGCTGATAGGGGAAGCTGCGCATGGCGTCTTTGTGATCTTTAATCCCGACGCGGTGCAACAGCTCGATGGCCCGACGTTTACGCCAGCCCAGCCGCTGCCACCAGCGGCCCTTGTAGGTCCAGCCAGGGATACTCTGGATCAGCTGCTGGCCGATGCGCTCAGAGGGGTCGAGGCACGACTGGGGCTCCTGGAATATCATCGAGACGTTGTGGCCGATCAGTTTCCGGCGTTCGCGGTTCGACAGCCGCAGCAGATCGATGTCGTCGAAACGCATGCGGTCGGCCGTGACCCGCCAGTTGTCTTTTGTCACGCCGCAGATAGCTTTGGCGATCAGGCTCTTCCCGGAGCCGGATTCCCCCACCAAGCCACGGATTTCGCCTTCGGTCAGGGTCAGGCTGACGCGGTCGACGGCTTTTACCCAGCCTTCGTTGGTTTTAAATTCGATGGTTAAGTGACGAATATCGAGTAACGGCATTATTCTACCCCGGCAATGATCGCCCGGCGAATACCGTCGCCCAGCAGGTTGACCAGCAGTACGCTGAGCATAATCGCGGCCCCGGGCAGCATCACGGTCCACGGCGCAACATAGATAAGCTCCAGCGCATCGCCCAGCATCGCTCCCCATTCCGGCGAAGGCAACTGAGCGCCGAGGTCAAGAAAGCCCAGCGCGGCGATATCCAGAATAGCCATCGACAGGGCGCGGGTGATCTCGGTCACCAGGCCGGAGGCGATATTGGGCAGGATGGCGAACAGCAGAATATTCAGCGTCGACGCGCCGTCGAGGCGGGCGGCGATAATGTACTCTTTCTCCAGCTCATCGTGGACCATGCTGTAGACGGAGCGCACCATGCGCGGCAGCAGCGCCAGCCAGACGGCAAACATCGCATGGCTGAGGTGCGGCCCGGCAAAGGCGACGACGATGATCGCCAGCAGCAGCGAGGGGATGGAGAGCAGGGTATCAAGGATATGGTTCATCACCGCCGAGCGCAGGCCGTGGGTCGATCCGGCAATGACGCCCAGCACCAGGCCAAACAGCGTGGCGCCGAGGGTGACGACAAAAGCGCCGCCGACGGTCGGCGCCGCGCCGCTCAGCAGTCGGCTGAGCACATCGCGCCCCAGGTCATCGGTTCCTAGGAAGAAAGAGACTTCCCCATAGCGCGACCACGATGGCGGCAGCAGCTGGTAGCCGAGGAACTGCTGGTCGATGCCGTAGGGGGCGAACCAGCCGCCAAAGACGCAAAGCAGCAGCAGCCCCGCGCAGCCGTACAGGCCGATCATCGCCGTGGTGTCGCCATAGAATTTACTCCATACGGTGCGCAGCGCGCCGGGCGGACGCTTTTCCAGATAAACGCTATCGTAGGGCATACCATTCCTTATGTTTCAGTGGGTTAGCCATGGCACCGAGAATATCGGAAATCACGTTGACAATAATCACCAGCGCGCCAATCACCATCACTCCGGCGGAGATCGCCGCGTAGTCCTGCTGACGAATGGCGTTGATAAGCCACCGGCCCAGCCCTGGCCAGCTGAATACCATCTCCGTGATCATCGCCAGGGTGAGCATGGTGGAAAACTGCAGGCCGAGGCGCGGGATCACCGGCGGCAGGGCGTTGTGCAGCACGTGGCGCAGTAAAATTTTGCGTCGCGAGACGCCGCGGGTGGCGGCCGCCTTGACGTAGTTGGTGTCATAGACTTCGCTGGTGCTAATGCGCATCAGGCGGATCACTTCGGTAGTGGGGGCTACCGCCAGGGTCAGCACCGGCAGCACCATATGCCGGGCGGCGCTGACGATCATCTCATGGCGCCACGGCGAGTCCGAAAGCCAGGCGTCAATCAGCGCGAAACCGGTGACGTTTTTCACCTCATACAGCAGGTCGAAGCGGCCGGAGACCGGAAGCCAGCCGAGGGTCAGGGAGAAGAAGAGGGTCAGGAGCAGCGCCAGCCAGAAGACCGGGATCGAGAAACCGACCAGCGCGACGGCGCTGATCAGGGTATCGGGCCATTTGTTGCGCATCACGCCGGCGATCATCCCCACCGGAATGCCAATCAGCAGGGCAAAGCCGAAGGCGAGGATGCACAGCTCCATGGTCGCCGGGAACACCTCGCGCAGCTGTTCGGAAATCAGCTGGCCGTTAATGCTGGAGACGCCAAAATCCCAGTGCAGCACCCCTTCAAACCAGAACAGCCACGCATTCCACAGGGTCGCGCCCTGCAGCGGGGCATGGGGAGTGAAGTAGCTCAGGCTGAAGCCGACAAAGGTCAGAAAAAAGAGGGTGACCAGCAACAGCAGCAGACGGCGCAGGGTAAAAATAATCATGGTTTTTTCACCTCTTCGGTTTTCTCCCGCGATACGCCAGCGAACGAAGCGTTACCGAAGGGGCTAAGCACCAGGCCTTTCATATCATAGCGATAGGCCTGCAACCGCAGCGACGAGGCCAGCGGCAGGACCGGCAGTTCACGAGCGAGGATGCGCTGGGCCTCTTTGTAAGCGTCCATCCGCGAGGAGAGCTGCTGCGAGAGCAGCGCTTTTTGCAGCACGTCATCAAATTCCCGGTTACACCAGTGGGCGAAGTTGGTTTGCGAGGCGATCGCCGCGCAGCTCAGCAGCGGCCGGAAGAAGCTGTCCGGATCGTTACTGTCCGTCGCCCAGCCGGAGAGCGTCAGGTCATGGTTCATGTCCATCAGCCGCGCCTCCTGGAAGCGCCCCTCCACCGGCATGATGATCACCTTGACGCCAATCTGCGCCATATCCGCCTGGATCAGCTCTGCTGTTTTCAACGGGCTGGGGTTCCACGCCTGCGAGCTGGTGGGAACCCACAGTTTGAGGGTCAGATTTTCCAGCCCCAGGGCCTTCAGCCGGGTGCGGGCCTCCTGGGGATTATATTCGGTAATCTTAGCGTCGTTATCGTAGGCCCACGAGGCGCGCGGCAGCATCGACGCCGCCGTCTCCGCAGTGCCATAGTAGATAGACTGCATCAGGCGCTGGTTGTTAATGGCCAGCGCCAGCGCGTGGCGCACCTCCGGGTTGTCCAGCGGCGGCTTGGCGGTGTTGAAGGCCAGCCAGGCAATGTTCATCCCCGGACGCAGCGTCAGGCGCAGGCGCGGGTCGTCACGCAGGATCGTCAACTGGCTGGCGGCCGGCCAGGCCAGCACGTCGCATTCGCCGGTCAGCAGTTTCGACAGGCGGCCGGTTCCACCGGAGCCGAGGTCGACCACCACCTGCGGCATCAACGGTTTGCCGCGCCAGTAGCCGGGGTGGCGCTGCAGGCGAACATACTGCCCGGAGCGGTACTCAGACAGCTGGAACGGGCCGGTGCCCACCGGCTGGCGATCGAGCTGTTCCTGACGATCGTCCTGCGTTAAGCGGGCGGCATATTCGGCGGAGGTAATCGACGCATAGTGGGTGGCCAGATGCCAGAGGAATGATGCATCCGGCCGCTTGAGGCGAAACTCCACGGTCTGATTATCGAGCTTGCGGACGCTCTCCACGCTGTCAGCAAACTGCAGGCTGTCGAAGTAGGGGAAGCTGCTGCCGTTGACGTTGTGCCAGGGGTGATCGCGGTTAAAAATGCGGCCAAAGGTGAAAATCACGTCATCGGCGTTGAAATCCCGCGTCGGGGAGAACCATGCCGTGCGTTGAAACGGGACGTGGCGGCGCAGGTGAAAGCGGTAGGTGGCGCCGTTATCGAGGACTTCCCAGCTCTCCGCCAGCTCGGGAACCAGCCGATAGGTATAAGGGTCGACGTCAAGCAGGCGATCGTAGATCTGCGCGGCCAGCGTATCGACGATCAGTCCGCTGCTCACTTTCTGCGGATTAAAGGTATTAACCTGGCCGCTGACGCAATAGACGAAACCGCTGTCGCGAATATCGGCGCGGTCGGGGAGCGCAGGGGCGGCAAAAGCCTGCCCACACAGCAGGGAAACCGCTGCCAAGAGAGATGACAATTTCAGGCGCATATTTTCTGTTTGATTATAGAGTTGAACTCTATCTTATTAAGATTCATAGACATTCACCACCGCCTTCAACAAGCCTGAGGGATAATGCGGTTACCGGGTGCGTATAGTATTCAGTCAATTGATTAAAATAGTCGCGGAACCGAGTCTGTATAATGAAACATGGTAACTTTTTATCGCCGATATCGCCAGTCAGCTCTGTTTGGCCGCGGTTGACCGGACGGTGGAAGCGACGCTAACGCCGGGGATAAATTCAGTATAGCGGGGAGAAAGCAGAGGGTCCGACGGGCGGGTAACCCTACCCGTCGGATGTCATACAGGGGGGAACGTATTTGCTTATCGTGACAACGTCACTTTTTGATAATCCATATTCCGCAAATCCTCCAGCAGCCCGGGGCCGACCGGCTGCCACTGCAATCGCTCGCGAGTCCATGCCGAGCTGGCGCGCAGGTCAAGGGCGGTAAAGGGGGCAAACCAGCCGAACCAGGCGTCAGCCTGCTCCTCATCCAGCTGGGTCAGCGGCAGATTTAAGCCCCGGGCGATGACTGCGGCAATCTCCCGTAACGCGATCCCCTCTTCAGCCACCGCATGGTAGCGCTCGCCCGCAGCGCCCTGCAGCAGTGCGCTGACGTACAGGCGCGCGACGTCATCGACATGGGCGGCGGACCAGCGGTGGTTCCCCTCGCCGCGCAGGGCCACCGCGCCGCTGGCGACCGCGCGTTCGATATAGCTGGTCAGCAGCCCCTGGCGCACGGTGTCATGCACCTGCGGCAGGCGAACGACCCGGACGTCCACTCCCGCCTCCAGCAGCTGCTGGCCGGCAAGTTCTGAGGCGGTCCGCGGGCTGGGGTGCGCGGCGTTAAAGCACGACTCGCGGGCCGGGGCGCCGCTCCCGTCGTCGCCCATCAGCGTGCCGGAGGTGATGACCAGCGGCCGCGCGCTGCCCCGCAGCGCCTGGCCCATGGTGAGGATCGCCTGGCGGTCTTTCTCGCAGTTGGCGGCAAAGCGGCTGAAGTCGTGGTCGAAAGCGGTATGGATCACCGCGTCGGCGCTCTCGACGCCCGCCAGCAACGAATCCGGGGCGTCCAGCGTGCCGCGGCGCACCTCGACCCCTGCCGCTTCCAGGGCCTGCTCCGTGGCGTCGCTGCGCGCGAGGCCGATAACCTGATGGCCCGACGCCTGCAGCGCCGGAAGAATACGCGAGCCGATAAATCCGCTCGCGCCGGTAAGAAATATACGCATTATGAACCTCCTGGACGGGTTATCAGGCGTATCCTACCCGCGATGTCATACTATAAAAGTAGAGACATTATCGGGGTATAAATTCTAACAGGCAGACTTACAGGCAGATGATGAACACTTCTGACAATCATGCTTTAGGTGATTTTCTCCGCGCCAGGCGCCAGCGTCTCGACCCGGTAACGTTTGGCTTCCCGGCGGGACGCCGGCGCACGCCGGGCCTGCGCCGTGAAGAGGTCGCCCAGCTCGCCAGCATCAGCCCGACCTGGTATACCTGGCTTGAACAGGGGCGCGGCGGGGCGCCTTCCCGCGAGGTGCTGGAGCGGATCGCCCGCGGTCTTCGGCTGACCACCCCGGAGCGCGAACATCTGTTTATACTCGCCTTCGGCCATCCGCCGCAGACCCGTTTGACGATCACAGATGATATGACGCCGCGGCTGCAGCGGGTGCTCGATGCCTTCGCCATTCCGGCGATTATCCGTACCGCCAGCTGGGACGTGATCGCCTGGAACGCGGCGGCGGCCAGGGTGCTGACCGACTACGGCCAGCTGCCGCTGGCGGAGCGCAACGTGCTGCGCCGCCTGTTTACCCGGCCTGAGGCCCGCTGCACCCTGGAGGACTGGCAGACGGTGGGGCAGCTTATCGTTAACGCCTTTCGCGCCGACGTCACGCGGATGGGCGCCACGACGGAAACTGACCAGCTGATCGCGGAGCTCAGCCAGCAGAGCGTCGAGTTCGCCCGTTTCTGGCAAAGCCACGACGTCGCCGGCCACGGCGAGGGCTATAAGCGCATTCACCACCCGCAGATGGGCCCGCTCGATCTGGAGTTCACCTCTTTTGCTGTGGAGGGCCGCCCCGATCTGTCGCTGCTGGTTTTCAACCCGGCGACGACGGAGAGCCAGCGCAAAATTCACGGCCTGCTTCAGGCGTCGGGATCCTCATCGGGGGAGTACTGAGGGGTAAATTCGTACAGGGCCAGGGCGTTGCTCTCCAGCGAGTCGACCCGCAGCCAGTGGCCGTCGAGTCGGGCTTCCTCCACGCTGAGCGCCGGACGGGCCTGATGCATCAGCCACTGATAATCTTCGGCGTCGGGGCCGCTGCGGCTGCGAAAGGCGTCCACCAGCGGGAACAGCGCGCCGTGGTGCTGATCGAAGAGGTGCTGTTTGATGCGCCAGCGGCCCTTGAGCCCCTGCAGCCGCACACTGTACGGCTGGCTGAAGCGTTGAATAAAAGCCGCTTCGCTGGAGAGCCAGGGGTTATAGACCACCGTATTGCGCAGCAGCAGCTGGTAGTGCCCCTGGTGATGGAGCAGCAGCAGGTTTTTGTCGTGAAACAGGATCTCGCCGCGCAGCCGTCGCCAGAGCCACAGCACCCAGTAAACCGGGCGCGGCAGCCCGTGCAGATAGTGCAGCGCCAGGCTGGAGGTATCCAGCTTGCCGTTGGCGCGGGCTTCGCCCTGGAGGCCGGAGTTTAACCAGAAGCCCGCCAGCCAGACCTGGTCCGCGACCCCCAGCAGATTATCCATCAACAGCGCGCCGCGAAAAAAGCGCCCGTTGGTGTCCCGCGTATCGCCGGTCAGCGTATTCCACGAGAGCAGCCATAGCGGCAGGTTAAGCTGCCGTTGACGCAGGGCGCTGTGGATCTGTCGCAGCTTATGCGCCGGATAGTGCTCGCTGGAGGCCAGACTGCTGCTGTCTGCCTGAGCCAGATCCAGCCGTTCGTTGGCATCCGCCTGGCAGGCGAGAAAATCGGCTTCCGCCAGCAGCGGCGAGTGGAACAGCGGATCGTCCCCGGGCGCGCTGGCGGCAAAGCGGTGCCAGATCCCCAGCTGCGGCTGCGGCAGCAGACGGTGAAGAACCTCGCGCTGCTGCCGCCAGGCGGCCTGGCGGGCCGCTTCGCTGGCCTGCGGCGACCAGTGCCAGACAAAGCGCCAGCTGCTGAGCGTCGTCGGTGGAAAATGGTTGGCGGCGAGTTGCAGGAAGCGCTGCAGCAGATCGCTGCGGGTGGTGACCCCGGTATGCAGGATCACCTGCCAGCCCATCGCCGCCAGCCAGCTGAAGATCTGCTGCAGGTTGTACCAGCAGGCGTAGCCAGCCATCTGCGGATCGTCCCAGCCGGTGCCGAACAGGCGGCTGCTGAGAAAGGCATCGTTGATATCAATGGCATACACCGGCAGGGCGCGGTGCAACTGCTCCAGTTCGCGGCGCACGTCCTCCCGCAGCAGATCGTCCAGCTCGCGCACGGTCACCACCATCCGGGTATGGCGCAGCACCGCGGCGCGCGCCGGTCGCTGGTGCAGGTTGATCTCCCGGGTTTGCGGCGGATTGATCAACAGCGGCTGACTCTCCCGGTCGCGTTGTTCCGGCTCATTAAGGCGGGCGTAGAGCCGGTCCACGGCCACCGGCTGCCAGCGATCGCCCTGCGGCGGGCGCGGTCGGCCCGGCTCCCGGGGGGACCGCTCGCGATACTGGCGCGGCGTCACCCCATGGTGGCGCTTAAACAGGTCGCTCATCATTCGCGTGCTGGCGAACCCCTGCTCGCGGGCAATTTGCTGAACGGGTTTGCGGGTGGTTAACAGCTGATCAGCGGCGTGGCGCAGGCGCAGCGCGGTGAGGTACTGGACAAAACTGACGCCAACCTCCTTGTGAAACAGGCGTGACAGCCAGGCCTCGGAGACAAACTCGGCGGCCGCCACCTCCTGTAAAGAGAGACGGCGCTGATAGTTGGCGTCGATCCGCGCCACTACGCTGGCTATCCTCCGGCTCCATTTTTCAGCATCGCGCCGTGGCGTGAAGGCAATGGGCTGGCTGAAGCGCGTGGCCAGCAGCAGCGCTATCTCACTCAGCCAACGGTTGGCCTCCAGCCGGTAATGGCCGGGATGATTGACCAGGCCGCTCACCAGCAGCTGGCGCATCAGGCGGCGCAGGCCGTCATCGGCATCGCGGGTGCGCGGCGATATCTGGTAGTCGACGGCAAAAAAGGCGTTGTCGAGGCGGGCCAGCCAGCTGGCGGAGAGGGTGAGGATCATCACCGCGTTGCCCCCGGCGCTGCGCAGGCTCCAGCGACGGTTGCGGTTAACGATCGCCAGCGCGTCGACGGCAAGCTGCTGCGGCGCGCCTTCCGCCTCCGCCAGATTTACGCTCCCCTCCAGCACCCACAGCAGCGTCAGCAGATCGCTCTCCGGCTGGCTTAGCTGACGCACATCGCGCACGGTGACGCTAAAGTCGCCTGAATGCTGCTCCACATGGTTCTCCTCTGTAGACAAAAAGCAACCGGTTGTTTTTTGTCATAACCGACATGTATGAAAAACACTCATTCATTTCTCGTCAATATAAAACAAAAAAACGCGCATGAAAGCTGTTTCACCCGCATAAACTCGAAAGTGTCGTGCAAACACAACACAGGAATAACAAAAATGACACATCCGTTGCTTGAAGCCTTGCAGGTCAACGAGGCGCAATTTATTGCCTTACGTCGCCGGTTCCACCAGCAGCCGGAGATCGGCTTTGAAGAGCATCAGACCAGCAGCGAGGTCGCCCGACTGCTTGGCGAATGGGGATACGAGGTTCATCGCGGCCTGGCGGGCACCGGGGTGGTGGGTACGCTGCGCGTCGGCCAAGGAAAAAAACGCCTCGGCCTGCGGGCGGATATGGATGCCCTGCCGATGCAGGAGCGGAGCGGGAAGCCGTGGGCAAGCCAGGTTGACGGACGCTTTCACGGCTGCGGCCATGACGGGCACACCACCACGCTGCTCTACGCGGCTGAATATCTGGCGCGCACCCGCCAGTTTAACGGGACGCTGCAGCTGATTTTCCAGCCCGCGGAAGAGTTGCTGTACGGCGGGCGGGTGATGGTCGAGGACGGTCTGTTTGACCAGTTCCCCTGCGACGCCATCTTTGGCCTGCACAATATGCCGGGTCAGCCGCTGGGTAAAATTGGTCTGCGCGACGGGGCGATGATGGCCTCCTCCGATACGCTGCATATTGAAGTGAAGGGCGTTGGCGGCCACGGCGCGGTACCGGAGCATACGGTGGATGCCACGCTGGTGGCCTGCCATATTACCCTCGCGCTGCAGTCCATCGTCTCGCGCAATATCACCCCGTTTGAGCCAGCGGTCGTGACCGTCGGCAGCATCCAGGCCGGACATGCGCCCAATATCATTAACGATCATGTGTTGATGAAGCTCACGGTGCGCACCCTCAATGAGCAGGTACGCGAGACCGTGCTGCAGCGGATCCATGATATTGCCGTGGCTCAGGCGGAGAGCTTTAACGCCACGGCTACGCTGACTCACGTCAACGGCAGCCCGGTATTACGTAACGATCCGGCGGCCAACGCCATGGTGCGGGAGGTGGCCACAGCGCTGTTTGGCGCAGAGCAGGTGGGCGAGGTGAAGCCGTTTATGGGCAGTGAAGATTTCGCCTTCATGCTGGAGCAGCACCCCCACGGCAGTTATTTCACTATCGGCGCTGGCGACGAGCCGGATCGCTGCATGGTGCATAACCCGGGCTATGACTTCAACGACGCGCTGTTGCTTAGCGGCGCGGCGCTGTGGTGCGGCCTGACGGAACACTATCTGCGTTAATCACCGGAAACGGGAGGGCCATGCAATGAGCACTGTCACCGTAAGCGACACCCCCTATGTCGGCAGCGATCGTCTGCTGGTGGGGATTGTGCTGAGCGTTTTAACCTTCTGGCTGTTTGCCCAGTCGGTGATCAACGTCGTGCCGGCGATGAAAAGCAGTCTTGATATTTCCCTTGAGACCTTAACCCTGGCCGTCAGCCTCAGCGCGCTGTTCAGCGGCTGTTTCGTGGTGGCCAGCGGCGGCCTGGCGGACAAGTTTGGCCGCATGCGAATGACCACCCTCGGGCTGGGGCTGAGCATCGCCGGCAGCGCTATGCTGGTACTGGCCCAGGGGCCGGGGCTGTTCCTCGCCGGCCGGGTGCTGCAGGGGCTGTCGGCGGCGTGCATTATGCCGGCGACGCTGGCGCTGATTAAGACCTGGTACCAGGGGCGCGCGCGTCAGCGGGCGGTCAGCTTCTGGGTCATCGGCTCGTGGGGCGGCAGCGGCCTGTGCTCCTTCGTCGGCGGAGCTATCGCCACCGGCCTGGGCTGGCGCTGGATCTTTGTCTTTTCCATCGCCGTTGCCCTGGCGGCGCTGGCGTTACTGCGCGGCACGCCGGAGAGCCGCAGCGCCAGCGCCAGCCAGCAGAAGCTGGACGTTGGCGGCCTGCTGAGCCTTATCGCCGGGCTGGTGCTGGTGAATCTGTTTATCAGCAAAGGCCACGGCTGGGGCTGGAGCAGTCCGCTGTCGTTGAGCATGCTGGCGGGGGCGCTGATCGCTGGCGCGGTGTTTATTCGCAGCGGGCTGCGCAAAGGCGAGGCGGCGCTGATCGATTTTGCGCTGTTTCGCAACCGGGCGTACGGCGCGGCGGTGCTGTCGAACTTTCTGCTCAACGGGGCGATTGGCACCATGATGATCGCCAGCATCTGGCTGCAGCAGGGGCACCACCTGACGCCGCTGGAGAGTGGAATGATTACCCTCGGCTATCTGGTGACCGTCCTGGCGATGATCCGGGTCGGCGAGAAGCTGCTGCAGCGCTACGGCGCCCGGCTGCCGATGATGGCCGGCCCGGTGCTGACCGCCATCGCCATCGGCCTGATATCCTGCACCTTTCTCGATAAGGCGCTCTATATCGGCGTGGTGTTCGGCAGCAATGTGCTGTTCGGCCTCGGGCTGGGCTGCTACGCCACGCCGTCAACGGATACGGCGGTGGCCAACGCGCCGGAGAACAAAATTGGCGTCGCCTCGGGGATCTACAAGATGGGCAGCTCGCTGGGTGGGGCGATGGGGATTGCCGTGACGGCGTCACTTTTCGCGCTGTTTTTGCCGCTCGGTATGGCCCATGCCGCCCAGTATGCCCTGTGGTTCAACGCCGCCTTATGCCTGGGGGCGATGGCGGTAAGCGCACTGCTGCTGCCGCGCGCCTCTCACAGCTGATGCTTTTTCAGCAGCGCGCGGAGCTGATGATAGGTTAAGCCCAACAGCTCCGCCGCCTGCTTCTGATGATACTTCGCCTGCTGCAGACTCCGCTGCAGCAGGCGTTTTTCCTGCTGTAGCTGAAAATCGCGGAGATCCAGCGGCAGGGCGGGCAGTTCGTCCCCGGACGCGGCCTCCGGCACGGAGGCCGCGGACTGACGGAAAGGGTTGAGGATAATGGCGTCCAGCTCGTGCTCGCTGTCGCCGTGGCGATAGACCGAGCGCTCGACGACGTTCTTCAGTTCACGAATATTTCCCGGCCAGCGGTAGCCGAGCAGCGTGGCGGTGGCTCGTTCGCTGAAGCCGGGAAACAGCGGCAGACCGAGCTCGCGGCACATCTGAATGGCAAACTGGTTGGCGAGCAGCATGATGTCGCTCTGCCGTTCGCGCAGCGGCGGGAGCTGCACCACGTCGAAGGCCAGACGGTCGAGCAGGTCGGCGCGGAAATGGCCTTCCTCCACCATCCGCGGCAGGTCGGCGTTGGTGGCGCACACCAGCCGGACGTTGACCTGCAGCGGCTGGCTGCCGCCCACGCGCTCCAGTTCGCCATATTCAATCACTCTTAACAGCTTCTCCTGCACCAGCATCGGGGCCGTCGCCAGCTCATCGAGAAACAGCGTCCCGCCGTCGGCGCGCTCGAAGCGTCCGGGATGGCGCTTGCTGGCGCCGGTGAAGGCCCCGGCTTCGTGGCCAAACAGCTCCGAATCGAGCAGATTGTCATTCAGCGCCGCGCAGTTCAGCGAGATAAACGGCCCCTGCCAGCGGGCGGAGAGGTAGTGCAGACGGTTGGCGATAAGCTCTTTCCCGGTACCGCGCTCGCCGATGACCAGCACCGGTTTGTCCAGCGGAGCCAGCCGGGAAACCTGTTCCAGCACCTCGAGAAAGCTGTTGGCCTCGCCCAGCAAATTATCCTTGTACTGCGCCATGATGAATTTCGCCATTAAGTAGTGTGATTAACCAGGTGACTGTAGCAATGCCCTGCCTGTTTCGCAACCACTCTGTTTAAAATCAATAAGATAAAAAGTTGGCACGCCATTTGTATTAGCTAAGCCACAGGTGAATGCCTGCAACCAGAACTATGAGGACTGAAATTATGGGTATTTTTTCTCGTTTTGCCGACATCGTGAACGCCAACATCAACTCCCTGCTGGAGAAAGCCGAGGACCCGCAAAAGCTGGTGCGTCTGATGATCCAGGAGATGGAAGACACGCTGGTTGAGGTACGTTCCACGTCGGCCCGCGCGCTGGCGGAAAAGAAACAGCTGACCCGTCGTATTGAGCAGGCGGTCGCCCAGCAGGCGGAATGGCAGGAAAAGGCCGAGCTGGCCCTGCGCAAAGAGAAAGAGGATCTGGCCCGGGCGGCGCTGATCGAAAAACAGAAGCTGACCGACCTTATTGCTCAGCTGGACCACGAAGTGCAGCTGGTGGATGAAACGCTGGCGCGCATGAAGAAAGAGATTGGCGAGCTGGAGAACAAACTCAGCGAAACCCGCGCCCGTCAGCAGGCGCTGGCGCTGCGTCATCAGGCGGCGAGTTCGTCCCGCGATGTGCGTCGCCAGCTGGACAGCGGTAAACTGGATGAGGCGATGGCGCGCTTTGAATCCTTTGAACGTCGCATCGATCAGATGGAAGCGGAAGCGGAGAGTCACCGCTTTGGCAAGCAGCAGACGCTGGATCAGCAGTTTGCCGAACTGAAAGCGGACGATGAAATCAGCGAGCAGCTGGCGGCATTGAAAGCCAAAATGAATCAGTCCAACCAGTAAGTACGATTGCGCGGCGCGGCGTTGCGCCGCGGCTCACCCCCTGTAAGGAGTACACATGAGCATGCTTTTTCTCGCCATTCCGTTGACGCTGTTTGTGCTGTTTGTTCTGCCGGTCTGGCTGTGGCTGCACTACAACAATCGCGGCGCCAACGGGACGCTGACGCAAAATGAGCAGCAACGGCTGCTGCAGTTGACCGATGACGCGAAGCGGATGCGCGAGCGCATTCAGGCGCTGGAAGCGATCCTGGATGCCGAACATCCGAACTGGAGAGACAAATAATGGCTGGACTGGATCTGAATAAAAAACTGTGGCGTATCCCGCAGCGCGGGATGGTCAAGGGCGTCTGCGCGGGTATTGCTCAGCATCTTGATGTCCCGGTGAAGCTGGTGCGCCTGATTACCGTGCTGGCGATGATTTTTGGCCTCTTTTTCTTCGTCCTGGTGGCCTACATCATTCTGACCTTCGCCCTGGACCCGATGCCGGACAGTGAGCTTTACGGCCACAAAGCGCCGAGCAATGGCGATCTGCTGGCCGCCGTGGATGCCGAACTGGCCTCCGGCGAACAGCGTCTGCGTGAGATGGAACGGTACGTCACCTCCGACACCTTCACGCTGCGCAGCCGCTTTCGTCAGCTGTAAATCCTGTTGTTAACGAGTGAGGCAACGCATGAATAGCAAATGGCAACGCGCCGGGCAGCAGGTTAAGCCCGGCCTGAAAATCGTCGGTAAGCTGGCGCTGCTGACCGCGCTGCGTTATGGCCCGGCGGGCGTTGCCGGCTGGGCGGTTAAATCGGTCGCGCGACGGCCGCTGAAAATGCTGCTGGCGGTGGCGCTTGAGCCGCTGCTCAGCCGGCTGGCCAACCGCGTCACGCGCGGGATGAAATAACGCCGCCGTGGGGAAGGCGCAAAAGGATTAACGTTCTCCTGCTTATCCCCGGCAGATAGCTTATGATGACGAGACACACCTTCAGGGCATAACGGACTGGCGATGAAGCGACTGAAAACTGAATTGAATGCGCTGGTCAACCGCGGGGTTGACCGGCATTTACGGCTGGCGGTGACCGGCCTGAGCCGCAGCGGCAAAACGGCGTTTATCACCGCGCTGGTCAACCAACTGCTGAATATTCACACCGGCGCCCGCCTGCCGCTGCTGAGCGCTGCGCGCGAAGAGCGACTGCTCGGCGTCAAGCGCGTACCGCAGCGGGACTTCGGCATTCCGCGATTCACCTACGATGAAGGGCTGGCCCAGCTGTACGGCCAGCCCCCCATGTGGCCAACCCCGACGCGCGGCGTTAGCGAGATCCGTCTCGCGCTGCGCTACCGTTCCAACGACTCCCTGCTGCGCCATTTTAAAGACACCTCCACGCTGTATCTGGAGATCGTCGACTACCCGGGCGAATGGCTGCTCGATCTGCCGATGCTGGCGCAGGATTATCTGAGCTGGTCGCGGCAGATGACCGGACTCCTGCAGGGACAGCGTGCGGAGTGGTCGACCCGCTGGCGGCAGTTGTGCGCCGGGCTGGATCCGCTGGCCCCTGCCGACGAGGCCCGGCTGGCCGAGATCGCCGCCGCCTGGACGGATTATCTGCACGCCTGTAAGCGTGAAGGGCTGCACTTTATCCAGCCCGGACGCTTTGTCCTGCCCGGCGAAATGGCCGGCGCGCCGGCGCTACAGTTTTTCCCATGGCCTGACGTCGATGCCGTCGGCGAAGCCAAGCTGGCGCAGGCCGATAAACACAGCAACGCCGGCATGCTGCGCGAACGCTACAAGTACTACTGCGAAAAGGTGGTGAAGGGGTTCTATAAAGAGCACTTCCTGCGCTTCGACCGGCAGATTGTGCTGGTGGACTGCCTGCAGCCGCTGAACAGCGGGCCGCAGGCGTTTAACGATATGCGCCTGGCGCTGACCCAGCTGATGCAAAGCTTCCATTACGGGCAGCGCACCCTGTTCCGCCGGCTGTTTTCGCCGGTCATCGACAAGCTGCTGTTCGCCGCCACCAAAGCCGACCACGTCACGGTGGATCAGCACAGCAATATGGTGTCGCTCCTGCAGCAGCTGATCCAGGACGCGTGGCAGAATGCCGCCTTCGAGGGGATCAGTATGGATTGCCTGGGGCTGGCGTCCATTCAGGCGACCCAGAGCGGGCTGATTGAGCTGAACGGCGAGAAAATCCCCGCCCTGCGCGGCAATCGGCTGAGCGACGGCCAGCCGTTGACCATCTATCCCGGCGAGGTGCCGGCGCGCCTGCCGGGGCAGGCCTTCTGGCAGCAGCAGGGATTTCAGTTTGAAAACTTTCGTCCGCAGGTCATGGATGTCGATCGGCCCTTGCCGCACATTCGCCTCGACGCGGCGCTGGAATTTTTGATTGGAGATAAACTGCGATGAGCGAACCGTTAAAACCGCGGATTGATTTTGATGGCCCGCTGCAGGCGGAAAAAACGCCGCCGCTGAAAAGAGCCCGCGCCTTCGACCGACGGGAAGCCGACAACTTCGCGCCGGCGCTTCTGGTGACCGGCGAAGAGGAAGAGGGGGCGGCAGAGGCGGTGGTGGAGTCGGTGCTGCGGCCGAAACGCAGTCTGTGGCGGCGGATGGTCAGCGCTGGCCTGGCGATCTTCGGCGTCAGCGTCGTGGCGCAAGGGGTGCAATGGACCGCCAACGCCTGGCAGACGCAGGACTGGATTGCGCTGGGCGGCTGCGCTGCCGGGGCGCTGATCGTCGGCGCCGGCGTCGGATCGGTGGCCACCGAGTGGCGCCGCCTGTGGCGACTGCGCCAGCGCGCCCACGAACGCGATGAAGCCCGCGATATGCTGCACAGTCACGCGGTCGGCAAAGCGAAATCCTTCTGTGAGAAGCTGGCGCAGCAGGCGGGTCTGGATCAGTCGCATCCGGCGCTGCAGCGCTGGTATGCCGCCATCCACGAAACGCAAAGCGACCGGGAAGTGGTCAGCCTCTATGCCCAGCTGGTGCAGCCGGTGCTCGATGCCCAGGCGCGGCGGGAAATCAGCCGTTCGGCGGCGGAGTCGACGCTGATGATCGCCGTCAGTCCGCTGGCGCTGGTGGATATGGCGTTTATCGCCTGGCGCAATCTGCGGCTGATCAACCGAATTGCCACCCTGTACGGCATTGAGCTGGGGTATTACAGCCGCCTGCGTCTGTTTCGCCTGGTGCTGCTGAATATCGCTTTCGCCGGCGCCAGCGAACTGGTGCGCGAGGTGGGCATGGACTGGATGTCGCAGGATCTGGCGGCCCGGCTGTCGGCGCGCGCCGCGCAGGGCATCGGCGCCGGTCTGCTTACCGCCCGCCTTGGTATCAAGGCGATGGAGCTGTGCCGCCCGCTGCCGTGGATCGCCGATGATAAACCGCGGCTCGGCGATTTTCGTCGCGAGCTGATTGGCCAGCTGAAAGAGACCCTGCAGAAAAGCAAAACCAGTCCGGAGAAGTAACCTCCGCTCAGAGACATCGCCGGGCGGCGGTTTGGCCTTGCCCGGCCTGCGAGGTCGAGTCCAGGCTTGCGCACCTGCCGCGCCGCGGGCAATGTCCGGTCATACGCATTCCGCCGCCAGCCACTCGCTGAAGGCGCGAAAGCGCGGGCGCGAGCGGTTCTCCTGCGGACAAATCAGATCATAGCCAAAGGGAGATTCCGCCTCGTCTTCGGACAAGGCTACCAGTCTCCCGGTGGCGAGCAGCGGCTGGATCAGCGTTTTACGCCCCATCACGACCCCGAGTCCATTCAGCGCCATCTCAATGGCCAGCGAGTGGTTGTTCACCGCGTAATACCGGCCGTCAAAGGGTAACGCCTGTCCGCTTTGCTGGCACCACAGGCGCCATTCGGCAAACTGATCCTGCACGTCGGTGGATTCGCAGGCATGGATCCAGACGATCGCCGCCGCGTCACCGCCGCTCAGCGGGCGATACTGACGGCGATACTCCGGAGAGCAGACCGGCAGCAAACTTTCCGCCATCAACCGTTGTTGATAAAGATCGGGATAGCGCGTGGCGCCGTAATAAATCGCGAGGTCCACCCGCTCCTCGTTAAAATCCATCACCCCGGCGCGGACGCGAAACTGTAGATTTAGTCCCGGCCACTGGGCCTGGAAGCGGGGCAGACGAGGCATCAGCCAAAGATGGGCCAGGGTCGGCGCAATACCAATATGCAGCGTGCCGCGCAGATCCTGTTCGCGAATATCCTCAATTTCATCGTTAATCGCCCGCAGCGAATGGCTCAACGTCGTCAGCAGGCGTTTGCCTTCCTCCGTCAGCGCCAGTTTACGCGTCATGCGAATAAACAGGCGAAATCCGATATGCATCTCCAGCTTGCGGATCCGATGGCTGACCGCCCCCTGGGTCAGGTTCATTTCATGCGCGGCGAGGGTAAAACTCAAATGGCGGGCGGTCACCTCAAAGGTCTGCAGCAGCGCAAGGATGCTTTGTTGTTCAAGCACAGGTTGTCTCCCTTATGCATTAATTTGCTTCATGCATAGGCCGATTTAATTCGTTTGTTACGCCAGTTTGGCCGGTTTTAAATAGTTATATCGTAACTAAACCGAGGTATACCATGTCAGGACTCAAAATTGTGGTGATTGGCGGCGGCTCCAGCTACACCCCGGAACTGATTGAAGGTTTGCTTAACCGCTATCACGAGATGCCGGTCGCTTCGCTATGGTTGGTGGACATTGAAGAGGGCAGAGAGAAAGTCGAGATCATCGCCGGACTGGCGCGGCGAATGATCGCCAAAGCCGGGCTGATCATCGAGGTGGTGGCTACCCTGGATCGGGAGAGCGCCCTGCGCGATGCCGATTTCGTCTGCTCGCAGTTTCGCGCCGGCTGCCTTGACGCCCGCATCAGCGATGAACGTATTTCCCTCAAGTATGGCCTGATCGGCCAGGAGACCAACGGCCTTGGGGGCTTCGCCAATGCCTGCCGTACCATTCCCATCGCCCTGGCGATTGCTGCCGATATGGAACGACTCTGCCCTGACGCCTGGCTGCTGAACTTTACCAACCCGTCGGGGATGGTGACCGAAGCGATCCTGCGCCACAGTCGCATCAAAGCCGTCGGCCTGTGTAATGTGCCGGTGATTATGCAAAAAGGGGTGACCACCCTGCTGCAATGCGCTGACGAAAAGGAGGTAGTGATGCAGGTCGCCGGCCTGAACCACTTTATCTTCGTGCGCCAGATCCTGCACAAAGGAAAAGAGTGGCTGCCGGAGGTCATCGCCGAGATCAATGCCGGTCGGGATCCGCTGGTGCCGCGCAACATTCCGCCGTTCCGTTGGCCGTCGCATCTCCTGCAGGGCTTAGGCATGATCCCCTGCGCCTATCTGCGTTATTACTACATGAAGGACGATCTGCTGCGTCAGGAGCTGGCGGAGGCGGGCGGCGAAGGGACCCGTGGCGAAGTGGTTAAGCAACTGGAAAAAACCTTGTTTGAACAGTACAGCGACCCGCACCTCGCGGTTAAACCGAAGGCGCTGGAGGGCCGTGGCGGTCAGTACTATTCCGAGGCGGCCTGCGAGCTGATGAATGCCATCTACAACGACAAGCGCATTATCATGCACGTCAACACGCGCAACAACGGCGCCATCAATGGCCTGCCGGATGACTGTGCGGTGGAGGTCAGCTCGCTGATCACCGCTTCCGGTCCACTGCCCCTCAACGTGGCGCCGTTCCCTGACGATACCCTGCGTTTGCTGCAGCTGATGAAATCTTTCGAACAGCTGACCATCGAGGCCGCCATCACCGGCAACCGCCATACGGCGTGGCGCGCGCTGGTGCTGAATCCGCTGATTGTCAGCGGCGAGAAGCTCGAACAAGCGTTGGATGAAGTGATCGCCCATAACCGCCAGTGGCTGCCTGCCTTCCATGCTTAACCCCCAATTAACCGGCCGGATGGCCGGTTAATTGACCACTGACCGCCTGACTTTACGGCGCAACGCCCATTTTTCCGCCATGCTGTCAATAATTGTTGACAGTTAGCTTCCCGAAAGTCCATTCCTGGCCTATTATTCTCCGGTCATTGGCACTTTTAGGGTGAACACTCCCATGCGTCTTGAAGTCTTTTGTGAAGACCGCCTCGGTCTGACTCGTGAATTGCTCGATTTGCTGGTGCTGCGCGGCATTGATCTGCGTGGTATCGATATTGACCCTATTGGCCGTATCTACCTCAATTTTGCCGAACTGGAGTTCGCCACCTTCAGCAGCCTGATGGCGGAGATCCGCCGTATCGCCGGCGTGACAGACGTGCGCACCGTGCCGTGGATGCCATCCGAGCGTGAACATCTGGCGCTGAGCGCGCTGCTGGTGGCGATGCCTGAGCCGGTGCTGTCGCTGGATACCAAAGGCAGGGTCGAACTGGCCAACCCCGCCAGCTGCCTGCTGTTTGGCCAAAGCCAGGCGAAGCTGCGCAACCATCCGGTGGCGCAACTGATCGACGATTTTAACGTCCAGCGCTGGCTGGAAAGCAGCCCGCAAGAGACGCTGGCGGAGCATGTGGTGGTGAATGGGCAGAACTACCTGCTGGAAGTGACCCCGGTTTATCTGGAAGGGGAGCATAACGAGCGAGTGCTGACCGGCGCCGTGGCGATGCTGCGCTCAACCGTGCGCATGGGACGCCAGCTGCAGACCATGACCAGCCAGGACACCAGCGCCTTCAGCCAGATCCTCGCGGTGGGGCCGAAAATGCGCCACGTGGTGGAGCAAGCGCGTAAGCTGGCGATGCTCAGCGCGCCGCTGCTGATTGTCGGCGACACCGGCACGGGTAAAGATCTGCTGGCGCACGCCTGCCATCTGGCCAGTCCGCGGGCGGGCAAACCCTATCTGGCGCTCAACTGCGGCTCCATTCCCGAGGACGCCGTTGAGAGCGAGCTGTTCGGTGACGCGCTGCAGGGCAAAAAAGGCTTCTTCGAGCAAGCTAACGGCGGCTCGGTGCTGCTGGATGAAATTGGCGAGATGTCGCCGCGAATGCAGACCAAGCTGCTGCGCTTCCTCAACGACGGCACCTTCCGCCGCGTCGGCGAGGATCATGAAGTGCACGTCGATGTGCGGGTGATCTGCGCGACGCAGAAAAACCTGGTCGAGCTGGTGCAGAAAGGGCTGTTCCGGGAAGATCTTTACTATCGCCTCAATGTCCTGACGCTGTATCTGCCGCCGCTGCGCGACTGCCCGCAGGACATTATGCCGCTGACCGAGCTGTTCGTGGCGCGCTTTGCCGATGAGCAGGGGATCCCCCGACCGAAGCTCTCCGCCGATCTCAGTACGGTACTCACCCGCTACAGCTGGCCCGGCAACGTCCGCCAGCTGAAGAATGCGGTCTATCGCGCGCTAACCCAGCTGGAAGGATTCGAGCTGCGTCCGCAGGATATTTTGCTGCCGGACCACGACGTCGCCTCGCTGCCGGTGGGCGAGGAGGCCATGGAAGGATCGCTGGACGACATTACCCGCCGCTTTGAGCGCTCGGTATTGACCCAGCTCTATCGCAGCTACCCCAGCACCCGTAAGCTGGCGAAGCGGCTGGGGGTGTCGCATACCGCCATCGCCAATAAGCTGCGCGAATATGGTTTGAGTCAGAAAAAGGGCGACGAATAATCGCTGAACGCCGGCGACGCTCGTCGCCGGTATCCCGGCCTGCAAAGCGGGCTAAACCTGTATATACTGGTTTTTTAATCCTTTTTCCGGGGTGGTGCATATTGGCGTCGCGTCGCGCGATCGGGCAATGGCTGACATTGCTGCTGCTCTCAATTCTCTTTTCCTCGCTGCTGTTACGCATTCATCTGCCGGCAGCGCTGCTGCTGGGGCCGCTGATTGCCGGTCTCATTTTGAGCCTGCGCGGGGTGAAGCTGAGGATCCCCCGCGCCTGTTATCTGGCGGCGCAGGCTATCGTCGGCTGTATGATCGCCCGCGCCATTAACCCCTCCGTTTTTGGCGTGCTGTTCAACAACTGGGCGCTGGTGCTGGCGATCCTGTTAACGACCCTGGCGATCAGCGGCCTCACCGGCTGGCTGCTGGTCCGCTATAGCGCGCTGCCGGGCGCCACCGGCGCCTGGGGAAGCTCTCCCGGCGGGGCGTCGGCAATGGTAGTGATGGCTCAGGAGTACGGGGCTGATGTACGCCTGGTGGCGCTGATGCAGTATCTGCGAGTGCTGTTTGTCGTCGGCGCGGCGGCGCTGGTGGTGCGCTATGCCCTGGGCAACGAGGCGCAAACAATGAGTCAGGCTATCGTCTGGTTTCCACCGTTGACCCTTCATTTCCCTTTAACGCTGCTGCTGACAGCGGCGGGCTGCTGGCTGGGCGTGCGGCTGCGCATTCCTTCCGGCGCCATGCTGCTGCCGATGCTGCTCGGCGCGCTGGCCCAGGGGGGCGGCTGGGTGATGCTGGAGCTGCCGGAGTGGCTGCTGGCGATGGCCTACGCGGTGCTGGGCTGGACGGTGGGACTGCAGTTTAACAAGGCGGTGTTTCTGTTGGCCCTGAAGACGCTGCCGCAGATTATCGCCTCCATTCTTGGGCTGATCCTGATGTGCGCCCTGATGGCCCTCGGCCTGACCCACATTCTGCAGATGGATTTCATGACCGCCTATCTGGCCACCAGCCCTGGCGGACTCGACACGGTGGCGATTATCGCCGCCGGCACCCGGGCGGATATGTCGTTTATTATGGCGCTTCAGACGCTGCGGCTGTTTACCATCCTGCTGACGGGCCCGGCGATGGCGCGGGCTATTTCCCGCTATGCGCCGCGGCAATAAAAAGCCCCCGCAGAGCGAGGGCTGAGTACATAGCATGTCCGCAGGCGCGATGCCCCCGGACAGTCTGTTATCAGGCTTTCAGGGCGGCCAGCGCGGCGTCGTAGTCCGGCTCTTCGGTGATTTCGTTCACCAGCTGGCTGTAGACAACCTGATCGTTTTCATCGATAACGACCACCGCGCGAGCGGCCAGGCCCGCCAGCGGACCGGCGGCGATGGCGACGCCGTAGTCAGCGAGGAACGAGGCGCCGCGCAGCGTGGAAAGGGTCACCACGTTGCTCAGGCCTTCCGCGCCGCAGAAGCGGGACTGGGCGAACGGCAGGTCAGCGGAAATGCACAGCACCACGGTGTTGTCCAGTTCAGCGGCCAGCTGATTGAATTTACGCACTGATGCGGCGCACACGCCGGTATCAATGCTCGGGAAAATATTCAGTACTTTACGTTTGCCGGCGTACTGGCTCAGCGCGACGTCAGAGAGATCTTTGGCGACCAGCGTAAACGGCTGCGCTTTAGCGCCTGCCTGCGGAATGGTGCCCTGAACAGAAACGGGGTTGCCCTGGAAATGCACGGTTTGTGACATGGTTATCTTCCTGTTTACATATAGTTAACGTCGCGAGTAGTGTATGACATCCGCCAGCTACACGGCAAACCCTATTTAACATTTACCAGAGAGGACAAGGGAATGCGCAACGTGCGAGTGTATGAGGAAGCCTGGCCGCTCCACACCCCCTTTGTGATCGCCCGCGGCAGCCGCAGCGAGGCAAAAGTGGTGGTGGTGGAACTGGAAGAGGACAGTGTGAAAGGGGTGGGGGAATGCACCCCGTATCCCCGCTATGGCGAGAGCATCGCTTCGGTCATGGCCCAGGTGATGGCGATCGGCGAGCAGCTGGAGGCGGGACTTACCCGCAAACAGCTGCAGCGGCTGCTGCCGGCAGGCGCCGCGCGCAATGCCATTGACTGCGCCCTGTGGGATCTGCAGGCGCGGCGCGAAGGCAAAACCTTGCCCCAGCTGCTGGGGGTGACGTTGCCAAACCGGGTGATCACCGCCCAGACGGTGGTCATTGGCACGGCGGATCAGATGGCGGCCAGCGCCGCGGCGCTGTGGCAGAAGGGCGCTCAGCTGTTGAAGGTGAAGCTTGACGACCGGCTGATCAGCGAGCGGTTAATCGCTATCCGTCAGGCGGCGCCGGAGGCTACGCTGATTGTCGACGCCAATGAATCCTGGCACAGCGAGGGGCTGGCGGCGCGCTGCCAGCTGCTGGCGGACCTCGGCGTGGCGATGCTTGAGCAGCCGCTCCCTGCCGACGCCGATGCGGCGCTGGAAAATTTCGTCCATCCGCTGCCAATTTGCGCCGACGAGAGCTGCCATACCCGGGAGAGCCTGCCCAGGCTGCGCGGACGCTATGAGATGGTCAATATCAAACTGGACAAAACGGGCGGCCTGACCGAAGCGCTGGCCCTCGCCGAGGAGGCAGAACGACAGGGCTTTGGACGGATGCTGGGCTGTATGCTCTGCACCTCGCGCGGGATCGCCGCCGCGCTACCCCTGGCGCCGCTGGCGCGCTTCGCCGACCTCGACGGCCCGACATGGCTGGCGGTGGACGTCGAGCCGGCGCTGCGGTTCAGCACCGGCGTGCTTCATCTTTAAGCCTGCCAGCGCAGCAGGTCGGTCATCGCCGGCAGGTAACGCTCGGTTGCCTCGTCGGCGGAGACCGGCGGGAACTCAGCGGTAATGCAGGGGAGTCCGATATCAGCGCACCAGCTGCCAAAGGAACCTGGGGTGTCGTAGCCCACGCTGCCGACCAGCGGTAGTGAGAAGGCGTCGGCCAGCCAGTGTCCCAGCGGGCTGTGTCCCGGGTCTTCGATGCAGGCCAGCGGATCGTGAAAGGAGACCACCCACGCCGGATGGATCTGATGGATCAACTGACACAGGGCCTGGGTCTCTCGCTCCGAGCCCGGCTGTTCGCCGGTCAATAACACCACGTCTCGTTCCGTCGCCGCGCTGTTCCAGCGGTACACCGTTTCCCCTTGTCTCCAGTTAGCGGCCGGAAAGTTGCGGTTGAGGTCAACGCCGCGGGCGTTGGCGCGCAGCCCGAGCTGACAGCCGTCAGGATTGACCGTCAGCACCACGTGGTGGCGGCGCAGCTCCGGCTTCAGGGTGCGCAGGGCGCAGGAGAGGGTCACAATCGACGAATTCTCATCGCCGTGGGTGCCGGCAATAATCAGGCCGCTGCGGCTGTCGGCCATCGGCGCAGGAAACCACAGCAGCGGCGCGCCCAGTTCCGAGCTGCCGTACTGCCGGGTCCCCGGCGGAAAGTCGCCGCGCTGCGGGCGAGGACGTGAAATAGACATAGGGCTTCCTGTGTGTCGTTATTATGTAGTGTTGGCGAAAAGCGTGTTGGAATCAAACCCATTCCCTGAGGCGTGAAATCCGACGGCACATCAATTTTCTATCATATGTTGTTTGCAATTTCAGGTGATGAAACAAATAATTATCGCTCTGTTGGCGGTGTTTTTTCTCATTTTAAAGGGGATCTTATGAAGTATCCTGTCGCTTTGACATGCGGCGCGCTGTGGTTAGCCAGCGTATCTTCTCTGGCCTGGGCGGCGGACGTACCGCCGGGCACGGTACTGGCGAAAAACCAGCTGTTAGTGCGCCATATCAAAGATGAACCCGCCTCGTTAGATCCCGCTAAAGCGGTGGGCCTGCCGGAAATTCAGGTGATCCGCGATCTGTTTGAAGGTTTAGTCAATCAGGATGCGAAAGGCAACCTGATCCCGGGCGTGGCGACCCGCTGGCAGAGCAACGATAACCGCGTCTGGACCTTTACCCTGCGCGATAATGCCCGCTGGTCCGACGGCACGCCGGTCACCGCTGAGGACTTCGTCTATAGCTGGCGGCGTCTGGTGGACCCGAAAACCACGTCGCCGTTCGCCTGGTTTGCCGCGCTGGCGGGGATCGCCAACGCGCAGAACATCATTGATGGCAAAGCCGCGCCGGAGACCCTGGGGGTCACCGCCGTCGACGCCCACACCCTGCGGGTGCAGCTGGATAAGCCGCTGCCGTGGTTCAGCAACCTGACCGCCAGCTTTGCCTTCTACCCGGTACAAAAGGCGAACGTCGACAGCGGGGCAAACTGGACGCGGCCCGGCAGCCTGGTGGGCAATGGCGCCTATGTTCTGAAAGATCGCGTCGTGAATGAAAAGCTGGTAGTGGTGCCCAACACCCACTACTGGGATAACGCCAAAACGGTGATCCAGCAGGTCACCTTTGTGCCGATCAACCAGGAGTCCGCTGCCACCAAACGCTATCTGGCCGGCGATATCGATATCACCGAATCTTTCCCGAAAAATATGTATCAGAAGCTGCTGAAGGATATTCCGGGGCAGGTGTATACCCCGCCGCAGCTGGGCACCTACTATTACGCCTTTAATACCCAAAAGGGGCCGACGGCGGACGAGCGGGTGCGACTGGCGCTGAGTATGACCATCGATCGCCGGGTGATGGCGGAGAAGGTGCTGGGGACCGGGGAAAAACCGGCCTGGCGCTTTACCCCGGACGTAACGGCGGGCTTCACGCCGCAGCCGTCGCAGTTTGAGAGCATGAGTCAGGCCGAGCTTAACGCTCAGGCGAAAGCCCTGCTGGCTGCCGCCGGCTATGGCCCGAATCGCCCGCTGAAGCTGACGCTGCTGTATAACACCTCTGAGAACCACCAGAAGATTGCCATCGCGGTGGCGTCGATGTGGAAGAAGAACCTCGGCGTGGAAGTGAAGCTGCAGAATCAGGAGTGGAAAACCTATATCGACAGCCGCAACACCGGCAATTTCGATGTGATCCGCGCCTCGTGGGTAGGGGATTACAACGAGCCGTCCACCTTCCTGTCGCTGCTGACCTCCACCCACAGCGGAAATATCTCCCGCTTTAACGATCCGGCATACGATAAAATCCTCGCGCAGGCGGCGGTGGAAAATTCAGCCAAAGCGCGTAACGACGATTACAACGCGGCGGAGAAGATCATTATGGTCAAAGCGCCGATTGCGCCGATCTATCAGTACACCAACGGTCGGCTGATTAAGCCGTGGCTGAAAGGCTACCCGATCACCAACCCGGAAGATGTGGCTTATAGCCGTACCATGTACATCGTTAAACACTGATGCGTACTGGCCTCCTGCTCAGGGCAGGTAGCCATAGCTGAACCCGGAGCTGGCGCGGATTACGGCGCCAGTTTCTCCTGCTCACCTTCTCCCGCCACAGTAGAAAACATCACTTTTCTGACGGTATTTTGACTTATTCAACAAAAAGCGGTTACGGTAAATTGCGGATTATACCGTCACAGCTTCCCCGAAATGACGGTAGATTTGAGCAGAGGATACCGTCATGCTGACTGATATCAGGCATAAACTTCTGAAAGCCGGAGTGAAGAACGACAAAATTGCAGACCGTGATGGTCAGTCTGTTTTGGTAACGCTCGCGGCTTCGGCGGCATTCCTGACGATTACGGAATCAATAGTCGGCGTGAAACGCTGGCCACCGGGCGGTATATAACAAGGCGGAATACGCAGAACAACGAGCATCGATGTTGCGTGACTGGGCGGATAGAGTTGGCAGGTGGATTAAGAAATTTAAATGAGTCAGGTACGGGAGAGCAGTCGGTAAATACTTATTTTTGCTAAAATCAGTTAGTCTGGTTCAACAGAATTTGGCGAAAATTAACCAAATTCTGGAAAGAATCATGCGAGCTGCACTCAGAACAGAAGAGTTGATAAAGCTAGTGCCTCTTTTTTTATGTAATTGATAAGCTGGAAAACACTGTGTTTTTACGATACGGTTTTAATGACATCACGGGTTGTTGCCTTTAACTGGGATTAAGTAGAAGCCTGGCTGGACGCGCGTCAGCAGACTTCCGACTTAAGATATGGAGATTGAAATTAGATTGAGAGAATGAGTCTATACTGCAACACGCCAGCCAGAAATTACTTTTTCTTAATTTCCATCACATAGGTAATTGCTGCTTTATCAATAAAATTCTTAACGTCATCATAAGCAGTTTTACCCACAGGTGAATTAAATGCACTAATTGCATCCTCTATTGAATCGAACCAAAGCTCTGAGAAGCCGTCAATAGGAGAGTCCGGATACTTTTCCCGGTCTATGGGATTGAGCACATATCCTCTTAAACCGGGTAACTGGAGTGCGATGGCAGTATGAACATTATCCCAGTAATTAACAAACTCTTCAAAACTCATGTCTTTTTTTCTAATAAGTAAACCTACGTGCTTAAATCCGGCATTGCTTTTCATTGTTACGTATCTCAAAGTTGGGTTGATTATTAATAATAGATATCGATGCTGGCGATGTAATAATTCCATCCGTTTAATTACTGCGATTTTATATGATGTGTGCTCATGTTTGTGAAAGTATATTAGTCTTTCATTTAGTGCTGTGAATTATCATCGTCACGATTAATTAACATTGCCTTATAAGCTCTGTTGAATTGAACCTCCGGTTTCCGGGGCATATAAATTGTTGAGAAGTTCATTATTACTAATTTTCTTAATAAAATAAATGGCGGTTTAGTCTGAAGTGTGTTGACATAGATTCAACAATGATGGCGTAATAACCACTATTGAAGATTTAATGTCAGTTTTAACATTGTAGGCTGTGATGATGGGCGTTGACCAGTGTGTGCATAAGACAGGCTGGGTGGTTATAATAAATTTGAATATTATCAACTCATTAGGAGCTACAGGTGCGTAAAATTGATCACCTTGGCGGCATTACCGCATTTGTCTCAACCGCAAAGCTGGGAAGCTTTACAGCGGCGGCAGAACAACTGGGACTCACAAAATCGGCAATCGGCAAAAGCGTGAGTCGCCTGGAAGATCGTCTAGGACTAAAGCTTTTTCAACGCTCCACAAGGCGATTAAGCCTTACACCTGATGGTGAACGTTTTCTTGAAAGTTGCCAGAGTGCGATAGAAATACTGGAGCAGGCAGAATCAGAACTCTCCTCGCATATCTGCGAACCCTCGGGTCGTTTAAGGGTCGACCTTCCGGCCGCATTTGGTCGTCAAAGAATATTACCGATACTGTTAAAAATTAACCAGGACTATCCAGAGCTTGTTCTATCTGTCACTTTTAGCGAACGCTTTGTTGATCTCATAGAAGAAGGTATCGATCTTGTTATTCGTATCGGTGAACTGGCGGATAGCAGTGCTTTGGTTGCGCGAAGGCTGACAACCCAAAAGTTAGTGATATGCGGCGCCCCTGATTATCTTGATAGCCATAAATCGCCGCTCACGCCCGAAGACCTGGCAGAACATAAATGTATTATGGGTTTTCGACGTAATCAGCCCATATCATGGATCTTAAAAGATAAAGACGGGTTGATAACGAGATGTATTCCTCCCGCAACCCATGAATTTGCGGATGGTGATGCGTTGCTTGCAGCGACGCTGGCCGGATGTGGCCTTTCGCAACTTCCCCTATGGTTAGTGAGGCCGTGGCTGGAAAATGGGCAATTACAAGAGGTATTGGCCGACTATGCTGGCGGAGAAATGCCCATCAGCGCATTGTGGCCCAGGAGTCGGCAGTTGCTGCCGAAGATTCGCTATGTTGTAGACACGCTCGTCTCGGCAGCGGAAGAAGGGCGACTGGATTAGGATGTGGTTTCGGTTTCAGGCCAGGAAGGGTAGTCAGTATAACCTTCCTCGCCGCCGCCATAGGTACCTGTCGGCTTGACCTCATTTAACGGCCAGTTATTAGCCATTCGCTCAACTAAATCAGGGTTCGCAATATAGGGGCGACCAAAGGCAATCAGGTCAGATTTATTAGTGGCCAGGTATTCTTCAGCTTTCGCTTTATCAAAGCCACCAGCAATAATCAACGTACCGGGGTACGCCGCTCTGAATTTTTCAATAAACCCTTCCGGGATTGCCTGTTGCCCGAGTGTCTTTTGGTCACTGAGATGCACGTAAGCGAGGGAACGTTGACCAAGTTTCTTCGCCAGAAGTAACCAAGTCTCTTCTTCGCCGTCAAAAGCGTGCATATCAAACAAATGGCCGAAAGGCGCCAGGCGGATGCCCGTTTTACTGGCCCCAATGGCGTTAGCAATGGCGTCAGTAACCATCAGGACGAATTTTAAGCGGTTCTCGGTATCCTTGCCGCCAAATTCGTCGTTGCGTGTATTCAGGCCGCCATTAATGAATTGTTCTAGCAGGTAACCGTTAGCCGCGTGGATCTCAATACCGTCAAACCCAGCGGTAATCGCATTTCTGGCTGCAATGACATAGTCTTGCACAATCCCCTCAATTTCAGCTGTAGTCAGCGCCTTAGGGGTGGAGACATCGACAGACCCAGGCTGACCATTTACATCATATGCAAAACAATGTGACCCTTCAGCTTTCACCGCGACGGAGCTGACCGGTGCTTGACCATTTGGCTGTAAACTTGTGCTTGAAATGCGACCAACATGCCATAACTGAATGAATATTTTTCCACCACGTTCATGGACCGCTTGAGTCGTCTTTTTCCAGCCTTCAATCTGGCTCTGGTTGTAAATTCCAGGCGTGAACAGGTATCCCTGTCCCTGAACTGATATCTGCGCTCCCTCAGTGATAATCAGTCCAGCAGAAGCTCGTTGAGCATAATATTTAGCCGTTAGCTCATCGGCTGTGTCACCTTTCCTGGCTCTGGAGCGTGTCATAGGGGCCATTACAATACGGTTATTAAGAGTTACATCGCCTAATTTAAAGGGGGAAAACAGTTCATTCATTATTCGTTCCTCAAGTGAATTTTGAAATGATGGGGATTTAAAGCGAAGAAAAAAATAGGGCTTTGTTCCGAACAGTTGTTCCATAAATTCTACAATCAAGACCTATTTGCTTTTGTGTGTTAATTAAGTGTTGGCGGTATCTGGTTTTGTATGCAAACAGACACAAACAATGAGATGATTTTATGTCAGGGTAAGATTGGAAATATTAATATTATTAGGTGTTTATGAATGATTTGTCTGCTGTTCAGTCCGTTGTTTTCGCGTATTAAAAAATTGTTGTTATGCATGGAAACTTGGTGAATCGGCTGAAGAAAAAGTACTATGAAAAATTAAAAAAATAGATAAAATCTAAGTAATTTATTGATTAATATGCGTTTTATTATGTTTTGCTTTTTTTTGAGATAGTTCACAGATTTCGACTGATTGTATCGTTATCGTGAATCACAGCATCACAGTGCTAATCAAAATCTGAATTGGGTGTTACAGTTAAAGCTGGCATGACCAAGTTCCGCATAACAGAAAGTTTATGCATGGGCTTGGTTTTTTTGTTTTTGTGGTTATTGAGGCTTATGGTCAAATGAAAGTACAAAAAATAATTAACAATAACCAAATAATTTGTACGGATCGTAACGGTGATGAGTGTATTGCGATTGGCAAAGGTTTGGGGTTTCAGTCTAAGCCTGGAGAAACAGTTGCACCGGAGAAGATTGAGAAAATATTTAAATTGGACGATACGGGTGTGAGCTCAAAATTTCAGAACCTGGTTAAAAAAATACCCTATGAGCACATACAGGTCACTGATGAAATAATCCAGTATTTTAAGTTGTCACTGGGGAAAAAATTAAGTGATAACATTTATATCTCACTGACGGATCACCTGAACTTTGCCATTGAAAGGACAAAAAAGGGAATAGTCTTTACAAATCCGCTGACATGGGAAACAAAGCGATTTTATAATCATGAATATGCATTAGGTCTGTATGCAATAAAACATATCAAGAACCGCATTGGTATTGAACTGCCTCAGGAGGAGGCCGGTTTTATCGCATTACATATAGTGAATGCATTAACAACTGGGATTTTTGATGAAACTATTGCGATGACTCGTCTCATTCAAGGGGTGTTAAATATTGTAAAATATAATTTTAACATTGAGTTTGATGAAGAAGGTCTTGACTATTATCGCTTTCTGACGCACCTGAGATTTTTCAGCCAAAGGTTACTAAAAAAACAAAGTTATACAAATGGTGACCAGGAGTTTATAAATACTATCCGTAGCCAGTACCCAAGGGAGTATGCTTGTGCGGATAAGGTTAAAAAATATGTTTTTGTAGAATATAAGTACAACATGACAGAAGAGGAAACATTGTATCTGGTCGTACATATAAATCGGCTACTTAATTCAAACAGATAATCAGCCCATTCAATCAATCTACAGATAGAACAGTATATTTTAGTAGTACCTGAGGCACTACTATGCCTACAATATATATGGAGTATGAAATGAATTACAAATCAAATGCTGGGGCTCTTCTTGAAGAGCTCGGCGGGGATAGTAATGTCAAAGGGCTTGTGCATTGTATGACTCGCTTGCGTTTCAACCTGGAAGATGACTCTATTGTTGATGATAATAAAGTCAGAAATATCGCTGGCGTATCCGGTGTTGTCCGACAGGGGAATCAGTATCAGGTTATTATTGGGAAGAATGTTGTTAAGTTCTATGATGAAGTAAAGAAGCTCGTTAATGTTGATGGCCTGACAAATACGGACAATGCACAAGCGAAGAAAAAGAGTGTTCTCGAACGTATCATTGATGTTATTGCCGGAAGCATGATGCCAGTGATCCCTGCCTTGATCGGCGCTGGGATGGTAAAAATTCTGTATCTCATACTTGGTTTTTTTGTGTCGACAGACTCAACTTCGATGAAGTTGTTAGGTGCCATCGGTGATGCCGCATTCTACTTTATGCCGATCCTCATCTCATATGCAGCAGCTAAGCGATTTAATACGAATGCACCATTAGTAGCTGTCGTCACGGCAGTACTTTTGCATCCTGATTTCGTAGCGTTGATGGGGGATGACTCGCAAAAATTACTTTTCCTGGGAGTGCCTGTTATCTCCGCGCACTATGGTTCGACGGTAATTCCCGCTATTTTGAATGCCTGGGTTATTTCATATATTGAGAAGTTCGTCGATCGTATTACCCCTAATATCACAAAAGGATTTCTGAACCCTGCGCTGATTATCCTTATCTCCGCGCCGATCGCATTCTTATTACTCGGGCCATTAGGAGCAATTTTTGGTAAATATCTCGTTTATGTCATCTCATCAATCCCCGACAGCTTCCATATTATTGTGATGGTAGTACTTAGTGCAATCATGCCATTTATTGTCATGACAGGCATGCACTGGGCATTTCTTACGATTACCATACCAGCCCTGGCCACTCCGGGCGGGGAGATGCTGATTATCCCGGCGATGTTAGTTATTAATATGGCGCAAGGTGCAGCTTGTATCGGTGTAGGTATCAAAACAAAAAATAATGCACTTAAGCAGAAGTCATTGGCGGCAGGGTTTACCGCTATATTTGCTGGTTTGACCGAACCCTGTATGTATGGCGTGAACTTACCACTGAAAAAACCTATGCTTGCGGCGTGTATCGCTTCGGGTATTACTGGCGGGATTGTTGGCGCATTTAAATTATCTGCTCATGGTTTTGGTATCGCTTCTCTGGTTGCTATGCCGATATTTATCGATCATTCGAATAACTTAAATCTTATATTAGCTTGTGTCGCTGCTGTTATTGTTATTGTCCTGACTATTCTTTTAACCCTCTTCTTAGGGTTTGAAGACCCGGTTGATGAGAACGCAAAAGAACTGAAAAAGGATGTTCTCCAGGATAAAAAAGTTGTCGCGGTTGAGATGAAAAATATTACTTCGCCCGTTGAAGGTGAAATCATTGCGTTAGGTGATGTATCCGATGCCACTTTTGCTAATGAAATTTTAGGGAAAGGAATTGGTATCCATCCAACGGTAGGCAAGGTTATCAGTCCATTCGATGGCGAAGTCCTCTCTATATTTACCACAAATCATGCCATTGGCCTAAAGTCACTTGATGGTATCGAGCTTCTTATTCATGTCGGGCTGGATACAGTGCAGCTTGATGGCAATGGTTTCAAAGCATTTATTAAAAATGGCGACAAGGTTAAAAAAGGCGATTTACTTATTGAGTTTGATATTGATTATATTAAGTCTGAAGGGTATGACCCGACGACAGTTGTTATCGTAACAAATACCGAAGAATATCAAGATGTCAGTGCATCGATGGATTCTAAGGCTGTATTTAATTCGAACATTCTGGCTATAGCTTGAAGGAGGTGTTATGAGTTTTCCGAATGATTTTCTCTGGGGAGGAGCCGTTGCGGCTAATCAGTGTGAAGGTGCTTTTGACGTTGATGGAAAAGGTCTTAGTATCCAGGATGTTCTGCCCAAAGGCATTATGGCTCCAGTCACTGAGCTGCCCACCTGCGATAACCTGAAACTAAAGGGTATTGATTTCTATCATCGGTATAAAGATGACATCAAAATGTTTGCCGAGATGGGATTTAAGGTCTTTCGGACATCAATTGCCTGGAGTCGAATTTTTCCAAACGGAGATGATTCCATCCCAAATGAAAAAGGGTTGAAGTTTTATGATGACCTTTTTGACGAATGTCATAAATACGGTATCGAACCACTGGTGACAATTTCTCACTATGAAACACCGTTAAATTTATCAAAAAAATATAATGGCTGGGCAAATCGCAGGATGGTGGAATTCTATACGAATTTTGCCACAACGATATTTGAACGTTATAAACACAAGGTTAAATACTGGCTAACATTTAATGAAATTAACTCAGTGTTACATCAGCCGCTGATGAGCGGAGGTATTTTTACGCCTAAAGAAGAGCTCAGTAAGCAAGACCTGTTTCAGGCGGTGCATCATGAATTTATTGCCAGTGCATTAGCGATTAGTAAAGGCCGTGAAATCATGCCAGATGCTAAATTTGGTTGTATGATCTTAAGCATGCCGATTTACCCATTGACACCAAATCCAGATGATGTTTTGGTTGCGATGCAAGCGGAGCATATGAATGATTTCTTTGGCGATGTTCATGTTCGCGGGTACTACCCTGGATATATGAAAAGATACTTCAAAGAAAATAATATCAGGATTCATTTTGAAGATGGCGATGAGAAAATTCTTCAAAATACCGTTGATTTTGTTTCATTCAGCTACTATGTGAGCGTGTGTGAAACGGCTGATAAATCGATCAAACCTGCTATTGGCAATCTTATTGGTGGTGTACCAAACCCATACCTCGAATCTAGTGAGTGGGGATGGCAGATCGATCCGAAAGGTCTACGGATTACATTGAACAAGTACTATGACCGCTATCAAAAGCCACTGTTTATCGTAGAAAACGGACTTGGAGCCCAGGATGTCTTAGTGACAGATATCAACGGTAACTTCACGGTCGAAGATGATTACCGGATTAAATACCTCAATGAACATCTGGTTCAGGTCGAGGAGGCCATTGCAGATGGCGTTCCTGTCATGGGATTTACTACCTGGGGCTGTATTGATCTCGTGAGCGCGTCAACTGCCGAAATGAAAAAACGCTATGGGCTGATTTATGTGGACCGCAATAACGATGGTTCAGGGACCATGGCCCGATATAAGAAAAAATCATTTTTCTGGTATAAAGACGTTATTAATTCTAATGGCAAATCATTGATGCGTTAATGCATATAGGTATAAATATGAATCTGGGTATTTTAGGCACAGGAATGATCGTCAAGGATGTGATGTCATTTATTAACGATCTTGAGCTGGAATCTGTTTCTATTCTGGGTACTGAAGCGACAAAAGACGAAACGGAAAAACTGGCTAACTTATGTCAAAATGGGAAGGCATTTTTTAGCTATGATGAGCTAATAAATAGCGACGTAGATACTATTTATGTGGCTTTACCGAATCATCTGCATTACACATTTGCAGTAAAAGCACTGGAAAGTGGTAAGCATGTGATCATAGAGAAACCCATTGTAATTGATGTTGCTGAGCTATTGCATCTGAAGGAGCTGGCCGAGTCTAAAGGCCTGGTTGTTCTTGAGGCCATGAATATTCACTATCTTGATTCATATTCGAATTTAAAACGTGATTTGCCAGCTCTTGGCGATATCAAAATCGTTAGTATGAATTATAGCCAATTATCATCGCGTTATAGTGACTTCAAAAATAATATTATCCATCCAGCCTTTGACGCCAGAAAGGGCGGCGGTGCTTTGATGGATATTAATATCTATAATATCCACTTTGTTGTTGGCCTTTTTGGTATGCCTGAAGGTGTCGTTTATCAGGCGAATATATCCCAGGGTGTCGATACCAGTGGAATGTTGCTCATGGACTATGGTTCTTTCAAGGCTGTATGCGTCGGTGCGAAAGACTGCCATGCGCCTGTGTCTTCAACGATTCAGGGGGAAATGGGGTGCATTACTCTCAATAAACCAGCAAATCAGATGGTTGGATATGAGCTAAAACCTAATGCCATACCCGCTAAACATATTGAGCATATTGAAAAGCATCGTTTGCTTCCTGAATTTAGAAAATTCATTGAAATTATATCAATGAGAGATTTTTCTCTGGCATCAAAAATGCTGGAAACCAGTATCAATGTCCTGAACGTTATTGAGATGGCTCGTCACCAACAGAATATCGGGGTTAAAAATGTCTGACAAAATGATTATTGGTTATATCGGTAACGGTAAAAGTGCAAACCGTTATCATTTGCCATTTGTGCTAGAACGGAAAGATTCGATCACTGTTAAAACCATTTATTCTGTGAATCTTGAAAGAGATCAGTGGCCACAAATTGATGGTATTCAATATACACAGGAACTTGCTGACCTGTTGAAAGATGACGAGATCGAGGCAGTGATTATTACTACTCCATCGCAGTTTCACTATGAAATGGCGAAGAAGGCCATTCTTGCGGGCAAACACTGTGTTGTGGAAAAACCCTTTACTGAAACACTGGAGCAGGCTAAAGAGCTTCTGGAGCTTGCTTCGCAGATGGGGGTGGTCGTTCAGTCATATCAGAATAGACGTTTTGATAGCGATTTTCTGACCGTTCAGAAAGTGATTGATAGCGGTGTCCTCGGAGACCTTCTGGAAATTGAGATGCACTATGATTATTTCAGGCCTCAGGTACCTGAATCTATTAACCATTTTGATAAAGTAAATGGTTATTTATTCGGACATGGTTGTCATACGCTTGACCAGATTATTTCTGTCTTCGGCACGCCAGATTCAGTACATTATGATGTGAAACAGATCCTTGGTCATGGACGGATGAATGATTATTTTGACCTTGATTTATATTATGGGAAATTAAAAGTTTCGGTTAAATCCAGCTATTTTAGAATTAAAGAAAGACCAAGTTTTGTAGTATATGGTAAAAAAGGGATGTTTGTAAAAGAGAAAAAAGACAAACAAGAGGAGCATCTGAAGTTAGGCTATATGCCTCATAATCCTGATTTTGGCATTGATCTCCCCGCAGATTATGGCGTATTGACTTATATAGATGATGCGGGTGATTTTAATGAACAGAGAGTTATTTCCGTTAATGGAGATTATGGTCGTTATTATGACGCGCTTTTCGCCACCCTTAAAAATGGAAAGGAGCGCCTTGTCACTCCTGAACAAATATTAAATCAAATTTCCTTATTAGAAAATGGAGTGAAAGAACTCTATTAATCATGAGGCCGCTGTATAGCGGCCAATTCCCGAATGATTGGATAACTAAATGAAAAATATAACCTTTAAGCAAGGATGTTTATCTTTGGCTGTATGTACTGCTATTCTATCCTCTAACTCTGCTCTTGCTACCTCAACTTTAAGTATTGAGGAGCAAATAGCTCAACTCCAGAAGCAATTAAAGGAAACACAGGCGGATCTCCAGGAAACAAAAAAGAAGTTGAACGCACAACAATTGGTGATAAATAAGAATGAAGAACTCCAGCGTTCTCACGTTGCGGCGAAACAACAACCAATATTATCTGATCAATCAGGAGATAGGGTTGAAACTATATCTGTCACTAAGCCATCAGGAGCAACGCAATCCCCAAATAATACGAGTGATAAAAAATATACTATCAAAGAAATATCTGCTTTTGTGAAGGATGATATCGGATTTAATTACTCCGGGTATTTTCGTTCTGGTTACTCGGTAGGGAATAGAGGACCTGCAAAATCGTATGCTATTGGGTCTTTGGGGCGTTTTGGGCAGGAAAATAGCTCATGGTTCGATCTGGAACTTTCTCAGCGCGTTTATAACGAGAATGGCAGAAGCGCCAAGGCAGTAGTCTTGTTCGATGGTAACGTTGGTTCTCAGTATAGCGCAGGCTGGTTTGATAGCAATTCAGAGAATCTGATGCAGTTCTCTGATATTTACCTTACGACAAAGGGATTTTTACCGTTTGCGAAGGATGCAGATTTCTGGGTTGGTAAACATAAATTACCTAAACTTGAAATCCAGATGTTGGACTTCAAGTATCATCAATCAGATGCCGCCGCCGGGGTTGGTATTGAAAACTGGCGTCTTGGCCCTGGCTATTTAAATATGGCCTTAACGCGTGAGGACTTAGACGCCCACAGCGTTAACCCGGATGATGACCAGACGCAACAGATTAACACGAATACCATTGACATTCGTTACAATAAAACGCCTGTCTGGTCTGATGCGACGGTTGACGTTTGGGGACGGTATTCCACTCCGAATAAAACCGACCTAAATAAGAAAAATGAAGATAACGGTACTTATTTTAGCGTTAAAGAGGCCTGGCATGTTGGTGGTACATTAACTCAAAACTGGAAAAGAGGTGGTTTTACTAATTTTAGTTTCCAGACTGCGAACAACTCGATTGCCAGCGGATTCTCATTAGTTACTGACTCCGGTGCTCTTTATGGCTATAACGGGCAGTATTATGGTGAGCATACTAATTGTAAAGCCTACAGATTCCTTTCAGAAGGTGAAAATTATATTGGTTCAAGATATATTGTTGCGCATGCATTTGTTTATAGTTTTGGTAATGATGTCTATGATTATTACACTGGTCCCCATACTGATTTTAACTCCACCCGAATTGTGGTAAGGCCTGCTTACATCTGGAATACCTATAATCAGAGTGGCATAGAGCTCGGCTGGTTTACTCAAACTAATAAAACTGGTGGTGTCGATTATAAAGAGTCGGGCCTGAAAACAACACTGTTCCATACCTTTAAAGTCAATACGAGTATGTTGACTTCAAGACCAGAAATTCGTTTTTATGCGACATATCTGAAAAGTTTTGATAATGAAATTACTCAGTTTGAATTTAATGATTACAAGAAAGACCAGTTTACCATTGGTACTCAAGCTGAAGTGTGGTGGTAAATCTACTATCTTATATGTTTAGGTGAACATGATTATATGTGTATTTTACCTTGACTTATATAAATCATATTTGGTTTCGGGTATATAATCGAGCGCTATACTCTGCGTGGCGTGTTCCGTTCTGTGACGATAACTTCGACAGAAGAGTGGTCGGGTTCAAGTATACCTATTTGTCATGAATATCAAATGGAGGGTGGGGGCGAGTGTTGTAAGACACGTCCGCCTCCAGTGTTGTTTTATAGATAGTGGCCATCAAATTGATGGTGGACATAATCAGACATAGTATTACAGGGGGAGTACGTAACCAGGCACTAAAAGCTCCATGTTACCTGCTGCCCGCAGGCAACCTCTGCTACATTCGCAATGTATCAATAACCGCTCTCAGCGCGGGCGACACATTGCGGTGCGGGTAATAGAGAAATGAACCTTCCAGACGCTGGCTATAACGCTGGAGTACCCGGATAAGCGTGCCCTGCGCTAGATCGTCGGTAATCAGTTCTTCCGGGACATAGGCCAGCCCCAGACCGAGCCTGGCCGCTTTGGCTTCCATATAGCTATCGGCGAATGCCCACTGTCCCTGCGGCGGATGAGTGATTTTTTTGCCATCCACGTTAAGTTCCCAGGCGTAAAGGCTGCCGTCGCCAAACTGATAAGCGATGCAGGGGTGGACGACTAAATCGGCGGGCGTTTGTGGAAAGCCGTAGCGTCGAAAATGTTCCGGTGTACCCACCACCGCCATCTCCATATCGGGAGAAATGCGTACCGCAATCATGCCGCTTCCGACTTCCGGGCCCAGACGTACGCCCGCATCGAATCGCTCCGCAATAATATCGACAAACCGGCTTTCGCTGATCAGTTCCAGTCTGATATCGGGATAGCGTTGTTTAAATACTGCCAGCTTCGGCAGCAGGACTTTATCAATGGCATGCTGGCTGGCATTGATGCGTACCGTACCGGATGGCGTTTGACGATAGTGGGCCAGCGTGGCGAGTCCCATATCTAAGGCGTCGAAACCGGATTCGACATTGTGATAGAGCTGCTCACCCGCCTGAGTGAGCGACAAACGGCGGGTGGTGCGCACCAGAAGCTGAACGCCCAGGCGCTCTTCAAGTTCACGAACCGCACGGCTGATCCCGGACTGCGCCAGGCCAAGTCGTTGCGCTGCGGCGGTAAAACTGCCTTCCCGCACCACCTGCATAAACAGATAAAGGTCATTATAGTTTTCTCGTTTCGCCATTCTACCGCCTCGTAATCCGCATGCCATTTAGAACAATATGGTATTAATCTTAGCATTTTTAACCCACTAATCAGCACTATTACTGCTGGCTACACTAAGCCCACGACAACAAAGCGCAGCAGCGTTGTCTACTGGAGATTTGCATTGATCACGTTTATTTAGGGGGCTTTGATGACGGTTTTCACCAAAAAACTGACAGCCGCGATACCCGCCATGCTGCTTTGCGCCTCATTAAGTGGAGTCACAACGATGAGTTATGCTGATACGACTAACCCGAATACGCCTGTCTCTTTGATTGAAAAATGGGACAAAACATTCCCTGAGAGCGTGAAAGTGGATCATCGTAAGGTGACCTTCCACAACCGCTACGGGATTACTTTAGCAGGAGACCTTTACCTGCCGAAGGATCGCGGCGACCGCAAACTGGCCGCCATTGCCGTTAGCGGTCCTTTCGGCGCGGTAAAAGAGCAATCCAGCGGCCTGTATGCCCAGACGTTGGCCGAGCAGGGGTTTGTCACCCTGGCGTTTGACCCATCCTATACGGGTGAAAGCGGTGGCTACCCACGTAACGTGGCTTCGCCGGACATCAATACCGAGGATTTCAGTGCCGCGGTGGACTTTCTGGGCCTGCAAAAAGAGGTGGATCGCCACCGTATCGGTTTGCTCGGCATTTGCGGCTGGGGCGGTATGGCCTTAAACGACGCGGCGATGGATACGCGCGTCAAAGCGGTGGCGACCAGCGTCATGTATGACATGAGCCGCGCGATGGGGCATGGAGTCGGCGATGGCAAAGACCGCTACACGACAGCCGACCGCCGAGCGGTACTGCAGTACCTGAACGCGCAGCGCTGGAAGGATGCGGCAAACGGCACTTTCGCCCCCGGCGGGCATGACATTTATGTTGATGATAAAGGCAACGTCAGCGCTGCCGATCGTATTTTGCCGGAAACCTTGCCCGCCAATCCCAACCCGGTCCTGAAAGAGTTCTTCGATTATTACCGTATGCCGCGTGGTTTCCATCCTCGTTCGGTTAATTCAACCGGGGCATGGAATGCGACGATGCCGCTGTCGTTTATGAATATGCCGCTGTTGAATTATGCCGGCGAAGTGACTATTCCGACGCTTATCGTGACGGGCGAAAAAGCCCATTCTCGCTATTTTGCCGAAGATGCCTATAAGGCTATTGGCAGCAACGAGAAAGAACTGGTGATTGTCCCTGGCGCAAACCATGTCGATCTTTATGACAACGCCGCAGGAAAAATTCCCTTCAGTCAGTTCGAGCAGTTCTTTAAAACCAACCTGAAATAGACCTCCTGTGCCGGAGACATCCCCAATGCCGCCACGCGCCTGCGGGCGGCTTTGTATGGTCGGAGCTAAATAATGTCTGCATTAAGTAACACCCGGGCACACTGGAGCGGCGTCCTGGCGATGACGCTCTGCGTATTTGTACTCATTGCCTCAGAATTTATGCCGGTCAGCCTGTTAACGCCCATCGCTGGCGATTTAGGCGTCACCGAGGGATTAGCCGGTCAGGGCATTGCCATTTCAGGCGCGCTGGCGGTGCTGACCAGCCTGAGCATTTCTCGCCTTGCGGGAGCACGGGATCGTAAATACCTTCTGTTAGCGCTCACGGCGCTGATGGCGGTCTCGGGAATGATGATTGCCCTGGCGTCCAGCTATCCAGTTTATATGCTGGGCAGGGCGCTCATTGGGATCGTCATCGGCGGCTTCTGGTCTATGTCGGCCGCAACGGCCATTCGCCTGGTGCCGCAACGTCAGGTCCCCCGCGCATTGGCCATCTTTAACGGCGGTAACGCGCTGGCCACCGTTGTGGCAGCGCCGCTGGGCAGCTACCTGGGGGCCACCGTCGGCTGGCGCGGCGCCTTTTTATGTCTCGTCCCGCTGGCGATGGTGGCCTTCGTCTGGCAATGCGTTAGCCTGCCGTCGATGAAAAACCAGCGCGCACCACAGCCGCAGGGAACCGTGCTGGGTTTGTTCCGCCGCTCGACGGTATTCCTTGGATTGCTGGCCTGCGGGCTGTTTTTTATGGGGCAGTTTACCTTATTTACCTATGTGCGACCGTTTCTGGAGACCGTGACCCGAGTCAGTTCCTCTGGCCTGTCCCTGATATTGCTGGCGATGGGTACCGCCGGTTTCGTCGGCACGCTGCTTATTTCGAGCGCGCTGAACGCCCGGTTTTATCCGACGCTGGTGGCTATCCCTTTGGTCATGGCCGCGATTGCCGGAACGCTTCTGCTGGCCGGACACCACCCGGGATCAGTCGCCGTACTGTTAAGCCTGTGGGGCCTGCTGGCGACGGCCGCACCCACCGGCTGGTGGATGTGGATTGCGCGGACGCTGCCCGAGGATGCGGAGGCGGGCGGTGGTCTGATGGTCGCCGTGATCCAGCTATCGATTGCCCTCGGGTCAACGGCAGGCGGCCTGGTGTTTGATATCCTGGGATGGCGCAGCAATTTTGCACTGAGCGGTCTGTTACTGCTGGCGGCGGCAGGGGCGACTTTTCTGCTCTCTGCCAAAATCAGCTCATCTCAGCGCACGCCAATTAATGAGCTGGATGCATAAGTCAAATCACAAATGACAGGGTAATCACGGCGACGTTTATGGCCTACCATGATGGTTAAACAAGATGAGGGCTGACCATGGAATATTGCGTATTAAGTAACAACCGTAAAATGCCGATGCTGGGTTTTGGCGTTTTTAAGGTAACCGATAAAGCAGAGTGTAAGCGGTCGGTGCTGAACGCCATTCGCACCGGCTACCGCCTCATCGATACCGCCGCCGTCTACGATAACGAAGATGCGGTGGGGGAGGCCGTTCGCGAAGCCATCGCCGAAGGTCTGTGTACCCGCGAGGCGCTGTTTATTACCTCCAAACTGTGGGTTCAGGACATGGCCAACGCCGGGATGGCGAAAGCCGGGATTGCCGCGTCCTTAAAAAAATCCGGGCTGGAATACTTCGATCTATATCTGTTGCATCAGGCGATGGGCGATTATTTCAGCGCCTGGCGCGCGCTGGAGGAGGCTTATGAAGCCGGTATCCTGAAAGCGATCGGCGTGTCCAATTTCTACGCCCATGTGTTAGCTAACTTCTGCGAAACCGTCAGAATCAGGCCGATGGTGAATCAGGTCGAATTGCATCCTTATTTCGCCCAGCCCGCGGCGCTGGAAACCATGAAGCACTATCACGTTCAGCCGGAAGCCTGGGCGCCGTTAGGCGGTGGCAGACATAATCCGTATGAAGAGGCCATGCTGCAGGAGATTGCCGATGCCCACCAAAAAACCGTTGCTCAGGTGGTCCTGCGCTGGAACGTGCAGCGAGGCGTCACGGTCATTCCTAAATCCACCCGCCAGGAGCGTATTGAAGAGAACTTTGCCATCTGGGATTTCTCGCTCACCGCGCGCGAAATGGCGCAAATTAGCGATCTGGATTTAGGTTACGTTGGCGAAGCAGTGAAACACTTTAACCCTGAATTCGTTCGCGGCTGTCTGGGGGTGAAAATCCACGACTGATCGTGGCTCAGCGTGACGCCTGCTTCATTTAGCTGCCTGCGCCGCAGCGACGGGTTCGGTATGCTGGTTAGCGCCCACGCGTGTGCCGCGACGGTTGTCGATGCGGTAGTCGACCGTCACGGGCTGCGGGCCGGCAGGGGTGACGGTCAGCTCCCTGACCATCTGGCCGGCGTCCGGTGGCAGGGTCAGGGTGGTTTCCCCCTGAGCGAGCATCTGGCCATTTTGCCTGACCTGCCAGGTCAGGCGACAATCCTCGCAGGCCGTCCAGGTATCGTTAATCGCCCACAGGCGCACCGTCGCCGGGCTACCCTGACGCCAGCTGGCGGTCACCGGCTCGATGGATGGCAGGATCGGCTGATAGGCGCGCTGCAGGGCATAGTAACCCGCCTTCGGCTGGCGCAGATAATCCACCACCCCCCAGTTGATGGAGGGCCATGTCTCGACAAACATAAAGTGGAACAGGGCGGTCACCGGCTGATAACGTTGGCGGCGATAGCTCTCCGCTGCCAGCGCCACCAGCCTGGCCTGATACGCCTGGGTGTTTTCAATCATCTCCTGAATAGTGTTGCCTCGTGGAATACCGGCAAATTTAAAGGTCTGGAAAGGCTGAAAATTATGGTACTTCCATCGCACCCAGCCGGGGTCGTCGGCGGCGGTGGTTTTCGGCCACAGCAGACGGGCCGGGATAATGGTCTTCAGGGTGGAGAGGCGGGGCAGCGCCTGGGCGCCAAACTCGGAAATAATCCCGGTTTTCGCCGGGGAGAGCAGGTCGCGCAGGGTGCCGAAATACCAGCCCGCCCAGTAGTGCTCTTCAACAGCGGAAAAGCGATGCACGATGCGGGAGGTATCTTCCGCCAGCGCATCGCCCACCCGCTGCGTCAGGGTCTGGTTTAAGGTTTTACGCCAGTCGGGGAAGCGTTTCTCCATCCACGGCGAGTTCCACGGCGGCTCGTTGTGACCGCCCCAGACAATAATCGCCGGCGAATTGCCGAACTGGTCCATCATCGCCCGGGTCTGGCGCACCGCGTTATCGGCAAAGGCGACGCTGTCATCATAACCCCACTGCAGCGGAACATCCTGCCAGATCATCAGCCCCATCTCATCGGCCACCTCATACAGCGCGCGGCCCGCCACGTGGCCATGAACGCGGATGGCGTTGGCGTTCATGGCCGTGACTAGCCTGAAATCCCGGCGATATTTTTTCCGCGTCATGGTGCTCAGCCACGGCGAGCCAATATAGTTGCTGCCCTTGATGAACAGCCGTTTGTCATTGATGCGCCAGCCCTGATTGTCCGCCAGCGCTTCCACCTTACGTAATCCGGTGCGGGTGACGGCGGAATCCATGATCCCCCGGTTATCCGCGAGGGTGGCGCGCACCCGGTAGAGGTTAGGTTTGCCAGCACCCACGGGCCACCAGAGCTTTGCCGAGGGCATGGGCAGCGAGACGCGCAGGACGCCTGCGGTGTTCTCCAGGGTGACCGCGAAGGCCTGTTGAAAACGCGGGCCGGAAAAATTGTCCGGGGTGGCCGTCAGGCGCAGCGTGACGGGGCCGGGGGTCACGGCGCGATAGCGGATTTCGGCACGCAGAATGGGCTGCTCCAGCCCTTGTCGCCAGTCCGGACGCAGGATCACCTCGTCGAGGGTGACGCCGCGGCTCAGATGGAGCTTCACCGGCGCCCAGATCCCCCCGGAATTGGCATCCTGCCCCTGAACCGACCAGGCGCCGCCCGGGCGGGTATCGTGCTGGTTCAGGATCCCTTTCATCAGCGTTTTGTGCAGCGGCCAGATCGTTTGCGGGTCTTCATAGGGGCTGTCGACCCGCACGGCGAGCTGATTATGGCGGCGAACGACCCCGGTGATGTCCACCGGGAAGCGCTGAAAATACCCTTCGTGCCGGGCCAGCGTCTTGCCGTTGAGCGCCACCTCGGCAAAGTAATCGACGCCGTCAAACACCAGGGTGGCCATGGCGTCCGGCGTCAGGCCATGCAGGGTAAACTGATGGCGATACCACAGGGCGCCCTGATGATCGTATCCGGCGCTGTACCAGTTTGCCGGTACCCGCAGCGTGCGCCAGTCGCCATCCGAAGCCTGCGCGCCGTCGAAGGCGCTGTCGTTGGCGTCATGCACCCGCCATTGTCCGGCCAGTGACCAGGTTACCGGCGCTGAGCCGGCGTGCGCCAGCGGCAGGCAAACCACCAGCAGCAGAAGACGTCTAGCGATCACGGGGAGCCTCCTGCATTCTGCGGCGCAGCCACAGGTGGCAACCCGCGATCGCCTCGGCCAGCGTGTCTTGCAGGTCGCCCGGCACGCTCTGGTCGGGCGAGGCTGCCTGGCTCTCCAGTTGCTGGAGCACCCCGGAAAGGCGCTGAAAGCCAAGGGTGGCCGCCTCACCGCGCAGTTTGTGGGCGGCGCGACGCCACGTCTCCCGGTCATTAGCGTTAATGGCGTGGGTAAGGGCGGCGGCGGCAGCGTCAAGCCCAGCAGCGAAGAGCCCCAGCAGCTCCTCGACCAGCTCAGGATCGTCGGCGCACTGTTTCAGCAGGCGGGCCTCGTCCGGCAGGCCTTCCTCTTCCTCCGGACCGCTATTTTCCGCCGCGCCGACGCGGGCGATGGCCTCCCGTAGCGCCTCCTGGCTCACCGGTTTGGCGATATAGCCGTCGAAGCCCATCGCCAGACAGCGCTCTCTATCGCCCTGCATCGCGTGGGCGGTCATAGCCATCGCGGGCTGGTGCTCCCGGCCGAGCGCCTGCGTCTCTTCGCGCAGCAGGCGGATGGCGGTTTCACCGTCCATCTCCGGCATTTGCAGATCGATCAGCAGGAGATCCCAGCAGTCGGCGCGCCAGCGCGCCAGCGCCTCCCGGCCGTTGTTCACCACTTCGCAGCGGTGGCCAAGCTGTTCCAGCAGCCGTCTGGCGACCTTCTGATTAACCAGATTGTCCTCGGCCAGCAGGATATGCAGCCCGGCCTGCTCCCTGACCGGTTCCGCAACGGGGGCTGGCGCTGTCGCCGCCACCGGCGTGGGAACCAGAATGCCGGCGATAACCTGATGCAGTTCGCGCTGCGCCACCGGTTTATGCAGATAGTGAGCAATGCCGATGCGCTTGAGCATATTGGCGTCAAAATGGCGGCTCATGGAGCTGAGCATAATAATCTGGCTTTGCCGGGCCTCGGGCAGGGCGGAAAGCTCCAGCGCCAGGGATACGCCGTCCATATCCGGCATCTGCGCGTCCAGCAGGATCAGCGGCCAGGGCGGCCCTTCGGCGGCCCGGCGTAGCGCCTCGCCGGCGTTGTCCACGCAGCTTGGCATCAGCCCCATCTGGCGAAGCATGGCGTCGAGCAGGCGCAGGTTGGTGCTGTTGTCGTCAACCACCAGCACCCGCTGGTGGTTAAAGTGGCCCAGCGGGGCGCTGTCGGCGGCGGCGTGCAGCGCTGCCAGCGGCAGGGTGAAGGCAAATTCGCTGCCCGCCCCGGGCTGGCTCTCCACCGTCAGCTCGCCGCCCATCAGGCTGACCAGGCGGGCCGAAATGGTTAACCCCAGACCGGTGCCGCCGTAGCGGCGGGTGGTGGAGCTATCGGCCTGGCTGAAAGCCTCGAAGATCGCCTTTTGCTTCTCCGCGGCGATGCCGATGCCGGTATCGCGAATGCGAAAGCGCCAGCGGTTTTCGTCGCCGGCCGGCGCTATCGCCAGCAGAACCTCCCCCTGATGCGTGAACTTCAGCGCATTACCCAACAGGTTGGTCAGGATTTGCCGCAGCCGGGGGCCATCGACGATCAGCACCTCGGGCACCGCTGGGGAGATATCCACCAGCAGCTCAATGCCCTTTTCGCTGGCGGCAGGCATATGCGGGCGGATCAGCGACTGAACAAAGGGGCGGATCTCCAGCGGCTCTTCGTCCACCTGCATCTTGCCCGACTCAATGCGTGAGAAATCAAGAATGTCGTTAATAATGTGCAGCAGCGACTGGGCTGAGCTCATCACCAGCGAAAGGTACTCCCGCTGCTCCGCGGTCAGCGGCGTGTCGAGGCAGAGCTGCGTCATGCCGAGAATGCCGTTCATCGGGGTGCGGATTTCGTGGCTCATATTGGCGAGGAAGGCGCTTTTCGCTTCGTTCGCCTCGCGGGCTTCCTTCGCCGCCTCAATGGCCAGCAGCTCTGCGGCTTTGCGCCGGGTAATATCCTGCAAGGTGCCGATCACCCGCTCTGCCTGCTGCTGCATATTGAGGGTGACGATCTGCCCCGAGAGCAGCATCCAGCGCCAGCCCTGCGTGGGGTGCTGGACGCGAAGTTCACATTCAAAAAACGGCATATGCTCGTTTTGCGAGGCGATCATCGCCTGCTGCAGGGTGGCGCGATCCTCCTCGTGGACCAGATTGAGCATAAAACGCAGTGGAAAGCGCCACTGCGCCCGTGACTGGCCGACCATCGCCAGCAGAGTGTCATTGACCTGCAGGCTGTCGCCGGAGACCTGCCAGTCCCAGATGCCGATCTGGATCGACTCCGCGGTGAATAAAAAGTCGTCGTGAAGCTGGTGACGCGAGCGTCGGGCCTCGTCAAGCTCGGTGATGTCGGTATGCAGGCTGACAATCCCGCCATCCGCCAGCCGCTGATGCTGAACGTAAATCCGGCGGTTGCCCGACTGACGGACCTCGCAGTGGTTCGTCTGGCGGCAGTTGCGGATTATCGCCTCGCGCAGCGTCTGTTGCCGGCCTGGGTCGATGTTATATCCGGCATCGATAAACTTCTCCGCCAGGCTCTCAAGAGAGGCGCCGACGGCGAGCCAGGGCGCGATCGTTGGATAAAACAGCGCCACCTTATCATTCCAGGCCTGCAGTCGTTCGCGCTCATCGTAGATCATCACCGCCGAGGGCAGGAGGTTGAGGTCGGTACGGTTAGCGGCATGCATGATTACTGGCCAGCGGTTTGATAGTGCAGCTCAGCCTGGCGGCGCAGATACTCAAGCCCAGGGGCGATGGCCATTGCCCATGCGGTGAGGATCTCCTCATCGCACAGCGGATCGCTGGCGCGGACGGTTTTGAGCATCGCTTCCCGCCAGAGGGCAAAAAAACGCGGCGGCAGACGCAGGCCTTCCTCGCTCTGCGCCCGCGCCAGCCGTTCCAGGAAATCGGGTACAAAGAGGTCGCCGTTGACCGCCAGCATGGCGAAAAAGCTTTTAAAGATCATCTGCTGGCCCTCTTCGCCGGAGCGTTGTGAGAAGTGCTGCTCGGTTTCAGCAGACATATGGATAAAAGTAGTGTAGAAGGCCTCGAAGAAGCGCTGTTTGTCGTGCTCCGGTACGACGCGATTCAGGCTGGCTTCAAAGAGATCGCGATAAAACTTCATGGTGCGCTCCTCATGACCCGTTCGCCCGGCAGGCAGCGGCGGGGCGGGTTAAATTCGTCCGTCGCGCGGCGGGAAAAATAGCTGTTGTCATCCGCGAGGCCGTTTTTGAACAACGGCCCGGCGTTGTGTTTGTAAAACAGCGCCTCCAGCACCATGGCGTTGGTGGAGAGGGTGAGGGTGGCGTTGACGTCGCCGGTGGCCTCGACCCGACCTTCAAACCAGCCGCGCTGCGGGTCGTTAAGATGGGTAGTGACCGCCATCAGCGCATCGGTATACTCGGTTTCCCACAGCGTCCACAGGACAAAGACCGCTTTGGTGGTCACCTGCGCCAGCCGGGGGTAGTATTTCCCGTCGTCCCCGAGCGTATTCCAGGCGTAGCCATTTCCCCAGACGGTGTCTTCCACGTGCCAGGGCGCCTGGGTAAGCGAAAAATCGGCCCGGGCGGTGAGCACCTTATCCTGCGTCCAGCGCGTTTTCTGGCTGAGCCATATCCCTTCCGCCCGGGCGCGCATGGCTTTTTGTACCTCTTCCGACACGCCAGGCGGCTGCCAGCCGAACTCCAGTCCCGGCAGCATGGCGGGCAAAGTGGAGAGCACCACGGGCTGCCAGGTGGTTCGCGGGTCGCGGTCGTCAACGGCGAGGCGGCGCTGATAAATAATCACATGTCGCGCCGGGGGAGAGAGAGCCTTGCCGGCCGGAAATCCCCACAGGCGGAACGCGCTGGCGGCGTATTCACTGTCTCCCAGCCGGAGCTCCTCGCGGATCGTCCGCTGCCCGTTCTGCAGTGAGGCGGACCACAGCTCACCGTCTTTATCGATCACCGGACAGAAGTTCCAGCGCAGGATAATTTTATCAATGTACTCGCCATACTGCGGCGCGCGTTCGGCGGTGAGCCGCAGGGCGAGCATCAGTCGCGCCATATCTTTCGCTGACCAGCCGCTCCCCGCCGGTTTGCCGCTGAAGTCGACAGGGGTCGCCGTCTGAGTGGAGTATAGCCTGCCCGGCGAACCGCCGTCGGTCAGCGTCAGTCGATTGAGGGTGCCGAGCAGGGGCGTCAGGCGGGCGTCGAATTCCGCTTCCTTTACCAGCCCCAGCTCTCTGGCGGCGAGCAGGGCGATAAGGGTGTCGCCCATCTGCCATAGCGTCGCGCGGGGCTGTTTGTCGCTGCCGTTGACGAGGCCGGTTTGCGGCTGGGTATTGTTCTCGACGTACCGCCAGGCGATCTGCGCCCACGTCCGCTCCTGCGGCGTCAGGCTGCTGATACGGGCGGTGGTGTGCCAGCCGCCTTTAGTCAGCCAGCGCCACCCCGCGCCTTCGCGACCAAACAGCGCCAGGGCGATAAGCAGCAGGACGACGGCGACGGCCAGCCAGCGGGCTATGGTTTTAAGCATTGCGCGGTCACCGGCGGAAGTTTAACGGGCTCGTCAGCCTTGCAGGCGGCGCACTGGCAGGCCTGGCAGGCGGGTTGGGTGCGCTGCGTGGTCCCGGTCTGCTCGCACCATGTTTTGACGGCCGGGGTGTTGCTCAGGAACGGGCGATTGCGCGGGCCGTTATTCGGTTCAAAGAGATCCACCAGCTTCTTGTCCCACAGCGACGGGGCGAAATTGCGGTTTTTCGGATTGTCGCTGGAAAACTGCAGCAGTTTGCCCTCTTTTTTAAACAGCAGCGCTTCCAGCATGATGCCGTTATTGTTGGCGGTAAATTCATTGATTGGCCCGTCGCCGTTCTCATACAGCCCCTCGTAATAGCCTTTACCCGCTTCGTTCGCATTTTCAATGGCGTCCAGCAGACGATCGGTATAGGGCGAGTTCCACAGCACCCACATCCCCATCGCCGCTTTGAGCGACACGGCGGCGCTGTTCGGTACGAACTGGCCTTTGTCGGTTATGGTGTTCCAGTTAAAACCATCGCTGAACACCGTGTCATAGACAAAGTACGGGGATTTATCGAGCTGATGCTCGGAGCGGGCGGTGAGGATCCCGGTGATGGCGTAGCGATTCTCCTGGGCCTGATAGACCCGGTCGGCAAAGTTTTTCATCCATGGATGGGAGTACTCGCGCGGGCTGTTGTTCCGGTCAGCAGGATTATCAAAGCCAAACTCCATGCCATACAGCACGTAAGATTCACTGACCACATAGTTATGCTGGCTGGTTTGCCGCGGGTCGCGCGAATCATAGGGGACCAGCACGCAGTAAATCTCCGCCAGCTCGTAGGGCTGCGGCCGGCTGGCCTGACAGGTGTTAAATCCCCACAGCTGAAAGCCTGCCGCGCCGTACTCCTCGTAGCCCAGGCGGCCTTCCTGAACGTATTTTGGCTGGCCGTTTTCCAGATACGCCCCGTACAGCGTGCCGCAGGGATCGACCACATGGCTGAAATCCCACCCCAGCACCACGTTATCGATGCTGTTGCTGTATTCCGGATAGCGCTCCTTGATCACCTTCAGCCAGATCAGCATTCTGCCGATATCCAGCGCCGAATAGCCGATTTCGCCCGGCTTGTTCTGGTAGTTCACCTTCTGTCCGCTCACGGTGTTATAGGCTTTGTTGGGCAATTCGTTACGGAATAAATCGAGCTTATTCAGCGTGGCGAGAAACTTCAGCATCCGACGGTCGAACTCCGCCTTATCAATAATCCCCAGCTCACGGGCCGCGGTCATCGCGGCCAGATAGGAGGCGCTGTCCCACATGGTGGTGGAGGGGTATTTGTTCACCGCATTGACCAGCCCGGTGGTGGGCTGAAAGTTGGCGACGAAATATTGCCAGGCGTTTCTGGCGATAGTCATCTCCCTCGGCGTCAGCTCCCCGCTGCGCGGGGCATATTCCGTAGCCGGCAGACCGGTCGCGGCCTGCGCGCCGGAGAGCGAGAGCCACAGCGCCATGAGTCCGGCCAGCAGGGGAAAACGGGATAAATAGATCAGCTTCATGGCGTTGCTCCTGCTGAGGACGAGGGGAGAGGGGCAGGGCTCAGGCAGGCCAGACACAGCATCTGCCCCCGGGAAATGTAGGCCAGGCTTTCCAGCACGATCGCGTTGGTATCGCCGTCAATAACGTCGTTGACGCTGCGGTTGAGGTTTAACCCGCGCTGCCAGCCCCTGCCCGGGACCTGCAGCGTCTGGACCTGCTGGCGCAGCGCTTCGCTCCAGCTATTACGGAACAGGGCGTACCAGGCAAAGGCGGTGCGGGTGGAGGTGATCGCCGATTGCTCCGGGGCGGCGCTGCGCGGGGCGAAGGCGCTCTGCGGCTGCCGGTCCGCCAGCGCGCTGGCATAATCCGGCGCGGGCTCGGCGTAGTCGGTGCTGATCGGCGGCTTGCTGACCCTCAGGCTATGACGGCGCTGCTGGATTTGCATGATGCGCCAGGCGATCTCCGCGCTCTGCGCGTCAAAGCCCAGCTCAAGCCCGGTGAGCAGGTACGGCAGGCTGATCAGCGAAGGCTGCCGACCCCAGGGCGTGCGCAGCCCCTCGTCGGGCACCATGATGCCGTCGATATCGATCATCTGCTGCCCCTGCGGCGGGTTGGTCACCGCCAGCCCCGCGGCGCTGTCGATCAGCCGCAGCGTATGGCTGGCGTACAGCCGGTAGCCAAAGCTGTCCCGCGGTTCATCCGCCGCCAGCGCCCAGTGGTGCAGCGGCGCCGCGGCCTGGCTGGCGGGGCTGTTGCTGATGAGCGCGCCGACCCGCCACTGATTAAACAGATCCCGCACCGCGGCGGCGTGCTGAGGATAGCGCCAGAGCAGCGTTTGCAGGGCGGTGAGCAGGCGTCCCATACCGATGGCGGAGGAGTCCGGGCTGCCGAGGATCTGCAGCGTGTCGGCATGGTACTGAGCGGCGGGCAATCCCTGGGCGTTGAGGGGCAGTTGACCGAGCGTAAACAGGGCGGCGGCAAGGCGCTCATCACCTTCGGCGGCGGTCACAATATGCAGCTGCTCTGCGGCGACCACGGCGAAAAGATAGCTGCCGACGCTCCACAGGCTAAGCCAGGGTTCGCCATCGTGCGCGTTGGCCAGACCGGTTGGCTGAGTATTATTCACATAATACTGCCAAGCCACTCGCGCCCAGATCGCCTCGTCAAAGGTCAGCTCGCGCGGGGCAGGGAGCGGCGGAAAATCCTGGCTCAACGTCATCCCACCGCTGCTCTCGACGCGCGCGGGCATCTGTTTTTCCACCCACACGACAATCGCAAAACCCAGCAGGAAGCCAATGAGGATGGTGAGGTAGCTGCGGGCGGGGAGCAGGGCGTCGCGGATCCTCATCGACTTGTCTCCTGCTCTTCGGGGGGCGTCCATATGGCGGCGAAGATCAGCGGCAGCATGGCGGCAATATTCACCGCGCCCCAGAAAATGTTGATGACGTACCCGGAGGGGTCGTCAACCTGCCCGCGCGCCACCTGAATGCCGCCCCATAGCAGCCCCGTCAGGGTGAGTATAACGATGGCAATTTGCGGCTTGACGAGATAGAGAAAACGGCCCGTCTGTCGCTCTTTTGGCGTGACGTGAAATTTGATCTGCTCCCCGCGCAAAACGGTGTTTAGCGCCCGCAGATTCATCGAGAAAAAGGAGAGGTAAGAGGCCCGGCCGTCCCAGGCCGAAATGCCCCAGGTGCCGAACATAAAGGCCAGTTCGGAGACAATAAAAAAGGGTAAAAAGTGCAGATAGAAAGGGGTAGACCACGCCGACACCGGGGGAATGCCGGTGAAGAGATAGATAATGGGCGAAATCAGGAACACGGTATTCCATACGCAGGCCAGATAGGACCAGAAGGTGGTCGCATACATCAGCGTTTGCGGCAGCGAGAGTTTAAAGCGGCGGCGGCTGAAGATGTTGTCATGGAACAGGATATCCAGCGAACCGGCAGCGTACTTAAAGCGCTGGATCATCCATGTCAGCATATCCTGCGGCGAGAGCATTTTCGACTCGATCCGCGGGTGCATTACCGAGCGCCAGCGGCGGGCAGCGTCGCCGTGCAGCAGGATGGAGGTATAAATATCTTCCGAGACGTGGAACTTATAGGGCGTCAGTTCAGTATCGTAGGCCACGTGGGGGCGCATGGCCTCCTGCAGCGCTTCCCGCGTTGCCGGGTCGCGAATATCCCGCGTATGACGCGCGATCTCGGCGTCAACGCTCCAGACGTAGCTGCGCAGCGCGGCCTGCATCACCGCTTCCCGCCGGTGAACGGAGGCGGCGCCACAGCAGAATGCGGCATTAGCCCAGTTGCGGCGCCGTAAAATCACGTCGTAAAACATGCGCGGATCGTTGAAAAACGGATCGCGACCAATGGTCACCGGACCGACGATTTTCTGCGCCAGCCAGCCCACGCCGTAGCCTGCGCCGCCCGCTTTACGCCGCAGCCAGCGCGCCAGATCCTCCCCCTCCGGGAGATCGAAAAACCATTGCGGGGTCTGCACCCAGGCGACGTCCGGATCGCGAAAATAGCCGAGCGTATTGCTCAGCAGGGTCGGGAAAACGCGGGTATCGGCATCACAGATGATCAGAAAGTCGCCATCGGTATGTTCCAGCCCATTGCGCAGGTTACCGGCCTTATAGCCGATATTGCTCTGACGGGTGATATAGTTCGCCCCCTCCTGCTCGCAGACCGCCTTCATCTCCGGGCGACGCCCGTCGTCAAGAACATGCACCTTATAGTCGAGCGGACCGGGATAGGTCATCCGCATGGCGTCACGGATCGACAGCCTGACCAGCTCCACATCTTCGGAGTAGGTGGCGATAAACAGATCGACTTTAATCGGCCTCGACTCCACCGCTTCATCCGCTCGCAGACAGTCGTTAATCTCCGTCGGGGGGACGCCTGGCGGAGGATCTTTTTCCTGCCATAAATTAATGGTGAACAGGACTGTGCCAATCCACGCCAGGGTTTCCGCCAGCGCCAGCGGAACGGCATACCATAGGGCGTCGGTATTTAAAGACGCGGTCCAGCGCCAGTAAATATAATTGGCGCCGAGAACCAGGGCGGCCACGGCTAATACCTGCCAGATCATCCTCACCCAGCGCGGGGTGCTGAGCGGCTCAGGCGGTCGACGATGTTCAAAACGGGAAAAATAAAAATCCATAGCAAGGATATCCTGATTCCGCGCTGAGTTTGAATGACTGGTCTGTTATTGATTGGCGGCGTTCTGCAGAACGCACAGGGGCTTATAAATAACAGTAAAGTGAGTGTAGATGGTGGCGTAAAAATTTCAACAGCGCGAAATGATAGTCACCGGGATGACTTAACATAGTGTGATGTACGCAGGCGGAATTTATAAAATGAGCATTGCAAGATAGCGCATTCTACACTATCTAAATAATTTGTAATAAATGTTGCAGGGTAGACGACGGGATCCCTCATGAGCCAGGTTGCTTCAGCGATTTCGCAAAAAGAAACTGATAAATCAACGGCCTGGCGTTACTCTCTGACCGGGGATCGCGACCTGCGTATCGACTTTATGCGCGGTATTGCTCTCGTGATGATGGTGGTTGCGCATACGGAAGTGATGTCGATATTTAATATTTTCAGCTGGGAACGATTTGGTTTGACCACCGGTGCCGAGGGCTTTGTGATCCTGTCCGGCTTCATGTTAGGGATGCTAAATCGTGTCAGATTACAAAAGGCAGTATTACTGACGGTGAGCTGGGGGCTTTATCTTCGCGCCTGGAAAATATATCAGGTTAATATTATTATTATTGTCTCTTTTCTTTTGCTGAGATATTTACCTCATATTAATGTCTATGAAGTCACTCATTTTACCGACCGCTTTTCCGGGACCAGTTGGTCGCTTTATCCGCTAACCCCACAAATAAAAGAGACGTGGTTTAACATTATCCTTTATCTGCAGATTGGCCCGCATCAGACGCAGATCCTCGGTCTCTATATTTTTTTGTTATTGCTCAGCCCGCTGTTTCTCGGCATGCTGCAAAAGGGTCACGTCTACCCATTACTAGGCGTCTCGCTGCTGATCTACGGCTGCTGGCAACGCTGGCCGGTACGGGTGACGCCCTGCGAATTTGAATTCGCCTTTCCCCTGATGGCCTGGCAATTTATCTTTGTGCTGGGAATGTGCTGCGGCTGGTACAAAGCGGAACTGATCTCTTTCGCCCGCACGCCGCCCGGCAAAGTCGCCGTCGCGGCGCTGGTGTGCATCGCGCTTATCCTTGCGTTTGTCGCCCAGAATCATACCAATCCTTTTATGCCGCCCGCGCTGCTGATGCACGTGATCCCACCGGCGGAATTTAACGCCTTTTACCATACCTGGGCGGCGAAAAACGGCCTCGGGCCGGTACGGATCCTTAATGATATCAGTCTGATGGTCACTATTTATCTGCTGTTGACCCGGTGCTGGCGCCCCCTGAACTGGCTGGCAGGCTGGTTCCTGATCCCGCTCGGGCAGCGTTCGCTCTACACCTTTATTTTGCATGTTTACATCGTGCTCGCCGTAAGCCAACTGGTCACCTTCGATCTGTGGCGCCAGGCGTGGATAGTGAACACCTTGATCCATGCCGCCGCGCTGGGCGTACTGTGGCTGATGGCCAAATACCGCGTCGCCGCACGCTGGATACCTAACTAAGGAAGGGCAAATGCGGGAGAAATATATGCTGGCCTGCGCGCTATGGTGCGCCATCGCAGGTGCCGAAGGAGCAGAGAAGAACGACGCACAACCGCTGCGTGATAAAAATGGTGAACCGGTGCAGGCCGGGGTGTTTACCAGCCGCTGGGGACGACTTTTTTCCGGGAATGACAAGGTGTTTTCCGGAGCGCTGAGCTTTAGTTCGGGTTTAAAAGAGCAGTGGATGACCGTCCCCAACAGCTCAGACAGCGCAGAACAGAAGAAAAAATATAATCAGACGCTGAACCTCAGCCTGCAATACTCGCCTTACAGCTTCTGGTTCGCCAACGTGACATCCCGTTTACCGGTGACCGATACCAGCCGCTATACCGCCGATTTTCGCTATAGTTTTGGCTACGACGACTGGCATGCCAACACCGTCAGCCTGGTTTACAGTAACTATGGCGATAACCACTTCTGGACCTCGGGCAGCAAGCGTCACACCTATTTTGAGCAGGGGGCGATTACCCTGGCGTATAAATTTTCGCTGCCGAAGCCCATGGAGCATGCGCTATTGATTAACAAAGGCGATGCCATTATCTGCCAGGTAGGCTACAGCTGGGTGCCGCGCTATTACGATCTGGAGAGCGATGACATCCGCAAAAACAAAAATGTGCTGCTCGGCGGCTGCGGATATACCTTTAAGCAGCATTTTTTTGTGCGCGCTACCGCGTTCTGGTATCCGGACAGTAGCCAGCAGCAGCCGTGGAATGGCGACTACAGTTACAGTTTCGGCTACGCGGGCTATACGCCAGGATCGTTCTCTGTGCAGTATGCCAACTATGCCGGTACCCGCTATCCGGGGCACGACAGCGGCAGCGGCAAGTTTCGTGAAGGCACGATCAGCCTTATCTGGTTCTTGCCGATTTAGGAGGCGCGATGTCGGCACAGCACGTCCTGATTGTTGAAGATTCGCTGGTTTATCGTCGGCTGCTAAGCCGGATGTTGACGCAGTGGGGCTATATCGTCAGTGAGGCGGAAAACGGCGTCGCTGCGCTGGCGATCCTCGAAAACCAGCCCGTCAGCCTGGTGATAAGCGACTGGGAGATGCCAGAGATGAATGGCCTGACGCTGTGCCGGGAAGTTCGCCGTCGCCAGTTTGGTCACTACGTTTATCTGATATTGCTTACCGCCCGCGAAGACCCTGGCGATTTAACGCAGGGGTTTGAGGCCGGGGCCGATGATTTTCTCAGCAAACCGGTAGAGCAGAGCGAACTGCGGGCGCGGCTGCACGCCGGGTCGCGGATCCTCTCCCTTGAGGCTGACCTCGCCGCGCGCAATGCGCGGCTGAGCGAAGCGCTGCGACAGATTGAACAGGATCTGGAGCTGGCGGCGCGCATTCAGCAGTCGGTTCTCCCGGCTCATCAGCTGCGTCATCAGGGATTTTTCTCCGACTGGATTTTCCTGCCCTCGGCCTGGGTGTCGGGAGATATTTTTAACGTCTTCCCGTTGGGCGATCGGCTCGGATTTTACTGCGTGGATGTCTCCGGACATGGCGTGGGGGCGGCGATGATGTCGCTCGCCGTCGCCCGCCAGTTTCTGCATGGCAGGGCCGTTGAGCGCTTTCTTTTTACGGCAGACAACCAGCCGGCGTCGCCTGCTGAAGTGGTGGCGATCCTTAATGGTCGTTTTTGCAGTGACGAAACAGAGATTGTCAGCTATTTCACCCTGATCTATGGCGTCATTGACCTGAAGACCGGCGCGGGCAAACTCTGTCAGGCCGGGCATCCCACGCCTTTTATCGTGAGCCCGGACGCAGCCGTCCGTCCGGTCGGCAGCGGCGGGGCGCCGGTGGGGTTGATAGACCATCTCTCGTGGGCAGATGTCAGTTTCTCACTGGCGCCGGGAGAGCGGCTGTGCCTGTTCAGCGACGGCATCACCGAATGTGAAAACCGGAGCGGTGAACAGTTTGGCGAGGCGCGTTTACAAGCGTGGCTGCAGGACAGCGTGACGCAGCCGCTGCCCGCGCTGCTGCCGGGGTTTGCCCGGCACCTGATCCGCTGGCGCAGTGGCGACGGGCAGGAGACTCAGGCGATGGCCGATGATGTTTCACTCTTGATTATTGAACGTACAGGGGACAGTGATGAAAATTGAAACCGAACGGCAGGCCTCGGTGACGATCCTGACGCCGGCGGTGCGTCGGCTGGATGCGTCCGTCGCGGTAGCCTTTAAAGCGGCAATCGCCCAGGAGATAGGCGAAGATCGCACCGATCTGATTGTTGATTTCAGTAAAATCGATTTTATCGACAGCAGCGGTTTGGGAACGCTGGTTTCCCTGATGAAAATGATGAATGGTAAAGGAGAAATGACACTGTGCGCGCTGAACCCCGGCATCCGCAATATGTTTACCCTGACCAGGATGGATCGTATTTTTCGTATTTGCGAGGATCGCACTTCAGCCCTTGCGCAGTTCAATCCGTGATGCGCCCGTGAATAACGTCATGCTGTTTCCTGCCCAACTCAGCTCGCTTTCACCGCTGGCGGCGTGGCTGACTCAACAAATGACGCCGCTGCACGTCGGGGAGGAGTGGCGCTTCGCGCTCGATCTTGCCGCCTGTGAGACGGCCGCCAATATCATTCGCTATGCGCTGCATGAGGATCGGCAACGCGTTTTTCGTGTCGAATTTATCGCAGCGGAGGACCGGGTGACGCTGCGCTTTATTGATGCAGGAGAGGTCTTTCCGGCAGAGCGCCTGGCGCTGGCGCGTAGCGATGAGCGCTTCGATGTCGATCCGTTAGCGGAAAGCGGCAGAGGTTTGCGGCTCATTCTGCGCGCGGTGGACTATTTTAATGTGGAAACCCGCGCCGGGGAGAATGTGACGACCCTGATAAAAGCGTTGCCGGATGCCGGCCTTCGCCATTCCACCGACGGTGCGCCAGGTGAAGGACCAGAGGTTGCCCCCAAGTGAATCACCGGGGGGATTTTCCCGCCCGCGTTCACCCGCTTCATCGTCTTATGGCTGTGCCTGAGCGGTGGACAGCGCGCCCAGGTGATAAGGGCGAATAGTATCTAAGGTCATCATGGCCGATTTGCAGAAAATGCATTTCGCACCAAAGGGATTTTTTTCCGTCACGTCAAACTGGGACGTTCTGTACTGGGAGCCATGGCAGCATGGGCATCTAAAATGGATATGTTCAATCATAATGTAAACCTTGTATGGGTAATGTTCTGTTGAAAAGACAATGGTCGTTTTCAGGGAAATTAACGCGGCTGATTTTTGTTAGTGGTAAGCCGGGTATTGGGTCAGACGGAGGGCTTTTTTAACGAGCCAACAGGGGTCTGACAGGGCCTGTTTACAGAAAAAGCAAAATACTAACGGGACTGCTCAAAGGAAGGTGGTATCAGGGATAACGCCTGGAGATGAGAACACGTGCTTCGATAATAATTTTTCGTCTGGTAAATCGACTTAATGATTAACGCACGAGCCGCAAATAATAGCAAACGTTATTTTAGCCTTCCGGATGCCTGCTGCGGAAGGGGCGCCTTCATCAGCGCCGTCACCCAGTCGATAAATACCTGTACCCGGGCAGAGAGCTGCCGGCTGCTGGGATAGAGCAGGGAGAGCGGCAGCGGCGCAGGGCGAAAATCAGCCAGCACCTCCGTTAACCCACCGGATGCCAGATCGGCCTCAAGGCGGGACAAGGGTGCCTGATACAGGCCAAAGCCCAGTCTGGCCGCTTCGGCGCCGACGTCGGCATCGGAAGTCAGCAGCCGACAGGGCAAACTGACCTCGGTCTGGCGGCCATCCAGGGTAAAACTGAGCGGCAAGGTACGGTGCGTGCGCGATGAAACAAAACCGATCGTCACGTGTCCCGCCAGCCCGTCAATCGTATGCGGGGTACCGTACCGGGCGAGATAGGCCGGGCTGGCGCAGGTGATCTCCTGCAGCATGGCGAGCGGCCGGCAAATCATCTCGCTATCGGGAAGATGGCCGCCGCGAATGACGCAATCTACCCCTTCGCGGACCAGATCGACGTCGCGCTCGCTTTCGCCAATCTGCAAGGTAATGGCCGGATAGCGGGCGAGAAACTGCGGTAGCGCGGGCAGCAGCAGGGTTCGCGCCAGATTGCCCGCCACGTCCACCCGAAGGGTGCCAGAGATGCTCCCTCCGGCGCTGCGGTTGGCCTCCTCCAGGGCCGCCAGGATGGAGACGCAGCGCTGATAATACAGCGAGCCCTCCGCCGTCGGCTGCACGTGCCGGGTGGTGCGCTGCAGCAGGCGCGCCCCAAGGCTGGCCTCCAGCGCCTTAATGGCCGCGGTCGCCACCGGCCGGGAAAAACCCAGATCCGCGGCGGCAGCGCTGAACGAACCCCGTTCGACGATACGCACGAACAGGGTCAGGGTATCCAGTTTATCCATGACATTGTTCCAGCTGGCAAAACAATCCTGTCGCACCATGAGGTCTTATCGTCGGCATTCAGAGGCCTATAATCGCTCATGTTTTCAGCAGAGATAAAAGGGGAAAACATGAACAATAGCGCAAAAATCGCCCTGGTGACAGGCGGCAGCCGTGGCCTGGGCCGCGCGACTGTTGAAGCGCTGGCTCAGCGCGGCGTGAACGTGGTATTGACCTACAACGCGCATTTCGCCGAGGCGAACGATGTGGTCGCGTGGGTTGAAGCCCAGGGCTCGCGGGCGATCGCGCTGCCCTTCAGCGCCGGCGAAACCGACACCTTTGACGGGTTTGTCAGCACCTTTCAGGCGGCCCTGGCGGAGCTGGGGGCCGATCGGTTTCATTACCTGGTCAATAATGCCGGCAATGCCAGCGGCATGGGGTTTCTGAACGCTACCGAAGCGGAGCTCGATGCGCTTTATCGCATCCATGTGAAGGGTGTTTTTTTCCTCAGCCAAAAATTATTGCCGCTGCTGGCCGATGGCGGGCGAATTGTGAATATCTCGTCCGGACTGACCCGTATCGTGATGGCGAATCGGGCGCCCTATGCAGTCATGAAGTCTGCGGTGGAAACCCTGACCCGTTATATGGCGTTTGAGCTGGGCGGCCGCGGGATCACGGTGAACTGCGTGGCGCCGGGCGCCATCGCCACGGATTTCAGCGGCGGGGTGGTGCGGGATAACCCGCAGGTCGCTCAGGCGGTGGCGAACATGACGGCGCTTGGCCGACCGGGGGTGCCAGAGGATATCGGGCCGATGATCGCCTCGCTGTTATCCGATGCTCATCGCTGGGTTAATGCCCAGCGCATTGAAGTTTCCGGGGGAATGCGCATCTGAGGCGAGGAGACAATCCGGCCAGCGTTTCGCTGAGCTGAATCAGGTTTGGCGGCAGCGGAAACGGCCGTTCGAAAACCGCCGGGCCGGTAACAAAGAGAGCGTCAGCGCGGCGATAGTCTTTCACTTAGTCAGAGAAAATGCGTTACTCCGCCAGCAGGGCGGCGAATTTCGCCAGCCACTGCGGGTGTGCCGGCCAGGCGGGGGCGGTGACCAGATTGCCGTCAACATGCGCCTGATCGATACCGATATCGGCATAATGCCCGCCGCTCAGGCGCACCTCCGGGGCGCAGGCCGGATAGGCGCTGCAGGTCCGCCCCTGCAGAATCCCGGCGGCGGCCAGCAGCTGTGGCCCGTGGCAGACGGCGGCGATAGGTTTACGTGCGGCGTCGAACGCCTGGACCAGTTTAATGACCTGTTCGTTCAGACGCAGATACTCTGGCGCGCGTCCGCCGGGGATCAGTAGCGCGTCGTAATCCTCGGCCTTCACCGCGGCAAAATCGGCGTTCAGGGTGAAGCGGTGCCCCGGCTTTTCGCTGTAGGTCTGGGCTCCGTCAAAATCATGGATCGCCGTCATCACATAGTCGCCGGCGGCTTTATCCGGGCAGACGGCATCGACCTGGTGGCCAATCATCTGCAGTGCCTGAAAAGGGACCATCGTTTCGTAATCTTCGGCGTAATCGCCGACCAGCATCAGGATCTTCTTGCTCATTATTTTTACTCGTTGTGGGAGAAAGGTGTCATAGATATAGCCTGGCGATCCGCAGAATGCGACCTCCTCAGGATGCCGATGACGGTGGCGTGCGCATCTTGTAACCGGGTTCATATTTTTTTGGTAACGACAACTTTTTTCGCCATCGCGCTGTGGTCAGTCGCCCAGAAAAATAAGCTCTTCAGCCACTGACGACTGTCTGCGGAGGAACATATCGCTGGGTCCGCGGTCATTCCTCGTCACGCTCGCTGACCGGTTAGCGCAAACCAGTTGCTGAGAAAAAGGTTGCTCTTGAATGTTTTGCCGCGCGGGTGACGATAAATTGCGTTGCGAGGGGATGATTTAATTCCAGGTGCTGTTATCGCTATGTTTATTCTTATATTTTTCTTTGGGGTGTAATTTGTTTTTATTATTGTTTTAGGTTTTGTATTTATTTATTAAATATTTATTTTGGCGCTAAGGGAAAATGAAATCATTCACCTTGTGAGTATATTCAATAAATCTTCTTGTTAAGTTGATCGATAATCTATTTCTGTTTTATTATCCTCAGGTTTTTACCGTCAACTCTTCAATAATTATTCCCTGAGGAAAGGAACTGCTATGGCTGATACGTTCCAGAATGAAGTGCCTAAGGCTCGCATTAATCTCAAATTATCTCTCCACACCGGCGGCGTGCAAAAAAAAGTTGAGCTGCCATTAAAGCTACTTACCATTGGTGATTTTAGTCACGGTAAAGAAAACCGGCCATTATCGGAAAGAGAAAAAATTAACGTCAATAAAAATAACTTTAACAGCGTACTTTCGGAATTTAGCCCGGAGGTGAATCTCTCGGTGCCGAATACGCTGGCTGGCAATGGCGAAGAGGAGAACGTCAGGCTGCGTTTTACCGATATCAACGATTTTGAACCGGAGCAGATTGCCCGGCAAATTCCACAACTCCGCGCCATGCTGGCGATGCGTAATTTATTACGCGATCTCAAATCCAATCTGCTTGATAACGCCACTTTCAGAAAAGAGCTCGAGGCAATTCTGAAAGATCCGGCGCTGTCACAGGAATTACGCGACGAAATGAGTGCGCTTGCTCCGAAATAATGGCGGGGCAAGTCTGTTAATGGAATAACCGGGAAAATGCTAATGTCTGTTACCACAGAAAACAGCCCTGTTCAGGGGCAAACCGCGCTGCAGGAAAACACGGCGAGCGAGGGCGTTTACGCGTCGCTGTTTGAAAAAATCAATCTCGCCCCGGCCGCTCGCCTCGGGGACATCAACGACTTTCTGGAAGATGCCGCGCTCTCCGAGGCGCCGGCGGCGGAGCGTCTGACCGCGGCGATGCAGGTGTTTATGGAGCGCATCCGCCAGTCCGGCCAGCGGGTGGAAAAGCTCGATAAAACGCTGATTGACCACCATATCGCTGAACTGGATTTCCAGATAAGCCGCCAGCTGGACGCAGTGATGCACCATCCGGAGTTTCAGCAGGTCGAATCCCTTTGGCGCGGCCTCAAACAGCTGGTGGACAACACCGACTACCGCCAGAACGTGAAAACGGAGATCCTCGACGTCTCAAAGGACGATCTGCGTCAGGACTTTGAGGATGCGCCGGAGCTGATTCAGAGCGGCCTTTACTGGCACACCTACACCGCGGAGTACGACACCCCCGGCGGCGAGCCGATCGGCTCGCTGATCTCGGCCTATGAGTTCGACGCCAGCGCGCAGGACGTGGCGCTGTTGCGCAATATCTCCCGGGTTTCCGCTGCCGCCCACATGCCGTTTATCGGCGCTGTCGGCCCGGCTTTCTTCCTGAAAGAGACCATGGAAGAGGTCGCCGCCATCAAAGATATCGGTAACTACTTCGAACGTGCGGAATATATTCGCTGGAAAGCGTTTCGTGAAACCGACGACGCCCGCTACATCGGCCTGGTGATGCCGCGCGTGCTGGGTCGTCTGCCGTATGGTCCGGACACTGTGCCGGTGCGCAGCTTCAACTATGTCGAGCAGGTGAAGGGGCCGGACCACGAAAAGTATCTCTGGACCAGCGCGGCGTTCTCTTTCGCCTCCAATATGGTGAAGAGCTTTGTCAATAACGGCTGGTGCGTGCAGATCCGCGGCCCGCAGGCCGGCGGCGCGGTGAAAGATCTGCCCATCCATCTGTACGATCTGGGCACCGGCAATCAGGTGAAGATCCCTTCCGAGGTGATGATCCCGGAAACGCGGGAGTTTGAGTTCGCCAGCCTGGGCTTCATTCCACTGTCGTACTACAAAAATCGCGATTACGCCTGCTTCTTCTCGGCCAACTCCGCGCAAAAACCGGCGCTGTACGATACCGCCGACGCTACCGCCAACAGCCGCATCAACGCGCGTCTGCCTTATATCTTCCTGCTGTCGCGCATCGCGCACTACCTGAAGATGATCCAGCGCGAGAATATCGGCACCACCAAGGACCGGCGCCTGCTGGAGCTGGAGCTGAACACCTGGGTGCGGAGCCTGGTCACTGAAATGACCGATCCGGGCGACGAGCTGCAGGCCTCCCATCCGCTGCGCGATGCCAGCGTGGTGGTGGAAGATATCGAGGACAACCCGGGCTTCTTCCGCGTGAAGCTGTACGCCGTGCCGCACTTCCAGGTCGAGGGGCTGGACGTCAATCTGTCGCTGGTCAGCCAGATGCCGAAGGCGAAGGCGTAGGGTCGGACGATGATGAAAACCGAACGTCCGTTATGGGGCCGGGGCATTATGGTGTCGCCCCAGCATTTTCAACAGCAGGCTGCGTATGCCGCCTGGGCTGCGGAAGCGATTGCCCGGATGGGCCTCAACCACCCCTGGGGAGTGGTTGAGGCGACCTTCGAACCAGAGATGCTCAAACTGGGCCGCCTGCAGGCTCACAGGCTGCAGGTCCGGTTCCAGGATGGCACGATGATTGATACGGACAATGCCGATGCGCTGCCGCCGGCTTTGTCGCTGGAGGGCGAATCTCGCACGGGAGTGGTGATGCTGGCGCTGCCTCTGATGAAGGCCAATGGCGGCAACTGCCTGAAGCCTGATGATGTGGCCGACAGGCCGGTGCGCTTCCGGCAGCGCTGGCGCGATGTCCGCAACCAGTTCGGGGATGATACCCGGCAGATTGCCGTCATGCAGCCGGAGCTGTCCCTCCGTTTCGCCCATCAGGATAACAGCGATTACCTGACCTGTCCGGTGGTACGCCTGCTGCGGGATTCGCAGGGGGCCTGGCTCATCGACGAGACGTTTCTTCCGCCGCTGCTGCAGATTCAGGGCAGCCGCTGGCTGGCGACGCAGCTTGAACTGCTGCTTACTCAGCTCCGGGCTCGTCTGACGCGCCTGATGGCCATGCGTCGCGAGAGCAATGAACGGATGGCTGATTTTGCCGTGGCCGATGTCTCTCTGTTCTGGTTGCTGAACGCGCTGAACAGCGCTGAGCCGGTGCTGGGGTATTTTCTGCGTTACCGGCAAAGCCCGCCGGAACGCCTCTATCCGGAGCTGGCGCGCCTGGCTGGCAGCCTGCTGACCTTTTCGCTGACCCATCAGGCGAATGCCGTCCCGATCTATCAACATGACCAGCTGAACGCGGTTTTTCCGCCGCTGTTTGATTTACTCAGCGACCTGCTGGAGGCGAGCCTGCCGTCGCGGGTGGTAGCGATTGCCCTGGAGCATGATGCCCGGCTGCACTTCTGGCAGGCGCGTCTGCACGATGCCCGGCTGCGGGAAGGGGCGGATTACTATCTGTCAGTTCGTTCGTCGGTACCGGTCGCTCAGCTGCAGGAACAGTTTCCGCGGCAGTGCAAAGTGGGCAGTCCGGATCATGTCAAAGCCATCGTCAACTCCTCGCGGACAGGGGTGCCCCTGACGCCATTGCGTCATGTGCCGGCGGCGATCCCGCTGCGTCTGGAAAACCAGTATTTCAGCCTCGATGTGTCCCATCCTCTGGCGACGGAAATGCTGCAGAGCGGTACCTGTATGTTCTACGTCCCGGGGATGCTTGGCGAGCCTGAACTTGAACTTTTTGCGGTGCTACGAACGTGAATGAACGTCAACGCGGCAACGCCGCGTCCATTGATATCGATGCGCTGCTGCAAAACACCTGGCTGCAGGTTATCAGCCTGCGCCATGGCCCGCAGTTCCGCGATGAGGAGGGGTACACGCTTTGGCAGCGCTGTATTGCTGATGTCGAGCGCGTGCAAACTGAGCTGAAGGCGAGCGGGCTTGATGACGTCAGCTGTCAGCATATTCTCACCGCCCAGTGCGCGCTGCTCGATGAAGTCGTGAAAGGGCGCGGCGTGGAGGATGATGCCTGCCTGCAGTGGTATGACATTCCGTTGCAGGGGCATTTTCTCGGCACCATGGACGCCGGCGACACCCTGTGCGAGCGGATGCGCGAGGTTCTGCATGATCCGACGCCCGACCTGGCTGTGGTCACCTGTTTTCAGCGGGTGATGCTGCTGGGTTTTGTTGGCAGCTTTCGCTCCCTCCACGACCCGGAGCGCCTGAAGCTGGTCAACGCGCTCAGTGAACATGTCCCGCCTTTCCGTTGTCCGCAGGGCGCTCCGGTGCTGATAGAGAGCCGCGCCGGACTGGGGATAAGCGGCTGGTTGGCCTCCTGGCCGGTACGTGCAGGGCTGAGCGTGGCGGTGGTCGTGGCTCTGTGGTGGGGATTGAACCACTGGCTCGATCATCTGCTGCTGACCCTGCTGCCGGGGGAGGTGAAATGAGCCCCGCCCAGCAGCGCGGGCTGGCGCTGTGGGCAGGCTTGCTGAGCGCGCTGGTGTGCCTGCTATTTTTGCCGGTTCCCCGCTGGGGGGCGTGGCTCATTCTGCTGGTCACGCTGGCCCTGATTATCGCGATCTGGCGTATTGCCCATCGTGGTGCCGAACGTCACGTCTCGTCAACCCTGCACGAACTTCCGACGATCGCTTATCGCCAGCCGGTAGTCCTCGTTTGCGGCGATTTGCCGTGTGTCTGGCCGCAGCCGTCCCCGGTGCGGGTCGTCAAACAGGGCTGCTGGATCCGGGTGGAAAAGACGGAGGAGCTGCCGCAGGTTGCGCGCCAGATATTAAGCCAGCGACCGGAGTGGGGGCCTCAGCTGTCGGTGCTGCTCTGCGTCTGCCCGCAGCGGCACGCGCAAAGCGACGCGCTGACCAGCGCCCTGCTGGCCCTGCGCTGGCAAATCAGCCAGCTGCGGCAGCAGACGAGGTATGCCGTACCGCTGGTGCTGCAGGGGCAGGTGGGCAGCGCGATGAGCCCCAGTCTGCTCTGGCAGGCGGCGTTCCCGGGTGAGGCGGTGAAAGTCTGGCAGCCATCCTGCGCCCCCTGTTCTGTGTCGACCTGGTTGAGCGTCGGCGGCGCGGCGGCGCTGCAGCAGCAGGTGTTAATGAACAGCCTGATGGGCTGGTTCGAACGGCACGTCCTTGCCGTGTTAACGGAGGAGAATGCCGACCTGCCACCCTTGACCCCAGCGGCCGTACTTTGGGGGATCGGACCCACCCATGCCGGGAGCCTGGCGTCGTCGGCATGGACGAGGTGGTTATCCCGGCATACCGGCCTGACGCGGGTAGCTGGCTGGCAGCCAGGCGAGACCGACACCCCGGATGCGTCATCCTTGCCGGATTTCATCCTGTCGCAGTTACCGGCGGGACGGGGGCTTACGCCATGGGGCAGGGCCTGGCGCGCGGCGCTCGCTGTTTTCACTCTTGCGGCTGTCGCCGCGCTGCTCAGCAGTGGCTGGAACAATCGACAACTGCTGCAGCGCGTGGGCGTTGATATTGCCCGTTATGAGCGGATCGCGATGGATGATTATGGGGCAAAAGCCAGCGTCGTCAGGGTGCTGCGTGAAGATGCCGCGCTGCTGGATAGCTGGGCGCGTAACGGCGTCCCGCTGCGCCTGAGTCTTGGCTTATATCGCGGGGAGCGGATTCGCCTGCCGTTGCTGGAGGCTATTCGCCGCTACGTGCCGCCGCCACCGCCCCCCAGGCCGGTGCAGCGCGTCGCGCCGCACGTCATCCGCCTTGACAGCATGTCGCTGTTCGATACCGGGAAATGGGTACTGAAACCCGGTTCGACAAAGCGGCTTGTCCACTCGCTGGTGGACATTAAGGCCAGGCCCGGGTGGCTTATCGTGGTGGCCGGCCACACCGACAGCGTCGGTGAGGAAAAAGCCAACCAGCTATTGTCGCTGAAACGCGCGGAATCGGTCCGCGACTGGATGCGCGATACCGGCGACGTGCCGGACAGCTGCTTTGCCGTTCAGGGCTATGGCGAAAGCCGCCCAATTGCAACAAACGACACGCCGGAAGGCCGGGCGCTGAACCGACGTGTCGAAATCAGTCTGGTGCCGCAGGTCGACGCCTGCCGGTTACCGGACAAACCCTCTGCGTCATCCCAGGATGATGGCGCTTCACTACACAATGGAGAGTAATTCCATGGCAATTCCTGTTTATCTTTGGCTGAAAGACGACGGCGGCGCGGACATTAAAGGGTCTGTCGACGTTCAGGATCGTGAAGGCAGTATCGAAGTGGTGGCCCAGGAGCATAACCTGTACATCCCGACCGATAACAACACCGGCAAACTGACCGGCACGCGGATCCATACGCCTTTCCTGTTCACCAAGGAGATCGACTCCTCCAGCCCCTACCTGTACAAGGCGGTGACCACCGGTCAGACCCTGAAATCCGCCGAGTTCAAGTGGTACCGGATCAACGATGCTGGCCAGGAAGTGGAGTATTTCAACACCACGCTTGAGAACGTCAAGGTGGTGAAAGTGAATCCCCTGATGCACGACATCAAAGACCCTGCCTACGAGAAGCACAACCATCTGGAACAGATCGAGCTGCGCTACGAGAAGATCATCTGGACCTATAAAGACGGCAACATCATTCATTCCGATAGCTGGAACGAACGCGCTACCGCGTAATTGCCCGTCATTCTTCGCGCCGGAGGCGCGTTGGCGGCGTTCGCTCACCCCGGTCGCATCGTTATCTATGCGACCGGGGAGTAAGGAGGGCCATCGCCTGATGCGGACAGCGTTTCTCTGTCCGCCGTTTTTTGCTGAATGCCTGAGATGCGGGTACTCAGCAAAGAAAAACACAATCTGCCTGCCTGACCCTGTGCGCTATGGGTTCCTGTTGGGGAACAGCGACGGGCGGTAGCGTGTCCGGAACCAATAAAGAGAGGATCTCATGGAAAATCCAGCCAGCCTGTTACGCCGTCTTAATCCCTGCTGTGCCCGCGCGATGGAGGGGGCGGCCTCGCTGTGCCAGTCCCGGGCGCACGCTGAGATCCTGCCCGAGCACTGGCTGCTCAAGCTGCTGGAACAGGGGGAAGGCGATCTGACGGTGCTGGCGCGGCGCTACGAATGGGATATGGATGCGCTATGGCAGGATCTGCTTAGTTGGCTGGATAAACAGCCGCGCTCGGTACGTCATCGTCCTCAGCTATCTGGCGCTATCCTGAAGCTAATGCAGGAGGCCTGGCTGATTGCCTCGCTCAGCGGCGAAGCGCAGATCCGCAGTGTTCACCTGTTGATGGCGCTGGTAGCAAAACAGAATCTGATCCAGTGCGATGGCCTGTGGCCGCTGTTAACCCTGGGCCAGAGCCAGCTGGAACGCCTGCGCCCCCTGCTGGATACCCAGTCCGACGAACGTCCGCAAGCGCAGCAGGAGACTGCGCTGGCGCAGCGTCATGGCGGGGACGTGGAGTTTGTGGGGCGTCCTGCGGACGGGGTACCGAACACGGATGGGCCCAACCCGGCGCTGCAGAACGCCCTCGACAAATTTACTCTCGACGTCACTGCCAAAGCCAGAGACGGGCAGATTGACCCGGTGTTCGGACGTGATACGGAAATCCGCCAGATGGTGGATATTCTCTCCCGGCGTCGTAAAAACAACCCGATCCTCGTCGGTGAACCGGGCGTGGGCAAGACCGCCCTTGTGGAAGGCCTGGCGCTGCGCATTGCTGAAGGCAACGTCCCCGACGCGCTGAAGCCGGTGTCGGTGCGCACCCTGGACCTCGGATTGCTGCAGGCCGGCGCCGGGGTCAAAGGCGAGTTCGAGCAGCGTCTGAAAAATATCATTGAGGCGGTGCAGCAGTCGCCTACGCCGGTGCTGCTGTTTATCGACGAGGCGCACACGATTATCGGCGCGGGCAATCAGGCCGGCGGGGCGGATGCCGCCAACCTGTTGAAGCCGGCGCTGGCCCGGGGGGAACTACGGACCATCGCCGCCACCACCTGGCGTGAATACAAGCAGTACTTCGAGCGCGATGCCGCGCTGGAGCGCCGCTTTCAGATGGTCAAGGTGGATGAGCCGGACGACGACACCGCCTGCCTGATGCTGCGCGGCCTGAAGCCCCGGTATACCCACCACCACGGGGTGCATATCACGGATGACGCGGTGCGTGCCGCCGTGACGCTGTCACGACGCTATCTCACCGGCCGCCAGCTGCCGGACAAGGCGGTGGATTTACTCGACACCGCCTCCGCCCGCCTGCGCATGAGCCTTGATACCGTGCCAGAGCCGCTGACCCGCCTGAAGGCGCAGCTCACCGCGCTGGCGATGGAGAAGCAGGCGCTGCTGGAGGATATCGCGCTGGGCAACAGCGCCCACGGCGAACGGCTGGCGTTCATTGAGCAGGAGGAGAACCGCCTTATCCTGGCGCTGGATACCCTCGAAACCCAATATGGTCAGGAGCTGCAGCTGACGGAGGCACTGCGGGCATGTCGTCGCGATATCTCCCGCCAGGGGGAAATCAACGACCTGCAAAACGCGCTTACTGCCGCCCAGCACGGCAATCCGCTGCTCGGGCTGGACGTCGACGTCCGCACCGTGGCGATGGTGATTGCCGACTGGACCGGCGTGCCGCTCTCCTCGCTAATGAAGGATGAGCAGACGGAGCTGCTGAGCCTGGAACAGAGTCTCGGCAAACGGGTGGTTGGCCAGGAGGCGGCCCTGAGCGCTATTGCCCGGCGCCTGCGCGCCGCGAAAACCGGCCTGACGCCGGAGAACGGTCCGCAGGGGGTGTTCCTGTTGGTCGGGCCGAGCGGCACCGGCAAAACGGAAACGGCGCTCGCCCTCGCCGATGCGCTGTTCGGCGGCGAGAAAGCGCTGATCACCATCAATCTCTCCGAGTACCAGGAACCGCACACCGTCAGCCAGCTGAAGGGTTCTCCGCCGGGCTACGTCGGCTACGGCCAGGGCGGGATCCTGACCGAGGCGGTGCGCAAACGCCCCTACAGCGTGGTGCTGCTCGATGAGGTGGAGAAGGCCCATCGCGATGTGATGAACCTGTTCTACCAGGTCTTCGACCGGGGGGTAATGCGCGACGGCGAGGGGCGTGAAATCGACTTCCGCAACACCGTGATCCTGATGACCGCCAACCTTGGCAGTGACCTGCTAATGCAGCTGCTGGATGAACAGCCTGAAGCCAGCGAATCAGACCTGCACGAGCTGCTGCGCCCGGTGCTGCGCGGTCACTTCCAGCCTGCGCTGCTGGCCCGCTTCCAGACGGTGATTTACCGTCCGCTGCCGGCGGCAGCGCTGCGCGGCATTGTCGGCATGAAGCTCGGGCAGGTGAGTCAGCGTCTGGCTTGCCATTACGGGATGACCGCCACCCTCAGCGAGAGCCTGTTCGACGCGCTGACCGAGGCCTGCCTGCTGCCGGACACCGGCGCCCGCAACGTCGACATTCTGCTCAATCAGCAGATCCTGCCGGCGCTGAGTCAGCAGCTATTGAGCCATATGGCGGCGGGGCATAAACCGAACCATGTGACGCTGGGGTATCACGAAGAAGAAGGCATCGTGATGGCGTTTGACGAGAGGGCAATCGCCGATGAGTAGCGTGAAATCGTTGTTGTTCAGCCACAACCACCATCTGCTTTCGGTGAAGGGATGTGAAGCCGGGCTTGATGTGCTGGCGTTTGAGGGCGATGAAGCCCTGAGCCAGCCGTTCCGCTATCGTATCGAATTCACCAGCGCAGACCATGCCATCAGAAAAGAGATGATGCTGATGAAGGCTGCCTCCCTGACGCTGCAGGCGCCGGTGGCTCAGGGCTTCGGCATCAATGTTCAGCAAGCCGTGCGGGTGATCCAGGGCGTGGTGACGGGGTTCGAACGGCTCGGCACCTCCAGGGATGAAACGCACTACGCGCTGACCCTCCAGCCGCGCCTGGCGCTGCTTAACCGCTCGCACCAGAACGCCATTTATCAGGACCAGTCCGTTCCGCAGATTGTGGAAAAAATCCTCCGCGAGCGCCACGGCCTGCGCGGTCAGGATTTTCTGTTCTCGCTGACAAAAACGTATCCGCGCCGCGAGCAGGTGATGCAGTACGGTGAGGATGACCTGCGCTTTATCACACGTCTGCTGGGTGAGGTGGGGATCTGGTTTCGCTTTACCGCCGACACGCGGCTGCACATCGACGTCGCTGAGTTCTGCGACAGTCAGCAGGGCTATGAGAAGGGGCTGACGTTGCCTTCGGTCCCGCCGTCCGGGCAGCAGTCGGCGGGGGTGGACGCGGTGTGGGAGATGGCATGCCGCCACCGCGTCGTGGAGCAGCAGGTCAGTACCCGCGACTACAACTACCGCGAGGCGACGGCCGACATGAACGCGCAGGTGGATGTCACCCGCGGGGAGACCACTACCTTCGGTGAGGCTTACCACTGGGGAGATAACTACCTGACCGCGGGGAATGTCCATGACCGCCATCCGGCGCCGGAGTCCGGGGCGTTTTACGCCCGGCTTCGTCATGAGCGTTATCTGAACGGCCAGACCCGGATGCAGGGCACCACCAGCTGCCCGACGCTCTGCCCGGGTCAGGTGCTGAAGGTGACCGGCGGAGAGGAGGTGGCCGGAGAGTTTGCTGATGGTGTGCTTATCACGGCGATGCACAGCCACGCCCGGCGCGATGCCGACTTTGCGGTGGAGTTTGCCGGCATACCGGACAGCCCGGACGTCGGCTACCGGCCCGAGCCCGGCGCCCGCCCGGTGATGGCCGGGACGCTGCCGGCCCGCGTGACCAGTACCCGGGAAAACGACACCTACGGGCATATCGACAAACACGGGCGCTACCGGGTGAATATGCTGTTTGACCGGGCGCGCTGGGAAACCGGGTTCGAGAGCCTGTGGGTCCGCCAGTCCCGTCCGTATGCGGGAGATACCTACGGCCTTCACCTGCCGCTGCTGGCGGGCACCGAAGTGGCGATTGGCTTTGAGGACGGCAACCCGGACCGGCCGTACATCGCCGGCGTGCTGCATGACTCGGCGCACGGCGACCACGTCACCATCCGCAACCACAAACGCAACGTCCTGCGCACCCCGGCGAACAACAAAATCCGCCTCGACGATGAGCGTGGAAAAGAGCATATCAAGGTCAGTACGGAGTACGGCGGCAAGAGCCAGCTGAATCTGGGGCACCTGGTGAACAGCGACAGGCAGCCGCGCGGCGAAGGCTTTGAGTTGAGAACCGACAGCTGGGGTGCCATCCGGGCGCAGAAAGGGATATTTATCAGCGCGGACGGCCAGGCCAGGGCACAGGGCCAGGTGCTGGAGATGGAGCCAACGGTCAGTCTGCTGAAAGGCGCGCTGAATCAGATAATCGAATGGGGTAGTATTGCCCAGATTCATCATAATTATTCACCGGACGCAGATTCACTGAGAGATTTTGTTGATGGTGCCAGTAACCTGAAAGAAGCGGCTTTATTGATGGTGGCCCCTAAAGGTGTTGCTTCTGTTACCCCTGGTACTGCGTTAATGCACAGTGGTAAAGGCCTCTACCTGCAAAGTCTGGGAGAGGTCAATATTGCAACCGCGCAGCGCCACTCAGTAAACGCCAGTAAAGCGATTTCGCTACTTTCACAACAGGAAGGGATCCGGCTGGTCTCGGCGAAAGGACCACTTGAAGTAGAATCACACGCAGACACACTCTCCCTTACGTCACTGAAAGACGTCACGGTTCAGTCAACACAAGGTCACCTGCAGCTAACGGCAAAAAACGGGATCACTATTGCATGTGGCGGCGCTTACATCCAGTTGACATCTCAGGGAGAAATTAAGGTTCATGGACCTGGCCTGTTAAGCATGAAAGGGCAACACAACATGGAAGGCCCTGCGAGCCAGGATTTCCCGTTGCCTGAACTACCATCATCGGTCTGCAAAGATTGTCTGAAACGGGCACAGGAAATCGCTCAGGGTTTTGTTCCAAGGGAGGTGTAAAAGATGGATTTAGTTTCTCCGTGGATAGACAAAATCAGAAAAACCTGCCAGCGTGCCGAGATAGACTATGTTGATGTGATAATCGATCAGTGTGCTGTTAATTTCTCTGTCCTGCCCGCACTTAATACTTTCAGTAACCCTATGATGTGGCAGTCGCTATATCATGGGCTACCTGAAGATATTTATCCTGAGGATGCGCCTGTACTGGTTCGGGTGAATTTATCGGACGCTGAACACGTTCACTGGTTACATAACCTTGCAGCAGAAATGATGGAGTCGGCTCCCCTGCTGATATGCGGTTCTTGCTGGTCGTTTGAACAGCTTGCTGATTGGCTGAGGGATTGTGTTGATGCGCAACATGAAGGTCGGGAGGGGATTTTCCGTTTCTGGGATACCCGTGTTTTTCCTTTCTTGTTCAGCCACATTCTTGATGCTGAGCAGCAAAAGCAACTGCTGATACCGGTCTTATTCTGGACATGGCTCGACTGTGACTATCAGTCTTCCATTCGGTTGGGGAGTGGTGAAATCCCGGAATCTGACAAGTCCGTGGTGCAAATCGAATTTACCGATAGCCAGTTTGAGAAACTCATGTGTGTCAGTGATACGAGCCAGTTTCTGAGATACGAGAGTGTGCCAGAAGGGATGTTTACTAACCGGCAAGCCGAATTTACAGCCTGTTATGAGGCGATGCTGACCGCAACAGAGCAGAGAATTGTTTTTGATGATAAGCGCAATGACTGGGTTATGGCGCAGGTTATTTCAAATAACTCTGTTACCTGATTAATCCCTCACAAGGAGTTTTAAATGAAATCTCCCTTTCTCTTTTTAGTTGCAGAGATATTTCTGTTAACGGGCTGTAATCAGCCTGCTGAATCAGATTCAGTCAGCGGCGGTGGTGGAACCATCGAGGCCATTAATCATACCCACTGGGCCATCAACCACTATAGTGTCAACGGGCAGTCCGGTGTCGATATTATCGGCCCGTGGCAGGGAGGAGGCGGTGCGGGTTGCTTTGGTGTGCCTCCAAAATGGGAACCGGGAATGACGGTAAAAATTGAGTGGGAAACAGGAGAAGCTTCAACAGATGGCTTTCCAGGATACGATCATTGGGATGAGTATCTTGAATGGGAAAAAAAAATAAAAGCAAGTTATGTAGAGCACAGTGCAATAGTGCCTGTTCCTGATTATAACGGCCAAAAAACCTGTGGCATCAAAATACACTTCCTTCCGTGCGACAAGATAAAAGTGACAACCAGTTGTTACGATTACGGTAATCCGAATTACCCGATTAAGGATCCGATTAAGATGGAGGAGCCTGAAGTATGTCCAAAATAAATTCAGGGCTGCCAGGGCATGGTTAGCTCCTTTTGACACATGGCTGGGATAGGAACCTGTAATCTCTCATTATCCCCTAAGCAAAGGAATGTTAAATGAAATCTCCCTTTCTCTTTTTAGTTAAAGCGGTATTGCTGTTAACGGGCTGTAATCAGCCTGCTGAGTCTGATTCAGTCAGCGGCGGTGGCGGAACCATTGAAGCTATCAACCATACCCACTGGGCCATCAACCACTTTAGTGTCAACGGGCAGTCCGGTGTCGATATTATCGGCCCGTGGCAGGGAGGAGGCGGTGCTGGTTACTTTGGTGTGCCTCCAAAATGGGAACCGGGAATGACGGTAAAAATTGAGTGGGAAACAGGAGAAGCTTCAACAGATGGCTTTCCAGGATACGATCATTGGGATGAGTATCTTGAATGGAAAAATAAAAGCAAGTCATAAAGAACACATTGCAGTAGTACCAGTTCCTGACTATAACGGCCAAAAAACCTGTGGCATCAAAATACACTTCCTTCCGTGCGACAAGGTAAAAGTTGCAACCAGTTGTTACGATTACGGCAATCCGAACTACCCGATTAAGGATCCGATTAAGATGGAGGAGCCTGAAGTATGTCCAAAATGAACCCAGACTTAACATGGTATCCACCTCACTTTCCAAAACAAGGGCGTTTACCAACAGATACAGCAGCAACGAAGCGAAACTGTAAACAGCAGGACAGCCATGAGCTGGCATACCGGAATGAGCTCTGTCACGCTGCGGGTAAAATCGTAGAGCCGCCTTGCTGTAAAACTCTGCATATCAGTTTATTTTTTGATGGTACAGGAAATAACTTAAATAACGATCTGTATATTGCCAGTCCTAAGCATACAACAAATATTGCTCGTTTGTTTCGTGCAACTATCGGTCAGGGTTATGCTGGTGGGGTTCAGGGACATACTGAAGAGTTGGTTGATTTAGCAGGAACGTCAGGCAACAAATATTATAAATATTATATCCCTGGGGTTGGCACACCTTTTCCAGAAGTTAATGACCTTGATTATAGTACGCCAGGCCTGGCTTTTGCGACCTACGGTGAAGAACGCGTCAACTGGGGGCTGCTACGGATTATTGACGCACTCAGAAGAACATCGGGTTTAACCGAGATTTCTGATGCCGAGTGTTATGCCGCCGTCACACCGGAAACGACCCTCCTGCACAGCGGTAACGGGCTGTATCTGCAGAGCCTGGGAGAGGTCAACATCACCACGGCACAGCGCTGTTCACTGAATGCCAGCCAGGCTATTTCACTGCTGGCGCAACAGGAGGGAATGCGGCTGGTCTCCGCCAAAGGCCCGCTGGAAGTAGAGTCGCACGGCGATATTCTGTCGCTGACCGCGCTAAAAGATATCACCGTCCAGTCAACTCAGGGGCATCTGCAGTTGACGGCTAAAAATGGCATCACCCAGGGGTGCGGCGGCGCATATATCCGTCTTACCCCGCAGGGAGAAGTACAGATCCACGGACCGGGGGTGATTAGCCTTAAGGGGCAGCACGATTTGCAGGGGCCGGTCAGCGAGGCGTTTCCCTTACCTGATCTACCGGCATCGGTTTGTAAAGAGTGCCTTAAAAAAGCCCAGGCGCTGGCGCAGGGCTTCGTGCCGCGGGAGGCATAATGACCAGACAATGGATTGAGGAGGTCGCCGGAACCTCTCGGGTTTTCGGAACGGATTATCTGCACGTCATTATCGATCAGGCAGGGGTGGATTTTTCCGTTATTCCGGCGCTGAATTCGCTGTCAGTTGAGTGGCAGTCGCTTTTTCATGGACTTCCGGAAGCATTTATCGTCGATGATGCTCCGCTGGTAGCGCGCTTTACGCTTGATGATCTTGAGCAAATGCGCTGGTTACAGGATATCAGCCAGCAACTTGCCAGCCAGGCGCCGCTGCTCCTGTTCTGCACATACTGGCCCTTTTCGGCGCTGGCGAACTGGCTCACGCAGTGCATGGATATTCTGCAGGAAGGGCGCAGCGGAATTTTACGCTTTTACGATACCCGGGTATTTCCGCTGTTGTTTACGCACATTCTCAGTGAAGAGCAGCAAGAGCCATTGATGCGTCCGGCCCTGTTCTGGGCGTGGCAGGATCTTGACGGGCAGGCGAAAGGCATCAAAGGCAGTGGTCTCCCACCGGAACGCGATGAAAAGGCGCCAAAAATAGAACTCAGCGATCGCCAGCTCGAGCATCTGATGTGTATCAGCGATGTCATCGTCCTGTTGTCACACTGTGCTCCGCCTGCGGGCATATTTGATTCAAGACAGTCGCTGTTTTCGGCCTGTTATCAGGGCATGGTGGAGGCGACACGCCAGGGCATTCTTCTGGATGACGCCCGTGAAGACTGGGTAATGAAAAAGTGGCTTGCCGACATAAAAACCAGTGAGAGACCTTCGGAATGAAAAGTCTGGTCTGGCTGAGTTCATCCCTCTTTTCATTACCCTCAAACCGACAGGGAGAGTCCGATGAAATCTGCATTAATCAGCCCGCTGCTGGCGGGGCTGCTGCTGTTAACCGGCTGTGTACAGCCAGCCGCCCGGGCCGGAGGCGGAACAATAAAAGCCATCAACCATACAAAGTGGGCGATCAACCACTTCAGCGTCAACGGCCAGTCGGGCATCGACATTATAGGCCCGTTCCAGGGAGGCGGTGGCGGCTGCTGCTTCAGCGTGCCCGCCCGTTGGACGCCGGGTATGACGGTACGCATTGACTGGGAAAGTGGGGAGGCATCGACTGAAGGTTTTCCTGGATTTGCTGATTACGAAAAATATAAAGCCTGGGAGAAAAAAATGAGCTCTCAGAATCGGCAGCACAGTAAAACCGTCCCGCTGCCCGACTATAACGGCCAGGAGGTGTGCGGTATTACGGTGCACTTTTTACCCTGCGATGACGTGAAGGTAACCACCAGCTGCTGGTCACCGAGAAATGCGAACTACCCGATAAAAGAGCCCGTCAGGATGAAGGAGCCGGCCGTCTGTCCGAAGTAGCTCGCCTTCGTTTCCCCGGGATGGCATCACCATTCCTTAATCACCCTCAAACCGACAGGGAGAGTCCGATGAAATCTGCATTAATCAGCCCGCTGCTGGCGGGGCTGCTGCTGTTAACCGGCTGCGCACAGCCTGCCGCCCGGGCCGGAGGCGGTGGCGGCGGCACCATTGACGCCATCAACCACACAAAGTGGGCAGTTAATCACTTCAGCGTCAACGGCCAGTCGGGCATCGATTCAATAGGCCCGTTTCAGGGGGGCGGTGGCGGCTGCTGCTTCAGCGTGCCCGCCCGCTGGACGCCGGGTATGACGGTGCGCGTTGACTGGGAAACTGGGGTGGGGTACTCCATGGACTTTCCGGGGTATCAGGATAGGCAAAAATACCTTGCCTGGAAAAAAGGAATTGATGCCCAAAAGAGGCAGCACAGCAAAACCGTCCCGCTGCCCGACTATAACGGCCAGGAGGTGTGCGGTATTACTGTGCACTTTTTACCCTGCGATGACGTGAAGGTAACCACCAGCTGCTGGTCACCGAGAAATGCGAACTACCCGATAAAAGAGCCCGTCAGGATGAAGGAGCCCCCCGTATGTCCGAAATAACCGAAACCCATGCCGCCTGGGTCCCGCCGTCGTTTCCACCGCAGGGACGTCTGCCGGGCCGGGCGCTGGAGGTTGGTCAGAACTACTATCAACAGAACAGCGACGAGCGGCGCTATCATCAGGAGCTGTGCCTGGCTGCCGGACGGCGCGTGGAGCCGCCGTGCTGCAAGACGCTTCATATCAGCCTGTTTTTCGACGGTACCGGCAATAACTTAAATCATGACTTTTTTATCGCGAACCCGAAACATCCGACCAATATCGCCCGGCTGTTTCGGGCGACTATTGGAACGGGTACGGCTGGCGGGGTGCCGTCTGATGATCAGAGCAAGCTGTTTGATGGAGACGGCGAGGGAGACGGGAAATATTTTAAATTCTATATGCCCGGCGTGGGCACCCCCTTCCCGGAAGTGAATGACCCCGACTATTCCACCATGGGTCTGGTGGGGGCAGTTAAGGGGGAGGACCGGATTAACTGGGCGCTGCTGCGCATAATCGATGTGCTGATGTTTAGTGCCACCGAAAAATGGCTGACCACCACAGAGAGTCGTCGTTCACTGAAAGAAATGAGCACCAACTGGAACCTGCTGGGGTTTGGCGGCAGCCATAACCGCTATGAAGAGTTCACTCGTTTGCTGAATGGTCTTGCCCCGAAACTGATGCCGATGCTGATTCAGCCTGAGCCGGGCAAGCCGAAACTGACAGGCATCAAACTGTATGTCTATGGTTTTTCCCGCGGCGCGGCAGCGGCGCGCACCTTTGTGCGCTGGCTGAGCGAACTGCTGCCCCCGCCGGCGGCGGAGGGTGAAAAACCGCCGCAGTGCCTGCAGACAGGCGGGATGCAGCTGCCCGTCAGCGTGGAGTTTCTCGGGCTGCTGGATACGGTGGCCTCCGTCGGGGTGGCGCATGTTGTGCCGGTTGCCGACGGGCATATGTCCTGGGCAGACGGCACGATGGAGCTGCCGGATGATGAAACCTATGGCGGGCTGATAAAAAAATGTGTTCACCTGGTCTCCGGGCATGAGCAGCGTCTCTGCTTTCCGCTGGACTCGGTGCGCCGGGCAAACGGCAAATACCCGCCCTGTGCCACTGAGGTGGTTTACCCGGGGATGCACTCGGATATTGGTGGAGGATATCCGCCGGGGGATCAGGGGAAAGCGAATGGTGAGGATGATGCACTGTTACTCTCACAGGTAGTTTTGCATGACTTATATGCTTCGGCATTTGCTTTTGGTGCGCCACTTAAAGTCCCACCGACCACATTACCGCGAGATCTAAACCGGCAGCTTTGGCGAGCCATGTCGCCCGATTTGCAGGAAGAATTTGTAATTGATACACCACTAGTCAACCGCTTCAACGCCTGGCGCGAACTCACTCTGGGCCAAACCACGCCGAAAACGTTCGATCCCGAAGCAGCCTCTCACTACGAACCACTTGCCGCCGGCGGCAGCCTGGAAACCGTCATTGCTGAGCAGATGGCCTGGATCACCGCCTGGCGCATCGACCGCTATGCCAGAGGCTCGATGCTGAAAACGCCATTCTATCAGCGCGCCACGAATACCGAAGCGCTGCCTGCCGCGCGGAAGGCGGCAGAAGAGATTCGTGATGAAAAACAGGCGGCGGTGCTCAGGGCTCGCCAGAACCAGATAGCAAACCAGCCTCCTGACAGGATGGATGAGCTGGTTCTGCAGCCGGGTGTGAAGGATTTTGACCCAAAGATGGATCAAACCCAACTGTTCGACGCGGCGAAGGAGTTCGGAAAGGATTACCACGACGGTTACCGTATCCCGGAGAACCTGGCGCAGCTGGTGCTGGATACCGTGCTGCAGCCGGTGATTTTCATTCTGAATACCGATGATGAAGCGCAGGAATACCGGCGCATGAAGCGTGACGGAGAGGCCCGGGTGGCCGTCCTGTTCCCCGCGGCCGGGGAGGCCAGCAACGCGGAGCAGCCTGCCGGGCTGGTGAGGGCGCTGTTTGATGACCAGGTGCATGACTCACGCGCCTGGTTTATGTATGCCGTGCTCGGCACGCGCGAGATGTGGACCGGCTACTTCCGCTACCGGATGATTTACTTCGGCGAGCGCTGCAGTAAGCCGCTCTCGCCGCTGGTGCTCGCCGGAGACCTGGTGGGTTTTGCGACCGTGACTGCGGGCGTCGTGCTCAGTTTCCGGCAAAAGTCCCTGACCGGCAAGCTGGCCGGGCTGGCCGCTACAGGCGCCGTGCGCTCGCTGGAGGTGGCGGTGCTGGACAAGATAACCGGGGAAGCGCTCCCAGAGCTGCCCGGAGGGGAGCAGTTGCGGGCCTTTACCCACGAGCCGGGGACCGTTGTCGCACAGCAAAAGGCGCGGAAAGCGGAACAGCAGATGGCGCGGGGGCAAGCCGCGCTGCCGGCCAGCTGGCTTGAGGACGTTCTGACGACAACGGTCTGAACGCGGATAAGGAGGATCCGATGAATAAAGTCATCCGCAAAGGAGATACCCTGCGGGAGTATGGTGGCAGGGTGCTGATGGGGCATTATCAGTGTTTTGGTCTGGGATTCGCCTGCAAGGGCGACCCGGTCAAGTGTAACAAACACGGTATGACGACCATCGCTGAAGGCAGCGCGCGAACCACTATTGATGGCCAGCCGGTTGCGCTCCACGGTCATCGCTGCGCCTGCGGCTGCACGCTGGTCAGCTCTAACCCAGACTGCGGGGTTGATCAGTGAGGCCGGTACCGGAGTATCCCCCGTACAAATACGCGCGACCGCCTGGTACGGCCAGGTGGCTATCGGTTTCGGCCCTGCTGGTTCTGCTTAGCGGCGGGATCAGCGCTTTACTTCCCTCGTCAGAAGGAAAAAGCGCCCTGGCCGGCACCGGGATCCTGTTGGCCCTGGCGCTGGCAGGTACCGGCTGGTTGATCCGGCTGCTGTACTACCGCATGAGCGTGCATAACGCCAGGTTCTATGACCAACTGGTGGCATACGAACAACAGCAATGGTGGGCGGAGCATCGGCAGCCGATCGGGTTACAGGACGGTCTGCTGCTGGGCCCCGCGGGCAAAACGACCACTGACTGGCTGCGGGTGCTAAGCCGTCACGAGCGTCCGCCAGAGGAAGAGAACGAGGGCGGCGGCAGGGCGCTGCGAGCACCATACCTTTCAGTTTCTGAGGCTATCGCCCGCGAAAAACGGCTGGCGGAACTACTGGTGATGGAATGGCAACGACAGCGCAGTGAAAGAACGCTTACTCCGCCGCTGCGTTGCTACTGGCAGGGAACGGAACTCGCCTGGCAGGCGTTTCGTGCACAGATGACCCTCACTGTTGCGCAGATGACACTACCATCCAGCCCGCATACCTGGTGTGGGGAGGCCAGCCTCGCGGAGATAGCACACACTCTGGCCGAAGCTGACCCCCACGACACTGTGCTTATCGCCGGATGTCAGGTGGTTGTCGCCCAGACGGGGGCGGTGCAACCCGCCGGAGAGTCTGCGGTACTGTGGCTCGCCGGACGGGACGGTCCGGTGCACCTGACCAGGGGGGAAACCTATTGCGCAGAAAAAGGGGAGGCCCTGACTGCTGTAGCCGCTCGTGTGCTGGAGCAGAACGAACTGAGCGGCCCCCCGGAAGCCTGTGCGCTGTTTTTTCAGCCGGGACTGGAAGCGCTGGCGCACAGCGGTTGGGATATCAACCTGTATCGCCAGGATGCCTGTTGGGGAGACATCGGCGAGATGGAAGGCTTGACCGTTCTGTCGCTGGCGGCGATCTACGCCGCGCACTACCAACAACCGTGTGGCTGGATAGCCCGCGATCCCTTGAATACCCTCGCAATTGGAATTGTAAAACCTGATGGACAACGTCAATAAACCTGCAGCTATCTCTGTGGCGGCTACGGTTATCGTCAGTATTGCTGCGGTCACGCTTCTGGTGCTCCTGGGCGGGCTGGCATGGTGGCTGTGGGCGATGGATCATGCCACGCAGTGGGAAACGCTGCGCCCGTTTATCGCCATGGGCTTTATTATCTGGGGGATGGCGCTCAGCCTGCTGGTACTGGGGTTTATGGCCTTTCGACTGCTGATAAAAGATAAGGTTAAGCCTTCAGCAGCGCCTGTGCGGCAACCCGCCAGGCCCGATGGGCGCGAAGCCCTTTATGCCCCGCTGAAAAAGCATCTTCACGCACGTTACCGCCTGCGCTGGCACCGCAAAGTCCGCCTGCTTTTAGTCACCGGCGACGATGCAGCAATCGAACAACTGGCGCCTGGTCTGCGCCAGCAGCGCTGGCTGGAGGGCCAGCGTACCGTTCTGATTTACGGCGGCAGTCTGCTCTCCGAACCCGACGGTCAGCAATACGCCGCGCTACGCAAGCTGCGCCGCGGCCGTCCTCTGGACGGGATTGTGCGGGTGATGCCATCGTCTCTCACCCTGACGCCGCAGATAAGCGAAAACGACCTGCGCGGGCTGGAAAAAATTAGCGAACTGCTGGGCTATGCCGCCCCGGTTTGGCTGTGGAAACTGTGCGGCAGTGAGTGGTCGCAGGCTGACCGCGCGGTGCAGGCGGTAGGGGTTAGCTTCCCGTTACGCGCTACCGAGGACGATGTCGCCCGTCAGCTTGCGCAGATGCTGCCCACGCTGCGGGAGCAGGGGATGCGCCAGATCGCGGAGGAGACCCGCCACGACTTCCTGCTGCGTCTGGGGCAGCAGTTTCTCGACGGGGGGATCGCGCAATGGCGCTGGCAGCTGGCGCCATGGCTGACCGCCTCGCGACAGCGGTTTGCGCTGCGAGGCCTGATGTTTAGCCTGCCGGCGCCTCGTACCGTAGATCCTTATCAGGAGGCTGATACCTCGCCTGCGGGCCAGCCTCATCTCCTGACGCTGCCCGCCACCTGGCAGGGAATCGTCGATGACTGCCGCCGTTTACACGGGCATCACGTGGGAATGGCGTGGGAGCGGGGCCTGGCGTGCGGTTTGATGGCTATCCTCGGCCTGTGGGCGGCGGGACTGCTGCTCTCCTTTACCCTTAATTACAGCCAGATTGTTTCGGTAGCGGGAAAAGCCCGTGACCTGGTGACCCACCCCTCTGTTTCTGACTATCAACTGACGGCCCTCCATGCCCTGCGCAATGAGGCCGGCCGTCTCGTGCACGATGGGCAGAAGGGAGCGCCCTGGTATCGGCGCTTTGGTCTGGACCATAATCAGCAACTATTAGACGCCGTCCTGCCCTGGTACGGCGTGGCAAACAACCGCCTGATACGTGACCCGGCCAATGTCGCGCTGCGGCAGGCGCTCAGCGCGCTGGTCAACTCCGCACCCAATAGCGACCAGCGAGCCCGGCTGGCGAAACCGGGCTATGACCAGCTGAAAGCCTGGCTGATGATGGCTCGTCCGGATAAAGCCGATGGCGCCTTTTTCGCGCAGACCATGAAAACGGTCCAGCCAACGCGAAAGGGGATCTCGACCGGACTGTGGCAAAGTCTGGCGCCGGATCTGTGGGCCTTTTATCTCTCCCTGCTGCCCGAGCGGCCAGAGTGGAAGATCATCCCGGATGCACAACGTGTCAGTCAGAGCCGTCAGGTTCTGTTGCAGCAGATAGGTCGCCGCAATGCCGAAAGCACCTTGTATGAGAACATGCTCAAATCCGTGCGTCGTAATTTTGCCGATGTATCGCTGGAAGACATGACCAGTGGCACCGATGCGCGCCGCCTGTTTACCACCGATGAAGTGGTCCCGGGGATGTTTACCCGCCAGGCATGGGAAGGCGGCATTCAGCAGGCCATTGATAAGGCAGCCAGCTCGCGCCGGGAGGAAATCGACTGGGTGCTGAGCGATTCGCGCAAAACGGTGTCGACAGACCTGTCGCCGGAGGCGCTGAAAGCGCGTCTGACCCGACGCTACTTCACCGATTTCGCTGGCAGCTGGCTGAATTTTCTCAACAGTCTGCGACTTAATCCGGCGACCACCATTGCTGATGTTACCGACCAGCTCACGCTGATAAGCGATGTCCGCCAGTCGCCGCTGATTGCCCTGATGAATACCCTTGTCTGGCAGGGGCAGGCGGGGCAACAAAGGGAGGGGCTGTCGGACAGCCTTATTAAATCGGCCAAAGATCTGGTGGGCGGAAAAGACAAGCCGGTCATCGACCAGTCGGCAGCCGGGCCGCAGGGGCCTCTGGATGACACGTTCGGCCCACTGCTCCAGCTAATGGGGAAAAACACGGGCAACAACGTCATGTCGGCCGACAGCACCCTGAGCCTGCAAACCTATCTGACCCGCATCACCCGCGTGCGCCTGCGTCTGCAGCAGGTTGCGAATGCCTCCGATCCGCAGGAGATGATGCAGACCCTGGCGCAGACCGTCTTCCAGGGGAAAAGCGTCGACCTGACCGACACGCAACAATATGGCAGTCTGATTTCGGCAAGCCTTGGCGAAGAGTGGAGTGGCTTCGGTAACACTCTGTTTGTGCAGCCGCTGACTCAGGCCTGGGAAACCGTGCTTCTGCCGTCGGCGGCCAGTCTGAATGATAAATGGCGCCGATCGGTAGTCGCCAGCTGGCACACCGCTTTTGACGGCCGCTTTCCGTTTGCCGCCAGCAAAAGCGACGCCTCTCTGCCGATGCTGGCTGAGTTTGTGCGCAAAGACAGCGGGCGAATCGAACGTTTTCTTACGACGGAGCTGAACGGTGTTCTGCATAAAGAAGGTAGTCAGTGGGTGCCGGATAAGGTCAACAGTCACGGCCTGGTCTTTAATCCAGCCTTTCTGCGCGCCATCAACCAGCTAAGCCAGCTGTCCGACATTCTTTTCACCGATGGCAGCCAGGGCATCAGCTTCGAATTGCAGGCCAGGCCTGTTGCACAGGTCGTGGAGACACAGCTGACGATAGACGGCCAAAAGCTGCGCTATTTCAATCAGATGGCCGACTGGCAGACTTTCCGCTGGCCGGGGGAAACGTATAAACCCGGCGCTCTGCTGACCTGGACCACCGTCAATGCGGGCACGCGTCTGTTTGGTGACTACAGCGGAACCTGGGGTTTTATTCGCTGGCTGGAGCAGGGTAAACGCCAGCAGCTCGAACGCAGCCAGTGGATGATGAGCTTCACCGCTCCGGATGGCCGCACCCTGCAGTGGGTACTGCGCTCCCAGCTTGGGAGCGGCCCGCTGGTGCTTCTGGCGCTGCGCGGATTGACCCTGCCGGATCAGATTTTCACTGTCGATGCGGCTGAGAGCGCACAGGCCCTGACGGCGGGGGTAGGGAATAGTGACATGGATGAGATGGAAAAATGAGTATTTTACAAAATCTGGTTGCCGCCAGTCAGTTGGATGAAAGCGTACTGCGCCAGCAGGCCCGGTCACGCCAGGAAAACTGGCAGTCATGGCTTGCGCCAATCAGTGATAGCCAGCCCACCGGGGATGATCCGGGCTATGACGATGATTTTCAGCGTATCCGCGAGGAGGTCAATAAGATCTCCGGCGTCGATACCGAACTGATTTGCCAGCTCGCAGAAAAACTGCTGACTCATACCTGCAAGGATCTGCGCGTGATCACCTTTTACGTGTGGGCGCGTCTGCAGCAGGATGGCGAAACCGGTCTGGCCGAGGGCGTTACGCTGCTTGCGGCAATGCTTGAGCGGTTTGGGGATATGCTCCATCCCCAACGTGAACGTAGCTGCAAATCGGCGCTGGAATGGCTCGGCAGTCGCCGGATGTCGGACAGTCTGTCTCTTTATCCGGAAGTCGACATGACCACTATGCAGGTCATTATCGGGGCGTTATTGCTGACGGAAGCCTCTTTTGCTGTATTGGCTGAGGCCTCTCGCCCCGATCTTTCCGGGCTATATCAGCTCCTGGAGAACCGACTGGTGCAAAGCGGCGGCGCCCGCAGCCTGGTGCCGCAGACCAGCCGCGAAGAACACGATCTGCTGCCCCAACATGCAGACACCGCACCGGTAATGCATACCGTCACGTCAGGACGTGATTTGCTCGACCAGGTTAAAGTGCTGGCGAAATATCTGCGTGAGTGTCCCGGCGGATGGCTGGCAGGTCATCATCTGATGAAGAGTGTGCGTTGGGATACTTTAACGGAATTACCGCCGCTGGATGCCTCCGGCCGGACCCGGCTATTGCCTCCAAAGCCGGAGAGTAAAGCCCATCTTAAGCGGTTGTATTTACAGAAAAGCTGGTCAGAACTGCTGGAGCATACGGACACGCTGTTGGCGCAAGGCGTCAATCATCTGTGGCTGGACGTGCAGTGGTACGCCTGGCAGGCGCTGCTGAAACTGGATGCTGACACTGTACGGGCCGATATCCTGTGCCGGGATATGAAAGGGCTACTGGCTCGTCTACCGGGGCTGGAAACCCTGGCGTTTAACGATGGTACGCCATTCGCCGATGAAGTGACGCTCAACTGGCTTAACGAACATGTTCTGGATGAGATGGCCGGATGGCAAGGTGAGCCGGTGATGGCGGCGACCAGCACTGATGAGGTGCTGTCGCTGGAGGCAGAAGTGCTCGCCCGCGCGGACGATGAAGGTATTGAGTCGGCGCTGAACTGGTTACAGGCGCAACCGGGCTATACCACCAGCCGCAATCGGTGGCTGATGCGCTTATTGATGGCGCGGGTCAGCGAGCAGTACGGAAAAAATGAAATAGCGCTGCATCTGCTGGCGGAACTCGACAGCCGTGCCCGGGAAATGACGCTCGAACAATGGACGCCGGAGCTTATCTTTGAGATCAAAGCCCGCCGACTCCGGCTGCTAAGAGGCAAGGCCGGGCGCAGTGAGGCAGAAAAAAATCGCTTGCAGCCAGAGATGGAGTCTTTGCTTGCCGGGCTTATCGCTCTGGATCCCGCTCGCGCTGCGGTGCTGTGCGCATAATTGACGCGTCAACCGCACCTTATTACTTGCATCTGCTGTCTTCTGCATATCTGAAAGCTATTACTTCTTCTGGTGACTTATGGACGATTTAACCCTGCGTTATTACGACGCTGAAATGCGCTACCTGCTGGAAGCGGGTGAAGAGTTTGCCCGCGCTCATCCTGAGCAGGCGGCAATGCTCAATCTTGACAAAGCGGGCGCCCGCGACCCCTTTGTCGAGCGTCTGTTTGAAGGTTTTGCCTTCCTGATGGGCCGCATGCGCCAGAAGCTTGATGACGACCTGCCCGAACTCACCGAAGGCGTGGTTAGTCTGCTGTGGCCACATTATTTACGTACCATTCCTTCCCTGTCAGTCGTGGAATTCACCCCCGACTGGCAGGAAATGAAAGAGCCGATGACGATGGCCAAAGGCTTTGAAGTGCTTTCCCGGCCGATCGGTGAAAAGGGCACGCGCTGTCGGTACACCACCACCAAAGCGATCGCTCTGCAGCCGTTGTCCCTGGAGCGCGCTCAGCTGACCACCGATACGGATGGCCGGTCGGTGATCACGCTGCGCTTTAACTGCAGCAGCCTGACGGACTGGCGCCGGATCGATCTCAGCCATATCCCGCTCTACTGCAACGCCGATGCGCCGCTGGCCTGCGCCATGCACGAGGCCTTTACCCTCAAGGTGGCCAGGATGTGGCTGCGCGTACCCGGTGAGGAGGACAGAAAGCCGCTGGACGGGTATTTCAGCGCGCTGGGATTTGGCGAGGATGACGGCCTCTGGCCCGAAGATAGCCGCAGTTTTCGCGGCTACCAGCTGCTGCTGGAGTATTTTACCTTCCGTGAAAAGTTCATGTTCATCGACCTGCGCGGGCTGGAGACGGTGGCTTTCCCGGCCGGGATGGCGTGGTTTGAGATCGACGTCGTGCTGGCGGAACGCTGGGAACATGACTTCCGCTTCAGCGAAAAGCAGCTGCGCCTGCACTGCGTACCGGCGATCAACCTGTTCCCGCTCGAGTCCGATCCGCTGACCATCAATTCCCTGCAGACAGAATACCTGCTGCGCCCACTGCGCGTGCAGGACGGCCACACTGAAATTTACACCGTCGATTCCGTGATCTCCTCGAGCCAACAGGCTTACGCGCCGTTCTCAAGCTTTCGTCACAAAGGCGGCATGATGCGTCATGACGCGCCTGATTATTACTATCATACCCGGGTGCGCCGTGGCCCCTCCGGGTTGCATAACACCTGGCTTATCGTCGGCGGGGAAGCCTTTGACAATCATACCGTACCGGAAGATGAGAGCCTGTCGCTCACCCTCACCGGAACCAACGGCCAGCTTCCGCGTCGTGCGCTGCAGAGCACCGTGCTCGATACGGTGATGAAAACCACCTCGGCCAGCGTCGCGGTTCGTAACCTCTGCGCGCCGACGCTCCCGTGCTATCCCCCTGCCCAGGATCGTTTTCACTGGCGGGTGCTGAGCCATCTGGGCAGCAGTTTTCTTTCCCTGATGGACAACGCTGAAGTCCTGCGCGGCACCCTGGCGCTGTATGAATGGACCGACAGCGAGATGAATCGTCGGCGTCTGGAAGCCATCCTCGACGTGAAGCACCGCGCAACAGAGCGCTTTGCACAGGGCCATCTGGTGCGCGGCGTGCAAATTGAAGTCACCCTCGACAGCCGCGGCTTTGCCGGACGAGGCGATATATGCCTGTTTGGCGAGATGCTCAGCCGCTTCTTTGCGCTCTACACCGATATCTACTTGTTCAACCGCCTGATTATCATTCTGCAACCAACCGGAGAACGACTGGAATGGGAAGAGAAGCACAGCCGACGCATTCCCGGCTGATGCCGCGTCTGGAGGCCGACCTGCCGCGGATCAATTTTTACCGCTTTTGTCAGCTTCTGGAACGTCAGCACCCCGATAAACCGCTGATGGGGGCGACCAGCCATCCGGCTGACGATCCGGTACGTTTTTATCCGCATCCGGGGATGGGATTCCCCGCCAGCGAACTCCGAGCCGTGGAATACGATGAGGCCAATGACAGCGGGCCGCCGGTCATTCGCACCACCTTTATGGGCTTGTACGGTGTCGATTCGCCGCTCCCGACGGCCTGGCTCGATGATATCGCCCAGCGCAGGGAAGGGCATGAAGCGCTGCAGGGGGTGCTGGATATCTTCAGTCACCGGATTATCACGCAGTATTACCGCCTCTGGCGGAAATACTGCTGGCCCGCCACCTTTGAGCCCGGCGGTACCGACCGCCTGTCACAGTCGTTGCTGGGTCTGGCGGGGCTGGGCATCCCCGGCACGACGCGGCATATCGCCTCGCCAGCGTCGCGCTTTCTGGCGCTGACTGGCGTGCTGCGTCAGCCGGGCAAAACTCAGCAGGGGATCCAGGCTCTGGTCACGCTGCTGGCCCCGAAGACCACCGTCAGGGCGAGCCCTTACTGCCTGCGTCCGGTGGCGGTCAGCCAGCCGCTGGGCTTTTACGGCGATGACGACTTCTTACTGGACGGCAATACCCCGCTGGGTGACGAAGCGATGGACAGCAGTAGCCAGCTCCTCGTCGCCCTTATCACCGATAATCCCGAGGAGGCGCAGGGCTGGAAGCCTGATGGCCCGCTGTTTCGGGACTTTCTCATCCTGCTGCGGGTGTATCTGGGCTGGCGATTCCGGGCCAGAATCACCCTGACCGCGCCGACCCGACTGCTGGCTGTCCCGCCGCTGGGGGACGGACCGTTCTGGCTCGGTATGAACGGCGTGCTGGGCGCTGGAGAGGGCGAGAGTCAGGATGATATCCCACAGACATTTACCACCGAACTGGGCACCTATACCGGCCTGCAGCCTGCCACCTCATCGCAAGGAAACCGACGTGTTACGTATAAGTTTGATTAAAACCGCCTGCCTGCTGTCCCTGCTAGCGCTTTGCCTGAGCGGATGCGGGCTCACCCAGCGCGTCTCGGAGGGAACAAAATCCGCCTTCAACGCCGTTTTTTATAAGCAAATTAATACGCTGCATCTGGATTTTACGGCGCGCGAAGCGCTCAACACCGATGCCAGAGAGAATCACTCGCTCTCCGAACCGGTGGTGGTGCGCATCTATCAGCTTAAAGATCGCCGGACCTTTGACCGGCTGGTTTATCAGCAGCTGCTGGAGGAGGGGGATATTCTGCTCGCCGCCGATCTCCTCGCCAGTCGCGACGTAGTGATCAACCCCGGAGGGGACGCCAGTCTCAATATGCCGCTGGAAACGCAGGCGAAGTTCGTGGCGGTTGTCGGCCTGTTCCGCCATCCGGATACAGAAAGAAATACCTGGAAGCAGGTGCTGGCGCGTGAGGAATTGGATCCTGACAAGCCACGTATTTTTACCGCCGAAACTAACCAGCTAAGGCTCAGGCCTGAAGCGGCGAAGTAACGTCGAAAACAAATTTCTGCGGCGGGTCCATCGTGGCGATTGGCCCGTAATCTTCGTTAACCAGCGAACTGGCGGTAACCATCCTCATCCAGCCTCACCGGTTTCATCACAGCACAGGGAGATAACGTGACAGCGAGGGAGCGTTTTTTTAAGAAACTGCAGCACCAGCAAAATCCGCTGCGGACAACCACCTTCGATGGGGCGGCGGCCGCGGATATTGCCATGTTTCGCCAGCAGATGGCGGCGCTCGCCCGGCAGGTGAATCAGTGGTTTGACGGAACGGGCATCGAGGTGGTGGTTTCGACCCGCCACCTCCACGATCTGAGCACCCTTGGCTACAGCCTCAATAGCGGCATCTGCCGCTACGATATCCCCACTCTCCGCCTGCAAAACGGCGAGCGCAGCGTCAATATCGTGCCGCAGCAGCTGTGGGATGGCGTGGAAAAGGGGGTCGTGACCCTGAGCCTTGAGACACCTGGCGGGGCGGGCTCCCGGGAGGTGTTTTATCTGAGCCTGGCCCCGGACGGCGGCTGGTTGATCCGTCAGGCGCGCCAGCCCCCGGAGGCGCGACAGATTCTCACCGAAGACCGCTTTTTTATGGCGATCGACAGCCTGGCCTGACTGGTCAGATGGTCTGTCCGCCCGATACCTCGATCCGCTGGGCGGTCACCCAGCGGTTATCGTCGCGCAGCAGGCTGGCGATCATCGGCCCAATATCCTCGGGAACGCCCACCCGTCCCAGCGCCGTCATCGCGGCAAACTGCGCGTTAATCCCCGAGTCGTCCCGCACCAGTCCGCCGCCAAAGTCGGTGGCGATAGCGCCGGGGGCGACGGTATTGACGGTGATGCCGCGCCCGCCCAGCTCGCGGGCCATGTATACGCTCAGCATCTCCACAGCCGCTTTGGCCGCGGCGTAGGCGGAGAAGCCAGGATAAGAGACGCGGGTCAGTCCGGAGGAGAAGTTAACGATCCGTCCGCCGTCAGCCAGCAGCGGCAGCAGGGTTTGAACGAGGAAAAACACCCCCTTAACGTGGACGTTAAACAGCCCATCGAACTGCGCCTCGCGCGTTTCGGCCAGCGGGGCAAATTCGCCGTGTCCCGCGTTATTGATCAGATGGTCGAAGGTGTCCCGTCCCCAGACGCTGCCCAGCGCAGCGCGCAGGCTGTCTGCGAAGGCCGGAAAGCTGGCGGTCTGCGCCATATCCAGCGGCAGGGCGATGGCCTTGCGGCCGAGGGCGTGAATGTCGGCCACCACCGCTTCCGCCTGTTCAATATTGCCGCGGCAGGTGACGATGACGTCCCCACCCTGGCGGGCGATATCCAGTGCGGTCTGACGGCCAAGGCCGCGGTTGGCGCCGGTGATAAGTGCAATCTTAGTCATGTTCGATCCTCTCTGGTGTGTGGAGTCCTTACAATAGGGGGTGGCTACCAGACCGGGTTGCCCAATCCTTGTTATTTTTTGCCCATTCCTCTCAATACCCTCTCTTCTGGTGGGAAATAGCGCATAATGAGGCTTTAAAACTTGCCTGAAAGGATCTTATGCGCGACGAACTCTTCGCTCTCTGCCGCCGGTATGCCGATGCTCATGTCGATAGCAGCGGGGTGGCGGTTACCCCGGTTCCCGGCATCACTCTGGTGCGGGCCCTGCACCCAGGCGATCTGCAGGCGGCCATCGCCAGGCCGCTGGTGGCCATGCTGCTGCAGGGGCGCAAAAGCGTGACCACCGGCCTGGCAAGTTTCGACTATGGTCCGGGGGAGGCGATGGTGATCGCCGCGGATGTCCCCACCACCAGCCAGATCACCGAGGCCAGTCAGCGTTTTCCCTATTACGCGCTGGTGCTGGAGCTGGATCTGGCTATCCTGCGCGAGCTGCAGGAGGTGGGACCGTCAGGGGCGGATGAGGCGCCCCGCGTCGGTATCGAACCGATGAATGCCGACGTGACGGACGCCGCTTACCGGCTGGCAAGACTGTTTGATCAACCGGGGGCGCTGGCGGTGTTAGGCGAAGGGCTGCGGCGGGAGCTGCATTACTGGCTGTTGCAGAGTGTTCACGGGGCGGCCATCCGGGCGCTGGGCGTCGCAGACAGCCATTCGGCGCGGATCCGCCGGGCGGTGGCGGTGCTGCGCCGGGATTTTATGCAGCCAGTCAGCGTCGACGCGCTGGCCGACGCCGCCGGGATGAGCGTTTCGGTCTTTCACCGTCATTTCCGCGCCATGACCACCTTGTCGCCGCTGCAGTTTCAGAAGCAGTTGCGCCTGATCCACGCCCGCCGCCTGATGCTGGCGGAAGGGATGAGCATTGCGCAGGCGGCCGGCGAAGTGGGCTATATCAGCGTGTCGCAGTTCACCCGGGAATACGCTCGCCTGTACGGCGCGCCGCCGGGCCGCGACCGTCGACGGGAAAGAATGAGCGCCTGATCTGGCGCGCGGGCTGGCGGCGGCTCCTCCCTGAGCCGGATAGCGGTGGTTCAGTGGTCGAGTGTCGCCGTGATGTGCACTTTGTTACCCATTCGCGCCTCAATGATCCGATAGGCGGTTGCGCCCTCGCGGGCGGCCTGCTGGCGAATTTTACTTTCCGCGTGGTCCAGGGTATCGCCGGTGGCGGTGAGGGTCCTGGCGTTGACCGCCAGCGGCAGCAGGCAACTCAATACGATCAGTGGAATCAGCTTGTTCATCGTCATTCTGTCCTGTGAGAGAAAATCAGCGCGCGGCCTGCAGCCAGCCGGCAATGTCCTGGGTCGGCAGATGGTGGCGGGTATTCCAGGTGTCGCCCATCGGCCACCACACGCCATCCCCCCGGGCGAAGGCGGCGCGATAGCGCAGCATGGCGTTATCCGGGTCTGTCCGCAGCTGGTCCAGCAGGGCGGGCAGGGTGTGAACGGCTTTGCTGAACGTCTGCTGCGTCACGCGCTCCACGGTGTCCGCCAGCTGCCGGTAAGAGGTCGTTTCGCCGGCAACAAACGTCACCTCGTTGACGATCCGCGGCTGATGCAGATAAATCGCGGTGGTCAGGCGGCCAATATCCGCCGGCGAGGTAACGGTCACCTGGGTGTCCCAGCTGCCAAGGGCGTGAAGGGTTCGGGCGGATAAATTCACCACATCGAAGTCTGGCTCGAAGAGAAAGCTGGTAAACATGCCGGTGGAGATAATGACCCACTCCGTGGCCTGCTGCGCGCGCAGCAGGGTCCGGACATCATACTGCTCGTCCCAGACCGGCTGGCCGCTGCCTTTGCCGACCACATCGTAATTGACGCCAAACTGCCAGGGAAAATAGCGAGGCACTCCGGCGGCCAGCACCGCGCGGGTAATTTTCAGCTGCGTCCCCGGACCGGCGACAAAGCCCATGCAGTTAATCACGGTGCTGTACCCGCGAAACGCGCCGGTCAGGGTCTCCAGTGAACTACCGGCGATGTCGACGGCGAGAAAGGCGGCCCCGGCGTCGGCCAGCGCCCGGTGGCTTGCCGAACGCAGCTGGCCGGTTTCATCCCAGGCCGCCGGCGAGACGATCACCGAGACCGCGCCCTGGCGCTGGATCACCGCTGGCACCAGCGCATCCAGTACGGCGGCTCCCAGTTGTCCCGCTCCCAGAACTAATACCTTTTCCTCAAGATTAATATCATCAGTTTTCATTTTAACTCCTTGCTCAGTTAAGCCTTGTATTCACTGGCTACAGGCTCAGTGTAGGGGGGAGGGCATCATTCGATAAGAACAGGATTTCGGGTTAGACTGTTCGTCATAATGGGATAATAACCGTCGGGGGAGCACCAAATGGACAGACTGGATGCCATGCAGTTGTATGTTGCGGTTGTGGATGCCCACAGCTTCGCCCGGGCGGCGGAGGCGCTGGGGCAGCCGCGCTCAACGGTGTCGCGGGTAGTGAAGGAGCTGGAAGCCTGGCTTGGGGCGCAGCTTCTTCAGCGCACCACCCGCAAGCTCAGCGTGACGGCGGAGGGGCGTCGGTATTACGAAGAGTGTAAACGGCTGCTGGCCGAAATGACGGCGATGGAAGCCTCCTTTCCCGGCCGCTCGGCGCAGCCCGCCGGGCGGTTCAAGGTGGGGATGCCGCAATCTCTCGCCCGGCACTGCGTTTTGCCGAGGATCGGCGAGTTTCTGCAGCAGTATCCCGACCTGGAGCTGATCCTCTGCTCAAGCGACAACGTGGAAGATATTATCCAGGAGGGATTCGACTGCGTGATCCGTACCGGGCAAATCGAAGATTCCACCACCCTGGTGGCGCGCCCTCTGGCCCGCTACCGCTGGATGGTCCTCGCCTCGCCGGCCTGGATAGCGGCCCACGGCCGGCCGCAGAGCATTGACGATCTGCACCAGCACCGGGCGGTGGGATACCTGAACCACCGTACCGGGCGGACCATCGACTGGCTTTTCTCCCTCGATGACGGCGACTGCGCGATCCGCATGCGGGAGACGCTGGTGGTCGACGATACCGATGCCTATATCCAGGCCGGCGTTCAGGGGCTGGGCCTGATCCGCGTCGCCAGCTATCTGGCGCAACCCTGGCTGCAGAGCGGCGCGCTGGTCGCCTGTCTGGAGCAGGCCGCGTCTGATCTTCCCCTGTCGCTGGTCTATCCGCAAAACCGCTATCTGCCGCCGGCGGTGCGCGCGTTTTACGACTGGAGCAGGTGCGTTCTGCAACCCCCGCTCAGCGAGGCCTGATGACGGGGCATCGGCCCGGTTATTGGCCGCGCATGGCCTGTTTTATCCTCGCTATCAGCCAGTTCAGCGCCGGATCCTGCGCCCGGCGTTTGTGGCGCAGTATACACAGGGTAAATTCCGGGTAGGCCACCGGCGGGGCGTCCGCGCGCAGCGCATACTGCGCCTGCCAGCGTTGCGCCAGCCCCTGGGGGACGGTGGCGAAGAGCGGCAGGGTGGTCAGCAGGAGGGGAAAGGTGGAGAAATTCTGCGTGGCGAAGCGCACGCGCCGCGCGAGTCCCTGACTGGCGAGCTGGCGATCTATTTCCCCGTGGCCGGTTTCGCGATAGGCCACCATCACATGTTCCCAGGCGATGAAATCGCCCACCGACAACGGCCCGCGGCAGGGGATCTGCTGCGGCGACCAGAGGGTGGTCACCCCCATGCTCATCACCGGTTCGCTGACGATCTCCCCGCGGCTCTGCTTGTTGAGGGACACCGCGACATCAATGCGATCCGCCTCCAGCAGCTGGCGTACCTGGAAGGGGTCGGCGGCGAGTGTCTGGAGCGACACCCGGGGCGCCTCCTGCATCAGTCCGGGCAACAGCTGGGGCATCAACCAGTGTTCGCTCCAGTCGCTGAGGCCGACGCGGAAAAGCTGCTGCGCGCTGGCGGGGGAAAACTCCCCGGCGCCAAACATTGCCGAATGCAGGTGTTCCATCAGCGGCTGCAGCTCGGTCATCAGCGCTTGCGCCCGCGGGGTCGGCAGCATGCCTCTGGCGCTGCGCACGAACAGCGGATCGTCAAACATCTCGCGCAGCCGTTTCAGCGCCCCGCTGATGGCCGGTTGGCCAAGATGCAGCGCCTCTGCGGTGCGGGTAACGCTGGCTTCGCGGTACAGCACCATCAAGACCGTCAACAAATTCAGATCGATACGACTAAAATCATTTTCAATGATTTTCTTCATTATGATAATCAATTTGAATGTGGGTTATCCCGGCAGCATAGTGAATATCACCCCGGTAAATCAACCAGCGCAATTCGCGCGGAGGGAGTGATGCAAACTTACCAGACAGGCGACAGCCTGATATTCAAAGTGCCGGAACGCGAGATTAGCCTGCAGCCGGCGGCGCTCTATCCCGCGGCGTTCCCTGTGACGGAGGCGGACGCCGATAATCAGCCAATCGCGCTGTCAATCCACAGCTGGGTGGTACAGACTCCCCACGATCTGATCGTTATCGATACCGCCACCGGCAATGGTCGGGAGCGCGGCGGCAATCCGCTCTATCATCAACTTAACACGCCCTATCTGGAGAATCTCCGCGCCGCGGGAGTGAACCCGGAGGAGGTGACCCTGGTGCTACTGACCCACCTGCATACCGACCATGTCGGATGGAATACCGTCTGGCGGGACGATCGCTGGGCGCCGCTGTTTCCCAACGCGCGCTACCTGTGTTCGGCAAAAGAGCTCACGCGGGTGAAGAACAGCGAACGCTACCGGGCGCTGTGGCTCGACAGCCTGCTGCCGGTGATCGAGGCTGGCCAGCTGGAGACCGTGGATGTGGCGGCCAGGCCGCTGGTCGGCGGACGGATCGCCTTTATCCCTACCCCCGGCCACAGTCCGGACCATGCCGCGCTGATCCTCTCCTCTGGCGATGACTACGCCTGTTTCTCAGGCGATCTTCTTCATTCCCCGCGCCAGTTTACCCATCCGCACTGGAGCTCGGCGTTCTGCGGCGATCCCCGGCAGGCGGAACGCTCGCGACGCGAGATGATGGCGTGGTGCGCAAGCCATCATGCCCAATGGTTCACCGGGCATTTCGCCGGACCCTCCTGCGGTTGGCTGGAGGAGGACAGGCCAGGGGAGTATCGCTGGCGAGACGCCGGAGAACGATCTGCTGACGAGGGGGAACGGTGATGAATAATGCCCAAATCGTATTGGTTTTTGGCGCCACCGGCCAGCAGGGCGGCTCGGTGGCGCGGGCGCTGCTGCACCGCGGCTGGCGAGTGCGGGCGCTGGTCAGGGATCCTTTCTCCGCCGGGGCTGTCGCGCTGGCGGCGCGGGGAGCCGAGCTGGTCGTGGGCGCCTTTGAAGACCGGGCGGCAATGCGGGCGGCGATGGCCGGGGTCGACGGCGTCTTCAGCGTGCAGCCCAGCTCGCCGGGCGGGACGGTAACCGATGAGCAGGAGGTGCGCTACGGGATAACCATCGCCGACCTTGCCGTCGAGTGCGGGGTGAAGCATCTGGTATACAGCTCCGGCAGCGCGGCGGGGGAGACGCCGACCGGCGTAGCGCATTATGACACCAAAGCGGCGATTGAGCGGCATATCCGCCGCCTGCCGCTGGCGGCGACCATCGTGCGGCCCGCCACCTTTATGGAGCTGCTGGTGATGCCCGGTTTTGGCCTTGATGAAGGTCATTTTCACTTTTTTATGCTGCCGGAGGGGAGGATGCAGGTGCTGGCGGTGGAGGATATCGGCCAGCTTGTCGCAGCGATTTTTGCCGCGCCGGCGCGGTTTGCCGGCAAGACGTTCGAGATCGCCAGCGACAGCGTGACCGGTCATCAGCTCGAGGCGTTATTCTCCGCGGCGGCGGGACGGCCGATCCCCTATTCGCGATTTTCCGACGAGGTGCTGGCCGCCAGCCCTTTTCTGCACAAGCTGACCGGGCTGGTGGACGACGGGCGGCTGGCGGGGCACGCCGACCTCGACGCCCTGCGCCAGCTGCACCCGCAGCTGCACACCTTCGCCGGCTGGCTGGCGGGCCCCGGCCGTCCCGCCTTCGAGCGGGCGCTGACCAGCGGGACCCGCTGGGCGTTTAATCGTTAAAGACGGCTATATCCTTCCCGCCGGCGTCTCGTTGTCTGGCCCGGCGGATGAGCTGAGCAGGGAAGGCCTGCAGGTCGTTAAGACAACGCACGAGGAGTCTGAGTGTAAATTATTTTGCGGTTTTTGCTGGCAACGATAGGTGAAAGTGAACGTCCAGAATTTTCAGCCGCTTAGAATGGAGGAAACTCTCTGGGATCGCCTGAATAATGACAATTTACCGATGGGCCTCGGCCTGCCTGTTAAGCATAACCTGCGCCGCTACGGCGGCGGAATTTAAAACCATCGAGGCCGATCTGCTGGCCTCCAACCGGCTGTTCTGTATGACCGGCTATGACCATAAGCCGATCGGCGTGGCGTGGGAGAGCGTCAAATCCAGCCGCTATCAGCCACAGTCGGATGGCGACCGTATTTTCAGCGACACCGTCTCCCGGCGCTTTCTGGAAGAGGAGAATAAGACCGCCTTTTACAATGGCGCCAAATATCGCGTACTGGGTAAACCCGCCAGCGCCTGCTATGACTATTCCGCCGCGCGTATTCAACGCATGGCGGGCTACCTGAAGATGTAACGACTCCGCGAGGCGGGCGCTAAAACAGCGCCAGCCGGGCGAGACGGTCCAGCGCCTTGCGCAGCGCGTCGTCCCCAGCCGTCAGACTGATGCGAATAAACCCTTCACCCCCATCGCCAAAACCAGTGCCTGGCGCCACCAGAATATGCGCCTCCTGCAGCAGCAGGCGGGCAAACTCCTGTGAACGGTACCCGGGCGGCACGCTCAGCCAGAGGAAGAAAGTACCTTGTGCGGCACGAACCGGCCAGCGCAGTGCGGCCAGTCGACGCAGAACCCACTCCCGGCGCTGATGATACACCGCCGTCAGCTGCGCAATCCGTTCTGCCGGCAGGCTGAGCGCGGCGATTGCTGCATCCTGAATGGCGCCAAACACCGTGCTGTAGCTGTGGGTGTGCAGTTTTTTAAACGCCCGGATAATCGAGGCGTTGCCGACCGCGAAGCCGAAGCGCCAGCCGGCCATATTAAAGGTCTTGGAGAAGGTGTAGGTCTCCACTCCCCACGCTTTCGCGCCTGGCTGAGAGAAAAGGCTCAGCGGCGCATCTCTGGCCGCGCTGCCGATGGCCGCATAGGCAAAATCGTGCAGGATCGGCACCTGGTGACGTCGGGCAAACTGCAGGGCGCTGGCGAACAGCGCCGGCGTGGCGAGGGTGCCGGTGGGGTTATGCGGATAGTTAAGCACCACCAGCCCGGCCTGGTGAGCTACCTCCCGGGGGAGGTCGTTAAAATCCGGCAGGAAGTGGTTCTCAGCCCTGAGCGGCAGGCCATAAAACGCCGCCTGGGACTGCAGCGCCGCTGAGCGGTAAATGGGATAGCAGGGATCGGTGGAGATGAGGTATTGTCCGGGACGGAGCAGCGCCCGCGGGATGCCGCCAATACCGATATGCGAGCCCTGAAATACCGCGACTTCGCTGTGCGGATCGAGTTCCACATCATACTGGCGGCGATAAAAATGGGCGATCGCTTCGCGGACCTGCGGCTTGCCCCAGAACGACGGGTAGCCATGGTTTTCACGACGATGAATGGCGCTCTGCAGCGAGTCAATCACTTCCGGCGGCGTGGGCTGATCCGGACTGCCGCTGGAGAGGTCGATCAACGGCAGCGCGTCGGTGTTGACCTCCGCAGCCAGTTTTTCCAGCAGGCTGAACAGATTCTCTTCCAGGGCGTCCACCAGTGGTGAAGCAGCGAAATCAGGCATAATTTTCCCGGTTTACGTTATCAATAATCTGCCATCTTTAAGGGATTTATTGCGCCTGGCTAAATAACAATATATGCAAAGGATTATTGTTTTTAGGATATGTCGGGATGGCAAAAGTTTATGAGGAATAAGCAAAAGGAAATCCGGCGTTCTGGCTTACAACCCGCTTTCGGCTGTGATTTAATCGCTCAATATCGCCAACCTTCCAGGAAAATACCTTATGAACAAGTCAGTTGCGCTCGGAATGACGCTCGCCCTGTTATCCGCTTCCTCCTTTTACGCCACCGCCGATCAAATTATTCGCATCGGCTTTAACCCCGGACCGTATAAAGAGCAATTTGAAAAAGGGGTCGCCCCCTATTTATTGAGTAAAGGATATAAAATCGAATATAAAGATTTCAGCGACGGTATTCAGGTCAATGACGCGGTAGCTCGCGGCGATATCGAAGCGAATATTATGCAGCATCCGGTATACCTGAAAGCGATCAATGAGCGACTGGGGATCGATAACGTCGGCATTGTGCAGGTACCCACGCCGCCGATGGGTCTGTACGGCGGCAAACTGACGACCCTGGGCACCCCGGCAGCCGGCACGGTGGTGTCGGTGCCAAACCAGCCGTCGAACGAATATCGCGCGGTACTGGTGCTGGAAAGCCTCGGCTGGGTGAAGATTAAACCGGACAGCGATCCCGCCACCTTTTCGCAGCGTAACATCGTTGCCAACCCCTATAACATCGTGCTTAAGGAGATGGACAATGCCCAGCAGGTTCGCGCGCTGCCGGACGTCGACTATGGCCTGATTCAGGGCAATTTCGCCGTCTCCAGCGGCATGGCGCTTACCTCGGCATTAAAGCTGGAGGCCGCTACCAGCCATTTTATTAACGTTGTGACCGTTGCCGGTAAAAATCAGAAGGCGCAGTTTGCCAAAGATATCATCGACGGCTATCACTCTGCCGATTTCAAAAAATATATTCTCAGCCATCCGCAGTATGATGGTTACCTGCTGCCTGATTATTTAAAATGAATAACGCGATGATAGAATTTCGCCATGTCAGTAAAACCTTTAACAGAAAAGGGCATCCGGTTCTGGCCCTGCAGGATATTAATCTCAGTATCGACCGGGGCGATATTTTCGGCATTATTGGCTACAGCGGCGCAGGAAAAAGCACCTTATTGCGGCTGATCAATCGTCTGGAAACGCCGGGTGAGGGCGAGGTGGTGTTGAATGGTGAGTCGCTCCAGGACTGCAGCGGCCAGCGCCTGCAGGCGATCAAAAAAGATATCGGCATGATCTTTCAGAATTTTAATCTGCTGAATTCGAAAACGGTATTTCATAACATCGCTATCCCGCTTATTTTACAGGGACGCGACAAGGCCTTTATCCAGGCGCGGGTTGCGGAGCTGCTGGCGTTTGTCGACCTGAGCGACAAAATGCACAGCTACCCGAATGAGCTGTCGGGAGGGCAAAAGCAGCGGGTCGGTATCGCCCGGGCGCTGGCCACCAACCCGTCGGTGCTGCTGTGCGATGAAGCCACCTCGGCACTCGACCCCCATACTACGGTACAGATCTTATTGCTGCTGCAGGAGATTAATCGCCGCTATGGCATCACCATTGTGCTGATTACGCATGAAATGTCAGTGATCCAGACAATCTGTCACAAGGTGGCGGTGATGCAGGCCGGGCGCATTGTTGAGCAGGGGACGGTTTTCGATCTCTTTGCCCAGCCGCAGCATCCGGTCACCGCCAGTTTCGTGCAGTCGGTGGTGCACGATCGTCTGCCGCAGCGGGTGGCGTCGCTCCTGCAACGCGACAACGGCGCCCGGGCTTTACGCCTCGAATTTATCGGCGCGACGGCCCGGCAGCCGATCATTAACCGCCTGATCCGCGAGTATGCTGTCGAGGTGAATATCCTGTTTGCCAGCATGTCCGAAGTTCAGGGCCGGATACTGGGATTTATGATTGTGCAACTCCTCGGCGAGCCTGACGAAACCGAACGCGCCATCACCCATCTGGCCGACGCAGGAGTGAAAATCATCCATGTTTGATCTTATTGATACCGCCATTACCGGCGAGCAGTTTCTGCTGGCGCTGCATGATACCCTGATTATGGTCGCCATCTCACTGGGCTTTGGCGCGTTGCTCGGCGTCCCGCTGGGAATTGTGCTGGTGGTTTGTCGTCCTGGCGGCATCGTGGCCAACCCGGTGGTGCATCAGGCGCTGAATCCGCTGATTAACGTGCTGCGCTCGCTGCCGTTTATCATTTTGCTGATTGTGATCCTGCCCTTCACCAGGCTGCTGGTGGGCACGACTATCGGCACCGCGGGGGCCATCGTGCCGCTGATCGTTTTTGTCGCCCCCTATATTGCCCGGCTGGTGGAGAGCTCGCTGCTGGAGGTGGATGAGGGGATCCTTGAGGCCGCAGACGCCATGGGCGCGACCCCTCTGCAGACCGTCTGGCATTTCATGCTGCCGGAGGCGGCGGCGTCGTTGATTCTGGCCCTTACCACCGCGACCATCGGTCTGCTTGGCGCGACCGCCATGGCGGGAACGGTGGGCGGCGGCGGGATCGGCGACCTGGCGATCACCTACGGCTATCAGCGTTTCGACGCCTTTGCCACCCTCACCACCGCCCTGGTGCTGATTGTTATTGTCCAGCTTATTCAGACGCTGGGCACCCGCCTGGCTCGCCGACTGCGTCGCGAATAACTGCGATACCGCGCCGGGGTTGCCCCGGCCAGCGGGAAAGCGGATCAGCGTGCGCAGACCGCGGCGAAGGCGCTGGCTACCCGCGCAATATTGCCGTGGTTGAGCCCGGCCACGCAGACGCGACCGCTGGCAATCAGATAGATGCCATGCTCTTCACGCAGAACGTCTACCTGATCGGCGCTAAAGCCGGTGTAACTGAACATGCCGCGCTGGGTCAGCAGATAGGAAAAATCCACCGCCGGCAGGGCTGCCTGCAGAGCCTTCACCAGCGCGACGCGCATGGCGCTGATGCGGGTGCGCATGGCCTCCACTTCCCCCTGCCACAGGGCATTCAGCTCGGGATCGTTGAGCACCTGCGACACCACCTGGGCGCCAAACCCCGGCGGGCTGGAGTAGTTGCGGCGCACGGTGGCTTTCAACTGGCCCAGCACGCGCCCGGCGGCATCGGCGTTGTCACAGACCACCGACAGGCCGCCGACACGCTCGCCGTACAGTGAAAAAATCTTCGAGAACGAGTTGCTGACCAGCGCCGTCAGTCCGGCGCTGGCGATGGCGCGTATGGCATAGGCATCTTCATCCAGCCCGCGGCCAAAACCCTGGTAGGCAATATCGAGGAACGGGATCAGCTCCCGGGCGATCAACACCTCAATCACCCGATCCCACTGCTCGGGGGCGAGATCGGCCCCCGTCGGATTATGGCAGCAAGGATGGAGCAGCACGATGCTGCGCGGCGGGAGCTGCTGGAGTGCGGCAAGCATCGCGGGGAAATTGACCCCACGGGTGGCGCTGTCGAACCAGGGATAGGTATGCACCTCGAAACCCGCCCCGGCAAAGATGGCGACATGGTTCTCCCAGGTTGGATCGCTGACCCAGACCGCGGAGTCGGGGAAGTAGCGCTTGAGGAAATCAGCACCCACCTTCAGCGCGCCGGAGCCGCCCAGCGTCTGGATGGTGGCGATGCGTCCGGCACGCAACGCCGGATGGTGTTCGCCAAACAGCAGCGTCTGGACCGCGCGGCGATAGGGAGCCAGTCCCTCCATCGGCAGATAGAGGCTGGCCTTGTGCAACTGGCTCTGCAGCCGGTCAGCGGCCTGACGGACCGCCTCCAGCTGAGGAATGATGGCCTGCTCGTTATAGTACAGCCCGATGCTAAGGTTAACTTTGTCTGCCCGGGGATCCTGTTGAAAGGCTTCCATCAGCGACAGGATAGGATCGCCCGCGTAGGCGTCAACGTTCTGGAACACAGTGGTTACTCCTGAAATGACCGTTAAAGGTGAAGCCATTACACCGCGTAGCGTCCTGGGCGGTGGTTCATGGCGATAATCGAATTCAAAATCACGGCGCCGAGGACAGAGACCAGCAGCATCGGCAGGCTAACCACCCACAGGGAGGCGGTGACGATGCAGGCGTCCACCACCATCTGGAATTTACCGGCGCGGATGCCGCTTTTATCCTGCAGATAGAGGGCCAGAATATTGACGCCGCCGAGGCTCGCTTTATGGCGGAACAGCACCACAAAGCCGATACCGACCATGATGTTGCCGAAGAGGGTGGCGTAATAGGGGTTCAGGCGATCGACATGGATAAAGTAGCCGTGCAGGTCGGAGAACAGCGACACCAGTCCGACCGCGCAGAAGGTTTTCAGCGTGAAGGCGGCGCCCATCCGCCGGACGGAGAGCCAGTAGAAGGGCAGGTTAATGGCGAAGAAAACCACGCCGAACGGCAGGTGGGTGGCGTAGTGGATCAGAAAGGCCATGCCTGCCGTCCCGCCGGTCAGGGCGCCGGCCTGGCGAAACAGGATAATGCCAAAGGAGATCATCAGCGTGCCGAACAGCAGCGCCAGGGCATCCTCCAGCCAGGTGTGGGTCAGTTTTTCATGGGAAAGGACGTTATCCATAAATAAGCACTATCTTTTCGTTAACAAGGATAAGCTCTTGTTTGCAAAAATCGCACCAGAGGAGCGTGCCCGGGCGATTGGTTGCGGAAAAAATAGCCGTGGTTTAGCCTAACCTGTTGTTCTGTCGGAAAGAGAAAATCGCACGGGTCGTGCGCATAATGGTTATGAAATGCGTAAATTGTGCGAATTTACTGCTTATCACGCATTGACTGGCCCCGCATCTGCACCAGCGCAGGGCACTATGCTCCGGTTCAGCGCAGCGAGGGCGTGCCCGGCATCAGCTGGCCGTTCTCCTTCAGGCGGTTGAGCACGACGGCGGTTTTCAGATGAGCCACCCCTTTGTTTTGCGCCAGAATATGGCTGATCAAATGGCTTAGTCCGGGCAGGTCCGGGACCGTTACCCGCAGCAGATAATCGGCGTCGCCGGTGGTTTTCCAGGCGTCCAGAATGGCGTCCACTTCACTGAGCATCTGATGAAAGCTCTCCACGCATTGCGGGGTGTGATTCAGCAGGCGCACCTCAATCAGGCCAAGCATCTCCTGCCCGGCGGCATCCGGCGCCAGACGCGCATGGTAGCCGAGGATAAGCTGCGCCTGTTCAAGGGCGATACGGCGGCGCGAACACTGGGAAGCGGACAGGCCGATAAGCTCGCTAAGCTCCTGATTGGTCAAACGGCCATTGGCCTGCAGCAGGGTAAGAATTTTCAGATCATAGTCGTCGATGTTGTACATAGTGGCCACTAGCGGAACGTAAAAGTGGCTACCAGCCTAACAGTTTTTTGCCTGGCGTGAAGCCTGACCCGACGGCGGCAAACCGGATGCACCAAAACGGGTCAGCTTCATGCATTAAGCCACTGGTTTTCTCATGATCTGTGCGTCATCTGGCCAATTTTCGCGCGTTATGCGCCAGGTCAGCGCCGCGATGACCAGCTTTCAGAACGAACTGGAAAATAATATTTCAATATAATTCAATGAATTATTTTTGACCTGACGCTCCGCGACGATCCGCTGGCCTGAAAGTTGCTACCGGCGAAAGTGACTTTTTACAGACAGGGGCAGGTCAGAGATGACAACGCAGCAAGAGCATCAGTTAAAGCGCGGGTTAAAAAACCGCCATATCCAGTTGATCGCCCTCGGGGGGGCGGTCGGCACCGGACTGTTTTTAGGTATCGCGCAAACGATCCGTATGGCAGGCCCCTCGGTCCTGCTGGGATACGCCATCGCCGGGGTTATCGCCTTCTTTATCATGCGTCAGCTTGGCGAAATGGTGGTAGAGGAGCCGGTGGCGGGGTCGTTCAGCCATTTCGCCAACCGCTACTGGGGGCCCTTCGCCGGGTTTATGTCCGGCTGGAATTACTGGGTGTTGTACGTGCTGGTAAGCATGGCGGAGCTGACGGCGGTGGGCATCTATATTCAGTACTGGTGGCCGGAGGTACCCACCTGGCTGTCGGCGGCAATCTTCTTCGTGGCGATCAACGCCATCAACCTGACGCACGTCAAAGTGTATGGCGAGCTGGAGTTCTGGTTCTCGATTGTCAAAGTGGCCGCTATCATCAGCATGATCGCCTTTGGCTGCTATCTGTTATTTAGCGGTCACGGCGGGCCGGCGGCGACGGTGGCCAACCTGTGGCAGGACGGGGGATTTTTCCCTAACGGTATCACGGGCTTAGTGATGGCCATGGCGGTGATCATGTTCTCCTTCGGCGGGCTTGAGCTGGTGGGGATCACCGCGGCGGAAGCCGACGAACCGCATAAAACCATTCCCAAAGCCACCAACCAGGTGATCTACCGTATTCTGCTTTTTTATGTGGGGTCGCTGGCGGTCTTGCTGTCACTCTACCCGTGGCGGAACGTCGTGGAAGGGGGAAGCCCCTTTGTGCTGATCTTTCACGCCATTGACAGCAATATTGTGGCCAACGCCCTCAATCTGGTGGTGCTCACCGCCGCGCTGTCGGTCTACAACAGCTGCGTCTACTGCAACAGCCGGATGCTGTTCGGCCTGGCTCAGCAGGGCAACGCCCCGCGCGCGCTGCTGCGGGTGAACCACCGCGGGATCCCGTTGACCGCCCTGGCGGTGTCCGCCGTCGCCACGGCGCTTTGCGTGGTGATTAACTATGTGATGCCCGGGAAAGCCTTTGCCTTGCTGATGGCCCTGGTGGTGGCCGCCCTGGTCATCAACTGGGCGATGATCTGCATCACTCATCTTAAGTTCCGCCGCGCCATGCAGCGGGCCGGGAAGGTAACGGCTTTCCAGAGTTTCGCCTATCCCCTGACAAACTGGCTGTGTCTGCTGTTTCTCGCCGGGATCCTCGGGGTGATGTATCTGACCCCGGACATCCGCATCTCCGTCTGCCTGATCCCGGTATGGCTGCTGATCCTTGCCGCAGGCTATCTGCTGCGCAGGAAAAGCGCGCCGGAGCCGGTGGCGGCGCTGGAGGAGCGGTAGTCGCCGACGCCCTGCCTGGCGGCAGGGCGATATTGTGTCGACTAAAAAATCACGGGGAAATAGATAATTACGATAAATGACATCTCACGTTATCGGTCTGAAAATTGACAAAAGCGTGGGGCAGACAGCCTGGGGTTCTGGCTGGTCGTTATCCTGTTTATCGCCGGTGGGGAAGGAGAGCCGCCAGCGGGAACGAGGGCCGTGGCGGCGGAAGGGGGGAGATCAACGGCAGGCGCGTCGGCCAGGCCTTCGGTATACCGCAACAGGCTGCCTGTTAATCCACGTTAGTAAAATAATCGCGCGCGGCGGTCTCGACGCGCTTCGCGTCCAGCCCGGTCTTCTCAGTGATCTGCTCGATAAACGGTTTAAATTTTTCGTCCATCACGTTCCCTCCTTCCCAGTGGGCGACGTAGAATTTGCACTGATAGCGATAAAAATGGAGAGTGGTATCTCCTAACGTGTAGTACATGAGCTTCTCCTGTCCGGTATTGCGGTCACCGCGTCCACAGCGTCAGCAACCTTGTTCTCATCACGATCGATCTGTTCTCTATCCTCCTCCCAATTGGCTGAAATTTCCAGCGGTGCTTTAGGCAAAAAGGCAGGATAAAGAAAGGATAATCTGCTGACAGGCAGTGATTATTTCTGCAGTCGGGGTGGCGATCCGGTTACCTGCGGGCCGCACAGATAACCGGAGTAACGACAGGCTTAGCGCAGCGCGTTGCGCTCGTCGTCGGTCAGGTCGAGGGTCTGCGCCACGCCGCTTTCTGCAGAGCGTGCCGCCGCTTCCAGGACGGCCATCACCGCCAGCGCCTGCACCGGCGGCACCGGATTGGCGATCAGGCCCTTCAGCGCGTCGCGGATCTGCATATAGTACTGGCGCTGATCGCCCGGCGGGGTAGGCTGGGTTTGGGTCTGCAGCGAGGCGTCATAGATAACCAGCCCATCCTCATCCTCTCCCCAGCCGGCGCTTCCCGGCACCACACCCGCCAGCAGCTGGCTCTCCTGCTGGTCGGCCCGCGCTTTAACAACGCTGCCTTTATCGCCATGCACCGTGAAGCGCGAGGAGCCCCCCGCGACCAGCATGCTGCAGTGGAGGATCGCTTTATGCGCCGGGTAGTTTAAGACCACATGCGCCCAGTCGTTGATCTCCGCGCCGTCGCGCAGGGTGGCGATATTGCCCTGTACCGACTGCGGCAGACCAAACAGCTGCAGCGCCTGATCGATCAGGTGCGGCCCAAGATCGAACCATAAACCGCTGCCGGGGACGTTCTGCTCGCGCCAGCGGACGCGGACTTCCGGGCGGAAACGGTCGAAATGGGACTCAAAATGTTTCACCGTGCCGATGGCGCCCTGCTCAATAACCTGACGGATACCGAGATAGTCGCTGTCCCAGCGGCGGTTATGGAAGACGGAAAGCAGCCGCTGTTTCACCTGCGCCAGGGCGATCAGCTCCCGGGCCTCCTGCATATCAAGGGTAAAGGGTTTGTCCACCACCACATGCTTGCCGGCGTTCAGCGCCAGGCGGGCCAACGGCGCGTGCGTGGCGTTGGGGGAGGCGATAACCACCAGATCGACATCCGGGTGCTGGACCGCCGCTTCCGGGGAAGCGATCACTGTGACGTCCGGCAGGTCGCGTTTGACTTTCTCTTCATCGCGCGAGGCGACGAAGGCCAGGTTCAGGCCCGGCACCGAACGGATAAGCGGCGCGTGGAAAGTCTTACCGACGAAGCCATAGCCAATCAGGGCGATATTTATCGTGTTGTTACTCATCAAGTTCTCCACGTTGTTAAGCGTCAGCAATATGTACAGAGAGGGCAGGGTCATCCCCCAGCTCAGGCCAGGGACGATCGAGGAAAAGATGGTGAATGTCGCTGAGACCGGCCACCAGCCAGGGTTCGCAATGGTTGACTTTGGTATGGTCCGCCACCAGCCAGTGTTCCGCGCTGGCGGCGAGCATGGCGCGTTTTACGTCCGCATCGGCCTCCTGGCTGGCGCTCAGGCCCAGTTCGGCATGCAACGCGCAGGCGCCGAGAATCGCGATATCGGCGCGGTAGCGCGCCACCAGCGACAGCGTGGCGCTGCCGGCGAACAGCCGCTGTTCACTGTCCCACTGGCCGCCAAGCAGGATAAGCTGGATATCGGCGCGGTCGCTGAACAGCTGGGCGATATCCAGCGAAGCGGTGATCACGGTCATGGGGCCTTTCAGCTGGGTAGCGACGGCCAGCAGTGTGCTGCCGGCGTCGAGAAACAGCGTCGAGCCGGAGGGGATGCGCGCGGCGACCTGCTGGCCCAGACGCTGTTTCGTTCCGGGGAGCAGGGCGTTTCTTCCCTGGCGCGTCATCGCCGGGACGTTAAGCGCGATGGCGCCGCCGTGGCTTTTCTGCAGTACCCCCTGGTTTTCCAGCTCACTGAGATCCCGGCGTATGGTATCGGCCGACACCTGCAGCGCATCAACCAGTTCGCTGATGCTCAGCTGACCGGTTTCACTCAGCCGGTCAAGGATGTGTTTTTGTCGCGCGAGCTTATGCATGGCGAGGGACTCCGCAAATTGACGCAATAAACGGCATAATACAGCAAAAGGCCGCAAAATAAACCGCAAAAGGTCGCAGTGAACCGCGCAAAACCTGAAGAACTTGATTTCACTACACTTTAACGTTAAATGAGGAAAGCGGGCGTGGCCCGGGGGAAAGCGCTTTTTAATGAAGCGATTAGCCTCTTTCACCGGGCAATAAACAGCGAAAAAGCGCGCTTTCGCGTACCTTATACAGAGCGCGCGCAATGCGACAGGCATGGATTAACGGAGGTTGAGTGGACGCGATTAAAGGCTCGGAGTTGCAGATACCGGACGCGATCTTCGCGTGGGTGCTCGACGGGCAGGGGGGCGTGAAGCCGCTCGCCGATGACGATATTATCGACAAAGAGAAACCCTGCTGGCTGCATCTCAACTATACCCATAGCGACAGCGCCGACTGGCTGGCGGCCACCCCGTTGCTGCCCAATAACGTGCGCGATGCCCTGGCGGGCGAGAGCACCCGACCGCGGGTGACGCGGATCGGCGACGGGGCGTTGATTACCCTGCGCTGCATCAACGGCAGCACCGATGAACGGCCAGACCAGCTGGTGGCGATGCGTCTGTATATGGATGAGCGGCTGATCGTCTCCACTCGTCAGCGCAAAGTGCTGGCGCTGGACGATGTGCTGGGCGACCTGAAGGAGGGCAATGGGCCGACGGATGGCGGCAGCTGGCTGGTGGAAGTCTGCGACGCGCTGACCGATCATGCCAGTGAGTTTATTGAACAACTGCATGACCGAATTATCGACCTCGAAGACGACCTGCTCGATCAGCAGGTGCCGCCGCGCGGTTTTCTCGCGCTACTGCGTAAGCAGCTGATTGTGATGCGTCGGTATATGGCGCCGCAGCGCGATGTTTACGCCCGGCTGGCCAGCGAACGCCTGCCATGGATGAGCGACGATCAGCGGCGGCGGATGCAGGATATCGCCGAGCGGCTGGGGCGCGGGCTGGACGAGATCGACAGCTGCATTGCCCGGACGGCGATCATGAGCGATGAGATCGCCCAGATTATGCAGGAGTCGCTGGCGCGGCGGACCTATACGATGTCGTTGATGGCGATGGTGTTTCTGCCCAGCACCTTTTTAACCGGCCTGTTCGGCGTCAACCTCGGGGGGATCCCAGGTAACAGCTGGCATCTGGGCTTTAGCCTCTTCTGCCTGATGTTAGTCGTTGTCATCGGTGGTGTTGCGTGGTGGTTACATCGCAGTAAATGGTTGTAAAGAATCGCCTTTTGGCAGCGACGATGCCGGGAAAACCCGGCAATGTTTGAGCGAAATCAATAAACCCTCTACCCATTCAGGGCAATATCTCTCTCGCAGGTGAATGCAACGTCAAGCGATGGGCGTTGCGCTCCATATTGTCTTACTTCCTTTTTTGAATTACTGCATAGCACAATTGATTCGTACGACGCCGACTTTGTTGAGTCGGCTTTTTTTTTTGCGCTCTCCTGACCAGCTTCTACGCTTACTAAGACACCCGACGGTCTTCAGGCCGTTTACGCCTGCGGGTACGCCCGTATCACTTTCCGGGAGGCCACTATGCATTACGCTTCAGGGCTGACAGCCCAGTCCATCCCCATCTCGCCCGAGCCGAACGATCCGGTTCCTTTACCCGATCCGCGACCGCGCCCGCAGCCGCAGCCCGATCCGCCGCCTGATGAAGAGCCGATTAAATTGTCGCATCAGGCGCGGAGATCTGCGAGGATACGCGCCTGCAGATCGTCTGTCCTTTAATACGAGAATACATTGTGACCGCTTTTTCTACCCTGACTGTTTTACCTGCCGCCCAATTAGCCAACCTTAACGAGCTGGGTTATCTGTCGATGACGCCGGTTCAGGCCGCCGCCCTGCCGGCGATCCTCGCGGGGAAAGATGTGCGCGTGCAGGCAAAAACCGGCAGCGGAAAAACGGCCGCCTTCGGGCTGGGCCTGCTGCAGCATATCGATCCGTCGCGCTTTGAGACCCAGTCGCTGGTGCTGTGTCCGACCCGTGAACTGGCCGATCAGGTTGCCGGCGAGCTGCGCCGTCTGGCGCGCTGCCTGCCGAACATCAAGATTTTGATGCTCTGCGGCGGGCAGCCGTTTGGCGCTCAGCGCGATTCACTGCAGCACGCCCCGCATATTATCGTCGCCACCCCGGGCCGTCTGCTCGATCATCTGCAGAAGGGGACGGTTTCTCTCGACGCGCTGCAGACCCTGGTGATGGATGAAGCGGACCGCATGCTCGATATGGGCTTCAGCGATGCCATCGACGAGGTGATCCGCTTCGCGCCGGCTGACCGGCAGACGCTGCTGTTTTCCGCCACCTGGCCTGCGGCGATCGCGGCGATCAGCGGTCGGGTGCAGCGTCATCCGGAAACGATTGAGATTGACAGCGTCGATGCGTTACCGGCTATCGAACAGCAGTTCTTTGAAGTTTCCCGCCACGGCAAGATTGCGCTGCTCCAGCGTCTGCTCAGCCAGCATCAGCCGGCGTCCTGCGTGGTGTTCTGCAATACCAAGCGCGATTGCCAGGCGGTCTGCGATGCGCTCAACGCCGCCGGGCAGAGCGCATTATCGCTGCACGGTGACCTCGAGCAGCGCGACCGCGATCAAACGCTGGTGCGCTTCGCGAACGGCAGCGTTCGGGTTCTGGTGGCGACCGACGTCGCCGCCCGCGGCCTGGACATCAAATCTCTCGCGCTGGTGGTGAACTTCGAGCTGGCCTGGGATCCGGAGGTGCATGTTCACCGCATCGGCCGCACCGCCCGCGCCGGCGAACAAGGCCTGGCTATCAGCTTCTGCGCGCCGGAAGAGGCGCAGCGCGCCACCATTCTGGCCGACATGCTGCAATTATCCCTTAACTGGCTGCCGGCGCCGACGGGCAACGCTATCACGCCGCTGACGGCGGAGATGGCGACGCTGTGCATCGACGGCGGAAAAAAGGCGAAAATGCGCCCGGGGGATGTGCTGGGAGCGTTGACCGGAGATATGGGGTTTGATGGCGCTGATATCGGCAAAATTACCGTCCACCCGGCCCACGTCTATGTGGCGATCCGCCAGAATATGGCGCAGAAAGCGTATAAGCAGTTACAAAACGGCAAGATCAAAGGTAAAGCCTGTCGCGTACGACTGCTGAAGTAAGGGCAGAATAGCGCGTCTCAGGCGGCGGCCTGAGACGCTTTCGGGTTACTTCACTTCCACTACGTTCAGACGCAGCTCATCTAACCGGGCGTCCTCTTCCTCCGGCTGCCAGCCGGCAGGCTGCAGGGGAATCTCTTCCCGGTCAAACGCCAGATCGCCGCCGTCCACCACCTCAGAACCGTGGGTGATGCCTTTAAAATCAAACAGATTAACGTCGCTCAGGTGCGAAGGCACCACGTTCTGCATCGCGCTAAACATGGTTTCAATGCGTCCCGGATAACGCTTATCCCAGTCGCGAAGCATATCGGCGATCACCTGGCGCTGCAGGTTAGGCTGCGACCCGCACAGGTTGCATGGAATGATCGGGAAGCCCTTGGCCTGGGAGAAACGCTCGATGTCTTTTTCACGGCAGTAGGCCAGCGGGCGGATGACGATGTGTTTGCCGTCATCGCTCATCAGCTTCGGCGGCATCCCTTTCATCTTGCCGCCGTAGAACATATTCAGGAACAGCGTCTGCAGGATGTCGTCGCGATGATGGCCGAGGGCAATCTTGGTGGCGCCGAGTTCGCTGGCGGTACGGTAGAGAATGCCGCGACGCAGGCGAGAGCAGAGCGAGCAGGTGGTTTTCCCTTCCGGGATCTTCTCTTTGACGATGCCGTAGGTATTCTCTTCGACAATCTTGTATTCAACGCCCAGCTGCTCAAGATACGCCGGCAGAATATGCTCCGGGAACCCGGGCTGTTTCTGGTCGAGGTTCACCGCCACCAGCGAGAAGGAGATGGGCGCGCTTTTCTGCAGGTTACGCAGGATCTCCAGCATGGTATAGCTGTCCTTGCCGCCTGACAGACAAACCATAATGCGGTCGCCTTCTTCAATCATATTGAAGTCGGCGATCGCCTCACCGACGTTGCGGCGCAGACGTTTCTGCAGCTTGTCGATGTTGTATTTCTCTTTCTTTGTAAGTTCTTGATTTTCTTGCATTATTAACATTCTCAAAATCTTAAAGGGGCATATAGGGGGCAAAACGTGTTAAAGCCCAAGCCGGGAATTCAACATAGAAACCTGGTCGCCGTTCATTTCTTCTATCCATGTACTATAAACGTCGTACACCATTTGCGCGTTTTCATGCCCCATCTGATTGGCTATAAAAGACGGGTTTGCGCCAGCCGTCAGGAGCCAGCAGGCAAAAGTATGCCGCGTATGGTACGGATTCCTGCGGCGAATGCCAGCGCGTTTTACTGCAGCTTCCCATCTGCTGCCTATGCTGCTGTGCGAGTAGCAGGGTTTTTGCTCGCCTTTCCGTCTCCGCGGCATGAAAACAAGTCGCAAATTCTGTTCCTCGCTTGAGCCGTATTCCCTGTGGTGAAACGTGATAGTGGCGACCGGATGTCCAGCTGTCAGTTCATGCTGCGCTTTGAGCGCGTCCAGGGCAGGGCCGAGCAATTGTATCGTCCGGTTTCCTGCTGCTAATGCCATACCGAGGCCTTTTGCTGAGGCGCTGGTGAGAGGTAACTCGCCGGAGATGTGCCGGGCGTGAGAAACCGTAAAAGCACCTGGGAAGCAATAAAATACCCGGCAATCAGTGCCGGGTTTTGGGGCTCACATAAGATTGGAAATCTGGCTGTAAGAGAGGTGTTTACTTTACTTGATTCTAAATGATAAGTCGAAACTCCTCATTTTTTAATGGAATATAGGTGAATGGAAGCGTTATAGGGAAGGAGTAGCCCTGCGGAAGAATGGCGATGCCTCAATCCCCCGCAGAACGCAAAGCGCGCAGCTAACCCGGCTGTGATATATAATCCCCTCCATACCAGCGGGGATGTAGAAGTGGAGCCGCATTCTCAGGCGTTGCATGAAAAAGGCGTATTAGAGATCTATAGACATAAGGAAAACAACAATTGGTATCGGTTATGAAAAAAACATTACTTCTGGTTTGCGCTGTTCTTATATCAAACTTGGCACTTGCTGCAGAAAATAAAGAAGAAGTTGTGCCTGTGCGGATAAGTTGCCCTAATCCTTATTATCCAGTTTCTGCCATGGCTAATCGGATTAGTGGCACTGTAAATTACGCTGCCTCAGTAAATGAAAAAGGGGAAGTAACTTCTGTTGAGACAACTGGTGCTGAGATCTTTTTTAGAGAAACAAGATCAGCAATGAGAAAATGCAAGTATGAGCCCGGAAAGCCAGGCATTGCGCGTGGAACAATAAGATTTCGTCCATCTCAACCGTAAATACTGCTAGCCTGCCTGGATTTTCTGTACTGAGAGATCTAGCAGCCTGATGCTCTTGCAATGGGAGTCGAGCCAAGTGATGTTATGTTGGCAAGCTCTAGAGATTTACCTGGCAAAATCACTGGTTAAGGGGAGCAGGTTAGTCATGGTTGGCTGAAAAAAACGGAGACGAGTCAGGCTCTCCTGTTCCCGGTGTGATTGCTGAAAAATTTCGTGGCTGTGAGTTTTCGAACTTTCATTCATTCGGAGAGCTTTCAGGAAGGCGGTTTCTGATACCACTGAGCTAACTGAGCGGTTTGACAAGCTAGCTTAGGGGGTATCAAGTTAGAAACATGGTCGTTCATTCGTAAAATGAGCATGTCGGGGGAAGGCTTAAACATGAATTAGAACACGCAAAAGCTATTAAAATACCGGTGATGTGTATGGTATTGAGAACTGGCGAGTTATGATGCACAAAAAGCCATGTCGAAGTTCACTAAGCAATGGTGGTAAATGATGGACAATAAAAAAAGCATTTCTGATTACACCGAATCTGAGTTTTTAGCTTTTGTGAAAAAGATATTTAATCCGGATAATACAACCGAAGATGAAGATGTGCAAAATGTTTTAGAGTTTGAACGTATCACTGAACACCCTGATGGTTCTGATGTAATTTTCTATCCTCCAAAGGGCCGAGAGGATAGTCCGGAAAGGGTTGTTAAGGAAGTGAAAGAATGGCGGGCCAGGAATGGCAAGCCTGGTTTCAAAGAGTAGCTGATCGGTACAGTTGCGTTATCTTACCTATCTTAACGTGATAATAGATGACTTCTGATTGAAACTCGCGCCGGCGGTTTTTTATTACGTTGAATTTATTATCGATGAAAGTAGTTCACAATTTTGATTTTTTATCAACCAGCCCTAAAGATGCCGTCGGAGCCTGAGCAACTTCCTTAACTTATGCGCTTTGAGGGCATTCCCGATGCAAAAGGCAATCAGAACACCAAGGTCTGCTTTCAGCATAGTGCGGGTATTATCAGGTTATTGGATTTTAATAGCCTCAATCAATTACGCCCCCTGATTCCTAACGTTGTCCACCGCTCGGAAAACGGGGTGCCATGTGAAATGATCAGCAGGTACCGCACCATCTGCAATTATCTCATTCACCTCTTTTCCTCGAATAGCCTGCCTCATCCATTCCCGGGTGGATTCAGGTGCCAGGACCAGCGGCCGGCGGTGTGGGGGGCTGGCTGTATGTAAATACAAAATAAATTCAGTTGGTTGGGGAGCACAACTTATTGATGTTGTACATTTTTGCTGATTTCTTGATTTTGCAGCATGTAATAGTGGCTCAATTCATAGTGTGGCATCAGAAGAGCACGCGTTCTGCCAGCCGCTGGACAACGTGGCGCTGGCGCGTAGCAATTAATGAGGTCTGACGGACAACCGTGGCGTGTATGGTACGGATTCAGGGGCGGAATGTCAGCATCTTTCCGGCACTTTCGGCTGGGGGCAGGGGCAGAAGTAAAAATAAAAAGCCCGCCGGGCGGCGGGCTGAGGCGTTAGCGAACGACCAGCACCGAGCACTCGGCGTGGCGGACCACCGCGGCGGCGTTGGAGCCCAGCAGATAGGTGGTAATATCCGGCCGGTGCGAAGCGATGATCACCAGGTCGGCGGGTAGCGACCTGGCGAGGGCCAGGATCTTATCTTTTGGCGATCCTTCGGCAACGTGAAAATGTTTCCGATCTTCCGGGATAGAGAACTGCTTCGCGAGCTCTTTAAGCTGCGTTTCCGTCCCTTCGCGCAGCTCATCCATACCAGGCAGTTCGGCGGTATAGGCCATTCCCAGTGAGGCATAATAAGGCAGGGAAGGGATAACGGAGAGGAAATGGACCTCAGCGTCGTCAATCCGCGCTTCCGATTCAACGTGACTGATAATGCGTTCAGTAAATTCTTTATCAGAGATATCGATGGGGACAAGAATCATTCTGCTCATAAAACCTCCTGTTTAAGTATCCCCTCATATTGTACGGCATTATGGCACGTTTTGTATCATGACCGCAGTCACACTTTGACATTAACGTGGCTTGCGTTCGGGGAATTTTCCCTTTATCACGCCGTCATAAAATCGGCCTTTTGACACCACCTGTAAAAAGTCACGAAAAATACGCGGTGGAACCCCGGTATATTGCAACGGCGGCTGGTGATAAAAACAGATTTCCAGCGTGGCGGAGGCGTCATCATAGGCGACAGAGATAATTCGGGAAGATTTTACCGGGTGATGATGCATGATGGACGTCCTCGGGCAGGCACTGACTGAGCACGACTATATCACTAAGCGGACGGCTATTTTAAGCTGTGGGATATATTGTTTTGTTTTAGCTGCTGCGATGCAGAGAGAGAGAAAGCCCGCCGGAACCGGCGGGCTGGCGCATCAGAACTGGTAAACCAGGCCCAGCGCGACGATGTTGTCGGTAGAAATACCGTTGTCTTTGTAGAAGCTGTCGTTGTCATCCAGCAGGTTGATTTTGTAATCAACGTAGGTGGACATATTACGGTTGAAGTAATAGGTGGCGCCGACGTCCATATATTTGACCAGATCTTTATCGGCGTAGCTGCCGGTATTATAGAGATCTTTGCCTTTGGACTGCAGGTAGGAGATAGCCGGACGCAGACCGAAGTCGAACTGATACTGAGCAGTGACTTCGAAGTTTTGCGTCTTGTTGGCCACGCCGTCATTGCCGTACGGGGTCATGTTGCGGGTTTCAGAGTACATGGTCGCCAGGTAGATATCGTTGGCGTCGTACTTCAGACCGGCAGTCCAGGCTTCGGCTTTATCGCCGCGGGCGTTGGTCTGGGTCATCTGGTCGTTGGTACGGTCAGAAGAGGTATAGGCCGCAGCCGCGCTGATGCCCATGCCGAAGTTATAGGAGGTGGAGAGACCGAAACCGTCGCCGTTGTCAAAGCGAACATCGCTGTCGCTGCTGCGGTTGTTGGTGCCGACGTTGATATCCTGGGCGTTCTGGCCTTCGTTTTTACCCTGATACTGCAGGGCGAAGTTCAGACCATCCACCAGACCGAAGAAATCGCTGTTGCGGTAGGTCGCGACGCCGTTGGCGCGGCCTGCCATAAAGTTATCCGCATAGGTGTAAGAGTCGCCGCCGAACTCCGGCAGCATATCGGTCCAGCCTTCGACGTCGTACAGCACGCCGTAGTTACGACCATAGTCGAAAGAACCGTAATCGCCCACTTTGATACCGGCGAAGGCCAGACGGGTCCACGCCTGATCGCCGGCGCTTTCGGTATTGTTGGCCTGAACGTTGTATTCCCACTGGCCGTAACCGGTGAGCATATCGTTGATCTGGGTTTCGCCTTTAAAGCCAAAGCGAACGTAAGTTTGGTCGCCGTCTTTTTTCGAGTCGCTGGAGAAATAGTGCAGACCGTCTACCTTGCCATAGACATCTAATTTATTTCCGTCTTTATTATAAATTTCCGCCGCGTGCGCAGCGCCAGCGGCTAATAAAGCCGGAATAACGAGGGCCAGTACTTTTCTTTTCATGAAGAAATTCCTTTAACTGTTTTTATGTTCTAGCTTCCGGGAAGGAAGTGAACTCATGCTAAAGGAGCGGTCTGAGATATGGTAAGACTCAATTGTTACGATATAAGTAAAATCTAAATAAAATACTTCTGAAGTAATGGTGATAATTGTGGTGAATATATCTACAAATAATATACAAAATAAAAATTATACATATTCAGTTTGATCGCGTATTATTCGGGCGTTATATGCCTTTATTGTCATGCCAAGCATTTTTATTTGCCGTCTCATTCTGCGGAATGATTTTGTTTATCGGTAAAACGACAAGCCCGAACTTTATGTTCGGGCTTTTTTTATGACTGCGGGAGGAAAAATAACCTTAGCTCTCGCTCGGTGATTTCTCCGCTTTGCCCGCCAGCTGGGCGAGGAAGTCGTAGCGCTTCTGCAGGTCGGCGGCCGCGTCTTTCCATAGTTGCTCCGCCACTTCCGGCTGCTGCGCATTCAGGCGACGGAAGCGTTGCTCATTGAGCAGCGTCTCAGCCAGGGCGTCTGACGGTGGGCGGGAGTCCAGCGCCAGCGGGATCTTACCTTCTTCCGCCCGACGCGGGTCGAAGCGGTAGAGCGGCCAGAAGCCGGTAGCGGTCAGCTGACGCATCTGATCGTGGCTGAGCGCCAGATCGTAGCCATGCTCTTCGCAAGGACTGTAGGCGATGATCAGCGACGGCCCCGGATAGGCTTCCGCTTCCTGAATCGCTTTCACCGTCTGGTTCAGCTGCGCGCCCAGCGAAATCTGCGCCACATAGACATGACCGTACATCATCATGCTGACGCCAAGATCTTTGCGCGCCTTGCGTTTACCGTGCTCGCCAAACTTAGTGACCGCTCCCAGCGGGGTGGCTTTTGACGCCTGGCCGCCGGTGTTGGAGTAACACTGGGTATCCAGCACCAGAATGTTGACATTTTCCGTCAGGCTCAGCACATGGTCCAGACCGCCGAAGCCGATATCGTAGGCCCAGCCGTCGCCGCCGATCAGCCAGACGGATTTCTCCACCAGCGCGTCGGCATCGGTCAGCAGCTCTTCAGCGCCTTGCACGCCGGCCAGCGCCTGACGCAGGGCTGCCACCTGTTCGCGGCGCGCTTCCGGCGTCGCCTCGGCATGCAGCGCCGCGTTCAGCTCTGCCGGCAGCTGGTCGGCGAATTCGCTCAGCAGGCGCATCACGCGCTGGCGATGCTGGTCGACGGTTAAGCGGAAGCCGAGCCCGAATTCAGCGTTATCCTCAAACAGCGAGTTGGCCCACGCCGGGCCGCGGCCGTTGGCGTCGGTCGTGTACGGGGTCGAGGGCAGGTTGCCGCCGTAAATGGATGAGCAGCCGGTGGCATTGGCAATCAGCATCCGGTCGCCATACAGCTGGGTCAGCAGTTTGATATACGGTGTTTCGCCACAGCCCGAGCAGGCGCCGGAGTATTCAAACAGCGGGCTGATCAGCTGCGAAGTGCGGATATCAATCCGCTCCAGTTTGCTACGGTCGATTTCCGGCAGGTTGAGGAAGTAATCGTAATTCACTTTCTCCTCTTCCACATGCTCCAGGCGCGACATCATATTGATGGCCTTGATCTCCGGGTTCTGGCGATCTTTTGCCGGGCACACTTCCACGCACAGGTTGCAGCCGGTGCAGTCTTCCGGGGCGACCTGCAGAACGTATTTCTGCCCACGCATATCGCGGGATTTAACGTCCAGTGAGTGCAGACTGGCAGGGGCGTTCTCCATGTCCTCGGGCGCGACCACTTTGGCGCGGATTGCCGAGTGCGGGCAGGCGGCAACGCAGTGGTTACACTGGGTGCAAAGCGCTTCCTTCCAGATCGGGATCTCTTCGGCGATGTTGCGTTTCTCCCAGCGGGTGGTGCCCATGGGCCAGGTGCCGTCCGGCGGCAGGGCGGAGACCGGCAGCGCATCGCCGAGGCCGGCCAGCATGGCGGCAGTAACCGTTTTGACGAAATCCGGCGCGGCGTCGGAGACCACCGGCGGGCGGTTCGGACTGCTGGCATTCACCGGATGCAGCGGCACTTCCGCCAGGGACTCGCGGGCCAGGGCCAGCGCCTGCCAGTTACGTTCCACCAGCTCCTGACCTTTGCTGCTGTAGCTTTTGGCGATGGCCGCCTGAAGTTCCGCCAGCGCGCTTTCGCCTGGCAGGATGTGAGTCAGATGGAAGAAGGCCATCTGCATCACGGTATTAATGCGCGCCCCGAGGCTACATTCGCGGGCGATCTTCGCCGCGTTGACCACGTAAAAACGCGCTTTTTTCTGATTCAGGGTGGCCTGCACTTCCTGCGGCAGGCGGGACCAGACTTCATCGGCGCTGTACGGCGTGTTGAGCAGGAAAATGCCGCCGGGCTTCAGCCGCTCGGCCATCTGGTATTTATCGATAAACTGCAGCTGGTGGCAGCCAACGAAATCGGCCTGCGAAATCAGATACGAAGAACGAATCGGCTTTTCGCTGACCCGCAGATGGGAGACGGTCAGGCCGCCCGCCTTCTTCGAGTCATAGACAAAGTACCCCTGGGAGAACCACGGGGTGGAGTTGCCGATGATTTTGATATTGTTTTTGGTGGCCGACACGCTGCCGTCGCTGCCGAGGCCGTAGAACAGCGCTTCGAGCTTGGCCTCTGCCGGCAGGGTATTTTCGCCCAGCGGTAGCGACAGGTTGGTCACGTCGTCGTAAATGCCGACGGTAAAGCGCGGCTTCGGCTGGGCGGCCTGCAGCTCATGGAATATCGCCAGCACGCATTCCGGACCGAACTCCTTGGAAGAGAGACCGTAGCGGCCGCCGATGGTCCGCGGCAGCGTCTCGCGCTCGCCGCGGTTAAAGGCTTCCGCCAGGGCGGTCATCACGTCGAGATACAGCGGCTCCGCGTGCGCGCCAGGTTCTTTGGTGCGATCCAGCACCGCCACCACCCGGGCGCTCTCCGGCAGCGCTGCCAGCAGGTGGGCGGCGGAGAACGGGCGATAGAGGCGGACCTTCAGTACGCCGACTTTCTCGCCGCGGCTCAGCAGCTCATCGACCACCTCTTCGCAGGTGCCGATGGCCGAGCCCATAATGACGATGACGCGCTCCGCCTGCGGATGGCCGTAAAACTCAAACGGTTTGTACTGGCGGCCGGTGGCGGCGGCGAAGTCGTCCATCGCTTTCTCGACATGATCATAAACCGCGTCGTACCACGGGTTGGTGGCCTCCCGCGACTGGAAGTAGGTGTCAGGGTTGGCCGAGGTCCCGCGGATCACCGGGTGTTCCGGATTGAGCGCGCGCTGGCGATGCTCAGCGATTTTTTCCTGCGGCAGCAGGGTGCGAATCGTGTCATCCGCCAGCGGGGCGATTTTGTTGATTTCGTGCGAGGTGCGGAAACCATCAAAGAAATGAATAAACGGCACCCGGCTTTGCAGAGTGGCGATATGCGAGATCAGCGCGAAATCCTGCGCTTCCTGAACGCTGCTGGCGCACAGCATGGCGCACCCGGTCTGGCGGACCGCCATCACATCGGAATGGTCGCCGAAAATCGACAGCGCGTGGGTGGCGACAGTGCGGGCGGCGACGTGCAGGACAAACGGCATCAGCTGGCCGGCCAGTTTGTACAGCGTGGGGATCATCAGCAGCAGGCCCTGCGATGAGGTAAAGGAGGTGGAGAGGGCGCCGGTCTGCAGCGCGCCATGTACGGCGCCAATGGCGCCTGCCTCCGACTGCATTTCGACCACGCGGGGCACATCGCCCCAGACGTTTTTCAGCCCATTGCCGGCCCAGGCGTCGGCCTGTTCCGCCATCGTTGAACTGGGCGTGATCGGGTAGATGGCGATAACTTCACTGGTGCGAAACGCGACGGAAGCGACCGCGCCATTACCATCAATAGTAATCATAGGAAGACACCCTTACATTGCGCAAAAGAATGGACGCGTAAAACCGCGACGCGCCCTGTAATTATATGAGAGGTAGTTTAGCAAACCGTTGATGCCGCCATTTTTGCATTTGTGTCCTCAATGCGGCGGCCACCCGTGACCAGATCAATATTTTGCGCGTTTCGCGGAGAAAGTGGCTTTCCAGGGCGTGAAGGCTAGCGATTGTCCGGTGGCGAACCCGGGGGAGATCAACCTTTAGGCAGAAATTTGCTAGAAAATGTTAATGAGACGCATAAATACGTACTTCCCCTCTCGACGCCGCGCGCCACGCTGCCTATTATTCTTGGGTTTGCTTTTTAAGACGTTTCCGAGGGGAGAGAAAATGCGAGCTGCGATATTAGTGGGATGTGCGGCGCTGTTGCTGTCGGCGTGCAGTAGTGAACCCGTTCAGCAGGCCACGGCGGCGCACGTCACGCCAGGAATGCGGGCGGCGATGAGCGACGCCGGCCAGGCCAACTGCGCCATGATAGGCGGCTCGTTATCGGTGGCTCGTCAGCTCGATGGTTCGGCGATCGGCATGTGCGCGTTGCCGAACGGTAAACGCTGCAGCGAGCAGGCGCTGGCGGGCGGAAGCTGCGGCTATTAATGGCAGCCCCGCAGCGGGTTCACCACGCCGGCTAGTGCATCAGGTCGGCGAGTTTATAGACCAGCGTCTGGTCGGCGGTCGCCAGCGTCAACTGGTTTTCCGTCAGATCGACCTGCGCGCCCTCGCGCAGCATCTTACCAATGGTCGCGTCAAGGGTATTGAGCTGGGCATCGTGGCACAGCATCCGGGTCATCGCCAGCGATTTAACCTTCAGCTCGCCGTCCGACACCTTACCTTCCCCGCTGAAGCCGTTGCACATATTGCCCGAAACATACATATTGCCCGTAAGAGCCGTCTTCTCGCCGAAGCTCAACTCCAGCGGCCGGTCGCCCGCGTTCACCGCCTGGCCGTTGACGCTGGTCAACACGAAACGATGATGCTGTAGCTGTTCCGCGCCGGTGGACACCTTACTGTTATAGACACAGCCGGACAGCAGCAACCCTGCCGCCAGTAATGCCGCAAATTTGTTCATTTTTACTCCAAAACATTCACATTACTAATAAAACAAAGCCAGTGTAACGGTATCGCAGCGGGGATCTGTGGGGATTATCTGAATGTGCTCCCCCCGGGGAGAGGAGCACAAAAGGGAAAGGAATCAGACGATAGCGTTCGGGCAGGTTTCACCGTTGGCGACCTGCTGCAGATTGCCCAGGGTGGTCTCCGAAATGCTGATCAGCGCCTCGGCGGTGAGGAACGCCTGATGGCCGGTGAACAGCACGTTGTGGCAGGCGGAGAGGCGACGGAAGACGTCGTCCTGGATCACGTCGTTGGATTTGTCTTCGAAGAACAGATCGCGTTCGTTCTCATAAACGTCCAGCCCCAGCGCGCCGATTTTCTGGTGCTTCAGGGCATCGATGGCCGCCTGGGAATCGATCAGCGCGCCGCGGCTGGTGTTAATCACCATCACCCCGTCCTTCATTTGATCGAAGGCCTCGCGATTGAGCAGATGGTAGTTTTCGTCGGTGAGCGGGCAGTGCAGGGAGATCACGTCCGACTCCTTGTACAGCGTGGCCAGGTCAACATATTCCACCCCCAGCTCCAGCGCGGCGGCGCTTGGGTACGGATCAAAAGCCAGCAGACGCATGCCGAAGCCTTTAAGGATCCGTAGCATCGCCACGCCAATTTTCCCGGTGCCGATCACCCCGGCGGTTTTGCCGTACATGGTGAAACCGGTGAGGCCTTCGAGGGAGAAATTGGCATCACGGGTACGCTGGTAGGCGCGGTGGATGCGGCGGTTAAGCGACATCATCATGCCGATCGCATGTTCAGCGACCGCTTCCGGCGAGTAGGCCGGGACGCGCACGACGCGCAGGCCAAGCGCTTTCGCCGCCTCGAGGTCGACGTTGTTAAACCCGGCGCAGCGCAGGGCGATATACTTCACGCCGTGAGCCTTCAGCTCCTCCAGCACCGGACGGCTGCCGTCGTCATTGACGAAGATGCATACCGCTTCGCAACCGTGGGCGGTTTTGGCGGTTTTCTCTGTCAGCAGGAAGTCGAAGAATTCCAGTTCAAAGCCGTAGGTATCATTAACGTGCTGCAGGTACTTTTTATCGTACTGCTTCGTACTGTAAACCGCGATTTTCATAAGACTTTTCTCCAGTGATTATAACGTCACGGTAGCATATTTAAAATAATCGTACAATTATTAAAAAATAGTTTAAATAGCAGGTGCTTATCCTAATTCTAGAGCATATCGCGGATTTGCGGAATCTCTTTGAAAGACAAAGTTTTTTCACCATAAACTCAGGCTTAAAGCACCGGGGGAGAGTAGCAGAAACGGCCACAGCAGACCGGAGGTGACGTTAGCCAGCTGAAACGACCACAGCGGCAGGCCGCTGGCGCCGCTGACCAGGGGCAGGGTGGCGCGCAGGGGAGAGAGGAAGCGACTGAAAAAGACCGCCCACAGCCCGCGGCGCTGAAAAAAGAGTCGACTGCGGGCCAGCCGCTCGGCGGTCAGCCAGCGCAACTGCGTGAGGCGGTGACGATAGCGAACGCCTAACCACCACGAGAGCCAGAATCCGCCGATGGCGCCGAGGCTGGCGCTGGACCACATTAACAGGAAATGACCGAGGCTGGCGGACGCGAATGTCCCCAGCAGCAGCAGGCCGGAGGTGCCCGGGATCGCCAGCGACACCAGCGCGCAGGATTTAGTGAAAGTGAGCAGGAAAACCATCAGTAATACCAATGGATAGTGGCCCTGTGCGCTCTCAATGAGCGAGATAATTAACGACACTGTCTCTCCCGCAAGCAAAACCGAACTGGCTGGAGTGTGGCAGGTAGCGCTTAAACAAAAGCTAAATAGTGACGAGCGATCGCCGCGCCGCGATACCGGCTGGCAACTATGCTTTAACAGGTCGCAAACTTTCACTCACTGGTCGAACGTGTCACAATGGGCGCCTTTCGGCTTTTACTTATGTTGAATCAGGATATTAACTGCCCATGAAGGGTAAATATAAAGCCGCCATCGCGCTGGTGTTAGCGCTGGTGTTACTGCCGCTAACCCTGCTGTTGACGCTGACCCACTGGGTGCCGACGCTGGCGGGCATCTGGCTGCCCGTGGGGACTCATATCGCTTTGCAGGAGAGCCCGCGTCTTACGCGCTCCGCCCTGCTGATCCCCGATCTACGCTATCTGGTGGGCGACTGTGAACTCGCCCGGGTGACCGATGCCCGTCTCTCGCGCCCCAGCCGCTGGCGGCTGCATATTGGCCAGCTGGAGATCAACAGCGCCTGCCTGAGCAAACTGCCGGCCAGCGATCCCGCGCCGGGGTCGCCGCGCACCCTCGCCGAATGGCAATCAATGCTGCCCTACAGCTGGTTAACCATTGAGAACCTGCGGCTGTCGCCGTGGGAAAAATGGCAGGGGCGGCTGGTGATGTCCTTGACGCCTGCGCAGCAGGATATCGGCTTCGCCGGGAACGATTTGAGCCTGCAGGCGCGCCTGCGCGGCCAGGCGCTCACTGTCAGCCAGTTCAGCGCCCGGCTGACTGACGATCAGCCGCCGGTGAAGCTGGTGGGGACCTTCCATCTGCCGCTGGTGCCGGATGGCCTGCCGGTCGATGGCCAGATGCAGGGTACCTTCGAATTTCCGCAGACCGCAGAATGGATCGATGCCGAGCTGGCGTGGCAGCATAATCGCGGCCAGCTGCTGGTCACCCCGCGCGGCGAGGTGGAGCCCATTCTCGACCTGCCGTGGGAGATCACCCCGGAACGGATCACCATCAGCGACGGACGCTGGCGCACCCGCTACCAGGCGTATCCGCTGAGCGGCCGAGTGGCGCTGTCGGTCGGTAACTGGCAGCAGGGCACGGAACAGATGATCGTCAGCGGCCGCTTAAATGTGCTCACCGAGGGGCATGCCGGCAAAGGCAACGCGGTGCTGAATATCGGCCCGGGCAAGTTAAGCATGGATAACAGCGACCTGCCGCTGCGGCTCACCGGCGAGGCCAAGCTGGGAGAGATGATCTTTTACGCCGCGCTGCCGGCCCAGCTCAGCGGGTCGCTGGTCAGCCCGCAGCTGGCGTTTCACCCCGGGGCGCTACTGCGTTCGCGCGGGCGGGTGATCGACGCGCTGAACATTGACGAAATCCGCTGGCCGCTGGCCGGGGTGAAGGTCACCCAGCAGGGCGTCGATGGCCGCCTGCAGGCGATCCTCCGCGCCCATGAGCAGCAGATGGGCGACTTTACGTTGCACCTGGACGGCCTGGCGAACGATTTTCTGCCCGACAGCGGCCGCTGGCAGTGGCGCTACTGGGGCGAGGGGCATTTCACGCCAATGCAGGCGCGCTGGGATGTGAAGGGCAGCGGTGAGTGGCGGGACAATGCCATTTCGCTGAGCAGCCTCTCCACTGGCTTCGATAAGCTCGAGTACGGCACGATGCGGGTCAGCACGCCGCGTCTGACCCTCGAGCAGCCGATTCGCTGGCTGCGCGACGCTGAGCATCCGCGGCTGACCGGCGCGCTGTCGCTGGATGCGGCAAAAACCACCTTCTCCGGCGGCAGCTATCTCCCGGCGTCGACGCTGAAATTCGCTCTCGACGGCCGGGACCCGACGTGGTTCCAGTTCACCGGCGCGCTGCACGCCGATACCATTGGCCCGGTGCGGTTGACCGGGCGCTGGGATGGCGAACGGCTGCGCGGCCAGGCCTGGTGGCCTAAACAGTCGCTGACGGTATTCCAGCCGCTGGTGCCGCCGGACTGGAAGATGAACCTGCGCGAAGGCAGTCTCTATGCGCAGGTGGCCTTCTCGGCGGCAGCCGGGCAGGGATTTGAGGCGGGCGGTCATGGCGTCCTGAAGGGCGGCAGCGCCTGGATGCCGGATAACCAGATCAATGGCGTCGACTTCGTTCTGCCGTTCCGCTTCAGCGATGGCCACTGGCAGCTGGGCACCCGCCGTCCGGTCTCCCTGCGCATTGGCGAAATCGTCAACCAGGTCACCGCGCGCAACCTGACGGCGGACCTGCAGGGCACCTGGCCATGGAGCGAGGCCAATCCGCTGCAGCTTAGCGACGTCAGCGTCGACCTGTTAGGCGGCAAGCTGACCCTGCTGCAGCTGCGCATGCCGCAGCGCGACCCGGCGCTGATCCGTCTGCAGCACATCTCCAGCAGCGAACTGACCAGCGCGGTCAAGGTGAAGCAGTTCGCCATGTCCGGGGCGGTGAGCGGCGCGCTGCCGCTGTGGCTGGAGAACAATCAATGGATTATCCACGACGGCTGGTTGCGCAATGACGGACCGATGACGCTGCGGCTCGATAAAGACACCGCCGATGCGCTGGTGGCGGACAACGTCTCCGCCGGGGCGGCGATCAACTGGCTGCGCTATATGGAGATCTCCCGTTCATCGACGCAGATTAACCTCAACAATCTGGGCGTGCTGACGCTTAAGGCCGCCATCAACGGCACCAGCCGGGTGGACGGGAAAAGCAGTACCGTGCATTTAAACTACGCTCATGAGGAGAATATTTTCGATCTGTGGCGCAGTTTACGCTTCGGCGACAATTTACAGGCGTGGCTTGAGCAAAATGCCACGCTGCCCGTGCGGCGCTGTACGGACGGTAAGACATGTAAGGAACCTAAATGAAGAAGCTGTTACTGGCCATAGTGGCGTCGATGCTGCTCGCCGGCTGTACGCCGCGTATCGAAATTGCGGCGTCGAAAGAGCCCATCACCATCAATATGAATGTCAAAATTGAGCATGAGATCCATATCAAGGTCGATAAGGATGTGGAAAACCTGCTGAAATCCCGCAGCGATTTGTTCTGAGGCGACGATGAGAAAACGACTGTTAACCGCGGCGCTGGCGCTGACTCTGCTCAGCGCGCCCGCGCTGGCGTTGACCCTGAACGAAGCGCGCCAGCAGGGGCGGGTGGGAGAGACGCTGAACGGCTATCTGGCGCCGCTGCGTCAGGATAAAGAGACGCTGGCGCTGGTGAAGCAGATTAACGCCGCGCGCAGTGAAAGCTACCAGCAGCTGGCGGATGACAACAATCTGCCGGTGGATGAGGTAGCGAAAATGGCCGGACAGAAGCTGGTGGCCCGCGCTCAGCCCGGCGAGTACGTTCAGGGGCTGAACGGCCAATGGCTGCGCAAATAGTTAGCGGCAGCGCTTGCGGTATTCGCCCGGCGAGACGCCGAAGCGCTGCTTAAAGGCGGTGGAGAAATGGCTGTGGTCGCTGAAGCCCCAGCGGTAGCCGATCCCCGCCAGCTTTTCGTCGTCATGGACGTTCTGTAACGCCCGGGCGCACAGATCCAGCCGCCGGTTCTTAATATACTGCGCCACTACCAGCCCTTTGTCGGCAAACAGCCGGTAGAGGCTGCGCACCGACATTCCCGTCTCGCTGGCCAGCCACTCCGGCCGCAGGTGTTCCGACTGAATGGACGCATCGATTAACGCAATGATCTTCTGAAACTGCTGGTCCCGCCGGGACGGGGTCGGCTCGCGCTGGCGCAGCATCGGACGCAACAGGCAGGCGATCGCGTCCAGCGCCGCCTCACTCTCGCTGGCGGAGAGCGTCGTGCCGCCCATACTCTCCAGCAGCAGTCGCTGACTGAGCTGCACCATCGGCAGAGACTTGTCCAGCCGGCAGGCGGTGGCGATCTCGCCCGTCGGCGCCACCCGCTGGCGCGGCAGCAACAGCGAAGCCTGACGCGAGGTCTGCTGCCAGACGATAGAGCACGGGCGGGCGGCGTCGATCAGCGTGATATCCCCCGCCGCCAGGGTCACCTGGCGATCGTCCTGTTCGATCACTGCTTCGCCGGCGAGCTGAAACACAGTATAGAACCAGGCGTCGTTATCGCGTTTGATCTCATTGCGCGTGCGGTAGAGATTGACGCCGGCGGCGGTGACCGTGCTGACTTTGAGACTGCCGGCGTAGCGGGCGTCAATCTCACCGTGAAAGCGTCCCTCCAGCGGCCGGGCGGCGAAATGGCCGCAGACCTGATTGATCGTCGCCAGCCAGCGCTGGTAGGCCAGCCCCCCCTCAGCCGTGGTCATCATTCGCCGTTCTCCTGTAATAATAATGTTTCTGCATTGTTGCATTTATGCCGCCTCAGGCAAGGGCGCGAGGGCGGGTATATGAAAGAACTATTACCTGAAGAACAGTTTCATTTTGACAAAAGAATATTTCAATCTATCTCAATAAGTTAGTTACTTATTTCTGTATATCTATACAGTTCTGGTGTGCGCGTGTTCACACATGGATTATATTAAACTCCCGACTAAAACTTACTGTTTATCAATTGGTTAGCCTGGATGCCGCTTTGAAGATATTTTATTTGATACTGTGAACTCGATCGTTGAGTGCACACGAATAGGACGTACTAAAGCTGTTACTAAGTTGTACAGAAACGGGAAATTGGCAGCGGTGAGAACCATCACTGCGGAAGGTACTACATATGCTTTTAAAGGAGATAACTGATGGACCAGAAGATCAAAGACGAGTTATTGAAAGTAGGCATCACTGAACATCTACTGCCAGTGATTGAGCGGCTGTTTAGTCATACTGCGGGAAGGTTCTGTGAGAATTTTGTTTAGCAAGAATGGGCTTCATTGGATTTTCCGGGATTAATCTATCACCCACTGCATGACACTGCATATTACGTAATCAATACAGGTAATTAGTCAGATGCTATTCTGAACAACATAGAGTTTGGGGCATTCGTATCAATGATGACGATCAACAACCTTTGTTGGAAGTTCGAAAACACAGATTACTGCGAGAAGCTATGCGATTTGTACTATCAAACGAAGGAATCATTCTATGATAACTTTAAGAATCGATCCTTATTTTGACTTATTGATTAAAATACAATGAGTTAGCTGGAGAGTGTTTTATGGCTTGGTTCAAAAAATACTACAATGCAGTCCTGAGCCATAGATTTCCATTTTATTGTTTACTTCTGCTGATAAAATGAACTCTTGTATAAAACGGGTTAAGGTCATCATATGCTGAACAATATAGAAAGAATGAAATATGCATTAACCGAATGGGCTATTAAAGAGGGCGTATTTGATGATGCAACTTTCTATACTCAAAAGGATTGGAAAGAACGTGGAGAGGATTTTCACAATGATGCGGTGATGGTGCTTGTTATCGATGGTAGTGGATTATTCCATCTGCTTAATTATGGCTGTGACACAACTGAATTTGAGGATTTGGTTGAATCCTTTGGGTTCTTCTATGAACAAGGTTATAGCTGGAGCGTTGGATTTTATCCTGTAGATGACTATGACTACAGAAGACAGACCGGAAGTTACCGTTCTAAATTACGTGATCCTCGGTGGTTAAGGAAATCAGAGTTAGTTAAAAAACAAGCGGGGAATCACTGCCAAGATTGTGGAGCAGTGGGACGTCTCGAAGCTCATCATTGTTATTATACGACGATGAGCAAAGGTTATGAACCATGGGAGTATCCTCTGAGCGCATTCAGAGCTCTTTGCCCTACATGTCATGATAAGCGTCCAATACCTGAAATCAGAGCACGTGCGTTCTTGGCAAGATTAACTCATTCCCAACTAACTGGATTGCTTGAGGGATTGGACAATGGTTTTAATCGATTTGAAGCAGATTCTTTTATTAAGTTTATGAAGAAGGCCACTTTTGACAAGAAGCGCATGGAAGAAGCGTTATTACTTCTAAAGAAAAATGGTGAAATCTATGATTAATGATTGCTTTTGATAAAAAGGACCTAACGGTCCTTTTTATTTGACAGACGTCCAACGTGCTTCACTATTCCACTTACCAATTCGAGCAAAGAAACTGTCATTTTCATTCCCAGGATAAGCACGAAGGACACCATCTGATGCGTGATTACGAGCTGATTTTTTAAGTACAGCCCAGATACTATGTAAAGTTGCTTCTGTTTCGTTCTTACATTCTGCGTCATTATAATCAAGTTGAATGCTTAACTTATCAATGACACCAGTAAAAATGTTAAAACTCGTCTGAACTGAACCGTTGTTTGGGTTAATAAAGCCAATATCAATTTTTACTTCAGAGTTATCAAGAGCTTTGGAACGAATAAGGCTGATATACTCATTACGCACGTTTGATAGATGAACTGTCATGCCAGTGTTATTAATCTCTTTACTTTCTTGAATAGTACTAATGTCCGTAAAATCACCAGTGGCAAGGTAAGTCTTTCCTTGATATTGAACATCAAAGTAAGCGTCTGTAATGAATGGTTCTTGGTATCATGAGTTTTGATACTTACGAAGTGGAACAAAGCACCAACAGAAAATAACTGGCTAAGACTTAGCGAAGTAAGACTGGTGCCGTTAAAATCGTTATACACCCTGATAAAATCAGGGTTCTTGCATAACTCTTCAAATCTTTGTTTGATATTATTAATCCCAAATATTAGATGTTTTCCGTTGCTGTGAATGATATTTTACTAATGCTTTTCAAATCGTAAGGTATAAATTCATTCGTCAGAATAAACTCACCACGAGGGTTCTGATATTTAACAGTCTAGCCATTCTGAATATTCTTTATTAAAACAAGGAATAACTTCATTGGTTTCCCTGAAACAACATCTTCTGTTACAGTATGAAGTTTTTTATGGTATTCAAACTGTATGATTGTACCTGCTTCCAATGTACCAGAGAAACCATTAACTACAACCTGTCGAGCACCGGGCTGAATGGTCTGTGTTGAATTAACAGAACCGCGAACTGTACCAGTATATTGACCAGCATAACTAATGTTAAATTCAAAAGGATGACCATACATATGTTTGGCAATAAAATTCTGAATTAATGAAATATCTTTAGCCATATAGTTAGCGTTAAATTCTAAGTTGTAGTACTGAATGCCTGTGTATCTTCGTTGGTATTTTCCTGAAACTGCTCTGTTTCCAATAAACGGAGCAGTAGGTATAGATGGAAAAGGAAATCAACCAAAAGACCTGTCGAGTATTTGCTATACTACTTGAGACGAAGAAATTCAGCTTCAGCAGCAGGAACTTCATGAGCAGTTCCAGATGTTGTACGAGAACAACCAGTCGATGTATGAAGCTGGTCTGGTACAGCATGATGATATTCTTAAACAGAAACAACGCCTTGACCAAGCGTATGCTATTAAATCTCAAGCTATTGAACGTCAATCTGCACAGCAGAAACTTCAAATCCCTAATGATTTAACTTCTGCTATAAGCTCGGCTATGACGGGTATGTTAGGTGAGAACAACAAAGCTGCTCAAGTAATGTTTGCAGTGTCTAAAGGAGTGGCTATTGCAAATGGTATGATGAACGCTCATGAGTCTGCTACGACTGCTATGGCCAAATATCCAGGACCATTAGGGTATGCGCTGGCGGCGTCATCATAGGCTCGTGTTCTTACTGAAGTAATGCAGATGAAATCTATGTCGCTCAGTCAATTCCATGATGGTATTGATAATGTTCCTAACACAGGTAGTTATTTGCTTCAAGAGGGTGAGCAAGTAGTAGATAATCGGTTGAACCAAGACCTAAAAGACTTCTTAGGTAAACAACAGACTGGTAAAACAGACAGTCAACCAATCGATGCATCTATCCATATCTCTGGATCTGTGAATGGCGAGCGTGAGTTAATGCAAATAATGAAACGTCAACAAAAAATCCTAGCTGATATTGTTCAAGATGCTAATCGGCGTAGAATGTAAAAGGTACCTACGGGTCCCTTTTGTAATTATTTGAACGCTAACTATTTGGTGGGATGTATGTTAGATAATTTGGTCAAGTCCCAATTGCTTAGGGCAGATCTTGTAGCTGCTGATGAGCATTTCGTTGCGCACGGATACAACGACATGACTGGGATAGTTCTACTCAAATCAGCATTAGTTGCCGTGTCGAATCTAGTTGATTTTGAACCATCAATTAGTCGTTTATACAAGGAAGCACCACATCTATCGGCGTTCTACAAAACTGCTTCTAAGGAGTTTAAGTTCGCTAAGTACTTACGTAATAAATTTGCTGGGCATATACATCCTGAACTGTTAGCCAAGGCTATAGAGTGGAAGCCTGAGCTTAGGTTCCTCGCAGATAGAATGGATGAACAACAAATCATGTGGTTTTGCAATCTTTGCGTGCTCGAAACAGCAATAAACACATACGTTGATCAAAGCGGAGAGCATCTGGTTTTTGACTCCGAGACTGACTTATTCTTCCCTGACGACCAAACACGTTTTAGATTGTTTTTAGAGAAAATAATTAAGACGGGTGTTCAGTATCTTACTGAACTGGGAATTGTGCTAAGAAGTAAAATAGATAAGCCAGTAGAAGGGTTAGAGTCTCTTGAGTATTGGAAAACTGCGGGATTAACAGAGTTCAATTTTATTGCTAAACAATAAGGGACATTGTCCCTTATCATATCGATTAGTCATTATCAACGGAGTTAATAACAACTTGGGCGTAAGACATTATCTTTTTAGCAAGCCCCATTACATCAGGCAAGCAAATCTTATGTTTTTCGGATAATACTAAAATCTCTTCAGCTTGATCTTCTTTTCTTGTGCCGGGATCTGGATAACGACCAGCCCAGTAAACAAAGTGAGTTAAGAGTTTAAGGATGACTCTGTCTTTTGTAGTAAGATCAGGAATAAAGTTTGCTAGATCATGCAGTCTATGATGCTGATAATTTCTTTCCTCAATGATGTATGCATTAATTCCTTTTTCAATGATAATCATCGATTTTAACGCTATTTCGAGAGCATAGCCAATTAGCATTAATCCAGTCGCTCGAAATTGCCCATCACAAATACCACGAATTGGTTCAGGCATACTGTCGAAACTAGGATTCGCTTTAAGAACTAAAAGGGCTGCTTGACTTAATGCTTCTGCTTGAGACATCCATAAGATAGGGTTTTTTAATTCTTCGGTAGTCGAGGGTTTAGTTATATCAATATCAGTATTAGCAAGGATAGAGCCAATGATACCAAAGCGTTGTGCGGCTAAAGTGCTGTATCCTAATGGATCGGCTTGAAATCTATTGCTATCAGGCATTATAAAGCTCTTCAAATCATCCATTTTATGCCTCGATTGTTATTGCAGTTAGTGGTGTGTTGGCTATAGATTTTAGTAATAAGATACATCTATAACTGAAAGATATCAATGCCATTAATGACAGGGATTTAATGTTAAATGATTCCTGTGCAGAAAATGCATAATCATTTCGGGGCATAATGAAAGGCGGGATGTTTCGGGACCGCATCCTTTAGTTAACCTGTAAAATTTTAATTCCATTGCAATTCAAGTTGGACTTTTGGGTTTACAGTCTCGTGAATTCATAGACACACGTTAATAAATATCGTAGCTGTACTAAATTATTAATTTAATAAACTACAGGAGAAATTCTGTGGCTCGAAAAAAATATGTCTCGATGGCTGATATGGAACGTCGTTATGGTTATACATTCAACGCGATTAAAGCATGGCGTGCTGAAGGTCTACCGTACTCTGAAAGTCCTAACGGAGTTCCTGAAGAAGAGGGCACTCAGCGGATTATCAAAAATAAAATTGAACCGCTGCGTAACACATCAGTTAAAAGGAGATGGACCTTGAAAAACTCCGCGAACAAAAAGCTAAAGCTGACTTAGCTCAGTACGCTGCGCAAGAAAAATCAGGCGAGTTAATCTCAACTGATTACGTTCAGTCTGAGCTTAATAAGTTCAGTGTTAACCTAAAAGATACGTTAAGACTTATTCCTTCAAAACACGCGATTGATTTGATTGAACACGCTGACTCTGTTGTTGACCTTTAACAACGACTACGTGAAATCATCGATGAAGAACTTCTAAAGGTATCAGAGTTGTTTGAGCCTGAACTTGAAAATGATGAAGAGTCAATGACCGATACCACCATTGACTCTTGATGACAGCTAATTTGAGAATGCATTAGTTTATGGCAGTGTTGCAGTATTATTTTCGTAATCGATAACGATTTCTTCTATTGCTTTGATATAACGTTCAAATTCACTAATGACATACGGAAGAAAATCATTGCGCATTATAACAGTATCATAGTCATTAACTTCAATTCCCTGCGCTCTTCGTATGGATTTTAATAACCGTTTCTCTTTATCTGTTTTCTTCGTTTTTTTATCTAGTGTTTCATTGTATTTATCGGCTATACCATCATTATGAATCATGATGTTTCTCAATATTGTGAGATGATCTGTGTCTGATAAGTTTTTCGCACCGTACACTTTTTTTAGTATATCTTGAGTTTTTTCAATAACACCCTTATTTTTGAGTTCATCATTGCAATTGCTACGGCTTTTCAAAAAATCAAGACATCCAATCATGCGATGCTCAAACAATCCATAGATTGTAAGAAAGGCCGAACGTCGAGTAAGTTGGGTTATTAAATGCTTATACTCAAATTTTACTTCATCGTAATCGAGACCGATACATGAACCACATTCATAGTAAGTTTCTTGAAATGTATGCCATTCGCCATCAGGATCGCAGAACTCATCGGGGTACTCTCCTTCATGAATAGCCCCTGGTTGATCCGCTTCCTTAACAGCGAGAGCTATATTCTTTTCTGCTTGCTCCGCGAGCATCTTCATCACACGAATAGAAGATGATGCTTCCCACAACTGAAATTTCATTAGAATATGTTTCATTGTTTTAATTGTATCCATTAGAGTGCTGTATGTGTGTAGAATATATCTTAATTAAGATAGGCTATATCATATTCTAAAAATATTGTCTAAGCAAGTTTTTGTCTAAAGCGTTATATGTTTTTAGATTTGTAGATTATTAAATTATTTTAACCTCCGAGCCTTTTCTTTACATAACTTAGAAATTATCTCCCAATAATCTGAATGTTCTTTGTTATACATTGAGCGAAGTTTGATTGGCTCTCTTACTTGATTAGAAGATAATTGCTCAAGTTCATTAATTAATGAATCTACTTTTTGTTCTATGTTCATTGGTATTCCTTAGTGGTTTTAAGATTAGATAAACTGGAAGTAAAGCTACAAATAATACGCTTGTGATACAGAACCATACTGCTGTTAGTACAATACAGAGGCATCCAAAAAGAAATTTCATAAGTTCTCCTAGGGGCAGAAGCCTCTGGTAACGATGTGCTGTTCTAAAAGGTTGTTTAATTACGATTGATAGACATATTCTGATTATAATAACCGTCTTGAATTCCTGATGGAGCATCACCAATTTAGAGGGAGTTTTCCCACAGTCTTTGCAAGGAGCGGTTTCACGCTCAGAGATTTTCCTGATTGTCTAAACTTACCATGAGTAGGGCAGTAATAACTATACGTTGGCATTTTTGACCTTATTGAACATCCGTTCAATTGTTTCGATTGATTTAACGTGTTTTAACAGTTCGTCTTTAGATATTTCATTGTTGAGATATTTTTCGTAGATAACATCAAGTGCTTGGTCAACGTTCATATTTTCTCCATTGATTTGATATAGATATTTATTACGCTGAAACCTTAGATAACTACAAGTTCACCAGAGTTAATCTGATTTTTCTTAATGCTGTACAACATCGGGTTATGAACTCGATGTGAACGAAGTTCTTCTTCCGGCACATTTCTGTCAGGGCAGGCGACGGAATTGCGGCGACTGTCACAGCGGTGCAAACGAATGTCACAGAGAAAAAAGCGCCAGCCGCCAACCGGACATAGACTGAAAGCACTATCCGCGAAGAATAAGGAAAGGGTATGTCCACCTCTCAGATAGCGCTGCTTGCCAGCGTCCAGCAGTTTTTAGACCGTCAGCATGGCCTGTATATCGACGGCGCTCCCTGCGCCGCGCAGAGCGAAAACCGGTTAACCGTCTGGGATCCGGCCACCGGGCAGGCGATCGCCACCACCGCCGACGCCAGCCCGGCGGATGTCGACCGGGCGGTGATGTCCGCCTGGCGCGCCTTCGTCGATCGCCGCTGGGCCGGTCGCACCCCGGCCGACCGTGAGCGCATCCTGCTGCGCTTTGCCGATCTGGTGGAGGCGCACGGCGAGGAGCTGGCGCAGCTGGAGACCCTTGAGCAGGGTAAATCCATCGCCATCTCCCGCGCCTTCGAGGTCGGCTGCACCCTGAACTGGATGCGCTACACCGCGGGGCTGACCACCAAAATCAGCGGCCGGACGCTGGACGTCTCGATCCCGTTCCCGCAAGGGGCCCGTTACCAGGCGTGGACCAAAAAAGAGCCGGTGGGGGTCGTGGCGGGCATCGTCCCGTGGAATTTCCCGCTGATGATCGGCATGTGGAAGGTGATGCCGGCGCTGGCGGCGGGCTGCTCGATCGTCATCAAACCCTCGGAAACCACCCCGCTGACCCTGCTGCGGGTGGCGGAGCTGGCGACCCAGGCGGGCATTCCTGACGGGGTGTTCAACGTGGTCACCGGCAGCGGCGCCGGCTGCGGCGCGGCGCTGACCTCGCATCCGCAGGTGGCGAAGGTGAGCTTTACCGGCTCGACGGCCACCGGGAAACAGATTGCGCGGGTGGCCGCCGACCGACTGACCCGCGTGACGCTGGAGCTGGGCGGCAAGAATCCGGCGATTGTGCTCAAAGACGCCGATCCCCAGTGGGTCATTGAGGGGCTGATGACCGGCAGCTTCCTCAACCAGGGACAGGTCTGCGCCGCCAGTTCGCGGATCTACATTGAAGCGCCGCTGTTTGACACCCTGGTCAGCGGTTTCGAGCAGGCGGTGAAATCGCTGCAGGTGGGACCGGGGATGCAGGAGACGGCGCAGATCAACCCGGTGGTCTCCCGGGCCCACTGCGACAAGGTGGCGGCCTACCTCGAAGAGGCCCGCCAGCAGAAGGCGGAGCTTATCAGCGGCAGCGCCGGGCCGGATGCCGGGGGGTACTATATTCCGCCGACGCTGGTGGTCAACCCGGACGCCGGGCTGCGCCTTACCCGCGAGGAGGTGTTTGGCCCGGTGGTGAACCTGGTGCGGGTGGCTGACGGCGAGGAGGCGCTGCGCCTGGCCAACGACAGCGATTTCGGCCTGACCGCCAGCGTCTGGACCCGCGACCTGACCCAGGCTCTCAACTATACCGACCGCCTGCAGGCCGGGACGGTATGGGTCAACAGCCATACCCTGATTGACGCCAACCTGCCGTTCGGCGGCATGAAGCAGTCCGGTACCGGTCGCGATTTCGGCCCGGACTGGCTCGACGGCTGGTGCGAAACCAAATCGGTCTGCGTGCGTTACTAGCCCTCCGTCGGGGAAGGCGCATCGCTTTTCCCAACATCCCGCTTGCCGACCTCCGCGCTTTCTCGCTACTGTGGAGGGCAATCTTTGCCCGCGCAGGGCGGTGAATGATGAGGAGGTCTTCGGCATGACAGCATTTCCTGAGGTTGCACTAATTGGTCCCGGCGCCATCGGCACGACTATCGCCGCCGCTCTGTTTGCGGTGGGGAGGGCGCCGATGGTTTGCGGGCGCACTGCCCATTCGTCGCTGGTGCTGCGCACTGATGAGGGTGAGATCGTGGTGCCCGGCCCGGTGCTCACCGACCCAACGGCGATAGCCGCCCCCTTCGACCTGGTGTTTGTCGCGGTGAAGGCCACCCAGACGGAGGCCATCGCCCCCTGGCTGACGGCCCTGTGTTCGCCGGACACCGTGGTATGCGTGCTGCAAAACGGCGTCGAGCAGCGCCAGCAGTTTGCCCCTTTGACCGGCGGCGCGACGGTGCTGCCGTCGGTGGTCTGGTTTCCGGCGCAGCGCGACGCCGATGCTTCCGTCTGGTTGCGCGCCGCGCCGCGACTGACGCTGCCGGACCTGCCGGGGGCGGAGCGGGTGCAGCAGGCGCTGGCGGGAACCCGCTGCGCGGTGGAGCTGGCGGCCGATTTTACCACCGTGGCCTGGCGTAAACTGCTGCAGAACGCCGTCGCCGGACTGATGGTGCTGACCGGACGACGCGCCGGGATGTTCGCCCGGGAGGAGATCACCGCTCTCGGACTGGCCTATTTGCGCGAATGCCTGCAGGTGGCGCGGGCGGAAGGGGCCGTCCTGAGCGACAGCGTGCCGGAGGAGATCATCGCCGGTTTTCATCGGGCGCCTGCCGACCTGAGCACCTCTATTCTGATCGATCGCCTGCATGGCCGACCGCTGGAGTGGGATATTCGTAACGGGGTGGTGCAGCGTCGCGGGCGTCAGCACGGCATACCGACGCCGCTCAGCGATATCATCGTGCCGCTGCTGGCGGCGGCCAGCGACGGCCCGGGCTGACCCGGGCTGGCGCGGGGTTAGTCCACCAGGGAGGGATCGAGGTCGATCATCAACTGCTTCATCTCGGCAAAGTGCTGCCGGGAGAAATCGGCAATCTTCTCCCAGTCCTGGGCGGTTTTTTCCGCCACCGCGTCTGACAGCACCTTCAGCGGCTGGCCGGTTGACCAGGCGGTGATCAGGATCTGACAGGCGCGCTCGAGGGTCCAGATATCGTCGAACGCTTCGCCGATGGTCGGGGCGGTCACCAGCACCCCGTGGTTGCCCATCAGCAGACGGCGTTTATCCGCCAGCAGCCCCGCCAGCCGGGCCCCTTCTGCCGCGGTGTCCGCCATCCCGCCGTACAGCGTATCGACGGCGACCCGGTTAAAATAGCGGGCCGTGTTCTGGTCGATGGGCAGGATCTGCGGCGTCGCCAGACAGGCGAGGCTGGTGGTGTACACCGGGTGCAGATGCAGCACCACCCGCACGTCCGGCAGCCGCTGATGGATCTGCCCGTGAATAGCCCACGCGGTGGCATCGACGTCAGGGCGCGCGGCGCAGCTTTCATCATCGGCGTTCAGCACCAGCAGATCGCTGGCGCGGATGCGCGAAAAGTGTTTCCACTTCGGGTTCAGTAAAAACGTCTTCCCGTCGGCGGAGAGCGCGGCGCTGAAATGGTTGGCCACCGCCTCATGCATGCCAAGATGGGCAATGATGCGAAAGGTGGCCGCCAGGTCGATGCGGATCTGCTCTTCATCGGTATCGCGCATGGGCATTACTCCGCTTTTGGCATCAGGGTCTGCAGATCCTCTGCCGTCGGCGCCTGGAAGTGATATTTCTTCAGCAGGGCGGCGTATTCCGGCGTGGCGCTGTATTTTTTCAGCGCCTCTTCAAGGGCGGTTTTCACCTCAGTGTTGCCTTTTTTAACGCCAAAGCCGTTCAGCACCGGATAGATCAGGGTGTCAGAGGCGATCACCACCCGGTCGCCCAGCTTTTCCACCACCCCGCGCGCTACGGCGGCATCGGTGATCTGCGCATCCACTGCGCGCGACAGCAGCGCCTGGGTGGTCTGCGGGTCGGTGGTATAGACGCTCAGCGCAATCGGCTTCAGCCCCTTCTTCACGCAGTAGTCGGCGGAAAGCTTCTGCAACTGCGCCAGCCACGAGGTGGCGCCCATCGAGCCGATTTTATGCCCGCAGAAGTCTTCCGGGGTCTTTGGCTGATAGTCGCTCCCTTTACGGGCGAGGATCGCTTCCCCGCTTTTCAGGTACGGCACCATGTCGATCACCTTCAGGCGCTCGGCGGTAATGTACATCGACGAGTTGGTGATATCGAAGCGCCCGCCCTGCAGTCCGGGGATCAGGTTGGGGAAGCGGGTATCGATATTCACCGCCTCGCGGCCCATGCTCTTCGCCAGGCCGTCGAGCAGTTCAATATCAAACCCCGCCGGCTTATTGTTCTCCATATACTCGTAAGGGAAAAAGGTCATGTCCGAACCGGCGGTGATTTTGCCGCTTTGCTGGAAGGCCAGCGCGTTCAGGGATGTCAGAGCCCCCGCTGCGCAGAGCAGCAGAGCCAGCGGGCGTGGTGCGAAAAAGCGTGTCATAAAACCTCCGGAGTGTGGGCGAATTACATGCTGGCGCGATCGGCACCGGCCTGCTGAACAAAAAACGAAGCGCCGCGCGGCTTCTGCGGCAGACGAAGCTGGTTATCGGTGCTGCGCACCAGACCGCTCTCTTCCCCGGCCACCAGCTGGCCGGCATGGCGGCTCGGCAGCGGGTTTTCGCCGAAGGGCAGCGCATCCTCGGCGGCGTAGACGCTGATGAACAGGGTGCGCGGCAGGGCGGTTTCGTTGGGGCTGGAGGCGTGCAGCAGGCGGGTATGCATAAAGCAGACTGAGCCCGCCGGGCCAAAACAGGCCTGCGGCTGCTGGCAGTGAGCCGTCACCACCTCGTCATCCACCGCTCCGGTGAAGCGCCCCTCCTGCCAGTGGGACCACAGCGGCCCCTGATGGCTGCCCGGCACCACGTTGAGCGGGCCATTCTCCGGCGTCACCTCGCTGACCATCAGCAGGGCGGTGATGATGTCGTCATTGCTGTGCGGGGTGAAGAGGAAATCCTGATGCCATTTCACCTCGGTGGCGGTGTGCGGCAGCTTGGAGTTAATTTTGCTGTGGTGAAAGCGGGTGCCGCTGCCGCCGATCAGCTGCGCGGCGATGGTCGCCATCCGCGAGTTGAGTGCAGTATGGCGATACGCCTCGGAGATCTCCGTCGGGGAGGCGACCCGGCGCAGCGACGGATGGTCGGGAGCATGGTCGCGCTCAATATCGAAGCGCGGCCGCCCGTCGAGGGTTTCCCCCCACGCCGACGCGTGGCGGCGGCTCTCCTCGACCCAGCCGTCAAAATCGCTCTGCAGAGTGGCGATGTCGGCGGCGGAAAGCACCCCTTCGACCACCAGATAACCCTGCTGATGAAACTGCTCAATTTGCCACTGCGCAATCATAGTTTTTCCTCTTCACGTCCCGATAGTTAAGCCAGAGAAACATCTTTCAGAAAGGCCTCGACCCGCGGGTGTTGCCCGCTGCGCATCGCCTGCGGCGTGTCATCGCACACCACCCGGCCTTTCTCCATAAACACGATCCGGTCAGACACTTTGAAGGCGAAGTTCATCTCGTGGGTGACGATGACCATCGTGATGCCTTCGTGGGCCAGGGATTCGATAACCTGCAGCACTTCATTCACTTTTTCCGGATCCAGCGCCGAGGTGGGCTCATCGAACAGCATGATCTGCGGACGCATCATCAGGGCGCGGGCGATTGCCACCCGCTGCTGCTGACCGCCGGAGAGCTGGTGCGGATACTTCCAGGCGTGTTCCAGCATGCCCACCTTGTGCAGCAGCTCGCAGGCGTGCTGGCGCAGCTCCGCGTCGCTTGCCAGATGGTGATAGCGCGGGGCCAGCAGCAGATTGCCGAACACGGTCAGATGCGGGAACAGGTTGAAGCTCTGGAACACCATGCCGATATTCAGACGGTGTTCGGCATTCTCCATAAAGCGCGGCTTCTGCTGCCCTTGACGGTCGAGATGAATAAAGGGCTGGCCGTTAATCTGAATTTCGCCGTTGTCGATCTGCTCAAGACCGTTCAGCAGGCGAATGAGGGTGGTTTTTCCCGAGCCCGACGGGCCGATGACCGACACCACTTCGCCGGGCTGGATCTGCAGGCTCACCGCCCCCAGCACTTCGACGTTGTTGTAGGCCTTATGCAGCTTAGAGGCCTGCAGCGCCGGCTCATGGCCCTGGGAGACGCTGCGCGCCATCGCCGGGCGGCGGGCGGTCGCCAACTGCTGCATCTCGGCATCCACCGGCCGGGCGGTGTCGCGTCGGGTGACATCGAGGTAGTTCTCCAGCCGTTTCAGCAGAAAATCGAACACCGTGACGATAAAGATGTAATAAAACGCCACGGCGGTCATGGTCTCCATGACCAGAAAGTTCTGCGAGTAGAGCTGCTGGCCGACCATCAATATTTCGGTCAGGGAGATCACCGACACCAGCGAACTGAGCTTCACGATGGCGATATACTCATTGGCCAGCGCCGGCAGGGCGACGCGCAACGCCTGGGGAATGATCACCCGCCACTGGATCCCGGCGTAGCGCAAACCCAGGGCCCGCGCGGCTTCACTCTGCCCGCGGGGGATGGAAAGCAGCCCGCCGCGATGGATCTCGGCGATATAGGCCGCTTCGCTGAGGACCATCGCCAGCAGGCCGGCCCAGAAGGGGTCGTTCAGCACCGGCGCGAAGGAGGGCAGCGCCTGCGGCATGTTGTAGACAAAAATCAGCAGGACCAGCAGCGGCATACTGCGAAATAACCAGATATACAGCCGGGCAGGGGTGGATAACCAGCCGCGCGGCGACTGTTTAGCCAGCGCCAGAATAAATCCGAGCACAATACTGCAGCCCCAGGTCAGCAGACTTAATTTAATGACGGTCCAGGTGGCCCACCAAAAATCGGCATCGCTGAGCAGACTTAACATGTAGTTCCAGTTAAACGTCATGGGCTATTTCACTCGTCATAATTAACCTAAATGAAAGCGGCTCGGCTGTGCATTAATGGGGAGCCGCCGGTGTTCATCGTGAGAATACACTATGCTGGCAGGATGCTTTCAGAGGCAATTAGTAAATTTTTGGTCTTTAAGTTTAAAAAAACTATACAGCGTTATTAACGATATGGAATTTAAAGTGATTATCAGGACACTTTGCGTAAACAATTTAAAAACAATAGCTGTAATTCAATAACGCCATTTTATGCAGACAGGTTATTTTGCGTGAAACTGGGGCGACCTCTGCCTGCTCAATGTGCAGCGTGATGCATGATGGTGCAAACGGGGAAATAAACCGCGCCGGCGCGGGAGGAGAAAAAATAATATCGCCCCCTGGCGGGCAATGCGCCGCCATTCTTCGCGGGTGGCACGCGGATTGCTTGGGACTTAGAGGAAAACTATTCCCCGCGTGCGCCGGACCATATTTTATCAATGGTGATGCTATGAACCGATTTACCCTGAAGCAGCTCAAATATTTCGTCACCGTGGTGGAGACGGAGAGTATCGCCGAGGCCTCCCGCCAGCTGCACATTGCGCAGCCGTCAATTTCCATTGCTATTAAGAATCTGGAGAGCACCTTCGACCAGCAGCTGTTTATTCGCCACCATGCGCAGGGCGTCTCACTCACCTCCAGCGGTCGGCGGATCTACGATAAAGCGAAGGAGCTGCTGCGCCTGTCGTGGGAATTTGAGCAGAATTCGCGAGCGGATAAAGAGCTGGTTTCTGGCATGATCTCCATCGGTTGCTTTGAGTCGGTGGCCCCGCTGTATATGCCGAAGCTGGTGGCCGGGTTTAAGAAATGCTATCCGGAAATTACGCTGCATCTGTATGACGGCGAACAGCATGAGCTGATGCATGGCCTGCACCGTGGCCGCTTCGACCTGGCGCTGGTCTATGATCTGGAGCTCGGCCACTCGATCAATAAAGAGCGGCTTAATGCTCCGCATAAACCCTACGCGCTGCTGCCCGCCGCGCATCCGCTGGCGCAAAAGGCGCAGGTGACGCTGCAGGAGCTGAGTCGCGAGCCGATGATCCTCCTCGACGCGGTCCCGAGTAAAAACTATTTCATCTCCATCTTTAAGGAAAAGGGCTATCACCCGGAAGTGGCTTACAGCTCCCCCTCTATCGAAATGGTGCGCTGTATGGTCGGTCAGGGGCTCGGTTTTTCGGTGCTGGTCACCCGGCCCTGCTGCGATATGACCTACGATGGCGAAAGGGTGGTACAGCGGGATATTGCCGACGACATGCCCGCCTCAACCTTAATTATGGCGCATCTCGCTAATAATGAACCGACGCGGCCGACGCAACTGTTTATGGATTATTGTCGCAGTATCGAATTAACCCCCTCTCACGGCTGAAATAATGCCTGTCGATCCGGCAGGCGTTATTTTTTCTGTCGCCACTCAGCCTCGTAAAATTCTATTCAGTCGATCGTTTTATAATATTTTACCAATTCGTCACAGTTAAATAACCTGAAAGCCGTCAATTCCGGCGACCTCGTCGGCAACTGTGCTTGAAGGATAGAGAAATGACTGAACAGATAACCGAGATCGATACCCTGGTGGTCGGCGCGGGGCAGGCGGGCGTCGCCATGAGCGAGCATCTGACCCGGCTGGATATCCCCCATCTGGTGCTGGAGAAACAGGGTATTGCCCAGGCCTGGCGCAGCGGGCGCTGGGATTCGCTGGTGGCCAACGGCCCGGCCTGGCACGATCGGTTTCCGGGGATGGTGTTCCCTGACTGCCCGCCGGACAGCTTTGTCGGCAAAGAGCAGGTTGCGGACTATTTTGCCGCCTATGCCCGCAGCTTCAATGCGCCGATCCGCACCGGGGTGGAGGTGTACAGCGCCGAACGCCTCGCCGGGCGGCCGGGCTTTCGTGTCGACACCTCCGAGGGGGTGATTGAGGCGCAGCGGATCGTGGCGGCTACCGGACCCTTCCAGCGCCCGACGATCCCGGCCATCGCCCCGCAGAGTGAGGCTATTCAGCAGCTCCATTCGGCGCACTATTTTAATCCGCAGCAGCTGCCGGAGGGCGGCGTGCTGGTGGTGGGGGCCGGATCCTCCGGCGTGCAGATTGCCGATGAGCTACAGCGTGCCGGACGCGCGGTGTGGCTGTCGGTGGGGGCGCACGACCGGCCGCCGCGTCGCTATCGCCAGCGCGATTTTTGCTGGTGGCTCGGCGTGCTGGGGATGTGGGACGCTGCGGCCAATGCGCCGGGGAAAGAGCATGTCACTATCGCGGTGAGCGGCGCGCGCGGCGGCCATACCGTCGATTTTCGCCAGCTGGCGCATCAGGGGGTCACCCTGGTGGGGCAGACCCGCGGCTTTGACGGCGCCAGGGCACTGTTCCACCCCGACCTGGCGGAGAATATCCGCCGCGGCGATGCCTCCTATCTTGCGCTGCTCGACGCCGCCGACGACTGGGTCGCGCGCAACGGTTTGGATCTGCCCGAAGAGCCCTCCGCCCGTGACTTTCTGCCCGACCCGGCCTGCGTCAGCGACCCGCTGCTTAGCCTCGACCTGGCCGAGGCCGGGATCGGCGCGATCATCTGGGCGACCGGGTATACCACCGATTATCGCTGGCTGAAGGTCAACGCCTTCGATGACGCGCAGCGGCCGCAGCATCACCGCGGCGTGTCGACGGAGCCGGGGGTCTATTTCCTCGGCCTGCCGTGGCTGTCGCGGCGCGGGTCCACCTTTATCTGGGGCGTCTGGCACGATGCCAAATATATTGCCGACCAGATCGCCATTCAGCGCCAGTATCAGCGCTACCAGCCGTCCTGATAACCGATTCCTGAAGGAGTGCTTTGATGCCAACCCATACCCGTATTCGCATGTTTAACACCAAAGAGACCTACCCAAACCAGGCGCTGAATAACGATCTGTGCCAGGCGGTGCGGGCGGGGAATACCGTCTACGTTCGCGGCCAGGTCGGCACCGATTTCGCCGGCAACCTGATCGGCCTCGGTGACCCGCGGGCCCAGGCGGAGCAGGCGATGAAGAATGTCGAACAGCTACTGAAAGAGGCCGGCAGCGACCTCTCGCATATCGTCAAGACCACCACTTATCTGATCGACCCACGCTATCGCGAGCCGGTCTATCAGGAGGTGGGCAAATGGTTGAAAGGGGTCTTCCCCATCTCCACCGGGGTGGTGGTGTCGGCCCTGGCGCAGCCGCAGTGGCTGATGGAGATTGACGTCACGGCGGTGATCCCCGACGACTGGCAGGGGGAGGCGGCAGAATGACCCTCTCCCTTACCGCCCGCTGCCCGGAAACGGGTCAGTTGGGCATCGCCATTAGTTCATCGAGCATGGCCGTCGGGTCGCGCTGTCCCTGGCTGCTGCCCGGCGTGGGGGCGGTTTCCAGCCAGAATATTACCCTGCCGTCGCTGGGGCCGCAGATCCTCAGCGCGATCGAGGCGGGGGCCAGCGTTGAGCAGGCCATGAAGCAGGCTCTGGCGGAGGATCGCTTTCGCGAATATCGCCAGGTCGCGGCGATTGACGCCAACGGCGACACAGCGGTGTTCAGCGGGGAATTCACCCTCGGGATCGGCGGCGCCCTGGCGGGGGATAACTGCGTGGCGGCGGGCAATATGCTGGACAGTCAGGGCGTGATCGCCGCGATGGTGGGCGCCTTTGAGGCCGCCACCGGTGAGCTGGCCAGCCGGCTGCTGGCCGGGCTGCGCGCCGGGATCGTCGCCGGGGGCGAGGCCGGCCCGGTCCACTCGGCGGCGGTGAAGGTGGTGGATGATTACCCATGGCCGGTGGTCGACCTGCGCATTGACTGGGCGGAGGCGGATCCGCTGACGGCCCTTGAGCAGCTGTGGCTGGCGTGGGAGCCGCAAATGGAGGCCTATATTACCCGGGCGCTCGACCCGCGCGAGGCGCCGGCCTATGGCGTGCCTGGCGATGAATAACACGCCGGGAGCGATCCTTGCCGCGCTGCTGGCCTTTGATACCACCAGCCGCCATTCGAACCTGGCGATGATCGACTGGATCGCCGATTTTCTCGCCGCCCGCGGCGTGACGTCCCGCCGCTTTTATGACCCGTCGGGCGGTAAGGCCAATCTCTACGCCCGGCTGGGGCCGTCCGGCGGCGGCGGGGTGATGCTCTCGGGCCACACCGACGTGGTCCCGGTGGACGGGCAGGACTGGAGCGTGCCGCCGTTTAGCCTGACCGAGCGCGATGGCCGCTACTACGGCCGCGGCAGCGCCGATATGAAGGGCTTTCTCGCCTGCGTGCTGGCGGCAGTGGATGACTTTCTGGCGGCGCCGCTGCGGATGCCATTGCATCTGGCCTTCTCTTATGATGAAGAGGTCGGCTGTCTCGGCGTGCGCAGCCTGGCGGCGTTTCTGCAGGCCTCGCCGGAGAAACCGGCGCTGTGCCTCATAGGCGAGCCGACGGAGATGCAGCCGGTGTTCGGTCATAAAGGCAAACTGGCCATGCGCTGCTGTATCGAGGGCCAGGCCTGCCATTCGGCCTATGCCCCACAGGGCGTGAACGCCATCCGCTACGCGGCCAGGCTGATTAATCGCCTGGATCGGCTGGGCGCGGGTCTGGCCCGGCAGCAGGACAGCCGCTTCTCGCCGCCCTTTAGCACCCTGCAGGTGGGCACCATTCAGGGCGGCGCCGCGCTGAACATCGTCCCGCAGTCCTGCCGCTTTGATTTTGAGATCCGCTACCTGCCGGGGATGCGTCCCGAAGCGGTCACCGAGGCGCTGGCGGCCTACGCCCGCCGCCGGCTGCTGCCGGAGATGCGCCGGGTCGGCGGTGAGAGCGACATCCAGTTTCAGCTATTGAGCCACTACCCGCCGCTGCTCAGCGATCCGCAGTCCGACTTCGCCCGCTGGCTGGCGCAGTGGTGCGGCAGCGATCGGTTTTCCACCGTGGCGTTCGGCACCGAAGGGGGGCTGTTCGATGAGATGGGCGTCGCGACCCTGGTCTGCGGGCCGGGCAGCATGGCCCAGGGCCATAAGGCCGATGAGTACATCAGCATCGACCAGACCGAACGCTGTATGACGATGCTGGGCCAGCTGTGCGCCTGGATGCGCGCCGAGCCCGCAGAACCGCTTACCTGATCCACCCACACAGGAACCCAAGCGATGCACAATCAACACTCTCCCCATATCGATCAAGCGACTGTCGACCGCTGGCAGGCGGATGGCGTGGTATTACTGAAGGGCGTTTTTACCCCCTGGGTTGAGCGCCTCGCCGAGGGGGTCACGGCGCTGATGGCCAGCCCCAGCGAATATGGTCATGCGCGCACGGTGATCCCCAAAGATGGCTCGCCGCCTTTCTTTCAGGATTACTGTAACTGGTCGCGGATCCCAGCGTTTAGCGAGTTTGTCTTCCAGTCGGCGGCCGCGGAGATCGCCGCGGCGCTGATGCAGTCGCAGACGGCGAAATTTTTCCATGAGCATACGCTGGTCAAACCCGCCGGAGGCAGCACGGTTACCCCCTGGCATCATGATCAGCCGTACTATTGCGTCTCCGGCCGGCAGAACGTCAGCTTCTGGATCCCGCTGGACCCGGTAGCGGAGGCCACCTCGCTGCGCTGCATTCGCGGGTCGCATCGCTGGGAGGCGGAGTACAGTCCCACCCGCTTCAATGGCACAAAGCTCTACGAACACACCCGGTTCAGCGCGCTGCCGGATATCGACGCCCATGAGGATGAGTACGATATCGTCAGCTGGGCGCTGGAGCCGGGGGACGCGGTGGCCTTCCATTTTCGCACCGTCCATGGCGCCCGCGGCAACCCCGGGGCGCGGGCGCGACGGGTCTTCTCCGCCCGCTGGGTGGGGGATGACGCCGCGTTTGCCGACCGCGGCGGCGTGACCTCGCCGCCGTTCCCCGAACTGACTCTGCGGGACGGCGACCCGCTGGATTCGCCACTGTTCCCCCAGGTCTGGCCACCGGCGTAAGCGGCTGCGGACGGGATCTGCTATGATCCCGCCTTTCGTTGTCTGGAGCCTGTCGATGTTCAATGACGCCATTGTTTATGACCGCTACGGGCCGCCGGCCGCGGTGCTATCGCTGAAACGCACCCCGCTGGCGCCGCTGGCCGGCGGACGGGTGCGGGTCAGGATGCGCTATGCCCCGGTGAATCCCTCAGATCTGATCCCCATTACCGGCGCCTATCGCCACCGTACCCGACTGCCGGCCGTGCCCGGCTACGAAGGCCTTGGCGAGGTGGTCGCCGCGCCGTTCGGCAGCCGACTGACCGCGGGCCAGCGGGTGCTGCCCCTGCGCGGGGGCGGCACCTGGCAGCGGTTTATCGATCTGGATGAGACCTGGCTGGTGCCGGTTCCCGCGGCGGTGGACGATCTGCTGGCCGCCCGCGGGTATATCAATCCGCTGACCGCGATGCTGATGCTCAGACGCTGGCCGGTTGCCGGGAAACAGATCGTGCTGACCGCCGCCGCCTCCTCTTGCGCCAGCCTGCTGGGGCAGTGGGCGCTGGCCATGGGCGCCCGTTCGGTAAGCGGGATTATTCGCTCGCCGCAGCATCGGGCGCGTCTGGAGCAGGCCGGGATCTATCCGATCCTCGAGGCCGACCGGGCGCTGGTGGAGAAGGTCAGCCAGCACAGCGATCTGGTGTTTGACGCGGTGGGCGGGGAGCTGGGGAACACGCTGTTGTCGGTGCTGCCCGCGTCGTCGACCCTGATCTCCTATGGCTTATTATCCGGACGACCGCTGATCCAGACGCGCGCCAGCGCGGCGGTGCGCAAGTTTCATCTGCGGGAGGCGCTGCCTGGCCTCAGCGTGGCGGCATGGCGGGCGGCTTTCGACGAAATCTGGCAACGGCTGCCGACGACCACGCAACCGCCGGCCCGGCGGGTGGCGTTGAACGACTGGCGGGAAGCGATTGCCGCCGCCGGCCAGCCGGGAAGAGGCGGTAAAATCCTGCTCGATTTCACCGTGGGTTAAGATTACTGTTTCTTCCCGCCGAGGGTCGGCGTTTCGTCAAAGAAGTTCCATGGCTTCAGCAGGGCGTGCGCCCATTCGGTTGGCATGATCGGCCACTCTTCAGCCCGCGCCACGTGGGTGGTGCCGGTGGTGATCCACACCACGTCATCCTGGTGCGTCAGCGACTCATCGTCCTTCGCATACTGGCCTAACCCGGTATCGTGAGCGGAGCGGTTGGGGTATTTGCCTTCCGGATAGCGTTCGCTCGGGTGGTAGCGCGTCACCCACAGCTGTTTATCCATAAAGCTCAGACGATGGTAGATCCACTCGTCCGGGGCGAATTTGGCGCCGGTCGCCGCCGGATGGGTGCCGCCGGCGTAAGGGATGATCTGGTAAGAGACCGGGTTGCCCATGCGGTTCTCTTTGCTGGTGTTGCTCAGCAGGCGAATCGTGCCCGGGTCGAATTTCTGCGCCGCTTTCTGTTCGCTGTCGATCGTGTACTGATTCACCTGCATGGTGCTGGTGCGCGGGCCGCCGGCGGTGTTGGGCTTCACTTCCGGGTCCATCGCCACCAGGGTGTTGTTTTCGCCGTCCACGTCGAGGTCGAGGCGGAAGTTATAGATATGCTGGTGGGTGGTGCCGACAATATTATGGTCGATCAGCGTTCCGTAGCGGGTATCCTCTTTGGCGCTGGGGTCGTGCATGGTCTTCGCCAGCACGCCTTTCACCGCCTCAATCCCGGTGGCGCCGGCGTCGATACCGATGGTGCCGTTGTCGTGGAATACCCAGTCAAAGATATAGTCGTAGTTGCCGACGGTGCTGATCCAGCGCACCACCAGCTCCCGGCGCTCGGTACTGACGTTGGGCTTGCCCATCTCCAGGTGCTTATATTCCGGCCCGGCGTAGCGCTCGAAGATGGCGACAGCGTGCGGGATGGTGGTCGGCGCGCCGGTGTAGTCGGCGATGGTTTCATCCAGCAGCACCGCATTCGACGGCGCGTCTTTGCCGCGTACAATCGGCGAGGTCAGGGTGCCCATGCCGTAATCGCCGGAGTCCAGATAGGCTTTGAAATACCAGCCGACGTCGGGGTCGCCGTAGGGGACGATCATCCCGCCGAGGGAACCTTCATACATCACCTGGCGTTTTTTGCCGTTATCGTTGTAGGTCACCGTCGAGAGGATGGGCCCGACGCGCGAGTTAAGACGCAGGTGGAAATCCCAGTTCCGCCAGTGAATGGTATCCCCGGTAATGGTGTAGTTTTTGCCTTCCGGTTCAGTAATATCCAGCGGTTTCACCGCCGGGGCGTTGCGGTCCCGGCCATCATACGGCCGCGGTTCCATCGGCACCGGGATCACCGGGCCTTCCTCGATTTTGATGATTTTCTTCGCTTCCAGGTCGACCACCGCCACCAGGTTTTCAATCGGGTGCGCCCAGTAGTTGCCGTCGCCGGTATCGAGATAGCTGACCACCTTCAGCAGGCGCGCATCCTGCTGCAGACCATCTTTGCCATCGAAGTAGCCAACGGTGAGCGGGGTGGTGACCACTTTTCCAGGATCGGTAATCCCGTGCTTTTTCAGCACCGTCGCGAATTCACTGCTGGCGTTGATGATGTTTTGCACGCTGGCGAAATCATCGAGCAGCACCATGCCGTGGGCGCCTTTGATCGGCGTCCATGAGAGGATTTTTTTGTGTTGCAGATCGACCACGGCCTCCATCACCTGTTTGCCATCCAGCATCACCACATCGGCAGTGCGCGGCGCATCCACTGGCGTACCCTGCAGGGCGAAGGCCCATACCGCCGCTTTATCCGGCTCATGCAGGGAAATTTCGCTAAACCGGGTATTAGGCTGGAATTCCGGCGCGGCTTTGACAATGGTCACCGCGTCGCTGATTTCCGCCGCCGAGAGCGAGTTTAATGGGTGAGGGCGCTTTTCCACTTGGAAGGTCTGGTCGAGACCGGACTGGAACACGTCGTTGATAAAGGTATCGGAGACCCAGGCTTTACCGTCCTTCATCACCACCGGCACCGGCAGATCAAGGGTTTTGCCGTTGACGATCGCGGTTTTAGCGCCGGGCTTCACTTTGACGTAAGCGCCGTCTTTTATCAGGGTAAACATTTGCGCATAGTCGTCCCACTGCACGTCAGCGCCAAACGCCTCCAGCGTTTTATCCAGTGGCACCATGTGCGCCTCGCTGCCGTGAGCGAAGACCGGGGATTGCCAGGCGCAAACCACCGCCACGGCCAGCGCCAGCGCGGTTTTACGAGGGGAAAATTTCAAGCCGTTTGCCATGATGACCTCATCTTATTGTTGTGTTGTCTTTTGCCGCTGCGAATGTCGGCTTTGTCACCCTTAAGCTACCAGCCCGCGGCGCCGGGGCGTTTGTTTGCTCTTGCCAGGTTATTTGTCAGGTTTGCCAGACGGACGTAAAAAATGCCTCCGCAGAGGCATGGAGCACGTGCGCCGGTTTTGTGCCGGGTGGCGGCTGCGCCTTACCCGGCCTACCTGTCCGGGTCTGACTGCCAGTAGGCCCGCGCAAACTACGCTGAAGCCGCAGATAACATAAAGGACTTCCCGCGGCGAAACCGTTGCAAACCGCTTGCAGTCTCAATGGCTCAAGAAACGGCCAACAGAGCGCCAGCGGTCAATTTTCCGCCATTACGCCGGGAAATCCCCCTGCTGGCGCGCCACCAGGGTCAGAATGGAATACAGCGCCACCGCCTGCTGGTGCTGGTTGAAAATCTCCACCGCCCATTCCACCACGCCGGTAGCTTTCTCCTCGGCGCTACGCTGACGTTTAACGGTTTTCCGCTTACAGGTCAGACGCACCTGGATGGTGTCTCCCGGCTTGACCGGTTCAATAAAGCGCAGGTTTTCCATGCCGTAGTTAGCGATAACCGGCCCGACGCCGGCATCGACGAACAGACCGGCCGCCGCGGAGATCAGGAAATAACCGTGGACCACGCGCTCGCCGAAAATCGAGTCGGCGGCGGCGATTTTGTCCATGTGGGCGTAGAAATGGTCGCCGCTCAGACAGGCGAAGTTAACGATATCCGCTTCGGTCAGGGTCCGCCGCGGGGTCAGCAAACTGTCGCCGGGCTGGATCTCTTCGAAATATTTGCGGAACGGGTGTATGCGGTCTTCGCTCACCTGGGCGCCGCGCACCCACTGCTGGCCAATGGTCGCCAGCATCGTCGGGCTGCCCTGGACGGCGGTGCGCTGCATATAGTGTTTCACCGAACGCAGTCCGCCGAGCTCTTCGCCGCCGCCGGCGCGGCCGGGGCCGCCGTGCACCAGCTGCGGCAGCGGCGAACCGTGGCCGGTTGACTCGACCGAGGACGCCTCGTTCAGTATCTGAATACGGCCATGGGCGCGGGCGGCGCCGAGGATAAACTCGCGCGCCAGTTCGCCGCTGGCGGTGACCAGCGTGCCCGCCAGGCTGCCGCCGCCGGCACGAGCCAGCGCCAGGGCATGCTGGCGATCCTGGTAGGGCATCAGGGTCGCCACCGGACCAAAGGCTTCAATGGCGTGAACCGCCGGGGTTTCATCCGGCTGCGCGCAGTAGAGCAGCGTCGGCGGGAAAAAGGCCCCGGCCGCGCTGAGGTCCGCCTGTCCGCCAAGCAGCGCTTCGCAGCCGGCGGCAATCAGTTTATTGACGCTCTCCTGAACGTCCTGACGCTGCTCGTGATTAACCAGCGCCCCCATCTTAATCCCTTCCTGCGCCGGGTCGCCGACGGTCACTTTATGCAGGCGGGCGATCAGCGCATCGCTAACCGCATTGATCTGCGCCAGCGGGACGATGATGCGGCGGATAGCGGTACATTTTTGCCCGGCTTTCGCCGTCATCTCGCGGACCACTTCCCGGATAAACAGCGCGAACTCCGGCTGCTCCGGCGTGACGTCTTCGCCTAACACACAGCAGTTGAGCGAATCCGCTTCCATGGTAAAGGGAATCGATTTGGCCACCAGGTTGGGGTGCGACCGCAGCTGCTGGCCGGTGGCGGCTGAGCCGGTAAAGGTCACCACGTCCTGGCTGTCGAGATGGTCGAGCAGATCGCCCGCGCCGCCGCAAATCAGGCTGATGGCGCCTTCCGGCACCAGGCCGCTGTCGACAATCGCCTTCACCATGGCCTGGGTGAGCTGGGCGGTAGCGGTGGCCGGTTTAACGATCGCCGGCATGCCGGCCAGCCAGGTGGGGGCCAGTTTTTCCAGCATTCCCCAGCAGGGGAAGTTGAAGGCGTTGATATGCACAGCGACGCCTGATTTTGAGGTCAGCACGTGACGGGCGGCAAAACCGCCCTGTTTAGAGAGCGGGATCAGCTCGTCTTCCGGCCACAGGATATCGTCCGGCAGTTCGCGACTACCGAGCCCGGCATAGGTGAAAAGGGTGCCGATGCCGCCTTCGATATCCACCCAGCTGTCGGCGCGGGTGGCGCCGGTTTGCGCGGAAATCGCGTAGAACTGGTCTTTCTGCTCCAGCAGATGTTTCGCTACCGCTTTTAACATCGCGCTGCGTTCAATAAAGGTCATGGCTTGCAGAGCCTGACCGCCGCGCTCAATTGCGAAGCGGCGCGCCTGCGCCATATCCAGGCCTTCGCTGGTCACTTCCCACAGCGCCGCGCCGGTGATGGCGTGATGGATAGTACGGGCGCGGCCCCGGCCGGTCTGCCAGGCGCCGGATAAGTAGCTGGCTAACTGCTGCATCGCGAATCTCCAAATATGTTACGTGGAATGTCTATAAATAGTTCTTTTATGAATCATAAAATGCAAGCTCGTATTTAATAAATTATTAACATTGTGATCGCGATGACGTTATGTTTTTGGCCTAATTAACTGTATTTGTTGTGGTTTACAAAAGGTTTTGCGGAGGCTATCACAAAAAGAGTAAACAAAATTTGTGGTTTTCTTTAACCAATATGTAACCTTCAATAAACAAAGTGATTCACATAAACGGTTGTGATGTGAATATCGGAATCATAAAGGTGATGACGTGACAGAAGAACAACGCTTTGACCAGCGCATCGCGCAGGAAACGGCCATCGAACCGCAGGACTGGATGCCGGATGCCTATCGTAAAACCCTGATCCGTCAGATTGGTCAGCATGCGCACTCGGAAATCGTCGGCATGCTGCCGGAAGGCAACTGGATCACCCGGGCACCCACTCTGCGCCGCAAAGCGATCCTGCTGGCTAAAGTGCAGGATGAGGCCGGCCACGGGCTGTATCTCTATAGCGCCGCGGAAACCCTCGGCTGCGCGCGGGAAGATCTGTATCAGAAGATGCTCGACGGGCAGATGAAATACTCCTCCATTTTTAACTACCCGACGCTGAGCTGGGCCGATATCGGCGTGATCGGCTGGCTGGTCGATGGGGCGGCCATCGTCAACCAGGTGGCGCTGTGCCGGACGTCCTACGGCCCCTATGCCCGGGCGATGGTCAAAATCTGCAAAGAAGAGAGCTTTCACCAGCGCCAGGGATTCGAAGCCTGCATGGCGCTGGCGCAGGGTAATGACGCTCAGCGGCAGATGCTGCAGGACGCCATTAACCGCTTCTGGTGGCCGGCGCTGATGATGTTTGGCCCCAACGACGACAACTCGCCGAACAGCGCCCGCAGCATGGCGTGGAAAATCAAACTGCATTCCAACGACGAGCTGCGTCAACGCTTCGTCGACAACACCGTGCCGCAGGTGGAGATCCTCGGCATGACCGTCCCGGACCCGGAGTTGCACTTTGATGAAGCCAGCGGCCACTACCGCTTCGGCGAGATCGACTGGCAGGAGTTTAACGAGGTAATTAGCGGCCGTGGCGTGTGCAACCACGAGCGGCTGGCCGCCAAGCGTAAGGCCTGGGAAGAGGGCGAGTGGGTTCGCGAAGCCGCGCTGGCCCATGCGCAAAAACAGCAGGCCCGCAGCGCGGCATAAGGAGAGACAACATGAGCAAAGTTTACTGGCCGTTATATGAAGTGTTCGTTCGCAGCAAACAGGGGCTTTCCCATCGTCACGTCGGCAGCCTGCATGCCGCCGACGATCAAATGGCGCTGGAGAACGCCCGCGACGCCTACACCCGCCGCAGCGAAGGCTGCTCCATTTGGGTGGTGAAGGCCAGCGAAATCGTCGCCTCGCAGCCGGAAGCGCGCGGCGAATTCTTCGACCCGGCGGAAAGCAAAGTCTACCGTCATCCGACCTTCTATACCGTGCCGGACGGCATGGAACACATGTGAGGCGGCGATGAATAACCCCAATCCTGTAGCCACCTACGCTCTGCGTCTTGGCGACAACGGCCTGGTGCTGGCCCAGCGCTTAGGCGCCTGGTGCGGCCATGCCCCGGAGCTGGAGATCGATCTCGCATTGGCCAATATCGGCCTCGATCTGCTTGGCCAGGCGCGCAACTTTTTGAGCTATGCCGCCGAGCTTAACGGCTGCGGCGATGAAGATACCCTGGCCTTTGGCCGCGATGAGCGCCAGTTCAGCAACCTGCTGCTGGTGGAGCAGCCGAACGGCAATTTTGCCGACACCATCGCCCGCCAGTTCTTTATCGACGTCTGGCACGTCGCCCTGTACAGCCGGCTGGTGAACAGCCGCGACGCGCAGCTGGCGGCCATTGCCGCCAAAGGGCTGAAAGAGGTGCGCTACCACCAGCGCTTCAGCCGCGGCTGGCTGGAGCGTCTTGGTCACGGCACCGAGGTTTCAAATCGCAAAATGCAGCAGGCGGTCGACAATCTGTGGCGCTTTACCGGCGAACTGTTCCTTGCCGATGACCTGGAGCTCAGCCTGGCCGGGCAGGGCATTGCGGTTGATCCGCGCGAGCTTCAGGCCGAATGGCAAAGCACCGTGCATACCGCGCTGCTTGACTCAGGCTTACCGGTCCCGCAGGAAGCGGCCTTTCGCAGCGGCGGCAAACAGGGGCTGCACAGTGAACATCTCGGCCCGCTGCTGGCGGAGATGCAATATCTGCAGCGTTCCCATCCCGGCCTGCAGTGGTAAGGGAGGGGACGATGCAACGTTTAGATGACATCGCTCCCGCCGAGGTGCGCGCCATCTGGGGAGTGTTAAGCGCGATCCCGGATCCGGAAGTGCCGGTACTCACCATCACCGATCTCGGCATGGTGCGTAGCGTCGCGCGCCACGGCGACGGCTGGGTGATTGGCTTTACCCCGACTTATTCAGGATGTCCGGCGACGGAGCATCTGCTGAGCGAGATCCGCGCGGTGATGAGCGAGCATGGTTATCTGCCGGTCCACATCGTCCTGCAGCTGGACCCGCCGTGGACCACCGACTGGATGAGCCAGGAGGCCCGCGAGCGCCTGCGCCAGTACGGCATCAGCCCGCCGCAGGGGCACGCCTGCCACGCGGAAATGCCCGCCGAGGTGAGCTGTCCGCGCTGCGGCAGCACCCACACCTCGCTGATTAGCGAATTCGGTTCCACGGCCTGCAAAGCGCTCTATCGCTGCGACAGCTGCCGGGAACCCTTTGATTACTTTAAATGTATTTGAGGTTGCCATGACGACGTTCCATGCGCTTAAGGTGGCGAGAGTCGAGCCGGAAACCCGCGATGCGGTGACCATTACGTTTGCGATTCCGCAAGCCCTGCAGGCGGAGTACTGCTTTCGTCCGGGCCAACATCTGACGCTGAAAGCCCGACTGGGCGGTGAAGAGCTGCGCCGCTGTTACTCCATCTGCCGCAGCCCTACGCCGGGAGAGATCAGCGTCGCGGTCAAAGCCATCGACGGTGGGCGCTTCTCGCGCTTCGCCCAGCACGCTATCCAGCAGGGGATGGAGCTGGAGGTGATGGTGCCGCAGGGGCATTTCGGCTATCAGCCGCAGGCTGAACGGCAGGGCGACTATCTGGCGATCGCCGCCGGCTCCGGGATCACGCCGATGATGGCGATCGTTAGCGCCACCCTGGCTACCGAGCCGCACAGCCGCTTCACGCTGATCTACGGCAACCGCAGCAGCCACAGCATGATGTTCCGCCAGGCGCTGGCCGATTTAAAAGACCGCTATCCGCAGCGCCTGCAGGTGGTGCATCTGTTCAGCCAGGAGTCGATGGACAGCGATCTGCTGCAGGGGCGCATCGATGGCGACAAACTGCGCCAGCTCGCGGACCATCTGCTGGATTTCAGCCGTTTCGACGAGGCCTTTATCTGCGGCCCGGCGACGATGATGGATGAGGCGGAAACGACCCTGCGCGAGCTCGGCGTGCCGGAGCACGCCATTCATCTCGAACGCTTCAATACGCCGGGCGGCAGCGTTAAGCGCGCCGCCGGGGTGCAGGCGGAAGGGCGCACGGTAACCATCCGCCAGGACGGGCGCGATCGGCTGATCGCCCTCAGCGCCGAAGACGACAGCATTCTGGATGCCGCATTGCGCCAGGGGGCAGACCTGCCGTTTGCCTGCAAGGGCGGGGTGTGCGCCACCTGTAAATGCAAAGTGCTGCGCGGCGAAGTGGCGATGGCCGCCAACTATAGCCTCGAAGCGGATGAGCTGGCGGCGGGTTACGTGCTGAGCTGCCAGGCGCTGCCCACCAGCGGCGACGTGGTGGTCGACTTTGACGCGCGGGGGATGGCATGAGCGAGCTGATGATCCACCGCCATGGCCGGGTGCTGCAGCTGACGCTCAACCGTCCGCAGGCCCGCAACGCGCTGAACAATGCCTTATTAACCCGGATTGCCGAGGCGCTGGAGGCCGCGGCCGCTGATGACAACGTCAGCGTCTGCGTCATCAGCGGCAATCCGCGCTTCTTTGCCGCCGGAGCCGACCTGAACGAGATGGCGGAGAAAGATCTCCCGGCGACCCTGGATGATATCCGCCCGCGGCTGTGGGCGCGTATCGATGCCTTCCCCAAACCGCTGATCGCCTCGGTCAACGGTTACGCCCTCGGCGCGGGCTGCGAGCTGGCCCTGCTGTGCGACCTGATTGTCGCCGGGGACAACGCCCGCTTTGGCCTGCCGGAAATTACCCTCGGCATCATGCCGGGCGCTGGCGGCACCCAGCGGCTGATCCGCAGCGTTGGCAAGGCGCTGGCCAGCCGGATGGTGCTGAGCGGTGAGAGTATTGACGCCGGTCAGGCGCAGCAGGCCGGGCTGGTGAGCGATATCCATCCGGCGGCGTTAACCGATGAATATGCCCTGCAACTGGCGACCACCATCGCCCGCCACGCGCCGCTGGCGCTCCGGGCGGCGAAACAGTCGCTGCGCCTGTCGCAGGAGGTGAGCCTGCAGGCCGGTCTCCAGCAGGAGCGCCAGCTGTTCACCCTGCTGAGCGCCACCGAAGACCGCCGCGAAGGCATCGACGCCTTCTTACAAAAACGTACCCCGGACTTTAAAGGACGCTAATCGTGGAAGCTTTCATTCTCAGCGCAGTGGAACAGGGCGTCATGACCATTACCCTCAATCGCCCGGACCGCCTCAACAGTTTTAACGACCTGATGCATCAACAGCTGGCGGAATGCCTGAAGCAGGCCGAGCGCGACGACGGCGTGCGTTGCCTGCTGATCACCGGCGCCGGCCGCGGCTTTTGCGCCGGCCAGGATTTGAACGACCGCAACGTCGACCCCAGCGGCCCGCCGCCGGATCTCGGCCTGTCGGTGGAACGCTTTTACAACCCGTTAGTGCGTCGTCTGGCGGCGCTGCCGAAACCGGTGATTTGCGCGGTCAACGGCGTAGCCGCTGGCGCAGGGGCCACCCTGGCGCTGGGCTGCGATATCGTGCTGGCCGCGCGTTCGGCCAAGTTTGTGATGGCCTTCAGCAAGCTCGGGCTGGTGCCGGACTGCGGCGGCAGCTGGTTCCTGCCGCGGGTGGCCGGCCGCGCGCGCGCCATGGGGCTGGCGCTGCTGGGCGATAGCCTCAGCGCGGAACAGGCCGCGCAGTGGGGGATGATCTGGCAGCTGGTGGATGATGCCGAACTGGCGGACACCAGTCTGCAGCTGGCGCGCCATCTGGCGGCTCAGCCGACGTTGGGTCTTGGGTTGATTAAAAAGGCGCTGCTGGCGGCGGAAACCAACGGTCTCGACGCGCAGCTGGACCTGGAGCGCGATTATCAACGCCTCGCCGGGCGCAGCGATGATTACCGCGAAGGGGTCAGCGCATTTCTGGCCAAACGGCCACCACTGTTCAGCGGGAAATAGATGATGACGACATCCATAGCCAACGTGGCGGTGATCGGCAGCGGCACCATGGGGGCCGGCATCGCCGAAGTGGCGGCTGCCGCCGGGCATCCGGTGCTGATTTACGACATCGATCATCAGGCCATCGCCCGGGCGATAGAGGGTATTGCCAGGCGGCTCGCCTCACGGGTCGAGCGCGGCAAACTGGCGTCAGAGCAGGCCGACGCGCTGCTGGCACGCCTGCATCCGGCCCACGATTTAGCCGCGCTGGCCGACGCAGATTTAGTGATCGAAGCGGCCTCTGAACGCCTGGAGGTAAAAACGGCGCTGTTCGCGCAGCTGGCGACGATCTGCGCGCCGTCAACGTTGCTCACCAGCAACACCTCGTCGATTTCGATTACCGCCATCGCCGCCGGGGTAAAGCATCCCGAACGCGTCGCCGGGCTGCACTTCTTTAATCCGGCGCCGGTCATGAAGCTGGTGGAGGTCGTCAGCGGCCTGGCGACGTCTGCGGAAGTGGTGGAGCAGCTGTGCCAGTGCGTGAGCGGTTGGGGGAAACGGCCTGTGCGCTGCCGCTCGACGCCCGGCTTTATCGTTAATCGCGTGGCGCGTCCATTCTACGCCGAAGCCTGGCGGGCGCTGGAGGAGCAGGTGGCCGCCCCGGAGGTTATCGATGCCGCTTTGCGTGACGGCGGCGGTTTCCCGATGGGGCCCCTGGCGCTGACGGACCTGATTGGCCAGGACGTTAACTTCGCCGTGACCTGCTCGGTATTTAACGCTTTCTGGCAGGACCGCCGCTACCTGCCATCGCTACTCCAGCAAGAGCTGGCGCTGGCCGGGCGGCTGGGCAAAAAGAGCGGCCATGGCGTCTATCGCTGGCCTGTGGAAGTCAGGACGGCGGCGGCGCTGCCGCCGGTTGCCCATGGCGCTCAATCCGTCATCACTATAAGTGACAGTGTCACTGAGCTGGACGAGCTGCTGTTGCTAGAGACCGAAGGCGAGACTGCCCTGGCGCTGAGCGTTAAGCATCGCCGTCCGGTGGTGGTGTATGACCTGTGCGCCAGCGATACGGTGGTGCTGGCCGCAGCGGCGACCAACGCGCCGGCGGCGACGGACAAAGCGGTGCACTACTTCCAGCAGCAGGGCAAGAACGTGCTGCGTATCGCCGATTATCCCGGCCTGCTGGTGTGGCGCACGGTGGCGATGCTGATTAACGAAGCGCTGGATGCACTACAGAAAGGGGTGGCCAGCGCACAGGATATCGATACCGCCATGCGTCTGGGCGTCAATTACCCGCAGGGCCCGCTGGCGTGGGGGGACAGCCTCGGCTGGCGCCGCGTGCTGCGCCTGCTGGAGAACCTGCACCACCATTATGGCGAGGAGCGCTATCGCCCCGGCTCCCTGTTGCGCCAGAAGGCGCTGATGGAGAAGCACCATGAGCAATGACGCCTGGCGCAACGCGCGCGCGATGTATGAAAAAGATACCTGCGCCAGAACGATGGGGATCGAACTCATCGAAATGGACGACGGTTTTGCGCAGATGACCATGACCGTCTCGCCGGACATGCTTAACGGCCATCAAACCTGCCACGGCGGTCAGCTATTTACCCTTGCCGATACCGCTTTCGCCTACGCCTGTAACAGCCAGGGGCTGGCGGCGGTGGCTTCGGCGGCCAGCATTGATTTTCTCCGCCCGGCGTTTGCCGGCGACCGGCTGGTCGCCACCGCCAGAGTCAAACAGCAGGGCAAGCTGACCGGGGTCTACGACATTGAAATTGTTAATCAACAGCAAAAAATTGTGGCCCTGTTTCGCGGCAAATCGCACCGCATCGGCGGCACAATCACAGGAGAAGTGTAATGCGCGAGGCCTTTATTTGTGACGGGATCCGCACGCCGATTGGCCGCTACGGCGGCGCGCTGGCCAGCGTGCGCGCCGACGACCTGGCGGCGATCCCGCTGCGTGCGCTGCTGAGCCGCAACCCCCGGCTTGACCCGACAGCGATCGATGATGTGATTTACGGCTGCGCGAATCAGGCGGGCGAAGATAACCGTAATGTGGCGCATATGGCGACGCTGCTGGCCGGCTACCCGCACACCGTGCCGGGTACCACCCTCAACCGCCTGTGCGGCTCCGGGCTGGACGCCGTCGGTTTTGCCGCCCGGGCGATCAAAGCCGGCGATGCCGATCTGCTGATCGCCGGCGGCGTGGAGTCGATGTCGCGCGCGCCGTTTGTGATGGGGAAGGCCAGCGCGCCGTATCAGCGTCAGGCGGAGCTGTTCGACACCACCATTGGCTGGCGTTTTGTGAACCCGCTCATGGCGCAACACTTCGGAACTGACAGCATGCCGGAAACGGCCGAGAATGTAGCTGAATTGTTAAATATCAGCCGCGCCGATCAGGATGCTTTCGCCTGGCGCAGCCAGCAGCGCACGGCGCAGGCCCAGCGCGACGGCATTCTGGCGCAGGAGATCGTGCCGGTGCAGGTTGTCGGCCGGAAAGGCGCGCTTAGCGACGTGCGCGAGGACGAGCATCCGCGACCGGAAACCACGCTCGAGCAGTTGGCGCAACTGAAAGCGCCGTTCCGTCAAGGCGGCGTCATTACCGCGGGCAATGCTTCCGGGGTCAACGACGGCGCCGCGGCGCTGATCATCGCCAGCGAACAGCAGGCCGCTAGCCAGGGGCTCACGCCGCGGGCGCGGATCGTGGCGATGGCGACGGCGGGCGTCGAGCCGCGCCTGATGGGGCTGGGGCCGGTACCGGCGGTGCGTAAAGTGCTGGAGCGGGCGGGGCTCAATATTAACGATATGGATCTGATTGAGCTGAATGAGGCCTTCGCCGCCCAGGCGCTGGGGGTGCTCAGACAGCTCGGCGTGCCGGACGATGCGGCGCATGTGAATCCCAACGGCGGCGCCATCGCTTTAGGCCATCCGCTGGGCATGAGCGGCGCGCGTCTGGCACTGAGCGCCAGCCTTGAGCTGCAGCGCCGCGGCGGGCGCTATGCGCTGTGTACGATGTGTATTGGCGTGGGTCAGGGCATCGCCATGATCCTCGAGCGAGTGTGAGCTAATTTACCTGCGAGTACCCTACAATGATAACTACTACAAAATTAGATCCGATTGAAACCGCCTCGCGTGATGAGCTGCAGGCCCTGCAAACCCAGCGTCTGAAGTGGACGCTGAATCATGCGTATAACAATGTGCCAATGTATCGTCGTAAATTCGACGCCGCAGGCGTGCACCCTGACGACTTCCGCGAACTGAGCGACCTGACCAAATTCCCGTGCACCACCAAACAGGATCTGCGCGACAACTATCCCTTCGATACCTTCGCGGTGCCGATGGAGCAGGTGGTGCGCATTCATGCCTCATCCGGCACCACCGGCAAACCGACGGTGGTGGGTTATACGCAAAACGATATTGATAACTGGGCCAATATCGTCGCCCGTTCGCTGCGCGCCGCCGGCGGCACGGCGAAAGATAAAATTCACGTCGCCTACGGCTACGGCCTGTTTACCGGCGGCCTTGGCGCGCACTACGGCGCGGAACGCTTAGGCGCGACGGTGATCCCGATGTCCGGCGGACAGACCGAAAAACAGGCGCAGCTGATCCGCGATTTCCAGCCGGATATGATCATGGTGACGCCGTCATACTGTCTGAATCTGATTGAAGAGCTGGAGCGCCAGATGGCCGGCGATGCCCGCGGCTGTTCATTACGCGTCGGCGTCTTTGGCGCCGAGCCGTGGACCCTGGCGATGCGCGCGGAGATCGAGCGCCGGCTGGGGATCACCGCCCTGGATATTTACGGTCTGTCAGAGGTGATGGGCCCGGGGGTGGCGATGGAGTGTCTGGAAACCGTTGACGGCCCGACCATCTGGGAAGACCACTTCTTCCCGGAAATCGTTAACCCGGACGACGGCACGCCGCTGGCCGATGGCGAACACGGCGAACTGCTGTTCACCACGCTGACCAAAGAGGCGCTGCCGGTGATCCGCTACCGTACCCGCGATCTGACGCGCCTGCTGCCGGGCACTGCGCGCACCATGCGCCGTATGGATCGCATCAGCGGACGCAGCGACGATATGCTGATCATCCGCGGGGTTAACGTCTTCCCGTCGCAGCTGGAAGAAGAGATCCTTAAGTTTGAACACCTGGCGCCGCACTACCAGCTGGAGGTGAATCGCCGCGGCCATCTCGATTCGCTGGCGGTGCGCGTGGAGCTGAAAGAGAGCGGGCTGGCCCTGAGTCACGAACAGCGCTGCCAGATTTGTCACCAGCTGCGCCACCGCATTAAGTCGATGGTCGGGATCTCCACCGATATCACCATCGTCAACTGCGGCAGCATTCCGCGCTCTGAAGGCAAAGCCTGTCGCGTATTCGACCTGCGTAAAGCGGTGGTCAGCGGTTAATTCTCTCCCAGATAACCCGGCTGAGGCCTTTACGCCGTAGGCCGGGAATTTCCTGTGCTATGATTCATAAAGGAAAAATATAACAACAGAATGAATCAGATGAGCAAACTCGACGCCTTTATTCAACAAGCGGTGACGGCGACGCCGATCAGCGGCACGTCATTAATCGCCTCGCTGTATGGCGACGCCTTATTACAACGCGGTGGGGAAGTGTGGCTGGGCAGCGTCGCGGCGCTGCTGGAAGGATTAGGCTTCGGCGAGCGTTTCGTCCGCACCGCACTGTTTCGCCTCAATAAAGAAGAGTGGCTCGATGTCGTCCGTATCGGCCGCCGCAGCTTCTATCGTCTGAGCGACAAAGGGCTGCGCCTGACCCGACGCGCGGAACATAAAATTTATCGCGCGAACGCTCCGGAATGGGACGGCACCTGGCTGCTGCTGCTTTCGGAAGGCCTGGAGAAAAATGTGCTGGCCGACGTCAAAAAGCAGCTGCTGTGGCAGGGGTTTGGCGCGCTGGCGCCGAGCCTGTTAGCCTCGCCGTCGCAAAAGCTGGCGGATGTCCAGTCGCTGCTCCATGAAGCGGGCGTCGCCGAAAACGTCATCTGTTTTGAAGCTCACTCGCCGCTGGCGCTCTCCCGGGCGGCGCTGCGCAGCCGGGTGGAGGAGTGCTGGCATCTCACCGAACAAAACGAGATGTATGAGGCTTTTATCTCGTTATTCCGGCCGTTACTGCCGCTGCTGCGCGACTGCGAACCCGCGGAGTTAACGCCGGAACGCAGCTTTCAGATCCAGCTCCTGCTGATTCATTTCTATCGCCGGGTGGTGCTCAAAGATCCGCTGCTGCCGGAAGAGCTGCTGCCGGCGCACTGGGCGGGGCAAACCGCCCGCCAGCTGTGTATCAATATTTACCAACGGGTGAGTCCCGGCGCGCTGGCGTTCGTCAGCGAGAAAGGTGAAAGCTCGGTCGGCGAGCTTCCCGCGCCGGGCCCGCTCTATTATCAGCGCTTTGGCGGTTTGCCGGGCGCATAAGGAGGTTGCATGCCGATTTATCAGATTGATGGACTGACCCCGGTGGTGCCGGAGGAGAGTTACGTCCACCCGACCGCGGTGTTGATTGGCGACGTGATCCTCGGCAAAGGGGTCTATGTTGGGCCCAACGCCAGCCTGCGCGGCGATTTTGGCCGCATCGTGGTCAAAGACGGGGCCAATATTCAGGACAACTGCGTGATGCACGGCTTCCCCGGCCAGGATACGGTGGTGGAAGAGGACGGACATATCGGCCACGGCGCTATTCTGCACGGCTGCGTGATTGGCCGCAACGCGCTGGTGGGGATGAGCGCGGTGATTATTGACGGGGCGACCATCGGCGAAAACAGCATTGTCGGCGCCTCGGCCTTTGTGAAAGCCAACGCTGAGATGCCCGCCAACCATCTGATCATCGGCAGCCCGGCAAAAGCGATTCGCGTCCTGAGCGAACAGGAGCTGGCGTGGAAAAAACATGGCACCCGTGAATACCAGGTGCTGGTGGAACGTTGTAAGCAGACGCTGCATCAGGTCGAGCCATTACGGGAAGTGGAAGAGGGGCGTAAGCGGCTGGAGTTTGATGAAAACCTGCGGCCAAAATCCTCAACCTGAGGGGGAAATATATGGCAGAGAAATTATCCGCTCACTGTCACTGCGGTGCGGTGGCGTTTACCGTTGAACTCAGCGACGGCTTCAATACCGCTCGGCGCTGTAACTGCTCATATTGTCGAATGCGCGGGGCGGTCGCGGTCTCTTCGCCGCGTTCAGGCATAGAGGTGGTACGCGGAAGGGATAAGCTCACCGAGTATCGCTTTAATACAGGTGAAGCCGTGCACTTTTTCTGCTCGGTATGCGGGATCTACACCTTTCATCAACGGCGTTCAAACCCACAGGAGTATGGGGTGAATGTGGCCTGCATTGACGGCGTTTCGCCTTTCGATTTTTCCTGCGTGGAGGTCAACGACGGGGTGAATCATCCAAACGATGGCGGCGGAGGCGTGGTGGGGTATTTGCGCTACGAGAAAAAGTAAAACACTCCTCCCGCAGGAAGCGAGAGGAGTGAAATATTAGGCTGCAACCACGCTGTCGATGGCCGCTTTCGCGTCAGACTGCGCTTTGGCCGCGACTTCCGGGCCGTAAGCGATACCTTCGGCGAACACGAAGTTCACGTCGGTGATGCCGATAAAGCCGAGGAAGGTGGACAGGTACGGGGTGACCAGGTCGGTCGGGGTATCTTTATGGATACCGCCGCGGCTGGTCACGACGACCGCGCGTTTACCGGTCACCAGACCTTCCGGCCCTTTCTCGGTGTAGCGGAAGGTCACGCCGGCGCGAGCCACCAGGTCAAAATAGTTTTTCAACTGCGTCGGAATGTTGAAGTTGTACATCGGCGCAGCGATAACAATCACATCATTGCCTTTCAGTTCGGCGATCAGCTCGTCGGAAAGGGCCAGCGCTTCCTGCTGACGCGGCGTCAGCGGCGCGTCGCTCGGACGCAGGGCGCCAACCAGTTCACCATCCAGAACCGGGATCGGATTAGCGGCCAGGTCACGCACGGTGATCTCGTCGCCCGGGTGTTTTTCCTGCCATTGTTCAACAAAATAGTCGGAAAGCTGACCAGATTGTGAGTACCCTGCCAGAATACTGGATTTCAGAACTAATACTTTGCTCATGGGTGTTTCCTTTTTTAATGTGATTGACGGGTCAGTGCCCTGGTGCTTGATGACACTGTATTCACAATCACGCTACAGAGATAGCGCAATATATCGAATCCTATGTTCAGATTTTTTGAACAAGGCACAGATGGCACAGATGTGGTACTCTAAGGCAATACTTCAAAAGAGATTTTCCCGGCAGAGCTCTGCCCGATAACGCTATGACAGAACAACAAAAAATCACCTTCCCCCAGCTTTATCAACAGCTCGACGGCCTGATGCTGCGCGACAAAACGCGCTTTGCCCGCCGTCTGCACGGCGTGAAGAAGGTTAAAAATCCTGAATCGCAACAGGCCATCCTCCAGGAGATGGCGCAGGAGATAAGCCAGGCAGCCGGTAAAGTCCTGCTGCGCGAAGCGGCGCGACCGGCCATCACCTATCCGGAAAACCTGCCGGTTAGCCAGAAAAAACAAGAAATTCTCGAGGCGGTACGCGATCACCAGGTGGTGATTGTCGCCGGGGAGACCGGTTCGGGTAAAACCACCCAGCTGCCAAAAATCTGCATGGAGCTGGGCCGCGGGCTGAAAGGGCTGATCGGCCATACCCAGCCGCGTCGTCTGGCCGCGCGAACCGTCGCCAACCGTATCGCCGAGGAGCTGCAAACGGAGCCGGGCGGTTGTATCGGCTATAAGGTCCGCTTTAGCGATCACGTCAGCGACAACACCATGGTCAAGCTGATGACCGACGGTATTCTGCTGGCGGAGATCCAGCAGGATCGCCTGCTGATGCAGTATGACACCATCATTATCGATGAAGCGCACGAGCGCAGCCTGAACATCGACTTCCTGCTCGGCTACCTGAAAGAGCTGCTGCCGCGCCGTCCTGACCTGAAAATCATCATCACCTCGGCGACCATCGACCCGGAACGTTTCTCAAAGCATTTCAATAATGCGCCGATTATCGAAGTCTCCGGGCGGACTTACCCGGTGGAAGTGCGCTACCGGCCGATAGTGGAAGAGGCGGACGATACCGAGCGCGATCAGCTGCAGGCGATCTTTGATGCTGTCGACGAGCTGGGGCGCGAAGGGCCGGGGGATATTCTGATCTTTATGAGCGGCGAGCGGGAGATTCGCGATACCGCCGATGCGCTGAATAAGCTGGATCTGCGCCATACCGAAGTGCTGCCGCTGTACGCTCGCTTGTCCAACAGCGAGCAGAACCGCGTCTTCCAGCCGCACAGCGGACGGCGCATCGTGCTGGCGACCAACGTGGCGGAAACCTCGCTGACCGTGCCGGGCATCAAGTACGTTATCGATCCCGGTACCGCGCGTATCAGCCGCTACAGCTACCGCACCAAGGTGCAGCGCCTGCCGATCGAGCCGGTTTCCCAGGCCTCCGCCAACCAGCGTAAAGGCCGCTGCGGCCGCGTCTCGGAAGGGATCTGTATTCGTCTTTATTCAGAAGACGATTTCCTGTCGCGCCCGGAATTTACCGACCCGGAAATTCTGCGCACCAACCTGGCGTCGGTCATCCTGCAGATGACCGCCCTGGGCTTAGGCGATATCGCCGCCTTCCCGTTCGTTGAAGCGCCGGATAAGCGCAACATTCAGGATGGCGTGCGCCTGCTGGAAGAGCTGGGCGCGATCACCACCGATGAGCAGGCCACCGCCTATAAGCTAACGCCGATGGGCCGCCAGCTCAGCCAGCTGCCGGTGGACCCGCGCCTGGCGCGGATGGTGCTGGAGGCGCAGAAGCACGGCTGCGTGCGGGAAGCGATGATCATCACCTCCGCGCTGTCGATTCAGGATCCGCGCGAGCGGCCGATGGATAAGCAGCAGGCCTCCGACGAGAAGCACCGCCGCTTTCACGATAAAGAGTCTGATTTCCTCGCCTTCGTCAATCTGTGGAACTACCTCGGCGAGCAGCAAAAGGCGCTGTCGTCGAATCAGTTCCGCCGCCAGTGCCGGGTCGATTTTCTGAACTATCTGCGCGTGCGCGAGTGGCAGGATATCTACACCCAGCTGCGTCAGGTGGTGAAAGAGCTCGGCCTGCCGATCAACAGCGAACCGGCGGAATACCGCGAGATCCATACTGCGCTGCTGACCGGTCTGCTGTCGCACATCGGCATGAAGGATGCCGATAAACAGGAGTTTACCGGCGCGCGTAACGCCCGCTTCTCCATCTTCCCGGGGTCCGGTCTGTTTAAAAAGCCGCCGAAGTGGACGATGGTGGCGGAACTGGTGGAAACCAGCCGCCTGTGGGGCCGCATTGCCGCCCGCATTGAGCCGGAGTGGGTGGAGCCGGTCGCGCAGCACCTGATCAAACGCTCATACAGTGAGCCGCACTGGGAGCGGGCGCAGGGCGCGGTGATGGCGACGGAAAAGGTCACCGTCTATGGCCTGCCGATCGTTGGCGCGCGTAAGGTCAACTACAGCCAGATCGACCCGGCGCTGTGCCGCGAGCTGTTTATCCGCCACGCGCTGGTGGAGGGTGACTGGCAAACGCGCCACGCCTTCTTCCGGGAGAACCTGAAGCTGCGCGCGGAAATCGAAGAGCTGGAGCATAAGTCGCGCCGCCGTGACATTCTGGTGGATGACGAGACCCTGTTCGAATTCTACGACCAGCGTATCAGCCACGACGTCATCTCCGCCCGGCATTTTGACGCCTGGTGGAAGCAGGCCAGCCGCGACACCCCGGATCTGCTCAACTTTGAGAAGAGCATGCTGATTAAGGAAGGGGCGGAGCAGGTCAGCAAACTGGACTATCCGAACTTCTGGCACCAGGGCAATCTGAAGCTGCGTCTGACCTATCAGTTCGAGCCGGGCGCCGACGCCGACGGCGTGACGGTGCATATTCCGCTGCCGCTGCTTAATCAGGTGGAGGAGGCCGGGTTTGAATGGCAGATCCCGGGTCTGCGCCGGGAGCTGATTATCGCCCTGATAAAATCGCTGCCGAAGCCGGTGCGGCGCAATTTCGTCCCGGCGCCCAACTATGCGGAAGCGTTTCTTGGCCGGGCGACGCCGCTGGAGCTGCCGCTGCTCGACTCCCTCGAGCGCGAACTGCGGCGGATGACCGGCGTGACCATCGACCGCGAAGCCTGGCAGTGGGATCAGGTGCCCGATCACCTGAAAATCACTTTCCGGGTGGTGGACGATAAAAACAAGAAGCTGCAGGAAGGGCGCTCGCTGCAGGCGCTGAAAGAGGCGCTGAAGGGCAAAGTTCAGGAGACGCTGTCGGCGGTCGCTGATGACGGCATCGAGCAGAGCGGGCTGCATATCTGGAGCTTTGGCACCCTGGCGGAGAGTTACGAACAGAAGCGCGGCAACTATAAGGTGAAAGCCTGGCCGGCGCTGGTGGACGAGCGCGACAGCGTGGCCATCAAGCTGTTTGATAATCCACAGGAACAGCAGCAGGCCATGTGGCGCGGTCTGCGTCGCCTGCTGCTGCTTAACATTCCGTCGCCGATTAAGTATCTGCACGAGAAGCTGCCGAACAAAGCCAAGCTCGGGCTCTATTTTAACCCGTACGGAAAAGTGCTGGATCTGATTGACGACTGCATCTCCTGCGGCGTTGATAAGCTTATCGACGAGGCGGGCGGGCCGGTGTGGACGGAAGAGGGCTTTAGCCAGCTGCATGATAAAGTTCGCGCCGAGCTCAACGAGACGGTCGTGGAGATCGCCAAACAGGTCGAGCAGATCCTCACCGCGGTGTTCAATATCAACAAACGGCTGAAAGGCCGGGTGGATATGACCATGGCGCTGGGGCTGTCGGACATCAAAGCGCAGATGGCGGGGCTGGTTTACCGCGGCTTTGTCACCGGCAATGGCTTCCGTCGTCTTGGCGATACGCTGCGCTATCTGCAGGCGATTGAAAAGCGTCTGGAGAAGATGGCTATCGATCCGCACCGCGACCGCGCGCAGATGCTGAAAATCGAGAGCGTGCAGCAGGCGTGGCAGCAGTGGCTGAATAAGCTGCCGCCGAACCGCCGTGAGGACGACGATGTCCGGGAGATCCGCTGGATGATCGAGGAGCTGCGGGTGAGCTTCTTCGCCCAGCAGCTGGGGACCCCGTACCCTATCTCGGACAAACGCGTGCTGCAGGCGATGGAGCAGATTACGCCGTAACCTGGCCGGTTGTCCCCGGTGGCGCTGCGCTTACCGGGGCGACGGGCCAGGCGTCCACGCTTAAGTGTTGACCCACGCCAGGGTAAAGCCGTCCCAGCCTTTCGTGCCCACGGTTTGCAGCGCCGTTGCCGTCAACCGTGGCTCGGCGCCCATCATCTCAATGAACTGACGCACGCCCTGAACGCGCTCGTCGGCGCTCTGTGGGTTGACCACTTCGCCGTCGCGTACCACGTTATCGCCAATAATTAAGGTTCCCGGGCGGGAATAACGCAGCGCCCAGCGCAGATAATGGGGGTTATTCGGCTTATCGGCATCGATGAAGATCAGGTCGAAAGCGGGACATTCGCCAAGCGCCTCCAGGGACTGTAGCGCGGGCCCCTCCCGCAGCGTGACCCGCTGGTCAACACCCGCCAGCTGCAGATTCTCCCGCGCCACGCGGGCATGATGCGCGTCGGCCTCCAGGGTGAGGAGTTGGCCGTCGGCAGGAAGCTCGCGCGCCATCCAGATGGTGCTATAGCCGCCGAGGGTGCCGATCTCCAGGATCCGCTTAGCCTGGGTAAGCCGTACCAGCAGGGCGAGAAACTGACCCTGATTGGCGGCGACATCGTGTGCCGGGAGCCCGGCACGATGGTTGTTTTCCAGTACCCGATCGAGCACAGGATCGCTGGGAATTAAGGCCTCAATCAAATAATTGTCTACTGCAGACCACTGTTGTTGCATATGACGCTTCCCCATTTAGCTCCCTGATGAGTCAGACCAGCCGCCTCCCAGCGCCCGGTATAGATCGATCTGCGCCAGCAGCAGGTTATTCTTCACCTGTACCACGCTAAGCTGGGTGGAGAACAGCGTTCGCTGGGCATCAAGCACATCCAGATACGAAGAGTAGCCGTTACGGTAGCGGTTCTGCGCAATGCGCAATGTTTCTTCCGCCACCGCCTCCTGCCCCTGCAGTTCGGTCAGCTGTTCGCCGTAGCGGCTAATGGCGTCCAGGCTGTCATTGACCTCTTTGAACGCGCCGCGCACCGTTTTCTCATAGCTGTACAGCGCCAGGTTGCGCTGGGCCATCGAGACATCCACCTGGGCATTTAACGCCTGGCGGTTAAGCAGCGGCGCCAGGATGCTACCGCCAATGCTCCAGAGTCGCAGCGGGTTGTCCAGCAGATCCGGCAGCGTCCGGTCCTGCAGGCTGCCGGTGGCGGTCAGGTTGATAGACGGCAGCAGCTGCGCCTGGGACGAGGCCAGGGTGGCATCGGCGGCGACCAGCTGACGCTGGGCCTGTACGATATCCGGGCGGCGGTTGAGCAAGGTGGACGGCAGCTGCGAGGGCAGACGCAGCGGGGTGAGCCCGGCGAATTCGCCGCGTTTTATCGCGCCGGGGTTATCCCCCAGCAGCACGCTGAGGGCGTTTTCCTGCTGCGCAATCTGGTGCTGCAGCGGCGGGATCTGCGCCCGCGTGGAGCGCAGCTCCGAATCCGCCTGCATCAGCTCAAGGCGCGAGGTATACCCGGTTTCATACTGACGTTTGGCCAGGCGCCAGGCGTCTTCCCGCGCCTGGAGCGTCTGCTGCGTGACCCGCAGTTGCTCATCCAGCGACAGCAGCGTCACGTAGCCCACGGCCACCGAGGCGGCGACGCTCAAATTGGCCGCGTCGGCAACGGCTTTCTGCGCCTCGAGGCTGGCCCCGGCGGCGCTGGCCGCGCTGCGGTTCGCGCCCCAGATATCGACATCATAGCTGGCGGTCAGGCCGCCTTTGTACAGCGTACTGTGGATCGGCAGGCCGGTGGCGGCGGACTGCGCGCGGGCGCGGGTGCCGGTCAGGCTGGCATCCAGCGAGGGGAAAAGACTGCTGTCGGCGGCATACGCCCGCGCCTGATACTCATTCACCCGCTCGCGGGCGATCAGCACATCGCTGTTATAGCGCAGCGCCCGGTCGACATACTGATTCAGCGCGCTGTCATGAAAATTGCGCCACCATACGCCTTCCACCGGGCTGGCAGGGCCAACGTCGGCCCGCCAGGCGGCAGGGATGGCGAGCGTCGGCTGGGCGCGCTGCACATCGGCGGACTGACAGCCGACCAGCGCCAGGACGATGGCAAGGGTGACCGGGCGGATCATGGTTGCTTCTCCGCGCGGGTATCAATGGTCACCTGCACCGACATGCCGGGGCGCAGGCGCTCGCTGTTTCGTTGCCCCTCGTTAACCGTGATGCGTACCGGGATGCGCTGGGCGATCTTGACGAAGTTGCCGGTGGCGTTGTCCGGCGAAATGGCGCTGAACTCCACCCCGGTCGCCGGGGAGATACTCTGCACCTTGCCGCGGAAGGTCTCGCCGTTGAGCGCGTCAACGGTGAAAGTAACCGGCTGGCCGATACGCACATCGGCCAGCTGGGTCTCTTTCAGGTTGGCGATCACCCAGTGCTGCGGCGGCACCAGCGAAGTCAGATGGGTTCCGGCGCTGACGTAAGCGCCAAGACGCACCGAAATCTGCCCCAGCTGGCCGCCGGTGGGGGCGATGATCTGCGTATTCTGCAGGTCGATCTGCGCCAGCTCGAGGGCGGCTTTGGCGCTGGCCACGTCGGCCTCCAGTGAATCGCGATTGACGATGGTCGATTCGCGGTCCTGGCGCGACATCTCCAGCGCCGCTTTCGCCTGTTCAATATCCGCTGCCCCCTGGGCGGCGCTGGCGCGGGCGGAATCCCGCTCGCGGATCGACAGCGATCCATCGGCGGTCAGCTCCTGCACCCGTTTTAAATCAGCCTGGATTTTCAGATTCTGCGCGCGGGCGTTCTGCAGCGCGGCTTCATTTTTGGCGATCGTCGCCTCGGCGCTTTTGCGCTGCTGCAGGTTGTTGCGCAGCGCCGCCTCCTTCATCGCCAGGGTGGCCTGGGCCTGGTGCACCCGCTGCTTATAGATGCGATCGTCTATCTGGAACAGCACCTCGCCCGGCTGAACGATGGCGAAATCCTTGACGTTGACGGCAGTGATGTAGCCGTTGACCTGCGGACTGATAAAGGTGGTCTGCCCGCGCACGTAGGCGTTGTCGGTAAACTGGCTATGGCGGGTGAACGGCGGCAGTTGCCAGGCATAGAGGATCACCAGTACGCCGACGAGGCCTATCGCCGCGGCGGTAAAAATGGAGACCACGCGAATGTTGTTCCGGGTGTTGGCCTGTTGTTTGGCCGCATCCTGCTGACTCATAACGACTCCAGAGATGAAATGATGATAATTATTTGCTGCCGGTGGCGCGTTTTAAGGCGATACGGGCGGTCAGTCGTAAGCGAATTAAGCGCCAGAAAACCCACACTAACGTCCCGGCGGAGATCGCCGCCGTCAGCAGATAGGTGTCATTCCAGGCGAGAATATTGGCCTGCAGCGTCGCGGCGTTTTGCAGCAGGGTGGTGGCCTGGACGTTAAGCAGCGTGCTGTCGCCGATCTGGCTCTGGTACATCTGGCTGTACTGCTGCAGCCGCTCGACGATCAGCGGGTTGAGCGTGGTGATCTGGTCCGCCAGCTGGCTGGAGTGAAATTTCTCCCGCCAGGTCTGAAAGGTGCCGAGTATCGCCGACCCCAGCAGACCGCCGATGTTCTGGCTCATGCCGAACAGCACCGAGAAGCTCACCAGGTTGCGCGGATCGGCGAACACCCCGCCAATACCGGCGAGCATCGCCGGCGCCAGAAAGAAGGCGCTGCCGAAGCCAAGCAAAAACTGGCTGAACATCAGCTGTTCCGGACGGGTGAGGGCGTTGGACTGGCTGTCGAGCAGCGAGGCCACCATGATCAGCGCCAGGGCGGTAGCGGTCGGCCAGTAGAGCTTCTGCGGGTTAAGCGTCAGGCAGCTGGCGATGATCCCGCACAAAATGCCGGCGAAAATTGACCACGCGAGGTTGGTCATCTGTTCGTTTTGCAGGCCAACGTACTGCAGCCAGCCGATCACCCCGGTATTCTGCTCCGCCAGCACGATGCGGATCAGCAGCATAATCAGACCCAGGCGCAGGATACTGCCGCTGGAGAGCCATTTGGTATTGAGCAGAGGATTGCTGCGGTTATGCTCAAAGGCGATGGCGGCGACGATCAGCACCACCGCCGCGGCCAGCGACCAGCCGATCCACGGCGCTTCGAACCACCACTCGAGCCGTCCCAGCGAGAGCACCGCGCAGACCAGCGCCATGCCGGGGGCCAGCAGGAAGAAGGTAATAAAATCCTTCTTCTCGAACACCTTTTTACGATCGCTCGGCGGCAGCTTCAGGGCGATGACGCAGGCCAGCGACACCAGCGCCAGCCCCAGCTCAAAGAAGTAGAGCCCGCGCCATTCATCGATCTGCAGCAGCTCGGTGGAAAAGAGGCGCGCCAGCGGAATGGCCAGCGACGAGCCGGTGATACCGATAGTCAGCCCTTTCAGGCGGTGGCGTGCGGGCCAGGCCTGCACCTGATAGTAGATCCCCAGCGAGCTGAGCGCCGCGGCCACCATGCCGTGGGCGGCGCGGACCATCATCGCCGAGCTGAGATCGTTGACGAACAGGTGGAAGAAGGTGACCAGCACATAGAGCACCAGAAAGCCTTCGGTAAAGGCGCGCAGCCCGAACTGCTGACGAAATTTCACCAGCAGCAGGTTAATGGAGACGTTGGTCATGACATACACCGCCGGCAGCCAGGCGATCTCCGTCGACCAGGCGGCGAAGGTGCCCTGCAGCAGCTGCAGATTGGCGGTGACCACCGCGTTGCCCAGCGCGCCGGTGAGGCACACCAGCAGTCCGACCACCCCGTAGGCCAGGCGCTTCGCCGGGCTGTGCAGCGGCGTCGATGGCGAGCCGAGCAGGGCCGGTTTTTCATGCGGCGCCCAGTCATGAGGGACGTAGGGGTTACTCTGGCGACGGGGCATTATTTCTTCTCCACTTCGCGCAACAGCTTTTCCAGCACCCGCTGAGTTTGTTCACGCTCCTGCGGCGTGATCGCCGTCAGGATCTCTTCACGCAGATCGTCCGCCACCGTTTTGACCTGCTCGAAGAGGGCCTGCCCCTGGTCGGTGACCACCAGCAGCCGCTTGCGTTTATCGCGGTCGGTGGTGACGCGCTCCACCAGGCCGAGGGCCACCAGGCGGTTGATCAGCGGCACAATGGTCGGGCTCTCCACTCCCAGCTCCTGCGCCAGTTCGCTTTGCGACAGCGGCTGGTGGTGGCGGGCGATGGCGGCGACCGCCACCCAGCTGGCCTGGCTGAGACCGAGGTTTTTCAGCCGACGATTAACCGCCAGCCGCCAGTGATGGGCGGTCAGATATAAAAGATGGGAGAAGTTAAGCTGTCGATGGTCCATAGGTCGTCTGCAAAATCGTTAGAGCTCTAACGAGTTTATGTCTGACAACCGGCGGAATTCAAGGGAAAGGATAAAAAAGGGTTAACGGTGTGTGCGTTTATTGTGGCGACAGGAGGATACCCCCTCAGGCCATTTACTCATGGAGGATGCTCTTATTCTGCGCCATCACCCAGGTGATAAAAGCGCGCAGGGGCGCGGGAATATGTTTGCGACTCGGATAGTAGACGCAGAAATGATCCGCTGGGTAGCGGTAGCTGGGTAATAAGCGGACCAGACTGCCGGCGTTCAGTTGCGCGGACACCAGCGACTGATAGACAAAGGCGATCCCCAGTCCGCTCTCCGCCGCCTGGATCATCGCCGTATCGGAATCGACGACCAGATCGCCCTTGACGGCGACTTCGCCTGGCTCGCCGTCGGGGCTGATAAATTCCCACCGGTACTTTTCGCCGCTGGGAAAACAGCGGTTGATGCAGCGGAAATTGACCAGCGACTGCGGGGTGTCGGGCGCTCCGGCCTCGTGGAGATAGTCCGGGCTGGCCACCGGGATCAGCGACAGCTTCTCGCCAAAGGGGATGGCAATCATATCTTTGGGCACGTCCCGGGAATAGCGAATGCCAGCGTCAAAACCGGACTCGATAATATTCACTTTCCGATCGGTGGTAAACAGCTCCAGCGTCACGTCAGGATAGGCGGTTTTAAAAGCAATAAAATAGCGCTGAAAGAAAAGGTCGAGAACAATGCGCGGTAAATTGACTTTCACCACCCCTTCCGGGGTCAGACGGTGATAATTCAGACTGTCGACCACCCGGCGATAATCATTCACCACCGGCGTCATATTATTAAGAAATTCCTCACCCACCGCGGTTAAAGACAAACTGCGCGTCGAGCGATTGAGCAGGCGCACGCCTAATTTTTCTTCCAGATGATTAATAGCGCTGGTGAGGGCCGGCGGTGAAAGATTTAATGCTCTGGCAGCTTGCCGAAAACTGCCATGTTTCACTATGAGTATTAATATTTCAATTTGTTGCAAATCAGGCAACGTTTTCATTGTTAATTTCCAGCTAACACCGCGTTCGGAATAGATTAATTGTTATCAATGTAAAAGGGAAGTATATATTTAATAACATTCAGCACGTAAGGAAAATAAGGTGAAAACACGTTATCTCGGAAAAGAGAAGTTCCAGGTTTCCGCATTGGGTCTCGGGTGTATGGGAATGAGTTTCGCCTATGGCGGCGCTGAGGAGTCGCAGGCGATTAATACCATCCATGCCGCAGTGGACATGGGGGTGACCTTCCTGGATTCCGCTGAAGTGTATGGGCCTTTTGACAATGAAGTCCTTGTTGGGAAAGCGATTAAAGGCATCCGCGATAAGGTGCAGATTGCCACCAAATTTGGCTTTCGTATTCTGCCGACCGGCCAGGGGCTGGAGCGGATGGCCGGCGTCGACAGCCGTCCGGAACATATTCGCGAGGCGGTGGAAGGGTCGCTGAAGCGGCTGAATATCGAGACCATCGATCTGCTCTATCAGCACCGCGTCGATCCCGCGGTGCCGGTGGAAGAGGTGGTGGGCACCATGGCCGACCTGGTCAAAGAGGGTAAAATTCGCCATATCGGGCTGTCGGAAGTGTCAGCCCAGACGCTGCGCCGGGCCTGCAAGGTGCATCCGATCGCCGCGGTGCAGACGGAATACTCGCTATGGACCCGTGAGCCGGAGGGCGGCATCCTCAAGGCCTGCCGCGAGCTGGGCGTGGGCTTTGTCCCTTACAGTCCGCTGGGCCGCGGCTTCCTGACGGGCCAGATCACCGACCCCGGCGTCTTCGCAGCCGATGATTTTCGTCGCAATCTGCCGCGCTTCCAGGCCGAAACCATGCGCAAAAACCAGCAACTGCTCGACCGTCTGCAGCAGGTCGCCAGCCGCTACGAGGCCACCCTGGCGCAGATGGCCCTCGCCTGGGTGATGAGCAAAGGGGAAGATATCGTGCCGATCCCCGGGGCGCGAAAAATGAACCATCTGCGCGATAATGCCGCTGCGGCCGATATTATGCTCTCCCCTGAGGATATTCTCGCCATCGATCATATTTTCGCTCCCGAAAACGTCGCCGGATTACGCTATAACCAGGGCGACTTTAATTTAATCGATAAATAATCTCCTGAATACGCTCCTCCCGCCGGTCTGGCGGGAGATAAGGTAACTTATGACTATTGCTGTTTCCCGTCCGGCGGGATTGCCTGCGGCGGTGTATGCGCTTTCCGTGGGTTCATTTGGTATTGGCACCACCGAATTTGTGATTATGGGTTTATTACTCGATGTGGCCCATGACTTTCATATATCCATTACGCTCGCCGCCTGGTCTATTACCGCTTATGCCTGTGGGGTGGTGATTGGCGCGCCGCTGCTTACGCCGCTATTAAGCCGTTATCGCAAAAAACCTGCGCTGTTATTTTTAATGATCTTATTTTCCATTGGAAATTTAGGCTGTGCGATCGCCGGTAATATGACCATGCTAATTATTGCCCGGGTAATAACTGCGTTCGCTCACGCCTCGTTCTTCGGAATAAGCTCGGTCTATGCCGCGGAGCTGGCGCCGGTGGATAAACGGGCTTCGGCGGTCTCCGCCGTGTTTCTCGGCGCCACCCTGGCCAATATTCTGGGCGTGCCGCTCGGCGCCTGGGTGGGGCAGTACCTTGGCTGGCGCTATACCTTCTATATGGTCACGCTGATCGGCATTCTCTCCGCCCTGGCGGTGATCGCCCTGGTGCCTGGCCGTCAGGCGCAGCCGTCGGCCCGGAGCCGGATCCGCGATGAGCTGAAGGTGCTCCGTCATCCCGCGGTGCTGCGCAGCCTGCTGATCACCGCCCTCGGGTTCTCCGGCGTCTTCGCCGCCTTCACCTACATCGCGCCGATGCTGAAAACCGTCACCGGGATGAGCGACCACCTTATTCCGCCGGTGCTGATGCTGTTCGGCGTCGGGATGGTCGCCGGGAATCATCTTGGCGGCCGACTGACCGACGGCGGCGTCCGCCGGGCGCTGCTGCTAACTCTCGCCTTGCTGAGCGTCGTCCTGTGTCTTTTCCCGTGGGCGATTCAGACGCTGCCCGGCGCCTGCGCGGCGGTGTTTCTGCTGGGGGCGGCGATGTTCTCCACCATTCCGCCGCTGCAGATGCAGGCCCTGGACAGCAGTGAGAGCGGCAAAAGCATGGTCTCTTCGTGCAATATCGCCGCCTTTAACCTCGGCAATGCCGGCGGCGCCTGGTTTGGCGGGCTGCTGCTCGCCTCCGGCGTCGCTCTCTCTCACATTCCCCTGGCCGGCGCTTGCCTGACCGCCAGCGGATGGGTTATCGCTAGTGTGACGTTGTCACCTTTAAAAGGAAGTCAAGCATGAAGTATCGATATTTAGGTTCCACCGGGCTGTCGGTTTCGGAGCTCTGTTTTGGCGCCATGACGTTTGGCGAGAAAGGGGCCTTTCTCGGCGCGCCGGGGCGCAACTGGTCGGAATTCGGCGTGGTGCCTGAGCAGACGGCCTACGACCTGGTGTACAAAGCGCTGGACGCCGGGATTAACTTTTTTGATACCGCGGACTGTTATAAGAACGGCCAGGGCGAAGAGCTGCTCGGCAACGCGCTGAAGGGAAAACGCCAGCAGGTGATTATCGGCACCAAAGGACGCTGGCAAACCGACCCCAACCCGAACGCGCTGGGGGCGTCGCGCTACCATATCATCAATGCCGTCGAGGCCAGCCTGCAGCGGCTGAAGACCGATTATATCGATATCTATCACCTTCACGGGTTCGATCCGCGCACCGCGCTGGAGGATACCCTGCGCACGCTGGATACGCTGATCCGCGCCGGGAAAATTCGCTATATCGGGGTCTCCAACTACGCGGCCTGGCAGCTGGCGAAGGCGCTGGGGATCTCGGAGCGCCTTGGGCTGGAGAAATTCTGCGTCTATCAGGGCTATTACAATATCGCCGCGCGTGAACTGGAGCATGAGATTATCCCGCTCAGCGTCGATCAGAACGTCGGCATCACCGTCTGGAGCCCGCTGGCCGGGGGCTTTCTCACCGGCAAATACCCACGCAATCAGGCGTTTCCCGAGGGCAGTCGTCTGGCGAACGCCACGCCGTTCGAATCCGCGCCGATCGCCAACCGCGAGCAGGCCTGGCAGACCCTGGAGGTGATGCAGGAGATTGCCCGCCAGCGCAACGCCAGCGTCGCGCAGGTGGCGCTCAACTGGTTGCGTACCCGTCCGGGGATTGCTTCGCTGGTGATCGGCGCGACCAAACTGGCCCAGCTGGAGGATAACCTGGCGGCGCTGAACTGGACGCTGAGCGACGAGGAGACGGCGATCCTCAACAGCGTGAGCGAGAAAGAGAAACCATACCCCTACTGGCATATCTGCAATGTCGCCGGCGATCGTCGTCTGGCCGATGATATCTATCCCTAATCACCCTACACCCAGGCAACACGCGTATGCCCCGCACGGGGCATACAGAGAGGCTCGATCGTGAAAAAAGTACTCATTGTTGGCGCCGGCCCGGTAGGGTTAATCATTGGCTGCTATCTGAATAAGTATGGAATTGATTTTGATATCATTGATAAAAATACCCACAGCACCGCCTGGTCCAAAGCGCTGAGCGTCAGTCCGGCGACCATTAAAGCCTTCCACGGCTTAGGCCTTGCCGGGGAACTGATCGCCCAGGGAAAGCAGGTTCAGTCAGTCTACGCTTACTATAAAAACCGCAAATTTCTGCATATCGATAACCGCCGACTCGCCACCTGTTACCCCTTCCATGTCAGTATCCCGCAGCCGCGGACGGAGAAGATCCTCGAAACGGCGTTGGCCGACGTCGGGCGGGAGGTCAAACGTGGGCACCAGCTGGTCTCCTGGCGCCGGGAGGGGGAACGCTATCACGTCTCCCTGCTCGACGATGCCCGCCGGGCCTGTTCCGCCGCTTATGACTATATTATCGGCGCCGACGGCGCGGCCAGCACCGTTCGCGAGCTGGCCGGGATCGGCTTTAGCGGTCATGACTATCCGCTGCATTTTGTGATGGCGGACGTGCAATTCGACCGCGCGGCGGCGCTCCCGGGAACCTCCTACCATATTGATGAGCAGGGCTTTTTGATTTTCCTGCCCATGCCGGACAATCAGGTCAGGATCGTGATTAAAAGAGCCGGTCGATTACCTTCGCCGCGTCCGGTGCCTGATCTGCAGGAGATTAACGCCGCGCTGGCGCGGTTCTGTCCCGAGGTTCCTCCGGCGCAGGCGCTGACCTGGTCTTCCAGCGCCAATTTCTATAACCGCATCGCCGATGACAATCTGCAGCATCATATTATGCTGGCGGGAGATGCCTTCCACCTGTTCAGTCCCATTGGCGGGCAGGGGATGAACACCGGCGTCCAGGATGCGGTGAACCTCGCCTGGAAGCTGGCTTTCTATCTGCACGGCGTGGCCACTGACCGACTGCCGGCGTCCTATCGCGCCCAGCGCTTCGCGGCGGTGAGCGGCGTGCTTCGCTCCACCGATCGCGATACCGGCCTGATTGCCGGTCTGGTGCCGAGAAATCATATCGACGGGGTCTACTTTCCGGAGTTCTGCAACCGTCACTACTATCGTCACCAGCTGCCGCTGCAGTACGCCGGCTTCACCGCGACGCAGGCGCAGCACCCGGACGGCCTGGCAGGGCACCATGTTCCCTGGTACGTTTTTGCCTCGCCGCAGGCGATGTTTCGCAACAGCTATGACGTCTTCGCCAGCGGTAAGGTGGTGATCTTGTCCGCCCGCGCCGCTTGTCCTCCTATGTCCCGCCTGAAGCAGGCCGGCTGGTTTATATTCTGCCCCCTCGAACCGGCGGACGAGGCGTTTCTCGAAGCGCTACAGATCGGCCCCGATGACTATGCGGTGGTCAATCCCGATGGCTATGTGGGCTTTACCGGCAGCGAAGCCGGGACACGGCAGTATCTTTCCTCGCTCTACGTAATGGAATAATCATGAACAAAGTCTATATCGTCGCGGCCTGCCGTACGCCGGTGGGGCGCTTTCTTGGCGCCCTGAAAACGGTCTCCGCGGTGGAGCTGGCCGCGCTCACCGTCAGGCACAACCTGCAGCAGGCCGGCATTGACCCGGCGTGGATCGATGAGGTGATCTGCGGCTGCGTCCTTGCCGCCGGGCAGGGGATGGGACCGGCGCGTCAGGTTGCGCTGCGGGCGGGGATCCCGGTGCAAAAGCCGGCTTACACCCTGAATATGATCTGCGGTAGCGGCATGAAAAGCCTGACCGAAGGGGCGATCCATATCCAGAGCGGTTATGCCGACCTGGTGGTCGCCGGCGGAATGGAAAATATGAGTCAGGCGCCGTTTTTGCTGCGGGGAGAGATAAGGGGCGGGATGAAATTCGGCGCGTTCAGCAGTGAGGATGTGATCCAGCGCGACGGATTAACCGATCCGCTGCTGCAGATCCCGATGGGGGAAACGGCGGAGGCCATCGCCGCGCAGGAGCAGATCTCGCGCGCGGCGCAGGACCAGTATGCCCTGGAGAGCCATCACAAAGCCTCCGCCGCCAGCCGCGCCGGCTATTTTGACGATGAGATGGTGCCGGTGACGGTCAGCGCGAAGCGGGGCGTCAGCACGGTCCGCGAGGATGAGCCGATCCGCCATGATCTTAGCGCCGAGCAGCTGGCGGCGCTGAAACCGGCCTTTCGCGCCGACGGCAGCGTCACGGCGGGCAATGCCTCCGGGCTGAACGATGGCGCCGCGTCGGTGATCCTCGCGTCGGCGCGCGCCGTTGCCCGCTATGGCCTGCAGCCGCTGGCGGAGATTGTCTCCTTTGGCGAGGGCGGCGTTGACCCGTCCATGATGGGGCTTGGCCCGCTGCCGGCGATAGCGTGCGCCCTGCGCCGCGGGCGTTTTCAGCTCAGCGATATGGCCCGGCTGGAGATCAACGAAGCCTTTGCCGCGCAGGTGCTGGGGGTGGTCAAGGGACTGGCCAGAGCGCATCAGATGACGGAGGAGGAGATTGCTTCCCGGCTGAACGTCCACGGCGGCGCGATCGCCCTCGGCCATCCGCTGGGCAGTTCCGGGACGCGGATTGTGGTCAGCCTGGTGCACGCGCTGCGCCGGGAGAATCAACCGACCGGCCTGGCGTCGCTGTGCATCGGCGGCGGGATGGGGATTGCGTTACTGGTGAAAACGATCTGAGGAGACAAGCGCCATGGAAAAATTAATTGTGGTGGGTGAGAAATTTACCGATTTTGCCCGGCGGCATGAGAATGTGCTGACGGTGAATGAGTTTGAGCGGTTTGTCTGGAGCGGCGAGCTGGCCGGGGTCGATAAAATCGTTATCGGTCAGGGGGTACAGCTCGACGACATCTCCCGCACCATCTGCATTATTCGTCAGCACTATCCGGACACAATGCGCCAGATCGTCAATCTGCAGGATCTCTATTATCAAAACAATCGCGATCATCAGCGGCTGGTACATAAACGTAAAAAAGCGAATATCCTCATCACCTCGCCGGAAAAACGCGATGAGGATAGCTATTGCGCGCGCCTGATCCTGCAGGATGCCTCGGAGCTGCTCTGCGACCACCAGACCGGGCAACATATTCAGGGGATGGTGCTGATCGAGGCGGCGCGGCAGACCATCATCGCCACCACGGAAAAATTCCTGCTGGCGGAGGCCGGCGTGGCGATGGCGGAGAAGTACTTTACCCTGAGCTCGCTGCAGGTGGCCTTTTCCTGCTTTGTTTTTCCGCTGCCGGTGACCATCGTCCTCAACGTGGTGTCGCGCAAAAGTTCAGCCCATGGCCGCTTCACCTGTGAATGCTCGGTGGGGTTTGACCAGACCGGCACCCGCAAAGCGGAAGTTGGCTTTAGCTTCAGCGTCTATGACCTTAACTACATCACTCGCAAAGAGTGCGAGCAGGCGGCGCAGTGCCATCAACATTATCTGGTCAGTATTGAGCAGGGGGGACGGGGATGAGCATCGCCTTTTTTGATGTGGATGAAACGCTGATTACCGGCAAAAGTATGTTCCTGTTTCTGCACCGTTATGCCGCGGAATATCCGCTGCAGTGCGGTTTGACGGCCGCGGCGATTGTCCGGCAGCTGCAGGCGCTCAGCGAAGCAGGTCAGCCGCGGGAGGCGATCAACCGCTACTATTACTCGCTGTTTCGCCACGAGTCGCGCCCCCGGGTGCGGGCGGTCGCCGAGCGCCTGTATCGCGAAGGCGGATATGGTTTTCACCGCGAGGTGGCGGCGCGCCTCAGGCAGCACCAGGCGCGGGGGGATGACGTGGTGTTTGTCTCCGGGTCGATGACCGACATTCTCTGGCCGGCGATGGCGGCGCTGGGGGTGGAACATGCCCTGTGCTCAGAGCCGGTCGTGGTGGATGACCGCTATACCGGCGAGCTCTGGCGGACCGCCATCGGCGAACACAAGGCGGCGCATGCCCAATGCTATGCGCAGGAAAAGGGTCAGCCGCTGGCGGCGTGCTACGCCTTCGGCGATCATATCTCGGATCTGCCGCTGCTCGCCGCGGTCGGCCACCCCTGCGCGGTGAATCCCTCTCCGGGGCTGCTGGCGGAGGCGCAGCGTCGGGGATGGCCAGTGCTGTGGTCCACCGGCGGCTGACGGCGCGACGGCAAAAAAAAGGGGCGGCGCAATGCCACCCCTGATTCACTCCCTGACGGGGATCAGCCCGGGTAGATGCCGCGGTCTTTACGCGCCATCAGGATGCGCTCGCAGGCCACGATATAGGCGGCGGTACGCAGGGTACATTCTTTCTCGGCCGCTTTATCGCAGACGTGAATAATGGCGTCGGTCATGATGCGGTCCATCTTGGCGTTGATCTCCTCTTCGCTCCAGAAGAAGCTGGCCATGTCCTGCACCCACTCAAAGTAGCTGACGGTCACCCCGCCGGCGTTGCAGATAACGTCCGGCACCACGATCACCCCGCGCTCGGCCAGCACATCGTCCGCTTCCGGATAGGTTGGGCCGTTAGCCCCTTCCAGCACCAGTTTGCAGCTCAGCTTCTCAGCGCGCTCGCGGGTGATTTGCCCTTCCAGCGCCGCCGGGATCAGGATGTCCATCGGGGTGGTCCAGAACGCCTCTTTATCGATCTCCTGGGCGCCCGGGAAACCGGCGATCTGCTTTTTCTCCGCCTGCCAGGCGGTGAGGGCGGCCATATCAATCCCGCCTTCGTTGTACAGGGTGGCGGTGTGATCCTGAATGACCACTACGCGGGCGCCGACGCCGGCGAACAGGCGCGCCGCTTCGCTACCGACGTTACCAAAGCCCTGCAGCGCCACTTTAGCGCCTTCAATTTCGATGCCGGCGCGACGGGCCACTTCCCGGCCGGTGACGAACACGCCGCGTCCGGTGGCTTTTTCACGACCGAGGGAGCCGCCGAGGTGGATCGGCTTGCCGGTGACCACGCCGGTGATGGTGGTGCCATGGTTCATGGAGTAGGTGTCCATCATCCACGCCATCACTTTGCCGTTGGTGCCAACGTCCGGCGCCGGAATATCTTTCTGCGGCCCGATGATAATGCCGATTTCGCTGGTATAGCGGCGAGTCAGGCGTTCCAGTTCACCTTCCGACAGCGAGAAGGGGTCGACGCGGATGCCGCCTTTGGCCCCGCCGTAAGGAATATTGACCGCGGCGCACTTAATGGTCATCCAGGCAGAAAGTGCCATGACTTCGTTAAGATCAACATCCGGATGGTAGCGAACACCACCTTTACCCGGCCCACGCGAAAGATTGTGCTGAACGCGATAGCCCTCGAAGTGGCGAATGGTGCCGTCGTCCATCTGCACAGGGATGTCGACGATCAGCGCACGCTTCGGATGGCGCAGGGTTTCCACCCAGTAGGCAAGATCGCCGAGATAAGGCGCGACACGGTCGATCTGGCGCAGGTAGGTGGTCCATGGAGATGTACTACTTTCAGATGCGTAAGATAACTTTTCCATAAGAGTCCTGTTTCTCAGTGTTATTTATGTCGTGTAAAACCGTGGAATAGCTACAGCAGTAAACTCTGTGCAATGAATGGTATCACCAATTTTATAAAGCGGTATTTGACGGCAATTCCGATTTTTAAATTTTTGTTAGAAATTTTATTTTTTAAGTGAATAACTACGCACGAGAACCACCCGCAAGCTGTGCATTTTAATTCACTTTTTATTCACTTAAGTGCATAGGAAAATATTTTTTCTATGTTTTTCATTATCTTGATGATCTTCAAAAAGTGAATAAATTGCGTTTCCCCATATTGACAATCTTATTGTTCACAGGCCAGCATTAGCCCACACAACAACATGGCGTTAACCATGAATTAACAAATACCCGTAAAAAGAATAGGGCTTAAGTTTTCTGTGGTGAATATTTTTACCATCGCAGCGGGCGCGCTCGTGCCCAAAATAAGCCGAGGGTCAGGGTTAATGTCGATTGTCCAACGCGGCGGGAGCGTTTTCCGTCGTCTTACGTTCCGGAGATGAATGATGTCAGGCAGTATGACTCGCGAAGATTTTGACGCTTACCTGGTTCCCTGTTTTGCCCCCGCGCCGTTTATTCCGGTGAGGGCGGCGGGCTCCCGCGTCTGGGACCAGCAGGGGAAAGAGTATATTGATATGGCCGGCGGCATCGCAGTGAACGCCCTCGGCCATGCCCATCCGGCGCTGGCTGAGGCCCTGCAGGGGCAGCTGGCGAAACTGTGGCATATCGGCAATGGCTATACCAACGAACCGGTGCTGCAGCTGGCGAAAACCCTGGTGCAGTCCACCTTTGCCGACAAGGTGTTCTTCTGCAACTCCGGCGCTGAAGCGAACGAGGCGGCCCTTAAGCTGGCGCGGAAATATGCCCACGATAAGTTCGGCGGTGAAAAAAGCGAAATCATCGCCTTCAACCACGCCTTCCATGGCCGCACGCTGTTCACCGTCTCCGTCGGCGGCCAGCCGAAATATTCCAGCGATTATGCGCCGCTGCCGCAGGGCATTACCCATCTGCCCTATAACGATATCGAGGCGGTCACCGCGACGATCTCCTCACGTACCTGCGCGGTGATCGTCGAGCCGATTATCGGCGAAGGCGGGGTGATCCCGGCGGACCCGGCGTTCCTCCAGGCGCTGCGCGCCCTCTGCGATCGCCATCACGCCACCCTGATATTCGATGAGGTGCAGACCGGCGCCGGGCGTACCGGCCATCTCTACGCCTACCAGCATTACAACGTCGTCCCGGACATCCTCACCAGCGCCAAAGGGCTGGGGGGCGGCTTCCCGATCGGCGCGATGCTGGCGAAAGAGGCCTGGGCGCAGGTCTTCCAGCCAGGCACCCATGGCACCACCTTCGGCGGTAACCCGCTGGCGGCGACCGTCGCCAACGCCGTGCTGGCCCATCTGGATGCGCCGCTGCTGGCGGGTGTCGGCGAGCGCCATGCGCTGATCGTCGACCAGCTGAATGCCCTCTCTGCCCGCTACGATGCGTTCAGCGCCGTGCGCGGCGCCGGTCTGCTGATCGGCGCCGAGCTGGCCGGACCGCTGCGCGGGAAGGCCAAAACCCTGACCAACCTGGCGGCGGAAGAGGGGGTGATCGCCCTGATTGCCGGTCCGGACGTGCTGCGCTTCGCGCCGGCGCTCAATATCCCGCTGGCGGATATTGCGCAAGCCTTCGTGCGCCTTGAGCGCGCCGTTGCCCGCTTAACCCGCTAACCGGGAGGACGGCCTGTGATGCTATTTCGTCCCGTAAGGGAAAACGATCTTGACGACATCGTCCGCCTTGCCGCGCGGGCGGGGGTCGGCATGACCTCTTTACCCCATGATGCCGGGCGCCTGGCCGCCCGGATACGCCGCAGCATTGACACCTTCGCCGGCGCGCTACCGCGCGGCCAGCAAGGCTTTCTGTTTGTGCTGGAAGACACCGCGCTGGAGCGGGTGGTGGGGGTCAGCGCCATTGAGGTGGCGGTGGGCCTGGACGAGCCCTTTTACAATTTTCGCATTCAGAAAACGGTCCGCGCCTCGAAAGCGCTGGGAGTCTATAAGCCTCAGGAGCTGCTCAATCTGAGCTATGACCACACCGGTCACAGCGAGCTGTGTACGCTGTTTCTCGACCCCGGGTATCAGCGCAACCGCAACGGTCTGCTGCTCTCCAAGGCGCGGTTTTTGTTTATCGCCGCCTTCCGCGAGTGGTTTTCGCCGCACCTGTTTGCCGAACTGCGCGGCTGCAGCGATGAGCAAGGGCAGTCGCCGTTCTGGGATGCGCTGGGCCATCACTTCTTCGAGATCCCGTTCGCCGATGCCGACCGGCTGACCGGCACCGGCATGAAAACCTTTATTGCCGAGCTGATGCCGGCGTACCCGATCTATATCTCGCTGCTGCCGGAGAATGCCCGTCAGGTCATCGGTCAGGTGCATCCCAACACCGCCCCGGCGCGGGCGATCCTCGAGAAAGAGGGGTTCAGCTGGCGCGGCTCGGTGGATATTTTCGATGCCGGTCCGGTGCTGGAGGCGGAGACCGATCAGATCCGCGCCGTGCGCGACTGCCAGTGCCTGCCGGCTCAGCAGCTGACGGGCACGCTGTCGGCGCCGACGCTGGTCGCCAACGGTCAGTTCGACAATTTTCGGGCGCTGCTGGTGGCCCACGAAGAGCAGGTCTCACTGGACGCCGCCGCGCTGGATGCGCTGCAGGTCACTGAAACCGACCGCGTTTACACGGTAACCCTGAACCCAGAGGAAAACAGATCATGGCGGTAAAAGCACAGTTCATAGCCGGGCAGTGGCAGCCGGGCAGCGGCGCTACGATGAGTAAACTGGCCCCGGAGGATCAATCTCTGCTGTGGCAGGCGGCCAGCGCGGGGGCCGACGACGTCCAGGCGGCCTGCGCCGCGGCGCGGGCGGCGTTTTATCCCTGGTCGCACCGCCCGCTGGCCGAGCGTATTGACGTCGTCCAGCGTTTCGCCGCGCTGCTGGAGATGCACAAAGAGGCGCTGGCGACCCTGATTTCCCGGGAGACCAGCAAGCCGCTGTGGGAGACCCGCACCGAAGTGCAGGCGATGATCGGCAAAGCCGCCATCTCCGTCGAGGCCTATCACCAGCGGACAGGATTTCACGAGTCGACCCTGCCGGACGGTAAAGCGCAGCTGCGCCACAAGCCGCACGGCGTGATGGCGGTCTTCGGTCCCTACAACTTCCCGGGCCATCTGCCCAACGGGCATATCATTCCGGCGCTGATCGCCGGTAACACCGTGGTGTTTAAACCCAGCGAGCTGACGCCGGCCACTGCGGAATTGACGGTCCAGCTGTGGCAGCAGGCGGGCGTCCCCGACGGGGTGATTAACCTGCTGCAGGGCGGGAAAGCCACCGGCCAGGCGCTGCTGGAAAACCGCGATATCGACGGCGTGCTGTTCACCGGCAGCGCGGCGGCGGGTTTCCACTTCCATCGCTACTTCGGCGGTCAGCCGGAGAAGATGCTGGCCCTCGAGATGGGCGGCAACAACGCGCTGATCGTGGCCGACGTGGCCGATGTCGATGCGGCGCTGCATGTGATTATCCAGTCGGCGTTTATCTCCGCCGGACAGCGCTGCACCTGCGCGCGCCGGCTGATCGTTCAGCGCGGCGAGCAGGGGGATGCGCTGCTGCGGCGACTGGTGGAGGCCAGCGCGCAGATCCGCGCCGGGAAATGGGATGACCAGCCGGCGCCGTTTATGGGCGGGGTGATTTCCCTTGAGGCGGCGCAGAACATGCTGGCGGCGCAGCAGAAACTGGAGGCGCTCGGCGGCAAGGTGCTGCTGCGTATGCGCCAGCCTGACCCGCACTCCACGGTGCTGACCCCGGGGATCGTCGACGTCACCGGTATCGAGGTGCCGGATGAAGAGTACTTTGGTCCGCTGCTGACGGTTATCCGTTACGACGACTTCCCGGAGGCGATTCGCCTCGCCAACCAGACTCGCTATGGCCTGGCCGTGGGGCTGATCTCCCGCAATGCGGCGCAGTTTGACCAGCTGGCGGACGAGGCGCGAGCCGGGATCGTCAACTGGAACAAGCCGCTGACCGGCGCTTCCAGTAAAGCGCCGTTTGGCGGGGTGGGCGCCTCCGGCAACCACCGGGCGGCAGCGTGGTACGCCGCCGATTACTGTGCCTGGCCGATGGCCTCTCTGGTCAGCGACACGCTGACGCTTCCGGCGAACGTATCGCCGGGCCTGCCATTCTGATAACGGATCCTGTGAGGACATATGTCTGGTTTTGAAGCTAACTTTGATGGCCTGGTCGGCCCGACGCACCACTACGCCGGACTCTCCGTCGGCAATGAAGCCTCGCAAAATAACCGCGATGGTCTCTCTAACCCGAAAAAGGCCGCGCTGCAGGGGCTGTATAAAATGAAAGCCCTGGCCGATCGCGGATTCGTGCAGGGGATCCTGCCGCCGCAGCCGCGGCCGAACCTGCGCCTGCTGCGCGACCTGGGATTCGAGGGCAGCGATGAGCAGGTCATCCGCCAGGCGGCCCAGGCGGCGCCGCAGCTGCTCTCCGCCTTCAGCTCCGCCTCGTCGATGTGGACCGCCAACGCGGCGACCGTTTCGCCGTCGGCGGACAGCGCCGATGGCAAAGTCCATTTCACTGTCGCCAACCTGAACAATAAGCTGCACCGCATGCAGGAGGCGCCCACCACCTCGGCGATCCTGCGCGCCACCTTCGCCGATCCGCGCTTCTTCGCTCACCACGCGGCGCTGCCGCAGCATGGCGACCTCGGCGACGAAGGGGCGGCCAACCATAACCGCTTCTGCCGGGAGTACGATCGTCAGGGCGTGCAGCTGTTTGTCTACGGTCGACGCGCCAGCGGCGGCATCGCCCCGGTGAAGTATCCGGCGCGGCAGACCCTGGAGGCCAGCGAAGCGGTGGCCCGTCTGCACCAGCTGGATCCGCGCTATACGGTGTTTGCCCAGCAGGCGCCGCAGGCTATCGATCGCGGCGTGTTTCATAACGACGTTATCGCGGTCAGCAATCGCCATGTGCTGTTCCACCATCAGCAGGCGTTTGTCGATCAGTCGACAGTATTGGCGACGCTGCGGGCAAAAAGCGACCGTCTCGATATCCCTTTTACCAGTGTGGAAGTGCCGGACGAGAGGGTGTCGCTCGATGACGCCGTGGCCTCCTATCTGTTCAACAGCCAACTGCTGAGCAAACCCGACGGCAAGATGCTGATCGTGGTGCCAGAGGAGTGCCGGCAGCGGGAAAACGTCTGGCGCTACCTGGGCGACCTGGCGGCTGACAGCGCCTCGCCGATCGATGAAGTGGCGGTTTTTGACCTGCGGGAAAGCATGCGCAACGGCGGCGGCCCGGCCTGCCTGCGGCTGCGGGTGGTGCTCAACGAGGCGGAGCGCGACGCGGTCAACGCCCACAGCCTGATGAACGACGAGCGTTACCAGCAGCTGACGGCGTGGGTGGAAAAACACTACCGTGACCGGCTGCACGCCCGCGATCTGGCGGACCCGCAGCTGCTGCGCGAGGTTTATCAGGCGCTGGATGAGCTGACGCAGATCCTGCGTCTGGGCCCTGTCTATGATTTTCAGCGTTAAGGAGCGGCAGATGGAGCATCTGGTTAACGATTTACTGCACTGCCGCCTGCAGGAGTGGACCTTTCCGGCGGACATCGAGGCCCGCTGGCTGGGCGAGGGCATCCTGCAGCTGCTGCCGTCCACGCCGTGGCGTCAGGCGACGATCCTCTCCGCTGGCGTTCATGGCAATGAGACCGCGCCGACCGAGCTGCTGCTGCAGCTGACCCACGATCTGAGCCAGGGGCGGCAGCCGCTCACCCAGGCGCTGCTGATCGTCTTTGGTAACCTGCCGGCGATCCGCGCCGCGCGTCGCTATCTGCACAACGACCTCAATCGCCTGTTCGGCGGCCGCCATCTGGCGGTCTCCCCGGGCAATGAGTCGCGGCGGGCTTTTGCCCTCGAGCAGGCGGTGCAAGCCTTCTATCGCGCCGCCGATGCGGCGGGGCCGGTCAGCCGCAGCCATCTCGATATGCATACCGCCATTCGCGGGTCGCTGTATCGCCAGTTTGCGCTGCTCCCGGCCCACGCGGAGGATTTTTCGCCCGGCTTCTACCAGCTGCTGCAGACCAGCGGGATGGACGCCATCGTGCGCCATACCGAAGCGGGCGGCACCTTCACTCATTTCACCTGCGAAAAGTTCGCCGCGCAAAGCGCCACCCTTGAGCTGGGAAAAGTGATGCCGTTCGGCGCCAACGATCTCAGCCTGTTCGCCGCCGCCGACGCGGCGATCCGGGCCTGGATTTCTGACGCGCCGCTGCCCCCGCGCGACAAAGCGCCGGTGGATTACTTCCTGGTCGAGGAGAGCATCATCAAGCGCGAAGGGGAATTTACGCTCAATCTGGCGGCCAACGTCGAGAACTTCACCGCGCTCCCGGCAGGGTATGAGATCGCCCGCCAGGCAGAGAAACGGTGGGTGGTGCAGGCCCGGGCCCCCTATATCCTCTTTCCCAATGCCGCGGTCGCCACCGGCCAGCGCGCCGGGCTGCTGCTCCGCGCCGCGGCGCTTCGCCTCCCGCAACCAGCCTGAGGAAACACCATGACTGAACATCAACATCAGGCGCCATCTGCCGCCGGAGGTGAAGGCGCGTCACAGCTTAAGCGCGGGCTTGGCGCCCGCCATATCCAGATGATCGCCCTCGGCGGCGCCATCGGCACCGGGCTGTTTATGGGGGCGGGGCGTAACATCGCCGTCGCCGGCACCTCGATTCTGGTTATCTATGTGCTGGTCGGGTTCTTTACCTATATGGTGATGCGGGCGATGGGGGAGCTGCTGCTCACCCGCCATGACTACCGCTCTTTTGCCGACTTTGTCGGCGAGTATCTCGGACCGCAGGCCAGCTTTTATCTCGGCTGGACCTACTGGCTGAGCTGGGTGGTGACCTGTATCGCCGACGTGGTGGTGTGCGGGAGCTATATGCAGTACTGGTTCCCCGAGCTGTCGGCGTGGATGCCGGCCCTCAGCATGCTGGCTATCCTGTTTCTGCTCAACCTGCTGTCGGTGAAAATGTTTGGCGAGGCGGAGTTCTGGTTCGCCCTGATCAAGGTGATCACCATTATCGCCCTGATCGCCACCGGCGGCTGGATGATTGCCACCGGCTGGACCTCTCCGGACGGCGTGACGGCTTCTCTGAGCCATCTCACCGACCCGACGGCCTTTATGCCTCACGGTATCACCGGCTTTTTCGCCGGCTTCCAGATAGCGATCTTCTCCTTTACCGGCATCGAACTGCTGGGGACGATGACGGCGGAGACCCGCGATCCACAGCGAATTTTGCCCAAGGCGATCAATGCCCTGCCGCTGCGGATTATCATCTTCTATCTGCTGTCGATGGTGGTGATCATCGCTGTCGCCTCCTGGCCGGGAGTGTCGGCGGAGACCAGCCCCTTCGTAACGCTGTTTGCCAAAGCCGGGCTGCCCGCGGCGGCGGCGGTGATTAACTTCGTGGCGCTGACCTCGGCGATGTCCTCGGCCAACAGCGGGGTCTTCTCCAGCACCCGCATGCTGTACGGCCTGTCGGTGGAGAAGCATGCGCACTGGCAGTTCCGTATTCTGTCGCGCAGCACCCGTATCCCGGTGCGCAGCCTGCTGTTTTCCTGCTTCTGTATGCTGATCGGTACGCTGCTGCTGTTCCTGGTGCCGAATGTGATGACCCTGTTTACCATCGTCTCGACCCTGGCGGCGATTATGGTGGTGTTCAGCTGGGGGATGATCCTCGTGGCGTATCTGGTTTATCGCCGTCAGCGTCCGGACCTGCACGCCGGTTCGATCTTTAAGATGCCCTTTGGCGTGGCGATGAGCTGGGTGAGCCTGCTGTTCTTCGCGTTCGCCATCTTCATCATGATCTTTGACCCGGACACGCTGCTGGCGCTGCTGGCTTCTCCGCTGTGGTTTATCGCGCTGTGGGCCTTCTGGAAGCTGAAGCAGCGGCGCGAGGGGCAGCTTCAGCTGGACAATCAGAGCGCCTGACACCCGCCGGCCCTGGCGGCCGGCTACAACTCGTCTTAGCCGTTGTTCTCGTTTGTCTGCCCGGTGGCGGCTGGCGCCTTACCGGGCCTACTGTCTTACTGAGCCTGGGATGAGCGGTTTCCCCCGCGGCGTGATCCCCCCTGTAGGCCCGCGCAAGCGCAGCGCCGCCGGGCGGGATAGTCGGCTTCGCAGCAGCTTTACTGCCCGGTGGCGGCTGGCGCCTTACCGGGCCTACTGTCTTACTGAGCCTGGGATGAGCGGTTTCCCACGTGGCGCGATCTCCCTGTAGGCCCGCGCAAGCGCAGCGCCGCCGGGCAGGATGGTCGACCCGGACCGGCTGCGGTTAGGCGCTTTCCGCCCGGGGGCGCGCCGCGCCTGGGACGGATTTCATCCGGCTGGCGCAGAATATCGCCAGCAGCGAAATCGCCACCGTAACGCCCAGGTAGATGGCCACCGGTCGCCAGTCACCATCGTATTTCGCCAGCAGACCGGTGGCGATAAGCGGCGCGGTGCCCCCGGCCAGCGCGGCGCCCAGCTGGTAACCCAGGGTGATCCCGGTGTAGCGCACATTGGCGCTGAAAATCTCTGAGCACAGGGTACCCAGCACCGCGGTCACCGGCGCCCACAGGATGCCGAAGGCAACGATCGTCGCCAGCATAATGCCCCAGCTGGTGCCGGTGTCGAGCAGCAGGAACCACGGAACGATAAACAGCCCCAGCAGCACCACGCTCAGGGTGTACATCTTTTGCCGGCCCACCTTGTCGGACAGCAGCCCCATCAGCGGGATCATCACGGTGGCCACCAGCGCGCCCAGGGTGACGGATTCCAGCGCCTGCGACTTCTGATAGCTCAGGGTGGTAGTGGCGTAGCTGACCACAAAGGTAGAGAAGATATAGAAGGGGGCGGTCTCCACCACTTTCAGACCCGCGGCGATCAGCACCTCCCGCCAGTGGTGTTTGAGCGTCACGCGCAGCGGAGCCTTCGCCACCTGGCCAGACTGTTTCACCTGCTTAAAGGCGGGCGTTTCGTCGATATCTTTGCGGATCCACAGGCCGAGGAAAACGAGGACGGAGCTGAGCAGGAACGGAATGCGCCAGCCCCAGGCAAGAAACTGCGCCTCATCGAACAGGGTCATCAGCGAGACGATAAAGGTCGCCATCAGCATGCCGATGGTCACGCCGGCCTGAGGAATACTGCCGAAAAAGCCTTTCCGCTTTTCCGGGGCGTATTCGTAGGCCAGCAGCAGCGCGCCGCCCCATTCGCCGCCGATACCCATGCCCTGAATAATGCGCAGGGTAATCAGCAGGGCGGGCGCCCACAGGCCCACCATTTCGTAGGTGGGCAGCAGGCCAATGGCCACCGTGGCGCTGCCCATCAGCGACAGGGTCAGCACCAGCGTCTTCTTGCGACCGATGCGATCGCCGATGTGGGCGAAAATGACCCCGCCGATGGGGCGGATAAAAAAGGTGAGCGAAAAGGAGAGCCAGGAGAGGATCAGACCGATGACCGGGTCGACCATCGGAAAGAAGATTTTGTTGAACACCAGCGCGGCGGCGGTGCCATAGAGAAAATAATCGAACCATTCGATGGCGCTGCCGGTCAGGCTCGCGATCAGGACTTTCTTGTTTTTCTGCAAAATGGATGCAGTGTTGCTTTCTGGATTGCTCATTACGAAACGTTCTCCCGCCACGGTAAAAGGTCAGGTGTCACTCTGTGCGTGCAGGGTGCAACCTGATGTGAAAAAGGTTGTGTAATTGTTAAGCAACTTAGAGTTGATGGATACAATTGGCAAGTTATCCCTTGGCAACGCGGGCGAGAAAACGCGCTTTTGTCTGGTGTAACTGCGAGGTAAATTTTTATTTTCGACCTGTTTTTGCTGTTTTTTGTTATTTTCATGGTCAGTTATTCAGGTGCAACCCGCGTGTTTTTAGATGTTTCTTGTTATTTCAAAATGGTTACAAATCGACGTCGCTTTGCGCCCCGGCAGGCGGCGTTTATGATGGCCGGACTATCCTCTCTGCGCGGCTGAGAGGTGATTAAGGAGATCAGAATGGCAGAACAATTTCCCCCGCTGTCGGCGACGACGCTGGCGGCGGCTAACCTGACTGGCGGCTGGCTGGCGCAGAACGATCTGGCGACGCTGACCGCGCCGCCGGCAGTGGATGTGGTGGTGCTGGCTGGCAATGCCGTGATCCCCACCATCGACGCCGCCTGCCGGCTGGCGAAGGAGCAGGAGGTTCCGCTGCTGATCAGCGGCGGCATAGGACACTCCACCGGTTTTCTGTATGAGGCGGTGCGCGAGGATCCCCGCTACCGTTCGCTCGCGGTGGAGGGCCGCCCGGAAGCGCATATTCTGGCGGATATTGCGCATGACTTCTGGCACATTCCTCGCCCGCGGCTGGTGGTGGAGGATCGGTCGACTAACTGCGGGGAAAACGCGCGCTTTACCCGCACAATGCTGGAGAGCCGGGGGATCCCCCATCGTCGCGGGATCGTCATTCAGGACCCCACCATGCAGCGGCGGACGATGGCCACCTTCGCCCGCGTCTGGCAGGGGGCGACGACGCCGCCGCAGTGGCTGAGCTTTCCCGGCTGCTCGCCGGTGCTGGAGCAGACCGACGGCCAGCTGGGGTTCGCGGGCGGCGGGGCGGGGCTGTGGCCGGTGACCCGCTACCTCGCGCTGCTGCTGGGCGAGCTGCCGCGCCTGCAGGATTCCCCTGAAGGGTACGGTCCGCGGGGGAAAGACTTTATCAGCCACGTGACCTTCCCGCCGGCGATCCTCGACGCCTGGCGACAGCTGCGGGAGGATGACCGGCTTGCCGGGGCGCTGCAGGCCCGCCTCCTCGGCTGAAAAATGCCCGTTTGCGGCAGATTTATCGCAAACGGGCAATTTGTGTTATTGAAATGTAACCTCAACCGGGCATTTTTGGCCCGGTTTTATGAATCAGCTCACAGAAATGCGCCAACGTGCTGCGAAGCCACGGCTTATCCGCCCGATATTTAACAAAAAAATCACTTGTTAAATACAAATGCACCACAGGAGCAGCCATGACAGCACCCGTTCAACACCCAATGTATATTGATGGCCAGTTCGTAACCGGTCGCGGCGACGGCTGGATCGACGTGCTTAACCCGGCGACTGAAGCGCTGCTGTCGCGGATCCCGGACGGGACCGCGGAAGAGGCGCGGCTGGCGATTGACGCCGCAGAGCGCGCCCAGCCGGCCTGGGAGGCGCTACCGGCCATTGAGCGCGCGGGCTGGCTGCGCAAAATTGCCGCCGGCATTCGTCAGCGTGCCGACGACATCGCCGGGCTGATCGTCGCTGAAGGGGGCAAGATCCAGCAGCTGGCGGCGGTGGAGGTTGCGTTTACCGCCGACTATCTCGACTACATGGCCGAATGGGCACGGCGGTATGAAGGGGAGATCGTGCAGAGCGACCGTCCCGGGGAGAATATCCTCGTCTTCAAACGCGCGCTGGGGGTGACCACCGGGATCCTGCCGTGGAACTTCCCGTTCTTTCTTATCGCCCGTAAGCTGGCGCCGGCGCTGATCACCGGCAACACTATCGTCATTAAGCCCAGCGAATTCACGCCCAACAACGCCATCGCTTTCGCCGAGATCGTCCATCAGGTTGGGCTGCCGAAAGGGGTCTTTAACCTGGTGCTCGGCCGTGGGGAAACCGTCGGCCAGGAGCTGGCCGGCAATCCGAAGGTGGCGATGGTCAGCATGACCGGCAGCGTAGCGGCGGGGGAGAAAATCATGGCCGCCGCGGCGAAAAATATCACCAAAGTGTGCCTCGAGCTCGGCGGCAAAGCGCCGGCCATCGTCATGGAAGATGCGGATCTGGAGCTGGCGGTGAAGGCGGTGGTGGACTCGCGGGTGATCAATACCGGGCAGGTGTGCAACTGCGTCGAGCGGGTCTATGTTCAGCAGGGGATTTACGATCGCTTCGTCAACCGCCTCGGCGAGGCGATGAAGGCTGTGCAGTTTGGCGACCCGGCGGCGCGCGATGACATCGCCATGGGGCCGCTGATTAACGCCGCCGCGCGGGATCAGGTGGCGCGCAAAGTGGCAAAGGCGGTGGCGCAGGGGGCACGTGTCGCGCTGGGCGGTCAGCCGCAGGAGGGGAAAGGCTATTTTTATCCGCCGACCCTGCTGCTGGATGTGCGTCAGGAGATGGATATTATCCATGAGGAAACCTTCGGGCCGGTGCTGCCGGTGGTGGCGTTTTCGACGCTCGATGAAGCGCTGGCGATGGCCAATGACAGCGATTATGGCCTGACCTCTTCGATCTACACCCGCGATCTTAATGTGGCGATGAAGGCGATTAAGGGGCTGAAATTCGGCGAAACCTATATCAACCGCGAGAACTTTGAGGCGATGCAGGGATTCCACGCCGGCTGGCGTAAATCGGGGATCGGCGGCGCAGATGGCCGCCATGGCCTGAATGAGTACCTGCAGACTCAGGTGGTCTATCTGCAGGCCTGAGGCTCAATGCAGAATCGGCGGGCAGCGCAGGCTGTCCGCCGTTCACTTAGCGGGCAAATTTCTCCAGCACGCGGATCAGCTGGGTGACAAAGCCGTATTCGTTATCGTACCAGGCGACGGTTTTCACCAGCTGTACGCCGCCGGCCTCCACAATCTCCAGCTGGGTGGCATCGTAGATTGAACCGAAATGGCTGCCGATGATATCGGAAGAGACAATCTCTTCTTCGGTGTAGCCAAAGGATTCATTGCCCTCTGCCGCCTGCTTCATCGCCTGATTGACCTCATCCGCGGTCACTTTTTTCTCCAGCACCGACACCAGCTCCGTCACTGAGCCGGTTTTGGTCGGTACGCGCTGGGCATGGCCTTTCAGCTTCCCGCTCAGGGCGGGGATCACCAGGCCGATAGCCTTGGCCGCGCCGGTAGTGTGCGGGATGACGTTTTCCGCCGCCGCCCTGGAGGCGCGCAGATCTTTACCGCGCGGCCCGTCCACCAGCGACTGGGTGCCGGTATAGGCGTGGATAGTGGTCATGGTGCCTACGGTGATGCCGAAGGCATCCTGCAGGACTTTGGCCATCGGCGCCAGGCAGTTGGTGGTGCAGGAGGCGACGGAGATGATGGTGTCATCCGGCGTCAGGGTGTCATCGTTGACGTTATAGACGATAGTTTTCATCTCGCCGGCGGGGGCGGAAATCAGCACCTTGCGCGCGCCGGCCTGGAGATGGGCCTGCGATTTCTCTGCCGAGGTGTAGAACCCGGTACACTCCACAATCACTTCCGCGCCCGCCGCCTGCCACGGAATATGCTGCGCCTCTTTTTCGGCATACACGGTGATGGTCTTACCGTTGACGATCAGCGCATCTTCCGTGAAGTCGACGCTCCACGGGAAGGGGCCGTAGTTTGAATCATGCTTTAGCAGGTAGGCCAGTACTTTTGGCGAGGTGAGGTCGTTGATAGCCACCACCTCGAGGCTGCTGTCGACTTCTAATAAACGGCGTAACACCAGACGTCCGATACGACCAAAACCATTAATCCCAAGTTTACTCATGGATATTCTCCGGTTGGTAAAACGACTCGATGTGATAAAACTCCTCCAGGCTTAGTCCTGACTCGCAGCCAGGTCAACTGACAATCTGTGCGGTTCGCTGCCGGGCCCGCAGCATGAGCCAGAAAAGTGGATGTTTTGGCGGACTTTTTTATCCGTGACGGCAGGGAATAATTTTTGTTACCGGAGATGAGGGGCCGCCTGCTGGCGAAGCGGTGAAAAGCGTCTATGCTTAACTATTGAATAACTTAGTAAAATGTTGCCGTTAGATGAAGGGAGAGCTTATGGGATTCTGGAGAATCGTTTTTACTATCATTCTGCCGCCGCTGGGAGTACTGCTGGGGAAAGGTTTCGGCTGGGCGTTTATTCTCAACATTATTCTGACCCTGCTGGGCTATATTCCAGGCCTGATCCACGCCTTCTGGGTGCAGACCCGCGATTAAGGGCTGGCCCCTCAGGCCAGGCTTCCCCCTGGGACCCGCTCAGGGGGGAATCAGGCTCTCTTTATACAGCAGCCTGTTTTCCTTCGACCAGTAGTGGCGAGTCTCCTCCTCCAGGTCGACGCTCCACTTAAACACCCCGGCGCTGGCGAGATCCCTGCAGTACTGTTCAAAGTTGATGGCGCCGGCAAAATGGCGGATGACCGCGGCCGAGGTCAGCCGATGGCTGGGGGCGCTGCGCACGCGCAGCAGGCCGCGGGCGCTTTTTATCGTGATCACCTCGTCGTTGGCCATCACGAAATTCATATTGCCGGTAGAGACAAAGTAGATATAACACGAGACCTGATGCCGACGCAGTTCACTGGCGAAGGTGGCAAAATCGGCATCTGAACGCACTTGCTCAAAAAAATGACCCAGCCTGGCCAGCAGTTCCATTTCTATCCTTATTGTGTTGCGGTGCGCGGCTTTGGCCGGTAGCGGCAGAAACCATTCATGAAGTCACTTATTCGTATTTTAATAATATAGGCGCGTTATATTAAGGGTTATTGGATAACTGGAACATCGTTTCAAGTGTTACAATGTATTGCAATCGTTTGCCTGCACGGCCCCTCTGGTGGTGAGGAAATGGCGTGACGGGAGACGCGGAAACCCATGCCGGCGATGAAGGTCGCCGGCGGGGAAACGGGGTTACTTCTGGATCAGATAGCGAATGGTCGGGCCATCCTGCTGAATATCCAGCACCGTATAGCCATGGTTCCTGGCATCAAGCGGAATGTTATTGATCGACTGCGGACAGTCGCTAATCACTTCGAGGATCTCGCCTTTTTGCAGGGAGGGCATCGCCTCCAGGGTGGCGACCGCCGGATAGGGGCAGGGCTCACCGACCATGTCCAGGCGATAATCAGGGATGATGTTTTTCAAGCGCTCTCCTTCACGGTCCGGACCGCTGCCGACTGGCGGCGGAAGAAATGTCTCTCCCAGGCGATCACCAGCAGCAGGGCGATCAGCAGCAGCAGATAGGTCGCCAGCAGTCCGCCGAAGGGACCAAAAGCGTTCAGCAGGTTGACCTTTTGCCAGTGGGTGGCGAGCGGGGCAGCGATATCGTCCCAGCACCAGGCGAGCAGCGTGGAGCCGATAACGTTGCCCAGCCCCACCCACCAGTAGTGAACCTGGCCTTCCACCGCCCGGTACATCCAGCCGGTTTCACAGCCGCCGGCCAGCACGATGCCAAAGCCAAACAGCAACCCGCCAATCGCCGCGTTGGGACCGGCCCACATGATTTTCGGCGCCATCCCCAGTTGCACATAGCTGAAGATGCCGATGGCGCTCGCCGCCATGCCGAAGATTATCGCCTTCGCCATCACCGTCCGGCCGGTGATCCACATATCGCGAAAGGCGGAGGTGAAGCAGATCTGCGCGCGCTCGATAAGCAGACCGAAGCCGATGCCGAACAGCATCGCCAGGCCGAGCGCAGGGTGGTCTGCGGCGGTGAGCAGGCCCCAGCCGATCATGGCGAAAAAGATCACCATGCCCAGGCGGAAACGGCGGCGCGCCTGCTGCGGTTTTTGGGTTAACGGCGAAGCAGCGGATACCTTTTGCATTTTTACCGGTATGCGAAAAAGAGGCAGCAGGGTGAAGCGAGCGCCAAACCAGGAGCCGATGGCGGTGGCGATGGCAAACAGCCAGGCGTGCAGGGAGAACTGCGGAATGCCGGTGAAAAAGGCCGCCAGATTGCAGCCCATCGCCAGCCGCGCGCCGAACCCGGCGATGATACCCCCGGCTACGGCTTGCACAATGCGGATCCGGCTGCGTGGCAAGCGCAATTTGACGTTATTGGCCCACAGCGCCGCGGCCAGGCAGCCGCCGAACATGCCGATGATCATCCTGCCGTCGATGCGGGTCAGCGGCGTCCCGTCGAGATGGATCAGCTGATAATAGCCCCACTGTTCGCTGTGGACCCCCAGCAGCTGCAGCAGCTGGCCACCCCAGCGGGTAAATTCGCCGGTCACCGCCCAGAAGGTGCCGGTGATGCCAAAATAGTAGGTTGAGAGAATGCCCGCGGCGATGACCGCCGGGACGGGGGACCAGAACCGGATAAGCCAGGCCTGTTTGAAGGATTGCCATGTCATAAAAATGCCTCTGAACTCAGAAGGTATTAAAGGTCGATGACCGACCGAAGTGGGCACATAGTATCCGCCTTACCGCCAGCTTTCTCTGTTTTAGATCAAGGCCCTACCCCTGCGTCAGCACCGCCAGCAGCGCCAGCAGCGCGGGCAGCGCCTGAATATAGAGAATTTTGCGGCTGGCGGTCAGCGCGCCGAATACCCCGGCGGCCAGCACGCAGGCGAGGAAAAAGATCACCACCGGCTCGCCGGACTCCCTCAGCCATAGCCCCCACGCCAGGCCGGCGGCCAGGAAACCGTTATACAACCCCTGGTTGGCCGCCAGCACCCGGGTTTCCCGGGCGAAATCGGCGCTGAGGTTAAAGGCCCGGCGCCCGGCGGGCGCTTCCCAGAAAAACATCTCCAGCACCAGGATGGCGAGATGAATAATAGCGACCAGCGCAACGAGGAGAGTGGCTAACACAGCAGTCCTTAATCGATGAGATGAATGTGTCTGCAGTATAGCCGCTGGCGCTCACCAGGCGAGAGGGCGACTGCTATAGTGCATATAGCGTCATGTTTGCCTGCCGCGACGAGCGCCGGTTTATCTGATTGCCCTTTGGTTTAGCTTAGCGGTGATAGTATGCCGGGTTCTTTTTTTACGGGTGTGGCGTAGGTTACTGAATGTTGAATAAATTATGGGTTGTGTTATCCGGGCTGCTGTTGGTTGCCATGCCGTCGGCGCAGGCCGGGGAATTAAATCTCTATTCGATGAATACCGGTTCCTATGTTTATCACATGACCGGCAACCACGGACAATATAACGAGCATTTCAACAACAACTTTTTCTCGGTGGAGCGCAAGTTTTCAGCGGATTCAAAATACAGCGCGCTGGTCGGCACCATGAAAAACAGCTTCGACGATCGCTGTCTGACCCTCGGCGTGCGCCGCGACTGGCTGAAAAACGACACCGGCTGGCTGCTGAAAGGGGTGTATGCCTATACCGGAGAATTTTTCTTTGACGCTTTCAGCCACTGCGGCGACTCAGGCACCTACCGCACCGCCAAAAAAATCACCGGCGTCGGTTTTTCGCCCTATATCTATCATGGTCTGCAGTATAACTTTACCGATTATTTCGGCGTCGAGGGCGGGATTATTCTCCCGGCGATCTTTGTGATGAGTATTCAGTGGAGCTTTCGCTAAGCGCCTGTATCAGGCCGGTAAAGGAGAGGCCACCCTGGGTGGCCTGCTCATGTTGCCCTGGCGGCAGGGATTAATGGAAACCGAGACGGATCAGATCTAACGGACAGAAGCGGCCCTCGCAGCCGTCGATTTCCACGCAGTCCGCCCGACGCAGCTGCTCGGCGGTTTTCCCCTCGCCATGGATCGCTTTAATCACGCCCGTCGTACCGTTACCGGCGATCATGACCATACTGCCGGTGGCAATAGCGTTACGATTACGGTCATAGGTTTTCATGCTCTCCTCCTCAATAAACCAGTGTAAGCAATGATTAAGCGGCCAAATTAATACCGCTTCCTTCCTAAAAAAGTTTTGAGGAATATCAAAATTATTTTAATAATGCCGACATCAGCCGGGCGCGAGAGTCATTCATGGCCGCTACAGGGTTTGCCTGCGCCAGGGGGAAAGCCTCGATCATCCTGCCAGCCATCTGGCAGGCAGGATAGGGTTTGACAACCAGATAATTCACTTTGCCGGCGCATCAGATAAGGCTGCGCAGGGCGGCTATTAGCCCTGCGACACCGCGCTCCAGCTTCTCGCGTGGACAGCCGACATTGAGGCGCAGAAAGCCATTGCCTTCGGGACCATAGGTATACCCCGGCATAATCGCCACCTTCTGCCCGGCGATCAGCGCGTGGTTCGGTCTGCTGCGCGCCGGAAGGCAGAGCGGGGAGGATGGCGTCGACAGCTACTTCGAGCAGCGGGTGGCGCTGGCGGCGTTCGCCGATGTGCCTGAGGCCGCGCTTGACGACCTGCCGCTCACCTGGGTCACCACCCCGGCGCGCGAGATGGGAAAAACGCTGGCGGAGTCGATGCTGCGGCGGCTGGAGGAGGGCGCGGGCGAGACGCGAAATCAGATCATGCCCCCGCGGCTGGTGACGAGAAAATGACGGAGACGGCGCGCGGTGGCCGTCTCCTGAGCCGATAAATTACGGCTGCGGGGCGGCGTCGTCCTGCTGAGGCGCGGCGTCATCCTGCTGCGGCTGGCCCTCCTGCGGCGCGCTGTCCGGTAACGAAGGCGCTTCGAGACCAAACATCGCGGCAAAATCCTCCAGCGGCATTTTCTGGCCGTTCAGCGTCACCTGACCGTTCGCGTACTGCAGGCTGCTGCTGATGGCGTTATCTTCCATGGTGGTGATGCGGAACATCTGGCCCATCGCCGCCAGGCCTTTGACCTGCTGATCGGCGAGTTTGGCGGCGTCGGCTGGCTGGTAGCCTTCCAGACCGGCGATCTTAGTCATAAACTCCGTCGCCATATCCACCGGGATCACCACTTTGCCGTCAAGGGACTGCACCACGCGATCCAGGCTGTCCGCCAGGGTCTGCGGCGGGGCGGTCACCAGGGCCGGATCTTTCAGCAGCACCGAGAGGTTGAGGCTGCTTTCGCCTTTGGCATTGCGCCAGCTCAGCGGTGAGATAGTCACCGACGGATTGCCCTTAAGCAGGATCGGCAGCGCATTGAACAGGGTTTCGGTAAGCGCCTGCTGGTACAGCTCCGGGTTCTGCGCCAGCTCTGGTTTCGCCAGCAGCGCCTGAGACTGCGCGCTGTACTGCTGGCTGAACTGGTGCCACGCCTGACCGTCGACGTTATCCACTTTCAGCGTCAGTTTGCCGCTACCCATATCCTGACCCTGCAGCTTCAGGCTGTTGACGGTGTAGTTCACCTGGCTGTTCACGCCTTTGCCGTCCTTGGTCAGCGTGGAGCCGCCGTCCAGCGCCATGCCTTCAACCAGCGCCAGCTCTTTGCCTTCGACGCTGATGGCCAGTTTATCGAGGGTCATTTTTTGCTGGCCGATACGCTCGTTGAAGCTGGCCAGCTCGGTGGCGCCGTCGGTGGTCAGGTTGACGAAGCGCAGCTGCACCTTCTGGTTATATTCGTTGAGAGCATCGATCTGGCCGCTGCCGGCCTGGCCCTTCAGGCTGATGTTTTTGCCGTCGCGGTCGGCGTCGAGCTGGAACTCGGCGCCGCTGAAGGTGACTTTCTCATCCCCTTTGGCGTAGTCGAGGGCATTGAGAACGATCGCCGACTGGCTGTCGCCGCTGTAGGCGATGCGCGTATCGACGTTAAAGGGGGTATTGCCTTTGGCTATTTCGAACAGCGCCTGGCTGGCGTCGTTTTTCACCAGCGTGGTGTGGACCGAGGCCATCGCCGGGGCCAGATTAAAGGTTTTTAACGAGGCCAGCGGGAAGGGGCCGTGATCGACCACCTCGTCAAGCACCACGCTCTGCCCGGCGGCCAGCCAGCCGTTAGCCTGACCGGCGATCGGCTTCACCACCAGCTGCAGATGGCTGCTGAACAGCCCGCGCTGGTAGTCCTGATAGCTCAGCTCCAGACCTGACTCCGGCGCGCTGCTGCGTAACTGCGCGTTAGCCTGCTGCACCATATCGGCAATCCGGCCTTCCAGCTGTTTGCCGGTGTACCAGGCGCCGCCTGTCCATACCACGCCCAGCGCCACGATGATTCCTGCTGCGACCAGCGATTTTTTCATAGCATTTGTCCATAAATGAAGCCAGGCGGAGAGACCGCCTGGCTGAGTTGTCATAATCAGTAAGCGCGACCTGAAAGGTCTGTCGTTTACTGGAGCTTATTGAACACGCGCGCCACGCGGCCATGGCCGCTGACCTGCACCGGCGATTCATTGGCGGCCACAAAGGCCGATTCGCCCGGCTTGAGGGTCAGGCTCTGGTCGCCTTTGCGCAGCAGGGCTTCGCCGTCGACGCAGAAAACGATCGCCGCGCTCGCCTGGGCCAGATCGCTGGCCTCGGCGGAGAGATCGTGCAGCGAGAAGGCAAAATCTTCCACCGGGATCGGGAAGTCCAGCTCCGCGCCGTGCCGCTGCGGCTGGGTCAGTAGCTCACCCGCCGGTTTAGCCTCGAACTTGACGTTGGCCACCAGCTCAGGGATATCAATGTACTTCGGCGTCAGGCCGGCGCGCAGCACGTTATCCGAGTTGGCCATCACCTCCAGCGCCACCCCCTGCAGATACGCGTGCGGCGTTTCGGCAAACAGGAACATCGCTTCGCCCGGATTCAGCTTCACCACGTTCAGCAGCAGCGGGGAGAAAAGGCCGCTGTCGTCGGGATAAAATTCGGCGATCAGGCGGATGGTCTGCCACGGTTCGCCCTGTTCGCGGTCCAGCACCTCGCGCAGCGCCTGCAGCGCCTGCGCTTTTTCCTCGCCCTGCATATTCAGCAGGCTGGCAAACAGCTGGCTCAGGCGAGCCGCGTCCGGCTGCTGCAGGAAGGCGCCGATCGCCGGGTGCGCGTTAGCCACCGGCTGCAGCAGGCTGACAATCTCGCTGAACTCGCGAAACGCGTTCATCGCCAGGAACGGGGTCAGGGCGAAGACCAGCTCCGGCTTGTGGTTCGGATCTTTATAGTTACGTTCGGCGGCGAAGAGGGGGATGCCGGCGGCGTTCTCGCGGGCGAAACCCTCTTCGGAGGCCTGCTTGTTAGGATGGACCTGAATGGAGAGGGGCTGCGCGGCGCACAGCACTTTAAACAGGAACGGCAATTCACCGAAGCGTTGCGCCACTTTGTCGCCGAGCAGGGCGGCTTTGTCCGCGTCAATCACTTCGCGCAGCGAACGCGGCTGGCCGTCTGCCGCCAGGATCTGCGAGCTGCTCTTCGGATGCGCCCCCATCCACAGCTCTGCCATCGGCAGGTTGTCCGGGTTGGCGATGCCATACAGTTCAGTTAAGGCGGTGTGGCTTCCCCATGCATAGTTCTGCACGGCGTTAATCAGCTTTTGCATTCTCAATCCCTGTTTCAATCAAAGTAAAATTTATCGCCCTATTAAACCAGCAAACGCTGGAGAAGCAACTGCTGAAAGAAAAAGTCGTCCCTGTCTCAGTTTTTGTTAAAAAATTGTGTAAAATTGATCGACTCGCTTTTCTACAGGCACATGGAGTCCCTGCCTGAAACATAATCAGCCAAAGCAGTAAGTGAGAGTACAATGTCGAATAAACCGTTTGTTTACCAGGATCCTTTTCCCCTCAAAAAGGATGACACCGAGTATTATCTCCTCAGCAGTGATTACGTCTCCGTCGCCGAATTTGCCGGCCAGGAAGTGCTAAAAGTTGACCCTCAGGCGCTGACCCTTCTGGCGCAACATGCCTTCCACGACGCCTCCTTTATGCTTCGCCCGGCCCATCAGCAGCAGGTAGCGGATATCCTTAACGACCCGGAAGCCAGCGAAAACGACAAATACGTCGCCCTGCAGTTCCTGCGCAACTCCGATATCGCCGCCAAAGGCATTCTGCCTACCTGCCAGGACACCGGCACCGCCATCATCATGGGTAAAAAAGGCCAGCGCGTCTGGACCGGCGGCGGCGACGAAGCCGCGCTGGCGCAGGGGGTATACAACACCTACATCCAGGACAACCTGCGCTATTCGCAGAACGCCCCGCTGGATATGTATAAAGAGGTCAACACCGGCACCAACCTGCCGGCGCAGATCGACCTCTATGCTACCGATGGCGATGAGTACAAATTCCTCTGTATCGCCAAAGGCGGCGGCTCGGCGAACAAAACCTATCTCTACCAGGAAACCAAAGCGCTGATCACCCCGGCGAAGCTGAAAAACTATCTGGTGGAGAAGATGCGTACCCTTGGTACCGCTGCCTGCCCGCCGTACCACATCGCCTTTGTCATCGGCGGTACCTCGGCGGAAGCGACGCTGAAGACGGTCAAGCTGGCATCCACTAAATACTACGACGGTCTGCCGACCGAAGGTAATGAGCATGGCCAGGCGTTCCGCGACATTCAGCTGGAGCAGGAGCTGCTGGTGGAGGCGCAAAACCTCGGCCTCGGCGCGCAGTTCGGCGGCAAATACTTCGCCCACGATATCCGGGTGATCCGCCTGCCGCGCCACGGCGCCTCCTGTCCGGTAGGGATGGGGGTTTCCTGTTCCGCCGACCGCAACATCAAAGCCAAAATCAACCGCGACGGCATCTGGATCGAGAAGCTGGAGAGCAATCCGGGGAAATATATCCCTGAGCATCTGCGCCAGGCCGGCGAAGGCGAAGCGGTGAAGGTGAACCTTAACCAGCCGATGAGCGAGATCCTGGCGCTGCTGTCGCAGTACCCGGTCTCCACCCGTCTGTCGCTGAGCGGCACCATTATCGTCGCCCGCGACATCGCCCACGCCAAGCTGAAAGAGCTTATCGATAATGGCGAGGAACTGCCGCAGTACGTGAAAGATCACCCGATCTACTACGCCGGCCCGGCCAAGACGCCGGACGGTTACGCCTCCGGCTCCCTCGGCCCGACTACCGCAGGCCGCATGGACTCTTACGTCGATCTGCTGCAGTCTCACGGCGCGAGTAAGATCATGCTGGCGAAAGGCAACCGCAGCCAGCAGGTCACCGACGCCTGCCATAAGCACGGCGGTTTCTACCTCGGCAGCATCGGCGGCCCGGCGGCGGTACTGGCTCAGCAGAGCATCCGCAGCCTGGAGTGCGTGGCGTATCCGGAGCTGGGGATGGAGGCGATCTGGAAAATCGAAGTGGAAGACTTCCCGGCGTTTATCCTCGTCGATGATAAAGGCAACGACTTCTTCCAGCAGATCCAGACGTCGCAGTGCGCCCGCTGCGTGAAATAAACCTGGCCGCCCTTCGGGGCGGCTCTGGCCGATGACAAACTTGTTTTCGTTATCGTGCGCGCCTTCTGCCGGGTGGCGGCTTTCGCCTTACCCGGCCTACGAAAACAGCAATATCAACCGGGTATGCCATTCCCTGTCGGCCCGCGCCAGCGCAGCGCCGCCGGGCAATCGCTGAAGATGGCATGTTGTCAGCCGTCCGGGCCGCCCTTCGGGGCGGCTTTTTTATGCCGCTTTGCGGCACGAACCACCAAAACAACTTATCAATCTGGCCAATACTTACTCTTTTAAGCAGGTGAGCTTTGTCGCTATGACGCACTTTTCATCCAAGGAGAAAGTAATGACAACGCATCGCAGTGAAAAAGACTCGATGGGCGCCATCGACGTCCCGGCCGATAAACTCTGGGGCGCCCAGACCCAGCGTTCGCTGGAGCATTTCCGCATCTCGACCGAAAAAATGCCCGGGGAACTGATATATGCCCTCGCGCTGACCAAGCGGGCGGCGGCGAAGGTCAATCAGGATCTTGGCCTGCTGACGGCGGAGAAAGCCGGGGCGATCGTCGCCGCCGCTGACGAAGTGCTGGCCGGAAAACACCCCCAGGAGTTCCCGCTGGCTATCTGGCAGACCGGTTCCGGCACCCAGAGCAATATGAATATGAACGAGGTGCTGGCTAACCGCGCCAGTGAACTGCTCGGCGGTGAGCGGGGGATGGCGCGAAAAATCCACCCCAATGACGATGTCAATAAAAGCCAGAGCTCGAACGATGTGTTTCCCACCGCCATGCACGTCGCGGCGCTGGTCGCCCTGCGGGAAAAATTGCTCCCGTCGCTGCAGGCGCTGCGGGCCACGCTCAACGAAAAAGCGGTGGCCTTCAGGGATATCGTGAAGATCGGTCGCACCCATCTGCAGGACGCCACGCCGCTCACCTTAGGCCAGGAAATCTCCGGCTGGGTGGCGATGCTGGACCATAGCCTGAAGCATCTTGAAGCCAGCCAGCCGCACCTTGCCGAGCTGGCGCTGGGCGGGACGGCGGTGGGGACCGGGCTGAATACCCATCCGGAATATGCCGTGCGGGTGGCGGCCGAGCTGGCCTCGCTCAGCGGACAGCCGTTTGTCACCGCGCCGAATAAATTCGAAGCGCTGGCCACTGTCGATGCCCTGGTCCATGCCCACGGCGCGCTGAAAGGTCTGGCGGCCTCGCTGATGAAAATCGCTAACGATGTCCGCTGGCTGGCTTCCGGGCCGCGCTGCGGGATTGGCGAAATCGCCATCCCGGAAAACGAGCCTGGGTCATCGATTATGCCCGGTAAGGTCAACCCGACGCAGTGCGAGGCCCTGACCATGGTCTGCTGCCAAGTGATGGGTAACGACGTGGCGGTGAATATCGGCGGCGCCTCGGGTAACTTTGAGCTCAACGTCTATCGGCCGATGGTCATTCACAACTTCCTGCAGTCGGTGCGTCTGCTGGCGGACGGCATGACGAGCTTTAACGAGCACTGTGCGGTGGGCATTGAGCCGAATCGTGAGCGGATCACCCAGCTGCTCAACGAGTCGCTGATGCTGGTGACCGCGCTGAATACCCATATCGGCTATGATAAAGCGGCGGAGATCGCCAAAAAAGCGCACCATGAGGGGCTGACCCTGAAGGCTTCGGCGCTGGCGCTGGGCTACCTGACGGAAGCCGAATTCGATAGCTGGGTGCGCCCGGAGCAGATGGTCGGCAGCCTGGCTACTCGCTAGCCAGCCAGAGGTGCAGGCGTGGGATCAGTAATCTCAGCGCCTGCGCCTCCGGTTTGTAGCGGTATTGCACATTGTCGGCATCGTAGTTGAGCAATTCGCCAATATCCGGCACGCTGACCCCCTGGCTACCGGACATCAGGGCGATCAGCGGGCTGGGGCAGGCGTACTGCACCTGTTTCTGCTCGCTGGCATACCAGACGCGGGCAATCGGCTGCACTTTCACCGGCCGTTTGATTTTCAGCCGCGCCCGCTGCGGCAGGGCGGCGATATCCTGATACTCCCTTTCCAGTTTGCTCTGCCACTGCTCGCGGGTCCAGGGCGGCACCGCCCGCGGCGATTGCAGGCTTTTTTCCAGCATCATCAACACCTGGTCGCGGGTCAGATTTTTGATCACGTGCTTATTGGCCCAGCCGAAGCGGATAGTGCTCGGGTCGAGGAGGGGCGTTAGCGTGCGATAGGCGCTGAGGGTGATTAACCCAGGCAGATGGCGATGCACCCACTCAAAGCGGGTGGTGGGGGGCAGGCCAGCGTCGACAGTGACGATTTTCTCGAAGGTGGCCTTCAGGGCGTTAATCTGCTGAATGCGCGCCAGCAGCGCCTGCTGTTCCGCGGCGGAGACCTTGAGACAGATAGCGCCCGGCAGGCGGACGGCGGCTTTGCTGCTGCGGGTTTCCGACTGCTGCTGGATAAACAGATGGCCGTAGTGGCGCAGGGCGAGATCCAGCGCCGCCTCGCCGGTGTGCTGGACGACCGTAATGTTCGCCAGCGGGTCATGCTCGGCATCTTTACTGATCGCCGGCAGCTCAAACACCCGGCCCGCCAGCAGCCGGCAGGTGGCTAACGCCTGGCGCAGCGCCTGCAGCTCCAGCTCGATCTGGCGAAAGGTATCATTCAGACGTTCAACGAGGTCGTAGCTGGCCATCGCCTTCACCTTAGTTACAACATGCTATTCGATTTTTCCAGCATAGCCAGCCCGCGGCCTCTGCGCAAGTTTTATTCAGGCAGGGGTAAAATCGGGCAACTGATGATAGACCGGCCAGCTAAAGCAGAAGCGGGCGCCGCCGAGTGGACTGGCCTCGCAGCGAACGTCGCCCCCCATCGCCTGGGCGATACTGTGGACAATGGCCAGGCCGAGGCCGCAGCCTCCGGTCGCCCGATCGCGGCTGGGGTCAAGACGAACAAAAGGTTCGAACACCCGCTCGCGCTCCTCGGGGGCAATGCCCGGGCCGTCATCGTCGACCTGCAACGACGCGCGGGAACCCTGCAGGGTCAGGCTGACCGCCACCCGCTGACCGCTGTAGCGCAGGGCGTTGTTCACCAGATTATCCAGCACCCGCTCCATCAACCGCATATCCAGCGCGCCATAGTTGCCGCGGGTCAGCGTCGCCAGGCCGACTTCGCGCTGCGGGTTGACCATCTGGATATCCTCGACGTGGTCGCTGATCCAGGCGGGGAAATCGGGGGTGGTCAGGCTGAGCTCCGTCTGCGGGCGGTCGAGACGGGCGTAGGTCAGGAGCTCTTCTATGAGCGCCTCCAGCTGGCCGATATCGCGGTTCAGCGCCTGCGATTCCGCCTCGGTGAGGTTTTCGCTCATCTCCAGACGGTAGCGCAGGCGCACCAGCGGCGTCCTGAGCTCATGGGCGATGCCGTCAATCAGCTGCTTTTTACTGGCAATGAGGGCATTAATGTTGTCGGCCATCTGGTTGAAGGCCACCCCGAGCCGCTCAAAGCTGGACATGCTGTCAAAATGAATACGCTCGCTGAGGTGGCCTTCGCCAAAGCGCTGGGCGGCGGTCTCAATGCGCAGCATGTCCTGCCAGTGCGGACGCATCCAGATAAACACCGGGAAGGCCAGCGAGATAGCGATAAACGCCATCAGCGCTACGTCCAGGAGACGCATTTCATGCAGAAAATAGAGATAGGGCACCGGGCCCACGGATAACACATAGTGGCTGCGGGGGATGCGCTGGATAAAGGTGTACTGGTCGTCGAGCGCGACGATATCCCCGGCGCGCAGGTGCTGCATCGAGCTTTCCGACAATTTGAATTTGCTCATCGGCTCGATGTGCAGGTCGAACGACAGATTAAGATCCAGTTCTTTCAGCGTTTTGCTCCAGTCGCGAGGCGGAATTTCCCGCAGCTCGCTGCGCATCAGATACAGTGAGCTTTTCATCAGATCGTCAAGCGACTGCCGGCCGGCGCGTTCAGCGGTAAATTTATAGACCAGGCCCACCAGCATGGTCATCACCAGAAAGCAGACGAAGAGCAGAAGGTAGAACTGCACGAACAGCTTTTTCATTACATTACCGCATAGTCAAAAAGAGAAACCTGCCGGCGCCTCGGGACCATCTGCCCGGCGAGGCGGAAACGTCTCGGGTTTACCGGGGCGAGCCGAGGCCCGCGCGGGAGTAACCGATACGCTATCAAAGCAGGGTTTATGTCCCCTGACAATAGCCAGCCGGGGGGGAGCGACGTCGTTGAAAATGTGACGGTGTCACTTATTGCGAGCTTACCTCTGCATTAGGCAAGGATTGTCTCCACTGTCATCTGCACGCCGCTGGGCGCTACTCGCGATAGTAGGGGATATCCACCGGATAGAGGGTGGCCAGGCTCAGCAGTCGACAGCGCACCAGCTGTTTTGCTTCGGCATACCAGTAAGCAAATTCGCCGGTGGTCTGGTGGTAAATCATCTGATCAAGGTTAGCAAACGGGATCACCAGCAGCGGCCCCTGGCGCACGTATCCGCCGCCGGTTTCGAAATGGTGATCTCCCCAGGATTGCTGGGTATGTTGATAGCGGTGGAGGAGCACCTTAATTTGCCCGCGCTGTGGACAGAGGAGCCGGATATCGGCGTTGTCGAGGGAAAAAGCCCAGCCAGAGAGTGACGTGAAGAGGGTAAGTGCCAAAAGTACAACGTATTTCATCATGCAAAAGTCCTGTGTTTTCAGGCTTTATGCCACTCTGAAAACGGTAAGTCCTTGAGCACAATCATATTGAGGGGTTATGTGATGGGCTTCTGTACGGCGAAACATATTGATTTACTCAATATGACAAACTGGCGGCGACCCGCCAGCGCGAAGGCGGCGAAAAACGCGATGCGCATGCCGCCGGGGTCAGGCGGTGAAACGGGCCCCTTTCAGGGCCGCAGAAGGACCGCTCAGTTGTCCCAGGCGTGGGGGGCGAAGAGGTAGCCTTTATTGCGTACCGTCTTAATCCGGTAGGGTTCTGTGGCGTTATCGAGCAGTTTTTTGCGCAGGCGCGAGATGGCGACGTCGACGCTGCGATCCATCCCGTCGTAGGTGACGCCGCGTAAATTTTTCAGCAGGGCGTCGCGGTCCATAATCTGCCCGGCGTGGGTAGCCAGCTCCCACAGCAGGTCGAAATCGGCGGTAGACAGGGCGACGCTTTCTCCGCCGAGCAGCACCTGGCGGTTGACCGGGTCAATGGTCAGTGAGCCAAAGGAGATGGTCTTGTGCGGGGTGAGCGTCGCAGGCGCGCCTGCTCCCGCCGGGGCGATATGCTGGCGCAAATGCAGACGCAGTCGCGCCAGCAGCACCGCCGGCGGGGTGGTTTTCAGGATATAATCGCTGGCGCCCATCTCCAGGGAGAGGATATGGTTCATATCGCTGTCGAGCGAGGTCAGCAGGACAATCGGCCCTTGCCATTGCCCACGCAGATCGCGACAGAGCGTCATTCCGTCCTTGCCGGGCAGCATAATGTCCAGGAGCACGAGGTCCGGTTTCTCCCGCGCGATCACTTCCTCTGCGCGGTCGCCGCGAGGCTCGACCACCACATCCATATCATGCTTGCCGAGATAGGCGGCGATCAGCGCCCCTACCTCAGGGTCATCCTCAACAAAAACGATTTTATTCATGTCTATTGCACATCAGTAAAAGAAGTAACATACACCGCGCCTATTTTACCCGCCATTCCTCTTTTATAAACAGCGCTAATTCCGCTATGCTGCGCTAACTTGTTGATTCATTGTTAAGGCATAAGGACATGGGGCTGTTAATCAAAGGGCTGCTGGGCGCGCTGGTGGTGGTGCTGATTGGCGTGCTGGCGAAAACCAAAAATTACGCCATCGCCGGACTTGTTCCGCTGTTTCCCACCTTTGCGCTCATCGCCCACTATATTGTCGCCAGCGAGCGCGGTATTGAAGCCCTGCGCACCACTATCGTGTTCGGCATGTGGTCGATCGTTCCCTATTTTATCTATCTGCTGTCGCTGTGGTATTTCACCGGGATCATGCGCCTGCCGTTGGCGCTGGCAGGCGCAGTGGGGTGCTGGGGGCTGTGCGCGTGGCTGTTGATTGTTGGCTGGAGCCGCTTCCACTAACGTAGAGGGCGACCGCCGTCGACGGCGAATGACCGGCCGGTCACGTAGCGGCTGGTAAACAGATAGTCGATAAGGTCGCTGATCTCTTTCTCGCCCGGGGCGATTTTCATCAGCGACTTATCCAGCGCCTGCTGACGATAAGCCTCGTCGTCACCTTCATTGAACATGATCAGCGACGGCGCAATGGCGTTGACTTTGATCTCTGGGGCCAGCTTGCGGGCAAAGGAGCGGGTCATGTTGTCCAGCGCGGCCTTGCTGGCGGCGTAGGCGATATGTTTATCGCTCCCGCGCTCCACCACGTAATCGGTGATATGGATAATGTCGCTGGCGGCGTGGCCGTGGCCGCGCAGGAGCTCCTCCAGCGCGTGGTTGAGCAGATAGGGGGCATGGACGTGGATCTGCATCATGCGGTTGATCACCGTGCTGAGCGGTACGCCCGGCTTCTCCGCCATCCAGTCACTGGCGTTGTGGATGATGGCCCGCAGGCCGCTGGTATGCGATTTAACCGCTTCGGCAAAGGTCAGAATGCCGTCATCGCTGCTGAAGTCGGCCTGCAGACAGAGGGCGCCCGCTTCGCGCAGGTCTTCGATCGCCGGATAGGGCGTGCGATAGCTGACGATCACCGGCTGGTGTTGCTGCAGAAAATGGTGCGCTAGCGCGAGGCCGATGCGGCGGCCTCCTCCTGTGATCAGAACCGGGCGGGGCTGTTGTTCAGCCATGGGTATCTCCTTTGATTTCTGCGGCAGGGCGACCGCTTACCCCACCAGCATCCACGTTGCCGGCACAGCGGCAACCAGCAATAAACCAATTAGCGCCAATTCGCGGCGTTTGAGCGAACGATCGTGCTGGTGCGTACGTCGGGCGTACAAAAAGACCAGAAGACCCGGAGCGTAAAGTACCACCGACAACAGCAAATGCACAGGTCCCGACGCGTATAATAACCATAAGCCATAAATGCAGGCGCCGATACCCACCGCTTTATGCAGCGGACGGGTGGCGATTTTGAGCAAAAAGGCGCCGACCAGCAGATAGGGCACGAGGATCATCTCTGAGGCGATGGTCAGCAGGGTGCCGTAGTCCGAACCGGTCAGCCAAATGAGGACCAGCGACGCCTGAACGCTGATATTGGTCAGCCACAGCGAAGCGGAGGGGGCGTTGTTGCGGTTCTGGCGGGCGAACAGGCGCGGGAAGGCTTTGTGGGTGGCGGCGAGGTAAGGCACTTCGGCAGCCATGATCGTCCAGCTGAGATAGGCGCCACACACCGACACGATAAGCCCGGCGGCAATCACAATTTCACCCCACGAGCCCATCAGTCTGACCATCAGTCCCGCCATCGACGGGTTGCGCATTTCGGCCAGTTCGCTACGCGGCACCACGCCCAGCGACAGCAGGGTGACCAGCAGATACACCGCGAGGGCCGAAAGCACCGCCAGCAGCGTCGCGCGGCCAACGTCCCGCTTGTGTCGCGCGCGGGCGGAGACCACCACCGCGCCCTCGACGCCGATAAACACCCACAGAGTGATCAGCATCGTGTTTTTAACCTGCTCCCACACCGGTACGCCCAGCGCCAGGCCGCTGAAATCGAGGCGGAACGTATCCAGCTGAAAGGCCAGGGCGGCGAGGGCGACAAACGCCCCCAGCGGCAACAGCTTGGCGAGGGTGGCGACCAGGTTAATCCCCGCCGCCGTCTGCACGCCACGCAGGACCAGGAAGTGGACCACCCACAGCAGAACTGAAGCGCCAACGATAGACTGCCAGGTGTTGCCATCGCCAAACAGGCGCAGCTCAGGGGTATCGGTGAAGAAACTGAGCGCCGAAAAGACGATCACCAGATAGGAGACATTGGCGATCACCGCGCACAGCCAGTAGCCCCAGGCGGAACAGAAGCCGATCAGCTCGCCGAACCCTTCGCGGGCGTAGGTGAAGATCCCGCCGTCGAGGTCGGGACGAATACGGGTCAACAGCAGCATCGCGAAGGCGAGGAACAGGATCCCGACGCCGGTAATCGCCCAGCCGATGAGCAGAGCGGAAGGGCTGGCCACGGCCGCCATATTTTGCGGCAAACTGAATACGCCAGCGCCGAGCATTGAGCTGAGGACCAGGGCGGTCAGGGCGCTCAGGCCCAGTTTCTTTTCCATTGCATTCCCGAGGTGAAAATGGCTGTTCCAGAATATTTATTTTGCGAAATCGCATAAAAATGGAGGATTGCGCTAAGGCGCGGGATTTTACGGAGTGTCCGAGGGCCATGCAATGGCGGGGGATGAAAAAAAATGAAAAGGCGGCAATGCGCCGCCTTTTTAGCCAGTCAATAGCGATTATTTGTACAAATCGGCGCTGATGGTGATGTTGCCGCCGCGTTCCTGCCACTGGCGGGTAATGTGATAGTACTTCGCCCCTTTCTTCGCCGCGCGTTTTGCCGTCTGATAGGAGATCTCGGTCATGTTGCCGTAGTTGCCGGTGAACTTGATGTTATCGAACGGCACCATTTGCGCCGCAGTCACTTTGTTCACTTCTTCAACTTTGGTGCCGTCCGGCAGCGTGACAGTGTAACGTCCGCCTTTTGACGACTGGGTCTCGAAGAAACGACCTACGCCGGTGCCGGAGCCAACCGCCGCGGTGGTGGCGACGCCCGGGATTTCGACGTTTTTCGCCGCTTCGCCGCCTTTGGCCAGCGCCGCGCGGCCGGCTTCAGAATCAGCCGGGATAGCGTCCGGGCTCTGCAGAACGCGTTTTTCCGCATCTTTTTTGTAGATATAGGCGGTAATGCGCTGATTGCCGCCCTGGTTGGCGTCGACCTGGCGGACGATGAAGAACGCATAGGCGCCTTTCGCTTTCGCCGCTTTGGTGATGGCGTCGTTCACTTCCGGCTGGCTGCGATAGAAGCCCTGGACGGTGACGGTGTCGTAAGGCATCAGCTCAACGGCCTGATCTTTCGGCAGCTCCATCACGCCATTGATGATGCGATTTTTCGGCGCATCCGCTTTCGGCGCGTCGTCTTTATAGAGGTCAGCCGTGACGCGCCAGTTGCCGCCATTGCCGTAATCCGACGTGTCGACAACATAGAATGAGGCCGCGCCGTCTTTGTCAGCTTTGCGCGATACCGCTTGCACCGCGTCGCCAATGGCATTAAACCGGCCGGTGACGACAACGCGATCGTAGGGCTTCAGCGCAGCCGCCTGCTCCGGGGTCAACTCGGTCGCTGCGTGGGCAGACAACGTGGCGGTTGTCAGGAGAGCAGACGCCAGGAGGGTGTTTTTAAGCTTCATAAAAATAATCCTTTGCCTTGCGCAAACCATATACTGGTGTTGTTGTTGACTGAAAACGTTTGATTATTGCATTTAATCGCCGTGACTGTCTGCGTCATTTTTTGCGTGCCGCCCGAATCGTATACTACGGAAAGATAACATTTTTCGATATGTTGAAAAAACAGCCGCTTGACCAGCAAAAACGATAATCGATACCACTTTTATTAGTTAATGTAATGTTAATACAATGATCTCAATGGCGATAAATGGCGTTTTATACCACTGGATAAGCGGATTATCAGGCCTGAGAGGCAAATTCAGGTAAATATTGCTGCCCGGAACCATCTGTGCTGACAATAAGCAATAAAATCAAAATTTCTGTTTTATCGCTGTAGATCACAATCGCTATTTTCAGTAGGTTATAAAAAGTTTGTTACTGTTTCATTTTGCAGACAGCGAAAGATGGCGAGGATGATTTTGCCGTCCTGTCGCTGTTGGTCAGAAAAGTAAACCATCATCAAAAACCGATGGAAGGGAAAACTATGCGTATTGGTGTACCACAAGAAAGGCTAGCCCAGGAGACCCGGGCCGCCGCCACGCCGAAGACCGTTGAGCAGTTGCTCAAACTCGGCTTTAGCGTCGCGGTAGAAAGCGGCGCCGGGAAGCTGGCCAGCTTTGACGATGAGGCCTTTGCCCAGGCAGGGGCTGAAATCGTGACCGGCGACGAGGTGTGGCAGTCTGATGTCATCCTCAAGGTCAATGCCCCGAATGACGATGAAATTGCCCTGTTAAACCCAGGAACCACGCTGATTAGCTTTATCTGGCCGGCGCAAAACCCGCAGCTGATGGAAAAACTGGCGGCCCGTAATATCAACGTGATGGCGATGGATTCGGTGCCGCGTATCTCACGCGCCCAGTCGCTGGATGCGCTCAGCTCAATGGCCAATATCGCCGGGTACCGCGCTATCGTTGAAGCGGCCCATGAATTCGGTCGTTTCTTTACCGGGCAGATCACGGCGGCAGGCAAAGTTCCGCCTGCCAAGGTGATGGTTATCGGCGCCGGGGTAGCTGGACTGGCGGCGATTGGCGCCGCCAACAGCCTGGGCGCGATTGTCCGCGCCTTCGATACCCGCCCGGAAGTGAAGGAGCAGGTGCAGAGTATGGGCGCCGAGTTCCTCGAGCTGGATTTTAAAGAGGAAGCGGGCAGCGGCGACGGCTATGCCAAGGTGATGTCCGAAGCCTTTATCAAAGCCGAAATGGCGCTGTTCGCCGCCCAGGCGAAAGAGGTCGATATTATCGTCACCACGGCGTTAATACCGGGCAAACCGGCGCCGAAGCTGATCACCCGGGAAATGGTTGACTCAATGAAGTCGGGCAGCGTGGTGGTCGATCTCGCCTCGCAAAACGGCGGCAACTGCGAGTACACCGTGCCGGGCGAAGTGGTGACCACCGCCAACGGCGTGAAAATTATCGGTTATACCGACCTCCCAGGCCGTCTGCCGACCCAGTCCTCCCAGCTCTACGGCACTAACCTGGTGAACCTGCTGAAGCTGCTGTGCAAAGAGAAAGACGGCAATATCGTTATCGATTTCGATGACGTGGTGGTGCGCGGCGTGACCGTGGTGCGCGAAGGCGAAATCACCTGGCCGGCGCCGCCGATTCAGGTCTCCGCTCAGCCGCAGGCCGCGGCGAAAAAAGTGGAAGCGCCGAAAGAAGAGGTCAAACCGGCGTCGCCGTGGCGCAAATATGCGCTGATCGCGCTGGCGATTATCCTCTTCGGCTGGCTGGCCAACGTGGCGCCTAAAGAGTTCCTCGGCCATTTCACCGTCTTCGCGCTGGCCTGCGTGGTGGGTTACTACGTGGTATGGAATGTCTCCCATGCCCTGCATACGCCGCTGATGTCGGTGACGAACGCCATTTCGGGCATTATCGTGGTTGGCGCATTGTTGCAGATAGGCCACGGCGGCTGGGTCAGCTTCCTGAGCTTTATCGCGGTACTGATCGCCAGCATTAATATTTTCGGTGGTTTTACCGTGACTCAGCGCATGCTGAAAATGTTTCGCAAAGGATAAGGGGTAGCACATGTCTGGTGGATTAGTTACAGCTGCATACATTGTTGCTGCAATCCTGTTTATTTTCAGCCTGGCGGGTCTGTCGAAACACGAAACCTCGCAGCAGGGCAACTATTTCGGCATCGCCGGGATGGCCATCGCTCTGATCGCCACCATTCTGGGGCCGGACGCCGGCAACGTCGGCTGGATTATCCTCGCGATGGTGATCGGCGGGGCCATCGGTATTCGTCTGGCGAAGAAGGTCGAAATGACCGAGATGCCGGAGCTGGTGGCCATCCTGCACAGCTTCGTGGGCCTGGCGGCGGTGCTGGTAGGGTTTAACAGCTACCTGCAGCATGAACCCGGTATGGAGCAGATTCTGGTCAATATCCATTTGACCGAAGTGTTCCTCGGCATCTTCATCGGCGCGGTGACCTTCACCGGTTCGGTGGTGGCGTTTGGTAAACTGCGCGGCAAGATCTCCTCCAAACCGCTGATGCTGCCTAATCGCCATAAGCTGAACCTGGCGGCGCTGGTGGTCTCCTTCGTACTGATGGTGATTTTCGTGCGCTCCGACAGCACCGGCACCCAGGTCCTGTGCCTGCTGGTGATGACCGCGATCGCGCTGGCCTTCGGCTGGCACCTGGTGGCCTCTATCGGCGGCGCGGACATGCCGGTGGTGGTCTCTATGCTCAACTCCTACTCGGGCTGGGCGGCGGCGGCGGCGGGCTTTATGCTGAGCAATGACCTGCTGATCGTCACCGGCGCGCTGGTGGGCTCTTCCGGCGCCATCCTCTCTTACATTATGTGTAAGGCGATGAACCGCTCCTTTATCAGCGTGATCGCTGGCGGCTTCGGCACCGATGGTTCCTCCAGCGGCGGCGATGAAGAAGTGGGCGAGCACCGCGAAATTAGCGCCGAAGAGACGGCGGAGATGCTGAAAAATTCGCACTCGGTCATCATCACCCCGGGCTATGGTATGGCGGTGGCCCAGGCGCAGTATCCGGTGGCCGAGATCACCGAGAAGCTGCGGGCGCGCGGCATTAAGGTGCGCTTTGGCATTCACCCGGTCGCCGGCCGTCTGCCGGGGCATATGAACGTCCTGCTGGCGGAGGCCAAGGTGCCTTACGACATCGTGCTGGAGATGGATGAGATCAACGATGATTTCAGCGACACCGACACCGTGCTGGTCATTGGCGCTAACGATACCGTCAACCCGGCGGCGCAGGACGATCCGAAGAGCCCGATTGCTGGTATGCCGGTGCTTGAGGTGTGGAAAGCGCAGAACGTGGTGGTCTTTAAGCGTTCGATGAACACCGGTTACGCCGGCGTACAGAACCCGCTGTTCTTTAAAGAGAACACCCATATGCTGTTTGGCGATGCCAAAGCCAGCGTCGATGCGATCCTGAAAGCGCTATAATGTAACATTATTGTTTTACAACGTTTGTTTATAAGCCGTCTCCTGTGAGACGGCTTTTTTATATGCAGAAGGATGCCAGGAATTGTTCATAAAATAAGCGGCGAGAGGTGATATAATGTTCCGGTTCTTACATCAGACAGAGGATATTATGGATACCGAGTTAACCCCAACGCAGATGGCCATCGAATTCTTACGCCGCGACACCACCGTCATGACCCCAGCGCAGTATCTGAAAAAACTTAAACTGCTGGAGCTGGAGTTTGCTGACCTGATGGCGCTCTCCTCGCTGGAGCTGAAAGAAGAGATCGATCTGGCCTGGCGTCTGGGTATCCACTGAGTCGTTCATGATCGCCATGCAATGACGGGGCCGCAAGCGGCCCTTTTTTGTGCCTGAGGGAAAGCGGGCAAAAAAATCCCCCGCGAGGCGGGGGAAGGTGAACGTTCCGGGAGGGAAGGTTAATCGTCGTCGTCGTCGTCCAGTTCCACCGGCGTCTGATAGGCCTCTGGTTTAAGCACCAGCAGATCGCAGCGCAGGTGGTCGACGACCTGCTCCGCGGTATTGCCAAGGAACGCCGCGGAGAGGCCGGTGCGTCCGACCGTACCCAGCACCACGATCCCCGCCTGCAGATGCTCGGCGAGATCCGGGATCACCTCCTCAGGCAACCCTTTTTCCACATGGGTGAATTTCTCGTCAATGCCAAACTTCTGCCGCAGCGCTTTCATCGCCAGCAGATGCTGACCGCGAATGGCGTCGTTGTAGACGCTGGGATCGAAATCCGGCAGCTCAATCGCGATATTGATCGGGGTGACCGGATAGGCGCCGATAACGTGCACTTCTGTGTGGTTGACTTCTTCCGCCAGCGACAGCGTCTCGCGAACCAGCTTCTCGTTGAGGGTGTTGTGATAATTCTCTTCACTGGCCAGATTGACGGCGACCAGCGCTTTACCGCCTTCCGGCCACGGCTGATCTTTCACCATCCAGACCGGGCAGGGGCACTTACGCAGCAGATGCCAGTCGGTCGGGGTGAAGATCACCGCTTCCAGCTTGTCGTGCTGGTGGGCCATCTTCAGCAGCAGGTCGTGTTTCTCACTGATCACTTCCTGAATAATGGCTTCGAAGGGGCGGTTGTGCCACACCACTTTCACGTCAATCGGCACACCGGATTCAAGATAGAATTTCGCCTGCTCGCGGATCCAGGCCGTACGTTGGGCAATGACGCCCTGACGCATCGCCGTCCGTTCGTCCGGCGACAGCAGGGTGGTCATTTCATAAGAAAAATCATAGATCGGCAAAAAGGCTTTGATGCGTCCACCAATCCGTTGGTGCAGGTACACCGCTCGCCTTAGCGCCGGCTGGTCGTCCTGGTTAGGATCGATTACTACCAGCATGCTCTGATACTTCGCCATACAGGGTCTCCTTACAACTGCAGCTACCGTCAGTTATTAAAAAGATAACCTATATGGATGAATTGAAACAGGGGAGGAGCCTGGTCAGATCAACAAATCTGAAAAAAATGCCGATCCTGACCAGGTGTTGCGCGGAGATTAAGCGACGTTGCGCGCCTGACCGGCCAGCTGGGCCAGCAGGTCGCCGTTTTCAATCGTGATGTATTTGCCTTTCACCGCCAGCATGCCGCTCTTCTGGAAACGCCCCAGCAGACGGCTGATGGTTTCGACGGTGAGGCCGAGATAGTTGCCAATGTCGCCGCGGGTCATGGTCAGTCGGAACTCGCGGGGAGAGAAACCGCGCTGCGCGAAACGGCGGGACAGGTTATAGATAAACGCGGCCAGGCGCTCTTCGGCGTTCTTTTTGGAAAGCAGCAGGATCATATCCTGGTCGCCTTTGATCTCACCACTCATCAGGCGCATCATTTGCTGACGCAGATTCGGCATTTTTCCGGAAAGATCGTCGAGGGTTTCAAAGGGGATCTCGCACACCATCGAGGTTTCCAGCGCCTGGGCGAAGCTCGGGTGCAGGCCGGTGCCGATGGCGTCGAAGCCCACCAGATCGCCCGCCAGATGGAAGCCGGTAATCTGCTCATCGCCTTGCTCGGTGATGGTGTAGCTTTTGATGGTCCCGGAGCGAATGGCGTACAACGATTTCAGCTCATCACCCGCTTTGAACAAGGTTTGACCTTTCTGGATGGGCTTTTTCCGCTCGATAATATTATCCAGCTGATCAAGCTCATGCTCGTTCAGAGTAAAGGGGATGCAGAGCTGGCTGATACTGCAATCCTGACAATGGATAGCACAACCGCCAGACTGAATGCGTCGAATAATTCGCTTCTCAGGGATCATATGTCTGCTCAGGCCTTAATTGATATTGGTCAATTTTAACATCTTTTTGATGAGCAGGTAAGTCTTCAGGCTCTGAAACACGTAATATCAGCAGGGTAAATCAACACAGGCTGATATCTGCTTGATTAAAAATAGATTATTCAGCCACATTGGATTGTAAAATTACCTGAAAATTCCGAAAACGCATTTTCAGTCAAAGCAACAGATAGCCCTCGTGGCGCAGAAGCCACTCTTTACGCTGCACGCCGCCGGCATAGCCGGTCATCGTGCCGTTACGCCCGATGACCCGATGGCAGGGCACCACAATACTCACCGGGTTGGCGCCATTGGCGGCCCCCACGGCGCGCGCCGCGCCGGGACGACCGAGCGCCTCGGCCAGCTGACCGTAGTGCATCACCTGGCCGCAGGGGATCTCGCGTAACGCCCGCCAGACCTGGCGCTGGAAAGGGGTGCCGGCGGTGGCGGTAGGCAGGGTCTCGATGACGGCCAGATCGCCGGCAAAATAGTCGTTCAGCTTACTGCTGAGACCGCCTGGATTGCGGCAGTCGACGCGCTGATAGCCTTCCCGGCGATAGTGTACATCGAGCAGGGTTTCCATCCGATCGCGGTGCTCGTCCCACTCGACGGCGCGCAAATTAAACTGTTCGTCGCAGAGCACCCACAGCGCCCCCAGCGGGGTATCCATTTTATCCTGCAGCAAGGTCAACATCGTTTCGGTCATCCACCATCGTACACGAGGGCCACACGATACCACGCGCCGGCGGCGGTCAACTATACTCCCAAAAGATAAACCCGCATCATCGACCGGCAGCCACCGGCCGTTACGTTGATTTATTTTTGGATCGATCCTGGCGGGTTATCGGGCATGGTTTTTGCTACTTTTAAGCTGACGACGCCGGTCCTCCGCGCAGCTTTGCGCGCCCGGGAAGGTGCCGCCGCGTCGGCGCGGCGCGGTTAATAACTCAGAGGTGGGGCTATGCAATATATACTGACTGGCGTAATCGTATTGATCTTCAGCGGCCTGGTTATCCATGGCCTCACGCTGTTGCTCGAACGCGGGTATCGCGCGCTTTTCGGCATCTTCGCCGGAGCCGTGGATCTCCCCCGCAAGGTCAAAGTGAAGGTGCCGCGTTAAGCGTAAGCCGCCGTCCCTGGCGCTCAACGGCTTAAGGAAGCCGCGGATAGATGCCAGGGCCGATGGGCAGTCCTGCCAGATACCAGCCCACCAGCAACAGCAGCCAGACGGCGAGAAAAATCAGCGGGTAAGGGAGCACCAGCGAATAGTATGTCCCGAGGCGGGCGTCCGGTCGGTAGCGCTGTAAAAAACCGAGAAACAGCGGCACAAACGGTGAAACCGGCGCCAGCGGCAGCACCGATGAATCGGCGATGCGAAACAGGATCTGCGCAAACGCCGGGTGGAAGCCCAGCAGCATAAACATCGGCACGAAGATCGGCGCCAGAATCGACCAGATGGCCGAGCCGCTGGCGATAAACATACACAGAAAAGCCGACAGCAGCGCCAGACCGACAAACGCCGGGACGCCGTTCATGCCGGCGCTCTCCAGCAGGTCCGTCAGGCCAACGGCCATAAACTTACCCATATTGCTCCAGTTGAACATCGCCACGAACTGCGCCAGCGGGAAGACCATCACGATAAATCCGGCCATCTCTTTCATCGGCTCAATCATCAGCTGCGGCAGATCGGCCTGGCGGCGAATTTTGCCGGTGGCGATGCCGTAAGCCAGCGACACGACAAAGAAGAAAAAGATAATCAGCGGCACGATGCCTTTGATAAACGGCGAGGGCATGACCGTGTGCTGAACCGGATCGCGAAGAATGCCGTTTTCCGGAACCACCATCAGGGCGATGACCGCCACGAACGCCAGCGTCGCCACGCCGGCGATGCGCAGGCCGAAACGCTCCTCGGCGGTCAGGGTCTGCAGCTTGTCATCACGACTGCCTTGCCATTGGCCCAGCCGCGGCTCCACCAGCTTGTCAGTGATCAAACCGCCGACGAGGGTCAGGAGGATCACCGAGGTTGCCATAAAGTACCAGTTGTCGATCACGCTGACGTGCAGAGAGGCATCGATGGATTTGGCCGCCTCGGTGCTGATCCCGGAGAGCAGCACGTCGGTGGTGACGATCAGTAAATTGGCGGTAAAGCCGCAGCCCACCCCGGCAATGGCCGCCAGCAGGCCGGCGACAGGATGCCGACCGACGGCGAGAAACATCAGCGCCCCCAGCGGCGGCATGATCACCAGCGCGGCGTCGGAGGAGATATGGCTGAAAAAGGCGATAAACAGCACCATATAGCTGGCATAACGGGCGCTAACGTGGGAGGCCATCTTCACCATCAGCGCGGGCAACAGGCCCACCCGCTCGGCAAAGCCGGCGCCCAGCACCAGGGCGAGGATCGCCCCCAGCGGCGCGAAACCGCTGAAGTTTTTAATCACGTTCGGTAGAAACCAGTGCAACCCCTCCACGCTGAGCAGGTTTTTGACCACCACCCGCGACCCGTCCGCAGGGTTTTGGACCCCGACGTTGAAGGCGGAGAGTATCGCCGTGGCGGCGATCAGCGCCACGATAAGATAGATAAACAGCAAAAACGGGTGCGGGACCTTATTACCGATCTTCTCTACCCAGCCATAGCGCTTTCCGGCGGGGGAAGGCGACGGTATGGATGACATACTCATGGGCGTTCCTCTGTTGTCGTTGTTGTGTTAGGCAGGCCTGCTCCCGTACTGCCGGCGGTTATTATGGTCGGTGCGTGCCGCGATGCCGGTCAGCGTCTGTCAGGAGCGGTCTGGTCTGTATGGTTAGCGTAAAACCGACGGTCTCACCTCCGCCGGGATCGGGCAGCGGTAGGGATGTTCGGCCAGCGCTTGCCTGAGCTCTCGCTGGCTGGCCTCCAGCAGCGCGCGGTCGCTGAATAAGCGGATCGCCGTCGCCGCGAGGACTTTCCCCGCCAGCAGCATCCCTTTATGGGCGATGGCGGTGCGTCCCTGGCTCACCAGCTGCCAGCTGTGCAGCGGGGTACCCACCGCGAAGCAGGGGCTGAAGCACTGGGCCACCGGCGCTTTCCAGCTGACATCGCCGACGTCGGTGGAGCCGGCGAGGAGCGTATCCGTGGCCGCCCACGGCGCCACCTCATCAATCAACAGCGTGTCGCGGTGGCGACGAGCGAAGGTTTTCCCCGCCTCGCCGCCGGTGCCGGCGATATTGTTCAGGCTGTTGTTGATATCGTTGTCGCTGAGCGTGGCGCGGATCGCCGCGGCAAAGGCGCGCTCGTCGTCGCTCCATGCCGGCGTGCCGTAATGGCATACCGCCTGGTACATCGCCGCTTCGAGCGTGCGGTTGGGCAGATAGCCCGAGCAGGCTTTTTCAAAGCGGCAGCTAACGTGGGTCTCGGTCATCAGCGCGGCCCCCTGGGCAATCTTCTCAATGCGGGCGAAAATCTGTTCCACGTCGGCCATCTCCGGCGCGCGGATCAGATACAGCACTTCCGCCTGGGCCTGGACGACGTTGGGCGAGACGCCGCCGGTATCGGTAATGGCGTAATGAACCCGCGCCTTCTCGATAATATGTTCATTCAGGAAGTTGCTGCCGGTGGTCATCAGGGTGACCGCGTCCAGGGCGCTTCGCCCCAGGTGCGGCGAATTGGCGGCGTGGGCGGCGGTGCCGGTAAAGCGCCACGCCGCCTGAATGTTGGCGAGGGTGCGGGTGCTGAACATCCCGGCCCAGGACTCCGGATGCCAGGTGAGGGCCGCATCGACGTCATCAAACAGCCCTTCGCGCACCATAAAGGTTTTGCCCGAGCCGCCTTCTTCCCCCGGGCAACCGTAGAAGCGCAGGGTGCCTGCGCCGCCGTGCTGCTGCAGCCATTTTTTAGCGGCCACCGCCGCGGCGAAAGCCGCCGTCCCGAGCAGATTGTGTCCGCAGCCGTGACCGTTGCCCCCCGGCGTCGACGATGTCGGCTCCGCGCTGTGGGCCTGCTGGCTAAGACCCGCCAGGGCGTCAAACTCGCCCAGCAGGGCAATAACCGGTTGGCCCTCGCCGACGCTGGCGATAAAAGCATTGGGGATCCCGCCGGCATCCCGGGTAAGCTGAAAACCTTCCGCTTCCAGGGCGTCCGCCAGCCGGCGGGCGGACCAGAACTCCTCAAAGCGCGTCTCCGGGTGATCCCAGATGTCATCGGCGATAGCGCAATACGTCTCGCGGCTTGCCTCAATCACCTCGTCCACAAACTGAAAGATGGGTTCCATCACACCCCCCGCTGCCAGGGAAAGTTAAGCGCGACGCGCGCCAGGGTGTCGACCGCGACCGTCATTACGCTCTCGTCGAAGTCAAACTTCTCGTTGTGGTGACCGGCGCTCAGTTCGGTGCCGAATATCATGTACGAGGCGAGGCCGCCGCGCGCCTGGACCCGGGCCATCATCAGGGTGGCGTCTTCCGATCCCGCCGGGGCGGCGATGCGATCCACCGCCTGCTGCACGCCGGGCACAAGGGCGGCCTGTTCGCGCAGGTACGCCACCCACGCCGGCGACGGGGCGCTGGCGGTGGCCGCGCCCATCATGCGTAACTCGTACCCGGCTTGATGCATCGCCGCGGCCCCGGCGATGACGTGCTGAGCCCGGTCAAAAACATACTGATTGATGGCTTCGCTTTCGCCGCGGGTTTCCACTTTTAACAGGGCCGAAGAGGGCACCACGTTGCGTCCGGTGCCGGCCTGCATCACCCCAACGTTGACCCGCGACGCGCCGGCGCTGTGCGGTGGGATGGCGTGCAGAGCAAGGGCGGCCTGGGCGGCGGCGAGCAGCGCGTTGCGCCCATCTTCAGGCTTACCGCCGGCATGGGCGGCCACGCCGCTAAAATGCACATCGAATTTGGTGGTGGCCATAAAGTTGTCCCCCCCGCACACCACGGTGCCGACCGGAACGCCGGTGCCGATATGGATGGCGGTGAAATAGTCCACCTCGTCCACCACGCCGGCGGCCACCATCGCGCGGGCGCCGCGGGTACCCTCTTCAGCAGGCTGGAAAATCAATTTAATGACCCCGTTGAGCTGGGCGGCATACTGCTTGAGCACATGCGCCAGACCCAGCCCGATGGCGGTATGTCCATCGTGGCCGCAGGCGTGCATCATGCCGGCGTTGCAGGAGGCGAAATGGTCGCGATGGGGGCGGTGGCTGTCATCGTGCTGCTCATTGAGGTCGAGGGCGTCCATGTCGACGCGAAAGGCCAGGGTTGGGCCGGGACGTCCGGTGTCGAGCGTCGCCACCAGGCCGGCGAACCCGCCTTCAAACGCCGGCAACCAGCGTTCCGGCGCCCCTTGCTCGCGGGCGCGCTCGAAAGCCTGGGTCAGGGTCTCCTCATCCGGCAGCCCCATCCGGCTGTCGGCATCGATGACGTCACGCCCCAGCGCCAGCTGGTAGCCGAGTCCGTCGAGGATCTCCGCCACCTTGCTGGCGGTGCGAAACTCCAGCCAGCCGGATTCAGCGTGCAGGTGAAAATCGCGGCGCCATTGGGTCATGGCTGGCGCCAGCTGGCGCAGGTATTCATCAAGTTGCGGCATAGCTTATCCTGTCATAAGTAAAAAATGTGACGGCGTTCACGATGTGATAGCTTTTGTTTATCACTGACGCGCTACAGGCCTTAACGCTCTTAACCTGCCACAGCCTGATGGATTACAGTAGATGTCATTTTCTTCCGTCTGATAAACAACGGTTATCACCAAAAGCATGGCATTTCAGATTAAATTTCATCAAATTCGCGCCTTCGTCGAGGTGGCCCGGGAAGGGAGTATTCGCGGCGCCAGCCGCTCGCTGGCGGTCTCGCAGCCGGCCCTGACCAAAGCGATTAAAGAGCTGGAGGAGGGGCTTTCCGCTCAGCTGTTCGTCCGCCGCCGCCAGGGGGTGGCGCTGACTGACGATGGCGAAAGTTTTTATCAACATGCGAGCCTGATCCTCGAGGAGCTGCGGGCGGCGCAGGATGAACTGCTGCAGCGCCAGGGAGAGCAGGCCGGGCAGATCAATATTGGCCTTGGCGCCAGCGTCGCCCGGTCGCTGATGCCGTCGGTGATCTGCCGCTTTCATCAGCAGCATCCGCAGGTGAAGGTGCGGATCATGGAGGGCCAGCTGCTGGCGATGATCAATGAGCTGCGCCAGGGGGAGCTGGATTTCACCATCAACACCTACTATCCCGGGCCGTACGACCATGAGTTCAGCTTTGAAAAACTGTTTGAGAAACCGTTCGCGGTCTTCGCCCGCGCGGGGCATCCGGCGGCGCAGGCCACCTCGCTGGTGGAGCTGATGGATCACCACTGGACCATGCCGACGCCGCGTGGCAGCTACTTTAAACAGCTGCAGGACCGGTTTAATCAGGCCGGGCTGGCGCCAAAGGTGGATATTGTGTGCGAGACCTTCTCGTCGTGCATCAGCCTGGTGGTGAAAAGCGATTTTCTCAGTATCCTGCCGGTGGAGCTCGGCAACGATCCGATGATGGCGGACAAGCTGATGATGATCCCCGTCCGCGAAGCGTTGCCGACGGCGGCCTATTTTCTGATCCAGCGGCGCGACACCCGGCAGACGCCGCTAACGGCGTCATTAATCACCCTGTTTCGCCGCCAGAGTCGACAATTGTTTCCTTAACCGCCCGTCGCGCTCACTTTGCCAGCAGACGGGGCTAAACGCGTTGAGGGGGGAGCGCGAGGCGGCTATAGTAGCTGGCGACAGCCGCTGGAGGAGAGCCCATGAACCTTGATGACAAATCCCTGTTTCTTGACGCCATGGAAGATGTCCAGCCCCTGAAACGTAACAATGACGTGCACTGGCATCCCGGGCGCAACAGTCGCGCCCCGCAGCGCGTCGACACCCTGCAACTGGATAATTTTCTCACTACCGGCTATCTCGATATCGTACCGCTCGCCACGCCGCTGGAGTTTAAGCGCGAAGGGCTGCAGAGTGGTGTGCTGGATAAGCTACGGCGGGGGAAATACAGCCAGCAGGCGAGCCTCTCCCTGCTGCGCCAGCCGGTGGAACAGTGCCGGCAGATGCTCTTCGCCTTTATGGTGCAGGCGCAGAAAGAGGGGTTACGCAATGTGCTGATCGTTCACGGCAAAGGCCGCGACGACCAGTCCCATGCCAATATCATCCGCAGCTATCTGGCGCGCTGGCTGGAAGAGCTGCCGGAGGTGCAGGCCTTCTGCGCCGCGCTACCACATCATGGCGGTAGCGGCGCCTGCTATGTCGCGCTGCGTAAATCGGCCGAAGCGAAGCAGGAGACCTGGGAGCGGCACGCCAAGCGCAGCCGTTAGCGCAGCAGCAGCGTCAGCTCGCGAGCGGCTTTTTGCAGCTCCGGCAGCACGCGGTCGATCATCTCGCGGGACGACATCTGGCCCGCATGCACCCCGACGTTCAGCGCCGCCTGCGCCTGCCCCTGGGCGTTAAACAGCGGTACCGCGAGGGAGCGCAGGCCCATCTCCAGCTCCTGATCGTTAAGGGCATACCCCTGCTGATGCACTCGTTTCAGCTCGGCGCGCAGCTTCGCCACCGAATCCACCGTCTGCGGGGTATAGCGGATCATGGTTACCCGGGCCAGCATGTCGTTGAGCTTCTCCTCCGGCTGATGGCTGAGCAGCACCCGACCCATCGAGGTCGCCCACGCCGGAAGGCGGCTGCCGATATCGAGGTCGATGGTCATGATCCGCGAGCTGGAAGCGCGGGCGATATACAGGATATCGTCCCCGTCGAGGGTGGCGATGGAGCAGGACTCATTGAGCATTTCGCTCAGATGCCGCAGCACCGGCTGCGCCGAACGCGCCAGCGGCGTCGAGGCCAGCCAGGCGTGCCCCAGGGCCAGGATCCGCGGCCGCAGCTGAAAATGCTTACCGTCTTCGGCATAAACGAACCCCAGCTTGCTCAGGGTATACAGGCAGCGGCGCACCGCTGCGCGCGGAATGCCGGTCTTTTGACTGATCTGTGAGATAGACAGCAGGGGCCGCTGCGGCGTGAATGCCTGAATCACCTCCAGGCCGCGCGCCAGCGAGGCCATGAAGTTAGGATCGCCCTTAAACGGATCGCCGTCGCCGGTCAGTAAATCGTCTGGATGCTTGTCCATTTCTGTTCCCCATATTTGCCATCGATCACATTCTTTCGCTAAAGATAACCGATGTTCGATTATCGCACCATATTTCGATTATCGCCCTTGACCGACATCGTTAAGCGGGTCACATTTTGTGCGAACAACGATTAAAAGTGCGATTACCGCACATCAATGGAGCGACCTGATGATTGATAAAAGCGTATCGACGCTGAGCGAGGCCATCGCCGGGATCCACGACGGGGCGACTATTATGATCGGCGGCTTTGGTCCCGCCGGCCAGCCGACCTTTCTGATTGACGCCCTGATTGACCAGGGCGCCCGCGACCTGACCATCATTAACAACAACGCCGGCAACGGCGAAGTGGGGCTCGCGGCGCTGCTTAAGGCTGGCCGGGTGCGCAAAATGATCTGCTCCTTCCCGCGCCAGGTCGATTCCCAGATTTTCGATGACCTCTATCGCCGCGGCAAAGTGGAGCTGGAGCTGGTGCCGCAGGGCAACCTCGCGGCGCGGATCCAGGCCGCCGGCGCCGGGCTGGGCGCGGTGTTTACCCCCACCGGCTACGGCACGCCGCTGGCGGAAGGCAAGGAGACACGGGAAATCGACGGCCGCCACTATGTGCTGGAGTATCCGATCAAAGCCGATTTCGCGCTGATTAAAGCCCACCAGGGCGACCGCTGGGGCAACCTGGTGTATCGCAAGGCAGCGCGCAACTTTGGCCCGATTATGGCGACGGCGGCGAAAACCACCATCGTTGAAGTCTCGCAGCTGGTGTCGCTGGGCGACCTCGACCCGGAACACATCATCACCCCCGGCATTTTCGTCCAGCGCGTGTTCTCGCTGGAAAACCTGACTGCCGCACAACGCGCCTGAGGAGCCCGAGATGCAAAAATTGACCCGTGACGAAATGGCCCAGCGCGTGGCCCGCGATATCCCCGAAGGCGCTTACGTTAACCTCGGCATTGGCCTGCCGACCCGGATTGCCAACTACCTGCCTGCCGACAAAGAGGTGTTCCTGCACAGCGAGAACGGCCTGCTGGGCATGGGGCCGAAGCCGCAGCCCGGAGAAGAAGATCCCGAGCTGATCAATGCCGGTAAAGAGTACGTCACCCTCCTGCAGGGCGGCTGCTATTTCCACCATGGCGACTCCTTCGCCATGATGCGCGGCGGCCATCTCGATATCTGCGTGCTGGGGGCCTATCAGGTCTCCGCCAGCGGCGATCTCGCCAACTGGAGCACCGGCGCGCCGGACGCCATCCCGGCGGTCGGCGGGGCGATGGATCTGGCCATCGGCGCTCGCCAGGTGTTTGTGATGATGGACCATCTAACCCGCGACGGCGAGTGCAAGCTGGTGGAACAGTGCAGCTACCCGCTGACCGGCGTCGGCTGCGTGAGCCGGATCTATACCGACCTGGCGGTGATCGACATTACCGACCGCGGCCCGGTGGTGCGGGAAATCTTTAACGGTCTCTCTTTTGAAGAGCTGCAGCGCATCACTCCGGTGACGCTGACCTTTGAACAACTGGCGGAAAGCGCGTAAGGAACCTATGATGAATCAGGCATTTATCTGTGATGCGGTGCGTACACCCTTTGGCCGTTTTGGTGGTACCCTGGCGACGATGCGCGCTGACGATCTGGCGGCGCTACCGCTGAAAGCGCTGCTGGAGCGTAACCCGGGACTGGATCCTTCGCGCATTGACGATGTGATCTTTGGCTGCGCCAACCAGGCCGGGGAAGACAACCGCAACGTGGCGCGGATGGCGCTGCTGCTGGCCGGGCTGCCGGAGAGCGTGCCCGGCAGCACCATCAACCGCCTGTGCGGCTCCAGCCTCGATGCGATCGGCGTCGCGGCGCGGGCGATTAAAAGCGGGGAGACGCAGCTGATGATCGCCGGCGGCGTGGAGAGTATGTCCCGGGCGCCGTTTGTGATGGGTAAAGCGGAGAGCGCCTTTAGCCGCAGCATGCAGATGGAGGATACCACCATCGGCTGGCGCTTTATTAACCCGCAGATGAAAGCCCTGTACGGCGTGCATTCCATGCCGGAGACGGCGGAAAATGTCGCCGATGAGTTTGCCATTTCCCGCGCCGATCAGGATGCGTTCGCCTTACGCAGTCAACTGCGCACCGCCGCGGCCCAGGAGGCTGGGCATTTTGCCGATGAGCTGATCGCCGTCCAGGTGCCGCAGCGTAAAGGCGAGCCGCTGCGGTTTAGTCGCGATGAACACCCGCGCAGCACCTCGCTGGAGGCGCTGGCGAAACTGCGCGGCGTGGTGCGCGCCGACGGCAGTGTCACCGCCGGCAACGCCTCAGGCGTTAACGATGGCGCCTGCGCGCTGCTGCTGGCCAGCGAAACCGCGCTGGCGGCCAACGATCTTCAGCCGCTGGCCCGGGTGGTCGGCGTGGCGACGGCCGGGGTGGCGCCGCGCATTATGGGCTTTGGCCCGGCGCCGGCGGTGCGGAAGGTGCTGGCGCAGACCGGTCTGACGTTAGCCCAGATGGATGTGATCGAGCTGAATGAAGCCTTCGCCGCCCAGGCGCTGGCGGTGACCCGCGATTTGGGCTTACCGGACGATGCCGCCCATGTGAACCCCAACGGCGGGGCGATCGCCCTGGGGCATCCGCTCGGCGCCTCCGGCGGCCGCCTGGCGATGACCGCGGCTTACCAGCTGAAACGGACCGGCGGCCGCTACGCGCTGTGCACCATGTGCATCGGCGTCGGGCAGGGGATCGCCCTGATTATTGAACGTGTTTAAGGAGCCAGAATGAGTTTGTTGACCCCGATGCTGCGCAGCAGTCCGCTCACCGACTGGTTCAGCGACGCGCAGCGGGTGCAGGGCATGCTGGATTTTGAAGCGGCGCTGGCCCAGGCGCAGGCCGCCTGCGGGATGGTGCCGACAGCGGTGGTCGGGCCGATTGTCGCGGCCTGCCGCCACGAGGCGATCGATTTTACCGCCCTGGGCGAGGCGGCTGTGGGGGCGGGTAATCTGGCGATCCCGCTGGTGAAACAGCTGACGGCCAAGGTAAAAGCGCGGGATCCAAACGCCGCGCGCTACGTTCACTGGGGCGCCACCAGTCAGGATGCTATCGACACCGGGCTGGTGCTCCAGCTGCGCGGGGCGCTGGATGCCGCCGAGCAACTGCTTGAGCGACTGTTGGCGGCCCTCGCCGGGCAGGCCGACCGTCATTGCCACAGCGTGATGCCGGGCCGGACCTGGATGCAGCATGCGCTGCCGGTGACCTTTGGTCTGAAGCTGGCGGGCACTCTCGACGCGCTGCTGCGCTGGCAGCAGCGGCTGCGGGAGATGCGTCCGCGTCTGCTGGTGCTGCAGTTCGGCGGCGCCGCGGGGACCCTGGACGCGCTGAAAGCGCAAGGACCGGCGGTTGGCCAGGCGCTGGCGCAGAACCTCGGTCTGTCGCTACCGGATACCCCGTGGCACAGCCAGCGCGATCGGCTGCTGGAGGCAGGCGCCTGGTTCGCTGGCGTCTGCGGCACCCTGGGGAAATTCGCTAACGACTTCTCCCTGCTGATGCAGACCGAAGTGGCGGAGGTGGGCGAGCCGGTAGCGGAAGGGCGCGGCGGCTCGTCGACGATGCCGCATAAGCGCAATCCGGTGGCCTGCGCGGCGATCCTGACCGCCGCCCAGCGCACCCCGGGTCTGATGGCCACCCTCTACGCCTGCCAGATTCAGCAGCACGAGCGGGCGCTGGGCGGCTGGCAGGCGGAGTGGGAGACCCTGCCGGAGCTGATTACCCTGGTGGGCGGGGCGCTGGCGCAAAGCGAGGCGCTGGTGCGCGACATGCAGGTCTTCCCGCAAAAGATGCGCGCCGACCTCGATATCACCCACGGGCTGATCATGGCTGAGGCGGTGACCCTGGCGCTGGCGGAATGCATCGGCAAAGCTGAGGCGCACCATCATATTGAGGCGCTGTGCCGTCAGGCGCTGGACCGCCACTGCCCGCTGGTCGATCTGCTCGCGGCAGACCCGCAGGTTAGTCAGTATCTCTCCCGCGAACGCTTAACCACGCTGCTGGACCCGGCAACGGCGACCGGCAGCGCCGAACGCTTTGTGCGCCAGGTGCTGGCGCGTTATCAGGAGCAACATGATGAATCTTGATTATCAACTCGACGGACCGGAAGGTGCGCCGGTTATCGTTCTCTCCAACTCGCTGGGTACCACCCGGGCGATGTGGCAGCCGCAGACAGAGGCGTTAACCGCCCATTTCCGGGTGCTGCGCTACGACACCCACGGCCACGGTAAAACGACGAAAAATGGCAAAGTGACCCTCGCCCAGCTGGGAGAAGATGTGATTGCGCTGCTCGATCATCTGAATATCGACCGCGCCTGGTTCTGCGGGATCTCGATGGGCGGTCTGACCGGTCTGTGGCTGGGCCGCTTTGCGCCAGAGCGTTTTTATGGTCTGGCCGTCGCGAACACCGCGGCGCGCATCGGCGATCAGGCCAGCTGGCTGTCGCGGGCGCGGGCGGTACGCCAGGAGGGAATGGCGGTGGTGGCCGCCGGGGCGGCGGATCGCTGGTTCACCCACGCGTTTCGCCAGCAGGCGCCGGAGGTGGTGGAGGCCCTGTGTCACCAGCTGACCCATACCGACGCCGAAGGCTATGCCGCCTGCTGTGAGGCGCTGGCCGCCGCCGACCTGCGGGGCGAAGTAGGGCAGATCCCGCTGCCGACGTTAATCATCGCCGGGGAAAGTGACCCTGTCACCACGGTCGGTGACGCTAATTTCCTGCAGCAGCAGATCCCCGCCTCCCAGGTGGTAGTTCTGCCGGCATCGCATCTGTCAAACATTGAGGCGGCGAAAAGCTTTACTTCAGCGCTGCTGAGCTTTTTCCAGGGAGAACGCCATGGAGGATAAACAGCGCTATCAGGACGGGTTGGCGGTGCGGCGCAAAGTACTGGGCGACGCCCACGTCGACCGTACGCTGCAGCATCTGACGCCGTTGAACGAAGAGTTTCAGGACTTTATCACCCGCTACGCCTGGGGTGAGACCTGGACCCGTCCGGGGCTCGACCACCACACCCGCAGTATGATCACCATTGCCATGCTGATTGCTCTCAATCGCGAGGCGGAGCTGAAGATGCATCTGCGCGCGTCGTTTAACAACGGGGTGACCCGCGATGAGCTGAAAGAGTTGATCATGCACTCTGCGCTGTACTGCGGACTGCCGGCGGCCAATGCCACGATGCATCTGGCGCAGCAGGTGTTTGACGACATTGACGCCGCGCAGGGTTGAGTCGTCGTCCAGGTCGGATTGCCCGGCAGTCGTTGTCGGCCGGGTAAGACGCAGCCGCCACCCGGCGGAAATGCCGCTACGTTATCCTTATTTCTCACCCTCCTGCGGCGCGACGGCTGGGGCATCGTCCCGGTCGACCCGAGGGTCAGCATCAACCCGGGAAAGGGAATTATTGTTATTTTTCAGCATCCAAGGGACGACTTGTCGTTGAGCATAGCCGGGCAGGAAGTGAATTCAAGCTGGCGCGGCGCGGGCATAAAAAAAGCCGTCACCTGAACGGCGACGGCCTGCTGTTAGCGCCAGAGGGGGGCGTTAGCCGTGCTGTTTACAGCCGGCGCACTGCGACGTCTGGATCTGCTGGAAGAAATCGTTGCCTTTATCATCGACGAGAATAAACGCCGGGAAATCTTCCACTTCGATTTTCCAGATCGCCTCCATCCCCAGTTCCGGATACGCCACGCACTCAAGGCTCTTGATGCTCTGTTGCGCCAGCACCGCCGCCGGGCCGCCGATGCTGCCGAGGTAGAAGCCGCCGTGTTTGTGGCAGGCGTCGGTGACCTGCTGGCTGCGGTTGCCTTTCGCCAGCATCACCATGCTCGCGCCATGGGACTGCAGCAGATCGACGTAAGAGTCCATGCGGCCTGCGGTGGTCGGGCCGAGGGAGCCGGAGGCGTAACCGGCAGGCGTTTTGGCCGGGCCGGCGTAGTAGATCGGGTGATCTTTCACGTACTGCGGCAGTTCCTCGCCATTATCGATAAGCTCTTTCAGCTTGGCGTGGGCGATATCGCGAGCGACGATAATAGTGCCGTTGAGACTCAGGCGGGTGGAAACCGGATGGGCGGACAGTTGCGCCAGGATCTCGCTCATCGGCTGATTCAGGTTGATGCTGACCACCTTGCCTTCGCCCTGCTGACGCAGATGTTCAGGGATATATTTTCCTGGATTGCTCTCCAGTTTCTCAATCCAGATACCGTCGCGGTTGATTTTGGCTTTGATGTTGCGGTCGGCGGAGCAGGAGACGCCCATGCCGATCGGACAGGAGGCGCCGTGGCGCGGCAGGCGGATCACCCGGATATCGTGGGCGAAGTATTTGCCGCCGAACTGCGCGCCGAGGCCGAGGTTTTGCGCTTCCTGCAGCAGTTCCTGCTCAAGCTGCACATCGCGGAACGCCTGACCGTGCTCGTTGCCTTCGGTTGGCAGACCGTCGTAGTAGCGGGTGGAGGCCAGCTTGACGGTTTTCAGCGTCGCTTCCGCCGAGGTGCCGCCGATGACAAAGGCGATATGGTACGGCGGGCAGGCCGCCGTACCGAGGGTACGCATCTTCTCCACCAGATAGTTTTTCAGCTTCGCCGGGGTGATCAGCGCTTTGGTTTCCTGATAGAGATAGGTTTTATTGGCGGAACCGCCGCCTTTTGCCATGCACAGGAATTTATATTCGTCGCCGTCGACGCTGTAGAGATCGATCTGCGCCGGCAGGTTGGTGCCGGTGTTGACCTCTTTATACATATCCAGCGGGGCGTTCAGCGAGTAACGCAGGTTATCTTCGGTATAGGTGTTGTACACGCCCTGCGCCAGGGCGGCTTCGTCGCCGCCGCCGGTCCAGACGCGCTGGCCTTTTTTACCCATGATGATGGCGGTGCCGGTGTCCTGACAGGTGGGCAGGACGCCTTTGGCGGCGATTTCCGAGTTGCGCAGGAACTGCAGGGCGACATATTTATCGTTATCGCTGGCCTCCGGGTCGAGCAGAATCGACGCGACCTGCTGCTGATGGGAGACGCGCAGCATAAAGGCGGCGTCGTGGAAGGCCTGCTGCGCCAGCAGGGTCAGCGCCTGCGGTTCCACTTTCAGCACTTCCTGGCCGTCAAATTCGGCGACGGAGACGTGCGCTTTGCTGAGCAGATAGTATTCGGTATCGTCGTGCGCCAGCGGGAACGGATCCTGATAAACAAACGGTTTAGTCGACATAATCACTTACTCCATAAAGATAAAACCGCCGGGGTGGTCCCGGCGGTTATGAATCAGAACATCATGGACATCCACGGATAGCCAATCAGCAGCAGGGCGGCCAGGAAGATGGCGCCAAAGATGGTGCCGAGGCGCCAGTAATCTTTGGTCGGCAGATAGCCGCTGCCGTAGTAGATCGGGCTTGGGCCGGTACCGTACGGGGTGATGATCCCCATCACGCCCAGCGAGGTCACCATCAGCAGAACGAACACTTCCATATTCATCCCCGGAATGGTGGCGGCGATGGTCAGCATGGCCGGCAGCAGCGCGGTAGTGTGCGCGGTGGTGCTGGCAAACAGATAGTGCAGCAGGTAGAACGCCAGCAGCAGGACGATGGTCGCCATCCCCGGGGAGATACCGCTCATCAGCGCGCCGCCCTCTTTACCCAGCCAGGCGATAAAGCCGGTAGAGGAGAGGCCGTCGGCCAGCGCCACCAGGGTGGCGAACCAGACAAAGGTGTTCCACGCCGCTTTGTTGTTGGTGATATCGCTCCAGGAGAGCACGCCGGTCCACAGCATCAGCACGATAACCAGCAGGGCGGCCAGAGCCGGTTCAATCCAGTCGGCGGCGAAGATCCACATCATCAGCGCGAAGCAGACGAACACCAGCAGCAGGATCTCATTGCGCGACAGTTTGCCCAGTTTTTCCAGTTCACGAGCGGCCCACAGCGGCACTTCGTTATTGACTTTCACTTCCGGCGGGTAGAACCAGTAGGCCAGCAGCGGCATGGTCAGGATCAGCAGTACGCCAAGCGGCAGGAAGGCGATGAACCAGGTGCCCCAGGAGATGTTGATACCGACGATGCTTTTTACCAGCGCCAGCGCCAGCAGGTTCGGCGCCAGTGCCGACAGGAACATCGAGCTGGTGATACAGGCGGCGGTGATCGCTACCCACATCAGATAGGAACCGATTTTACGCGCGCTCGGATCGTTCGGTTTTGAACCGTACAGCGGCGGCAGGTTGGCGATAATCGGGTAGATGGTGCCCCCGCTGCGCGCGGTATTCGACGGCGTAAACGGCGCCAGCAGCAGATCCGCGAAGGTGATGGCGTAGCCCAGCGTCAGGCTGCGACGGCCGAGATATTTCACCAGAATCAGCGCCAGGCGGCGGCCGAACTGGGTTTTATCGTAGCCGGCGGCGAACATAAAGGCGCCGAAGATAAGCCACACGGTGGAGTTGCCGAAGCCGCTCACCGCCCACTTAAAGGAGGCGCCGGCCATTTTGAAGCCAGGTGCGGCCATCTGTTCCGGACTGAACAGCAGCCACTGACTGCACAGGGCGATGACCACCACGCCGGTGATGCCGATAACGGCGCCAGGCAGTGGTTCAAAAATCAACCCGACGATCACCCCAACGAAGATAGCGAAGTAGTGCCAGGCGTACGGCGGCAGGCCGTCCGGGACCGGGACGAAGAGTAACAGCACGGCAACGATAATCGGCAGCGCCATCATCAGGAGACGTTTTTTATTCGCAGTCGTTGGATTGACTGCACCGGCAGGCGGTATGGTTGTCTTTTTCTCTTTCATAATGAGTATCTGCAAGTTGTTGAAAATAACGTTTACGCCAGCGATGTGCTCAGTGGTTTCTTTAATTACAAAAGTTTCTTTAGTTTTTATTTTGCGTTTCTGAGTATCGTTGGGGCGATTATTTAACGCGATTTGATGGGCGTTAAATTAAATTTATTGGTTATTTATATATTGCGCTTTCAATGGCCGTTGCAATTGATCAAGATCAAGAAAAGCAGGTGATTTCACTATTTTTTTATTATCAGTATAACCCTATGTGATGAGGTGTTATTTTGGCGAAAATATCGGTAAATGTTAAAATAAAAATAAGCAATTAATGCTAATTTTTTCCATGTGTTTCGTAAGTTCCTGAATAATAACTGTAATGAGCGTGAGTTTGGTCGTTGTGAATGTTAACGTAAGTATCTGAAATGTTATCGTTCATTTGTATTATGTAAATGCTATTTAGTATTTTAATAATACAATAGAGGTAGCGATGTTATTGCTGGGGTTAAATAGTTTTATAACTAACGTAATTGATTTAGTAACTAAAAAACCCGTTATATTATTGGCATGACAACAGGAATTAAAAAACCACAACCATTAATGATTCCGTCACCCCATTCTGAATTTTTAATATTTTAAAATCTGGAGCGTAACTTATGACCAGTAACGAACGAATTCTGCAGCCATTTACTTTACCAAATGGTACGGAGCTGAAAAACCGTTTGCTCATGGCGCCGATGACCACCTGCACCGGTTATTTCGATGGGACTGTCACCAGCGAGCTGGTGGAGTACTATCGCGCTCGCGCCGGCAGCATCGGCACCATTATTGTCGAGTGCTGCTTTATTGATGACTACGGCCTGGCCTTCCCGGGTGCTATCGGTATCGATAACGATGAAAAAATCGCCGGCCTGGCGAAAATCGCCGAAGCGATTAAAGCGGAAGGTTCGAAAGCGATTCTGCAGATCTATCACGGCGGCCGCATGGTCGACCCGCAGCTGATCGGCGGTCGCCAGCCGGTGGCGCCGAGCGCTATCGCCGCCCCGCGTGAGGGCGCCGCGATGCCGCGGGCGCTGAGCGGAGACGAAGTGGAAGGCATGATCGCCAAGTTTGGCGATGGGGTCCGTCGCGCTATCCTCGCCGGTTTCGACGGGGTCGAAATTCACGGGGCTAACACCTATCTCATTCAGCAGTTCTATTCGCCGAACTCCAACCAGCGCGACGATGAGTGGGGCGGTAGCCGCGACAATCGCGCTCGTTTCCCGCTGGCGGTGCTCGACATCACCCATAAAATGGCCCGCCAGTACGCTGACGATGCCTTTATCATCGGTTACCGCTTTTCGCCAGAGGAGATGGAGGTCCCGGGGATCCGCTTCGACGACACCATGTATCTGCTGGAAAAACTGGCCGCTCGCGGCGTCGATTATCTGCACTTCTCGGTTGGCGCGACTCTGCGTCCCTCTATCGTTGATACCTGCGACCCAACGCCGCTGATTGAGAAATACTGCGCCATGCGCTCTGACACTCTGGCTCAGGTGCCGGTGATGGGTGTCGGCGGGGTGGTTAACGTCGCCGATGCCGAGCTGGGCCTCGATCACGGCTATGACCTGATCGCCGTGGGCCGCGCCTGCATCGCCTATCCGGATTGGGCGGCTCGTATCGCCGCGGGTGAAGAGCTGGAGCTGTTTATCGACAGCACCCAGCGCGAGGCGCTGCATATTCCGGAACCGCTGTGGCGCTTCTCGCTGGTGGAAGCGATGATCCGCGACATGAGCATGGGCGACGCCAAATTTAAGCCGGGGATGTTTGTTGAAACCGTTCAGGATGACGCCAATGAGCTGGTGATCAACGTCAGCCTCGAAAATGACCATATCGCCGATATCGAACTGGCGGCGAGCCCGGTGCAGACCGTGGAGTTCACCACCAGCTTCGAAGAGATCCGCGAACGTATTCTGACCGCCAATACGCCGCACGTGGACGCTATTTCCGGGGCCACCAGCCAGAGCGAGGCGGTGAAAAAAGCGGTCGCCAAAGCGATGCTGAAATCGAGCAAAGCGCTGGCGGCGGAAGAGGGCGGCAATGACGCCGCGCCGAAAAGCTATGATGTGGTGGTGGTCGGCAGCGGCGGCGCCGGTCTGGCGGCCGCCATTCAGGCTCACGACGAAGGCGCCAGCGTGCTGATCGTCGAGAAAATGCCGACCATTGGCGGGAACACCATCAAGGCTTCCGCCGGGATGAACGCGGCGGAGACCCGCTTCCAGCGCGTGAAAGGCATTCAGGACAGCAAAGAGCTGTTCTATCAGGAAACCCTGAAAGGTGGGCACAATAAAAACAACCCGCAGCTGCTGCGCCGCTTCGTGGAGAATGCCCCGCAAGCCATTGAATGGCTGGCTGACCGCGGCATTATGCTCAACGATATCACCACCACCGGCGGGATGAGCATTGACCGCACCCACCGTCCGCGCGACGGGTCAGCGGTCGGCGGCTATCTGATTAGCGGCCTGGTGCGCAACATCACCAAACGCGGCATCGACGTCCTGCTGGATACCTCGGTGGAAGAGATCCTGATGAGCGGCGATGAAGTCAGCGGCGTGCGTCTGATCAACGACGAAAACGAGATCATTGAAGTCCAGAGCAAAAGCATTGTGGTGGCCACCGGCGGCTTCAGCGCCAACAGCGCGATGGTGGTGAAGTATCGTCCTGACCTCGAAGGGTTCGTCACCACCAACCACAAAGGGGCCACCGGGAGCGGTATCGCGCTGCTGGAGCGTATCGGCGCCGACACGGTGGATATGGGCGAAATTCAAATTCACCCGACCGTTGAACAGCAGACCTCCTATCTGATTTCCGAGTCGATTCGCGGCGGTGGGGCGATCCTCGTCAACCAGCAGGGTAACCGCTTCTTCAACGAAATGGAGACCCGCGATAAAGTCTCCGCGGCGATTATCGCCCTGCCGGAACACTATGCGTACATCGTCTTTGACGAACATGTACGGGCGAAAAACAAAGCCGCCGATGAGTACATCGCCAAAGGCTTCGTCACCAGCGCCAGCTCGCCGCGTGAACTGGCGGAGAAACTGGGGATGGATTACCATGCCTTCCTCGCCACCCTCGAGTGCTACAACGGGGCGGTGGAAAAACAGCATGATGAACAGTTTGGCCGTACCACCGCGCTGCGCGCGCCGATTAACGAAGGTCCGTTCCACGCCATTCGTATCGCCCCGGGGGTGCACCACACCATGGGCGGCGTGACCATTAACACCGATGGCGAAGTGCTGAACGTTGCCCGGCAGCCGATCCGCGGCGCCTACGCCGCCGGTGAGGTGGTTGGCGGGATCCACGGCGGCAACCGTATCGGGGGTAACGCGGTGGCGGATATCATCATCTTCGGCACCCTCGCGGGCCACCAGGCGGCGAAACGCGCCAGAGGATAACACGCCATTGTTGATGCCGGGCCGGCGCTGTCGCCGCCCGGCTTATCCCTACTAAGGAGAGCCCGATGTCTGATAACCGCGTCTATAGCTACTCCGCCGTTCTGATGGGTTCTCCCATCCTGCTCAAACTCTGCTCCCATGATGAGGCGCTGGCCTCCCGCGTATTTCAGTTAATCAAGCGCTACGAAGATCTGCTTACCGTTAACCGCGCCGAGTCGCAGGTGATGGATATCAACCACGCCGCCGGACGTCACCCGGTGACCGTCAGCCGTCCGGTCTTTCAGCTCATTCAGTGCGCCAAAGCCGCTAGCATGGTGCGCGACAGCGCCTTTAACCTCGCGATTGGGCCGCTGGTGAAGCTGTGGCGGATTGGCTTTCAGGGACACAGCGTGCCTGACGCCGGCGAAATCAGGGCCCGGCTGGCGCTGACCCGCCCGCAGGAGGTGATCCTTGATGAGGCAACCTGCAGCGTGTTTCTTCAGCAGCCGGGGATGGAGCTGGATCTTGGGGCGATCGCCAAAGGCTATATCGCTGACCGGGTGCGTGATTATCTGCGTCAGCAGCAGGTGGAAAGGGCGCTGATCAACCTCGGCGGCAATGTGCATACCCTCGGCGAATGGGCTATTGGCCTGAAAAAACCGTTTGCCGATGCGCAGGCGCTGATCGGTTCCCTGACGGTCAACGGACAGTCGGTAGTCACCTCGGGCACCTACGAACGTTATTTCGAGCAGGACGGCAAGCGCTGGCACCATATTCTCGACCCGCGCAGCGGTTACCCGCTGGACAACGAACTCGACAGCGTCACGGTGATTTCCAGCGATTCTTTAGACGGCGATATCTGGAGCACGCTGCTGTTTGGCCTCGGCGTCGAGAAAGGCTGCGCAGCGTTGCGTCATCGGCAGGATATCGACGCGATTTTCGTCACCAAAAATCGCGACATTATACTGTCATCGCCGCAGCGCTTGCGCTTTGCGTCGCTGGACAGCGGCTACCGCGTTACTGACTGTACTGCTTAAGCAAACTGTACTGTTCGGCCACCAGGCGGTAGCGATAGACCGGCCGCCCGGTGGCGCCGTAGTGGATAGTGGTATAGAGAATATTGATCTGCGCCAGCCAGATCAGATACTTGCGGCAGGAAACACGGGAGATATTCACCGCCGCCGCCAGCTCATCGGTAGAGAATTCAACGTTCGGGTGAGCGTCAATCCACTGGCACAGGGTGCGCAGGGTTTGCGCGGTGAGCCCCTTGGGCAGCTTGCGCGCGTCGCTGGCCTCCGGCGCGCCGCCGTGCAGCAGGCGGTCAACGTCGGCCTGCTCGTAATAGGGCTGACCGGTTATCAGCTTGCGCTTCTCCCGCCAGGTGGTGAGCGCCTCTTCAAAACGGGGAAACTGGAAAGGTTTAATCAGGTAATCGACCACTCCGTAATGCATGGCGGTCTGCACCGTGGCGGCATCCGCCGCCGAGGTGATCATGATGACGTCGATGGCGCGCCCCGATTTACGGATAGTCGGCAGCAGATCGAGCCCGCTGTCCTGCTGCATATAGACATCCAGCAGCACCAGATCGATCTCCAGCTGCGGATCGTTAATCATCTCCCGGGCTTGACTGAGCGTCGAGGCGCTCCCGCTGCAACGAAAGCCGGGAACCCTTGCCACGTACAGGCGATTCAGTTCGGCCACCATGGCATCATCGTCAACAATCAACACATTTATCACGCACGTTTCCTTTTACTATCCCAGGGGAGATGAACAAAAAATTGGGTAAATACGCCGGGTTCCGACTCGACGGCGAGGGTGCCGCCCAGCTCGCGTAATTGCTGGTTGGCGAGAAACAGCCCGACGCCGCGATTCTCGCCTTTGGTGGAGAAGCCTTTGTTAAAGATAGCGTCGATGTTGTTTTCCGGGATCCCCGGCCCGTCGTCGCTCACTTCACCGCTTAGCCAGCCGTCCTGATAGTGCAGCAGCAGGCCGATTTCGCCCTCCGCCTGACCGCTCATGGCGTCCAGCGCGTTCTCGATAAGGTTGCCCAGCACCGTCACCAGCACGGTGACCTGCTTCTCATTCGGGCAGTCCGGCACCAGGCTCTCTTCCGCCAGCTTAAGGGTAAAGCCGCACTCGGTGGCGCGCTGCATTTTACTTATCAGAAAGCCGGCCACCACCGGGGATTTAATGCGGTGCTGAATATCGCCGATGTCCGCCTGGTAGCGGTGGGCGGTCTGCAGCACGTACTCCTCGAGTTTGCCATAGCTTTTCATATTCAGCAGGCCGAGGATCACGTGCAGTTTGTTCATAAACTCATGTGAGGTGGTGCGCAGGGCATCCACATAGCTCATCATGCCGTCCAGCCGCTGCAGCAGCTGGCTGACTTCGGTCTTATCGCGGAAGGTACAGATGGCGCCGACCACCGCCTCCTGGCTGCGGATAGGCACCGTGTTGCTGATGAGCAACAGGCCATTGCACCCCAGCTCGCGGTCGTACATCGGCTCGCCGCTGTGCAAAACCGTCTGCAGGTCGGCCAGCAGCGGGGTATGCGCGAGGGTCTTGTCCGGCCCGGAAAAGAGTATCTCGCGCGCCGCCGGGTTGATCAGGTTAACCTCACCATGGGCATCGACGGCCACCACCCCCTCCTTGAGGGCGTGAAGCATGGCCTGACGCTGCTGAAACTGAGTGGAGATTTCGTGCGGCTCCAGCCCCAGCAGGACGCGCTTCAGGCCGCGCACCAGGCTCCAGGTGCCGATGGCGCAGACCAGCGCGCTGAACAGGATGGTCAGCAGCACGTCCCAGCGGCTGTTGGCGATCTGCTCGTCCACTTTACTCAGCGAAATGCCGACCACTACCACGCCAATCTGCTGATGCTGGTCGTTGAACACCGGGGTAAATACTCGCAGCGCCGGGGCCAGCACCCCGTGGTTAATGGCCACGTTCTCTTTTCCCTGCAGCGTCGGCTGGATATCGTGGCCGATGAAGGGTTTGCCAATAATTGAGCTGTCCGGATGCGAATAGCGAATACCGTGCATATCGGTGACGATAGCGTACAGCAGGTCGTTGCGCCGGGTGATGGCCTGCGCCAGCGGCTGAATAATCTGCTGCTGCGGCGGCGCCGCCAGTCCGCGCTTCACCTGCGGCATATCAGCCATGGTGCGCGCCACCGCCAGCGCGGTCTCTTTCAGGCCGTCGCGGGTGGCATTGCTGATCTGCATATACCACAGGGCATAGACCAGCAGCAGCACGGCGCCGATCACGCTGCCAATCATCAAGGAGACGGCGGTGCTCAGCTTTAGCGGTAAGGCGCGTTGACGAACGCGAGGCGGGTGCTCTGATGCCTTCATGACGATCCCGGATAGATTCAGTGAACGATTATTATCGCTGATAGCGCGGCATTCATAAAGCCGTGTAATCAAAGCAAAAGGCCGCTTTTGCTACGGTAGCCTCGGCCCGTCCACGATAAACTGTCGCTTTTCGCCACAGGCTTAAGGCAGACATGATGGAACTGGCATCTCTGGTCCGGGATATCCTCCGGCAACAGCACGTTGAACGACTGACGCAGCATCGTGAACAGGACCGTGAAGCGGAAGCAGAGTGGGAGATCGCGCGCTGGCGGCATCGCAGCGGGGTGGTGATCCAGCACCGCTACGAGCTCGAGCTTCCGCAACAGGATGCCGCCTCCTGCCCGGAGTGCTGGATCGACTGGCAGGTTATCGATAGCGCCGGCCTGAAGGTGAAGCCAATGCGCAAACAATTTTATAACCTCTGTCAGCAATCCTTCTGGCTGGCCATGCAGGCGGAAGGCGAAGATAAGACCTGAGACAGGATTGCTCAGATAATCGGCAATTGCCCGTGAACGGGCGATCGGGACGGTAAACTGTGACCCCGACGGCGGTAAAGCGCGGAAGATTCCCCTTATAGTGGCGACAGAGGTTAAATAGTCCTGATGAATATAAGGATATGCATCAGGCCGCTGATTTCGCCGAGATGCGCTTTTTCTGTCGTAAATGGAGGTTGTTATGAGCAGTTCGCTAACCGCGTCAATGCAGGCACGTCGTCACCCGGATACCACCCACATCGATCGCCTCGCCACCGCCGACATGCTGGCGATGCTGCATCAGGATGATAAGCAGATATCGGAGGCGGTCGGCGCCTGTCTGCCGGATATCGCCCGGTTGATTGATATCGCCACCGCGACAATGAGCCGGGGAGGGCGTCTGGTCATTATCGGCGCCGGGGAATCAGGCCGCACGGCAGTCCAGGCGGTCAGCGACTACTCTCCGGAAGGCAAACACGCGCTGGTGGGGCTGATTGCCGGTGGCCAGACGGCGGCGATGGCCGAGCGGGAGACGGCGGCGAATAATTACGATCTTGGCGCCTTCGAGCTGCAGTCGCTGGACTTTTCCAGCCACGATATGCTGCTGGCGCTGACCGTTAGCGGCAAGACCCCGTGGGTCTGGGGGGCGATGCGCCACGCCTGGTCGCTGGGGGCCCCGATCGCGGTGGTGACCCAGCAGGCGGCCAGCGAGGCGGCGCAGCTGGCGGATATTGTTATTGCTCCGCAGACCGGGCCGGAAGCGGTGGCGGGTTTGACCAATCCGAAGGCCCGGCTGGCCCAGCGGCAGATCCTTAACATGGTGTCGACGGGCCTCGCTATCCGTGACGGCCGGGTGTACAGCAACCTGCGGGTGGATCTGCAGGCTGACACTCCGCACTGGGCGGAGCGGCAGGTGGCGATTGTCATGGCGGCCACCGACTGCACGCGCAGCGAAGCAAAAGCCGCGCTGACCCGCTGCCACCACCATTGCCGCACCGCGATCCTGATGCTGCTCAGCGGGCTGGACGCCTGGCACGCGCGGGAGCTGCTGACCAAACATCACGATCATCTGCGTCTTGCCCTGCGCGAAGCCCAGCGCAGCGCTGTCACTCCCGCCCATTAAGCCTGTCGCCAGGCGCGCACCAACGGTGTGCGCGTCTGGACTTTATTAACTAAAGAAATCCCTCTTTTCTATTTTCCCCGGCAATCGCGCTGAATTTTCAGCGATAATTTTACGGCGACTTTTATTTTTTGCGTCGTTCTGATTTTTTAAGTTAAATAATTATTTGATTAAAAATGCGAGAGTGTAAATGATATTTTAAAATAAAGTAAAAGTGCGTTAATATGCTGCCTCTTATTACCGTGTGCTACGTGATAATTCTATTATGCCTGCAATGAAAAAAACGATTATTTCCTTTACCGCATTAGCGATGTTCGTCAGCGCGGCGACGCATGCTGAAGCGGATACCTCTAAAAAAACTGACTTCCTGCTGATTGGCGGCGGGATCATGAGCGCCTCGCTTGGCACCTGGCTGCAGGCGCTGCAGCCGGACTGGGACCTGACGATGGTGGAGAAACTGGACGGCGTGGCCCTGGAATCTTCCAACGGCTGGAATAACGCCGGTACCGGTCACTCGGCGAATATGGAGCTGAACTATACGCCGGAGCGGGCCGACGGATCGATTGACGTCAGCAAAGCGCTGGATATTAACGAACAGTTTATGATCTCCCGTCAGTTCTGGTCGGCACAGGTGAAGCGCGGTATTTTGCACGATCCGCACTCCTTTATTAATTCCACGCCGCATATGAGTTTCGTCTGGGGCGATAATGTCGACTATCTACAGAAGCGTTATACCGCGCTGCAGCAGACCACCTTATTCCAGGGGATGAAATTCTCCACCGACCACGCGCAAATTAAACAGTGGGCGCCGCTGGTGATGGAAGGCCGCGATCCGCAGCAGAAAGTCGCTGCCACCTGGACGCCGGTAGGTACCGACGTTAACTATGGCGAAATCACCCGGCAGCTGATCGGCAGCCTGAAGAAAAACAGCCATTTCACCCTGCAAACCTCCTCTGAGGTCACCGATTTCAAACGCAATGCCGATAACTCCTGGCACGTGACCATTAAGAACGTGCAGAGCGGGGAAGCGCAGACTATTGACGCGAAATACGTCTTTATCGGCGCCGGCGGCGGCGCGCTGAAGCTGCTGCAGAAAACCGGTATTCCGGAAGCGGACAACTATGCTGGCTTCCCGGTGGGCGGTTCGTTCCTGATGACCGAGAACCCGGCGGTCACCGCGCAGCACCTCGAGAAAGTGTATGGCCAGGCTTCGGTCGGCGCGCCGCCGATGTCGGTACCGCACCTTGACGCCCGCTACCTGGATGGCAAACGCGTGGTGCTGTTTGGGCCGTTCGCCACCTTCTCGACCAAGTTCCTGAAAAACGGTTCCTTCTTCGACCTGTTGAGCACCACCACCACTGACAACGTGCTGCCGATGACCCACGTCGGACTCGATAACTTCGACCTGGTGAAATATCTCGTCAGCCAGGTGATGCTCAGCGATGATGACCGCTTCGCCGCGCTGAAAGAGTACTACCCGGACGCGCGTAAAGAGGACTGGAAGTTGATCCAGGCCGGCCAGCGCGTGCAGATCATTAAGAAAGACGCAGAGAAGGGCGGCGTGCTGAAACTGGGCACCGAAGTGGTGGTCGATCAGCAGAAAACCATTTCCGCGCTGCTCGGCGCGTCGCCGGGGGCTTCCACCGCCGCGCCGATCACCCTCAATGTGCTCAAGCAGATGTTCCCGACGCAGTTTAACTCGCCGGAGTGGCAGACCCGTATCCACCAGATCGTGCCGAGTTACGGTCAGAAGCTGAACGGTAACGTGGCGCTGACCCAGCAGGTTTGGGATGATACCGCCGCGACCCTGCAGCTGACGAAACCGCCGGTGATCCAGATGCCAGCGGCTGCGCCCACCGCGACCGCGAAGCCGGCGGAGCCGCAGCGCGACGCCTCGCCGCAGCACGATATGGCGCTGTAAAATCAAACTCGATAGAGAACAAAAGGGAAGACCACGGTCTTCCCTTTTTTGCGTTCCTTGCCGGCCTAAGCCGCTCTCTGCCTGCAACTTTGCCGTCATAAACGATATACTGATTTGAATTGAAAAAAGAAAAGCAAATCAGGAGTGTGGAAGGGCTATGCAAGACGATATCAACCAGGAGATCACCTTCCGCAAGCTGTCGGTCTTTATGATGTTTATGGCGAAGGGCAATATCGCCAGAACCGCCGAAGCGATGAAGCTTAGCAGCGTCAGCGTTCACCGCGCGTTGCATACCCTGGAAGAGGGGGTGGGCTGCCCGCTGTTTGTCCATAAAGGGCGCAATCTGCTGCCGCTGCAGGCGGCGTGGACGCTGCTGGAATATTGTCAGGATGTGATGAGTCTGATGAGCCGCGGCCTTGAGGCGACGCGCAAAGTCGCCGGCGTCGGCCAGGGGCGGCTGCGCATCGGCACCCTCTATTCCCTGACCCTGGAAACCGTCCCGCGCATTATCATGGGTATGAAGCTGCGTCGCCCGGAGCTGGAGCTGGATCTCACCATGGGCTCTAACCAGATGCTGCTGGATATGCTGGAAGATGACGCTCTCGACGCTATCCTGATCGCCACCAATGAAGGGGAGTTCAACAATACCGCTTTCGACGTGGTGCCGCTGTTTGAGGACGATATCTTTCTCGCCGCCCCGGCGACAGCGCAGCTGGATAGCACACAGCTTGCTGACCTGCGCGATTACGCCGACCGGAAATTCGTCTCGCTGGCGGAGGGGTTCGCCACCTATGCCGGGTTCCGGGAAGCGTTTCATATCGCTGGCTTCGAGCCGACGATCGTCACCCGGGTGAATGACATCTTTTCGATGATTAGCCTGGTGCAGGCGGGCGTCGGGTTTGCGCTGCTGCCGGGGCGGATGAAAAAAGTCTATGAAAAAGATGTACAGCTGTTAAAGCTGGCGGAACCGTACCAGATGCGCCAGCTGATCTCGATTGTCTATTCACACCATCGCGAACGCGATGCCGACCTGCTGGCGCTGGCGGCGGAAGGGAGAATGTACGCCCGGAGCCTTAATCGCTAAGCCGCTGCGCCAGATGGCGGGCGACGTCCACGCCGCTGCGTTCCAGCGAAAGGGTCTCTCCGCGCCAGCCCGCCTGGCGGGTCAGGCAGGTCAATACCCCGCCGGGGGGCATCTCAATGGCTAAGCGCGCGTCGCGCTCATCGGCGGCGATCATCGCCTCCTGCCAGTGGACGGTGCGCGCCATGTTCATCGCCAGATCGTCGGCGATCCGCTGCGGATCCCACAGCACGCGCGCCGTCGAGCCGCTTAAATAGGCGCACTGCGGGCGCGTTAAGGTCAGGTTGGCAAAGGCTTTTGCCAGCGCTGCGGCGGGTTTATCCAGCAGCGCACAGTGCGATGGCACGCTGACCGCCAGCCGCTGCGCCTTGCTGGCGCCCGCCTGCAGCGCCAGCTGTGCCACTTCGGCCATGGCTTCATCGCGTCCGGCGATCACAATCTGCGTTTCGGCGTTGAGGTTGGCGAGATAGACCTCGTGGCCCTGCATCAGCGCCTCAAGCCGCGGGCGGGTCAGGCCCATAATCGCCGTCAGCCCGTAACCTTCAGGATAGGCCTGCTCCATGAGATCGCCGCGCAGGGCTACCAGCCGCAGCGCGCTGGCGAAATCGAGCGCGCCGGCAATGACCGCTGCGGGAAAGGCGCCGATGGAGAGGCCGCTGACCATCTGCGGATTAACGCCCTGGCGCTGTAGCTCGCGCGCCCAGGCTACCCCGACGATCAGCAGACAGAGCTGGACCGCACGGGTGTGTTTTAGCGCATCAGCGCTATCGAGAGTCTCGACTTCATCCCCCAGCACGGCGCGCGCCTGGCTGAGGATCGCTTCGCGGTCGGGGATAGCCGCCAGCATGCCGGGACGCTGGGCACCCTGTCCGGGAAAAGTAAACAAAATCTTCATCATTCCTCCCTGCGCCACGGCGCAGCGGTTAAGCGCGCGCCGCGGGACGTTTTCAGCAGCGCTCGCCCATCGCGTAGCCACTCATTGAGGGCGAAGGCGCCGTATGGCGTTTCGACCTGGGTATCGGCGCGGCACGGGAGCTGTGCCACCCGGGACTGCCATTCCAGCAGCGCCTCGCGGGCCAGCGGCTGCGGGGCGCGGATCAGGAGATCCAGATCGCTTGCCGCATGAAGTACCGGGATTTCGGTCGCCAGCGCGTAGCCGGTGCTGCCGGTGATGCCCCAGCGCCAGGGCCAGTCGCCCAGCGTCAGGGCGATAGCCGCCTGGACCGGCGGCTGCGAAACAAAAGGGGAGCCCAGCAGGCGCTCGCGCTCCACCAGCATCTCCGGGGTGACGCTGCGCACGATATTGTGCGCCTGTACCCAGCCGGCGGCGCGCTGTTCGCGCTTCATGCCCCGCACCCCAACCGGGATGCGGCCCTGGCCGTCAACATCGCGCCTCACCACCACCGGCAGCGCGACTCGCCACTGCTGAGCCACCCACGGCTCGGCTATATCTTCCAGGGCGCTGGCGTGGTTTAACCACACTAAATCGTGGGGACGCGGCGTTGATGACATGGTTTACAGTCCTGAAGTCAAAGAGATAAACAGCGGTAGCGACAGGATACACAGAACCGAGCTCAACAGCAGCACGGCTTCAGCATCCGGGGACTGCACGCCGAAGCGGTTGCCGAAGACCACGCCGAAGAAGCCGGCGGCCAGGGCAATCATCAGGATCGCGGTAATGGCGATAGAGCCGTGCAGACCCAGCAGCATCACCAGACCCCAGGCAATAAACGGCTGCACCAGCAGTTTCACGATGGTGGAGGTGGCGATCAGCGCATTGAGCTGCAGTTTACGCGCCGAGAGGATCACCCCGGTGAGGAACAGCGCCGCGGCGGTGGCGGCCAGGCCCAGCGGTTTGATGGCGGCCAGCAGCAGGTCCGGCATTTTAATGCCGATAGCGGAAAGCACCACCCCGAGCAGCGGGCCCCAGACGATCGGCTTTTTCACCGAACGCCACATCAGCACCGGCAGCATCGCCAGCGTAGAACCGGTGGTTTCCCCCGCGGCGCGGGCTTTTTCACGTTCCAGAATCAGCAGGCAGAAGGGGGTCATCAGTACCGAACCGCAGGCGATAGAGACCGCCACCGACAGCGAAGTCGATGCGCCTTCACCCAGCACGCTGCCGAGGATCGGCAGGCCCAGCGCGGCATAGTTCGGCAGGGCGACGGTGAGGGTCAGCACCGCGGCATCCTGCGGGGTGCGTTTGAAGACGCTGGTGGCGAGGAAGTAAATCCCGGCGTAGGTGATCCACATCGCGCCAGTGAGCACCAGCACCAGTGGCGACTGGGCGACGATACCGGCCCACGGAGTTTGCACCGTGGCGCTGAACAGCGTAGCGGGTAAGGCAAAGTCCATTACAAAGATATTGAGCAGGGAGACATTTTTGTTATCTACCATCCCGGCCTTACCGGCCCAGAAGCCCAGCAGCATAATGACGAAAATCGGGGCAAGAGCATGAATAATCACATAAGTCATAAATCACCTGTAAATAAAATAGAGTACTGGCGCGATTGTTATTTTTTCTAAAAGCCGTCCCTACCCGGCGCGGTTATGACGCGCTCCGGGGGACGGCTTCCGGCAGGTTTTCTTCTACTACTTACGTACGAACGTGTTACCAGCTGGCGCGCATCAGGTCGCGGACCCGCTGCGAGCTGCGGCGGTTTTCCGCACCCAGGCGGCACTTCAGCGAGGGATCCTGGCGCGCGTCAGTGATGGCGTCGCGCAGGGTGTGGCTCACCAGCGCCAGATCGTGGTCGTCAGGGGCGTCCGGATGGCTGATGTCAAGCAGAGCGGAGAGCAGGCCGAGCGTGGCGTAGTTGCTGACGTCATAGGCCATCGGCGGGATGGTCGCCGCCAGTTTCTCCAGTGCCTCCACGCTGCGCAGGGTAATGCGCGCGGCCGACGCTTTACCCATCGCGTGGACCAGTACGCCGCTGTCGTTAAAGGCGATCAGACGGTTGGCCTGGTAGCCGTGGGCCAGAAACGCCCCGGACATCGCTTTGCCGACGATCAGGCCAATCACCGGGTGGCCGGCCAGACGGGCTTTGGCGTAGGCGCCTGCCGCTCCGGCCAGCGCCTGGTGAATACCAAAGGCTTCTTCGCGACGGCCATAGGCCTGGCTCGGCACATCGATCACGGCGACGATCGGCCGTTTGCGGGCCTGGTCGGCGTCGGCGGCGATGGTTTCATTGACCACTTTCGCCAGCGTCCAGCCTTCCAGCAGGCCGACTTCACCGCCGGCGGCGCGCGGGTAGTGGTTGTTGGCGTCAGGCACCACGGCGATAAAGCGGACGCTTTCGCCATCAATCTGGCCATCTGCGACCTGCACGGAAGGGCACAGGCCGCTCATCAGCGGCGCCTCGGGCGCCAGTTTGTTCAGCCATAGCGCGGCGCGGTTTGGGAACTGACTCATTATTTTTCCTCCCGGGCAAAAAGCTGTTTAATCTGCGCGGTATCCGCCTGCTGGCGGGTGTCGAACTGGCTTAAACGGCGCAGATAGTCGTCATAATTGTCGCTGCGGTGCTGCGCCGGTACGCCTTTGGCGATCGCCTCGTTCATTGCGGTTTTAACGGCGTTAACGCCATCGTTAACCAGCGCGTCGACCAGCCCGCTGGCGGCGCGAATTTCACCCCCGGTCATGCTCCAGATAAACGGCCGGTTACGCGAGTCGTACTCTTCAATGCCGGCTTCCTGCTCGATAACCTGCGGGCCGTTGAGGCCGAGACGGGCTTCTCGGGTGACGATGAGATAGCTGCACAGCGCGGCGGCGATGGACATGCCGCCGAAGCAGCCGACGGTGCCAGCGATGATGCCGACTACCGGGGTGTAGCGGCGCAGATCGACAATCGCGGCGTGGATATCGGCGATGGCGGCCAGGCCAAGGTTGGCCTCCTGCAGACGTACGCCGCCGGTTTCGAGGCACAGGACCGCCTGCGTCGGAATACCGTTGCGGTTATCCTCCGCCGCCAGCTCCAGCGCGGCGGCCATTTTGGCGCCGGAGACCTCGCCCATACTGCCGCCCTGGAAGGTGCCTTCGATAGCAATCACCACCGCCGGCTGGCCGTTGATAGTGCCTTTGGCGACCACCATACCGTCGTCGGACTGCGGGACAATGCCCTGCGCGCCGAGCCACGGCGACATAATGCCGTCAAACGGATCCAGCAGTTCACGGTAGCTGCCGTCGTCCAGCAGTGCGTGGGCGCGTTCGCGAGCGCGCAGTTCGATAAAGCTGCGATCGTTACGCATGAGCGGCCTCCTCAAAGACTTGTTCAATACGAATACGGGCGACGCCCGGCGTGGCGCCGAAGTCGTGAATAATCAACTGCCCGGCGGGCAGGCCGTTGATCAGGCTCAGCCGGTCGAACAGCGCCTGCCAGCGCGCCTGGCTGTTATCCACCGAGGTGGTAATTTGCACGCTGAGCGTATCGCTCCCGGCGGCGGTATAGAGCACTTCCATATCGCCTGAACCTACAACCCCTGCCAGCGCTCGGCCGCGGAGGGCGCGGCTGGCAGGAAATGACAATGTAATCTGTTCCATAACATCCTCTGAATGCGTTAGCCGGCAACCCGGTCGAGAAACAGGGTGGCGGCAAGGAGATCGGCGGCGCCGCCCGGCGAGGCGTTGTGCGCCAGCATCTGCGCGTCAAGCCGCGCCAGGGCGGCGCGTCCTTCGACGCTGGCGCAACCGCCGGCCGCCAGCACCGCGCGGGCGCCCTGCTGCATGGTCTGCAGGCCGGTCATGCCGGCGCGCGACAGCACGCAGGTATCGCTCAGCGAGGTCATGATGGCCATCAGCGCGTCAAGTTGCGCCTGCGGCTCGCTGGCGCCCCGGGCGCGGCTTTGCTGTAACTGCGGCAGCGCCAGGGCGGTGATATGCGGGAAACCGCGCTGCGCCTCTTCGCGCGCGCCCGGCACCTGCCAGCGGCGGCTGGCGCGTAGCCCTTTACTGAAGCTTTTCGGCGCCAGGCCGTCGGGCAGGCGGGCGAGGGCGGCGGCGGTGTCGGCGATCGCCTGTGAATGACCCGCTCCCCCCAACATCGCTACCGCGCTGACCAGCAGCCCCAGCGCCCAGATGGCGCCGCGGTGGGTATTGACCCCGCCGGTGGACTGCATCATCTGCGCTTCGCCTTCCCGGCCGAGGCGGCCGACGGTTTCGCGCAGCGCGATATCCGCCGGGCGGCGCCAGCTTTGCTGGGCCAGCGCGTGGAAGGTCGGCTGCAGGCTGCGGGCGGAGCGTTCCATCAGCGCCAGCGTGAGGTCCTGATGCGCGCCGCTGCCGCGGCTGTCGACCAGACCCGGTTTCGGGCTCAGACGGGCTTCGTCAATCAGACAGGCGCTGGCGGTATCCGCCAGCCAGCTGACGCGGCTTTCTGCGTGCAGGGGGGAGAGAATTTTCATTACCAGCTCCGGAATTTTGCCGGTGGGTTGTACAGTCCGTCGGACCATTCCACCAGGTCGGCGACGCTGCCGGCGGCCAGCAGCGAACGGGTGGCCTCGCTGCGGCGAATGCCGAGATCTTCCGGGTAGACCACTTTGCCGCTCTGACGCAGGGCAGCCACGCGTTTCGCGTCCACTCCGAGGCCAATGTCGGTGATCCCGGCCACGGCGGCGACCATCGCCCGGCGCTCTTCCAGGCTTTCCGCACGATACAGGTAGGCGATACCCTCTTCGGTCAGCACGTGGGTGACGTCATCGCCGTAAATCATCACCGGCGCCAGCGGCATGCCGGAGGTTTTGGCGACGTCGACCGCGTCGAGGGTCTCAACAAAGGTCGGCTTCACCCCGGCCTGAAAGGTTTCGACCATCTGCACCACCAGTTTTTTACCGCGCTGCATGGGGTCTGGCTCGGTGATCATATTGAGCCAGGCAGGGGTGGCGTGGCGGCGGCCGTGCGGATCGTGGCCCATGTTCGGCGCGCCGCCGAAGCCGGAAAGGCGGCCGCGGGTGACGGTCGAGGAGTTAGCCAGACCATCAACCTGCAGGGTCGAACCGATAAACATATCCACCGCGTATTGCCCCGCCAGCTGGCAGAAGGCGCGGTTGGAGCGCATGGAGCCGTCCGGGCCGGTAAAGAAGATATCCGGACGGGCGCGGATGTACTCTTCCATCCCCAGCTCGCCGCCGAAGCAGTGCACGCTCTCCACCCAGCCGCTCTCAATCGCCGGGATCAGCGTCGGATGCGGGTTCAGGGTCCAGTGTTTACAGATTTTGCCTTTCAGACCGAGCTGTTCGCCGTAAGTCGGCAGCAGCAGTTCGATGGCGGCGGTGTTGAAGCCGATCCCGTGGTTGAGGGACTGCACCTGATGCTCGGCGTAGATGCCCTTGATCGCCATCATCGCCATCAGAATGTGTTCTTGCTTAATCAGGCGCGGGTCGCGGGTGAACAGCGGTTCAATAAAGAACGGCTTGTCGGCGACCACCACGTAATCAATCCACGAGCCGGGAATATCGACACGGGGCAGATCGCACTCGTCGTCCACCAGTTCGTTAACCTGGGCGATAACAATACCGTCGTGGAAGGCGGCGGCTTCCACCAGTGCCGGGGTATCTTCGGTACTCGGCCCGGTATACAGGTTACCTTTACGGTCGGCTTTGTAGCCGGCGATCAGCGCGACGTTGGGCGACAGATCGACGTACAGGCGGGAGTAGAGTTCGATATAGGTATGAATGGCGCCGATTTCCAGCAGGCCATCTTCCAGCAGCTGCGAAATGCGCAGGCTTTGGGTACCGGAGAAGGAGAAATCGAGTTTGCGGGCGATACCTTTTTCAAACAGGTCCAGATGCTCGCTACGCCCGACGCTCGGCATGATCATATGCAGATCGTGGATTTTCTGCGGATTGACTTCCGCCAGCATGCGGGAGAGGAAATCGGCCTGCTTCTGGTTGTTGCCTTCCAGCACCACCCGGTCGCCGGGGGCGATCAGGTTTTCCAGTACGCTGACCAGCTGGTCAGTGGGGATGACTTTGCCGGGGATGTTGGCCTCGGCCAGCCGCCGCTGCTTTTCCGTCCGGCGACGGTTCCAGACCCGCCCCGTCGTTTGTTCGGCATTCATTATTAACCTCCTGATTCGACAAATCGTTTTGTTTGTCCTGGTGGAGGGTAGTGTGCGATGCGAGGCGCGGAGCATCAATTAAGCACGGCGGCCAATCGTTAGCCTGAGAGTAACAATTGTGATTGGCCCTTTGTGATGAGGATCAATAATACGAAAGGCGTAGTGGTCTACCACAGGTGTCAGGGAGAGGGGGCCGGCCAGTCGCCGGCCCGGGGAAGGGTTACTCTTTGCTCACATCACTTAATAAGAATGCGATGCTCTGGCCGCCGCTGGTCTGCTCGAGGGCGATTTTGACGATGATCGTCAACGGCACCGACAGGAGCATACCGACCGGACCCAGCAGCCAGCCCCAGAAGATCAACGACAGGAATACCACCAGGGTGGAGAGTCCCAGGCCACGCCCCATGATCCGCGGTTCGAGAATATTGCCGAACACCAGGTTAACGATCAGATAGCCGGCCAGCACCACCAGCGCCTCGTACAGACCGCCGAATACCAGGACCTGCAGGATCGGCGGGATGGCCGCCAGCACGGAGCCAATATTGGGAATATAGTTCAGCGCGAAGGCCAGCAGCCCCCACATAAAGGCGAAACGCACGTCCAGCAGAACCAGCATGCCCCAGACCACCAGCCCGGTGACCAGGCTAATCGCGGTCTTCAGCACCAGATAATGCGACACGCTGTCGATGGCGCGCTGAATGGCCCCCATGCCTTCTACCGGGCGGGACATCAGGTGCTGCAGTTTGGCGGGCAGTTGCGGAACCTCCAGCAGCATAAACACCACCGTCAGCAGCAGCAGAAAAATCGAGGACATGGCGTTCGACAGCTGAGTGAGCAGACCGGTGACCAGGGTCATCACGGCGTTGGGGTCGATGTATTTGTTAAGCTCCACCACCGAGACGGTAAAGCCCAGGCGCTGCAGCCAGGGAGCGATGGTTTGCATCGGTTCGTAGAGATAGTTGCGGTACTGCGGCAGGGTGCGCGCCAGCTCGTTAAGCGAGGTCCCCAGCGAGGCCAGCAGCACAACGGCTAACATGACGATAAGGCCGATCAGCAATGAGATCGCCAGCACGCGTGGCACCCGGCAGCGGACCAGCAGCTGGACCAGCGGATTAATAATCACCGCCAGAAAAAGCGCGAGTATAAACGGGACAATAATGTCTGCCGCAAAGCGAATGCCGGTCAGGATGATCACCAGCATGCCCAGCATGATGACCATCTTTAATCCGTTAAGTGTAATAATAGGTTTAGCCATAGGATCCCGTCCTCAATCTTCCTTGCCTGTTAACAGGTTGCGTTACATTAGCATAATGACGTTTTTTTTCAGAAAAAACGCATTGCAGCAAAACCGCGGCGTAAAGAATTGCAAAGTCTTTGAATAAAATGTAGCACTATGCTACAAATCTACCTGTGTTTAACTACTGAGGACAATTTTCATCCGCACCGGACGAGAAGCAACACCGCGGATAATTGTAATTTTATGGACAATCAGTTCAGGATGTATATTTTAAATCACCCCGCAGTATCCCTCACTTTTTCCCGTTTTGCCGGCGAACAGCACTGGCATTCGGCGCTATAGTCACCTTCTTTCTGCCTGAGCTGGCGCCAAGCGCACAGCGAAATCTACGTCAGAAATTTTCCTGTTTACGCGTCGCGTAAACGGTAATGGATTATATTCTCAAGCAGGAGAAGGGATCATGTTTTATTGGATTTTATTAGCTTTAGCGATTATTGCTGAAATTACCGGCACCTTGTCGATGAAATGGGCAAGCATTAGCGGTGGGCATACCGGCTTTATTTTAATGCTGGCCATGATTGCCCTGTCATATATTTTTCTCGCCTTTGCGGTTAAAAAAATTGCCCTCGGCGTGGCCTACGCGTTATGGGAAGGGATTGGTATTTTGCTGATCACCCTGTTCAGCGTACTGTTGTTTGATGAAAGCCTGTCGCTGCTGAAAATAGCCGGTCTGACTACCCTGGTAGTGGGGATCGTCTTAATTAAGTCCGGCACCCAGAAAAAAGCGTCGTCGAAGCCGGAGGTGGCTCATGCAGCAGTTTGAGTGGATCCACGCCATCTGGCTGGCTATCGCCATTGTTCTGGAAATTATTGCCAACGTCTTTTTGAAGTTTTCCGACGGTTTCCGCCGCAAGGTCTATGGCATTCTGTCGCTGGCGGCGGTGCTGGGCGCGTTCAGCGCCCTGTCGCAGGCGGTGAAAGGCATCGATCTGTCGGTCGCCTATGCGCTGTGGGGCGGCTTCGGTATCGCGGCGACCATCGCCGCCGGCTGGGTGCTGTTTGGCCAGCGCCTGAATAACAAAGGCTGGGCGGGAGTCATCCTGCTGGTTGCCGGCATGGTGTTAATTAAACTCGCCTGACGTCGCGCCGCCTGCAAAGCCAGGCGGCAAAACGGGTTCGCTGTAGTATGCTTACTCAAGACCGGCCCCGCAGGTATTGTGCCCGGTGACGATGAGGACTGCGCATGCTCACAGCTTTCGGCTGGCGGAAAATTCCTTCCGCCAGGACGTTGTCAATAATGATTTTTCTCGCCGGGCTCGGCCTCACCGCGTCGGTGATCTCCCTGCTTTACCTCTCGCAACACCTCATTGCCAGCAAATCCAATGAAATTGACCAGCAGCGCTCGGTCCTGTCAGTGGAAGGGGCGGTGCAGACCTCGGTCAACCGGGTGCTGTCGCTGGTGCTGGACAATGCTATCTGGGACGATGCGGTGACCCAGACTTACGCTCCCAGCCTGGATCAAAAATGGCTGTACGACTCCTGGGGATCCGGCTTCAAAATCAACAACCTGTATGACGGCACCTTTGTCCTTGATGAACATTACCACATCCTGTGGGGCGCCTTTCAGAGTCAGGTCATGCCCCGGGCAGACCTCTCATTTCTCGGCGCCGGGCTGACCAGCCTGATCCGCTATCATGCACAGGCTCTGCGCGAGGGGAAAAACGCCTTCGCCGGCATCACACGTACCGAAGCCGGGATCGCTTTCGTCGGCATCGGCCTGATACGGCCGACGAGCGGCCGGCTGCAGGTGGCTGACGAGACCCGACGCTATCTGGTCATTACCCGGCACATCAGCCCTCAGCTGCTGGAGCGTTTAGGCGACACCTTCCAGATAAGCCATCTGCATCTCAGCGACGGCCCAGGCGAACATCGGATCCCGCTGCGCACGCAGGGAGGCGAGGTTCTGGGCTATCTGGCGTGGCAGCCGCGTCTGCCCGGCGCCGAAGCGGCCCTGGCCTCGTCAGGCAGTATGCGGCTGATCGCCGGGGTGGCCGCCAGCCTGATCCTGCTGTTTATTCTGTTCAGCAGCCTCGGCATGTATAAGCTGGCCCGCGGCGAACGTCAGGCGCGGGAGATCGCCCTGATTGACTGGCTTAGCCGCCTGCCCAACCGGCGTGCGCTGCTGCTGCGGCTCAGCCAGGTGTGCGACACGAGTAAGCACGATATGCAGTGCGTGGTGTTTATCGATCTGGACGGTTTTAAGGATGTGAATGATAACTATGGCCACGATGTGGGCGACACTCTGATCCGCCATATCGCCAGCGCGCTGCAAAAACGGGTGCCGGCGGGGGCCATGCTGGCAAGAATGGGCGGGGATGAGTTCGCCATGGCGGTGAGCGGCGAACAGGCGATCGACCGGGCCGCGGCGTTCGCCTGGGCGGCGCTGGAGCTGCTTAAAGCGCCGGTGGCGCTGAGCAAACGCACAATTTATATCGGCGCCAGCATCGGCATCGCCAGCGGTACTCCGGCGGAATGCTCCAGTACCGAACTGTTTCGCCGGGCGGATATCGCCATGTACCACGCCAAGAAGAGCGGCAAGGGGCGGACGGCCTGGTATGACGATGCGCTGGATGCCGTGCGACGTCATCAGCTGATGATTGAGAATGGCATCCGTCAGGGGCTGGAGCAGGATGAATTTGAGGTCTGGTATCAGCCGGTGGTCGATGCCGATACGCTGGCGATGACCGGCGTTGAAGCGCTGCTGCGCTGGCCGCGTCGCCCGCAGGGTGCGCTGGCGCCGGATGCGTTTATCGCCATTGCCGAGAGTAGCGGCCTGATTGACGCCCTCGGCCAGTTCGTCCTGCAACGCGCCTGCAGCGACCTGCAGCCGGTGGGCGATCTGCTGCTGTCGGTGAACATCTCGCCGGCGCAATTTCGCGATCCGGCGTTTGAAAGCCGGGTGATGGAAACGGTCGCTGCCTGCCGCTTTCCGCCGTCGCGCCTGCAGGTGGAGGTGACGGAGAGTTATGTGCTGGAAAATCCGGAACGTTCGCAGGCGGTGGTGGAGAATCTGAAGGCCCAGGGCATCGCCGTGGCGCTGGACGATTTTGGCACCGGTTACTCCAGCATCGGCTATTTACGCCGCTTTCGCTTTGACAGCCTGAAGATTGACAAATCCCTCGCCGGGCGGGTGGATTGCGATGTGCAGGCGGCGGAGATGGTGCGCGGCACGGTGCGCATCGCCCGCGCGCTGGGGATGACGGTCGTGGCGGAGGGGGTTGAAGATCCGCAACAGCTGGCGCTGCTGCGGCGGGCCGGTTGCGACCGGCTACAGGGCTTTTACTTCAGTAAACCGATGCCGATCGCCGACCTGCTGCAGCGGCGTCGGCAGCAGGGGTAATTACTCTCCGGCCAGCGCCTCCAGCTTATCGCGAAAGCCGGTCACCGCGATGGCGCGGTTGTCCGCCCGCCAGCGATCCTGCGGGCCGGGAGCCGAACTTTGCACGGCGATCACTTGCCAGCCGTCCGCGGTTTTCAGCAGCAGCGGCGAGCCGCTGTCGCCGGGCAGGGTGTCACACTGGTGCGACAGGACGCTGTTTTGCGCCCAGCCGGTGACGATGCAATCCTGATGGCTGTAAAGATTGTCCAGATGATCTTCAGGATAACCTGACTGGGTCACTTTCCGGTCCGCCGCCTTAAGCGCGGCGGTTAAATCGGCCTTACTGCCGGGGAAGAGCGGGATCGGCGTGATGCCCGAGGGAGCATAGCGCAGCACGATCAGGCCAAAATCCGAGGGCGCCGCGGCGGAGGGAACGATCCAGCCGTCACCGTCGGCTTTCAGACGCTTGCCTAATCCGGGATCCACGCGTCCGTCAATGCCGTGGATCTCATACACCCAGTTGCCCTTGCGGGAAATAAAGCGCAGAGCGACCGCTTTGTCCGGCTTGCCGCGCGGGGGCGTTAACAGGCAGTGGCCTGCGGTCAGCGCCAGATTGGGGGAGATGAGCGTCGCCGTGCACAGATTGCCGCTGGCGGTCTCCAGCTGGCCAATCGCGTCCCACGGACTCTCCTCCGGGCGGCTCACCGCTTTACGCTCATCGTGGCCGAAAAACAACGTCTTAATATCTTTGGCGCTCAGTCCGCTATCTTCGGCATGTGCGCCCAGAGGTAACAGATAAAATGAACACAGTAATAACAGAACGTCTCTACGCATATCACTCTCTGGGGGAGGCTATGATGTCTATTGACAGTAGCAGGAGATTTAAGTTTTTGAAAGTAAACAATAATTCTAATCAGGCCAAACGGCATGTCTCATCTGCGCGCGACAGGCTCTGGCGCGGGTAAAACCTTCTGATTTCAATCGGTTAATACCATTAACCTTCTGCTGCTATTTCCGCAGAAAGCACGGTCTGGCGCAAGCACATTCGTGTATCAGAACGTACTGAAATTGGCGAATAATGCAGCAATACCTCTTTGAGGTTATTCCTGGTTTGGCAGCATAATGCGCAAAAATAATACTTTTACCCGCCAGAACTTCACCAGAATTCGCACTTCTTTACGCCTCACGTAATTATTTTCAATGCGAAACATTTTCTCACCGAAAACGTTGTTACCGTCACCCGGCCGTTGAGTAAATAGAGAGGTAATACCGGCGATGATAGCCTGAATTCTATTTCCCCGGCGTTCGGAGGGTATATGTCTAAAAAAGGTATTCGCGCACTGGTCTATGTTTCCCTGGTCTCGGTGGCCATCTGGGGCGCAACCGGCTATCTGGTGATGGAAGCGGTACGTGCGTTGTGATGAGTCTGGCCGCCGCGTGGGGGCCAGGCGCGCGATGGTTTATTGCTAACGTGTCTGGCGTCTTCGGGCGCCGGGCATGATTTGCGCCGCTGGCAGCGGCAGGGTAAAAGAGAGTGATAAGGGCGGGCAACAATATTTGCGCGACATTCACCTTCCGTGAAGTCTGAGCCAGGCGGCAAAACGGGAGAGAAAGACGAAATGATTAATAGAGGAAAAAGCGGGTCGCAACCACTGCGCAAATGATTAACAGGATCAGGATGAGCTCAAAACGATAACGCCGCAGCATAGTGCTCTCCAGAAAAAACGGCGCTGAAGCAGCGCCGATTATTTAAGAAGGTTGGTTCACCGGGAGGAATTAGGCTGCCGGCTGTGCAGCAGGTTTAGCGGCCTGGTGTTTGGTGGTTTTGTGGTGTTTTTTCGCTGCCTGAGCTTTCTGGGCTACCGGTTTAGCGGCAGCTTTGTGGTGCTTTTTCGCGGCCTGGGCTTTCTGCGGAGCGGCGGGTTTGGCTTCTGCTTTTTTGTGTTTTTTAGCGGCCTGGGCTTTCTGGGCAGCGGCTGGTTTAGCTTCTGCTTTCTTGTGTTTTTTGGCAGCCTGAGCTTTCTGCTCTGCAGCTGGTTTGGCCGCGGCTTTATGGTGTTTTTTGTGATGGGTGGTCTTGGCAGCAGTGCTGTGGGTAGCAGCTGGCGCCTGAGTGGTGCTTACTGCGTCAGCAGCGAAAGCGGCGGAAGAGAGACCCATAGCAGCGGCAACGACCAGAGCTAATACTTTTTTCATTCTGATATCCTCGAAAAGTTTTCTTAATTTCAACCCCACTGCGGGGCCGGTGAAATCACTATATGCTTGTCTTTTCGGGCTTTCCGTGAGTGTTTGGTATCGGCGTGTAACCGAATGTACAAGGCGGGGAGTGGAAGGACGCGCCGGGCAGCCCGGCGCGGACGATCACAGATAGCGGGCGGTAAGGTGGTCGCGGAAGTAGCGGCTGTTAAGATCCTCGCCGGTGGCCTGCTGGATCAGCTGCGAGGTGGTGAAGCGGCTGCCATGCTGCCAGATATTCTGCCGCAGCCAGTCAAACAGGGCGCTGAAATCCCCTTCCGCGATATCGCGGTCTAACGTCGGCAGCGCGCGACGGGCGGCGGCCATCAGCTGCGCGGCATACATCGCCCCCAGCGTGTAGGAAGGGAAGTAGCCGAAGCCGCCGTCGGTCCAGTGAATATCCTGCATACAGCCGTCCCGGTAGTTGCCGGTGGTCGACAGTCCCAGCCAGTGCTGCATTTTCTCATCCCACAGCGACGGAATATCTTCCACCTCTATCTCGCCGTCGATCAGCGCGCGTTCAATTTCATAGCGCAGGATCACATGCGCCGGATAGCTGACCTCATCGGCATCAACGCGAATAAAGCCTGGTTTCACCCGCTGGTTCCAGGCGATGAAATTCTCCTCGCTAAAGGCCGGCCGATCGCCAAAGCGTTCGCGCACCGCCGGCAACAGGCGTTTAAGGAAGCGCTCGCTGCGTCCCAGCTGCATTTCGAAGAACAGGCTCTGCGACTCATGGATAGCAGTAGAGCGGGCCAGTCCTACCGGCTGGTCGACCCACGGGCGAGGCAGATTCTGCTCATAGCGGGCGTGGCCGGTCTCGTGGATCACGCCGAACAGAGCGCTGAGCAGGTCGTTTTCGTTGTAGCGGGTGGTGATGCGCACATCCTGAGGGACGCCGCCGCAAAACGGGTGGGCACTGATGTCCAGACGCCCGCCGTCAAAGTCAAAGCCGAGGATGCGCATCGCCTGCAGACCCAGTTCGCGCTGCTCAGGGATCGGGAACGGCCCCTGCGGGGCGATCAAGGTTCGCGTCGCCTGCTTATCGACCGCTTGTCGCAGCAGGGAAGGCAGCCAGGACTTGAGGTCGGCAAACAGGCTGTCCAGCCGGGCGCTGGTCATATCCGGTTCGAAAATATCCAGCAGCGCGTCATAGCGTGAGCCGCCCCGGGCGTCGGCGCGGATCTGCGCTTCCTCGCGGCTCAGCCTGACCACCTCGCGCAAATTATCGGCAAAGCCAGCCCAGTCATTAGCCGGCCGCTGACTGCGCCAGGCATGTTCGCAACGGCTACCGGCCAGCGATTTGGCCTCCACCAGGCTCTCCGGCAGCAGCGCCGCCTGATCGTACTGGCGCTGCATTTCCCGCAGGTTGGCCTGTTCGAGGTCGTTGAGATCCTGCTGGCGGGCCGCCTGCAGCCATTGGCCCACTTTTTTATCGGTCAGGATCTGATGCTGTAGCACGCCGAGTTCCGCCAGCGCTTCGCCGCGGGCGGCGCTACCGCCCGGAGGCATCATGGCGAACATATCCCAGCCGGCGATGGCGGAGAGATGCGAAAAGCGCGACAGGCGCTGAAAGGTGCGGGTAAGCTGCTGATAAGGCGTATTTTCAGTCATAGTAGCGTTCGGTCCGTGACAGGTGAATGAACAGATTATCGGTATGCCTCTACACTATCCTGATACGCCTGGCGGGTCGAGCGTGGCGCGCAGAGGGCGGGGTAAAGCATTAGCCGCGTGATAGCAGGAAAAAAAGCGTGGCTCTGTGAGCAGTATTGCAGAAATCGGTAACGCATCGTGACTAAACTGTGATCGATAACGCAAGTCTGGAGGTTCGGGGGTGGTTTATGAATCCGTTCACCTGGCTGTTTATTGCCTTACTGTCCGTTGATGCCGTCAGAGAGCTGATGGGCTTGTCATCTATCATGGGCATGTGGTGAAACGTGGCCCGCAGGCCACGTCACGCGCGATTATTTTAGTCGCCGATACAGGCAAGTGCCGGTCAACAGCGCGGCAAGGAGCAGCAGCGCGATAAATCCGCCGACGCCGTTCCAGCCGTAGCGATGCCAGAACACCCCGCCTAATGTCCCCGCCAGGCTTGAGCCAAGATAATAGCTGAACAGATACAGCGATGAGGCCTGACCGCGGGCGCGGCGCGCGCGCGGGCCAATCCAGCTGCTGGCGACGGAATGCGCGGCGAAGAAGCCGGCGGAGAACAGCAGCATGCCGAGGAAAATAAGCCACAGGGAAGAAAAGAGCGTCATCAGCAGGCCGCAGAGCATCACGCCGGTAAAGCCGAGCATCACCGGACCGCGGCCATAGCGTACGGTCATGGCGCCCGCTTTCGGCGAGCTCCAGGTCCCGGTGAGATACGCCACCGACAGCAGACCCACCACCGCCTGGCTTAACGACCACGGCGACATCATCAGACGGTAGCCAATGTAGTTAAACAGGGTGACAAAGGCCCCCATCAGCAGGAAACCCTCGACGAACAGCAGCGGCAGGCCGCGATCGCGCCAGTGCAGGCGGAAATTAATCAGCAGCGTTTTTGGCCGCAGCGAGGTCGGGCGGAAATGGCGCGACTCGGGCAGGATTCGCCAGAACATAATCGCCGCGGCCAGGGCGAAGCCGCTGATCACCGCCAGCGCCACGCGCCAGCCGAAAAAATCGGTAAAGACCCCGGTGAGCAAGCGGCCGCTCATGCCGCCGATGGAATTGCCGCTGATATAGAGTCCCATAGAGAAGGCCACAAAGCTGGGGTGGATCTCCTCGCTCAGGTAGGTCATGCCGACCGCCGCCACGCCGCTCAGCGACAGGCCAATCAGGGCGCGCATAATCAGGATACCGTGCCAGCTGGTCATCATGGTCGACAACAGCGAGCAGCAGGCGGCCAGCAGCAGCGCGGTGACCATCACCGGCTTGCGGCCTATGGCGTCCGACAGCGGGCCGGTAAACAGCAGGCCCACCGCCAGCATCGCCGTGGAAATGGAGAGAGAAATACTGCTGCTGGCCGGCGATACGCCGAACTCGTTCGACAGCACCGGCAGGATCGGCTGCACGCAGTAGAGCAGGGCGAAGGTGGCCAGACCGGCGGAGAACAGCGCGAGCGTGACGCGCATAAACTGCGGGGTGCCGCGCTTAATAAACGGATCCGGGCGGGATGCACCAGCGACGCTGACCTCGCCCGCCGGCACGGTGTCAACGGTTGTTGTACGACTCACAGAGAATTCCTTGGGTAGAAGTTGCTGCTTACCAACAGAGTGTTGTGACCATTCAGCTCACATTTTTAGGGTATGAAAATGTAAATATTCTGTCTAATATATTAATAATCTCAAATAAGACGTTTTAAATATGAATATCGAGTTGCGTCATTTGCGCTACTTTGTCGCCGTCGCCGAGGAGCTGCATTTTGGCCGCGCCGCGGCGCGACTGAACATCTCTCAACCGCCGTTAAGCCAGCAAATTCAGATCCTCGAGCAGCAGACCGGCGCCCGCCTGTTCGCCCGCACCAACCGCAGCGTCAGCCTGACGGCGGCGGGGAAACAGTTTCTCGCCGACAGTCGACAAATTCTCGCCCAGGTGGAGGACGCGGCCGCCCGCGCCGCCCGTCTGCACCATGGGGAAACGGGCGAACTGCGTATCGGCTTTACCTCCTCGGCGCCTTTTATCAAGGCGGTATCCGATACGCTGTCCCTGTTTCGTCAGCGCTACCCGGATGTGCATATTCTCACCCGCGAGACCAATACCCGCGAACAGATTGTCCCGCTGAGCGAGGGAGCCCTCGACCTCGGCCTGTTGCGCAATACCCAACTGCCGGACACCCTGGCGTGGCAGCGAGTGCTGCGCGAGCCGCTGCTGGCGATGGTCCCGGCGGACCATCCGCTGGCCCGCCAGCCCTCGGTCAGCCTGGCGGCGCTGGCGCGGGAGCCGTTCGTCTTTTTCGACCCGCACGTCGGTACCGGCCTGTATGACGATATCCTTGGCCTGCTGCGCCGCTACGGTCATACGCCGGTGATTGCCCAGGAGGTGGGGGAGGCGATGACCATTATTGGCCTGGTGGCCGCCGGGCTGGGGGTGTCGATCCTGCCGGCCTCCTTTCAGCGCGTGCAGCTCAGCGAAATGCGCTGGCTGCCGATTGACGAACAGGATGCGGTGTCGGAGATGTGGCTGGTGTGGTCGAAACACCATGAGCAGGGGGCGCTGGCAAAACGCTTTCGTGACACGCTGCTGGCCTGGAAAAACGAGCGCAATTGAGGCAAAAAGGGGCTGGAAATGTGCGGTAAATCACAAGGCTAAGCAAAAATTTGACGTTCACCATCGAAGTGCTTCACCATAGCCGAAAGTTTATTTCGAAGCGCGAAAATAAAGGGAGTCAATGGTGGTAGCGGATAGTCAACCAGGCCATATCGATCAAATTAAGCAGACCAATGCGGGCGCCGTCTATCGCCTGATTGATCAGCTCGGCCCGGTATCGCGTATCGACCTCTCCCGATTTGCGCAACTGGCGCCCGCCAGCATCACCAAAATTGTCCGCGAGATGCTGGAAGCGCATCTGGTGCAGGAGACCGAGATTCAGGAGCCCGGCAGCCGCGGGCGCCCGGCGGTGGGTCTGATGGTGGAAACCGAGGCCTGGCACTATCTGGCGGTGCGTATCAGCCGCGGCGAGATCCACCTTTCGCTGCGCGATTTAAGCAGCCAGCTGGTGGTGGAGGAGCAGCTGGAGCTGGCGCTTACCGACAGCACGCCGTTTCTGACGCGGATTATCGACCATATCGATCGCTTCTTTATTCGCCACCAGAAGAAGCTGGAACGCCTCACCTCCATCGCCATAACGATGCCGGGTATCATTGATACCGAAAACGGCATTATTCATCGCATGCCGTTTTATGAAGAGGTCAAAGACGTCCCGTTGGGCGAAACGCTGGCCAACCATACCGGGGTGCCGGTCTATATTCAGCATGACATTAGCGCCTGGACCATGGCGGAATCGCTGTTTGGCGCCTCGCGCGGCGCCCGGGACGTCATCCAGGTGGTGATCGATCATAACGTCGGCGCCGGGGTTATCACCGACGGACGTCTGCTGCACGCCGGCAGCAGCAGCCTCGTCGAGATCGGTCATACCCAGGTCGACCCCTACGGCAAACGCTGCTACTGCGGCAACCATGGCTGTCTGGAAACGATCGCCAGCGTGGAGAGCGTGCTGGAGCTGGCGCAGATGCGGATGGCGCAGTCGATGAGCTCGCTGCTGCATCAGCGTCCGCTGAGCGTGGAGTGGCTATGCCAGGCGGCGCTGCAGGGCGACCTGCTGGCCCGGGACATTATTAGCGGCGTCGGTCATCACGTCGGTCGAATTCTGGCGATCATGGTCAATCTGTTTAACCCGCAGAAAATCCTGATCGGCTCGCCGTTTAACCTGGCGGCAGACATTCTTTTTCCGGCAATTTCCAGCTGCATTCGGCAACAATCACTCCCGGCCTACAGCCAGCATATCGCAGTTGAAAGCACCCAGTTCTCCAACCGCGGAACGATGGCTGGCGCGGCGCTGGTCAAGGATGCGCTCTATAACGGATCCTTACTCATACGACTGTTACAGGGTTAACATTTTTTCATAGTCACACCAAAAATTGCGCTATCTCAAGCTGACCCCCAGCGGCTTCACGTAGACTTTGCCCACTGTTGATTATTTCTCTCCCGTATATTTCATCGACAAAACTGTGGGGTTAGTGATGTTTAAGCGTTTCTTTATTACAGGTACAGACACCTCTGTCGGGAAGACAGTGGTTTCCCGTGCGCTGTTGCAGGCACTTGCTGCCAGAGGCAAAAGCGTGGCCGGGTACAAGCCTGTGGCGAAGGGCAGCAAAGAGACGCCGGACGGTTTGCGTAATAAAGACGCGCTGGTGCTGCAGAGCGTCTCCACGCTGGCGTTACCCTATGAGGCTGTCAATCCCATCGCCTTAAGCGAAGACGAAAGCAGCGTGGCGCACAGCTGCCCGATCAACTACGGTCTGCTGTCGGATGGTTTGCAGCGGCTGGCCGGGCAGGTTGAACACGTGGTGGTTGAAGGCACCGGCGGCTGGCGCAGCCTGATGAACGACCTGCGACCGCTCTCCGAATGGGTGGTACAGGAGCAGCTCCCGGTGCTGATGGTGGTGGGGATCCAGGAAGGGTGCATCAACCATGCGCTGCTGACGGCCCAGGCGATCGCCAATGACGGGCTGCCGCTGATCGGCTGGGTGGCCAACCGCATCAATCCCGGTCTGGCGCACTACGCCGAAATCATTGATGTGCTCAGCAAAAAGCTGCCGGCGCCGCTCATTGGCGAGCTGCCGTATCTGCCGCGCGCCGAACAGCGTGAGCTAAGCCGCTACGTCGACTTAGACATGCTCGGCAACGTGATGGCGATAGATCGAATCCCGGCGTAACGTCCGCGACAGCACCGACGCCACCACGCAGGTGATCAGCAGGCCGGGCAGCAGCACATACTGCCCGGTCATCTCACAAATCATCAGAGTCGACATGATTGGCGCATGGGTAGTGGCGGCAAGAAACGCCGCCATGCCGGTCAGTCCCATCATCATAGCCATCTCCTGCTCCCCCGGTAGCCACAGCCCGCTGAAGCGGGCCATTAGCATGCCCATCGCCAGGCCGACAAACAGCGTGGGGGTAAACACCCCGCCCGGCGCGCCGGAGCCACTGCTGGCCAGCACCGCCAGCAGTTTGCACAGGAATACCGCCACCAGCAGCGCGCCGGGCGGCGGCAGCAGCAGATAGCTTTGCACCACGCTGTAGCCGTTGCCCCACACCGCCGGCGTGATGAGCGATAAGCCGCCGACGATCAGACCGCCCAGCGCCAGCTGCCACGGCGGCGCCAGTTTCAGCCTGACGAACCCGCGGTGGCTGTATTCCATCAGCCAGATAAACAGCGGCCCGCACAGTCCGGCCAGCAGTCCGGTGGCGAGCATCAGGCCATAGTGCAGCGCGCTGAGGTCCTGCTGCAGGACGACATGGTACAACGGCGCGGCGCCGCCGTTGAGAAACTGGGTCAGCAGCAGGGCGATCACTGCCGAGATCACTACCGGCCCAAGCGAGGCCAGCATCAGCGTGCCAAACAGAATTTCAGCGATAAACAGGCTGCCGGCCAGTGGAGCATGATAGGCGCTGGCCATCCCGGCGGCGGCGCCGCAGGCGACCCACAGTTTCCATTCGGCCTGCGGCGTGAAGCGGCGGGCGAACAGCGAGGCCGCCAGCGCGGCCAGCAGGATCATGGCGCCTTCCCGGCCAATCGCGCTGCCGGTGACCACCACCAGCAGCGAGGCCAGCGACTTCACCAGGCTTGCCGGCGTATCGAAGCAACCGTCTCCGGTCTCCAGGGCTTCCATATAATCGGTGGCGGCGTGCGGACGGGCAACGCGGCGTCGTTGCCACAGCCAGAGAAGTGCCCCTGCCGCCAGTCCCCCCAGCGCCGGGGTAATCAGCCGTCGCCACGCCGGCAGCGACTGCGCGGCGTTGACCAGGCTCCCGCTGTCGTTACCGAGAAACAGCGTTTCCAGCACCACCATGGCATGGCGAAACAGGGCCACCGCCAGGGCGGCGAGAAGGCCAATCAGCGTGGCGATCAGCAGGCGACGAAACATCACCTGCACATCTGGATAGGGATGAAGACGGTGCATCGGTCACAGCGAGATTGGGAAAACATGGACTTATTGTGATAGGGAATAAACTTATATGCAAAAGCGATAAGTGCGGGTTACGGAGAGCGAAGCCAGCAAGGAAACCGCGCCGACTCCCGGCGCGGCAAAGGGATTAGCGATAGAGCGGCTTTTCCGCCACCGCGAGGGGCAGACCTGCCTGCCACTGCGCCAGGGTCGCCTGCGCCAGCTGGCCCAGCGCCTGGTAGAAGGGGTGGGCGGCATGTTCGACAAAGACGCTCAGGAAGCGCCCGGACCACGGCAGCAGATGCCAGGCCAGCAGCTGGGCAAACAGCGCCTCCTGTTCCGTTTCGCACAGCCACGCCGCCAGCAGCAGCAGGGTGCCGAAATGGTCTTCCGGCTCGTTGCGTTCGGCGTCCAGTGCGATGCCGTTCGCGCGCATCCATTCGCGCAGGGCCAGTGTGGATTCGCCGAACAGCACCGACTCTTTATCCAGCCAGACGGATCCCCATGGCGGCGCCGGCAGGGCCCACGGTCCGATAAACAGGCGCTGCCAGGCTTCCGGCAACGACTCTTCAACCGACGCGGCAAACCCCGATGCCAGCGGGGCGGCAACCGGGAAGGGCCACTGTTGCTGCCAGCTGCCGTCCTGGAAGGCGGCCACCAGCGGCGCGATTTGCGGGCTATTCGGCGCATAAGAGAACAACGCGCCCAGGGGACGGGCGCTTAAGGCGACAGCGTCGCGGTGAGGGAACGGCATCATCACTTATTCCTTTCTGCGGCGCGCGCCGGCGCGCCGTCACATTAACGGGCAACCGCCATACCGACGGTCATATGGAGCCCATAAAACAGGCCGCGGCCAATACATTCCGCGATCAGGACCAGCAGCAGACCGGCCAGCAGCCCCGCAGCGCGCGGCGGCTGACGGCGGATCAGCGGACACAGCCAGCAGCCGAGTCCCAGCGCCAGCAGGATCAGACGTAAGGCCTGCAGTCTGCCATAATCCGGCAGCAGGGTGGCCGCCTGCTGAACGGCGCTGTGAATGGCGCCGAGCCCGGCGCTTTGCATCACGATAATCGCGGCGCTGATGACCAGCGCGGCCACGCTCAGCCCGGCAATAAACCAGACGTTAACGTCGACTTTCGCCATTCGCAGCAGCAGGGCGGCGAACAGCGGCCCGCTGAGGAGTACCGTCAGGAAGAAGGCGCTGGTGGTGTAGCCAGTGTACCATGTCGGCACGGTATCGATTTGATAAACCCGGGTCATCGCCAGCACAAACACCAGCCCCAACAGCAGGGCGATCGCCAGCCAGACTTTACCCAGCGCCGCCGGCATTTTTTCCAGCACGGCCAGCAGCCACCAGAATCCGCCCACGATGAAAAACAAGGCGCCGCTGGCGATTTCGTTGCTCAGCGCCGAGGCCCCGACGCGGTTCAGCGAATTAAACGCCCGCAGCGGCGAACCGAGATGCATCACTGAGGCGAGAAAACCGATCCCCATCAGCAGCCAGATAAAAAACATGCTGCGCACCAGCCGCTGCCGCGCTTCGCGCTGATCAGCCAGCGCCAGCCAGACCAGACCGCTGACGAGGGTCGCGCCGACCACGCATTGCCCCAGTACCGTAAACAGCACCAGCGGCCATTCCTGCCATCCGCTTCCCATCTCACACCTCCTTCGGATTTGCCAGATAACCGGTGGTATCGCCACACGGCCGGGCGTTGCGGTTAGGTTTGATCGCGATGCTCGGCTGAGTGAAGTGCGCGGAGGGCAGCGGGGCCACCGCCGCCAGCTGGCCGTGCTTAGCGCGCAGTTCGGCAATGGGGCCGAAATCGAGCGCCCGCAGCGGGCAGGACTCGACGCAGATCGGCTTTTTCCCCTCGGCGACGCGCTGATAACAGCCGTCGCACTTGGTCATATGGCCTTTGTCGGCGTTGTATTGCGGCGCGCCGTACGGGCAGGCCATATGACAGTAGCGGCAGCCGATGCACACCTCTTCATCCACCACCACAAAACCGTCTTCGCGCTTGTGCATCGCTCCGCTCGGGCAGACCTTGGTGCAGGCCGGATCGGCGCAGTGGTTACAGGCGATGGAGAGGTAATAGGCGAACACGTTCTGCTGCCAGATGCCGTTGTCCTCCTGCCAGTCGCCGCCGGCGTACTCATAGATGCGACGGAAGCTGACCTCTGGAGTCAGGTTCTTATAGTCCTTACAGGCCAGCTCGCAGGTTTTGCACCCGGTACAGCGAGCGGAGTCGATAAAGAATCCATATTGCGTGCTCATGGTTTACTCCTTAAACCTTCTCGATGTCGACCAGGTTGGTATGCTGCGGATTCCCTTTCGCCAGCGGCGACGGGCGATGGGTGGTCAGGGTATTCATGCAGGCGCCATGGTCAACCCGGTCCCCGGCCATATTGGCGTCGTGCCACGCGCCCTGGCCCATCGCCGACACGCCCGGCATGATGCGTGGCGTCACTTTCGCCGGCAGCCGGATTTCGCCGCGCTGGTTGAACACCCGCACCAGATCGCCGTTTTTAATCCCGCGTTTTTCCGCGTCCAGCGGGTTGATCCACACTTCCTGACGGCAGGCGGCCTGCAGCACGTCCACGTTGCCGTAGCTGGAATGGGTGCGCGCCTTATAGTGAAATCCAAACAGCTGCAGCGGATACTGGCTGCGCAGCGGATCGTCCCAGCCTTCAAATGTGGAGGCATAGACCGGCAGCGGGCTGATGACTTCGTCTTTCTCCAGCTGCCAGCGGGCGGCAATTTCGGCGAGCCGGCTGGAGTAGATCTCAATTTTGCCGGACGGGGTTTTGAGCGGATGCGCTTCAGGATCGCGGCGGAAGTCGCGATAGGCGACGAAGTGGCCGTTCGGGTCCTTGCGCTTGTAGATGCCCATTCGCTTCAGCTCATCGTAGGCCGGCAGCGCCGGATCTTTCGCCACCATTTTGGCGTACAGATGCTGCAGCCACTGCGCCTGAGTGCGTCCCTCGGTAAAGCGCTGGTAGACATCGTCGCCGAGCCGTTTCGCTACTTCGCTTAAGATCCAGTAAATCGGTTTGCGTTCAAACTTCGCCGAGGTGGCGGGCTGGATGAAAATCAGATAGCCCATATTGCCGGCGTAATCGTTGGGAATAATATCTTCCTGCTCAACGGTCATCAGGTCGGGCAGCAGCAGGTCGGCGTATTTCGCCGACGAGGTCATAAAGTTGTCGATGACCACGATGGTTTCGCACTTGCTTTCGTCCTGCAGGATCTCGTGGGTCTTATTGATGTCGGAGTGCTGGTTGATGAGGGTATTGCCCGCGTAGTTCCACAGGAACTTGATCGGCACATCCAGCTTCTCTTTGCCGCGCACGCCGTCGCGGGTGGCGGTCATCTCCGGGCCTCGAGCGATGGCGTCGGTCCAGGTGAAGCAGGAAATGGCGGTTTTCACCGGGTTTTCCAGCACCGGCAGACGCTCGATGGTGATGGTGTAGGTCGATTCTCGGGCGCCGCTGTTGCCGCCGTTGATGCCGACGTTGCCGGTTAAGATCGGCAGCATGGCGATCGCCCGGGCGGAGAGTTCGCCGTTGGCCTGACGCTGCGGCCCCCAGCCCTGGCAGATGTAGGCCGGTTTGCTCATGCCGATGTCGCGCGCCAGCTTAATGATGCGATCGGCGGGGATGCCGGTGATACGCGAAGCCCACTGCGGCGTTTTGGCGACGCCGTCGTCGCCCTCGCCGAGGATATAGGCTTTATAGTGGCCATTCTCAGGCGCCCCGGCCGGCAGCGTCTTCTCATCGTAGCCGACGCAGTATTTATCAAGGAACGGCTGATCCACCAGATTTTCGTTAATCAACACCCAGGCGATACCGGCGACCAGCGCGGCGTCTGTGCCGGGGCGAATGGGGATCCACTCATCTTCGCGACCGGCGGCGGTATCGGTGTAGCGCGGATCGATAACGATCATCCGCGCGTGGGAGCGCTCGCGGGCCTGTTCCAGATACCAGGTAATGCCGCCGCCGCTCATGCGGGTTTCGGCCGGGTTGTTGCCGAACATCACCACCAGCTTACTGTTTTCAATATCCGAAGTGCTGTTGCCGTCGTTACTGCCGTAGGTGTAGGGCATGGCGCAGGCGATCTGCGCGGTGCTGTAGGTACCGTACTGGTTAAGCGAGCCGCCGTAGCAGTTCATCAGCCGCGCCACCGGCGAAGCGGAAGGCGAGGAGCGGGTCATGTTCCCGCCGACGATTCCTGATGAGTAGTTAATGTACACGGCTTCGTTGCCATATTGCGCGACGACGCGTTTCAGACGGTCAGCAAGGGTATCCAGCGCTTCCTGCCAGCTGATACGCTCAAATTTGCCTTCTCCGCGTTTGCCGACGCGCTTCATAGGATAGTTAAGGCGATCCGGGTGGTTGATGCGCCGGCGAATCGAACGCCCGCGCAGGCAGGCGCGGACCTGATGATCGCCGTAGCGGTCGTCGCCGGTGTTATCCGTTTCCACGTAGACCACTTCATCATCACGCACGTGCAGCCGCAGGGCGCAGCGGCTGCCGCAGTTGACCGAACAGGCGCCCCAGACAATCCGGGTGTTGTCGCCGGCAGCCTGCTGTACCGCCGCCGCGGCGTTGCGCAGCGTAAAGGGCAGGGGAAGCCCGCCGGCGGCCAGCGCCAGAGAACCGAGGGCTGTGGATTTAAGTAGCGCGCGTCGGGTGACGCCGCCGGAAGATTCCTGATTCGACATTGCTCACTCCATGATAGTTATGCTGGGCGGAGAAGGGCCGCCGCGTCATTAACAGACGCCGGGGTGAGCGATAATACGTTATGGGTAGCCGGCAGATCTTATCCCTGGTCAATGCAGGGATAAGATCTTTCGTTTGAAAGCGAGGCGGGTTTACTGAGCGTCGTTTTCGGCGGGACTGTCGCTGTTACGGGTGTAGGTGATTTTGAAGGTGTCGTTGGCGCAATGACCCACCACCTGAGCGCCGGGCTGGTCCGCCTGGTCGTTTGGCACGATGGCCAGACTGAAAGCCGTTTCCGGTACGCCATTGTTAATGATCTTCTGTTGAATATCATTTTTGACCCGTTCACAGGAGTCGGGGGCCGCCAGCACGGTCGTGGAGCACAGCAGCAGCGCGGCGCCTGTCCAGAGGGATAGTTTCATCTTACGCTCCTTATCGATGGTATCCAGATTTAAGCATAGCAGAACTGGTGTAAACAATTGTATTTGCTAATATGATTGGATGTACACAAAAGGAATCATCTGTGAAAAGACTGTATTGGCTAATCCCGACCGCGCTGCTGCTGACGGCGTGCGACCGCGAAAGTGCCCCGGAAGCCTTCACCCCGGAGATGGCGAGTTTTTCCAATGAGTTTGAGTTCGATCCGCTGCGCGGTCCGGTGAAGGATTTTAGCCAGACGTTACTGGACGAACACGATGTGGTGGTCAAGAAGGTGAGCGCGCAGCTGTCAAAAGAGGGATGTTTCGATCTGCTGACGCTGGAGGATGTGGAGAATAACACCGGCGCCACGCTGCTGCTGGACGCCAACTATTACGTCGATGGCCGCACCCATGAAAAGCGGCTGCGTCTGCAGGGGAAATGTCAGCTGGCGGAGATGCCCGCCACCGGCGTGAGCTGGGAAACGGATGATAACGGCTTTATTATCAGCGCCCGCGGCAAAGAGACTACCGCCACCTACCGTTACGACAGCGATGGCTATCCGCTGGGGAAAACCACCACCGCCAAAGAGGAGCGATTTACCGTCGCCTCCACGCCGTCGAAGGATCCGCGCAAGAAAATGGACTATACCGCCATCAGCACCTTCAACGACCGCACGCTGGGCACGGTGCGCCAGACCTGCGACTACGATCGCCATGACAATCCGCTGAGCTGTGAGCTGCAGGTGATCGATGAAAGCGTCCAGCCGCCGCTGACCCGTCACTACACGATTAAAAACCGCATTGATTATTACTGAGCCGTCGGCTTCAGCAGAGACGGGCCCGGCGTTTTGTGTTCCGCCAGATACTGATGCTGGAACAGACACATGCGGATGGTGTTGCGGTACTCGCCGTTAATGAAAAACTCATGGATCAGTTCACCCTCGACCATAAAGCCGAGCTTGCGGTAAATATGGATCGCTTTTTCATTCTCTTTATCCACAATCAGATACAGCTTATACAGATTGAGCACGGTAAAGCCATAGTCCATCGCCAGCCGTGCGGCGCGGGTGGCAAGGCCTTTTCCCTGGAAGTCGGGTGAGATGATGATCTGAAATTCGGCCCGGCGGTGCACATGGTTGATTTCCACCAGCTCCACCAGTCCGGCTTTATCGCCATTGCATTCGATCACAAAGCGACGCTCGCTTTGATCGTGAATATGCTTGTCGTACAGATCGGAAAGCTCAACGAAGGCTTCATAGGGCTCTTCAAACCAGTAGCGCATCACGCTGGCGTTGTTGTCGAGCTGGTGAACAAAGCGCAAATCTTCGCGCTCAAGGGGGCGGAGTCTGACGTGTAGCGCGTCGGTCATGGGAATTCCTGTGGTCAAAGTGGAAAAGAGGGGACTGAAAGGCGGCGCCCGCAGGCGCCAGCGTGCTCAGGGATTGATCGCCCGGCCGGTGCGGCGGTCAAGGCAGCGCAGGGTGTTTGGTTCCCAGTAGGCATTGACGTTGGCGCTCTTCTGGCAGTTATCCTGCGCGTCAAAGGCGACATCGGTTTTGTCCCACTCTTTTTCCGCCCGTTTGTTCACCTTCTGGCGCAGGCTGCGGGTGTCGTTCCATTGCTCTTTTTCCATCGACGCCTGCTGACGGCTTTGCGCGCTGTCGCCGGACTCAATCACCAGCCGGTCGGTGGCCGCGAACGAGCTGGAGGTATAGACGACGGCGCTTAACGCCAGAATGGCGGTCAGGCACCAGCGTTTGTTCAGTGTCATGTTCATCACGATTTCCTTTAAGTGATGGGTTAACCCTCAGGTTCAGTTTACTACAGCTCTTTTGCCGGGCATAGCCGACGAAACAGCGTAGGGAAAGGGCTATTATCGCGTAGAATAGTTCAACGCTTTGTCTCTTTTACGAATCTTTTAATGCTCAAAACAACGCTGCTGTTCTTTGCCACCGCCCTGTGTGAAATCGTCGGCTGCTATCTGCCGTGGCTATGGTTAAAGCGCGGGGCCACGCCGCTGCTGCTGATCCCCGCCGGCCTGGCGCTGGGGCTGTTTGTCTGGCTCTTGACGCTCCATCCGACCGCCAGCGGGCGGGTATATGCCGCCTACGGTGGCGTCTACGTTTGTACCGCATTGCTCTGGCTGCGGGTCGTTGATGGGGTCAAATTAACCCATTATGACTGGGCGGGCGCGGCCATCGCCCTGTGCGGCATGCTGATCATCGTGGCGGGCTGGGGACGAGCGTAAGCCCGTCTTATGTGATCCCTGCCACTTTTTTAAACCCTAATTCTTGTATGGTAGTCGACCTGTTGCCTTACTTATCAGACATCATATTGGGTTATGACTCTGTAAGGAATCACGATGGCTATTGAGACATTTGCCCCACAGGCGGGCGCGACGCCGCTGCGCATCCGTCGGGTGCAGAAGATCACCCTGACGCTGCTGTTTATCGCCGGGATCGTTAACTTTCTTGACCGCTCTTCCCTGAGCGTCGCCGGGGAGGCGATACGCGCCGATCTGGGTCTGAGCGCCACCGAGTTCGGGGTGCTGCTCTCCGCTTTTTCGCTCTCCTATGGCTTCGCGCAACTGCCCTCGGGCATTTTGCTGGATCGCCTCGGACCGCGGGTTGTGCTGGGCGCCGGGCTGATATTCTGGTCTGCGATGCAGGCCCTGACCGGGATGGTCAATTCATTCTCGCATTTTATTCTGCTGCGCATTGGCCTCGGGATCGGTGAAGCGCCGTTTATGCCCGCCGGCGTGAAATCGATCAACGACTGGTATGCGCAAAGAGAGCGCGGCACGGCGGTGGGGATATTTAACTCCTCGACGGTGCTGGGGCAAGCCATTGCCCCGCCGGCCCTGGTCATCATGCAGCTGGCCTGGGGCTGGCGGACAATGTTTGTGGTGATTGGTTTGGCCGGTATTCTGGTCGGCCTGTGCTGGTATGTGGGATACCGTAACCGGCGGCAATTTACCCTCCAGGAGGAGGAGCAACGCTATCTGGCCAGCGAGGAGGCGGCCCGGCCGGCGCTGAAACTGAGCGAATGGCTGGCGCTGTTTAAACGGCGTACCACCTGGGGGATGATCCTCGGCTTCTCCGGGGTGAACTATACCGGCTGGCTGTATATCGCCTGGCTGCCCGGCTATTTGCAGGCTCAGCAGGGGTTAAGCCTGGCGCGCACCGGCTGGGTGGCGGCGATCCCGTTCCTCGCCGCGGCGGTGGGAATGTGGGTCAATGGTCTCGTGGTCGACGCCCTGGCGCGCAGAGGCTACGACCTGGCGAAAACCCGCAAAACGGCGATCGTTGCCGGTCTGGTGCTGTCGGCGCTGGGAACGTTGCTGGTGGTGCAATCGTCCACGCCGACCCAGGCGGTGGCGTTTATCTCCATGGCGCTGTTCTGCGTCCATTTCGCTGGCACCTCGGCCTGGGGATTGGTACAGGTGCTGGTGGCGGAGCATAAAGTGGCGTCGGTGGCGGCGATCCAGAACTTTGGCAGCTTTGTGTTTGCCTCCTTCGCGCCGATAGTCACCGGCTGGGTCGTGGATACCACCCATTCTTTCAATCTGGCGCTGGTGATCGCCGCCGGGGTGACCTTCGCCGGGGCGCTGTGCTACTTCTTTATCGTCAAAACCCGCATCGATTAACCGACCAGGAAGCAACAGGCCCGCAGGGAGGCGCGGCCTGCGCCATGCTCCATCTTCTCTTACCGCTTCGCGGCGGATTTTCTTCTGCCATCCCAGAGATTTTGTGATCGCTCGCCAGCGGCCACAACCCGGCAAAAGCTTCTTGTATGGTAGTTGACAGAAATCAAAGATGTTATACCAATTGCGTGAGATGGTTGAGGCACAAAGGCATTCTCCTCGAGAGTTCTCCCAGAGAATGGTTGATGAGCCACATAACAACGAGAGTCATCATGGAAAACACCCTCTTAACCGCTAACGCCATACAGCCGGACTACGATCGCCGCGCGCTGGTCCCCCGTATCGTCCATCTGGGTTTTGGCGCGTTCCACCGCGCCCATCAGGCGGTCTACGCCGATATACTGGCCAGCGAGCACGGCAGCGACTGGGGCTACACTGAAGTCAACCTGATTGGCGGCGAGCAGCAGATCGCCGATCTCCGGCAGCAGGATCTGCTGTACACCGTGGCAGAAATGTCCGCCGACGCGTGGACCGCGCGCGTGGTCGGGGTGGTGAAGCAGGCGCTGCACGCCCAGGTCGATGGTCTCGAGGCCGTGCTTTCGGCGATGTGTGAGCCACAGGTGGCCATTGTCTCCCTGACCATTACCGAGAAAGGCTATTGCCATTCGCCAGCCAGCGGCGAACTGCAGCTCGATCACCCGCTGATCGCCGCCGATCTCGCTAACCCGCGCCAGCCGAAATCGGCAGTGGGCGTGGTGGTGGCGGCCTTAGCGCGTCGCCGGGAGGCAGGGCTGTCGGCCTTTACCGTGATGTCCTGCGATAACATGCCGGAAAACGGTCATGTGATGCGCAACGTCGTCTGCGCCTACGCCCGGGCGCTGGACGCGGACCTCGCCGCATGGATAGAACAGAATGTCACCTTTCCGTCGACCATGGTGGACCGTATTGTCCCGGCGGTGACGGCGGAAACCCTCGATAAAATTGAACAGCTGACCGGCGTGCGCGACCCGGCTGGCGTGGCCTGCGAGCCTTTCCGCCAGTGGGTGATTGAGGATAACTTTGTCGCCGGACGTCCACAGTGGGAGAAAGCGGGGGCGGAGCTGGTCGCCGATGTGGTGCCTTTCGAAGAGATGAAGCTGAGGATGCTCAACGGCAGCCATTCGTTCCTCGCCTATCTCGGCTATCTGGCCGGTTATCAGCATATCAACGACTGTATGCAGGATGACAATTACCGCCGCGCGGCGCTGGCGCTGATGCTGGACGAGCAGGCTCCGACCTTGAAAGTGCAGGGGGTGGATCTGTCACACTATGCCAGTCTGCTGATTGACCGCTACTGCAATCCGGCGCTCAAACACCGTACCTGGCAGATTGCCATGGACGGTAGCCAGAAGCTGCCGCAGCGCATGCTGGACTCGGTACGCTGGCACCTGGCGCACCAGCATGACTTCACGCTGCTGGCGCTGGGCGTGGCGGGCTGGATGCGCTATGTCGGCGGTGTTGACGACGCCGGTCAGGCGATCGAAATTTGCGATCCGCTGCTGCCGGTGATCAAGGAGGCGGTAGCCGCCAGCGCCGATGGCGAAGCGCGCGTCAAAGCGCTGTTGGGCATTGAGGCCATCTTCGGCCGTGAGCTGCCGCAGGAAGCGCGGTTCGTTTCGGCGGTGACCCGCGCCTATGTTGCGCTGCAGCGTCAGGGGGCCAAAGCCACCGTTGCCGCATGGGCTGAGGCGCAATAATCGTTTATTCCCGGTGTCGGTCATGGGATCGACACTGGCTCTTCTGCTGTTTCCGCACGGTTCCGCCGATATTTCTTTTTTTGCTGTCGATCGCTTTTAGCAGACTAAAAATATGATCGAACGCAATGTCCTTACATAACTCTATATTTCCCTGATTTACTAAAGATAATTAGCTGTTATTTTTCCGAATAAAGGCTGGTCATTCACCGCAAAAATGGCATAGTTAAGTTATTGAAAAATCACTTTCTCTGGAAAAGGAGTGCGGGCCATGTATAAAAAGATTTTATTGCCTGTTGATGTTTTTGAAATGGATTTAAGCGATAAGGCAGTGCGTCACGCGGAATTTCTCGCGTCGGCGGAAAATGGCGAAATCACCTTGCTCAACGTTCTGCCGAACAGCAGCCGTTCGTTATTACGCGGGTTTACGGCGGATATTCGTAAATTCGAAGCCTATATGCAGGAAGAGTCGGAGAAAAAGATGCGCGAGGTGGCGCGACTGTTCGACATGCCGATGTCGCGGATCCATACCCGGGTCGTCTTTGGTAACGTGCGCGATGAAATTCTGGCTATCAGTAACAACGAAGCGTTCGATGTGATAGTGATTGGCTCCCGCAAACCGGGGATCTCCACCCATCTGCTGGGCTCCAACGCCGAATCCATTTTGCGCTACGCCAAAACGCCGGTGCTGGTGGTCAGATAATCCTTTCCATTACGACGGCTGCGTCTGCCTTATTTCGCAGCCGTCTGGTCCTTACTCTTCGCTAAACCAGTCGCGATTCTCCTGGCGGATCAACAGCACGGATTCGCTGATTTCATGCAAATGAATACTCATGGCTTTCTCGACCGCCTCGGCGTCGCGTTTTTCCAGCGCGGTGAAAATTTCATGATGCTGGCGCAGCAGCATCTCCGGGGAGGAGACATGGTCGAGGCTCATGTAGCGCACGCGGTCAATAGCGGCTTTGATGTTTTCCACCGTATCCCAGGCCAGCTGACAATCGGCAATAACTGACAACTTCTGGTGAAATTCATCATCAAGCAGGAAAAAGTCGTTTAACTGCTGGCGGTCGACGGCAATACGCTGCTGATGAAGATTCTGCTCCAGCTGATAGACTTGCTCATCGTTAATCATACCAGCGGCACGGCGGACCACCGCGCATTCAATCGCCTGGCGGACAAAGCAACCATTGCGCACCTGAGACAGGGAAATTTTGTTGACGTAGCTGCCGCGCTGGGGACGGATCTGGATAAGTCCATTCTCCGCCAGCTTAATAAAGGCCTCGCGCACCGGCTGACGAGATACCGCAAAACGCACGGAGACTTCTTTCTCCGACAGCGGCGTGCCAGGCGGGATCAGGCAGTGAACGATATCCCGGCGGAGGATGCGGTAAATTTGCTGATTGACGGGTTGCGTCGGATTCAGTTGCGATTCTGCGGCCATTGATGGTTACTTTTTAGGGGGTTATGCGCACTATTTTACGCGTTTTTTGCGGTTCCGCCCATACCCGGCCAGCAGGCCGGGTGGCTGACGGTTAGCCCTGGCGGTGAACGCTGAGTCCGGCAAAGCTCTGGCTCACCGGCATCATCTCCAGGGTGTTGATGTTGACGTGTTTCGGCAGGGTGGCCACCCACCAGACCGCCTCGGTCACATCTTCCGGCGTCAGGGCTTCGGTGTTCTCGTAGGTTTTACCGGCTTTGGCGTCATCGCCTTTAAAGCGGACGTTCGAGAACTCGGTGCCGCCCACCAGGCCTGGCTCGATGTCGGTGACGCGCACCGCGGTGCCGTGCAGGTCGGTGCGAAGATTGAGGCTGAACTGGCGAACAAAGGCTTTGGTCGCCCCATAGACGTTGCCCCCGGCGTAAGGCCAGCTGCCTGCCGTGGAGCCGATGTTGATGATGTGGCCGCGATTGCGCGCCACCATGCCCGGCAGGACGGCGCGGGTCATGTACACCAGCCCTTTATTATTGGTGTCGATCATATCTTCCCAGTCTTCCACGCTGGCGCGGTGCGCCGGCTCCAGACCGAGCGCCAGACCCGCGTTGTTCACCAGCACATCGATTGCCTGCCACTCGGCGGGCAGGTCGGCAATCAGCGTCTCAATAGCGGCGCGGTTGCGAACGTCCAGTTGCGCGATATAAAGATTATCGCCCAGCTCGTCTTTCAGCGTCTTCAGGCGCTCTTCGCGACGTCCGGTCGCAATCACTTTATGACCGTTAGCGACAAAACGGCGAGTAATACTTTCACCAAAACCGGCAGTGGCGCCGGTGACCATGATAATCATCTTACTGTTCCTCAACGCTTTTTGTGTTTTCATACCATAGCACGCACAGGCGGCGACCGGTAACCGAAATCATTGCGACCCCTTAAGGAGAAGCCTAATCTTACAGGATAAGCCTGTACAGGAGAGAAAGATGTCCGAACAAAACCCCTTTTTTAGCGTCAGTCTGTTGCCTTACCAGGCGCCGCGGTTTGATCTGATTGAAGACAGTCACTATCGGCCGGCGTTTGATGAGGGCGTCCGGCAGCAGCGCGAGGAGATCCGCGCCATTATCGACAATCCGCAGCCGGCCAGTTTCGCCAACACGCTCGAGGCGCTGGAGCAGAGCGGACAGCTGCTGGCGCGGGTGACGCGGGTCTTTTTCGCCATGGCCAGCGCTCATACCAACCCTTATCTGCAATCACTGGATGAACAATTTTCCGCCGAGCTCGCCGGGCTGGGGAATGACATCTGGCTCAACGAGGCTTTATTCCAGCGGGTGAACAGCGTCTACGAGCAGCGCGAGACGCTCTCGCTTGACGGCGAATCCCGGCGTCTTCTGACCCTGACATGGCAACGCTTTGTTCACGCCGGGGCAACGCTGGCCCCGGCGCAGAAGGCGGTGCTGCGCGCCCTGAATACCGAAGCGGCCACTTTGCAAAGTCAGTTCCAGCAGCGGCTGCTGGGGGCGGCGAAAAGCGGCGGCCTGGTGGTCGATGACCGGCATCAACTGGATGGCCTGACCGATGAGGAGATAGCGGCAGCGGCCGACGCGGCGCGGGAAAAAGGGCTCGGCGATCGCTGGCTGCTGACGCTGACCAACACCACCCAGCAGCCGCAGCTGCTTGCGCTGCGCGACCGGCAAACGCGGGAGAATCTCTTCGCCGCCGGCTGGACGCGCAATCAACAGGGCGATGAGCATGATACCCGTAGTCTGGTGCTGCGGCTGGCGGCGATCCGCGCGCAGCAGGCGGAACTGCTGGGGGCGACAAATTACGCCAGCTGGGCGCTGACCGATCAAATGGCGGCTTCTCCGGCGGAGGCATCGGGCTTTATGCGCCAGATCGCGCCGGCGGCGCGGGCGAGGGCGGAACGTGAGCTGGCGGACATCCAGCAGGTGATCGACAACGAAGGCGGGGAGTTTCGCGCGCAGGCATGGGACTGGCTCTACTACAGCGAGCAGGTGCGGCGGGCTGCCTATGCCATTGATGACGCGCAGCTCAAACCCTATTTTGCCCTCGAGCGCGTGCTGCAGGACGGCGTCTTCTGGACGGCATCGCAGCTCTTTGGGCTCCGCTTCGTGGAACGCTTTGACATCCCGGTGTACCACCCGGATGTGCGGGTTTGGGAGATCTTCGACCACAATGGCGAAGGGATGGCGCTGTTTTACGGTGATTATTTCGCGCGCGATTCAAAGAGCGGCGGCGCCTGGATGGACGTGTTTGTCGAACAGTCGACCCTGCGGGAGCAGCGCCCGGTTATCTATAACGTCTGCAATTATAGCCGGCCGCAGAGCGGACAGAGCGCGCTGTTGTCATGGGATGAGGTGATCACCCTGTTCCATGAGTTTGGCCACGCCCTGCACGGACTGTTCGCCAGCCAGCGCTATGCCAGCCTCTCCGGGACCAATACCCCGCGGGATTTTGTCGAGTTTCCGTCGCAAATCTTCGAACACTGGGCCAGCCATCCGCAGGTATTCGCCCACTATGCGAAGCACTATCGCTCCGGAGAGCCGATGCCGGAGGCGCTGCGCGACAATATGTTGCGTGCGGCAACCTTCAATAAAGGGTACGACATGAGCGAGCTGCTGGCTGCTGCGCTGCTCGATATGCGCTGGCACACGCTGTCGACCACCGCGTTTCCGGACGAGGTGGATGCATTTGAGCAGAGGGTACTCCGGGAAGAACACCTCGATCTGGCGGCCGTTCCCCCGCGCTATCGCAGCAGCTACTTCTCCCATATCTTCGGCGGCGGCTATGCGGCAGGCTATTACGCCTACCTGTGGACCCAGATGCTGGCCGACGACGGCTATCAGTGGTTCGTGGAGCAGGGCGGTTTGACCCGTGAGAACGGTCAGCGCTTCCGCGAGGCGATTTTATCTCGCGGCAATAGCGCTGATTTAGCTGAACTGTATCGCCAGTGGCGCGGACACGATCCAAAGATTGAGCCGATGCTGAAAAATCGCGGGTTGAGCGCATAGGCCATCGGGCGGTGAGAAGCGATCGATTGGGTGTTTTCCTTATCAGGCGCTTTTCACTGGCCATGCTTTGATCGCAGGGGATTGCGCCAGGCGCCGGTCAGGAGAAATAGCGCGAAAATAATCAAATACACATTTAGAGAAAAGCCACTTAATCCCGTTGCGATATCGAGGTAGTCTTTCAATAACGTCATGCAGGTGGTAATAAAACCACCTGCCACGATATCTCTCCCTGGAAAACGGATAAATAAATGGTTTTGATCGTTACTATGCTTATGTTTGCGCTGGCCCTGTCATTTTCGCCAGGTCCGGTTAATATGGTTATTATCTCTTCCGGCGCTGCGCATGGATTCAGAAAAACATTTTCTTTCGTCTCGGGCGCCACTATTGGTTTTACATTGTTACTGGTCTTTATTAGTTTTGGACTCTACGCGGCCATCGCAACGCACCCCTGGTTTTTTAGCTATCTGAATATCGTTGGTTCGTTATTTATCTTGTTTCAGGGTTATAAAATTGCTACTTCACATCCGGAATGGACACTGAAAAAAGCACAGGCGCCGGGGTTTGTGCAGGGTTTTTTAATGCAATGGCTCAATCCTAAAGCCTGGGCTGCCTGTGCCTCTGGCGTCGCCTTGTTTTCTGAACCCTCGTCGCGCCTGAGTATATCGCTATTTATTATCATCTACTTTTTTGTCTGCTATCTGTCCCTGGCGGTCTGGGCGATATTCGGTGATAAAATGTCAGCGATTCTCAAAAGCAGAGCACAGATCCGCCTGTTTAATCTGGTGATGGGCGGATTATTGTGCATGACTGCGGGTTACATACTGTATTCGCAGTCTATTACCTATTCATAGCGGCTGATGTTCAACGGCATTATAGATATAATTAATCAACTTATAGGCCGCGCCGCTAACTGAAATATTGCCAGGCCATAGGGCATACACTTTTAGCGGGGCTAATGACCAGTCAGGAAGTAGTTCCTGCATGTCGCCGCGGCGGATATCCTCTTCGCAGAGAAAACGCGGCGGAGCGGCCAGGCCAATTTGTTGTCTGGCAAGGGCATAGGCGGCCTCAACACTATCGACATACACGCCGGGTGTATACTTTATTATCGCCCGTTCGCCGTTGCGATGTCTGAACTCGCGCACATTCTCCCTCATCGTCAGCCCAATCCACGGCATTGATTCAAGCATAGCGGGATGATCAACGGGAGGATAGCGCAGGAGAAAGCCCTTTGCTGCCACCAGCTTTCGCGGCAGAACAAACAGGTGCCGGGCCTTGAGAGCGCTATCGGGGAGCTCGCCAATGCGAAAGGCGACATCAATACTGTCGGCAATAATGTCCTCGCGCAGGTCACTATAAGAAATGCTCAGAGCAATATCCGGGTTCTCTTTAATGAAATTTGCAAGATGGTGAGTGAATGGGCTGTTTAAAAAAACGGCAGGTATGGAGATACGCAGCTTACCGGCTGTGGATACCGAACGTTGCTTAAACTCAATGACGCCTTTTTCATAGAGCTCGAGCATCGATCTGGCGGTCTCCAGCACACTTTCGCCATCTTGTGTTAGAGAAAGCTTTCGGGTATTTCTGTAGAGCAAAGCGCTGTTAAGGTTTTTCTCAAGCCTGGATAAATGTGCGCTTGCTGTTGCGGTCGACAACCCTAACGCCGCGGCGCCGCCTGAAACAGAACCGCTCTCGACAATTTTGGCAAAGACTATCAGGTAGCGGATGTCATCGATCATTTACAGTCCTGTGTTCACTCGGTAACGATATGCGTGGCGCCGATAAAAAGGGATCCCGTTTCCGGATTACCATATCCTATTTTTATTGCCGGAAGTATCTGTTTAATCGTGCTTCTCAGTTCCGCTTGAACGAGTACCAGGCATCCACAACGGCAGGGAGGGTTCGCGAAGCGTCGCGGGCCACCTCACTCGTCAAGGAGATACGTTTGCATATTGAGACTCATCGCCTGCGTCTTCGCCCTGTCATGGCTGAAGATGTCGCCGATCTTTACCGAATTTATGGCGATCCGGCGACCAATACCTTTAACCCCGCAGGACTCTACCCGGATATTGACTATGCCAGTACGGTTCTCCAGCGCTGGCTTGCCCACTGGCACGATCGCGGGTTTGGCAACTGGGCCATATCGGCGCGTGATGCCCCGGAAAAAATCATTGGCTTTGGCGGCTTAAGTATTCGCCGCTATAACGATGTCATCCTCAACAATCTTGGCTATCGATTCGCAACAGAGGCATGGGGAAAAGGGCTGGCCACCGACCTCGCGACCTCGGCGGTAAGATATGGCTTCGAGGCGATCAAACTCACGGAGATTTCAGCGGTGGTGAGGGCGAATCACCTGGCTTCGCGAAAAGTGCTCGAGAAAGCAGGCTTGAGGTTCATCAACGAGATTGCCGATATAGAAAATGCGCCGCCGAGTCTGCTTTATTCGTTGACCTTAAGCGAGTGGTTAAGCCAGTCGGGGTAACTCGCGGGGGCTTATTGGCAAGGCTGGATCGCACCGCAGCCGGCGCATCAGGCGGGGGATCGGCCACAGAGTTATGCGCTCACTCTACTGGCTCAATTAACGCTGGCCCCTGATTGTTCACATTGCCGACCGCCCGCGATACCGCGTGCCAGGTGAAATCGTCGGCGGAGACGCTTCCGTCCCTGGCAATCTCCGCCGCTTCTGCGGCGGTGAGATCCTGCCTCATCCATTCCCGGGCGGCTTCCGGCGTCAGGACCAGCGGCCGGCGGTCATGTATATCGACAAGACCGCGATCGGCGGCAGCGGTCACCAGCAAAAATCCTTCGGCGCTGTCCCCGCGTTCGAAGGGGGTGCTGCCAATAGCGGCCATAAATATCGGCTGGCCTTCCTTCCGCTGGATGAAGTAGGGCTGCTTTTTGTCTCCGAGCTTTTTCCATTCAAACCAGCCATCGGCGAAGCAGATCGCCCGCCCGTGCTGCCACAGCGGTTTGAACATCCTGCTGGTGGCAGCGGTTTCAACCCGGGCATTAATCAGCGGTGATTTATCCCACCATCCCGGCGCATAGCCCCAGTGAACGGGATCGAGGTGGAGTTGCTCATTCCTTTCACTCAGGAGTAACACTTTTGTCCCGGGCGCGACGTTATACCGCCCAATGGGCTCCGGGTCCCAGGGGATATCGCGTTCGGCCTCTTCTGCGAGAAACGCCAGGTATGCTTCCCGCGTCTGTGCTTGCGCAAAACGTCCGCACATCGCCACCTCCAGCCAGATGTCTGACTAAAAGTATAGAACAGCGGAAAAAAGGGGACGCCTTGCCAAAAACCACAATCATTCCACAGGGAGAGGCTACCATTTCAGGCCAGCGTCTTGCCAGACGACTCTGTAACAACCGTTCGGTGTGGTACCTGACTTTTTCTCTTTACGATTAATCTTTATTACCCTAATAACCGGGGCTAGAGAGAAGGCTTCTTCTCTTTTTATTGCTTTTCAGAATTATCGTATGTGGCTTTACCTTTGTCTGAAATGGTTGGTACTTGGTTGTGTTTGAAAACTTTTACCCCTTATTATTTAAAAATCATCTTTTACTTTGACAAGGTTGTTTATGAGTAACTGGCTATTATTATCCCTGGCGGTAGTGTTATTATTGATATCATTATTTTTTGGTCTCTCCTATGTTAAAGATCGAAGAAAAATGAAGATGCGATTTAACAAAACTCGACGTTAACCGCTCCTTCCTGAGGACAGCGCAAGAGCAACGGATGAGAATTTCGTTAACTCTTGTTTGGTGGCTATTTGGAATTTTTTCATGATATTGATTTTATGGGAAAAGACCGTTTTATGGCTGATACCCAGTTCTTGCGCTATCTGCTGATTATTCATTCCCGTTCTGATCGCATCGATAATATAAAGTTGTGATTTGGTCAATGTTAATCGAGGGCATTTTACACAGCGTCTGCTGTCTTTTACCTGGCTACTAGCAATCGACGCTGTTGACTCCATGAGATGTTTCGCAATCTGATTTTTTATACGGTGCAATCCGGTGTTGATACTAATAAAAGTAGCATCACGTAGACAATACGGTATCCGATCAACTTGCATAGCACTATCGGTGGGAACGAAAATAAAAATAGATGTGTGTTCGGGGATTTTTTTGAAAACCGGGTGGCATAGATAATGTTCACCGGTCGTCATTTCCGTAAAAAGCATATCTATCTGACCGAGAGTATCTGGTGAGTATTGCAAAATGGAAAAAGGTGTACAGATGTTTTCTTCCTTTGCGACCTCGATAAGAAGTTCACAAACACCTCGATTAAGAAATATGTTTTCAGTATTAATGAAAATATTAGTCATAGTAATGCCGATCGTCAAAATATTAATATTTTTTAAGGGGGAGAGCATTTACAGTATATGGGATTAGGATATTTCTAATAGCTAATAAAATCAATAAATCCATTTTTGAGACTTTATCTGGGAAAGACTTGAAAAAGCATATAAATCAAGGTCTTGATTTTTGCTTTTGCCCTGATGTAGCCGGTGATTTGGCACAAACTGCTTAAATTGTACATATAACAAACATTAATTCTGGATTGGAATGTATTAATTCAAGTGATGTATTTATTGCATGAATCATTTATTCAAAAACGGTTCGGTAAGGGCATACTCTTGTCAATAATGCCTGAGCGGAAGCAGAAGTGGTCCTGACCGGATGCCGGTAGAAGGCGCTATCACGCCGCTGCATCAGTCGAAGAGCAACGGCGTACATAAGGGATTAGTTATCCGGGTTGTTGGAGATGCCTTTCCATACCATCCCCAGACCGATCAACATCGACGCGAAGAGGGCGAACAGGGTGGTAGAGATAAAAATGCCGGTCATAGTGATGCCTCAGAAAGTGCGTATGCAGGTTATTAGGCACGGAGGGAGGTGAAAGGTTCCTTCCCTGACGGCGTAAATTTTCGCCAGGGTCTTCCGGCTGGCGCCAGCGAGGCCAAAGTGATGTCGAGGCCGCCGCTGTTGGCGAAACGATCGTCAGGGGAACCGCATTTCTCGTGGCGCTATTGCAGGGCGACGGGGGAGGGGGCGCGATTCGGGCGTTGACATCCCCTTGAACAAGTAATATATACATGACGCTTCTGTTTATTGAATGTTAAACAGCATCAGTTATGGGACTCAGAAGCACCCCAGCCCCCGCCGTCTGGCGGGGGCACTTTGCCACCTGACCTGGTTATTTCTTTCTGTGGCTGACGATGAAATTTTTTTATTTCGGGTCTTGAAAAACGCGCTTTAGCTATTATTTTATAAAGCGGACAAGCAATGCTTGCCTTTATGTTGAGCTTTTGAATGGATATTCAGGAGGTTAATTATGGCACTCAAAACCTTGTCAGCACTCCCGGTATTTGCTGATTCCCTTTTTGCCGATCGCTTTAACCGTATCGACCGTCTTTTCAGCCAGTTAACGGGCGATACGCCGGTGGGGACCTTACCAGCCTACGATTTACAGAAAGTGGATGACAGTAATTTCCTGCTCAGCGTCAGCGTGCCTGGCTGGAAAGATGATGAACTGGAAATAGAGACCGTAGGCGGTAATCTGCATATTACCGGTAAACGCGCGCAAACCGACAATCATTCCGGAAACAGCCAGGGCTGGATTTATAAAGGCATTCGCCGGGCTGATTTCCAGCTTAGTTTTTCGCTTCCCGAACACGCCCAGATTAATCAGGCGCAACTGGAGAGCGGGATCTTAAAAATCGCTATCCATCAGGAGATCCCCGAGAGCGAAAAACCGCGCAAAATTGCCATTGAGAACCAGGGGCGGGTGATCGAACACAAAGTGTGATTCCGCTTCTGTGCCGAGGGAGTTCCTTTCAAGGCCCGCGCTGCGGGCCTTTATTTTATCCACTCAAGGTGGCGTAAACGGCCTCCAGGCGACGAGAGAAATCACTATGCTATCCTGTTAACAGGGCAGTGAGGCGGTGATACTTTTCAAATTCGGCGAGGAGTCAGAATGGCTGACGAGATCGATAAAGACGCACAACATACTCATCAACTGACCGCCGAGGTGGCCCGCGCGCTTATCGCGCGCGGCTGGCGGCTCACCACTGCGGAATCCTGCACCGGCGGCAATCTGGCGGCAGCGCTCTGCGCTCAGGCTGATACCGCGGCCTTTTATGATACCGGCGTGGTTACCTTCAGCGATGAAGCCAAGCGCAATGTGCTGCAGGTGCGCGCGGAAACCCTGGCGGAACACAGCGCTGTCAGCGAAGCGTGCGTGAAGGAGATGTCCAGCGGTATGCTGGCGATAGCCGGGGCCGACATCGCCATCGCCATCAGCGGCTATGCGGGACCGGAGGGGGGAGAGGATGGTACCCCCGCCGGCACGGTATGGTTTGCCTGGAACTTTCGCGGCCAGATCGAAACCCAACGGCTGCGCTTTACCGGTGACTGCGAGACAGTGGTGGCGAAAGCGGTGCGCTTCGCCCTGGCGGCGCTGGGCGAAAAGCTCCCCCACTGGCAGTGACGCTGCCGCCTACCGCGGCCTTACAGATCCGTGGCCTGACGCGCTATCGGCCAGCAAATTTCCCCGATGCCGTTCAGGCACGGTCGGGAGAAAAGGAACCCCTGAAACAGGCGAATGCCCACCGACTGCAGCCAGCACCACTCTTCCAGGGTTTCGACGCCTTCCGCCACCACCGTGATGCCCAAATCCTCGCAGCAGCGCACGACCGAGGCGACAATCGCCTGCTTGGCGCCGCTGATATGAATATTGCGCACCAGCTCTGCATCCACTTTGATTTTATCGGGCTGAAAGCGGGTCAGTAACGACAGGCCGGAGTAACCCGCGCCAAAGTCGTCGATGGCCAGCTTCATGCCCGCGACGCGCAGCGCTTTGAGCACCTTGCGGAACTGGTCAAAGCAGGTGATCACCTCCGTTTCGGTAACCTCTATCAGCACCTGGTCAGGTCTGAGGCCGGCCGCCAGCAGGCTGTTCATCAGCCAGCCTACGGCGTCAGGGTGGTTATACAGCGAACCGGGCAGCAGGTTAATGGCCAGCTGGTGTTTACCAAGCGGTAACTGACCGGCGAGAGAGAAGGCATACGCTTTGCTCTCAAGGTCGAAACGGTAGCGATCCTCCGCCGGGATGGCGGCAAACATCTCTACAGGAGATCCGCCGGTGGGGCTGCGGATCAGCGCTTCAAAGGAAGAGACCCGCTTTGTGGCCGGCTCGACGATGGCCTGCAGGGCAAACTGGCAAGGTTGATCGGGCAGGTGGCGCGCCGTAGCAGTGGCCGGGGCAGGCATCATCGTCCAGCGAGAAGGCTGCAGCGGCTCGGGTAGACAATAGCGCCCACCGTCGGCGATAAAGGCGCTAATCAGGCGGAACATCCGGTCGTTGACCGGCTCGGTGACCCCAAACGAGCTAAAGCGCAGGAGCTCCTCCAGCGCGCTGTCGGCTTCGAAAAGACGAAGATCCAGCAGGCGCATCCCGGTGTCGTGAAAACGACGGTAGGCCGAATAGTCGCGCATCAGTTCCACCACGTCGCGATGGCGCGGATCGCTCTGTATCTCGTGGAATAACGACTCAAGATCTTCCTCGCTTCCCTCCAGCACCTGGAAGAACTGCAGGCCGTTAAACAGCAGAATACCGGTGATGCCAAGAGGCATGTTTTTCCCGCTGGCGCGATGAATTAAAGCGTCGAGATCGGTGGGCGGGCGGGCAGGATTAACCTGGCTGCGGTATATCAGGGTGGTTAGCATAATCATTCCGGTCGCTGCGGCAGCGCGTAATGGTCCGCACAGCGCGTATTTAGGGAGGTATGGCCAGACCCTCGGAGAAGGGAGGCTGTTTTTTATGACATTTAACCAACCGTGATGTCCGCTACGCGGAACGGGAGCTTCACTTTGTGATTACCTTCACTCTACAGGGAATCTGAGGTTTAGCTATCATTTTCTCATTCCCAATGCAAAAAAGGGCAAACAGGCCACTCATTCCTCCTGCGGTATTGGTCCACCGCCTTAAATTATCGGTTAACATTCGCCACCAGGAATTATCCTGCCATTATATTGCCCGCTCTCAAAAAGAGATGCTGGTCTTGCCTGATTAAAAGCAAATGCATATTATCAACGTAAGTTAAATTCCTTTTTTCAGGTCTGACATGAGCGACTTATTTATTATTTTGTGTTTGATTTTTTGTCCCGTCATTTCTTTGTGGAGTGGTCTTTCTTATATTCAGGAAAGACGCAAAAGACGCTACGTCTTCCGTTCCAGAAGATAATCTGCAGAGGTAATATAATGACGATTGTATTAACGTCTGGCGAGTAGTTTTACGAGGTTGTTAAATTGCTGGCGGCTGTGCAAATTGAACTTGTTCATAATATTCTTTTTATGCGAGTGAATGGTTTTGTGGCTAATTTTTAGCGCCGCGGCAACTTCATGCGGACTCAGACCAATACTGAACGCGTAAATGACTTTGGTTTGCGCATCGCTGACCGACTTGCAGGCGCAATTGATACAACGCCGCAGCCGATTGAAGGCCGGGTCATGCTGAGGAGATAAGGGGCGCTGAATCGCGCTGACTATCTCATCTTTAAGACGCTGCACGGGAGCATGGGGAGGTATAAACACCGCCTGCCGCAGACAGTTGGGTAAGCCCTCTTCGACGGTAGCTTGTTCATTGTCCTGGAAAATAAAAAGCGTGTATTGCTCTGGGGCATGCTGAAACAGGTCATGACACAGGTACCATTCTCCCGCCACCATTTCCGTGAAGAACACCTGAGATTGCGCTATCGACTCCAGGTCCCATTGTTCAGAAAACTGATATGCTGATCCCCCGTAGGTCTTCATCGCTTCATCCACCAGCTCCGCAATAGCGACTCGCAAATAGTGATTTTTTATATTGATCAAAAAATTCGTCATATAACTTCCCAGTGGGGTATGAAAAAGGTGTCAGAATAAATTAAAGAATATAATGGTGATGCGCAGGTCTTTTTTAGCTGGGGTAATCTAAGGGATGTTTTTCGTTAATGCAATATCTGCCAGGAAAAGTGAGATAACGGTGTGTTGGTATGCGAAAGTTCCTAATAAACAAAATGATAAGCCTATATTAGATGGCGTTTTAAGCACTTTAATAATTTTTTATTTTTGCGATGCATAAAAAGCTTAGTGGTAGCCAGTATCTGTTGCTAAAATTAGCGGAGGACAAGATTACAGGAAGTATGCGGTGCTTATGAAGCAAATGCTCTATTTAAAAATGCTGGCGTGGCTGGAGGATAATATCTACTGTAACCCGGCGATCGATGACCTGGCGCAGTATATGGGCTATTCGCGTCGGTTTGTGTACGAGGTGTTTTATCAATATGGCCGGTTACCCATCGGGCAGTATATTCGCCTGCGGCGGCTGACCATCGCAGCGGTCAGTCTGCGTTTAACGCGGCAACCGATCGCCGCCATAGCCTGGCAGTTGAGTTACGATTCGCCGCAGACCTTCTCCCGGAAGTTTAAGAAACGTTTCTCGCTTTCGCCACGGGAGTACCGCTGCGCGGCGCACTGGGACACGGCAAAACTGTTAAAAAAATTCCCCACGGATGATGAGAGCCTGCCTTTGGCTCGGATCTGTTCCCTGCCGGAGCGGGTCTATTATGGCTACCCGATGAAGTATGAACTGCGCCTGTCGGATATGGTGTTGCAAAGTACCGGCAAGACGGCTATCAGACAAAAGGTTGACCGCTTTTTTGCCGCTGGAGGCGGTTCGCTTTCCATACTCTCCGATTACGCGGCAGCGAGTCAAAATGAGCTTAACGTCGAGGTTAACGCCTTTGTCGGTTGTCACGAGGCGCGAAAGCCGTCGTCCGCGTTGACCACCCGGTCGGGGCTGTATGTGGGGGTTGAATTCTACGGCAGCTGGTCACGCTATGCCCGTTTGTCCAGCGATCTCTATCTGGAACAGTTGCCAACGCTGGGGGTAAGCCGTCGGGATGGGCATGACATTGAATGCTTCATGACCCGTCATGCGGAAGGAGGAGAGGCAGAGGAGAAGCGCTATCACGTACGCTATTTTATACCGGTGACGCTGTCAGCGGGAGGCCAGCTGCAGGGCAGCGATAATGAGTTAGTCCCCGCGAAGGGGACACGATAAGGTGGCCGGAGCCACCCGGGTGAATATTACAGTACAAACCACAGCAGCCAGGTGATCAGGAAGCCCGTCACCCCCATGATGGTGGTCAGTACGGTCCAGGTTTTGAGCCCGTCCGGCACCGAGAGCCCGAGATAGCGCGTGACCACCCAGAACCCGGCGTCGTTAACGTGCGATAACCCGAGCGAGCCGAAACAGGTCGCCAGCGTCACCAGCACCAGCTGCAGCGGCTCCAGCCCGACAACCGCCTGTGACAGCAGGCCGGAGGTGGTAAGGATCGCCACGGTGGCCGAGCCCTGCGAGGCCCGAAGCACCAGCGACAGCAGGAAAGCGGCGGGCATCAGCGGCAGATGAATCGTCTCCAGCGCCTCGGCTAAGGCATTGCCGATGCCGGAGGCGACCAGCACCCCGCCAAAGGCGCCGCCGGCGCCGGCGACGAGGATCACGTCCGCCGAGGAGGGGATCGCGCTGCCGGTGACTTCTCCCAACTTTTTCAGGTTCATCCCCCGCCGGATGCCCAGCGTCCAGCTGGCCAGCCCCAGGGAGATCAGCAGGGCGACGGGCGGGGTGCCAATGACGGTCATCAGCTGGCGAATCGCGTTATCCGGCAGCAGCAGGGCCTGGCACAGCGTTCCGGAAACAATCAGCACGATGGGCACCACGATCAGCCCGCCGATAACCAGCGCATTCGGCGGCGCCAGTCGGGTCTGCTGGGCGTTGACGGAGAGGTCGGGCACCTCGGCCGTTTGCTGCTGTTCCAGCACGTTAATCGACAGATGATAATGGCGCTGATTGATAGACCGGGCGACAAAATAGCCCACGATACCCACGACGATCGACACTCCAATTCCCGCCAGCATCAACCAGCCGACATCGCTATGCAGAATACCTGCCGCCGCCGCCGCGCCAGGGTGGGTTGGCAACGCCACATGGACGGTTAACATCACTCCGGCCATCGGCAGGCCAAATTTCAGCGGCGACAGATGGGCGACTTTACTGAAGCCGTAAATTAACGGAATGATGATAATAAAGCCGACTTCAAAGAAGACTGGCGTGCCGAGAATAAAAGCCACGATGGTTAAGGCGGCAATAGTCCGTTTAGAACCCAGCACGCCGGTCAGCGTTTTCGCCAGCGATTCGGCGCCGCCGGATATTTCAATTAGCACCCCCAGCATTGATCCCAAAATAATTATGCTGGCGATGTGGCCGAGCAGGCCGCCCATGCCTTTTTCAATGGTGGTAATGATTTTATCCGCCGGAATGCCGGTGGCGAACGCCACCAGCAGGCTGACGATCAGGAGCGCCACAAAAGGATGCGCTTTCGCTTTGATCACCAACAGGAGCAACAGCACTACGCTGGCTAACGCAATAAGTAACAGCGCCGATGTCGACATAGTTTTGCCTCGGGTATTAACAGGTGTACAGAGAGTTATATTTTTAGAACCGCGCTTTATTTTTTCCGGTAGGGCGAGAACCATTCCAGTCCGGAAAGGGTATCCGCCCTGGGGATATATTCGCAGCCGATCCAACCGTCATAGCCGACGTTATCCAGCAACGCATAGATCCATGAATAATTAATCTCGCCCTCGTCCGGTTCATGGCGGTCGGGCAGGGAGGCTATCTGAATATGACGGTACTGACCGGCATACTCGGTAATAAGGTGGCTTAAATTGCCGTCCACTTTCTGCGCATGAAACAGATCTAACTGCACGGCGATGTTTGGCCGGTCGACCCGCTGCGCTATCTCCAGCGTCTGATATTGACTGTGATAGAAATAGCCCGGTTTGGTCTGCGGATTCAGGGCTTCAATAAGCGCCCGCTTGCCGTGGCGGGCAAAGCGCTCGGCGGCGTAGCGCAGGTTATCGAAAAGCTCCGCCTCGCAGGCCGCGCGATCCATTTCCGGCTGCACCACGCCGGCCATAATATGCACCTGCGGACAATCGAGCTGGCAGGCGTACTCCAGCGCCAGCTCGATATCACGCCGGGCCTCGGCGCTCCTGCCCGGTAGGGCGGCGAGGCCCCATTCCCCGGCGTTAACGTCGCCGGGCGGGGTATTGAACAGCACCAGCTGCAGCTGGTTTTCCTGCAGGCGCTGTTTAATTTCCCCGGCGGCATACTCATAGGGGAACAGAAACTCCACGGCTTCGAAACCGGCGCGGGCGGCGGCGGCAAAGCGGTCCAGGAACGGCAGTTCGGTAAACAGCATGGATAAATTTGCAGCGAATTTTGGCATGGTTTTATCTCAGTTCATCCACTTCGTCAGCGGTCAGGTAACGGATCTCGCAATTGCCGAGGGTAAACATCAGCCGCGCGGTCTCTTCCAGCTCTTCGGTATTATTGGTGGCTTCGCGCAGCGATGAGCCGGTGACCACCGGACCATGGTTGGCCAGTAAAAAGGCGTTATGGCGCGGCGCCAGGCCGGCCAGCGCCTCGGCAATGCGGTCGTCGCCCGGTCGGTAGTAGGGAACCACCGGGACGTCGCCGACCCGCATCACCACGTAGGGAGTAAAGGGGCGAATACAATTCTGCGGATCGAGCCCCTGCAGGCAGGAGAGCGCGGTCAGATAGTGGCTATGCAAGTGGACGATCGCCTTGCAGGCCGGGTTATGCAAATAGACCGCCCGGTGAAAAGCGATCTCTTTCGACGGTTTGTCGCCGGCGATCCATTCGCCTTGCAGGGTGACCACCGACAACCGCTGGGCCTGCAGCTCGCCCAGGCAGGAGCCGGTCGGCGTCGCCAGCAGGTTGCCGTCCGGCAGCAGGAGCGACAGATTGCCGGCGGAGCCGGTGGCATAACCGCGGTTAAACAACGAGGCGCCAATCTGCACCATCTCATCTCGCAGCTGTTGCTCAGTCATGACAAAACTCCTGCTGGGCACGGGCAAAGAACTGGATATCGCCGAAATTACCTGACTTCAGCGCCAGGGAGAGCGGCTGGCGGGTGTCACGCACCCAGGGAACCCCAGGGGAGATCGTCGGCCCGATATGGAACGCCTCGACCCCCAGCGTCTGCGCCACGATGCTCGACGTTTCCCCTCCGGCCACAATAAACCGGGTGAATCCTTTCTCCTTCAGCGCGGCGGCGAGGGCGGCGAACAGCTGTTCCACCCGTTCGCTGCTGGCCTTGTCGCCATACTGCGCCTGGATCCGCTGCAGCGTTTGCGGCTCAGTCGTGGCATAGACCATCGGCGCCAGCGGCGAATCGCGGTTTGCGTCCACCCAGGCCGCCAGCGTCCCGGCATAGCCCTCCAGATCGGTAAAGCAGGCGCTTAAGTCGACGGCGCGGGCGGGAGCCTGTTCACGATAGGCCGCCACCTGGCTGTTGGTCATCAGCGAACAGGAGCCCGAGAGCACTACCGCCGGGCCGGGCAGCGGCATGCCCGCCTGGGCTCCTTCACCCTGGGTTCCGTGGCGCTGCGCCCAGTCGCGGGCGAGGCCGATGGCGAGACCAGAGCCGCCGGAGACCAGCTTCATCTCCCGCAGCGCCGCCCCCTGGGTCAGCAAATGCTGTTCACTGAGGGCGTCGAGCACCACATAGCGCACCGCCGGGTCGCTGATTGCCGCCAGCGCGGCAGCGACCGCCTCCGGCCCCTGATCGATAATCGGCCAGGCGATCAGTGCCGCTTTTCCGCCGCCCTGGCGCTCGATTAAGCGGCCCAGGTGGGCATCCTCCATCGGCGTCACCGGATGGTGGCGCATCCCGGACTCATTGAGTAACTGCTGGCCGACAAACAGATACCCCTGATAGACCGTGCGGCCGTTTACCGGCAGCGCCGGGGAAATCACCGTCCGGGTCTCGCCCAGCTCTGCCAGTAGTGCATCCAGTACCGGGCCAATGTTGCCCTGCGCGGTGCTGTCGAAAGTGGAACAATACTTAAAATAAAATTGCTGACAGCCCCGTGCCTGCAGCCAGCGCAGGGCCGCCAGCGACTGGCTGACGGCGGTTTCCACCGGGCAGGAGCGCGTTTTCAGGCTGATCACCACCGCTTCGCTGGTTAGCGGCAGTTCGTGGGGCGGTACGCCGTTTAGCTGCACCGTCGGCATGCCGTTGCGCACGAGGAAGCTGGCGATATCCGTGGCGCCGGTAAAGTCATCGGCGATGACACCAAGCTGCATCTTGTCTCTCCTCACTGTTTATGGCCCGGCAGCGTAATGCCGTTGAAGATCTTGATCACCGCGCTGTCATCTTCCCGGCCGAATCCGGCGTTGCTGGCGGAGGTGAACATATTCAGCGCGGTGGTGGCGAGCGGCAGCGGGAAGGTCAGCGCCCGGGCGGTGTCATTCACCAGGCCGAGATCTTTGACAAAAATATCGACGGCGGATTTTGGCGAGTAATCGCCATCCAGGACGTGCTGCATACGATTCTCAAACATCCACGAATTACCCGCCGCGTGGGTCACCACGTCGTACATCGTCTCCAGCGGGATGCCGGCGCGGGCGGCGAGGGCCATCGCTTCGGCGGCGACGGCGATATGCACCCCGGCCAGCAGCTGATGGATGATTTTTACCGTCGAACCGAGGCCAATGTCGCTCCCGATGCGATAGACTTTGCCGGCCACCGCGTCCAGCACTGGCGCGAGGCGGGCGAAGACGGCATCGCTCCCGGAGGCCATCACCGTCATGTCGCCGGCGGCCGCTTTCACCGCGCCGCCCGATACCGGTGCGTCGAGCATCAATAGCTGATATTCCGCCAGCGCCGCGGCAATCGCCTGGGCATCGGCGGAGGCGATGGTTGACGACACCATCACTGCGGTACCCGGCTTCAGATGGCCGGCGAGGCCGCTCTCGCCGAACAGGATCCCCCGAACCTGGGCGGCATTGACCACCAGCAGCACGACCGCATCCAGCTCAGCGGCGAAAGGCACCGCGCTGGGGCCTGCGCCTTTGGCGCCCGCCTCCAGCAGCGCGCGGCAGTTGTCGGGATTGATGTCCACCCCCCAGGTGTTCAGGCCCGCCTGCAGGCAGGCGCGGGCGGCGCCCATGCCCATCGAACCCAGTCCAATCACGCAGACGTTAGTGTGTGCAGTCATGCCGGTCTCCTTGTGAATATTCGTTAATTAATGTGATTTAATGATAGAATAAAGCGTTGCCATGTGAATTTATGTGAGAGTTATCACGAATAGCCCACATGAATATAAAAAATTCACAGACGGAAAGTGGCTGCGCGACGGCGATTCTTGCCCTAAAATAGCGTAAAAACAGCGGTCAAGCAGCGATAACAGCACAGGGGATCTTCAGGTTCCCGGCGTGAGTGGTAAGCTCTGGTGTGAAAAAATGGTAAGGGGAGAGCGGTGATTCCAATAGAACGTCATCAGCGTATTTTAGCCCTGGTGGAGCAGCGTGGGGCGGTGAGCATTAATGAGCTGACGGAGATCCTCGGCGTGTCCCATATGACTATCCGTCGCGACGTCAGTAAGCTGGAAGAACAGGGGCTGCTGGTCAGCGTCTCGGGCGGCGTGCGCGCCGTCAGCCGGCTGGCCGCAGAGCCCAGTCATCTGGTGAAAAGCACTCTACAGAGTGAAGAGAAACAGGCCATCGGCGCGCTGGCGGCCAGTCACATCGCCAAAAACAGCTGCATCTATCTCGATGCCGGCACCACCACCCTGGCGCTGGCGCGGGCGATCCTCGACCGGGACGACCTGCAGGTGGTCACCAACGATTTTGAGATAACCCAACTGCTGATCGATGCCAGCCAGTGCGGCGTGATCCACACCGGCGGCACCCTGTGCCGGGAGAACCGCTCCTGCGTCGGCGAGTCGGCGGCGCGGACCTTGCGCCACCTGGCTATCGATACGGCCTTTATCTCCGCCAGCGGCTGGGACAGCCGCGGGATTTTCACCCCTGATGAGAACAAGGTCACCGTCAAGGAGACCGTCAGCCAGGTCAGCGCCAGAAGCATCCTGCTGTGCGACAGTTCGAAATACAATCAGGTGGCCACGTTTATGGCGTTACCCTTGACCCGCTTTACCACCATCATTACCGACCGGCATCTCTCCGATGCTGCCGCCACACATATCGCCCGGCACGCTTGCGAGGTGCTGCGCGCCGGGTAAGGCGCGCGGCCTTCGCCGGGCTAGCGCTGCCAGTGCTCGATCAGCGCCGCGCCTATTTTGGCGATCTGCTGGTTACGCTCGGCCATGGTCGCCGGCGTATCCCGCAGATAGATCACCACGATGCGCTCCGCTTTGCCGTTCGGGCCGAGCAGGGCGACAATGCCGCGTGAGCCCCGCTCGCCGGCCCCGGTTTTATCGGCGATAAACCAGCCCGCCGGCAGCACGGCGCGGATCAGCGGACCGGCCACCTGGTCGTCCACCATCCACTGCAGCAGCTGCTGCTGCGAACGGTCGCTCAGCGCGTGGCTGGTTAGCAGCTTGCGCAGGGTGGCGGCCATGCTGGCTGGGGTGGTGGTGTCGCGCACGTCGCCGGGAAGCGCTTCATTGAGCTCCGTTTCCCAGCGGTCAAGGCGGGTGACGTTGTCACCGATCTGGCGCAGAAAAGCGGTCAATCCCGCGGGGCCGCCAACGCTCTTCAACAGCAGATTGCCGGCGCTGTTGTCGCTCATGGTGATGGCGGCGGCGCAGAGTTCGCCAACGGTCATCCCGTCGGCAAGGTGTTTTTCGCTGACCGGGGAGTAGTCCACCAGATCCTGCTGGCGGTAGCGGATCCGCCGATCCAGCTGTTCGTCTCCGGCATCCACCCGGGCCAGCACCGCGCCGCAGAGCAGCGCTTTAAAGGTGCTCATCAGCGGAAAGCGCTCACTGGCGCGCCAGGCGGCCAGCGTGCGGCCGCTCGCCAGATCCATTTCAACATAGCCCACGCGGCCCGCCAGCTGACTTTCGCTGCGTGTAATTTGCTCAAGCGGCGGAGGGCTGGCGAATACCGCCAGTGGCAGGGCGGCAATCAGGGAGATAAGGCACAGGCGAACATAACGCATAACCGCAATACTTCCTTGAATCAGGGCCATTAAAGGCGAGTAGAGGAGTGATAAAATAGAATAACCTGGCGTTTTGCTGATTCACAATTCCTCTTTTTTCCTTCATCATTTGTCATCTTTTATTTCGAATAATCAATATTTAGCTCAGCCTAAGCACGCTATTTTTTGACTCAAGGCCGCAATGAACTATAAGAAAGTACTTAAGACCGCACTCTGGCTGGCGCCGCTGTTTGCTGACGATACGCCCGCCGCGCTGCGCGGTTTGCCAATGATCTATGCCATCCCGGGAGGAACTGGTGCACCCGATAATTAAGGTCATGCTGGTGGGCGGTAAGGCGGATGGACTGCTGGTCAGCGTCGCCGACGATGCGACCGAGGTCTCAGTGACCCCTGCGCAATACGGTGCGCCGTCCGGCCAGCCGCTCAGCTATCGTATCGTGAGTCAAACCATTGACGATGAACGCTATTTCTTTGGCGTTTTCAGTGACGCCCATCAGGATAGCGACAAGCTGACGCGGGTGGCGCTGACCCGCGGAATGAAAAAAATGTTCTGTTAAACCCGGTCGAAGAGAGGGGGCGATAGTATCCCTGCCGCGGCTTTGCTACTGTGGCAGCCTTCTCTCTCCGGGCCAGGACGCATCATGATTCAGTACATCCGTATTCAAAACTTTCGCTCAGTCAGGGATATCGCGCTGGAGCTGGGGCCGCTGAACATTGTCTTCGGCCCTAACGGCTGCGGCAAATCCAATATTTACAACGCTATCCATCTGTTGACCGCGGCTGCCGACGGCAGGCTGTCGGGATTTATCAGCAAAGAGGGGGGCCTTGAAAATATGATGTGGTCCGGAGATCGTTCCCCCCTCGATCGCCATCCCCGCCGGCTGCAAATCGCCTGTCGGACGGAGAGCTTTGATTATGAACTGCAGGTTGGTTTCCCGGAAAAATTGCCCTATCCGACGCAGTTCATGCTCGATCCCATCGTTAAAGAAGAGAACATCTGGCTGGCGGGCTATTCCCGTCGGCCTTCCTCCCGCGTACTGCAGCGTAAGAATCAGGCGGCGTTCCTCGTCGATGTCGCCGGGGAGAAAAGCACCTTCACCGAGAGTATTTATGAAAACGAGTCGGTGTTCGGTCAGCTTGGCGAGCCGCACCGTTTTCCTGAGGTCTCGCGGGTGCGCGAGACCCTGCGCCGCTGGCGGTTTTACCATGAATTCGCTATCGGCCGCCACTCACCGCTGCGCCAGCCGGCCGTCGGCTACCGTTCGCCGGTGCTCGACAGCGACGGCCATAATCTGGCGGCCGCCTTTCAGACCATTGTCGAGATCGGCGCGGAGGAGATTTTGCACGAGATCCTCGCCGACGCCTTTCCCGGCTGCCAGTTTTACTGTGAAAACGAGCACTCGCGTTTCGCGCTGAAAATGCGCCGGGAGGGGATCCGCCGCCCGCTGCTGGCGGCGGAGATGTCCGACGGCACGCTGCGTTTTCTCTGCCTCGCCGTCGCGCTGCTCAGCCCGCGCCCGCCGGCCTTTCTGGCGATCAATGAACCGGAGAACAGCCTGCATCGCGACATGCTCCCGGCGCTGGCCAGGCTGATCGTCGAGGCCTCCCGCTACAGCCAGATCTGGCTGACCAGCCACTCGGCAGAGCTGGCGGATCTTATCGCCGCCGGGGCTGCCTGCCAGCGCTATGCGCTGGAGAATAGCGGCGGAGAGACGCGCATTGTGGAGTGAACCCCGTCATCCCTGACGGGCGCGCCCGGTCAGGCGGGGGTCTGCGTCTCCGCTGTCGGCAGCAGGCTTTTGCCGCCGCGTAAGGTGATGAACGAGAGCAGGGTAAAGCTCAGGGTGATGCAGCCGAGGATCAGATAGGCCTGATGGAAGCCGACGGTGTCGTACATCCGGCCCACCCAGGCGGAAAGTACCACCCCTGAGAGCTGTTTTGACAGGTTAAAGCCGATCAGAAACAGGGTGGCTGAGAGTCGCGGGTTAAAGGCGGAGGAGATATATTTAAAGGTCCCGACCAGCAGGAAGGGGATCTCAAACATATGCAGCATCTTGAGGATCACCACTTCCACCGCCGATGAGGCAAAAGACGACCCGAGAATACGCACCGACATGATCATCCCCGCGGTCAGCAGGGCGTTTTTGGCCCCGATACGGTTAACGATGGCCGGGGCGCAGAACATGATCACGGCATTGAGCAGCTCGCCACCGGTGGTGACGAAGCCAAACACTTCGGTACCGCGCTGCGGACTGGCGAAGAAGCTTTTGAAAAAGTTAGCAAATTGCTGGTCAAACACGTCGTAGACGCTGGCGACCCCCACCACATAGACGATAAAGCCCCAGAAGCGCGGCATACGCAGCAGCTCTGCCGCCGTGCGCAGCGAAAAGGCCTGGCGATTGGCCCCGAGCGCCTCGATAACCTGGGCGCTGTTGCTGCTTTCCGGACGCGACAGCCAGAGCAGAAGACCCAGCACCAGCGCAAAGCCGGAGGCGATCCAGAAGGTAATATTGGGGTCGATGCCGAACAGCACGCCGGTTATCGAGGCGCACAGCGCCCAGCCGACGCAGCCAGCGACCCGCACTTTGCCATATTCAAAGCGGTTTGCCCGGCTGACGCGCTCGATATAGGCTTCCACCGCCCCGGAGCCGCTGGAGAAAACAATCCCCAGGTAGATCCCGCCCACCAGCGAACCGGCGATAATATTCATCTGCAGCAGCGGGGAGAAAACGAAAATAAAGAACGGCGCGAACAGAATTAACAGCACCGTAATAGTCCACAGCAGATGTTTGCGCAGGCCGAGCTTATCCGACATTAAACCAAATACCGGCTGAAAAATAATCGCGAACAACGAGATGGAGGAGAAGACGATCCCGGTTTCCGTTTTGGTTAAATGGTTAACGTCCGCCAGCCACACCGGGAAAAACGGGAAATAGGCCGACATAATGAAATAGTAAAAGAAAAAGAACAGCAGGAAATAGACAAAATTATGCCGTTCTCGCGGCGCCAGTTCAGAGAATTTCATCACCATGATCCCTTGTTATTCTGTTTGTAGGGTGGGGGCTGCCGCCCCCACGGATTAAAGGCAACGCAATGAGACCTCGTACTGCCAGCGCGTTTGGGTCAGGAGCCACTGCGGAAGCACGCTTGGGGTCCAGGAGTCATCGCCTCCCACCCCCATATGCAGGCCGTCAAGGGTGATCCACACGCCGTCTTCGGCCTGCATCTTGTGCCAGTGGTCGGTCTCCATCAGCTGACGGGTGCTCCACGGCTGAACGGAGAAGTGGAAATGACCGCTGACGTGCCAGCGTCCCCAGTCCAGCGCCTGAGTATCACAGCGCAGGCCGTTTTCCGTCGGGAAGATGTAGGGGGTGGTCATCGCCGCCAGCGGCTGCTCCCAGCGGGCGAAGCAGGCGCTGCTCCGCCGGTCGGGGTAGTTCTCATGCGGCCCCAGCCCCAGCCAGCTCACCGGCGCCTGCTGATCCGCCACCTGGAAGTGCAGCCCGACCCGCGGCAGCGGCGGCAGCGTTTCCGCGCGCTCGCCGTCCACCGCCAGCCGTACCGTTCCGTCCGCGGTAAAGCGCAGGCGCCAGTGGCTGACAATCACCACCTCGTCGCCGCGCAGGTAGTGCCAGCGGCTGTCGACAAGGGTCTCATTCGCCAGACGCTGGGCGTCGCACTGCACGCAGCGCGCCTCAAGGTCGAACAGGCCGGCGCTTTTCCAGCGCTCCACCCAGGCGTTGGGGTCGATGCGCTCCACTTCGCTGACCCCGATGTCGTTGTCGAGCGGCGCACGGATAAACTGATCCCGCAGGGGGGTCAGCAGCTGCTCCTGACCGCCAACCGACCAGCCACTCAGCAAACCGGTCCGGCGATCGACGGTCCAGCACTGCGTGCCGGCGCGGATCTGCCAAGCCTCATCGCTGACGATAAGATCCGGGGCGCCGGCTGGCACCGTGGGCGCAGGCAGCGCCAGCGGCGCCGGCAGGGGATATTGCTGCCAGGCGACGCGATGATCCGCCGGGGACCAGGCTGTCGCCTGGGGCTGGACCACCTCCAGCGTCAGCCACACGGCGCGGGCGCCTGGCGGCAGGATCAGACTGTCGAGCAGCGTTATCTCGTCGCTGCCCTCAGGCGGGAGCGCCAGCGTCAGGTTGCCGTGGTACAGGGTTTCACCAGCTGCCTGCACCTGCCAGCGCAGCGCTTCGTTATTGGTCTGGCGGAACAGGTATTCGCTGGCGATGCGCACCCGCAGCGGCGAGGTTGACAGCAGGGCGAACTGGAAATACTGCTGGGCGTGCTTCGCCTCGACCAGCGACGGATGCGGCGTGCGATCGGGGAACACCAGGCCGTTCATACAAAACTGGCGATCGTTCGGCTTATCGCCAAAGTCGCCGCCGTAGGCCCAGCCGACGCTGCCGTCGTCAAAGATTTTGCGGATCGCCTGGTCGGCCCAGTCCCAGATAAACCCGCCCTGCAGCCGCGGATACTCGCGGAAGGCCTGCCAGTAATCGGCGAAGTTGCCGAGGCTGTTGCCCATCGCGTGGGCGTACTCGCAGAGGATCAGCGGCCGCTGCTCGCCGGGCAGGCTGATCCATTTTTTGATCCCCCACTTCGGTACCGCCGGGATCGGCTGGTCGCGTTCGACGCGGGCGTACATCGGACAGATAATATCGGTGGCGGTGGTATCCGCGCCGCCGCCCTCGTACTGCACCGGACGGGTCGGGTCGTTACGCTTCAGCCAGTGGTACAGCGCTTCGTGGTTGCCGCCGCCGCCGGATTCGTTGCCCAGCGACCAGATGATAATGCACGGATGGTTGCGGTTGCTCTGTACCATCCGGGTGACGCGGGCGCTGAAGGCTGGCAGCCACGCCGGATCGTCGGACAGCCGATTCATCGGCACCATGCCGTGGGTTTCAATATTGGCTTCATCGACCACGTACAGACCGTAGCGGTTGCACAGCTCATACCAGCGCGGGGCGTTGGGGTAGTGCGAGCAGCGGACGGCGTTAAAGTTGTTCTGCTTCATCAACAGAATGTCCTGCACCATATCCGCCTCGCTGACCACCTGACCGCGTAAATGGTGGTGTTCATGGCGGTTAACGCCGCGGATCAGCAGCGGTTTGCCGTTAAGGCGCAGCAGGCCGTCGGCGATCTCGATGCGGCGAAAACCGATATCCCACGCCTCTGCCTCCAGCAATGCCTCGCCGCGCCACAGGGTGACCACCGCCCGGTAGCAATCCGGGGTTTCCGCGCTCCAGTGCGCCGGCGCCGCCACCGCCAGGGAGAAATCGACCCGTTCGGCGTAACGGCCGCGCTCATCCACCGTCGGGGTGCCTAACAGCTGACGGTGGGCAACGACAGGCTGCTCGCCGCGCCACAGGCTAACCCCGACGCTGAGCCCGGCAAGCGCCGCTTCTGTCGCCTCGACGGTCGCCTGGACCTGCAGAGTGCCGTCGCGGCAGAGGGCGTCAAGGGTCGGCGTCAGCTGGACGTCGCTCAGCCGCTGGTGCGGCTTATTCAGCAGCCACACCGAGCGGAAAATACCGCTCATCCGCCACATATCCTGGTCTTCCAGCCAGCTGCCGGCGCTCCAGCGCATGACCATCACGCACAGGCGGTTGTCGCCCGGACGCAGAAAAGGGCTGAGATCGAACGCCGCCGGCAGGCGGCTGTCCTGGGAATAACCGACCCAGGCGCCGTTGCACCAGAGATGAAAGGCCGAGTTAACGCCGTCGAAAATAATCTGCGTCTGCCCGTCCGCGCGCCAGGCGTCATCGATCGCAACGTGCAGGGAGTAACAGCCGGTTGGGTTATCCTCCGGCACCCGCGGCGGGGTGGTGTCGATGGGGTAGCGGACGTTGGTGTAGATCGGCGCGTCATAGCCCTCCATCTGCCAGTTGGAGGGCACCGGCGTGCCGCGGCTGCCCGGCAGGTCCTGCGTCAGCCACTGCGCATCGACGGCAAACGGGCTGCGGGCGTAAGCAAATTGCCACTCGCCGTCCAGCTGACGACGATGGGGCGAAGGATGATTATCGCGGGCGGCAAGCTCATCGCGCCAGCTGGCGAACGCGGGATGGGCCGGCAGGCGGTTGAGATGGGTAATGGTCTGGTTCTGCCAGTCTTCGCGGGCGAGGACGGCGTGGAAGTCAGGCGCGTGGCGGCGACTGGTATCGCTTATTGGCATAGTAATCCCCGGTAAGTCAGAAAATGTCGATCGCTAAACAGGATGAAGAACGTTATCGGGTAATTTGTTTTTTCCAGCAACGACGGCGGAAATGAAATTAACAGACGATCACGAAAGCGGGGGTAATACGCTGTTTTTTGTCGTGCGTTAAACATAAAATGTTAGCGCACGACATTTTGTCGATGAGGAGAAACTATGCCGCGTCGTACCGCAACCCTGGAGGATGTCGCCCGCGCGGCGGGCGTCTCCCAACAGACGGTCTCCCGGGTTCTGAACCGTCCGGAAGTGGTGTCAGCCCGCACCCGCGAGCAGGTGATCCGCGCAATGCAGACGCTGCACTACGTGCCTAACCGCTCGGCGCAGCTGCTCGCCGGCAAAGCGGCGCCCTCCATTGGGCTGATTACCGCCTCGCTGACCCTGCATGCCCCCTCGCAGATCGCCGCCGCGGTAAAGAGCCATGCCAGCCTGCACCAGCTGGAGGTGGCGATTGCGATGCCAGCGCAGGCCGACTTCGCCGCGCTGCAGGCCCGGCTGGACGAACTGCGCGCCCAGCATATTCGCGGGGTGATCGTCAGCCTGCCGCTGGAGAGCGCCACCGCCGAGCGGCTGGTTAAAGAGAACCCGGATATGGCCTGCCTGTTTCTTGACGTCTCCCCGGAGGCCGATGTCTGCTGCGTGCGCTTCGACCATCGCGACGGCTGCGGAGCCTGCGTGCGCCATCTGTGGGAGCTCGGGCATCGCGAATTCGGCCTGCTGGCGGGGCCGGAAAGTTCGGTTTCCGCCCGTCTGCGTCTCGCCAGCTGGCGCGAGGCGCTGCACAGCCTGAACATTGCCCGTTCAACCACGGTGTTCGGTGACTGGAGCGCCGCCAGCGGCTGGCAGAAAACCTTCGAACTGCTGCACCTCCAGCCGCGGATCAGCGCCATTGTGGTGGCCAACGATCAGATGGCGCTCGGGGTACTCAGCGCGCTGGCCCAGCTCAATCGCAGCGGCAGCCAGGCGGTGTCGGTGACCGGCTATGACGACACCGCTGACAGTCTCTACTTTCAGCCGCCGCTCACCACGGTGGCGCAGGACTTTGATCTGCTGGGCAAACGGGCCGTGGAGCGGCTGATTGCTCTGATGGCGGCCCCGCAGATGCGGATCCGCGAGCTGCTGCCGACCCGGCTCATCGTGCGCCAGTCGGCGTGGCCGCTCGCCGCCGCGGAGGACCGGCAGCAGACCCTGGCGCAGCTGAAAGCGTTGGTGGAAAAGCTTTAGCCGCAGGCCGTTGAGGATTTATTGAGGTTGACCATGCTAACCTCGGGATCAAACGTAGAGAGGTCAGGAGCCTCTGCCTGCGAAAAATGCAAAATACAATCTATCCATGCAAGCATTGATTTACCGCCAGTCACATGGCGGTTTTTTTTTGCCTCACTCCCGTTTTCCGCGTTCTTTCGTTGGATTTTTCGCCTGGCATCCACGGCGGTGGCATGCTACATCTTTCTTCCGGGATAGATGCCGAACACGGCGGGAGACAAGGTCATGATGGTGATTGAGGGCAAAGAGGCGATTGCGCGGGTAGACTGGCGGCGGGTGCGGGCCATCGTCGCCGAGGCCGGGCTGAATGAACGTGATGTTCAGCAGCTGGAGCAGGCGTTTCGCCAGAGCACCTTCTGCTGGTTTGGCTATGAGAACGGTCAGCTGATTGCCGTGGCGCGCGCCATCAGCGACTGCACCTGGAGCAGCTACTTGTCGGATGTGGCGATCGTCCCCGACCGACAGGGGCAGGGTTACGGACAACAGCTGATGCTGGCGGTCCGGGAGCAGCTGCTGCCCTTTGGCAAAATTTTTATCTATGCGGTGGCCGATAAAATCGCGTTCTATCAGCGTTTTGGTTTTGCCATGCTGACCACCGGGATGGTCTGCGCTGGCGAGGAGGGCATGCGCAAAATGCACGAGCAGGGCTATATCCGCCAGCCCTGAGCGCGGATGCCGGGCAACGCCTGGCTTGAGCTGCAAACCAGGCGCAGGCTCCGTCAGAGGGGCCTTTCAAGCACAAACAGATACGCTTCCCGCGACCAGAACAGGGCGGTACGGCGGCGCTCCACCGACATGGTTTTTACCTCCCAGCCCTCGCGGGTATAGCTGCTGAGAAACTGGCTCATTTTGTCAGGGTCGGCTTTGGCTTCGCCAAAAAACAGGCTGCCCAGCAGGCCCTCTTTATAGATCACTACCCGACACTCTTTCTTCATCATCGACCATCCTGGCGACCGGTTTACTGTGGCCGTCTATTGTCCGTGGCTGCGAGGATTTTGCAATCGGAGAAGTAGCAAACTGTTTACGGTACTGCAGCGGGCTTAGCGCGAAGCGCAGGCGAAAATGGTGGCGCAGGGTGCCAGCGCTGGCAAATCCGCAGCGCTCAGCGATCTGGTCGATGCCCATCGTGCTCTCCGTCAGGTGCTGACGGGCGCGCAGCAGACGCTCCTCCAGCAGCCAGCGGGCGGGGGTTTTACCAGTGGCCTCTTCAAAGCGGCGCAAAAAGGTGCGCGTCCCCATGCCGGCGCGCTGCGCGAGGGAGGCGACGGTGTGGCTGGCGGCGAGATGCTGGTGCAGATAATCAAACAGCTGGCCAAGGCGCAGACTCTCCCGGCTGCGGGCTACCGGACGCAGGACCTGCTGCGCCTGACCGCCATCGCGATGGGGAGAGACCACCAGGCGGCGAGCGACCACATTCGCTGCCTCGCTGCCGAAATCCTCGCGCACCAGATGCAGACAGAGGTCGATCCCCGCCGCGCTGCCGGCGGACGTCATCAGCAAATCATCGCCCACGTAAAGGACATCCTCCACCACCTGGATCTGCGGAAAACGGGACTGCAGCGCCGCGGTGTAGCGCCAGTGGGTTGTCGCCTGGCGGCCATTGAGCAGCCCGGCGGCGGCGAGAACGAACACTCCGGAACAGATGGAGATTATTCGGCATCCGCGGGCGTGAGCGGCGGCCAGGGCGGCGCACAGCGCTTCGGGGACCGGGGCGTCGATGCCGCGCCAGCCCGGGACCACGATGGTCTGCGCCTGGGCGAGAAGCTCAGGGCCGCCGTCGGTCATCAGGCGGAACCCGCCGGTGGCTCTCAGAGGCCCTTCATCGACGGCGGCGACGGCGAACTGGTACCAGCGCTCGCCCATTTCCGGGCGCGGCAGGCCGAAGATCTCCACGGCCACGCCAAACTCAAACGTGCACAGGCCATCGTAGGCGAGGGCTACCACGCGGTGAGGTGACAGTGTCACCGAAGGGGTTGTCAGGATGTTAGCGTTTTCTGTCATGGTTGCCGGCAGATAAGGGTGATGGGCGTCAGTAAAGTAGTGTTATCACAGACAAGGAGAAGACGCCATGAGTGTAGTAAGCCAATTTACCCCCGCCACCTCCGCCGAGGCTATCCGCTGGTTCCGCCATAAGCTGCATCTCGAGACCGACTGCGCCGATGTGCACAGCGCGCAGCGTGCCGGCGAGGTCGACTTTGTCCTGCTGCACGTGGTCGGCAGCGAGGAGGCCTTCGCCAGGCGTCACCTGCCCGGCGCGCTGCATCTTCCGCACAGCCAGATCAGCGCCGAGAGAATGGCGGCCTGGCCGGCGGAGACCCTGTTTGTGGTCTATTGCGCCGGGCCGCACTGCAACGGTGCCGACGTTGCCGCGCTGAAGCTGGCCGAACTGGGACGGCCGGTAAAAATGATGCTCGGCGGGATCACCGGCTGGGAAGATGAAGGTTATGCGTTTGTCGCCGGTAAGTGAATATATTTCATGTACCATGAAATATTCTCGTTTGCGGCCCGTCGACCTGCATGCCAGTATCTGGACATATAGCCATCCAGAAGTCTAAAAATTCAAATAATGAACTATCACGGTGGGCAACTAACGCGCCCACCGCTAAGGAGACAGCATGCAACGTCAACAGGCCCCGTTCCGCGCAGACATCGTCGGCAGTTTTTTGCGTCCGGACAGTATCAAACAGGCGCGTCAGCAGCTGGCGGAGGGGCTTATCGACGCCGGTCAGCTGCGCGAAATTGAGAATAACGCTATCCGTCATCTGGTCCAGCAGCAGTGCGACTGCGGCCTGCACGTGGTCACCGACGGCGAGTTTCGTCGCGCATGGTGGCATTTCGATTTCTTCGACGGCCTGCAGGGCGTTGAGCGTTACGATGCCGAGCAGGGGATCCAGTTCAACGGCGTGCAGACCAAAGCCCACGGCGTGCGCGTTACCGGCAAGCTGGCGTTCGGCGACCACCCGATGCTGGAGGATTTCCGCTATCTGAAAAGCATCAGCGGCGACGCGCAGCCGAAGATGACCATTCCCAGCCCGAGCGTGCTGCACTTCCGCGGCGGTCGGAAAGATATTGATGCCACCGTTTACCCGGATCTCAGCGACTACTTCGACGACCTGGCCACCACCTGGCGCGACGCGATCCGCGCCTTTTATGACGCCGGCTGTCGCTATCTGCAGCTGGACGATACCGTCTGGGCCTATCTGTGCTCCGATGCCCAGCGTCAGCAGGTGCGCGAGCGCGGCGACGATCCGGATGCGCTGGCGCGCATTTATGCCCGGGTGCTGAACCAGGCGCTGGAGGGCAAACCGGCCGATCTGACGGTGGGCCTCCACGTCTGCCGGGGTAATTTCCGCTCAACCTGGATCTCGGAGGGCGGTTACGAGCCGGTGGCCGAGGTGCTGTTTGGCGGCGTCAATGTCGATGCCTTCTTCCTCGAATATGACAACGACCGCTCCGGGGATTTCGCGCCGCTGCGCTTTATTCGTCCCGGCCATCAGCAGGTGGTCCTCGGGTTGATCACCACCAAAAACGGCGAGCTGGAGAACCCTCAGGGGGTCAAAGCGCGTCTCGCCGAGGCGGCGCAGTATGTTCCGCTTGAGCAGATCTGCCTGAGTCCGCAGTGCGGTTTCGCCTCCACGGAAGAGGGTAACGCCCTCAGCGAAGACCAGCAGTGGCAAAAAGTTCGTCTGGTGACCGCCATCGCCGCCGACGTCTGGTAATGCCTTTCTTAGCGCAGCGTTGCACCGTGATGAGGCAACGCTGCCATCTCCTTCGCCTCCGCCCTCCGCCTGCGCCGCATCCCGCTGTTCTCACAACCTGGCACCGTTTTTGCCTTATCACCTCTGGTTAGCTGTTAATTCTTTATTTTTGCGCTACTCAGGAGTGAATCATGCAACGAAGAACGTTATTAAAAGCTTTTGCACTCTCCGCCTCTGTAATGGCTATGGGTCTCTCATTCCAGGCCTATGCCGCCGACACCATTAAAGTCGGGATTATGCATTCGCTCTCCGGGACGATGGCGATTTCCGAAACGCCGCTGAAGGACGTCGCCCTGATGGCCATCGACGACATCAACGCCAAAGGCGGGGTGCTGGGCAAGAAGCTGGAGCCGGTAGTGGTCGACCCGGCCTCCAACTGGCCGCTGTTCGCCGAGAAGGCGCGCCAGCTGCTGGCCCAGGACAAGGTGGCGGTGGTGTTCGGCTGCTGGACCTCGGTCTCGCGTAAATCGGTGCTACCGGTGTTTGAGGAGTTGAACGGCCTGCTGTTCTACCCGGTACAGTACGAAGGGGAAGAGATGTCCCCCAACGTCTTCTATACCGGCGCGGCGCCTAACCAGCAGGCCATCCCAGCGGTGGAATACCTGCTGAGCGAGGACGGCGGCGGCGCCAAACGCTTCTTCCTGCTGGGAACCGACTACGTCTATCCGCGCACCACCAACAAGATCCTTCGCGCCTTCCTGCATGCCAAAGGGATCCAGGACAAAGATATCGAAGAAGTCTACACCCCGTTCGGCTATAGCGATTACCAGACCATCGTCGCCAATATCAAAAAATTCTCCGCCGGCGGCAAAACGGCGGTGGTCTCCACCATCAACGGCGATTCCAACGTGCCTTTCTACAAAGAGCTGGCTAACCAGGGTCTGAAAGCGACCGACGTGCCGGTGGTGGCCTTCTCGGTGGGGGAAGAGGAGCTGCGCGGCATCGATACCAAACCGCTGGTCGGCAACCTCGCGGCATGGAACTACTTTGAGTCGGTGGATAACCCGACCAATAAAGCCTTTGTCGCCGACTATCGCGCTTACGCCAAAGCGCACAAGCTGCCGAATGCCGATACGGTGGTGACCAACGACCCGATGGAGGCGACCTGGGTGGGTCTGCATATGTGGGCGCAGGCGGTGACCAAAGCCGGCACCACCGACGTGGACAAAGTGCGCGACGCCATGGCCGGGCAAACCTTTAAAGCGCCGTCCGGTTTTACCCTGACGATGGATGCCACCAACCACCATCTGCATAAGCCGGTGATGATCGGTGAAATCGAAGGCAACGGCCAGTTCAATGTGGTCTGGCAGACCGATGAGCCCGTCCGCGCGCAGCCGTGGAGCCCGTGGATCCCCGGTAATGATAAGAAACCTGACCATCCGGTGAAAACCGTCAGCCAGTAAGCGCCAGGGCCGACGGGGCGGGAGCGTCGCGCCCGTCGGCCGCTGACCAGAGGAGAACGACATGAACGCATTGCGTCTCATGAGTGTGTTGGCGCTGCTGCTGAGCTTGCTGCCATGGCGGGCGCAGGCCGCGGAGGCGGATGATTTCGTCGCCGCCAGCCGCAGCCAGCAGGCGCAGCTGTTGACCCAGTGGGCGGCGGCGCCGCAGGCGGATCGCCTGCCGTTGCTGCGGGCGTTAACCAGCGAAAGCCTGGTGATGGACGACGGAAAACATGCCTTCAGCGCCAGACAGGGCGGCTTACAACCGCTGGGCGCCGCCGCCGCGCCGCAGGGCGACACCCGGCCGGTCCGTCTGACCAACCGCCTGCGCAATCTGGCTGCCGGCGCGCTGGCCAGCCATCTTATTTTAAGTGACAACGTCACAGAGCGAGCGTCCGCGGCGCGCACCCTGCAGCGGGAAGCGACCCCGGCCATGGCCGCCCTGCTGCAGCAGCGGCTGAAGGCGGAAAGCGATGATAATGTGCGGGGCCTGCTGGAGGTGGCGCTGGCGCGCCTGCAGTTGACTCAGCCTGAGGCCAGCGCGCGGCTGGCCGCGGTGACGCTGCTCGGCCATTCCGCGGACCCGGAAACCCAGGCGCTGCTGATCCCCTTTACCGATGCCCAGCATGAGCCGGAAGCGGCGGTGCGCGAGGCGGCCAGCGACAGCCTGCAAAAGATCAAACATCGTCTGCTGCTCGGCGATCTGCTGGGCCAGGCCTTTATGGGGCTGTCGCTGGGCTCGGTGCTGCTGCTGGCCGCGCTGGGGCTGGCGATCACCTACGGCCTGCTGGGGGTGATTAACATGGCCCATGGCGAGATGCTGATGATCGGCGCCTACAGCTGCTGGCTGGTACAGCAGGTCCTGGCGCAGCTCGCGCCGCAGTGGCTGGCCTTTTATCCGCTGGTCGCGCTGCCGGTGGCCTTCCTGGTCACCGCCGGGATCGGCATGGCGCTCGAGCGCACCATTATCCGTCATCTGTATGGTCGGCCGCTGGAAACGCTGCTCGCCACCTGGGGGATCAGCCTGATGCTTATTCAGCTGGTGCGGATGCTGTTCGGCGCGCAGAACGTGGAGGTGGCGAACCCCGCCTGGCTCTCCGGCGGCGTGCAGGTCCTGCCGAACCTGATCCTGCCGTGGAACCGGCTGGCGGTGCTGGCGTTCGTCCTGCTGGTGCTGTGCTTCACCTGGCTCATCCTGAACCGTACCCGCCTCGGAATGAACGTCCGCGCCGTGACGCAGAACCGGGCGATGGCCGCCTGCTGCGGCGTGCCTACCGGGCGGGTGGATATGCTGGCCTTTGGTCTCGGATCCGGTATTGCCGGGCTGGGCGGCGTGGCGCTGTCGCAGCTTGGCAACGTCGGCCCGGAGCTGGGTCAGGGCTATATCATCGACTCGTTCCTGGTGGTGGTCCTGGGCGGCGTCGGCCAGCTGGCCGGCAGCGTGGCGGCAGCCTTTGGGCTGGGCATTTTCAACAAAATTCTTGAACCTCAGATGGGCGCGGTGCTGGGCAAGATCCTGATCTTGGTGATGATTATTCTGTTTATTCAGAAACGCCCGCAGGGCCTGTTCGCGTTGAAAGGGAGGGTGATTGACTGATGAGCCAACCCATTACCTTAACGCTGGCGCAGCGCGCGCCGCGGCCTCTGCGCTGGCTGGGGGTCCTGTTAGTGCTGGGGCTGCTGAGCATGCCATTCCTGGCGCTGCTGCCGGCCTCCCATCCGCTGGCGGTGCCGAGCTGGCTGCTGACCCTGAGCGGTAAAATCCTCTGCTACGCCATCGTGGCGGTGGCGCTGGATCTGGTCTGGGGCTACGCGGGTATGCTATCCCTTGGCCACGGGATTTTCTTTGCCCTCGGCGGGTACGCCATGGGCATGTACCTGATGCGCCAGGCGGCGGGGGACGGTCTGCCGGCGTTCATGTCTTTTCTCTCCTGGGACGAGCTGCCCTGGTTCTGGTGGGGCACGCAGCATTTCGCCTGGGCGATGGCGCTGGTGGTGCTGGTTCCCGGCCTGCTGGCGCTGGTTTTCGGTTGGTTCGCCTTCCGCTCGAAGATCAAAGGGGTCTATTTCTCGATCATGACCCAGGCCTTGACCTATGCCGGTATGCTGCTGTTCTTTCGCAACGAGACCGGGTTTGGCGGTAACAACGGCTTCACCGGATTTACCACGCTGCTGGGCTTTCCGGTCACCGCCACCGGCACCCGGGCGGCGCTGTTTATGGCCACGGTCCTGCTGCTGTTGCTGACCCTGTGGCTGGGCTCGGCGCTGGCGCAGAGTAAGTTTGGCCGCATCCTCACCGCGGTGCGGGATGCCGAGAACCGCCTGATGTTCTGCGGGTACGACCCGCGCGGCTTCAAGCTGCTGGTGTGGACGCTGTCGGCGGTGCTCTGCGGCCTGGCGGGGGCGTTATACGTCCCGCAGGTGGGGATCATCAACCCCAGCGAAATGTCGCCGACCAACTCCATCGAGGCCGCCATCTGGGTGGCGCTCGGCGGGCGCGGCACCCTGATCGGCCCGGTGCTTGGCGCCGGGCTGGTCAATGGCGCGAAAAGCATTTTCACCGTGGCGATGCCGGAGTACTGGCAGCTGTTTCTTGGCCTCATGTTCATCATCGTGACCCAGTTTTTACCCCGCGGGGTGATGGGGCTGCTGCGTCGAGGAGACCGCTAATGCAACCGGATGAAGGACTGTTTACCCGCCAGCTGCCCGGAGATCGCTTCCGTGCGCAGACCGACCCGGTACTGCAGCTGGAGAACATTAACGTCAGCTTTGACGGTTTCCGGGCGCTGACGGATCTGTCGCTGGCGATAGGCGTCGGCGAGCTGCGCTGCGTGATCGGCCCCAACGGCGCGGGCAAGACCACCCTGATGGACGTGATCACCGGCAAAACCCGGCCGCAGAGCGGCAAAGCGATCTATGACCAGTCGGTGGATCTGACCACTCTCGACCCGGTGGCCATCGCCCGCCAGGGTATCGGGCGCAAGTTTCAAAAGCCGACGGTCTTCGAAGCGCTGACGGTGGCGGAAAATCTCGCCCTGGCGATGAAGGGGGATAAATCGGTGTGGGCCAGCCTGCGCGCCCGGCTGAGCAGCGAACAGGACGATCGGCTGAATGAGGTGCTGCGCCTGCTGCGCCTCGACGGCGAACGCTACCGTCAGGCGGGTCTGCTGTCCCATGGCCAGAAACAGTTTCTTGAGATCGGCATGCTGCTGGTGCAGGAGCCGCATCTGCTGCTGCTTGATGAGCCAGCGGCCGGCATGACCGATGCGGAAACCGAATATACCGCGGAGCTGTTTCGCACGCTGGCCGGACAGCACTCCCTGATGGTGGTGGAGCACGACATGGGGTTTGTCGAGACCATCGCCGACCGGGTGACGGTCCTGCATCAGGGCCAGGTGCTGGCGGAGGGGTCGCTGCGGGAGGTGCAGGCCAATGAGCAGGTCATTGAAGTTTATCTGGGACGTTAAGGAGCGCCAATGTTACAGGTGAGTCAGTTACATCAGTACTACGGCGGGAGCCACATCTTGCGCGGGGTGGATTTTACCGCCCGTCAGGGCGAAGTCACCTGCCTGCTGGGGCGCAACGGCGTCGGTAAGACCACGTTGCTGAAATGTCTGATGGGGCTTATTCCGGCGCGCAGCGGCGAGGTGCGCTGGCAGGATCAGAACATCACCCACCGTAAACCGCACCAGCGGGTGCAGGCCGGGGTGGCCTACGTCCCCCAGGGACGCGAGATTTTTCCTCGCCTGACGGTGGAAGAAAACCTGCTGATGGGGCTGTCGCGCTTTCCCGCCCGCGAGGCGCAGCAGGTGCCGGAGGAGATTTACCAGCTTTTCCCGGTGCTCAAGACCATGAAGCAGCGGCGGGGCGGTGACTTATCCGGCGGTCAGCAGCAGCAGCTGGCGATCGGCCGCGCGCTGGCCAGCCGTCCGCAGCTGCTGATCCTCGATGAGCCCACCGAGGGGATCCAGCCCTCGGTCATCAAAGAGATTGGCGAGGTGATCCGTCAGCTGGCGAGCCGCGGGGATATGGCCATTCTGCTGGTGGAGCAATTCTATGACTTTGCCGCCGGGCTGGCGGACCACTACCTGGTGATGTCGCGCGGCGCCATCGTCCAGCAGGGAAAGGGCGGAGATATGGAAACCGACGGCGTGCGCGCCCTGGTGACTATCTGATCGGGCCGGCGGCGCGCGCCGCCGGTTTCCATGCTATTTACGCAGCAGCCGCTGCAGGCGCGCCTGGCGCCAGTTTTTGATCCATTCGCCAAAGACGAACAGACGTAATCCTCTCACCACCAGCAGAGCGCCCCAGATCAGGGCGACCCAGCCGGACCAGTAGTACTGCGGGTTCGTGTACCGGTTGAGCACCGCCAGCAGCACGCAGACCACCAGCGCCACCGACAGCGAACGAAAAAAGCGACTCTCCTGCTGCACCCGCGCTTTCGCTTCCTCTATACGCAGATCCAGCGAAGCTTGCGGACCCGGCGCGCCCTCCCGCGAGGCTTCGCCGCCGATCTCGGCCACCGTCACCTCAAAGACCGCGGCGAGGGCGCTGAGGGTCTCCAGCCCCGGGCGTTCGCCATTCTCAATGCGCTGGATCGTGCGGACGCTGAGCCCCGCCATTTCGGCCAGCTGTTCCTGGGACCAGGCGCGCTGCAGCCGTAATTGTTTGACCTGATTGATGCTGTTCATATTCATATGCTCCATGACGTTCTGCGGATGTAAACCTGTGATGGAGTATGGAAAAGCGGGCCGTCAGCCACCACGACAGCGACCCGACAACGGCCCGACAGCAACCTGACAGCCGCATGTCAGCTGGCGTCAGGCCCTGGCCAGCGGAGAATCCGGCTGCCAGGGACGGGCATTCATCCCCCGGAAAATCATCAGCCAGGCGGCGACAATGGCCGCGATAAGAATGACAAACAGCGACCAGTGCGGCAGATGGGTGAGGATCAACCCGGTGAACATCGGGTTGAAGGCCGCGCCCAGCCATCCCAGCGACTGAGCGGAGAAGTAGCTGGCCTTCATTCCCGGCGGGGCGATATGGTCAATCAGCATATACTCGCCGGGGGCATAAATCACCTCGCCAAGGGTGAAGATCGCCGCCGAGATCCCCCACGCCCACAGGCTGGCGCCGGAGAACATAAAGCCCACGAGGCCGATCACAAAGCAGACGGTACCGAAGGTCATCAGCGGGCGGATATTTCTCGCGCTCAGCCGCCGGCCAACGGCGTACTGCAGGGCGACGACCACCGCGGCGTTAACCGGCAGCACCACGGCCACGACTTTCTCGGCGAAGTCGCTGCTGGCGACCACCAGCACGTACTGCGAGATACAGGAGGCGAAGGCGCCGCCGACGAAGGAGGCCAGCAGCCCGGAACAGGTAAACCACAGCAGCGCGCGGTCGCGCAGCAGCACCGAAGGCGTCCAGGCGGCAGCTCCCGGCTGGGCGGCGGCGGCCCCATCCCGCTGGAGAAATAGCTGAATAAACACCAGCGGGAAGGCGGCGCAGGCCGCCGCCAGCCAGAAGGGCAGATTAATGCTGTGCATCACCAGCAGCGTGCCGATAGGCGGCCCGACGGTCCAGCCGATGTTGAGGATGGTGTAGTTCAGCGAGAAGATGCGCGCTTTTTTCTCCGCCGTCAGCCGGTCGGCGAACCAGGCTTTCAGTACGGTGGAAAAGACCGAATAGGCGCAGTTGATCAGCGCAAAGAAGATCACCACCAGGGTCGCGTTATGGACCAGCGGTATCGCGCTGAAACCGAGGATAAATACCAGCACTGACCACACCATATAGCGCTTTTTGTCGAACTTGTCCGCGAGGATGCCAAAGCCCATGCTGAACAGCACGCCGACCACCAGGGCCAGCGACAGGGCGTAGCCGATCACATCCACCTCCAGCTGATAGCGTCGGGTGAGGTAGATGGTCATAAACGGCAGTGTGGCCCCGCGGCCGATAGTCAACAGTAACGACGATGCCAGCAGCGCGATGGTGGAGCGCCGGAGTGTGGTGATCATGATTTCCTTGCCTGTCATGTTGTTATAATTTTATGTCTTCGATCACAAATAACACGGTCATCACGCCTTGTACAGGTCGCCCCGGTCGCGATCGGCACTTCTGAACCTGCCAAAAATAATGATCTATCCTGGCGGCCGCTTTTTCGCTACTTTGATTTTGTTCACAAAAATTCTAATAACGACAGAGGCAGGGGTATGACGAGGAAAGATGGACTGCTGGCGCTGCTGGTAGTGGTGGTGTGGGGGCTTAACTTCGTGGTGATTAAGCTGGGATTGCACAATATGCCGCCGCTGATGCTGGCGGGCCTGCGCTTTATGCTGGTGGCCTTTCCAGCGCTGCTGTTTGTCGCCCGGCCAGCCATTCCGTTGCGCCTGCTGTTGGGCTATGGCCTGACCATTAGCTTTGGCCAGTTTGCCTTTCTGTTCTGCGCTATCGGCCTGGGCATGCCGGCGGGGCTGGCGTCGCTGGTTCTGCAGGCGCAAGCCTTCTTTACCATCATCCTCGGCGCCTTCGTCTTTGGCGAACGCCTGCAGGGCAAGCAGCTGGCGGGGATCGCTCTGGCGATCTTCGGCGTGCTGGTGCTGGTGGAGGGGAGCCTCGGAGGGGAACATGTCCCGCTGGTGGGCTTTATGCTGACCCTGGCGGCGGCGCTCAGCTGGGCCTGCGGCAATATTTTTAACAAAAAAATCATGTCCCAGGCGACCCGGCCGCCGATCATGTCGCTGGTGGTGTGGAGCGCATTGATCCCGGTGCTGCCGTTTATGCTCGCCTCGTGGCTGATCGATGGCCCGCAGTTGATGCTGGCGAGTCTGCGCCAGATCGATGTGCTGACGGTTCTCTCGCTGCTTTACCTGGCGTTTATCGCCACTATTGTCGGCTACGGTATCTGGGGCTCGCTGCTGGGGCGGTATGAAACCTGGCGGGTGGCGCCGCTGTCGCTGCTGGTGCCGGTGGTGGGGATGGCCAGCGCCGCGCTGCTGCTGGGAGAGACGCTGAGCGGGCTGCAGCTCGCCGGGGCGGCGCTGATCATGGCCGGGCTCTATATCAACGTTTTCGGACTGCGTCTGGTGCGGCCGGGCATGGCGCGCGGGTAAAAAAAAGCCCCGGAGACGGGGCTATACACAAGTATGCGTGTAATGGCATCACAGGTCGTGCTGCTGGTAGTACGGCACGCCAAGTTCGTCAGATTTATCATTGCCGGCCGCCATATGATTGAAATCAAACGGCGAGTCGTTATGTTCCGAAGGGATAATCATTGTGTCACGCTGGTTTTGCCGCACCGGCGTGGTGGTTTGCTCCGCATAGCTGAAGCTGGATGCCAGCGACAGAACGACGATGGCTGCGGCAGCGAATAGTTTCATGATTTCCTCAATACGTCTTTAATAATGCAGGCGATTAACAACAGTTATTTAGCGGATGCAGATAGCGGGATTCGCCAGGTACATTCGTTATGCGATATTTGTGGGGCGGAACATCGAAATAGTTTTTAAACGTTCGCGTCAGGGTCTGCTGCGATTCGAAACCGTAGCGTTCCGCCAGGTACAGGATTGGCTCATTGCTCTGCTTGAGCTTTTGCGCAATCTCCGTCAGCTTACGGCTGCGGATGTACTGGCCGAGGGAATGGCCGGTCTCTTTCTTAAACATACGTTGCAGGTGCCACTTGGAGTAACCTGAGCGCTCAGACACTTTTTCCAGCGACAGGGGCGATTCCAGGTTATCCTCGATCCACGACAAAATACTATGGATAGTGATGGCGTCATTATTACGTCTGGACATCATCTTACCTCTTCTTATTTTTACGGCAGGACCTTCTTGAGGAGTTGCTCAAGCATGGCGACTTCGTCCGCCGACAGATTTTTTGTTAACTCCTGGTGTAACTTCTGACCCACAACCTGATGACACTGCTCGCAAAGGGCTGCGCCGTCTGGCGTCAACTGCACCAGCACGCCGCGCTTGTCAGCGGGGTTGGGTAACCGTTCAATCCAGCCTTTACACGCCAGGCGGTCGAGCATACGCGTCATCGCGCCCGGGTCGACGGAAAGCACGGTTTTCAGCTCAACGGGGGTAATACATACCTCGCAACGAATGGAACAGAGCACCCGGAACTGGGTCGCGGTAATATCCATGGGTGAGAGGTAGTCGTTGAGCAGGCGATCTTTTTTCTGGTTAACCATCTGGATCAAGCGGCCCAGCGGGATCATCTCGTTGAACAGGTCGCTGGTACTTTTCATGATGGTTGCCCAGGCAATGATTTAGTTGCGAGTGATACTATTGCCCAGGCAATCATAAGTCAACATTATGAATTGGCCGATGCCACGATTTGCTAAAACAAGAAAATTCGACACGGGTCACTGTTTGTGAATTTTCTAACGCTTGTTAATTTTTGGCGAAGGTGATTGATCAGCAGGCTGGCGTTGGAATTGTTGAAGCCGGTATACTCACGGCGTGAAACCATCCTTAAAAAATGAATATTTACGGGGCTTTTTTTAACTATGTTTGATTTGTTTAAAGCGATAGGGCTCGGCCTGGCGGTGCTGTTACCGCTGGCGAATCCGCTGACTACCGTGGCGCTGTTCCTTGGCCTGGCGGGCAATATGAACAACGCCGAGCGGAACAAACAGGCGTTGATGGCTTCGGTGTATGTCTTCGCCATCCTGATGGTGTCGTGGTATGCCGGCCAGGTGGTGATGAATACATTCGGCATATCAATACCTGGGCTGCGTATCGCCGGGGGGTTGATTGTGGCCTTTATCGGTTTCCGCATGCTGTTCCCCCAGCAAAAAGCCCACGATTCGATGGAAGCGAAGATCAAATCGGAAGAGCTTCAGGATGAGCCAACCGCCAATATCGCCTTTGTGCCGCTGGCGATGCCAAGCACCGCCGGTCCGGGCACCATCGCGATGATCATCAGTTCCGCCTCAACCGTGAAGCACGGCGTGGACTTCCCGGAGTGGGTGGTGCTGGCGGCGCCGCCGATTATCTTTGCCCTGTTGGCGATCATTCTCTGGGGTTGCCTGCGCAGTTCGGGGGCGATTATGCGTCTGGTAGGCAAAGGCGGCATTGAGGCCATTTCGCGGCTGATGGGCTTCCTGCTGGTCTGCATGGGCGTGCAGTTCATTATTAACGGCGTGCTGGAGATCATTTCGACCTGGCATCCCTGACCGCGGTGATGCGCAGAGAGACAAAAGCCCGCCGGCGCGATACCGACGGGCTTTTTTTTTGCGGCTCAATCAAGAGTGGTGCGGTTGGTGCTCTTCCAGCGATACCGGCCAGCGACGGAAGATCAGCAGGGCCCAGATCAGGCCTGCCAGCGCCGGGATGGCGCCGATGTAACCGATGGAGGCCATAGAGAGGTGCAGACTCACCTGGCTGCCCACCAGCGCGCCGGCGCCAATACCGATGTTAAAGATGCCCGAGAACAGCGACATGGCGACGTCGGTGGCGTCCGGGGCGGAGGCCAGCACTTTCACCTGCATGCCGAGACCGATAATCATGATCGCCACCCCCCAGAAGATGCTGAGCAGCATCAGGTGGTGCGGGTTATGCGAGGCCGGCAAAAGCAGCAGCAGACAGGCCAGCAGCAGGCCGATGGCGAGGCTTATCAGCCCCGAAGCGTGCTGGTTACCGAGCTTGCCGAACAGAATGCTGCCGATAATCCCGGCCCCGCCGAGGATCAGCAGCAGTACGGTGGCAAAATTGCCGCTCAGACCCGCCACCGTCTGGACGAAGGGTTCGATATAGCTGTAGGCGGTATAATGGGCGGTCACCACCACCACGGTCAGAATGTACACGCTGACCAGCGCCGGGCGACGGAACAGCACCGGCAGGCTTTTCAGCGAGCCTGAGTGTTCGCTCGGCAGCGTCGGCAGCAGTTTCACCAGGCAGGCCAGAGTGGCTAAGGCGCCGAGGCCGATCGCCAGGAAGGTCATCCGCCAGCCAAAATACTGGCCGATGATGCGGCCGATCGGAATGCCAAACACCATCGCCAGCGCGGTACCGGTGGCGATCAGGCTCAGCGCCTGCGCCCGTTTGCCCGGGGGCGCCATGCGGATGGCCAGCGCCGACGTTATCGACCAGAACACCGCATGGGCGAAGGCGATGCCGATGCGGCTGATGACCAGCACGTCAAAATTCCATGCAAAGAACGACAGCACATGGCTGGCGATAAACAGAATAAACAGGCCGATGAGCAACCGCCGACGCTCCACTTTGCTGGTCAGCAGCATAAACGGCAGCGACATTAACGCCACCACCCATGCGTAGATGGTCAGCATCATGCCCACCTGGGCGGTTTCCATGCCGAAGCTGTCGGCAATATCCGACAGCAGACCGACCGGGGCAAATTCTGTGGTGTTAAAAATAAACGCGGCGATGGCCAACGTCACGACACGTAGCCACGCTACCTTGCGTGAGACCGTATTCGTAGTCATAAGCTCTGGACTGGTGATTCAGGGGAAGATGTGACGCTGATCTTAAAACGTTTGCTGGCGAAAAGACAATCATTTTGTGATCTGCATCTCATTTCACTGCAAACGCCCAGGTGCGGTTAAGCAATTAATTTTGCTATGGATAGTGTCAGGGGGGCGCTTTTATGTCATGTTGAAGGAAAGTAAAAAAAGTAAGGACAGTGTATGCAGGAAATACAATTTTATCTGGTCGATGCTTTCAGCGATAAAAACTTCGGCGGCAATGCCGCGGCCGTTTGCCCCCTCAGCGAGTGGTTAGCCGACGATGTGCTGCTGAAAATGGCCCAACAGCATAACCAGTCCGAAACGGCGTTCTTCGTCCGCACCGACGAAGGCTATGAGCTGCGCTGGTTTACCACCCTTGGCGAGATCAACCTCTGCGGCCACGCCACCCTGGCGACGGCGCACGTTATTTTTGAATATCTCGACCATCCCTCGGCGACGATTACCTTTAGCACCCGTTTTGTCGGCGACCTGCGGGTGACCCGCAGCGGCGACTGGCTGACGCTCGACTTCCCGGCGTGGACGACCACCCCGGTGGCCAATCCGCCGGCGGACCTGCTGGCCGGGCTGGGCCTCGAGGCGGCTGTCGAGGTACGGGAAGGGCGCGATTATCTGGTGCTGCTGGCGGATCGCCGGCAGGTTGAAGCGGTGCAACCGGACATGGCGCGCCTGCAGACGCTCGGCAAAATGATCTGCGTGAGCGCGCCGGATGAGGAATATGACTTTGTCAGCCGCTTCTTCTGCCCGGGAGAAGGGGTGCCGGAGGATCCGGTGACCGGCTCCGCCCACAGCATGCTGATCCCCTGGTGGGGCGACAAGCTGGGGAAAACCACCATGATGGCGCGCCAGGTCTCCGCCCGCGGCGGGGATCTGCGCTGCCAGTGGCAGGGCGACCGGGTGCTGATCGGCGGCCAGGCCACCACCTATCTGCGCGGGACTGTCTATTTGCGTTAATCCTCACCGCCGCGTCGTTCCGTTGTCCGGGGACGGCGCGGCGTGCGTCATCAGGCAAGGGAGGCGCCACCGCACATCACCAGCTCCTGTCCGGTCATCGCCGATGCGCCCTCACTCAATAACCAGCTTATCAGCGAGACCACCTCCTGCGGGGTAATGAGCCGCCCCAGCGGCGGCAGCCGCGGCGGAGAGCTTTCCCTGCCAGGCTGATGGAGCATCGGCGTATCGGTTGCCCCGGGCGCCACCACGTTGACCGTCACTCCAGCGGGCGCCAGCTCTGCCGCCCAGCTTCTGGCAAGGGCGACCAGCGCGGCTTTGGTGGCCGTATACTGGGAACGACCCGCTGCGCCTCGTGATGTTCGGCTTCCCAGCAGAACAACCCTCCCGCCCGGCGCCATGGCCGGGGCGAAGTGATTGACCAGCGTTTGGGCCGCGTCGACATGTAAACGCCACAGCGACTCGCCGCGCAGTGGATCAAGATTGCCCAGGGGCGCGGCGGTCATCGAACCCGCGGCGTGGATGATGGCCTGAGGAGGCTCAATCTGTTCCAGCGCCGCCAGCAGCGCGCTGCGTTGGCTGACATCGACCTCCAGATGGCGAAAGTTCGGCTGTGAGAAGGGCGGCAGCGAACGGCTCATGCCGACCACCTGCCAGCCGTCCTCCAGCAATTGCCTCACCACCGCGGCGCCGATCCCGGAGCTGGCCCCGGTGACTATGGCCCGCTTCATTGCGCCTCCAGCATCGCTGCCGGTATCTTGAATACCGCCTTTCTGACCGGCGCTGGCGTCGAAACCGCACACAGCGCCTGGTGCGGTTCGCCGGGGTAAAAGACCGCGAAGTCGCCGGGACGCAGCAGAATAGAGACACTCTCCGGGGCCGGCTGACAGAGATAGAGGTCGGGCTTAAGCTCATTATCCTGCGGGCGCATCACGGCAGCCATGCCCGCCTGGATCCGCTCCTCGCCGGCCAGGATGACCTGAATATCCGCCCACTGGCGATGATATTCCGTATGCCGCTCGGCCGCAGGCTGGGTTTGCGCCACGCCGAGGGTGCAGAACCACGGCGCGCCGTCGGGCTGGAAGCGGCCATCCTCTCTGGCGCTCAGGGCGGCCAGCGAACAGTCCTCGCTGCTCAAAAGCTGCTTTAACGCTGGCGGCAGACCAGCCTGGTGCAGCGCCTGCAGGGTACCGATAATCATGCGCTTTCTCCTTTCACCCACTGTGGAGAAACGCGAACATACTTGATCGCCTGGCGGTACCAGGTGTAGGCGATATGCAAATTACCGTCTGCTCCCTGTTTGATGCTGGGGTAGGAGAACTCCCGGTTCAGCTTCTGCTCCGAATTATTGGTCATGCAGTAGCCGTCGCCCTCGTCAAGATTACGCAGCCACGGCCAGCTTTTGCCGCCGTCAGGCGAGATCGCCACCGTCATCGGCGCGCGGGGCGCGCCCCAGAAGGCGCTTTTTCCGGTTGTTTCCGGCTCCTTACGGCCATCGTCATCCGCAATTTCATCGTACAGTGAGGCTCGGCGTTCGGTGGCCCCGGCGGCGCTCATATTATTAAACACCAGCGCCAGTTCGCCATTGTCGAGAGTCGTCGCCTGAATGGACGAGTTGTTGTTCGGCAGCGTCGTTGGCACCGGCGCAGACCAGCTTTCACCCTGGTCGCTGGAGCGGCTGAACCAGATGTGATCCGCCCAGCGACTGCGAAAGAAGGCCGCCAGTCCGCCGTCGGGATGCGCGGTGATGCTCATATGGACGCAGCCAAGACTCTCCGGGACCGCCACGTCGCGCCAGCTTCTGCCGCCGTCGGAGGAGATCTTCACCGCGCTGACGTCATTGTTACCCACCCATTTCTCGCCGGGTGCAGTGCGGCAGTAAAACACCGGCAGCAGCCAGCTGCCGTCAGGCATGACGCTAATCGGCTGGCGAATAAAGGTACCGGGCTGATCCAACAGGGTGTCGATGGCTCCCCAGCTTTGCCCGCCGTCGTGTGACTGGCGGTAGCGCACAATGGCGGTATCCTGGTTGCCGGCGAATTGCGCCGTCCATAACAGCCACACTACCTGGTCCGGCGCCTGAAACAGCACCGGATTTTGTTCCGAGCGGTCAGGATCGTCGGAGAGCTTAACCGCTTCGCTCCAGCGATCGCTGCCGGGGGCTAACCGCGAACCCCAGATCGAAATGTCGGCTTTCCCCTCCTGGGAGCCGCCGAACCAGACGCACATCAGGCTGCCATCATCCAGCTGAAGCAGGTTGGCGGCATGATTTTGCGGGCAGGCGTTGGGGAGCATCGCCCATGCGATATGTTCATCTTGCTGGTGCTGGCGAATGACGCCGTCGAAAGAAGGAATTGCGGACATGTTTTAGACTCCACGTTGCTCAACAGGGGCAGGGGATGATTGTGATTTATTCGGGATCAGGCGATCGATGACCATAATGATCGCCGGGGTCGCCAGGGCGATATACATGTTATTGATGCCGAACGGGTCGCCAAGTAAATACCAGACGGAGGTCACCACGCAGGCGCCGATCAGACCGGCATTGGCGCCGCGGGTGCTCCTGAAGAAGGGGGCATAGAAGGCGATGACCGCCACCACGGTAATGGACAGGCGGATGGCGCGGGTGAAGAAGGAGAGTTTCAGCACTTCCGGCACCAGCAGCACAAAGATCAGCGGCAGGAAGCCGATAATTAACGATGCCCAGCGCGTGGCTCTGAACTCCTGATCCGGGGTCGGGTTACGCCATGGTACGTAGAAATCTTTCACCACCAGCGAGGCAATGGCCAGAGCAACGGTACTTACGCTGACGAATATCGAGGCCACAAGTGACGTTGTCACGAGTCCCGCCAGCCAGGGATTCATGTCCTGCAGAAATACCGGCAGGGCGTACAGGCTGTTGATTTCCGGATGCAGATACTTCGCCGCCACGCCGATGATGGCGATGGCAAGGGCGATGGGCAGGCAGAAAAAGAAGGCGATCCACGTGGAGCGCTTTGCTGACCGGACGTCTTTGGTGGAGCTGATCGCCTGGATAACAAACTGGGTGCAGAAGATGGAGCCGATAGTGCCGATAAGCCAGGCGAAGATAGTGCCAGCGCCAATGTTGCCATCCCACGTCCAGTAGTAATCCGGCATCTTCTCAATCATCGGCGTGAAGCCGCCGGTTTTGGACAGAGCAAAACCCAGAATGATCAGCAGACCAGCGTATTTTAACGCGCTGTGTAACATGGTGACCCAGGCGACGCCTTTCATGCCGCCGAAGGCGAAATAGAAGGTACTGACGATGGCGGTAATAAAGGCGGCCACGGGTAAGTTGACTTTTAAGACGGTGGAAATAGCCGCAGCGCCGCTGACGTAGTTGCCTACGTTAACCAGCAACAGCGCATAAATCATGATCAGGGAGATAATATTTTTGGTACTGGTGCCATATTTCTCAGCGATAGCCCCGGATATGGTGATTTTCCCGGTGTTATAGATGCGCTTTACCAGAATCAAACCGAACAGCGGGAAGCCGATGGCCGCCCCCAGCACGGACCATGAGGCGGCAATTCCGCTCTCAAAGGCGGCCTGAGCGGTACCGATGGTTGATTTGGCGCCAATATATTCCGACATCAGTAATATACCGACAATAAAGGCCGGCATGGCGCGCGAGCCTTCCATAAAATCCCCGGAATTCTTACTACGAATACGGAATGTCAGCCAGGTGGTAAACAGAATATAGGCAATGACAATGCCGACAATAATAAAGGTATCTTCAGCGGTAAAATGATTCATCTTAGCCTCTCTCTGGGCGTACGAATCCTGGGTACGGCGGTACCCGGTCTGTTTTATTTACGAAACGCAGCGGGTATTACGCTAAATAACGGGCAATGATGCCGCGTATTTCCTGCAGCTGCTGGTCACTAAACTGCACCGCGTAGCGGCTGTCGCCCACCTCATGGCCCATCAGCTGCAGCGCTTTTTTCACCGCCGCGGGTGAGAACGCTACGTTGTACAGGTCGGTGCGCAGGCCCGTTACCCGCTCCTGCGCCTGGCGCGATCCGGCGATATCTCCAGCATGGAACAGCGACCAGATAGCGTTGATCTCGGCAGGCGCGACGTTGGCAAGCCCCGAGATGCAGGCAGAGCAGCCGTCGACGAACCCCTGATGGATAAGCGAGTCCGGGCCGTTGAGAACGTCGAAACCGTCAATGTCGCGTACCGCGTCAAGAAAGCCTTTCAGACTGTCGTAGCTGCCGGCGCTATCCTTGATGCCAATGATATTGTCGTGCTGCGCCAGCTTACGCGCTGTCTCCGGCGCAAGGGTGTTACCGGTGCGGGCGGGAATGTTGTAAAGAAAGAGCGGGACGCTCAGCGCGTCGGCGATCGCCGTATAGTGGTTTATCAGCTCTTCCTGCTTCAGGGGCACGAACCACGGGGTAATGGCCGATACCGCGTCAACCCCGAGGCGGGCGATCTGCTGGCCAAGCCGGCAGGTCTCCCGCGTGGAAACCTCCCCGATGTGGGCTACCACCGGCGCGCGACCGGCGGCCGCCTCCACGCAGGTTCTGGCGACGGCGATCTTCTCTTCCTCATTGAGGACAAAAAACTCGCCGTTGGTGCCGCCGCAGAATATGCCGTTGCCCGCGGCGATCTGGCGCTGCACCTGCTGCTGCAGCGCTGGCAGGTTAAGGGCTCCCTCGGTGGTAAAGGGGGTAACGATGGCGGTGAGTACGCCGCTAATGGCTCTCCTCATTTGATTTTCTCCTGTTAGGCATGTTCCGGAAACAGCGTCTGGTAGATAGCCGCGATCTCTTCACGGCTGACGCTGCAGGGGGCGTTATTCATCAGGCGTTTAACGTTCTGCGCCGCCGCGCTGAGGGCGGGGATGCTGTCTGCGGGAACGCCGAGCGCGGCGAGGTTATCGGGCAGCGGTAAGCGTTTGACCAGCGCCGCCAGCCATGCCACCAGCGCATGGGATTTCTCTTCCTCGCTGAGGGTGAGGTCCGCGTCGGGGATCAGATCCCAGACCTGAGCGAACTTCGCCACCGCGTGGGGGCGGACCACCCGCATGCAGGGCGCCAGCAGAATGGCGTTGGCCACCCCGTGCGGCAGGTGCCAGGTGCCGCCGAGCGGATAGGAGAGCGCATGCACCAGATGGGTGCCGGCATGGTTGATCGCCGCGCCGCCGTACCACGAGGCCCAGAGCATCTCCAGCTTCGCCGTCAGATCCTGCGGCTGATCCACCGAGCGTTCGATATGACGCACCAGCTTGTGTAAACCGATTAACGCCGCGTTATCGCTTACCGGGTTGGCCACGGTGGAGGTGAAACACTCCAGCAGATGGCACAGAGCATCGATCCCGGTCGAGGCTGCGATGCTGGCCGGCATGCTGGTGGTCAGCTCCGGCAGCAGGGCGACGTAGTCCGGGAGCAGCACCGGGGAGATGATCCCCACTTTGGTCTGCTGCTCGGGGATCGCCAGAATAGCGTTCGGCGTTGCTTCGGAGCCGGTCCCGGCGGTGGCAGGGATCAGCAGGGAGCATAGCCGTCGTTGCGGCTGTTCACCCGCCAGCAGGGCCGTCAGAGTGGGGGCTTGCGGATGCAGCAGCACCGACAGCAGTTTCGCCACGTCCAGTACGCTCCCGCCGCCAATGCCGACGACCATCTGCGGTTGAGAAGCGCCCAGCTGGCTGACGATCTCCGCCACATCCTGATGACTGGGCTCGGCAGGCACACTGTTAATGACCTCAACCTGGCGCCCGTCTGCCGCCAGCAGGCGATGGATCGCCCGGGTCGCCTCCAGCGCCCCGACGTTCTTGTCGGTCACCAGCAGGATACGGGTTTTATCTGCCAGCAGCGGGAGCAGGGCCGATGAGGCGCCAGCCCCGCTGATGATCGTGCTGTGTATCGTCGCCACGCGTTTCTCCTTGGTAGTGGTTGATTGAATTCAATCATTCACGAGTCGTTCTACTCGTGTGGTGGGGAAAAGTTATAATTTATACGGCGGTTTAATAACTTGAGCTTGCTCACATTTAATCAAATATGATTGAATATAATCAATTTCAGGTTTGCAACGTTTACAACGACCACAAGGCAGGACAATGAAAGACGGCAATAACAGCGTGCTGGTGCTGGCAGATGACTTTACCGGAGCCAATGACGCCGGGGTCAGCCTGGCGGAGGCGGGCATGTCGGTAGAAGTGGCATTCTCCGCCGGGCAGGCGTCATCCGCCCGGGCGTTAATACTCAACAGCGACAGCCGGGCGATGACTGCCGGCGCGGCCGCCGACAAGGTCACCGCTCTGCTGCGCGGCGCGGCGCGATTCGCCCCGCGCTGGCAGATAAAGAAGATCGACTCCACGCTGCGCGGCAACCCCGGCGCCGAACTGGAAGCGATGATGACGGCGCAGGGCTGCCGGGTGGCGGTTGTGGCGCCGGCTTACCCGGCGGCCGGGCGGCATACCCGGGACGGACGCTGCTATGTACACGGGATACCCCTCGATCACACCGAATTTGCCAGCGATCCGAAGACGCCGGTTAGCCGGGCGGATATTGCCGGCATTCTCGCCATGCAGAGCCGGCTGCCGAGCCGGTCGCTGAGCGCCGCCCAGCTTCCGGGAGCGTTAGCGACGGCGGGCGAAGCGAGGCAGGTACTGATTATCGACGCCTGGGAAGAGTGTCATCTGGATCAGGTCATTGACGCCGTCGCTCCTCATGCGCAGGAGACCCTGCTGGTCGGCTCGGCAGGCCTTTGCGAGGCGCTGGCGCGCCGCCTGCGCCGCAGCGAGCAGGGGCCGCTGCTGGCGGTGGTCGGCTCGATGAGCGAGATGGCGCAGCGCCAGGTCGCGGCGCTGCAGGCTCATTCCCGAGTGAGAAAGATCGAAATTGATGTCGAACAGGCCTTTAGCGGATCGCCGAAGGAGGAAGCCTCGCGGATCGCCGAGGTGCTGCGTGAGGGTGATCACTGCGTGGTGACCACCCGCCCGAATAACGCCGTCCGGCACGGGATTGAAGCCCAGTGCCGCGAACGCGGTCTCAGCCGTGCGGCCTACGGGGAGCACATCTGCGCCTGGCTTGCCGACGTTACGGCACAGGCGGTGGCGCTGTGTCCCCCTGGCGCGCTGTACCTCTCCGGTGGCGATGTGGCCATCGCCGTGGCTCAGGCGCTCGGCGCCACCGGTTTTCAGATCCGCGGCCGGGTCGCGGAGTGCGTCCCATACGGATATTTCCTCGGCGGCCGCTGGTCGCGGCCGGTGATGACTAAAGCCGGAGGATTCGGCACCGACACCACGCTATTACATGTTGTGAATTTTATTGAGGAGAAACTGAGTGTCTAACATCATTGCAGTCACAATGGGCGACCCGGCAGGGATTGGTCCGGAGATTATTATCAAATCCCTCGCCGAAGGAGCGCTGAGCGGCGCGCCGGTGGTGGTGGTGGGCTGCGCGCAGACGCTGCGGCGTATCCTGGCGTTAAACATCACCCCGCGGGCGGAGCTACGCATCATTGACCATCCCGCCGAGGCAAGCTTTGCCCCGGCGACGATTAACGTCATCGATGAGCCGCTGAGCGACCCGCAGGGGTTGCGTCCTGGCGAAGTGCAGGCCCAGGCCGGGGATCTGGCGTTTCGCTGCATTAAGCGGGCGACCCGCCTCGCGCTGGAGGGCGCCGTCGCGGCCATCGCCACCGCGCCGTTGAATAAAGAGGCGCTGCATCTGGCGGGGCATGCTTTTCCCGGTCATACGGAACTGTTGGCCCACCTGACGCAAACCACCGATTACGCCATGGTGCTGTACACCGAAAAGCTTAAGGTTATCCATATCACCACCCATATCGCCCTGCGCCAGTTCCTTGACACCCTCAACCAGCCGCGGATCGAGACAGTGATTGGCGTGGCGGATCGCTTTCTGCGCCGGGTCGGCTATCAGCGTCCGCGCATTGCGGTCGCCGGCGTGAACCCGCACGCCGGGGAGAACGGCCTGTTTGGCGATGAAGAGATCCGCATCGTCGCCCCCGCGGTTGCCGCCATGCGGGAGCAGGGAGTGGAGGTAACCGGCCCCTGTCCGCCGGACACGGTGTTTATGCAGTGTCATGAGGGGATGTACGACATGGTCGTGGCGATGTATCACGACCAGGGGCATATTCCGCTGAAGCTGCTGGGATTCTATGATGGGGTCAATATCACCGCCGGGCTGCCGTTTATCCGCACCTCTGCGGATCATGGCACCGCGTTTGATATTGCCTGGACAGGTAAAGCGAAGTCTGAGAGCATGGCAACCTCCATTGAGCTCGCCATGCACATCGCGCAGGAATAACATGAAGGGATATAACCGGTTAGAGCAGATTATGGACTTCCTGAAAAGCCATAATCTGGTGACAGTCGACCAGCTGGTGGCGGCGACCAACGCCTCGCCAGCCACCATTCGCCGCGACCTGATCAAACTCGATCAGGAAGGGGTGATCAGCCGCACGCATGGCGGGGTGACGTTGAACCGGTTTATTCCTGCCCAGCCGACGACGCTGGAGAAAGCCCAGCGCAGCCCGCTGGAAAAGCAGGCGATCGCCAGCGCGGCGGCAGCGCTGGTGAAAGCCGGCGACGCCATTGTGCTTGATGCCGGCACCACCATGATTGAACTGGCGCGGCAGATCACCCATCTGCCGCTGCGGGTGATCACCAGCGATTTACATATCGCCCTGTTTTTGTCGGAATTTAAGCAGATTGAAGTGACGATTATCGGCGGGCGCATCGATGACAGCAGCCAGTCGTGCATCGGCGATCACGGCCGCCGCCTGCTGCAGACCATCTGGCCCGATCTCGCCTTCGTCAGCTGCAACGGCTGGGACCTTGAGAAAGGGATCACCGCCCCGACGGAGGAGAAAGCCGCCCTGAAACGCGATCTGATGGCCAATGCTCGCCGGCGCATTCTGCTGGCGGACAGCTCCAAATACGGCGCCTGGTCACTCTTCAACATTGCCCCGCTGGAGTCGTTGACCGATATCGTCACCGACGGCCACCTGCCGGAAGCGACCCGCGAGGCGCTGGCGACCCTTTCCCCTCAGCTGATCATTGCCGACTGATCCAGACGTCGCCGTCTGCCGTCAGGGCAGACGCGCGATATTGGCTTTGATCACCGCAACCGACTGGCTGAACTTCGTCTGTTCTTCGCCGGCCAGCCGCAGTTCGATAATCTGCTCCACGCCCCCCTGGGCCAGCACCGCCGGCACCCCAGCCGCCGCGCCGCTGACCCCGTACTCACCGTCAAGAATGCAGGAGACCGCCAGCGCACGGTGGCTGCCGGTAAAAATATTGCGGCAAATCTCGGCGATGGTGCCTGCCACGCCATATTCCGTACAGCCTTTGCCGGCGTAGATCTCAAACCCCAGCTTGCGCACTTTGTCGGCCATCGCCTCCCGGTCGAGCGGCCGGCCGGTGCGTTGCTGGTAGAGGTCGGCGATCGGCGTGCCATATACCGAGGAGTGCGACCATACCGGAAACTGGGTATCGCCGTGCTCGCCGAGGATAAAAGCGTCGATGCTCTGGGCGCCAATGTTCAGCTCCTGCGCCAGCAGACGACGCAGGCGGGTGGTATCCAGCCAGACGCCGGTGCCCAGCACCTGGCTGCGCGGCAGGCCGGAGAGCTGCCATACCTGCCAGGTGATGATGTCACACGGGTTGGTGGCCACGAGGAAGATGCCGTTAAACCCGTTGGCCATCATGGTCGGCACAATGCTCTTGACGATTTTCGCGGTAGTGGTCAGTTCATCGAGACGGCTCTGGCCGGGGCGCAGCGCGCCGCCGGAGACGGTGATCACCGCGATGTCGACATCGGCGCAGTCGCTGGCCTCGCGGGTGGAGATGGTCATCATCCCCGGCAGATAGGCCGCGGCGTCGCTGAGGTCCTGAGCGTGGGCCTCGGCGCGCGGCTGGTTAAGGTCGACGAGGATCAGCTCCTCACAAATGCTCTGGTTGAGCAGGGCGTAGGCCGCTGACGCGCCGACGTTACCGGCGCCAATAATCATCACTTTACGGGCTTTGGTGCGCATATTCAGGTCTCAAAAACGGACGGCAGGGAATAAAGTTACTGCGTTTCAGTTAGTTAGCGCAAGTGGTGGGCGGCAATATAAGTTAATGCTATGGCGGAAACCGTTCCGGGGCGCGCTACAGTGGCGTAAAAAAAGGAGCTCACCTATGTATACCATCACCGACATCGCCCCCACCGACGCCGAATTTACCGCCCTGATTGCCGCCCTCGACGCCTGGCAGGAGACACTCTACCCGGCGGAGAGCAACCATCTGCTGGACCTCGGCCAGCTGCCGCCGGAGACAGTGATCGCCATGGCGATCCGCAGTCCGCAGGGCGAAGCCGTTGGCTGCGGGGCTATCGTCCTCAGCGATGAAGGTTTTGGCGAGATGAAGCGGGTCTATATTGATCCACAGCATCGTGGGCAACAGCTGGGAGAAAAGCTGCTGGCGGCCCTGGAGGCGAAAGCGCGCCAGCGCGACTGCCATACTCTGCGCCTGGAGACCGGCATCCATCAGCACGCGGCCATCACCCTCTATACGCGCAACGGCTATCAGACCCGCTGCGCGTTTGCTCCCTACCAGCCCGATCCGCTCAGCGTCTTTATGGAGAAACCGCTGTTTGCCGATCTTCGTTCAGCAGCGCTATAAACGCTTCCAGCTGGCGGGTTTTGGCGCCCCGGCGCCACACCAGCCAGGTGGTGAGCCAGCGCCACTCTTCCGCCAGCGGCCAGGCGGAAACCTGCTGATGGCCCGGCATACTCTCCAGCATACTGCGCGGGATCAGCGCCAGCCCGGCGCCGGCGATCACGCAGGCCAGCATCCCGTGATAAGACTCCATCTCATGGATCCGGCCCGGAGTAGCTCTGTCGGCATGGAACCAGCTCTCAAAATGCCGGCGGTAGGAACAGTTGGCGCGAAAAGCGTAGACATTAGCCCCGTTCACTTCGCTGGCGCGGGCGATGGGCGCGTGGCCGTAGGGGGCGACGATCATCATCTCTTCAGGGAACACCGGTAGCCCCTCCAGGCCCGGGTGCACCAGCGGTCCGTCAACGAACGCGGCGCTCAGGGCTCCCTCCAGCACGCCGTCGATCATCGTCCCGGAGGGGCCGGTGGAGAGGGCGAGATGAATTTTCGGGTAGCGCTGATTAAAGTGGGCCAGGGTGGTGGGGATCCGCACCGCCGCGGTGCTCTCCAGCGAACCGAGAGAGAAGAGTCCCTGGGGTTCGTCGCCCGCCACTACCATTCGCGCCTCGTCCACCAGGGCGAGGATCTGCTGGCTGTAGCGTAAGAAGCTGTGGCCCGCGGGCGAGAGGCGCAGCCGCTGGTTCTCGCGGATAAACAGCTCAACGCCAAGATCCGCCTCCAGCTGGCGGATGCGGGTGGTGAGGTTGGACGGCACGCGATGCACTTTCTGCGCTGCCTGGGTGATGCTGCCGGTGCTGGCGACGGCGTTAAACATCTCTAGCTGAGTCAGGTCCATACTATTCTTCTTTTGTGAATGCGTTGCTTAATATTATTCATTTTCAATGAATGGAAAGGTAAGCCAGAATACGTTCACTTCGCAAGCAACGAGAGAGAGAATAACGATGAATTTATCTGCAACGCACGCCGTCTCCGTCAACCCGACTACCGGCGAGGTGGTCTCCTCGCTGCCGTGGGCCAGCGAACGCGAGGTCGACGCGGCTATCGCTCTCGCCGCGGCGGGCTATCGCCAGTGGCGTCAGACGCCGCTCGCCGCACGCGCCGACGCGCTGCGCCGCATCGGGGCCGAGCTGCGCGCCCGCGGTGAAGAGGTGGCCCAGACGATCACTCTCGAGATGGGCAAACCGATTGCTCAGGCTCGCGGCGAGGTGGCGAAATCCGCCAATCTCTGCGACTGGTATGCCGAACATGGCCCGGCGATGCTGGCGACCGAAGCCACCCTGGTGGAAAATAACCAGGCGGTGATCGAATATCGTCCGCTGGGGGCCATTCTGGCGGTGATGCCGTGGAACTTCCCGGTCTGGCAGGTGCTGCGCGGCGCGGTGCCGATCCTGCTGGCCGGCAACAGCTACCTGCTGAAGCACGCCCCGAACGTGATGGGCAGCGCCCGCCTGCTGGGCGAGATTTTTGCCGCCGCCGGCCTGCCGGAGGGCGTGTTTGGCTGGGTCAACGCCACCAATGACGGCGTTTCGCAGATTATCAATGACGACCGCATCGCGGCGGTGACCGTCACCGGCAGCGTCCGCGCCGGGAAAGCGATTGGCGCTCAGGCGGGCGCAGCGTTGAAGAAATGCGTGCTCGAGCTGGGGGGATCCGATCCCTTTATCGTTTTGAACGATGCCGATCTGGATGAAGCGGTGAAGGCCGCCGTCACCGGCCGCTATCAGAACAGCGGCCAGGTGTGCGCCGCGTCGAAGCGCTTTATCCTCGAAGCCGGCATTGCCGAGGCCTTCACCCGCAAATTTGTCGACGCCGTCGCGGCGCTGAAGATGGGCGATCCGCGCGACGAGCAGAATTACGTCGGGCCGATGGCGCGATTCGATCTGCGCGATGAACTGCACCAGCAGGTAACGGCGACCCTCGATGAAGGCGCAACCCTGCTGCTGGGGGCGGAAAAAATCGAAGGGGCGGGCAATTACTATGCGCCAACGGTCCTGGGCAACGTCACCGCCGGCATGACCGGCTTCCGCCAGGAGCTGTTTGGTCCGGTCGCGACCCTGACCACCGCCCGTGACGCAGACCATGCGCTGGCCCTCGCCAACGACAGCGAATTTGGCCTGTCGGCAACGGTCTACACCACCGACGAGGCGCAGGCCCAGCGCTTTGCCCGCGAGCTGGAGTGCGGCGGTGTCTTCCTTAATGGCTACTGCGCCAGCGACGCCCGGGTGGCTTTCGGCGGCGTGAAGAAGAGCGGTTTTGGTCGCGAACTGTCGCATTTTGGCCTGCATGAGTTCTGCAATGCGCAGACCGTCTGGAAAGACCGTCGCTAATCTGCGTTTGCCCCTGACGACCGTCGTTCTCGTCTGCTATACTCGCCCACCAAAATTCGACGGTGGGCAAGGAGCCGCGTGTGGCGACGGTGATCAATAACGCAATGCTGGAAGCCATTCTGGCAGAAATCAGGCCGCTGATTGGCCGCGGTAAAGTGGCGGATTATATTCCGGCGCTGGCCAGCGTCAGCGGCGATAAGCTTGGCATCGCTATCTGTACGGTGGACGGGCAACATTTTGCCGCCGGCGATGCCCATGAACGATTCTCCATCCAGTCGATCTCCAAGGTATTGAGTCTGGTGGTGGCCATGAACCACTATCAGGAAGAAGAGATCTGGCAGCGGGTGGGGAAAGATCCCTCCGGTCAGCCCTTTAACTCGCTTCTGCAGCTCGAGATCGAGCAGGGCAAACCGCGCAACCCGTTTATTAACGCCGGGGCGCTGGTTGTCTGCGACATGCTGCAGAGCCGGCTCAGCGCGCCGCGCCAGCGAATGCTGGAGATTGTCCGCCGCCTGAGCGGCGTGGCCGATATCGCCTACGATCCGCTGGTGGCCCGCTCTGAGTTTGAGCATTCGGCGCGCAACGCCGCTATCGCCTGGCTGATGAAATCCTTCGGCAACTTCCATAATGATGTCGCCACCGTGCTGCAGAACTATTTCCACTACTGTTCGCTGGAGATGAGCTGCGTCGAGCTGGCGCGAACCTTTCTGTTTCTCGCCGACCGCGGCATCGCCCCGCATCTCGAAACGCCGGTTATCGCGCCGATACAGTCCCGCCAGGTGAATGCCCTGATGATGACCAGCGGCATGTACCAGAACGCCGGCGAGTTTGCCTGGCGCGTGGGTCTGCCGGCGAAATCGGGCGTCGGCGGCGGAATTGTGGCAATTGTGCCGCAGGAGATGGCGATCGCGGTCTGGAGCCCGGAGCTTGACGAGGCGGGGAACTCCCTGGCCGGCGTGGCGCTGCTGGAGAAACTGACTCAGCGGATGGGGAGGTCGGTGTTCTGATGGTCGATCAGGATCGATTATTTGCTCGCCTGGCGCGTTCGACGTTTCGTTCACGCTTCCGGCTGGGGATGAAAGAGCGGCAATACTGCCTCGATAAAGGGCCGGAGGTCATCGACCAGCATGCCGCCGATTTTATCCGTCAGCGGCTGGCGTCCGCCGCGCCGGCCAATGATGGCAAGCAGACGCCGATGCGCGGTCACCCGGTGTTTATCGCCCAGCACGCAACCGCCACCTGCTGTCGCGGCTGCCTGGAAAAATGGCACGCCATTCCCCACGGCCGCGCGCTGAGCGAGCAGGAGCAGCGCTATATTGTGCAGGTGATCCACCGCTGGCTGGTGCTGCAGATGAACGGCCCGTCTGTGCGCTAATTTGCATTTGATCGGCGCCGGAGTATGCCTGATAAATATTCTCATGTTATGATAATCCGCTAACTAACTATTAACATAATAATTGCCTGAAACAATTAGACGGATAATTACTGAATGTCTTCACTGTCGATTCGGTCATTTACGCTGTTTCGTGAAGAACAACCCGTGCGCGATGCACTGGTCTTATTTACGTTAACGCTATTGCTGCATTTTCTGGGCGCGATGCTGCGTCTGGTGCAGGAGCTCTCTTTCTTCTGGCCGCTCAACGCAGTGATGGCCGGGATCTTTGCGCGCTACGTATGGCTTAATCGCAGCTATTTTTATGCCGTCTGCTTTGCGGCAATGCTGGTCTATGACGGATTAACTTCGCGCTGGGGAATGGGCTTTGCCTCATTGCTGATTAACTTCTCCAATATTGTCTTTATTGTGACCCTGGCGCAGCTGGTGCTGTGGGATAAACGACGCGCCGACTCGATGCCCGGCCCGATTAACGCGCTTAATTTATTCTGTTTCTGTCTGTTAGCCGCGCTGCTGTGCGCAGCAGTCGGCGCGTTGGGGTCGGTGGACGTCGAGCGCGCCACCTTTATTCCCCAGCTGGCGGACTGGTTTAGCGAGCAGTTCTCGACGGCGGTGCTTATTCTGCCGTTTATTCTGACCCTGACGCTGCCCTCCGCGTTAAGCGGTTTTCGCTTTCGCCAGCTGCTGCCCGCGCTGGCGCTGGTGCTGTCGATTGCCCTCGGCGTGGCGGTGGGCGGCGCCGGCAGCATTACCTTCCCGTTACCGGCCCTGATCTGGTGCGCCGTGCGCTATCCGCTGCCGCTGACCTGCCTGTTGACCTTTCTCACCGGCATCGGCGAGATACTGCTGGTGGCCAACTCGTTAATTCACTTTGCGCCGGATACGCGAATGCAGCCGTGGCAGCTGTTCTCCACTCGCCTGGGGATCGCGGCGATGCTGATAAGTCCGGTGATCGTCGCCTCCAGCGTCGAGGCGATTAACATGCTGGTGAAACAGCTGGCCCTGCGCGCCGATTTTGATTTCCAGACCCGGGTCTATTCCCGTTCCGGGCTGAGCGAGGCGCTGAAGCGTCAGGCCTTGCCGGCCGATAAACTGCTGACGGTGATGGTGCTGGACATCGATGGCTTCAAAAGGGTGAACGATGCCCTGGGCCATGAGGGCGGAGATTGCGTACTGACTCAGTTTGCCCAGCAGGTCAGACAACTGGTGGGCGAGCAGGGTATGGTCGCCCGTATCGGCGGCGAGGAGTTTGCGGTCGCCGCCGTGGTCGACAGCACCCAGCAGGGTTACCTGCTGGCGGAGAAGATCCGCCACGGCGTAGAGTCGCAAGCTTTCGGTTGGGGACATAACCCGATCCACCTGACCATCAGTATGGGACTGGAGACACGCGAGGTGGGCCAGGCCCGTATTACCGAGCTGTTTAACCAGCTGCTGCTGGCGGCGGACGATGAAATGGTCAAAGCCAAACAGACAGGCCGTAACCGCATCTGTATGCCGACGCTGACGGAAAGCGCACCATAAGAAAATCCTATAGGTGTTATGCTTGTGTTAATGCTTGGTTAAAATATAGTGATGTGGTCAAAAACAAGGAGCTATTATGATCACATCATTTTCACTGCGCACGTTATCGCGCGACGATATTCTTCATCACCTTCCGGCATTAAGCGATATCCTGGCGAGCTGCGTGAACGGCGGCGCCTCGGTGAGCTTTATGCTGCCTTTCAGTCAGCAGACGGCGACGACCTTCTGGCAACATGTCGCCAACAGCGTGGCGGCCGGGGAGCGCATCGTGCTGGCCGCCCTTGACGCTGAGGAACGTCCCGTCGGCACCGTGCAACTTATCACCAGCCAACCGGAAAACCAGCCCCATCGTGCGGACGTGGCCAAACTTTTGGTTCACCAAAATGCCCGTCGCCTGGGGATTGCCAACGCGCTGATGGCGGAGCTGGAGCAAACCGCCCGGCGGGTAGGTAAGACGGTGCTGGTGCTGGACACGGCGACCGGCAGTGGGGCGGAACAGTTCTATGTCCGCTGTGGCTGGGAAAAAGTGGGCGAAATTCCGCGCTATGCGCTGATGCCTGACGGTGCAATGACCGCCACTTCACTGTTCTATAAGTTTCTTGCCTGACGGCGGTTATTACAGAATCCTTTGATCAAAACAGGGTTTCACTGGTAGTAAAACCTGATAAGTTATTGGACCAATTACTCAGGTTGTATGACTACTCTTAGAGGGAACCCATTGTGAAAACGTTAAACCGTCGTGATTTCCCCGGCGCGCAGTACCCTGACCGTATCATCCAGTTTGGAGAAGGTAACTTCCTGCGCGCATTCGTTGACTGGCAGATTGACCTGCTCAACACGCATACCGACCTGAATGCTGGCATCGTGGTCGTTCGTCCTATCGCCACCGATTTCCCCCCCTCCCTGAATACCCAGGACGGCCTCTATACCACCATCATTCGCGGTCTCAACGAGCAGGGCGAAGCGGTGAGCGACGCGCGGCTGATCCGCTCGGTCAACCGGGAAATCAGCGCTTACGCTGACTACGACGCTTTTTTACGTCTGGCGCATAACCCACAGATGCGGTTTGTCTTTTCCAATACCACTGAGGCGGGCATCAGCTACCATGCCGGGGATCGGTTTGATGACGCGCCGCCGGTAAGCTATCCGGCAAAACTGACCCGCCTGCTGTTTGAACGCTACCAGCATTTTGCCGGCGCAGCCGATAAGGGATGGGTGATCATCCCCTGCGAACTGATCGATTATAACGGCGAGGCGTTGCAGACGCTGGTGCTGCGCTATGCCTCCGAGTGGCAGCTGCCGCAGGCCTTTATCAACTGGCTGACGTCGGCAAATACCTTCTGTTCCACGCTGGTGGATCGCATTGTGACCGGCTACCCGCGCGATGAAGTGGCGGCTCTGGAGGCGCAAACCGGCTATCAGGACGCTTTCCTCGATACTGCCGAGCACTTTTATTTGTTCGTTATTCAGGGGCCCGCCTCATTAGCCAGCGAGCTGCGACTCGATAAGCTGCCGCTCAATGTGCGCATCGTGGACGATATCAAGCCCTATAAAGAGCGCAAAGTGGCGATCCTCAACGGGGCGCACACCGCCCTGGTGCCGGTGGCCTTCCAGGCCGGGATCGACACCGTCGGCGAGGCGATGAACGATGCGGAAATTTGCGCGTTTGTCGAAAAGGCGATTTATGACGAGATTATTCCGGTGCTGGATCTGCCGCGCGATGAGCTGGTGTCATTCGCCAGCGCCGTGACCGGGCGCTTCCGTAATCCCTATATCAAACATCAGCTGCTCTCGATCGCTCTCAACGGCATGACCAAATACCGCACCCGTATTCTGCCGCAGCTGCTGGCAGGGCAGAAGGCGCATGGCGCGCTGCCGCCGCGCCTGACCTTCGCCCTGGCGGCGCTGATCGCCTTCTACCGGGGAGAGCGGGAGGGGACAAGCTATCCGGTACAGGATGATGCGGAATGGCTGACGCGCTACCAGACGCTTTGGGCCCGCCATCGTGACGGCCAGATATGCACCCGCGAGCTGGTTTCCGCCGTGCTCAGCGTGGAGTCCCACTGGGAGCAGGATCTCAGCCAGATCCCCGGCCTGGTGGAGCAGGTCGCCGCTGACCTTGACGCTATCCTGACCCGCGGTATGCGCGACGCCGTCAGGCCGCTCTGCTGATAGCGGAGTCTATTCACCCGGCTGCGGCCGGGTTTAATCGCACTCGAATTAGTTACAACATACTTTTTTATTAGCCAGATACAGCCAGTCGGCAGCCTCGCTGCAAAAGGCTTTTTAGTGCCAAATCGCCCTGCGCAGGGGGAGAATTGTGGTTAAGCCGCTTGAACAAATACCTGCGCAGGAAAATAATGGCCTTAACACATATCACATATTTCCTGCCAATGTTCGCAGGCTAATTCATTCATCTGTAAGGAAACTCGCATGGTCATCGATATCCGGGAAGTTCGGCCGCATGACAAAGCCGAATGGCTTCAGCTCTGGGAAGGCTATACCCGCTTCTACGGCAGCCCGCAGCCGGAAGAGGTGACCGAATGCACCTGGCAGCGGATGCTGGAGGTGAACTCACCCGTGCTGGGCAGAGTCGCGGTGGTGGATGATACCGTGGTGGGGTTCGCTATCTGCATTCTGCACGAAGGCACCTGGGTCACCACGCCGATCTGCTATCTGGAGGATCTGTTCGTCGATCCTGCCTTCCGCGGACAAGGCATTGCCAGAACGCTGATTAAGTCGCTGCAAACCGAAGGGGCTGAGAAAGGCTGGTCACGTCTGTACTGGCATACTCGCCGTGATAATCCCGCCCGCCACCTGTATGATGAATTCACCCCGGCTGACGATTATGTGCGCTACAGGATCACCCTCGACTCCTGAAGCGATAAGATGTTGTTAAGCTTTTCCCGCTATAACAGGGGAAACAGGCTCAGGAGAAGCAACGATGGAAAAACGTCTCGAAACAGTGGTCAATCTGATAATGTTTCTTTCGCTCTTGGCGACGGCCTGGGATCTGTCACTGGTGCATCATCTCGCCTGGTAGCAACAAAATAGCCTGAATCGCGGCGCCCTGCAGGCGCCGCCTGTCTTATTCACCCGCCATTATGCCGGCGCTGAAACTCCAGTCCTCCAGCTGGTTAAACTGGATCACCACCATCACGTCCTGCGGGCTGACCGCCATCTCATCGGCTAACCGCGCGCACAGCCGACGGTAGAGCCCCTGTTTCTGCGCCCGGCGGCGCGGCTTCCCGGCGAAAATATGAAACAGCACGAAGCGGGCGCTGCGCCCGCCGCTGAGATAATGCGGGTCGTAAATGCGCTGTCCGTCGGCGGTCTGCTCGATAAACTGAAATTTGTCCGCCGGCGGCACGTCAAACTCCGCCACCAGGCATTCATGGAATAGCGCCGACAGTTGAGCAAACTCCGCGGGACGCCAGGCCGCGCCAAGCGAAATACGCGTCAGAGGCATGGCGCCTCCTGCGCGTTCAGGCAGGTCAGGGCGCTGGCCGCCGCCGGCCAGCCGGCGTAAAACGCCAGGTGGGTAAACAATTCGACCATCTCCTCCTGGCTCAGGCCATTTTGATAGCCGTAGGCGATATGCCAGGGCAGTTGCTCCGTTTTGCCCAGCGCCGTCAGGGCGGAGAGGGTGATTAAGCTGCGTTCGCGGAGCGACAGCTCGCTGCGCGCCCAGATATCGCCAAACAGCACCGTTTCGGTCAGTTCGGCCAGTTTTGGCGCAATGGCGGCCAGCGTGTGGCGATCGACAGAGGGGGTATGCATAGTGACTCCCGTTACAGGTTGAAGTGGTCGTCACTGTCGCACGCTGAGGAATGTGTTGAATATCGCAATGTTCAGGATAGTTAATCCTGAAAATCAGGATGGTCAGCTGGCCCGCTCTTATTTTTGTGTTGGTTATGTTTTACGACTTGCTCAGGCCAAGCGTCAGGCGGCTCTTTTTCGCGCCACGATAAACAGACGCGGGAAGCGCAGAAGCACCATTCCGTTACACTGTAACGGATAGTGGTCGGCCAGCAATGCCAAATAGCGGGTCAGAAAGGCGCTCCTGGCCGGTTCATCGAGGCCCGTCAGATAAGGTCGCAGTCCGGTGCCCTGCAGCCAGTCGACGATTGCCTGATGGGAAGCGAGCGGATGAAAATAGGTGGTGCGCCAGATATCAACTTCACAGCCCTGACGGGTGAGCAGATCGTACCAGGCGTCCGGCGGAAGCAAGGGCTGGCGACCACGGTCCGGTAATCCCAGCTCGCTGGCGACCTGACGCATCAGAGTATGGGAGGGCTCCTGCCAGTTATCCGGCATCTGCACCGCCAGCGTACCGTTCTCCGTCAGCTGGTTAACCAGATGCGGAAACAGCGTCTCATGATCCGCCAGCCACTGCAGCGAGGCGTTGGCATAGATCACGTCTGGCGGTTGCGCAGGCCGCCAGCTGGCGATATCGGCCTCGATAAACTCACAGTCAGGTAAGGCCTGCGTCGCCTGGTCCAGCATGGCCGGGGAGTTATCGATACCGACGATCGCCGCCAGCGGCCAGGCGGCACGCAGCAGGCGGGTACTGTTGCCCGGCCCGCAGCCAAGGTCAACGACGCTCTCGACCTGCAGGTGAGCGATACGGGAAAGCAGGTCAGCCGCCGGGCGGGTGCGCTCAGCGTCAAACTGCAGATACAGCGAAGGGTTCCAGTCGGCCATCGGGCGTTGTCCTGTGTAAGGGAGACAGGGCAAAGCATAGAACGCCCGGGGCCGCCTGTCAGGGGGAAATGATCCACTGCAGCATCTGCCTTGCGTGACAGTGTCACCGATAAAATAACCTCAGCAGGCTATCCCGTGCGTGATGGGCATATTGTCAGGGAGTAAGCGGATTGGGCAGCATCTGCGCCCGCAGCGGGCGCAGTGGCTTATTCGGCGTTCTTGAGCGCTTCGGCGCGGCTGGCGGTGGCGTAAACAAAATCCAGCATCGGCTCGAGATCGGTATCGTAGCCGGCCTGAATAATCTTCCCGCGCAGCCATTCGATTTCACTGGTGATATCGGGAGGGAAAATGTTGTTATCCTGCGCCCGGCGCAGCCATTTCAGCAGAAAGTTGTTCTTTCCTCTGATACCGCCCGACTTTTTCGACTTTCCGTGCATCTTCAGCGCGACCAGGACGCAGTAATAGAAATGAACGCGCTGATTAAAACTTTGGTGCATGTCTGTGTTTCCCGCCAGAATCAGGAATTCACCGTGTGGGTCAGTGATTCGGATTGGACTACGGCGGCGGGCCGGATCGTTGCGCGATCTCTGTTGTTTTCCGCCACCGTCCTTGCATCTGTCGCCAGACGCTGAAGGGGATGTTGGCACGGAAGCCGAATCGTCGTCAATTGCCGATTCGTTTTTTGCCGGTGTCGGCGGCTCGCGGCGTTCCGCGAGCCGGGCCTGGCTACGTCCTGACCGCGGCCCGCTGTTGCAGATATACGCGTAAAATCAGCAGGAAAGCGAACACTACGACGATTGCCGCCAGCAGATACAGGGTGGCGAGATCGTAGTACCCGGCGACCCAGCCGGCCAGCGGCCCGGTCAGCCCCAGCGCGAGATCAAGGAACGCCGAGTAGGTGCCAAGGGCGGTCCCCTGGTTTTGCTCTTCCACCTGTTTTACCGCCTCAACCCCCAACGCCGGGAAGACCAGCGAAAAACCCGAGCCGGTGAGAAAGGCGCCGATCCCCGCCACCCAGGCCGACGGCGCCAGCCAGATAAGCAGCAGGCCGAGACATTCGATGACGAAGCAGGCCAGGGATACCGGGACCCCGCCATAGCGAGTGATGGTGTTCCCCAGCACCAGGCGAACACAGATAAAGCCGACGCTGAACAGCGAGAGGGTAAACGCGGCGCCCTGCCAGCTGTGCGCGGCAAAGTAGAGGGTGATAAAGGTGGCAATAACGCCGAAACCGACGGTGCCAAAGGCCAGCCCCAGCCCATAAGGCCAGATTTTGCGCACCACCGCGTGAAAGGGGGCTCTGACGCCGGCGGTCACGCTGACGTCCTGCCGCGTGCGGGCGAACAGCAGTCCGATGGCGGCGACCAGCACCACCACCGTGGCAAAGCCGCTGATGCCGAAATACTGGTTAAGGGTGACCCCCAACGGCGCGCCGACCGCCATCGCCACATAGGTTGCCACGCCGTTCCAGGAGATCACCCGCGACGTATGGATCGCGCCGACGGTTTTGATCCCCCAGAGCGTGGCGCCGGTGGCGGTAAAGCTTTCGCCGACGCCAAGAAACACCCGGCCCGCCAACAGCGCGGCAATCGCCAGCATCGGCATCGCCTGCAACATTACCGCCAGCAGCGTGAAGGCGCCGCTGAGCAGACAGCAGACGATCCCGAGGCTAACCACTTTTTTCGGGCCCCAGATATCGGTGTAGCGCCCGGCGTGCGGCCGGCTTATCAGCGTCGAGATGTACTGCAGGCTGATCACGATCCCGGCGACAAAGGTGCTGTAGCCCAGCTGATAGTGAATATAACCCGGCAGAACGGCCAGCGGCAGACCAATAGAGAGATAACAGATACAGGTAAAAACAACGATCGAAATGATGCGCAGATTAAGTTGCGTGGTGCTGACGGAAGTGCTCATAGGGATAAAGGGTTAATACATAGGGATGTTTAGCATAACGCGCCGCGAAGAGGCTGGCGAGTGGCGAGGGCGTTTTATCCGTGATCGATGGCCTCGCCGCCGTCATTAACGGTGTTGCCGCTGACGCCGGCTTCGGGGCATGATGACGGTATCTTGCCGCCGCCTTGAGGAGAGAATATGTCCCAGGAATTCGCCGATATTGACGTTATGTTCATTGCGGGCTTCGGCCCTATTACCCAAAGCACCGCGCAAAGCCGTGATTTCTATTGTCAGGCATTGGGATTACCGCTGAAGCCGATGCCGGGTAACGAGGCGTATCTGCTTAGCGAGCAGGATGCCATCGGCGGGGTGAAGCATTTTGCGCTGTGGCCGCTGGCGCAGGCGTCGCAGTCCTGTTTTGGTCAGGAGCAGTGGCCGGAGACGGAGCCGGTGCCGCAGGCGTGGATTGAATTTGAGGTTCGCGACCTTGCCGCGGCGACGGCGCGGCTGCAGCAGCAGTGGTACCACCTCCTTGTTGCCGCGCGCGACGAGCCGTGGGGGCAGACCGTCACCCGTCTGCTCAGTCCGGAAGGTCTGCTGGCCGGGCTTACCGTGACGCCGTGGCTGCGGGCGGAACAGGCTTAACGCCCCCGCCGGGCGCGGTGCGGGTCACCTCAGGGAGGTTATTGAGGCTCCTCGTGATGTGAAACGTTTCGCACTTCCCCCCAGGCGCGGTTTTGCAGCACGGTGCGATAGCCGTCGCGGTCGACGAAAGTGACGCCGTTGACCTCCCAGTAGGGGTTGAATGCCGTGACGCGCAGAAACCCGGCGGCGTCCATGGCGCTGCATTGTGCCTTCCAGGCCTCAGGCTGCGGATAGTACAGCACCAGCAGATCTTCATCTCCTGGCGAGGGGGTAACGGGATGGTGGCGGCAGTGGGTGAATTCCAGATGCCAGCTGGCATCCGGCGAACCGATCATCAACCCGCTGAATCCTTCATGATCGGTAAAGCTTCCAAGTTGCTGCAGCCCCAGCCCGGCGCAATACATGCTGGCGGTGCTCTCCAGTTCGCTGACCGGTCTGGCGATGCGCATGTGGCAGAACGACATAATGACTCCCAAAAGGCGTAGGCCGGGTCAGGCGCAGCCGCCACCCGGCAAAAAAGCGGCATCATGGCCGCGACCCGTCGCCCGGCGGCGCTGCGCTTGCGCGGGCCTACGGAGCGGAGGAACCCTATAGCCGGCTAAGCCCCGCCATGTAGGCCGGGTCAGGCGCAGCCGCCACCCGGCAAAAAAGCGGCATCATGGCCGCGACCTGGCGCCCGGCGGCGCTGCGCTTGCGCGGGCCTACGGAGCGGAGGATCCCTTTAGCCGGCTAAGCGCCGCCTTGTAGGCCGGGTCAGGCGCAGCCGCCGCCCGGCAAAAAAGCGGCATCATGGCCGCGACCCGTCGCCCGGCGGCGCTGCGCTTGCGCGGGCCTGCGGAGCGGAGGATCCCTTTAGCCGGCTAAGCCCCGCCATGTAGGCCGGGTCAGGCGCAGCCGCCACCCGGCAAAAAAGCGGCATCATGGCCGCGAACTGGCGCCCGGCGGCGCTGCGCTTGCGCGGGCCTACGGAGCGGAGGAACCCTATAGCCGGCTGAGTGCCGCCATGTAGACCGGGTCAGGCGCAGCCGCCGCCCGGCAAAAAGCGGCATCATGGCCGCGACCCGTCGCCCGGCGGCGCTGCGCTTGCGCGGGCCTACGGAGCGGAGGAACCCTATAGGCGGCTGAGTGCCGCCATGTAGACCGGGTCAGGCGCAGCCGCCACCCGGCAAAAAGCGGCATCATGGCCGCGACCCGTCGCCCGGCGGCGCTGCGCTTGCGCGGGCCTACGGAGCGGAGGCGCCCTTAGCCGGCTAAGCGCCGCCATGTAGGCCGGGTCAGGCGCAGCCGCCACCCGGCAAAAAAGCGGCATCATGGCCGCGACCTGGCGAATACGATTTTGTCGCTCGGGTGGATACTGTAGCGGCAAAACGCTTCTGCGTTTGTCGGTAAGAGCTCAGGTTCGCCTCCGGCGAGTGCGTCGCGGTTTCCTCTTTTAGCTTAGCCGTTCGCGGCGCTTTGCAACAGGATGCGCCACTCGCTGAGGGCGGAGGTGCTGAACCCCTGGCGCCAGATAAGCTGGGTGGTCGCCTCGCACAGCGGTTCGCTTAAGCTGTTTTCGGGAAGCGTCATCAGCGCCAGCACGCTCTGCGGCAACAGGCAGGCGTAGCGCCCGGAGGCCACGCAGGCCAGCATGCTGTGATAGGAGCTCACCTCATGCACCTCCACGGCCGCCTGTTGTTCCGCCAGCCAGCGCTCTCCCAGCGCCCGATAGCTGCAGCCGCTGGCAAATGCCGCGAACCGCAGCGGGCCAGCGCTCTGCGGACGGACCAGCATCAGGGTTTCCTGAAACACCGGGACAGATCCCAGGCCGGGCGGGCAAGCCGGTTGGCCATCCGTCCCTGGCGGCAGGCAGACCAGCGCGGCATCAAGGGCGGCGGTTAATACCCCCTCGGTTAACTGGCGGGTCGGCCGGGTGCTGAGCGTGACATCCACCTGCGGGCACCGCTGTTGGAAGCGGGTGAGCAGCGGCGGCAGACGGCTGGCGGCGGTCGCCTCCATCGCGCCCAGCCGCAGGCTGCCGCCGGGCGTGGTTGGATGCAGACTCTGCTTTGCCTCTTCCGCCAGGCTCAGGATCCGCCGGGCATAGCTGAGAAACTGAAGGCCTGCCGGCGACAGCACCATTTTTTTGTTGCCGCGGACGAAGAGTTCCACGGCAAGCTCCTCCTCCAGTTGCTGAATACGGGTGGTGATATTGGACTGGGCGCGGCCAAGCCGTTTTGCTGCCAGAGTGACGCTTTGCGTGTCGGCCACCTGGATAAAAATCTGCAGTGTGCTGTGGTTCATATTTTTATTCTCAATATGATAATGATGTTGATCTTATCATCTTTAAAAGAGATGGTAAGCCTCCGGCATCGCTCATGAACGAGGAACCCATGCAAAATTCACTGCTTTCGCTTCTTGATATTGACTACCCCCTGATCCAGGCCCCGATGGCGGGCGTCTCTACCCCCGCGCTGGCTGCCGCGGTGAGTCATGCCGGGGCGCTGGGTTCGCTGGGGCTGGGTGCTTCAACCGTTGCCCAGGCGGAAGCGATGATCGTCGCCACCCGCCAGCTGACGGACCGGCCGTTCAATGTCAATCTGTTTTGCCATGCGCCGCCCCGGCGCGACGCCCGACGGGAGGCGGACTGGGCTGAGACGCTGCGCCCCCATTTTACCCGCTTTGGCAGTATCCCTCCGGCGTCGCTTAGGGAGATATACCAGACGTTTATCGGCCACACCGCCATGCTGGAGCTGCTTCTCGATCTCTCACCCGCGGTGGTGAGCTTCCATTTCGGCCTTCCTGAGCGCGAGGCGATCCAGCGCCTGCGACAGCAGGGGATCGTCACTCTGGCCACGGCGACGTCGCTTAAGGAGGCGCAGGTCATTGAGCAGCAGGGGATTGACGTGGTGGTCGCTCAGGGCTTTGAGGCGGGCGGGCACCGGGGGATCTTCGACCCGCAGGAGCCAGATGCGCAGATGAGCACCTTTACTCTGGTGCAACATCTGCGGCGTCGGCTGACCATCCCGGTGGTCGCCGCCGGGGGCATCATGGACGGCGCGGGGATCGCCAGCGTGATGCAGCTGGGGGCGCAGGGCGCTCAGCTCGGCACGGCGTTTTTACTCTGTCCGGAATCGGCCGCCGACGCCGGCTACCGCGCGGCGATCGCTAACAGCATTGACGGGCGTACGGTACTGACCTCAGCGATATCCGGGCGTCCGGCACGTTGTCTGGCGAATACCTTCTGCGCAGTGGGGGAAGCCTGTCCGGCGAGCGCTGTGCCGGATTATCCGCTGGCATATGATATCGGCAAAGCGCTGGCCGCCGCCGCGAAAACCCAGGGCGTCCATGAGTATGGCGCGCACTGGGCCGGGCAGGGTGTGGGGCTGATCCGCGAGTGTGACGCCGCCAGTCTGGTCCGCCAGCTGGCGGCTGAGTGCGGCTGGAATTAATATCTGACGGTTAGCGGCGGTGTGCCAGGCGGCGCACCAGCCGATCGCCGGCCATTTGTACGCCCTGAACCATCGCCACCAGGATCAGCACCGTGCCAAACATCACCTCATTATTGAACCGCTGATAGCCGTAGCGGATGGCGAGGTCGCCGAGTCCGCCGCCGCCGATCACCCCGGCCATCGACGAAAAGCCAATCAGCATCACGATGGTCAGCGTAATCCCGGCCAGCAGCGTCGGCAGGGCTTCCGGCAGCAGAGATTTAAAAATCACGTGCCAGACGTTGCCGCCCATCGACAGAATGGCTTCGATTCTCCCGTAATCCACCTCGTCGAGCGCGTTTTCCGTCAGACGGGCAAAGAACGGAAAGGCGCCGATGGTCACCGGCACGATAGCGGCGGTGCTGCCCAGCGTGGTGCCGACGATCAGGCGGGTAAAAGGGATCAGCGCGATCAGCAGCACGATAAACGGTAACGATCTGCCGATGTTGATCGCCGCCCCCAGCAGCGCGTTCAGTTTCGGCATCGGCGCGAGGCCGTTGGCGCGGGAAATAAATAACAACACACCGGTGGGCAGCCCGATCAGCACGGTAAACAGGGCCGCCAGGCCCACCATATAGAGCGTATCCAGTGTGCCGTCGAGTAATAACGGCCACAAATCTTCCCAGCTCATGCTACTCCGCATAATGGCCTCCCCTGAACGCCGTGACGGGTAAGAAAATCCTGTTCAGCCTGCGGGTCGTGCAGCAGCGACTGACGCAGCCGTGACCACGGGGTCACCAGCAGGTCGGCGAGTTTGCCGCTTTCGACAATTTCGCCCTGTTCCAGCAGCGCCGCGTGGTCACAAATGGTTTTCACCACCTCCAGCTGGTGCGTTATCAGCACAATGGTCAGATTGAGCCGCTGGTTTATATCCGCCAGCAGAGCCAGCACCGAGGCGGTGGTCTCGGGATCCAGCGCGCTGGTCGCCTCATCGCACAGCAGCACCTCTGGTCGGGCGGCCAGCGCCCGGGCGATGCCGACGCGCTGTTTTTGCCCGCCGGAAAGCTGAGACGGGAAGGCGGCGGTCTTGTCGCTGAGATCCACCAGCTCCAGCAGTTCGCGCACCCGCGCTTCGCGAGCGGCCCGCGGCACCCCGGCTATCTCCAGCGGCACCGCGATGTTGTCGGCGACGGTGCGGGCATGCAGCAGATTGAAGTGCTGGAAAATCATCCCGGTACGCAGGCGATAATCCCGCAGCGCCGCCTTGTTCAGCTGTGTAATATCCTGTCCGTTCACCAGAATGCGGCCCGAGGTGGGCCGCTCCAGCAAATTGAGACAGCGGATGAGCGTACTTTTGCCGGCGCCGCTGCGCCCGAGAATGCCGTATATCGCCCCTTTCGGGATCTGTAACGCGATATCGTTCAGCGCCGGTCGGCCGGTTCCGGCGTAGGTTTTGCTCAGCCCTTCGATGGTTATCATGACTGAGGGGCCACCGGGATCACCGAGCCGTTGTAGTTTTTACGGATAAACTCCGCTACCTGCGGCGACGTCAGGTCTTTCGCCAGCGCCTTAATGCGCGGGTCATTGGCCAGGGCTGGGGTGGTCACCAGGATATTGGCGTAGGGGTTATGCTCGGCGCTTTCCAGCCCCAGAGCGTCTTTCGCCGGCACCAGCCCGGCTTCGAGGGCGTAGTTACCGTTAATCACCGCCAGGTCGACATCGTCGAGGGAGCGCGGGATCTGCGGCGATTCAATCTCCAGGATCTTCAGGTGTTTCGGGTTCTCGACAATATCCTTCGGCGTCGCCAGAGTGGTGGCCGGGTCGGTAAATTTAGGGTCCAGCTTGATAAGCTTCTGCGCCTGCAGCAGGAACAGCGCACGGCTCAGGTTGGTGGTGTTATTCGGCACCGCCACCGTGGCGTTGTCCGGCAGCGACGAGAAATTTTTATGTTTGTGCGAGTAGATCCCCAGCGGCTCAATGTGCACGGTGGCCGCGACGGCAAAGGTTTTACCCAGCGCTTTTTCCTGATCCTTCAGGTAGGGAACATGCTGGAAGTAGTTGGCATCCACGTCGCCACTGGCCAGCAGTTCATTGGCGTTGACCCCGCTGGTCAGCTCCACCACCTTCAGATCGAGGCTGGGATCGATTTTTTTGATGTAGTTGAGGATCTCCGCGTGGGGAACCGGGTCCGCGGCGACGCGCAGCGCGGCGGCCTGGGCAGACGTCCATGCCAGAGAAAGAGACAGTGCGACCCCTGCCAGTTTAAAAGCGGCATATTTCATGGTGTGTTCCTTTTTAGTTATGGTTAAACGATCAATTGCTCGGCGCGTTCGCGAAACACGTCCTGATAGTAGCGTTCCGCCACGTCCGGATGGGAACGCAGACGGCCCTTGAGATAATTCCAGCCGACATCGCGCAGCAGCGGATTGTGCGGGTCGCTGTCCGGACCGCGCGCCTCACGCGCCAGCTCGGGCGGCAGGGTATAAACCGGCACCACCGCGTCAAGCTGGGCGCCAAGGAAGAAAGCGATGGAGAGGCGCTGCTGCTGCGCCGGCGGCGACACCACCCGGTGAACGGTAGCGCGCAGATAGCCGTTGGTGGCCAGCTCCAGCAGTTCGCCAATATTGACCACAAAGCTGCCGGCCAGCGGCACAGCGTCGATCCACTGCCCGGGCGCCACCTCAACCTGCAGCCCTTTCTGTTCGTCCTGCAGCAGGAAGCTGAGAAAACCGGAATCTTTATGGGCGCCGACGCCCTGGCTGCTTTGCGTCTCCTGCTGGCCGGGATAGCGGATCAGTTTGATATGCTCGTTGGGTTTGTCGCCATAGAGTTGGTCAAAGGCATTCTCCGGGAGCTGCAGCGCTTCGGCAAAGGCGCGCAGCAGGTGGATCCCCACCTGGGTCATCTGCTGTTGCCAGTGAAGTAATACCGGTTTAAGCGACGGCAGGGCGGCAGGCCACAGATTCGGACCCTGCAGACGCTGCCAGCGCGGGGCGTCATCGCTGAGGGTCAGCGCCGGACGTTCGGCGCCGATATCAAACTGCTCTCGCCAGTCAGGCTGGCCGCGCGTCAGCTCAGAGGCCGCGCGGTTATAGCCGCGAAAATGGGGGGAGTGGATCATCGCCACCTGCTGTTTTTGCGCCTCATCGAGGGCAAAAAAGCGTTGGGACTGGCGCTGAACTTCATATTGAAGCGCGTCGTCGACACCGTGGTTGATCAGATAAAAGAAGCCGATGTCGCGGGCGGCGTGGCGCAGGTCGGCCAGGAAGGCCGCTTTATCCGCGGGGTCCGCGTAGCGGGCCAGATCGAGAATCGGCAGGGTTGTCGCGTTCATGGTGTTCTCCGAAAACGGGATAATATGTTATGGGTCGATTCAGGTTCAGGGTTCGGGCACAACAGCAGCGCATGGTGATTTCCTCTGTTCGGGGCTGAGCACAGCTTGCCTCAGGGCCAGATAATCAACCAATAACGTTATTTTCTAATTTATGTTCGCGCGGGGTTCAGTGCTTTTGCGTTAAATAGATAAAGGCGTAAGGGCGAACTGAAGCCGTTGCGCCCGTCATCGAGAGTCAGTAAGGTGGGCTCACTTTTTTAATGCGGAACGGATGTATCCTCATGCACAGTTCAAAAGATCCCCTGCACGGCGTGACGCTGGAAGCGCTGCTCAATGCCCTGGTCGCGCGCTACGGCTGGGCGGAAATGGCCCGCCAGGTCAACATTAACTGCTTTAAAAGCGATCCCAGCATCAAGTCCAGCCTGAAATTTCTCCGCCGGACGCCGTGGGCGCGTAAAGAGGTGGAGGCGATGTATCTGGCTTCGCTCGACGACGATGCGCCGGCAGAGAAAGCGGATCCATGGGCAAACTGGCAGAAAAAATAACCCTTATCACAGGACATCATTATGCAGAGCTGGAGCAGTAAAGATTTCACCGCCGACCGCGCGTGGGGCGCGCTGGATATCGCCAATTTTTCCGGCACCACCGTGCGCCTGCACTGGACCGACCAACCCTATATCTGGCACATCAACGACGGTCAGGAGGTGTTTGCCGTCATGGATGGTCAGGTGGCGATGCATGTAAAAGTCAACGGCGAGGAGCAGGTGATCGTGCTGAACGCCGGCGATATCTTCTACGCCGAGGTGGGATGCGAGCATGTCGCTCATCCCCAGGGGGCGGCGCGTATTCTGGTGATTGAGAAAGAAGGGTCGGTCTGATCCCGCCGGCGGGCCATTCGTTAGTCCGCCGTTTCATCGCCTGTCAGACTCCATATACCGCGTTGATATAAATCACGTATCCAGCTTTCGATATACTTAATTCTTGTTTGCCATTCCCTTCACCCCGGCACTATCTTTTGCCGCAGACGCCTGAACAGGCACAACCGCGGGAGAGATCATGGCAACCTTGCAGTGGGACCACGCAGTACAGTTTGTGAATCAGCCGGAAGCGGCGATTGAAACCTTTGCCGGACAGCAGCTGCGGGCGGTGGCCGGCGGGCGCCATCCGGGGTGGGGAACCCGCAATGCGCTGAGCTATTTTGGCCTGACCTATATCGAATTCCTCGCCATTTCCGACCCGGACGAACTGCGCGCCGCGACGGACAGGTTTTTGCTCTCACGGGATGCCGCGCGGTTGCTGCCGGAGAACGAAGCGCTGTTTCGCGTCGCGCTGCGCAGCGACGACATCGACGCCACCCATGACCACTTGCGGCGCAAGGGGCTGGCGGTGTCACCGATCGTCGATGGCCAGCGCCACGATCCGCAGGGCAATGTCATCCGCTGGCGGATCTTCACCATTGATGGCGACACCGACGGGCTGGTCTATCCTTTTGTGCTGCAGTGGGGAGAAGACGACGAGACCCGGCTGGCGCGGCTGCGCGCCCAGGGGCTGGACGTGCCTCATCCGCTGGGCGACATTGTGCTCGAGCAGGCGGTGTTCGAGGTGGACAATCCGCAGGCGGTGCGCGATCGCTGGCAGGCGCTGCTGGGCTTCCCGCCACAGGGGGAGCAGGGGCTGGACGTGGGCGGCCAGTGGTTTACTTTCCGCGAAGGAACCGCCAACCAGCTGACCGAACTGGTGTTTCGCGTCGCCAACCCGGCGCTTAAGGGGCAACGCTTTCGCGTTGGCAACGGCGTGTATCGCTTTATATAAAGGCTGACTCTAGCGTGCCGTGGCGCGCAGGGCCCCCGGCGGCTGGCCGGTGATGCGTTTGAAAGCCCGGCTGAAGGCCGCCAGCGACTGATACCCGAGGCGGAAGGCCACCTTTTCCAGCGCCTGGCCTTCGTGGGTGATGTACTGCACCGCCAGCCGCATACGCAGCTCGGCCAGATAGCGGGCGGGGGTGGTGCCGGTGGCGGCAAGAAAACGCTCGGCGAAGAGAGAGCGCGACAGCCCCGCCTCCCGCGCCAGATCTTCCACTTTCCAGTTCACGCCCGGACGCTGATGCATGGCGTAGATCGCTTTCGCCAGCCGGGGATCGCGCAGGACCTGCACCCAGCCGGTGGCGTTACCGCACCCGCATGCCACCCAGCCGCGGACAATCAGCGCAGCCACCACGTCCGCCAGCCGGGCGAGGATCCCGGCATAGCCCGCCTGGCGGGTGAGCGATTCCCGCTCCATTGCGGCCAGCAGCGGCTGGATCTCCGGCCAGGTGTGGAGCAGGCAACTCACCCGCATCACCTCGGGCATGGCCTTCACCAGCGGCTGCATGCCGCCGAGCTCAAAGTCCATGCAACCGCTGAAAATCACGGCGCGCTCCGGGCAGTCAGGCTGGCCGCCAGCGTTGATGCAACTTACCGTGCTGCACACCGTTTCGCTGTTCAGCTGCGCCACATTCACCACCGCGGCCTGCGGATCGGAGAGCAGGGCGTGTCCGTCGCCGTTAGGAATTAACAGCGCGTCGCCGCTCTCCAGGGTGAACTGTTCTCCGCTGGCCATGCGCAGCAGCACCGGTCCGCGGCTGATGAAATGGAACTGGGCTTTGCCCGCCACGGCGCTAAAGCCGACGCCAAACGGGCGGGAGGTTTCGATGCGCCGGTAATTCACGCCGGAGAGGCGCATACCGCGCAGCAGTTCGCTGGTCAGGTCGATTGTAGGCTGGCTCATGGTAATTCCGGACGAATAATCAATAACTGTAGAGTATGCATCATATATCGTCCAGAGGTAAGCCCCTAAGATGACCAGGATGTTAATAAACCTGGAGAGATGTATATGACTTCCTTCATAGCTGCTGACGCAAGCCTGACACCCGTCAGGCCTGCCTGGCGTGCCGTCTATGCCCTGGCCCTCGGGGTGTTCGGCCTGATCGTGGCCGAGTTTCTGCCCGCCAGCCTGTTAACGCCGATGGCCAGCAGCCTCGGCGTCAGCGAAGGGATGGCCGGGCAGGCGGTGACCGCCACGGCGCTGGTGGCGTTAGTCACCGGCCTGCTGATCGCCACCGCCACCCGCAATATCGACCGCCGCTGGGTGCTGATGTTTTTTTCCGTGCTGCAGATTGTCTCCAGCCTGATGGTCGCTTTTGCCGGTTCGCTGGCGTTTCTCCTGCTCGGTCGTCTGCTGCTGGGGATCGCCATCGGCGGTTTCTGGGCGATGTCCACCGCCACGGCGATGCGTCTGGTGCCGGCGGCCCATGTGCCGAAGGCGCTGGCGATCATCTTTTCCGCGGTGTCTGTCGCCACCGTGGTGGCCGCGCCGCTCGGCAGCTACCTCGGGGAGCTGATCGGCTGGCGCAACGTGTTTATTCTCTGCGTGATACCCAGCCTGCTGGCGCTGCTCTGGCAGCTGTGGGTGCTGCCCTCCATGCGCCCGGAAAGCGTTGGCACCTTCTCCACGCTGTTCAGGGTGCTGCGCCGTCCCGGTATGCTGGGCGGCATGCTGGCGTCGATCCTCATTTTCAGCGGCCATTTCGCCTTCTTCACCTACCTGCGGCCGTTCCTTGAGACCGTCGCGCAGGCCAGCGTTGAAGGCGTTTCACTGATTTTGCTCGGTTTCGGTATCGCTAACTTTATCGGCACCTCGGTAGCGAGCTATCTGCTGAGCCGCAGCCTGCGTCTGACCCTGGCGCTGGTGCCGCTGATGATGAGCGTCCTGGCGCTGCTGATGGTGACGTTTGGCCATCTGAGCGTGCTCGACGGGCTGCTGGTCGCCCTCTGGGGGTTTGCCTTCGGTCTGGTGCCGGTGGCCTGGTCCACCTGGCTGGCCACCACCGTGCCGGATGAGGCGGAAAGCGCGGGCGGTCTGCTGGTGGCCTCTATTCAGCTGGCCATCAGCGCCGGCGCCGCCGGCGGCGGGGCGGTGTTCGATCTGCACGGCGCCAGCGGCGTCTTCACCGGCAGCGGTGTGCTGCTGTTGACCGCGATGGTCGTGGTCTTCACCGCCGTGCGGGTGAAACCGGTCGCCCGCGCCGAACAGCCGGAGACCGGTCGCTTATCCCGCGAGATCGATAACTAAATTGGCCGACAGGCTGCGGGAGCAGCACAGCGCAATATGCTGCTCCGCTGCCTGTTTTTCCGCCTCCGACTGCACGGTATCCCGGTGGTCGACCGTTCCCTCCCGCACCGGCGTCAGGCAGGCGCCGCAGATCCCCATCTCGCAGGAGAGCGGCACGTCGACGCCATGCTCCTGCAGCACCCGGGCGATGGTTTTGTCCCCCGGTACCGGCCAGCGCTCCCCGGTGGAGGCGAGGGTGATGGTGAAGGTTCCGTCCGCCGCCGAGGCCGCCGTCGGGGCGGGCGGCTGGAACGCTTCGCTGTGCAGTTGCGCCTCCGCCCAGCCGGCCGCCAGCGCGGTGTCGCGCACCTGCTTCATAAACCCTGCCGGTCCGCAGAAATAGACCTGGGTGTCGGCGTCCGGCGCGCCCAGATCCTGCGCCAGCCGCAGGCGCGGACTCTGTCCGTCGGCAGAGCAGTGGATCAGGCAGGTTCCGCCGGTGAGCTGGCTGGCGATCTCGGTGGCGAAGGCGGCCTCCTGTGCGCGGCTGACGTAGTAGTGCAGCGTAAAGCTGGCGCCGGACGCCGCCCGGGCGTGGGCCATCGCCAGCAGCGGCGTAATGCCGATCCCGGCGGCGAGGAGCACCACGTGGCCGCCCCCGCGCAGGGGAAAGTGGTTGCGCGGGGCAGAGATCAGCAAGGGCTGCCCCGGGCGCAGGGTGTCATGAATATAACGGGAGCCGCCTCGCGACTGCGCCTCGCGGGCGACGCAGAGCAGATAGTGATCCCGCCCGGCCTGGCTGCCGGTCAGCGAATACTGACGGATCAGCCCGCAGGGGAGATGGAGGTCGATATGGGCGCCGGGCGTCCACGCCGGCAGCGGTTGCCCATCGGCGCTCACCAGGCGAACGGCCAGATTTTTCGCGCCCTGGCGCCACAGGCCATCGACCACCACCGGGAGTATGTCGCGCATAAGACCTCCACTCATACCAGAAAGAAATCGCCAAAGCCCATCTTCTTCAGCCCGCGCCGGTAGGCGATAGAGCTGCGGTCTGCCGGAATATGCGCCTCCAGGGTCAGATCCAGCGGCAGCCGCTCCGGGCGCTGGGTCTCAACCATCAGGCGATCCTCCTCAAACACCCGCAGGTTGAACGCATGAACGTCTTCTACCGGCACATGCAGGTCAAAATTGCGGGCGATAGGGGCGAACATCCGCGTCACGCGCGACGACACCGGCGAGGCGGCGTTCATGATCACCAGCTTCGCATCGGCAGGGAAATGGATGGTCAGCGTGGCGGTGAAGGGCAGATGCATTTCAAAGTGACGCAGCCACTGGAACCCTTCCGGCGCGCGGAAATCGGAGCTGGCCGGATAATTGCCCACCGAGCTCCAGTAGTCGGCAACAAAACCGAACGGTGTCTCCTGCGGGATGTAGTCCGGCACCTGCTGATTGTCCGGGTCGGCAAAGGTATCAGTGTGGATCCACGCAAAGTGGGCGACATCGAGAAAGCCTTCGACCTGGCGGCCGGCAAAGCCCTTCACCTCGAAGGCCGGGCAGTTGATTTGCTGAAAGCCGGCGTCGTCCCAGTGCGGCATGGTCGGTAACGGCGGCGGATTGTCCGGATCGCAGGCCAGACAGGTCCAGATCAGCCCGTAGCGCTCCTCCACGGCGAAGCTGGTGAGATGCAGTTTGGCTGGTATGGGTTGCCCCGGACTGGAGGGGATGCGGTTGCAGCGGCCATCCTCGCCAAAGCGCAGGCCATGATAGGGGCAGACGATGCCTTCTTCTTCATGAAACCCCAGGGTCAGCGGGACGCCGCGGTGCGGGCAGACGTCGCGGGCGACCACCACCTGACCTTTAATGCGATAGATAACCAGCTGTTCGTCCAGCAGGGTGGCTTTCACCGGGGCGCCGCCAATATCGCAGGCGCGGGCCACCGGGTGCCAGCAGCGGGCCAGCCGCAGCCAGTCCTCTGGATCAAAGGTGCAATGGGCGGGGGGCGTGGGGATGGTTGTCTTCATGATTTCTCTTCCTGCTCACATCGGTGATTGTTTTATTGTTGTGAGATTATTGTTGTCATATTAGGGTGTTCACATCCATCACCATTAATTCACTCTGCTGTTGCAAAAAAGAGTACAGGGTCGCCATGAGTCCATTTTCCCGTTTCGCCCACTATTTCATCGCCGTGGCCCGCTGCGGCAGCCTGCGCCGGGCCGCCGAGCAGCTGCATATCTCCGCCTCGGCGATTAACCGCCAGATCCTGCAGGCCGAGGAGGCCTTCGGGACACCGCTGTTCGAGCGGCTGCCGGAGGGACTGCGGATGACCACCGCGGGCGAACTGCTGTATGACAATCTGCTGCGCTGGCAGAAGGAGTTTCGCCAGACCCGGCAGAAATTTGATGAGCTGCAGGGGATGAAGCGCGGGAGCGTTAGCGTCGGTATGGTGCAGGCGCTGGCGGAAGGTGGCTTCGCCGCCGCGCTGGCGGAGATTATCGCCAGCTGGCCGTGGCTGGAGCTGGATCTGCAGGTGGCCGACAGCCACACCGTCAGCCAGAAAGTGCGTCAGGCGGATCTGGACGTCGGTCTGATCCTCGATCCGCAGGGGCAGGCAGGACTCAGCGTGCTGGCCTTTGCCGAACTGGAGGTGGGGATTGTGATGCGCCCGGACCACCCCCTGGCGGGGGCGAGGGCCCTGTCTTTGGGCGAGCTCAGCCTCGAGCGGCACATCGTGCCCGGCGCGCCGCTGATCGTTCATGAGCGGGTGGCGCTTCTCTATCGCCACCATGACTTTGCGCCGGAGAATACCATCAGCTGCAATGATATCCGGCTCATTAAGTCGCTGGTGCTGCGCGGCAGCGGCGTGACGCTCCTCAGCCTGCTCGACGTGCTGGACGAGGTTCAGCGCGGCCAGCTGGCCTTTGTCCCGCTGCGCAGTACGCTGCTGCGGCCGCTGACCCTGGCGCTGTGCACCGCGCCTTCGCGTCAGCTATCGCGTCCTGCGCAGATGGCCATTCAGACGCTGAGCGCGGTGATTGAATCCATGGCGACCGTCAGCCCAGCGGCCCGCTGAGGATGGTATCGCACATGCCGTTGATAATCCGCTCGCCGGTCTCCTCCCGCAGCTCCTGGTACCAGGCTTCAGTGAGCTGCATATCCTTTCCGTGGGTGATATCGCAGCGCTTGCGCGCCTTCAGTACCAGATCGCGGACCCGGTCGCAGCGCTGGGCTTCATACTCGCGCAGGGCGGTCGCAATATCGCGGGTCTGGCGGAAAACGGCGCCCAGCACCACCGCATCTTCCATCGCCGCGCATCCCCCCTGGCCAATATCCGGGGTGGTGCTGTGTCCGGCGTCGCCCAGCAGCGCGACGCGACCGCGCACCAGGCGGCTGAACGGTTCGATATCGTGGATTTCAATACGGTTGGTGGTCTGCGGGTCGAGGGCGGCGATCAGCTTCTGCACCGGCGGCGCCCAGCCGGCAAAGTAGCGGCTGAGGTCAGCGCGCAGGGTGTCACGATCCTCCGCCAGACCCGCCGGCAGCGGCACATCAAAGAAAAAGTAGAACCGGCCGGCGGAGACCGGCATCAGCGAGACGCGCTTGCCTTCGCCGACAAAGGTGGTCCACTGATCGCCGGGCGCCAGCGCTTCATCTATTTCCACCAGACCGTTCCAGTTGACGTAGCCGGCGTAGCGGCGCTGCGGGGTAAAGCCGAGCACCCACGGACGCAGCGCGGAATGGCTGCCGTCGGCGGCAATCAGCAGATCGCCGCTGGCGCTGCTGCCGTCGGTAAACCACACCGTCACGCCGTCGACGTTTTCTTCACAGCGGGTGACGCGTTTGCCGAACTGCACGCTTTCCCGTCCCCAGTAATCCAGCATTTCCCGCTGCAGCTCTGCGCGGGAGACCGGGCAGGGGCGGCTGCCGGTACGTTCGATCAGCGGCGCGAGGCTGAACTGGGTCATGTTCTCGCCGCTGCGGAAATCGCGATACGCCATGCGGCGCAGCGGTCCGCCGAAGGTTTCCATGATATCGCCCATACCGAGGTGGGCCATGCACTTCACGCCGTTGGGCCACACGGAAATCGCCGCGCCGACCGGTTTGATCTCTTTCACCGCTTCATAGACTTCGCAGTCAATCCCCGACTGTTTGAGCGCCACTGCCGCACTTAAGCCGCCGATGCCGGCGCCAATCACGATTGCTTTCATTTTTTTCTCCTTCTCCCGATGTTGTGACTGACTACAGCAATTTGCGTACCAGTTCGCCGGAAGGTGAAAAACCGCCGGCCTGAGGCACAGCGATAGGTCATAACGCACCACATCGGTGCAATGTGACGCATTGGTTGCCTTTTTATGAATCAAAAGTTTCTGTATGTTGCATTAAGAATCTATCGTTTCAGCATCCTGGTTCAGCAGCGGTGGGGAGCGAGGCATGGCTGGAGTGATTTAACTTAATGATTTTAAAGTATTAATAAATTTATTCGTTCGCACTGGTCGTCTCTGGCCTGCTTTGTGCAGAAGCTCTTGCACTTCTCTTTGCTACGGGATAACACCATGTCTGACGAACATCACAGCGGCCTGCTTTACGGCCTTGAACAGCGGATCCCACCGCTTGCGGCCTTTTTTAGCGCCCTCCAGCATGTGCTGGCGGGTCTGGTGGGGATCATCACGCCGCCGCTGATTATCGGCGCCACCCTCGGACTTGGCGACTGGCTGCCGTATCTCATCAGTATGTCGCTGCTGGCCTCGGGTATCGGTACCTTTTTGCAGTCCAACCGGGTCTGGGGCATTGGCGCCGGGATGATCTGCATGCAGGGCACCAGCTTCGCCTTTCTTGGCGTGGCGGTAGCCGGAGGGATGTGGGTGAAAGCGCAGGGCGGCGGGCCGCAGGATATTATGGCGATGCTGTTTGGCGTTAACTTTGTCGCCGCCCTGGTGCCGGTGATTGTCAGCCGCTTTATTGAACCGCTGAAGAAAATCTTTACCCCCATTATTACCGGCAGCGTGATTGCGCTGATCGGCATCAGCCTGATCAAGGTCAGCGTTATTAACTGGTGCGGTGGCGAAAAGGCGCAGGATTTCGCCAGCATGAGCAATATCGCGCTCGGGGCGGGTACCCTTGGCGTTATCGTTCTGCTGAGCTGCGCCAAAAACCGCTGGCTGCGGCTCTCCTCGGTGGTGGTGGGCATTGCCGTGGGCTGTGTGGCGGCAGGGCTGAGCGGTCAGTTCCACCTTCACAGCCTGGGCGACACCCTGTTTCGCCTGCCGACGCTGTTTCCGTTCGGCTTTCAGTTTAACAGCACGATTTTTCTGCCGGTGGCGCTGGTGTCGCTGGTCTGTATTCTGGAGGCGGTGGGCGATCTGACGGCCAACTCGCTGATTTCGCAACAGTCTGTTGACGATCGCGCTTTCCGCAACCGGTTGAAGGGCGGTATCCTGGCGGACGGCGTCAGCTGCATGGTGGCCGCGATGCTCAGCGCCTTTCCGAACACGACTTTCGCGCAGAACAACGGCGTGATCCAGATGACCGGGGTGGCCAGCCGCTATGTCGGGCGCTACATTGGCGTGATTCTGATCCTGCTTGGGCTGTTCCCGCCGGTGGGCGAACTGCTGCGGCAGATCCCGGCGCCGGTGCTGGGGGGCGCCACGATGGTGATGTTTGGCTGTGTGGTAGCGGCCGGGATCCGGATCATTACCCAGAACCCGCTCACCCGACGCGATGTGCTGATCGTTGGTCTGGCGTTTGGCGCGGGCCTTGGCGTGGAGTCGGTGCCGGCGTTTCTCAGCCATTTTCCGCCGATGGTCGGCGATCTGTTCGGTTCGGCGGCCACCAGCGGTGGGTTGGTGGCGATAGCGCTGAACCTTGTTCTGCCGCAGGAGCAGGCGGCGACGAAAACGATAAGGAGTCAGGATGATCGCGCTGAGACAGTTTAACCGTCTGAGTCATGATGAGGCAGTGGCGCTGCTGGCCCCCTGCGTGGCGATCCCGGCCTGGAGCGATACGCTGGTGAGCTTGCGACCCTTCGCCTGCCGTGAAGCGCTGCTGCAGGTCGCCCGGGAAGCGATGGCCGACTGGGGGGAGAACGATCTGAACGCTGCGCTCAGCGCCCATCCGCGGATCGGCGAAAAACCGACCGGCAGCCAGGCGCATGCGACGATGTCGCGCCAGGAGCAGTCGGCGGTGGACAGCGATAATGAAAAGCTGGCGCAGGCCCTGCGGGAGGGGAATGCCCGCTACGAGGCTCGTTTTGGCCGGGTGTTTTTAATCCGCGCCAAAGGGCGCAGCGGCGAAGAGATGCTGCAGGCGCTGACGCGCCGGCTGCAGCATACCGCCGACGAAGAAGTGGCTGAGGCGCTTGCCCAGCTGCGGGAAATTACGATGTTAAGACTGGAAGGAGCGATTGGCGAATGAGTACCCTGAGCACCCATATTCTGGATATTTCCACCGGCACGCCGGCGGAAGGCGTGACGGTCAGCCTGAGCCGGGAGGGCGAGACGCTGGCGAACCTGGTAACTAACGCCCAGGGGCGTATCGCCACCTTCAGCGCCGCGCCGCTGCCGGCGGGGCGCTACTGCTTAACCGCGGAAACGGGGGCGTGGTTTGCCCGCATCGGGCGCGAGAGCGTTTTTACCCGGGCGCAGATTGATTTTGTCATTGGCGAGGCGACAGATGACCATTTCCATCTGCCGTTTCTGATAGCCCCGGGCGGGTGGTCGACCTACCGCGGCAGCTAAATCCGGCTGCCCATTGCCGGGCGGCGCTGCGCTTGCCCGGCCTGGATCGTTACGGAGCGGGGAGAGACAGCCCGTAGACCCGGTAAGGCGCAGCCGCCACCGGGCATGTAAAGGTGTCTCCGGCCACCATTCTTCCTGTTTTATCCCCACACAAGGATAATTATACTCCTATCCCCACTAGGGGATAACCTTGACATTATCCCCTGTAGGGTATAAAAGCAGATTTATCCCGATAGGGGGATAAACAATGGTGAGGAACAAGCGATGCATTCCCCGCAGATATACAGTCCCGTTCAGCTGGCCAATTACCTGAAACTGCTGCGCCAGCAAAATCACTGGACTCAGGAGGCGCTGGCCAGCCGGATCGGCATTAAACAGGCGACGCTGTCCAATTTTGAAAATCACCCGGACAAAACCACCTTGACCACCCTGTTCAAGATCCTCCAGTCGCTGGGGGTGGTGATGACCCTGAACGCCAAACCGGCCGAGACGGCGACGGCCCCCGATAACACCACAGATCTGGACTGGTAATGGCGACGCTCACCACCTGGATGAACAATGTGCGCGTGGGAACCTTAACCCGCCAGGCCAACGGGGCGCACAGTTTCCGCTATGATGACGAGTGGTTGCGCAGCCCGCGCGCCAGGCCGCTCTCCCTCTCGCTGCCGCTGCAGTATGGCAATATCACCGCCGACGCGGTGTATCACTATTTTGATAACCTGCTGCCCGACAGCCCACAGGTCCGCGACCGGATCGTCAGGCGCTATCAGGCGCGCTCGAAACAGCCGTTCGATCTGCTGGCCGAGGTCGGCCGGGATAGCGTAGGGGCGGTGACTCTGCTGCCGCCGGGGGAAGAGGCGCATCTTGCAGCGTTGCGCTGGCAGACGCTGGATGAGGCGCAACTGACCGCGTTGCTGACCGCCTACCAGTCGGATATTCCGCTCGGGATGGTGACCGGCCAGGACGATTTTCGTATCTCGGTGGCCGGCGCCCAGGAGAAAACCGCGCTGCTGCGAATGGGCGAGCACTGGTGTATTCCGCAGGGCACCACCCCGACCACCCATATCATTAAACTGCCCATTGGCGAGATAAAACAGCCCAATGCGACGCTGGATCTGCGTGAAAGCGTGGATAACGAATATCTGTGCCTGGCGCTGGCCAGGGCGTTGGGCCTGGCGGTGCCGGAGGCGGAGATTATCACCACCCCGCGGATCCGTGCGCTGGCTGTGACCCGCTTCGACCGGCGCTGGGCGCAGGAGGGGCGCGTGCTGCTGCGGCTGCCGCAGGAGGATCTGTGTCAGGCATTCGGCATCCCGTCGTCGATGAAATACGAGTCTGACGGCGGGCCGGGTATCGCCGCGATCATGACCTTTCTGCTGGGCTCCAGTGAAGCCCTGAAAGATCGCTATGACTTTATGAAGTTCATGGTGTTCCAGTGGCTGACCGGGGCAACGGACGGGCATGCGAAGAATTTCTCGCTCTTTCTGCTGCCCGGCGGCAGCTATCGGCTCACGCCGTTCTACGACATTATTTCGGCATTTCCGGTGCTGGGAGGGACGGGACTGCATCTGCGCGACCTGAAGCTGTCGATGGGGCTCAACGCCACCCGAGGGCGGAAAACGGAGATTAACGCCATCTATCCGCGTCATTTTCTGGCGACCGCCAAAGCGGTTAACTTTCCCCGGGATCAGATGCTGGCGATCCTTGACGAGTTTGCCGACCGCGTGCCGCAGGCCATCGAAAGCGCCCGCCGGACGCTGCCGGCGGACTTTTCCGCCCACGTCTGGCGGGCGATCACGGAGAACATGCTGAAACTGCACGCCCGCCTGCAGCAAGGGCTGCAGGCGCGATAGCGAAGCCGAGTGGCGGTTAGCTCTGCGGCTGCCCCCAGCGGCTGCGCAGGTAGTTAACCGCCTGGCGGGTCTGCGGCTGATTGAGGTTGTTTTCGCGGAACAGGATGGTGCCCTGGATCTGCGGCAGGGACTCATTGAGATCGAGCTGCTTTTTCAGCTCCGGCACGCCGCCATCCACCGTCCAGTCAGGCTCATTTTTGGACGGTTCACCCACCTTGTACAGCGCCACGCCAATATACAGCCGGGTATGCGTGGGCTTAACCACCTCGGCCCACCAGTTGGCCAGCACATCATAGCGCGCCGCATCGCGGGCAAATGGCCAGTAGATCTGCGGGGCGATGTAGTCGAGCAGTCCCTGCTGCACCCAGCTGCGGGTATCGGCATAGGATTCATCATAGGCGGCCGCGCCACGGGTATCAGACCCCGCTGGATCGTGGGAGCGGTTGCGCCATACCCCGGCCGGGCTTACGCCAAACTCGACGTTCGGATTGAGTTTTTTAATGGTCGCGGAGACCTGGGCAATAAGCTGTTGAGTGTTATGCCGCCGCCAGTCGCCCTTCGAGGCATAGCCCTGCCCGTAACGGCGGAAGGTCTCGTTGTCGTTAAGCGGGGAAGCGGCGGTTTCGGTGTAGAAATAGTCATCGAACTGCACGCCGTCAATCGGGTAGTTCTGCACCACTTCAGCGACGATGCTGGTGATCCAGTCACGCGCTTCGGGAATACCCGGGTCGAGAACAAAGCGATCGCTGGCGGTGCGGATCCAGTTACGGTGCAGGACAAACACGCTGGCCGGCACCTGAGTGAGGGTGTTATTCAGCTCGGCAATGGTGGACGGTTTGGTGTTGACCGAGACGCGGTAAGGGTTAAACCACGCGTGGACCTTCATGCCGCGCTTGTGCGCTTCATCCAGCATAAACTGCAGCGGATCGTAGCCGGGATATTCGCCGATTTTGCCGGTCAGCATATCGGACCACGGTAGAATATCCGACCGCCAGAGCGCCGTACCGTCCGGTTTCACCTGGAAAAAGACGGTGTTGATCCCCAGGCGCTGCAGATTATCGAGTTTGGCGATCAGCGCCAGCTTCTGCTGCGTGATGCGGCTTTCCGGCGTACTGGCGATAATCGACCCGACCGGCGGCCAGTCAAGGCGCGAGACGGTGGTCAGCCAGACGCCGCGTACCGGCTCCCGGTGCGTCTGACCGGCTTTAACGGCCGCGCTCTTCGGCGGCGTGACGAGGGATTTCGGGGCCTTACTGGTGCAGCTGAACAGCATGCCGGCGGCGATGAGCGCCGCGCCTGCCAGCGCCACTTTGCTGGCTAAGGGGAATCGACGAGAATGGCTGATGATGAACTCCCGTGTAATCAGATCGTCGCGTGTAGGCGCTATTCTCTTACGATTCGCCGGTCAGAGCAATTCCTTGATCCTCTTCATCCGTCGGTTCGTCATCGCCTAGTCATAATGTAAGGTATAGGTCGCGACGGCCGACACCTGCCCGGCGGTGATCCGGGAACGTGTTTGGTAGTAGCGGGCAGTGAGCGGCAGAGTAAACTGACCCGCGCTCGCGGTGCCCAGCATCATCTCATGATTCAGCGCGACCGGCTGACGATGGTAAAGCAACTGCACGCCGATACCCTGTGCCCGATCGTCGGTGGCGTCATTGCGCAAAACGCCATGCCCCCGGGCGGTAAGGGGCTCCGTGCCGTCAACACGCAGAGAAACCGTGACCGCGCTGTTGCAATCCAGTTGTAGCGCGAAAGGGGTATCGCCGGTGGTTTTGCCGACGCCGCCGAAGCGATCAAGCATCGCTGCAGGTAGCTTAATCAGCGCTGGCGTGGCGTCATTCACAGAACACCCTGCGGTGTTGACCCTGCCGGTTAAGTCTAAGGCTGCCAGCGGGGTATGTTCCGCCATTAAAATGCGCTCGCTGTGATACTCAAGCTCGCCCGGTGTCGTCTTAGAGCCGGTTTTAATGAGCTCAATCGTCAGGCGGAAATAGCCCAGTTTCCACACCGCATCGGGTAAAGCGGCGGGATTGTCCACTCGCAGGCTAAATGGCGACGGCGTTGGTCGGTCAGGAAAGCCGCCATATCCGCCGATAGCGCGCAGCGCTACGCGAACGCCAATGCCAGCGAGATTAGTTTGATAAACCGTCGGTCGCGTCGCCCCCCCGGACAGCAGACTGTCCAGCAGCAGCGGCGACAGCCCATGCGGGTCGTCCGCGCAACGGATCCACTGTTCGCCGCCGTCGCTAAGGCGGTTCCAGGCGAAACTTTTGTGATACAGCGGGGTGCCCGGTCTGGCGTCAGGCGACACCGTAAGTTGCCCCACGTTCAGCCGAAGGGTGGAGGCCTGGCCGCGGACAAACACCGGAGAGCAGGCCCATCCGCTGGCGGTCGGTAACAAGACGAGTAACAGCGTCAGAACGACCCGACGCAGGAGAGTTAAAAAGAACATGATAACGCCTGCTGTAGGATGAGTGGATGGGGTGTCTGCGCCAGCGTCGGGGTGAGATCGTAGCGGGCGCTACAGCGCTGCTGAGGGCCAGGCCCCCATTGCGCATACAGGATGCCTTTTGGCGCAAGGCCGGCCAGATACACCTGACCCTCGCTGGCAACAATGCTGCTGGTGTCCTTGGCGCGAACTTCGCTGCCAAATGGCAGCGGTTGTCCCCGAGACTGCAGCGTAAACAGCGCTTTATAACCAACGTGGGTGTGAAAGCGTGCCAGAACCACCGCGTCTTTGGTGGGGACCAGCGTCACGGTGCTGGTGGCCAGATCCACATTCCCCGGCAGTGAATGGCTGTCGAGAGAGACGTCGTTGCGGTGATAGGCGGTGGCGAAGGGCAGCACGGCGTACCCGTCACGATTGGTGGCGATGGTTTTCTGGTTGGCCAGGGTCACACCGCTGGCGCCACCGGCGTCAATCAGGACGACAGAACCATTCATTTCCGGCGTAAAGACCACCCCGTGGCGGTGAATCAGGATACCTCCGCTGGCGCCGTAGTTCAGACGAGTGGCCTGCGAATCGCGGCTGTAGCCGAGATTCAGATCGCCTCTACCACTGCTGTACCCGGCCGTCAGGCTTCCGCTGTGCCCGTTTTGTTGATCGAGGGTTTGGCTGACGGCGTAGCTAAGCGCATGATTGTCCAGCAAAGTACCGTTGAGACTGACCATCTGACTGGTGGCACTGTGGCGGGAGGTGTTCTGGGTATAGCTGGCGTAGCTCCCCGGGAGCAGGTGGCTTAGCGGCACCGAAAGTGACAACGTCACCACTTTGTCGGAATGCGGCTCGTCATCCACTTCGTCACCATCGCTACTGTGGGAGTCGCTGTAGCTGAGCGACCACGCGATACCGTGAACCTGGCCGCTGATCCCCATATTGGCGGTACGCTGCGGGTCGCCTCCAGACCAGTAGCTGTCCTGATCGAGACTCAGATAGAGGGTGATATCGTACGGCAGGTTCTGGCTGGCGGTGATTTGCAGGGTCGTTTTTTGTTGTCTTTATCCTGCGAGTCGGCGTCGGCGTCGGCGTCGGCGTCGGGGTCTGGGCTGGAATACGCCTCGCTCAGCGTGGCATAGCGCTGATGCGAATAACGCCAGCCGGTGAAGGTGAACTGCGTGCCGAGACGATCAAAACCTTTGCTGTACTGGAGCTGCCAGGCCCGGCCATCGATCGGATCCTGCTGGTGCCGGTCGTGGGCGATTAACAGCTGTAGCGAGATCGCCCCGGCTTCTCCCAGCCCCTGTCCCGCGCCGAGCGAGAAGTTGTGGTATTGCGCCGCGCTTTGCAGTCCGCCCAACAGCGTCAGGTTATGGGCGAACCCGCGCATCAGCGATAGCTGCATCATTAACGGCCGCTGGCTGGCATCGTCGCTATGATAGCGCCCGGCGACCAGGTTGTATTTCAGGTTGCCTTCGCGCTGCATGCTGGTCACCGATGCATACGGCTGGGTGAAGCGGCGGATTTCGCCATCAGACTCTTTGACGGCAACCTCAAGATTGCCGCTACTGGCGGTGGGGTAAAGATCGTCAATCACGAACGCGCCAGGGGTGACGTAGGTTTGATACAGCACGTAGCCATTTTGCCGAACCGTGACCTGGGCGTTGGTTCTTGCTATCCCGCGAATGGTCGGGGCAAAACCTTTCTGCGAGTCCGGGAGCATCGCGTCGCTGGAGGCGAGGGCAATTCCCTGAAACTGTACCGCGTCAAACACATCGCCTGAAGTGAAGGTATCCCCGAGGGTCAGTTCACTTTGCCAGCATGTCAGGTCGCGCTCAAGCCAGGCGCCGCTGGTGGTCCAGTGGGGCTTATCGTCGCTGTTGGCGGTCAGGCCGTTGCTGGCGCGCAAGCGCCATGCGCCGGCGTTCACGCCGCTTTTCAACATCAGATAGTTATCGCGCTCGGTGCTGCCCATGCGGGTACGCTGGCTGGCGCCTGAATAGCGATAGTTACTCTGAAAGGCGCTAATACCTTCGTCCCACAGCGCAGAGGGAACATTATCCCTCGCCCGGTGCGTCATCAGCGCCTGAGGAATGGTCATTACCAGCCGCTGATGGGAGAAATCAAAATTGACCACACTGCCCGGCAGCAGCGTGGCGAGTTCGGGACATGAGCGGGACGTTGCGCCGGGCGCCTGTACCAGCACGGCCGGACTAACCCCAGCCTGCACCAGGTCTTCAGGCTTTAGGCAGGGCGTTAGCTGCCCGCGATCGTTCTGGCGAAACATGACGGTCTTACGAGCATCCAGCGTGACGCCGTTGACCTGCCAGCTCACCGGATACTTGCCTGGCGGCTGGCCCGTCTGTTGATTGAAACGCTGCAGATCCACCGCTGGCAGATGGTCGTTTTTTTCCAGCAGATCCATATTAAAGGTCGCCTGGGCGTGCAAGAGCGCGCTCTGTCCGCCCAACAGGATGGAGAGGCTAACGACGGTAACGGTATGAGCCGGGCCGTGGCGCATGGCGACATCAGACGCCTAGTGCGCCGAAACGGGGGCGCTAAACGACTGCACGGCGCCAAAGTCATCCAGAATGCGCCAGCTCACCTCGTGGGCGCAGGCCTCGCCTGGGAGGGTATACTCTTCACGGCTGTGAGGAGCAATCACGCTGTGCTCAAGCGGCGTTTTCTGGTTCTGGCCCGCGCAGGTGAGCGTGGTAACAGTCACATAATAGGGGGAGGCATTATCCGCCTGCAGGTGGTTGCCGCTGACGCGCCAGCGCAGGTGCTGCGCCGCTTGAAGCGCCGAACCAGGGAGCCCTGCCGGGCGATAAATTAGCTTCAGTTGATTCTTAATAGCAAATTGCAGAATGTTCTCGCCAGCCGGCGCGGTATTGGCAGGGATCACTTTGATGTTTAGGGTGAACAAACTCTCCCGGTCATGGGGCATTTGCGGCGAGGTTAAAAGTACGCGCAGATCGTTGCTGTCTCCGGCATCCAGACGGAACAATGGCGGGGTGACGATAAATGGTGATTTATTATTATCAGCCAGGTCGTCTACCCAGCTCTGAATAAGCACGGGATCGTGAGAGTTGGTGTTTTTTACCGCGATGTCTGCCTCATGACTTTGTTCATTATAAATGACACGTGTGCCGGCAATGGCAACCCCGGCGGCAGACGCCAGGAAAGGGCAAAAGAGAAGGCTCAGGATAAAAGCCACTTTATAACACTGCATAATTGAAGATCCGGTCATGAGGGATGAGAATAAGGGCAGGGGAAGCTGCCCTTGGTAAAGCGGCAATCAGAACATTCTATTCATATACAATATCAATATTGGCCGTAGCATTAATATTGCCGGCAGTTACATCCTGTGAGGAATCGCTTTTCAGATCGGCAATAAAGTTAAATGCAATATCACCGTTTTCGTCGGCTTGCGAAACCGCTGTTTTGCTCTGCTTGTCAAAGGTCAGCTGAGTACCTTCCGTCGAGCCGTCAGGGGAAGAGAAGACTTCAATGCCCACACCTTTGGCGGTATCTGCAGCGTCGGAGAGCGCCAGCACGGCGGCGCTGGTGCCGTTAGCGTTGGTGTCCGGGGTACCCTCCAGGCTGATACTGATGTTCTGTGCCAGCGGGCAGCCGGTCAGGTTGATGGTAAACGGTGTTTCTGCGGTTTTCGCTTCATGTGATTTCAGCGCTGAAATATCGACGTTGCCAAAATCGACATTAACATCGCCACCGTTATTAGCGATCTGGCAGGACTCGTTAATAATTTTACCAGTGAAATTCAGTGTGCCCGCCGCGTGGGCAGTGGTCACAGTAGCCAGACTTAAGGCCAGCAGTGAACCAACAACCAGCAGGGTGCCTTTTTCTTTCATACTCAAACCTTATTAAATAATCACAAGTTAATAAAAGCGCTTAACATTTTTAAAGCATGTTTATTATTTCTGTTCACAAAAAACGGTAAGCATCGCTAATGTATATTACCGTCGGGGGCGGGATTATACGGAGAACATCGTAAAGGCCCATTGATAAGATGTGTTAAGCTGTAACATTATTTATTTTTTAGTGTAAGTATAATCTTACTAAATATTAAAAAGAGGCCCATGCATATAATGAATTATTTCCGGGAGTGGTAACTATTCCGGCAAAATTTTGCGAAAAGTAGCTGTTATTCCCGGCAGATGACCGGGTGGCCCGTAATAACCATTTACGGCGCCGCTATTTTGCAGTAGCGTGGAGTGACGGCAGGAAGCCGCAGGTTGTATGGCACAGAAACGATGCTGTGCCGCGCAGTGTCACCCGCTATCAAGGAAGATTGCTATGTCTCCGCTCCGTCTCGCTCTGTTATGTCTGTGTCTGGCGCCGCAGGCGTCCTCTGCTTCGCTTTCCGGTCAGGTTCATTTTTCAGGGCGGGTCATCAATCCAGCCTGTCTTATCGCTCCGCAGCGCGATCGTATCGATGTTTCGTGTCAGTACCATTCACCGGAACAGATCGCCACGACAGACAACCGCCCTGGCTATGCCATGCCGGACAATCGCGGTGAGGTCAGTATTCACTGGCGAAATGCGCAGCATAGTGAAGCAGATGTTATTATTCGCTATCGCTAAGGCGGGATAGACGTGATGAAGGGTAAGCGGATGCTGAAGGTAAAAGGTAAACCGTTGTGCAGGGTATCCGCGCGTCAGCCGTCACATCCGGGAGACGCGCGTGCAGAAAACCATTCATGGAAATAATTATTGCCGCCATCCGGCGGCAGAACCAGGTATCGTCTGGCTCCCAGGCGAGCACCGGGATCAGAAAGCGACCCACCGTCATACAGAAAGGGAAGATGCTCAGCGGATCCGCGACTGCTCGTCGTCGCGCAGCGTCAGTACCTCAAAACCGTTGGCGGTCACCGCCACGGTGTGCTCCCACTGCGCGGAGAGTTTTTTATCGCGGGTGACCACCGTCCAGCCATCCTTTTTGGTCTTGATACGACTGTCGCCCTGGTTCACCATCGGTTCAATAGTGAATACCATACCTTCCCGCAGCACGGCGCCTTCCCCGGGCCTGCCGTAGTGCAGCACCTGCGGCTCTTCATGCATTTCCTGACCGACGCCGTGACCGCAGTATTCTCTGACCACGCTGTAGCCATGGTCCTCGACCCAGCGCTGAATGGCATGGCCGATGTCGCCCAGCGTCGCGCCAGGTTTCACCACCTCAATGCCTTTCCACATCGCTTCATAGGTGGTCTTTACCAGCCGGCGGGCCAGCGGGGAAACGTCGCCTATCAGGTACATCTTACTGGAGTCAGCGATCATGCCCGCTTTCTCGAGGGTAATATCGACGTTAACGATCATCCCGGAGCGCAGATGCTCGGTCGCCTTGGGGATCCCATGGCAGACCACGTCGTTAATCGAGGTGTTCAACACATAGGGAAAGTCGTATTGCCCCTTGCTGGCCGGGCGGGCGTGCAGCTGGTTGACGATAAAATCTTCCACTCGATCGTTGATTTCCATCGTCGTCACGCCGGGAACGATAAAGGTATCCAGCATGGCAAACACCGATGCCAGCAGCTGGCCGGCATGACGCTGGCGCGCGAGCTCATCGGCGGTTTTAATGATTATTGATGGCATTGATCACCTCCAGCAGACGGTCAGAGCCGGATTTCAGCATCAGCAGTTTGATCTGCTGGTGGTTAAGCTCGGGGTAGAGTTCGCTCATCATGCCCAGACGGATCCAGTATTCCGCCTGCGCATTGACGGAGCGGGACATGGCTTTGCTGGCATCACGAATGTCATCGTGCAGCAGATCGGAGATTTTGACGATTCCCATAGCAACAACCCATATATGATTCGTATATGTATCGTATACAATCCAGCGCGGGTTGTCCCTGGCATTTTGTGGCCTGGGCGGCGAACACCATGCAAAAAAGCCCGACCGGCGGGCTTATTTTTCAGCATGTGTTCGGGTTAAAAACTCGCGCTGTTTACCATGGCGAAAATTACCCATTAGGTTATCAGTATGCGGAATGAAAATAACATGATGGCGACGCATCAATATATTTTATGCAGGTGTTAATTTTGCGTATGAATATTCTCCCGTCAGGCCGGGAATCCGGGGGATTTACAGCGCGTCAGTGAGTTTATCCACCACCACTTTACCCGCATTATCAAACTGCGTAATGCGGAAGCTGTCGCTCCAGGAGCGGCGGGTGGTGAAGCGGTCAAACAGGGATACCCGACCTTTACGCTGGCCATCTTTACTTAAAATAACCCATTCGGTCACCGAAGAATAATGCTGACTATTGTCATGACGACTCTGTTGTTCAACCAGACGATCTTCTTTTTCCACTTTTAAATAATCACGCAACATATTTAACCTCCATAGAAAGTATTATTAACATTACTCCTTTTATTTATTCTTTCAATCAAACTTTTTAATCAATAAAAGTAACTATTAGTGGGCGACCTAAGTGTGAAAATCGCCGAGTTTGTCACTCCCGAAGATGGCCAGGTCCACTACGCTTAACAGGCGTATGCGCCGCGCGGTCGGCGCATGCCCGGGCCGGAAAGGCGACCATAAAACACCTTAACCTTGTATTCATTATGGGCGTGATTCTGTTATATCTAATGCGTTTTGCCACGACCGAGCCACAGAGAGCGCTGTACCATGAGTAACGATCACCTGACGGATATTGCCTATCGCCACTTTATTGAAAGTGTTAAAGATTATGCCATCTATATGTTGAGCGCCGACGGGACGGTCATCAGCTGGAACGAGGGCGCCCGCCGGGCAAAAGGGTACCTGAGCGACGAGATCGTCGGCCGCTACTTCGGTCTCTTCTATAGCGAAGCCGAACAGCTCTCCAGGGTGCCGGCAAAAAATCTGCAAATTGCCCTGCGTAGCGGCCAGTTCGAAGGCGAAGGCTGGCGGTATCGTAAAGATGGCTCCCGGTTCTGGGCGCATGTCATGATCGATGCCATCCGCGATGAACAACATAACCTGCTGGGCTTTGCCAAAATTACCCGCGACATCAGCGAACAGAAGGCGATCAATGACCGCATCGCGTGGATGGCGCGCTACGATGCGCTGACCGGTTTACCCAATCGGGTGGAGTTCTTTGAGCGGGTGGAAAAGCTGATCACCGGTAATGACGCCCGCCGCTTTGCCGTTTTCACCATCGATTTAGATAAGTTTAAAGAGATTAACGATCTGCAGGGCCATCTTATTGGCGATCAGCTGCTGCAGCGCGTGGCAGGCGCCGTGCTGAAAACGCTGCAGAAGGAGGAGATGGTCGCCCGCTTCGGCGGCGATGAGTTTGTGGCCGTCAAACCTTTTGCCGATGAAAGCGAGGTGGACGCCTTTGCCACCCGTCTCTGGCACTGCTTCAGCGGTAAGCAGACGTTTGCCGCGACGGAAGTGATCCTCTCCGCCAGCATAGGTATCTCCGTCTACCCGGAGGACGGGACGGATATTAATACGGTACTGAGCAATTCCGATCTGGCCATGTATCGGGCAAAGAGCAGTCTCGACCACAAGATTTGCTGGTACGAACGTGAGATGGACGACAAGACGCGGCAGCGGAATATGATGGCCGCCGACATCCGCCGCGGTATTCAGGCGGGGGAGTTTTCGCTTCACTATCAGGCGATCCGCAACATTAAAGATCGTCGCATCACCGGTTATGAAGCGCTGTTGCGCTGGCAGCATCCGCAGCTGGGGGCTATCCCGCCGGAGGTGTTTATTCCCATCGCCGAAGAGAGTGGCGCTATTGTGCCATTAGGCTACTGGGTACTGGAGCAGGTGTGCAGCGAATCACTGGATAATCGGCTGAATAAAAAAATCTCAGTCAATATCTCACCGGTACAGTTGCGTCACCGCAGCTTTATCGAAAAAGTCCGCGAGATCCTGATGCGAACCGCTTATCCGGTTAGCCTGCTGGAATTTGAAGTGACGGAGACGGCGTTTATCATCAATAAACAGCTGGCGTTCAGCGTGCTGCATCATCTGCAAAAGATGGGCATCAGTATTGCGCTGGATGATTTCGGCACCGGTTACTCCTCCCTGAGCATGCTGCGCGATTTTCATTTCGACGTCATCAAGCTCGACCGTAGCTTTATGCAGGATGTGGAGAGCAATCCTCAGGTTCGCTCGTTCGTGCGGGCGATTATCTCGCTGGGCAACTCAATCAATACCCCGCTTATCGCCGAAGGGGTAGAAACCGAAGGGCAACGGCAAATCCTCGAAGAAGAGGGATGCGACGAAATGCAGGGCTTTCTGTTCGGCGAGCCGGTCGATGTTAAACATCTGCCACGGCAGAATTAACGCACCCGCCGTTGGCTGGTGGGCGCGGGATCGTTACTGATGCGCTAACGTAGGCTGCCCGGAAAGGTGCAGCAGCGCCGCGCGCAGGGAGACCTCGAACATCTGACCGTGCGTCAGGCCAGGGTAGCGCCAGAATTGCACCGTCAGACCGTTGCTGGCCAGCTGCTGCTGGGTCTGACGCAGTACGCCCAGGGAGGCTTCATGCCCGGAGGGCTCGCCAGCGGCTTTTCCGTCGCCTTCCAGCAGATACAGGGACGTCCCGGTAAACGCGGTGGCATCAAGGGGCTGGGTGTCCTTCAGGGGAGACGTCTGCGCCTGGCCAAGCGACGGGCTGGCAGAATAGTAGATCCTGAAAAGGGAGTGGTTTCGCCACGCGTCGAGTACAAACAGTCCGCCGTAAGAGTGGCCCCAGATAGCGCGCTGGCGGGGATCGATTTTCAGGTTAGCTTCTGTTTGCGGAACCATCGTTTCGCTCAGCAGCTGACGAAACAGATAGTTGCCCCCGGTTTTTCGCGGCGGCAGCGCGGTTTTCCCGGCGCGAGGTTCATGCGTCTTCAGCGGCGGAGTGTAATCCCAGGCCCGGGCGGCGGTATCGAAGGGCAGCGCCGTCTGGTAACCAATAGCGACGATGACCGGCGGGGAAGCGACGGAGAGCTGTTGCAGAAACGCGTCGTTGAGTTTATCCATCACCGCGTTGCCGTCCAGCATATACAGCACCGGGTAACCGGCGGCCGGCGGCGCTTTATCCGGCACCGCGGTCCACACCCGGTAATGGCGTTCGCCATCGGCAGAGTCGTACTGGCGCTGGGTAAAATGATAGAAAGCTGACCCTTTATCCGCAATATTCGGTCCCAGCGGCTGCAGATCCGGCCGGGCGAAACTGCCGCTGCTGTAGAAGAGCGCGCCTATCGCCAGCGTCAGCAATCCGTGCGTCTGCCGCGCTGTGATGATCCCTGAATCCTGCTTCACCTCGTCTGTCCCCCTGTTCTGTGTCATCTGGCGTTTTGCCTGGGCTGACACGTTAGCATAGCTTCATTGATAATGGTTCTCATTTCTTTTTATGCGCGCAGTAGCAGGTGGCATGCCGCTGAGGCTGGTGGCGGAATCAGGGGTCAGTTTGGATATCGAAAATTATTGTACGTTAAGGTTACTTTTTGTACTCATAGGCTGTGGTAAGGGAGATTGACCATGTTGACAGGCAGCTTTGAGCGAAACGGACGCTGACCCAGACACCTAAGTTATGCTCAATGAAGACAAATAATGTTACTGCATCAAATTATCGAAATTGAATCGCAATCAATGTGCCATCTCAAATGTCACATCAATATTACCCGTATGCCTGAAAATCCCAACCCCAGAGTGGATACGGCCCACTTTCTGAAGATTACCGATCTGTTCATTGTTCTGTTTGTACATGATGACGAAGCTGTGGCGGGGTGCCCAGTAAACAATATCTCCCACTTCATAACCGCTGGTTTTCGTTTCGTTTGCGGGCAGCGCATCCGGGAACCGGTAGCACATTTCACGTCCATATAAATCTTCCATGGGCAGCGTCAGCGGGAAACGAGAGACCAGAGCCCGGGTGGTGGCATTGTCATAAAACGTTGCCGTCATCACCTGGTCACCGGCAGTGATCTTGACCCGGATACCTTCGAACTCGGTACCCACAGATGAGAATGACACAGCCGTCAGGGAAGCCAGAGCAAGCATGACTGGTTTGAACATAAAACTCTCCGTTGTTTTTTTTCAGGAATAACGGCACTGCAACAGTGCCGTTCAAATAGCGCATTATTTATCTTTTTTCAGATTGGTGTTAAAAAATGACACCAGCTTGTCCCACGGGATGAGTTCAGTGCGGTCATACAGGTCGATACGGTTAGCCCCCTTAATTTCCACAAGCTCTTTCGGCTCTGCCGCCATTTTATAGGCGGTATCGGTATAAGTGCGTGATGGTGCCGCATCACCCACGACAAAGAGTATTGGTCGCGGTGAAATGGACTCGATATCGATGAACGGATGGAAGTTCATGAATTTCGCATAGGTCGCTGGTGTTGAGCGGCGATCGTTGGATGCCACCTTGCCGCGCTCTGTCTGATAAAAATCATTGGACTCTTTACCTTCGATGAACACCGGATCGTTTTGCCCCGGACCATAGACGGGTTGCCCGGTTTCAGCGGTTTTGTAGCGTTGATCTGCAGCAATCGCCAGGTCCTTGTTTCTCATCTCCAAGGTCCGCTCATGGTTCAGACCAGTACGGAAATATTCGCCCATGTCGTACATGCTAACAGTCGCGAGTGCCTTAATGCGGGGATCAATTTTTGTCGCGGCGATGGCAAAGCCGCCGCTACCGCAGATACCTATCACGCCTATTTTTTCACGATCCACAAATGCGCGCGTTCCGAGGAAATCAACTGCGGCGCTGAAGTTTTCTGCATAAACATCAGGCAGCACGGCGCCACGCGGCGTACCTGAACTCTCTCCCCAGAAGGACTGGTCGAAGGACAGCGCAACAAATCCGGCTTCTGCCATTTTAGTTGCATAGAGGTTAGCAGCCTGCTGTCTTACTGCGGCAAAAGGATGGCCGACAATAAGGGCATCATATTTTTTACCGGCCTCCATAGTGCGGGGAGTAAATAACGTGCCGGTGATTTCCATACCGTAAATATTTTTGAATTTAACGGTTTCAGTCTTCACCTTATCGCTTTTATAGAAATTATTCGCACCGTGGGACATATCAGCAGCGACGGCTGTGCTTGCCCCTATACCCAAAGCAACGCTCAGTATTGTCAGCGCGGCCAGGGTTTTTAATTTCCCTTTTGAATGCAGTTTCATATTACCTCCTGAATTAAATAACGGTGTTAAGACAAACGGAGTGAAGAATCCGGAGAACAATAAACCTCCGGATAGCAGGACCTTTTCAGGCCGGATTTTGTTTACTCTGGTCCGGGCGTTTTAACAGCAGGGATGCCACCACAGCAGTGGACAGCACTGCCAGCGCGCCGGCCAGGAATATCGCGTTCAGCCCAAGATGTCCTCCTACCCAGCCGAGAGCAGGACTGCCGATCGCCATCGCCACGTCAAGAAATGCTGTGTAGATGCCCATCACCATGCCGCGGTTCTGGGGCGTTGAACCACTGATGGCTTCGATACCGAGGCCCGGGTAAACCAGTGAGTAGCCAAAACCGGCTAACGCTGAACCGATAGTCGCAATCAGGGACGTACCCGCAAGCCATATCAGAAAGAGCCCGGCGGCCTGAACGAGCACAAAAATCAGCGCAATACGTGCGCCACCAAAGCGATCTGGCAGATGACCGGCAACGATTCTGGCAACAATCAGCGCAACGCCAAAGGCCGTGAATGCCATCCAGACGGGCTGCCAGTTCATGGCGCTGTAATAAAGTGAGCTGAAGGCCAGGATGGTACAGTAGCCCGTGCTGGCAAGCGCGGCGCCCAGTCCGGGTAACCAGACCGCGTGCATGACGGAGCCAAAGGTTGCCTGCGCGGCATGTGGATGGGGCGCAACTGCGGGCATGCGTGCAAGATACGCCAGTACCAGTAAAGGAAGTAGAAACGTCAGCAGTGCGATCGCCTCAAAGCCGAAAGCATCAAATAACAACGTCCCCACCGGTCCGCCGAGAGCCATAGCGGCAAACATCGCGGTACCCACCCAGGCGATAACCTTACCTGCATGCTCCTTATCCACGAGGGCCAGACCCCATGCCACGGCACCGGTAATGATGAAGCTTTCCGCCCCGCCCAGTATTGCGCGCCCGGCAAGCAAAACACCCACAGACAGTACCGGCATGCCGACGAACCAGAGCGACACCTGGTACAGTAGTCCTGAAACGGCAGCAGCGATAAGCCCGGCCACCACGCCCTTTTTGGCGCCGCGCTTGTCCGAATAGCTCCCGGACCACACCCGGGAAATAAGCGATGCAGCAAACTGTGCCCCGGCGACCAGGCCCACGATAAAGGTCCCGAACCCCAGGTCATTTTTGACATGCAGCGGCAGGACAGGAAGTGCCACACCGATAATAATAAAGCCGACCAGTACCGCAGCCATCACCGGCATCAGTGCAGAGACAACACCGGCACCGGAGATTGTGTGAGAATGTTTTACAGGCATACAAATCAGCCCCTTACCTTTTAATAAACAGAATGTCGTATACGCGTATGGATTTTTCGGGCGCGAAGTAGCCCGCAGAAAATTCGGGTTTGAATTTCCTGTGTTGAAAGATGCGTTATCTGGTAATGCTCTTTTTATATCCGGATGATATAAACTATCCGGATATAAGGCAGACGTCAGCTACCCGTCTGATTGTGTTTTAATAAACCTGTACGGTCGGCCGGAAAAGTATTTCGTTAACATCCACGTCGTCAGGCTGGCTGATGGCAAATGCGACGACCCGTGCAAAAGCCTCTGCAGGGATTGCATTCTCGTAGGTTTTCGACATACCTTTCGCAATATCTTCGTCGGTGATGGTTTTAGTCAGTTCGGTATCTACCGCGCCGGGTGAAACAATAGTTGTGCGGATATTCCAGGGTTTCACTTCCTGACGCAGGCCTTCTGAAATAGCGCGGATGGCCCATTTCGTTCCTGCATATACAGCACCGCCGGGCCCAACCTTATGTCCGGCTACGGACGATACGTTGATAAACTGTCCCGACTTCTGGGCTTTCATATACGGCAGCGCGGCGGCGATACCGTAAAGTACACCCTTAATGTTCACGTCGATCATCCGGTCCCATTCATCCACCTTCAGCTTGTCGAGCATGGAGCTCGGCATTAAGCCGGCATTATTAATAATGACGTCAATACGGCCGTGCAGCTCTACCGCCCGGTCAACAAGGGCCTGGACCTGAGTGCGGTCCGTCACGTCGGTGCGCAGTACTGCTTTGGTATCCAGCCCCAGTTCGCCGGCAAGTTGCTCAAGCTTCTCAATACGTCGCGCGCCCAGAACAACTTTTGCGCCCAGTTTCGACAGGTGTCGGGCTGTTTCTGCTCCCAGGCCGCTGCTGGCACCGGTGATGACGATGATTTTGTTATCAATACCCTGAGACATACTGTCCTCCTGTAAGGAATGGTTATTTCGATTCACGCTGCTCAAACACCGTTTTGAAAATCTGCGCTGCTGAGAAAGCATTAGGCCACCCAGCATAATACGCAAGATGACTCAGTGCGCCTGAAGCCTGCAGCCGGGTCAGGCCGTTATCCATTGCCCGGTTAAGGTGCGGCGAAATTTGCTGTACCTGCCCGTTTGCAATCAGGGCAGACAGGGTCACCAGACTTCTGTCCCGTGGTGCAAGCCCGGGACGCAGCCACAACTCCCGGAAAAGCACGTCGGTGGTGTCGCTGACAAGCCCCGGCACCGCGCTACCGATACTCTGTTCTACGCGTGCAGCGCGAGCTGCTTCAGCTTTTTCATCGATCGGCAGCAGCGCCTCCTCCGCGCGAGGAAGCTGTTCAGCGTTAATTCCTTTTTGCAGGAATATCTCTTTCGTTACCGCTGCGGCCGCAATGGCATTGCCCCAGCCGGCATAGAACGCCAGCTGCGTGATGGTTTCGGAAAGCTCAGCCGGCTTAACACCGTTTTTCAGCGCCAGCTCCAGCTGCTCCGGTAAAAGTACGGTCTGATTCCGGGCAATAACCGCTGCAACGGTAACGAGGCTGCGATCGCGTGGCGACAAATCGTTTCTTTTCCAGAGGTCTCCTGCCAGCCTGGTGCTCGCATAGCGTTCGAGTGCGGGAGATACTGCCTCTGTGTCGGTGTCTGACAGCGGGCCCCGCCGTGCCCCCGTTTCTGCAATGGCGCCAGCCGATCCGAGAGAAAGCGCCAGCGCAACTGCCGTTGAAGTTTTCATCTGACCTCCGGATTACTGATACTGTTCGTCGGAGACGGGCTCCTGCCAGTCCACGTTTTTACCGTCCACCATATACGTCATGGCCAGATGGCTCATGGGGGACGTCGCCGTGGCGCCATGCCAGTGGCGAACGGTCGCAGGGATCCAGACGACATCCCCGGGGGCTATATCCTGACGAGCCTTACCTTCTTCCTGAACCCAGCCTTTGCCTGCCGTAACGATCAGCAACTGTCCGGCAGGGTGAGTATGCCAGGCCGTGCGCGCCCCCGGGGCGAAATCCACCTGGCCCAGATTGGCACGCGTGGACTCGTTTGGCGGCAACAACGGGCTGACAACTGCATGACCCGAGAAGTTATCGGCCTTGCCGACGACAGAAGGGGTCTGCCCGTTACGACGGATTTCGATACTTTCGGCAGAAACCTGGGTGGTACCCAGTACGGACATGGCTGCTGCAGCAATAATCGCTTTCATCTTTCACCTCGCTGGTTACTTTCGGCTAAATGGGTGTCTGCTTACGTAAAGTCCACAACAAAACGATAACGAATGTCTTTTGCTTTGATTCGCTCAAAGGCGCGATCTATCTGGTCGGGCTTTATCAGCTCGATATCGGCCACAATGTTACGGCGGGCACAGAAATCGATGAACTCCTGAGTTTCTGCCATGCCACCCATCAGTGATGCTGAGACCTGCCGACGCTGAAGCCACAGCCCGGAACCGCGGACGTCTTCTATCGGTTCACGGGCTCCGACGATGACGTAGGTACCATCCAGGCGAAGCATATTAGTAATCGGATGAGTGGGGACGCTCGTCGGCACCGTTGATATAAGAAAATCAAACTGGTTCGCATAAGGCTTCAGGGCGTCAGGATCGTTCCAGACAACAGCCTCCCGGGCCCCCATTTTTTTCGCGTCCGTGACTTTTCCTGGAGTGGTGGTGAATACCGTAACATCAGCCCTGCGCGCGACGGCCAGCTTGACGGCCAGATGCCCGAGCCCGCCCATGCCAATAACCCCGACCCGTTGCCCGGCTTCAACCGACCAGTGCTCAAGGGGTGAGAAGGTGGTGATGCCGGCGCACATTAACGGTGCCGCAGCGGCAAGATTCATTCCCGGTGGGATGCGAACGGTAAAACGTTCGGGGATCACCACACGCTGGGAAAAACCGCCATAGTTATAGCCGCCCGAAATTTTATCCGGCGAGTTGAAATTCAGCGTCCAGCCTTTCAGGCAGTACTGTTCCAGATCGTTAACGCAGCTCTCGCATTCTCCGCAGGAATCAATCATGGCACCGGCACCCGCAATATCACCCGGCCGGAATTTCGTCACGGCGCTTCCGATGGCGGCGACACGCCCGATGATCTCATGCCCCGGAACACAGGGATAATTGGTGGCAGGGTAAGGCGCCCCCCATTCCTGCCTGGCGATATGAATATCTGAATGACAGATAGCACAGTACATAATGTCGATGAGGACATCGTTCGGACGAAGTGCCCGGCGGGGAATTTCCAGGGGAACAAATGGCCCCTCCGGATCCCTGTTGCCCCAGGCACGAACACGCCAGGGTCCATTACCTGCCTGAGCGGCAGATTCCTGTGCCTGTACCTTTCCCGGCATGACCGCCAGCGTTGATGCTGCAGCAAGGCCGGCCCCGGCCATCAGAACCTTTCTCCGGGTCGGGGACGCTGGCGCGTCCGGATGACTGTTGTCTTCACATTTTCCGCACATCATTAACCTCCGTTTATCTGCCGTCTTGTTTCATAAATTATTGGCGCATCCGCAATCCGGATTGTGGCATCGGGAATGCTGACGTTTTTATTGCATTACAGTCGTCAGGCCTGATTAATTAGTGAACGGAAGAAAGTATATCGGAGGACTTATTAAGTGATTAGAGGGTAATATGAGATTGAAATTATAAGGAGAGCTTCTTAATGTCCGATCAGAATCTCAATGACCTTGCTGCCTTTATGGTGGTTGCGAAGGAGCAAAACTTTACGCGTGCGGCAAAACGACTGGGCATTTCACAGTCCGCACTGAGCCAGACGGTTCGGGGGCTGGAGGCTCAGCTTGGCCTCCGCTTGCTCAACCGAACCACCCGGCGTGTTGTGCCCACAGAAGCCGGAGAGCGGCTAATGGCCTCCGTGGGGCCGCAAATTGAGGATATCCAGCGCCAGTTAATGGTGCTGAGTGAACTCCGCGATAAGCCTGCGGGTACGATACGGCTTACGGCAACAGAGTATGCAGCAGAGTCAGTTCTGTGGCCGGCGGTATCCCGCCTGGTAAAAGCCTATCCGGATATTAAGGTTGAAATCCTGACGGATTATGGTCTGACCGATATTGTGAGGGACCGTTTTGATGCTGGAGTTCGTCCTGGTGAAACCATTGCAAAGGATATGATTGCCGTTCGTATTGCACCAGATATGCGCATGGCGGTTGCCGGTTCTCCAGCCTATTTCAATGACAGACCTGTACCAGGTACGCCACAGGAACTTACCGATCACAGCTGTATTAATCTTCGACTCTCCGGTCATGGAGGACTCTATGCGTGGGAATTTGAGAAAGACGGGCGTGAGCTGAATGTGCGGGTTGATGGTCAGTTGGTCTTCAACACAGGAAGCATGATACTTAGAGCTGCACTTGAAGGGCGGGGTCTTGCGTATCTTCCTGAAGGGCAGCTGGAACCTTATATCTCATCCGGACAACTGGTTCGCGTTCTGGAAGAGTGGTGTGAACCTTACTCCGGGTACCATCTTTACTATCCAAGCCACCGCCAGCCAACGCCAGCATTTAGCTTGCTGGTTGATGAGCTACGCTATTCAACTCGCAAACAGCTATAAGATAATAAAGAGCAGCATCTAAATTAGAGTTTAGATGGTAAATGAATGTTCGCTTCTGGCACGCAGCGGACTTCATCAGAACGCCAGTAATTGGCGGAAGCCTGCCCCGGAAGCACCAAATCATCACTGGAAGATATCCAGGCATGGTACATCCGCGACGAAACCTATTCAGCAGCCCTCGCAGAGCTGGTAAACGCGCAGGGGAAAAGACCACTGGCGGCATTCTGGGGAGACGGGACAACGTCATCATCAGATGGACAGAATTTCAGAACAGGCAGCTCAGGCCGCTACGCAGGGCAGGTTAACCCGAAATATGGGCAGGAGCCTGGGCGTCAGTTTTATACCCATATATCGGATCAATACAGCCCGTTTTACACCTGTATAATCAGTCGGGTCAGGGATTCAACCCATGTGCTAGATGGCCTGCTGTACCACGAAAGTGACCTGGAAATCAGGGAGCATTACACCGATACCGCGGGTTTCACCGATCATGTCTTTGCCCTGATGCATCTGCTGGGATTTGCGTTCTGTCCACGAATCAGGGATCTCCACGACAAGAAGCTATTTATCAAAGGGAAAGCGGACCAGTACCCGGCGCTTCAGTCACTGATATCAACGACCAGTCTGAATCTGAAAGAGATCGAAATTCACTGGCGTGAAGTGCTGCGTTTGGCGACCTCGATAAAGCAGGGAACCGTGACAGCATCTCTGATGCTGAAAAAGCTAGCCAGCTACCCTAAGCAAAACGGACTTGCCAAAGCACTGAGAGAAATTGGCCGCATTGAGCGAACGCTGTTTATGCTCGACTGGTTCCGCAATCCGGCTCTGCGTCGGCGGGTACAGGCAGGGCTGAATAAAGGTGAAGCCCGTAACGCGCTGGCGCGTGCGGTATTTATGCACCGGCTGGGAGAAATCAGGGACAGAAAACCGGAAAATCAGAGCTATCGCGCCAGCGGACTGACACTGCTGACGGCTGCCATATCCCTGTGGAATACCGTCTATATGGAAAGAGCGGTCGATGCCCTGAAGCGCAAAGGGGTAAAGATCAACGAGCAACTACTATCGCATTTGTCCCCGTTAGGCTGGGAACACATCAATCCGACAGGTGATTATATATGGAAAAGCAACCGAATACCGGCTTCCGGTAAGTTTCGCCGGCTGAGGCCCGCTAAAGTAGAAAGGTCAAAAAATAACCTTAACGTACAATAATTTTCGATATCCAAACTGACCCCAATCAGACCAACAGGAGAAGAGATAGCCGCCTGTTGGCGGCCATGGGAGAAAGGTCAGGAACGATCGTGAAGGGTGCTCAGCAGTTTTTTGACCAGCGGGGTAAGCGCAATAAACAGCAGAGCAATCATCACGACCAGCAAGAGCGCGAGCCCTTTATGGTGAGTGATAAGCACCCACAGCATCGCCAGCGTCATGGGCATGCTCCTTTAATAACGGTATTCACCACCGCTCAGGTGAATGAAATTCAACAGAATGGTCATGACCACCCAGGCCAGCAGCAGAAAGCGTCGTCTGTCCCGCCGCGCTTCCAGGGCGGCGAAATAATTAGCGCTATACCAGGTCGATATAATAATAGCCAGCGTGATGATGACCTGCCAGACCGCTTGACGATAGCCTGTCACGACGCTTATCCCGCGAAAGCAAAGGACGATCGCGATACCGTTAAGCGCGTTACACATCAGCCATCCCCACAGGCTTGCGGGCCGGCTAAATAAATATCCAAATCGTAAAACCAATGTCGTATACACCTTGCCAAAATAATCGCGCTGTAAAATGCATTTTAACCATGAAAGAGGTATTGATTTAAATCAAAACTAATGGGATAGCGCAGGAATTACTGGCGCGCGGCACTCGCGGCCTGATTGAAAAAACAGAGGGTAAAACACTGATCAAATTCTTAACATTTTGTTTTTATTTATGAATTTAGTGCATCAGATAAGGGGGTTGCATAATAAATAGATTTGATAGCAATTTAATATGCGTTAATTTCCCCGGTTATTATTGTGATTGACGTGATAACGGGGAAAATTAGATTTTTCGCAATGTCTGTTTGCTGCCAGACCAATAAATGGAGGGGCCGGGGGCAGCGCCCCGGCCGGTGGCGCACTTAATGGGGCAGCGCGTTATGCTGGAGGATCTTCAGGAAGTCATTTTTGTCAGAGATTAATGACAGCGCATTCGCGATCAGCTCATCGCTGAATATCGAGGCAATTTCTTTGAGCACGTCAATATGCTCTTTCTCTTTCGCAATCACGCCAATGGCAATAAACATCACGTTGCCGCGATCCCAGATAACGCCATCAGGAAACTGAAAGATCTCAATCCCGGTTTTAAGGATGATATCCGTCGCTGATTTCGGCAGATGCGGCAGGGTGATGCCATTGCCCAAAAAAGTGGAAACCTGATGTTCACGCTCCAGCAGAAAGTGAACGCACTCCTGATTGACATAGCCTTTGGCTTTACACTCCGCGCCAATCATGGCGATGACTTCCGCTTTATTACTGGCCTTGCAGCCGATGTGCAGATTATCCAGCGTGATGTTATCGATCATAGCCAACCTCCCTGGTGAGACGAGTGGATTTTTTATCCTCATGATTCGCTGACAGCTCTGCTTCTAACTGCTCCAGCGATTTATTGGAGGTCTCCGGCAGGGCGAACACCACGAACAGAATCGCCAAATAGTTGATGGCCGCGAAGATGAAGAAGACCGGCCCCAGGCCCAGTTTCGCCTGCAGCAGCGGGAACAGGTAGCTGACTACCGCGTTCATGATCCACATGAAAAATACCGAGATCCCCATCGACAGTCCGCGGAATTTCAGCGGGAACAGCTCAGCTAATACCACCCAGGTGATAAAGCCCATCGAGCCCTGCATCACGCCGACGAACAGCGCGCCCAGCAGCCAGATAGCGGTGGCTTTCAGATCGCCCACCAGGGTGTAGTCAACCGCGGCGATAATCAGATGCAGCGTGGCCATAATGGCGAAGCCGTAGATGATGATCGTCTTACGTTTGAAGCGGTCGACAAGGAACAGCACGCCAATCAGCATACCGCCGACGGAGAAGACACCGTTCAGCACGTTACAGATCAGTGAGGTACGCTCTGAGAAGCCGGCGGCACTCAGGATTTCCGTACCGTAATACATAATGACGTTCACCCCGGTGGTTTGCTGCAGTGCGGCCCAGGTAATGCCCACCAGCAAAATTTTGAGGATCCATGGCGTTTTGAGGATAGTGGTGAAGGTGTTCTGAGTGCTGTACTTATTGCCGGCTTCAATTTTGATCAGGGTGGAGATGTCGTCATACTCTTTCTGTGCGCGTTCCGCCGGGCGGATCTGTTTGAGAATATGCAGCGCTTCTTCGTGGCGGTTTTTGCTGATCAGCCAGCGCGGACTTTCCGGCGCGCGCCACATACCAACAAACAGGCAGATAGCGGGGATCGCCTGCACTAACAGCATATAGCGCCAGACGTCCGGCAGATGGCCCCAGATGATGCCAATGATCGCGTTAATGGCAAACGCCGCCAGCTGGCCGATAACGATGGCGACTTCATTCAGGCCGGTCAGCTTGCCGCGCATCTCGGTGGGCGCCACTTCAGAAATAAAGGTCGGAGCGGTAACCGAGGCGCCGCCGACGGCGTACCCCAGCAGGGCGCGGGCAATCAGCAGGGTGGTGATATCGGGAGCCGCGGCGGAAAGCAGAGCGCCGATGAGAAAGATAAAGGAGAGGAAGAGTAAGTATTTGCGCCGGCCGAAGTAGTCGGCAAACTTGCCGCCAAACACGCTGCCCAGCGCGGCGCCGACCAGCAGGACGCTCATCACCAGCCCTTCGGTGGTCGGGGTCAGCGCCATGTACTGCTTCAGTGAGGAAAAGGCGCCGTTGATAACGCCAGTGTCGTAACCGAAAAGCAGCCCGCCGAAGGTGGCCACTAAGGTGATCTGATGAAGTCGTTTTCTCTGTTGCTGGTTCAGGTTTGTTATAAATGACATGGTAGTCCCTTTATTTTGTTGAACGACACAAGATAAAAATACATCTCCCCAGTCAGGATTTATCACGCCTGTGTTGTCGTATCTAACTGAATTCAATGATTTTCTTCTTTGTGTAATTGCTCAGCACATGGCAGGGTACGCTAAGCAATGGCGGTCAAAGAGGTTTACGGCTTGGTGGTGATATGGATGTTGTCGATATCCGTTCTCCTTTTCGGGGTTAGCGGTCTTCAGTGCGTCGGCAGGACAGCGCCCTGGTGTGGCATGTTGCTGTCGTTCCGGCGATTTACTGTGATAAGAATATGGCACAAAGAAATGGAACGAGCATGCTACAAGATCACATTATGAAAATTTAATTTCAAATCAGTGTTGCAGGAAGGTAAATACATGAAGCCAATCACAATGGCATGCAGCGCGATATCCCCATGAAAAGGGGTTAATTTTGCGAGTGAGTAATAATGATGTTGTTTTCAGTGGGTTAATGTAACTCAAAGAATACAACGCAGATCACATTTTTACGCCATAATATCGAAGAATAGAATTTATATTTCATTACTCCGATTAGGGAAAAGCGTGGCTGGCGACTCTGGGGCGTCGGTCTGGAGGGGGTAGCGCAGGCCATTGACGCGTCTGTGCCGAAGGAAGGTTATGAGGCAGGTATCGCGGGACGGGTGCCGCTGATAACCCTGCGGAGAGAAGGTATCCCGGCAGGGTTGCGGCAAAAAATCAGTGCAGCGCGGGCCAGTAACCTTCGTTGGCGACGATCAGCTCATCGAGGATCGCTTTCGCCACCGCGGCGCTGGGCACCGTTTTCGACAGGGTGATGGCCTGCCACAGTTTCTGGTAGCTGCCCTCGATCCAGGCGTCAACCACCAGCTTCTCCACCGCCACCTGCTGCTCCATCAACCCTTTCTGGAACGATGGGATTTTTCCCATCGCCAGCGGTTCCGGGCCGTTGACGCCCACCAGGCAGGGGACTTCCACCATCGCCGTTTCGTCAAAGTTGGCGATTGCCCCGTTGTTCTCCACGATCAACAGCATCCGCTCCTGGGTGTTAAAGGCGATGGCGCAGGCGAGGTCGACGATGAAAGTGGCATGGGCCCCGGCGTGGAAATGCGCGCCTTCCGCGGTGCCGCGACGGGTGATCTCCCGGGCCATATCGAAGACCTCTTTTTCACGCCCGGCCATCACCTCGTTGGCCCGCGTAAAGTCCGGGTCAGAGTGCGCCACCTCGTAGTCAGGGTAGAGGTAGTATTTCAGGTAAGTGTTAGGCAGGGTCAGGGGATCAAGGGCAAACACATCCTTCACCTTTTTAAAGGTCTCGATCCAGCTCGGCGCCTTATGCTGAAAATCCTCTTTTGGGCTACTGTAACCCTGCTCCGCCACGTGACGCTTCAGCGCCGGCATCAGATCGTTACCGGCTTTATCGGTGATGCTGGTCCACCAGCCAAAATGATTCAGGCCATAGTAGCGGACGTTCAGTGCCTTGCGGGACGGCAGACCGAGGATGTCGGCAAACAGCCCCTCGATGGCCACCGGCATATCGCAGATGTTGATAATGCGCGCGTCGGGACGCAGGCGACGGGTCGCTTCCGCGACGATGGCCGCCGGGTTGGAGTAGTTGAGCATCCACGCCCCCGGGGCGTACTGCTGCATATAATCGACCAGCTCCAGTACGCCGGCAATCGAGCGCATACCGTAGGCGATCCCCCCCGGCCCACAGGTTTCCTGGCCCGGCACGCCATATTTCAGCGGGATCTTTTCATCCTTTTCCCGCATCTCATACAGGCCAACGCGAATATGCGCCATCACAAAATCAACGTCGGTGAAGGCCGCCTGCGGATCGGTGGTATAGCTGAACTTCACCTGCGGGAAGCGTTCAGCCACCAGAATGGCGCAGGCGTCGCCGATGGTCTTCTGACGCTCCTGATGGTTATCGTACAGACGGATCTCCCGCAGGGGAAAGCGCGCCATATTTTCCAGCAGCATCATGACAATCCCTGGCGTGTAGGTACTCCCGCCGCCGGCAATCGTGACCACAAAGTTATCTTTCATTTACCACCTCGTTATTCAGTTACACCCAGACTGGCGTTGACCGCCGTTCGAATTTTGTTAACCCCCAGGCCATAGATCACCTGGACATGATTGCCTTTAATCAGCACGCTGCTCCCGCCGCTCTCTTTCAACAGCGTCTGCTTGATGAGAGCAGGGTCGCGCACATCGACCCGCAGACGGGTAAAACAGTTTTCCACCGTACAAACATTCTCTTTACCGCCCAGCCCCGCAATCACCAGCGCGCCTTTGTCTGAATCGCCATGCGCCTGATCCGTCTGTGGGGAAGACGCCGCATCGGCAGCGGCTTCGCGCCCCGGGGTAAGCATTCGCAGGCGGGTAATGCAGAAGGTGCCGACCAGGTACATGGTGGCGGTTTCCAGCAGGCCGAGCAGGACAAATACCGGCCAGCGCGTCACGCTGGCGCCGGCGGGCAGGTTATAGACGACAAAATCGATAAGACCGTTAGTGGCGCAGACCCGCACGTGAAGCAGCCAGGCCAGCATCTGGAAGAAACCGTCCAGCAGGGAGTAGATAAGCCACAGCAGCGGGGCGGTGAAGATAAAGAGAAACTCAAACGGTTCGGTGATCCCCACCAGCACTGAGGTGACAATTAAGGGGATCAGCGTGACTTTGAGTCGCTGTTTATTCTCCGGTTTCGCCGTGCGGTAGAAGGCGAGCGCCATCCCGGCGGTGCCAAAAATCTTCACCATCCCATAGGTTAAAAAGCGGGCGGAATCACTGAGCGCGTCAACGGGATGACGGGCGATTTCGGCGAGGAAAATAGGCTTGGCGCCAATGACGGTCTGGCCATCAATCAGCAACTGACCGCCGATAGAGGTAAAGACGAACGGCGACCAGATCAGATGATGCAGCCCGGTGGGGATCAGGAAGCGGTTGAGGAAGCCGTACAGGAAGACCCCGATGGCGCCAAACGATTTCATAAAGCCGGTCAGCGCCGAGATGCCCAGCTCCACCACCGGCCAGAGATAGACGGTGGCGATAGCAAACAGGCCCACCAGCGGCAGCATCACGATCAGCACCAGCTTGCTGTTGCCGTAGATCGACAGCGCGCCGCGAAATTCGATGCCGACCACGCGATTGTGAACAAAGGCGACAGCGCAGCCAAGGATAATACCGAGGAACACGCCCATATCGATAACCTGAAAACCGAAGATGTAGGTTTGTCCGCTGCCATACAGTTGCGCGTTGGTGGCCCCGGTCGCCAGGCGATGGGTCAGGGTCAGCCAGCTGTTGTTCGCCGCCAGGTAGACCAGCCAGGTCATGGCCGCCACGAATACGGCTTCGGCTTTGCGGGTTTTCGCCAGACCGCTTGCCAGCCCGAGGCAGAACAGAAACCCGAGATTGTTCATCAGCGCCCAGAGCATGCTGGAGACGAATTTCCCTAACAAATAGATCCCGCTGCTTTCCTCCACCCACAGCCGGTTGGTGGTCATGCTGAACAGGGCGATCAACAGGCCGATAGCCGGCAGATACAGCACCGGCCCGATCATCGCCTTGGAAAAGTCCTGAAGCTTTTTCACGCCAATCATGGTTGTCCTCTCGTCTTCATAGCCCGCTGTCATCACCTGATCAATAGGCTTATCAGACTAGGAGCAGACCACCGGGATCCCGAGCAGGAAAAAGGCCATCTGTGACGAAAGTCATATATATTGTTGCAGGAGAGATATATAAATATAGCCATTTTTATAGATGAGTTAACGTCTTATCTCTCGCGTAATAGTTAAATATTGTCTATAAATACAATATGTTATTTGTGGTTATTTCCCACACCCTCCATCTCAACGAGACATCTAAAAGTGATTTATAAAAAGATTGCCAGCGAACTGAAGGCCCGTATCAACAGCGACGACTACGCCGTCGGGGATATGCTGCCCAGCGAAAAAGCGCTGGCTGCGGAGCTGCAGGTCTCGGTGATGACGCTGCGCAAAGCGCTGGCGCTACTGGACGAGGAAAAGCTGATCGCCCGGCGGCACGGCAGCGGAACCTGCATTATGCGTAAGAGTAACTATCATGGCGGCGAGCTGGAGGGGTTTAACTACCAGATGCAGGTGGTGGGGGTCACCAACTACCGTAATAAGGTCATTGAGTTCACCTTGCTTGACGCCCCGCCGGCCATTGCCCAGCAGTTAAAGATCCAGCCGGGAGAGAAAGTCTACTACGTCAGGCGGCTGCGCCTGATTGATGAGGTCCCGATCCTGGTGGAGAACAGCTACATTCCGTACGCCGCTTTTCCGTGGCTCAGCGTGGGTAACCTTGAGCAGTCTAAGTTCAACTATTTCAAAAAAGAGTGCCATATCACCATTATCGAGAGCCACCGCAGCTATACGCCGGTGCTGGCGACCCGCGAGCAGGCGGAGCTGCTGCAGGTGGCGCCTAACAGCCTCCTGCTACGGGTGCAGTCTGTCAGCTACGCCCAGAACCGGACGATCGTTGATTTCTCAGAAATCTACCAGAACACCAGTAAATACAATGTGAAGCACATTACCCGCCGCTAGGCCGATCCCCCCAGCAGCCCCCGGAGGACAAGTTCCAGCCCCAGCGCCAGCAGGAACAACAGAAAGCCCTGACGAAAGCGCTGCGGGCTGAGACGCGAGCGGATCCGCTGTCCCAGCCACATGCCGAGCAGCGCGGGCAACAGCGCCAGCGTCGACAGCAGCAGCGACTCTGCGCGCCAGCCAGCGTGCAGGGAGAGGCCGGCCGCCATCGCCAGAGTGGAGAGGGTGAACGACAGTCCCAGGGCCTGGACCAGCTCGTCGCGACGAAAGCCCAGCGCCTGCAGCCAGGGCACCGCCGGAATAACGAATACCCCGGTCGCCCCGGTGATCAGTCCGGTCAGTCCGCCCATCAGCGGCGACAGGCGCTTTTCCACGCGGGCGGAAACCTGCACCGCCGGACCACGGAGCGCGTATCCGGCATAAGCTATCAGCACGACGCCCAGCGCCAGCGACGACCACCGCGGGTTCAGGTGGATGAGCAGTGACGATCCCGCCAGCGTGCCGATAATCATCCCGGTCATCATTAACCAGAGGCGACGCACAATCTGCGCCAGCGCGGGGCCAGCCAGCAGCTGCCAGAGATTGGTTAACAGCGAGGGGAACACCAGCAGGGCCGCCGCGGCCGGTGGCGGCATCATAAGGCCAAGCAGGCCCATCGCCACGGTGGGCAGTCCCATGCCGGTCACCCCTTTGACCAGCCCGGCGGCGATAAAGATCAGCAGTAAACAGAGAGTGTGAAGATCAAACATCATGGCTCACTTATCGGCTCAGAGAAGGGCATTGAAACAGCTGGTCGCCGGGGAGACAATGCGGTATGTTGCCCGCAGGCTACGGTAAAACCGAAGGGAAAGGAGGGCGTTATGCGACTGGATCTCGCCGATCTGCGACTGTTTATCGCCATCGTGGATAGCGGCAGCATTACCGGCGGGGCGGCGGCGGCCCATCTGGCGCTGGCCTCCGCCAGCGAAAGGCTGCGCAAAATGGAGGCGGAGGTCGGTGTGCCGCTGCTGCACCGTCATGCCCGGGGAGTGACAACGACCGAGGCCGGGGAGGTGCTGGCGCGCCATGCTCGTCCGTTGTTAGAGCAGCAGCGGCGTCTGCGCCAGGCGATGCACGCCTTCGCCCGCGGTCAGCAGGGCACGCTGCGCCTGTTTGCCAATACCTCGGCGATGTCGGCTTTTCTGCCGGGCAAGCTCGCCGCGTGGATGGCCGCGCATCCCGGGATACAGATCGACACCGAAGAGCGCACCAGCGCGGATATTGTCAGCAGCATTCTGGCTGGCGTGGCGCAGGCCGGGGTGGTGTCCGATGCGGTCGACCCCGGGCCGTTGCGCCTGGAGCCCGTCGCGGAGGATCCCCTGGTGCTGATCGTGCCGCCGGCCCATGCCTTGAGTGACGCCGCCAAGGTGGCTTTCGCAACGATCATCCATGAGCCGCTGGTCGCGCTCTATCAGACCAGCGCGCTGCAGCAGCATATCGAAGAGCAGGCCGCCGGAGTCGGCCAGGCGCTGAACGTCCGCATCAGGATGAGCCATTTTGAAGGGCTTTGCGAGATGGTGGCTCACGGCGCCGGCGCGGCGATCCTGCCGCGCGTTATTGCTGAACGCTACCTGCCGCGCTACCGGTTCGCCGTTATCACATTGCAGGATCGCTGGGCGCTGCGTCGGCTGTGCCTGTGCTATCAGGATGACGAACGCCTGTCGCCAGCGATGCGCCGCTTGCTGGAGTGGCTCCGCCAGCCCTGAGCCGCGATAAATGTGGCTATCATATAGTGACAGTGTCACTTTATATGGCGGTTATTGCTACTGACATCCGTGCCAGAGATGCGATAGTAGACGTCCGCCATTTATTAACACGCGAATCAGGACAGACAAGATGAGTACATTACCAAAAGTCGCGGTGCTGGGACTCGGCGCCATGGGACACGCTTTTGCCAGCAATCTGCTGAAGAAGGGCTTTACCGTCGCGGGCTGGAACCGTTCGCCAGCGCGCGGCGAGGATTTACAGGCGCAGGGATTATCCCTGCACGCCACGCCGCAGCAGGCGGTGGCCGATGCCGAGGTGATCATCAGTATGCTCGCCGATGGTCAGGCTACCCTGCAGGTACTGGCGCAAATAGCGCCTGCCTGTCAGCCGCAGGCGATCTATTGCCAGATGGGCACCATCGGCCTGGCGGAGACCCAGGAGGCTATCGCTTTGTTGCGGGAGCGTCAGCCGGCGATGACCTTCGTCGATGCCCCGGTTTCAGGGACCAAAGCCCCGGCGGAGAAGGCGCAGATCCTGGTGCTCGCCAGCGGAGATCGTGAAAAGTGTAGCCCGGCGGAACAGGTATTTGCCGCTATCTCACGTGGGACGCAGTGGTTTGGCGAGGCGGGCAACAGCCAGAAAATGAAGCTGGTCCTCAATGCCTGGCTGATTGCGATGATGCAGGGCATCGCGGAAAGCGCACAGCTGGCGAAGACGCTGGGCTTTACCCCCGACCAGCTGTGGAGCGCCCTGGAGGGCGGCCCGCTGGCGGCGCCCTATGTCAAAGTCAAACTGGACGCCATCGCCAATGAGCAATTCGCGCCGCAGATGCAGCTGGTGCATGCGCTGAAAGATGCCCGGCTGGCCTTGTCCCTGTCCGAGCCGCACACCATGCCGGGACTGGATAACATCGCCGAACTGTGGCAGCAGGCGGCGGATGCGGGATTTGCCGGGCAGGACCTGTCCTCGATATATCAGTGGCTGTCGACGTCGGCGAAAGCATAGTGAAGCGCCCTCAGGAAAAAGTGGCCTCGGCGGCCACTTATCCAGAGGGGAGTTATTTTCCGGAGAGCGCCGGGCGAGTGTCGATCCCTTCGTCAATGCGCTTGATCATATAGGGAAAGAACGGATTGGAAGACTGGCGCATCAGCGAGTCCAGACCCACAACCAGCACAGAACGCTCACCGCGAGCTGCAAACGTGCCAAGGCTGATCCCGTATTGATTCAGCGGATGGGGATAGCGCCCGTACAGCGAATCGCTCAAGGGGAAGGGGAGCGCGACATGAGAAAGAGAGTAGACGTCCGGTAAATAGTGCATTCCCTGCAGCTTTTCCACCGTGGTGTCTGTTTTCCCGGCGCGGGTGGTGCGAATTTCCATCTCTGTACTGGCGGAATTGGCGTTAGTGATGATCGTGGTTTGATAAGCCCGCGGCGCCACGGGCAGCAACCGCGCCAGCGCGGTGTAAGACGTCCGGCGTAATAATGAATTAAACCTGACCGCATGATTTAAATCGAAGAGGACAATTTCACTGCCATTATCCGGCAAGCGGTTATACAGCGCCGTCACGATCGCCCGTGTACTGACCGTTGAATCCACAACGGACTGAAAGGTCAATACCGGCGGTAAGCTGTTAAGCCTATGATTTCTCGAATCCGTCACTATCTGCTTTTGCAGCGCTTTGGTCAGCAGAAACGACTGACGGGCGGCATTCGTCGGGAAGGAGTTATATTTAAACGGATTAAACTCAGGCATGATGTTTAACCATGCGGCTTTCGAGAAGGCGGGAAGAAACGCGGGCCAGCCCGCGAGGCCGGAAAAGCGCGCGAAGCGGGTAATACCGATCATTGGAGAAATCAGGATCACCCGCTGGGGTTTTGCCAGTCCGGCATTATCCAGCGCGTCCAGCGAATACTTCATTGCCAGCGCGCCGCCGTTGGAAAATCCGACGATATGCAGGGGCGCATCATGCCCCGTCAGTCGTTTCGCTTCTCTCACCGCCAGGCGCGTGGCGGCCAGCCAGTCCTGCCAGTCCACGTCGGTCAGCCCGGCGGGTACCGTCCCGTGGCCCGGTAACCTGATACCGATGGCGACATAACCCTGTTGCCGGTAATTTTCGGCGATATGCCGCAGACTGTAGGGTGTATCCGTCAGACCATGCAGCAACACCACAGCGCCTCTCGGTTTGCCATCCGGCATCATAATGTATGACCGATTCCAGTTGGTGGGAAACGAGTCCGGATAGATGGGGCTGTGACTGTAGTAACGATTCAGTTCGGTTTGCTGTTCAGCGTCCAGCTTATCGGAAACCTGGCGTTTTACCTCACCGAAGAGCGCATTCTCTTTTTGGAGGTAATCGTTCCAGTCAGCATTGTCGATTTCATCCGCGTCCATTTCATGCGGAACCCAGGTATGCCAGAGCTGCAGATCGGGCCCGCGCTGTATGTCATAAACGCGTAGTCCCAGAGCGCCAATAGTCAACAGCAGCAGGGACAACACGATACGTTTTAACCAGGTTACCCATTTCAACGCGTGGCTTCCTTTCTTAATGACCTGTTTTCTGAGTATAAATAATCATAGTCAGGGAAGGTTTACTTTTTTGCGCAGGACCGGTCGTGAAGGAGGCTGAGCGGTCCTATGGCATTGGGTTTAGCGATGCAGGACAAGTAGATGGAGCCATCCATGGCCAAAGGCGCTTACTTGCTGATGGCTTCAGCGGGACACCGTCGAGCATTAGCCATTTATGTCATCTCTTAATAAACAATAATTCCAGCGCCGTCCGTCACTGCGCAACTCGGTGATGCTGAGCGAGTGGACGTCAATACGTGCAAATGAGTGAAGTGGGGCGCCGAGAACGGCGAGGATCATGGCACGGATAGTGGAGGCAGACGCAATTACACAGTGTCGTCCTTGAATATCGACGTGTTTTGTCAGCCAGCGGCCACAGCGCGCCAACAGCTGAACACGTGATTCTCCGCCCGGCGGCGCTTCACCCTCCAGCCAGGCCAGGAAAGCGTCGGCGTCTTGCGTCATCACCTCACGTAATGGCCGACCGGCCCAGATGCCGTAGTCGGGCTCCGCCAGCTCCATTACCGGGGTACCCGGTAAAGAGAGCGCTGCGGCAGTTTGTCGGGCGGCGGTCTCCGGGGAGATCCAGACGCGGTGACAACGGGCGACACGGCTTTGTAACTGACGCGCCCGTTGCCATTCCCGCGCCTTCAGAGGGGCATCACAGGGGAAATGTGAACCACTGGACGCTGCCGTTTCTCCCTGACAAATCAGCGTTAGCGACGCTCTCATGATGTTAACCGCGGCGGAAGGCTGGGCGTTGCGCACGTGTCGCCGGCGTACGTTCGGCTAAGGCACCGAACGCCACACCGATGACGCTCCAGAGCACCAGGTGCGTGCCGAAGGAGCTAATACGGAAACGCCATAGGAGGTCCGCCGGGAAGTGTTCGGGCACTTCGTTCACTGTCGGCATCAGGGCACAAACCATGAGCATCAGCGCCATAGCGAACAGCATTGCCCACATCATAGCATTTCCTCTGCCAAGGCGCGGTATTAGCTGATGTGATAACCACGCGGCCGCGATGACAATGCCGATGGAAAGCAACATCATGACGAAGTACAGTTCGGTACGATAGCCGATGGTATCCGGGTTACCGACTGCAGGCGGATTGGGTGGGTATTTCAGACCAGGCATCAGGCTCATGACCAGAAAGCCGACCAGCGCCAGGCATAACGCTAACAGACGCGGGTTCGATGGTCCGAAGCGCTGATAGCTAAAGGCCCAGCTCAGTGCCAGACCGCCGCCCAGCGCTGCGCCGAACAGCACCATACCGGCCATTAGCCCGATCCCGGACTGGGTTTGACGGCTAAACACCTCTTCTTCACCGCCGTCAGCCGACGCGCTGTGTTGGTGTGTATGAGCGGCCAGACTGTCTTCAATCCCAATAGCACGATCGACCTGCGGCTCGCCGAAATGGTGTGCAAAGGCAAATGCCACCAGTCCAGCCAGAATGCCTGCTATCATCCCCTTGAATAATAGTTTCCCAATCATGTCCGCCTCCTCAGTGGCAGGGAAAACCCAGCAGATGGCGTGCGTCGTGGAAGAATTCATGCACCTGGGTGCCGGAAAACATCGACGTCGCACCTTGTTCCGCACCGACGAAATAGATCGCTAACAGCGCCAGCAGGGTGGTGAACAGTGCCCTGGGCAACAGCGCCGCGATCGGTATCGGAGTGGCCGGGGCGTTGGTGGTAAGGGTGATATCGCTCATGATGTAACTCCGTTGTTGATTTTGCTGATGGAAGACTGTGCCGGGCTAACCGTGACCGGAACGCCGAGTGGAAGCGAGTGGTGGTTATGCGCTGGCGGACAGCTGGCATTGGCCAGGACGATCGGCTGACCATGCGGCGTGTTGATATACGCCAGTCGCCATTCCTGTGTCCGTCGGGCAATGTCATCCGGCGCGGTCAGGTGGAGGGCGGTGATCATGTTCTCCATTGCTGTCGCCCACTGGCGATAGTAGGCATCGTTCACGCTTTCGCCGGGCTGCGCCGGAGCAGCCTTGATCGCTTCGCTGAACGTCCGTACCCATTCTGCCCACGGGAACAGCCCCGCCCGGTGCAGATGGACGATCAGGGAGAATGCTTTCGCCTGCCAGGGCTTATCAAACACAGGCCCCTCCTCGTCGCGGGGTAACCCGACGGCGGCGTAATCACGCTGTGTCGCAAGGCTCATGCTTCCTCCAGATAGTCGTCCCACAGATCGATGTAGACTTTGTCCGGGCGCGGCGTGCCCCACAGTTCCAGTGCGCTGAAGCTTACGCTGTAGACGTGCTGAGGATGTTCGCCCAGACCGTGCGCTGCAGTGTCTGGCGTGATGAATACGCCGTGATCGGTCTCAATACGGCCGATTTTCCCACGCACGTAACGCGGCAGGCGGGTGTGGGTGGTTGGGTTAATGTTTTTTGCCCGAACCAGGTCTCCGGCCTTAAAGCGGGGAGCAACATCGTGACTGACGCGCGCGGAGGCACCGGTACTGACAACCGCCGCGACGATGTCCTGCGTCAGCACCGGCGTGCCTGGCGCGCAGGGAGCAGGGGGCGAGCCACCCCAGAGTTCATCGGCGGTGATCACCCCTTTTTCCATCAGCAGCGTTTCAAATGCGTGCAACCAGTGCTCGTAGTAGCTTGCCTCCAGGTAGTGGGCTGGATCCATGCGTTCAATGGCGTGGCGGAATTCATCCACATTGAAATGTCCGCCGACGAACAGCGAGGCGAACAGCGGAAATACCCGGCGCTCCCATTCATGGCGGAAATACGGCTCATTTTCCTCGTTGAGGATCGGGCCGAGGCCGTGCATACCGCCCAGATCATGTATCCCATTCATGGTTTTCTCCTCTTATTATGGCGCGGCGACCAGCCCGGTGCCGATCATTGAATCGCGGGTGACCAGTTCAATCAGCTGCGCTTCGCTCCAGCCGTCGGTACCCGCCGGACGTTCTGGCAGGACCAGATAGCGCAGTTCCGCGCTGCTGTCCCAGACGCGCACCTCTTTACTTTCGGGTATGGTTACCCCGAATTCGGCAAGAACGCCGCGCGGGTCGATAACGATACGCGAGCGATAGGGGGCCGATTTGTACCAGACCGGCGGAAGACCCAGCACCGGCCAGGGGTAGCAGGAACATAATGTACAGACGGTCACGTTGTGCACGTCCGCCGTGTTCTCCACTACCAGCATGTCTTCACCCTGCACGCCGGAGAAACCCAGCTCGGCGATGGCGGCTGTGGCGTCCTCCAGCAGCCGACGTTTATACTCCGGATCACTCCACGCTTTAGCGACCACCTGCGCGCCGTTACGAGGGCCGACCTTGTGCTCGTACGTGTCAATCAGTTCATCCAGTGCCGCCGGATCAATCAGTCCTTTCTCCTGTAGCAGGGATTCCAGCGCCCGGACACGTAGCTCGATGTCCGCAGGTGGTTCAGTATGGTCGTGGTCGTGTTGATGGCTCATTTTATGGTTCCCGATGGTTAAGAGTTAAAACATCCGCCAGTCGCCGGAAGCTTCAAATGCGGCGGCGGCCTGATAAAGGGTGCTTTCGGCGAAGTGGCGTCCTACCAACATCATTCCTACCGGTAAGCCGTCGACCAGCCCACAAGGGAGAGTCATTGCCGGATGGCCGGTAATATCCTGCGGTGCGGTATTGCCGATCATCTCAAATGCGCGGGAGATATATTCGGTAATGGAGCAGTCAGGTTTCGGTAATGGCTGTGCGACAAGCGGTACAGTGGGCATCACCAGCAGGTCGAAGTCCGCCAGCGCCCGGTCATAGCCCGCACGCGCGCGACGCGCGATATTCTGCGCCTTGGCATAGTAGCGGCCATGGTAGCGTTCCAGCCCGTACTGGCCGACGAACATGCATATCTTCAGCGATGGGGAAAGCGCGTCGGCGTCCTCACGCCACCGGGCGTGCTTGTCCAGCAGCGCCACGTCATATTGTCCTTTCCAGTTAAAGCCCATGCCGTTGCCATGCATCATCTGCGCGGTCAGCCCCTCGCAGCCGATAGGGGACCAGAGCGCACCCGCCAGGCTATGCTCCGGTACCGAAATCTCGTCGACCGTAGCACCCAGATCCTGCAGACGGGCGACGGCAGCACGAACTTTCTCCGCGACTCGCGCATCCAGATTCGGCAACTGAAAACCTTCGGCCATAATGCCGATCTTTAAGCCATGTACTCCCTTACCCAGAGCCTCGGTATAAGCTTCTACTTTGGGGGCATACTGACGCGGGTCCAATCCGTCCGCGCCGGCAATGACCTCAAGGACTAAGGCGTTGTCTTTTACGCTGCGAGTCATCGGCCCGGTATGGTCGAAAGTGGCTTCGATCGGCATGATGCCGGTATAAGGCACCAGACCGTGGGTCGGTTTCAGCCCATAGAGGCCGCACCATGCGGCGGGAATACGCGCAGAGCCTCCTTGATCGCCGCCCATCGCCAAATCAACTTCTCCGGAAGCGACCAAAGCGGCGCTCCCAGAAGATGAGCCACCAGCCGAGTAGCCGCGGCGCAATGGGTTATGTACTGGCGCCGGATCGGAGGTGTGACTGCCTCCCGACAAGCAGAAGTGCTCGCAGGTCGCCTTGCCAAGAATAGTCGCGCCGGCATCCAGCAGTCGGGTGGCAACGGTGGCGTCGTAGCCAGGGACGAAGCCTTCAAGCGTCGAGGCTCCGTTCATCATCGGTACGCCAGCCAGCGCGATGTTGTCTTTGAGCACCACGGTGCGGCCAGCCAGCTTACCGGTTGCTGCACCTGTCACCTCGGTCTTGTAATACCAGGCATTGAGCGGATTTTCCTCGCCTTCAGGGCGATAGCCGGCGGCGCGCGGGTAGTGCACCGGGGGGATCTCGTCGGGCAGGGCGTCGATGAGATCATAGGCGTCGAAATTGGCCTGCATCAGCGCCAGATATTCTTCGGCTTGTGCAGGCGTCAATCGTATGTTTAGCCGACTGGCGAGCGCTTGCAGTTGTTCAATAGTAGGACGTTCAATAGCCATGGAGTTCCCTTTGTACGATGTTTGCCAATGCAACCTGTCTTCAACATAAGCCCGAAATGTCATCAATACATGGTTGTGCAGGTCAGTCATTTGGCTGAGACGGACACCCGCCTGTTGCGCGGATGTCCGTCCTCGGTTAAGACGGTTTATCTGTTTTCGGCCAGTGGATGCCGACGCTTTTCATCCCCTTGGTTACGTCCATGTCAGGGTGGGCGAGTACCACATCCCGGTATGAAGGGCTACCGATGACGGCGGGTTTGAACTGGGTCAGGAATGCGGTGACCTCTTCACGAATATCCTGCGGAACGTTGAAGTTCTCGTAGCATTCATTAATAGCCTCGAATACGGCTTTCCAGTGCACTTCGGTCAGCCCCATTCCGCGGTGCGCGGTCACCATATCTCGTCCCCGGTAGACCGTGTTGCCGCCCCAGTGTTTGCACAGAAAATCGACAAAGTTGATATGCTCTTTCTGGAACGACGATTCGGATACATGCGCCCAGATATGGCCGATATCGGGATGCTTCATACAGGTCTTCAACACTTCCCCTGCGAAAGCGTAAACGGCGTCATAACCGCCGAGACGTTCATAGAGTGTGGGTTTTTGCTGCTGATCGGTCATGATGGATTTCTCCGTTGCGGGTGAGTAGTGAGTCTGGGGATGTCTCTGTGCCGATTCGCATCAGAACAGCTTCATCACGCGCAGGGTGGTATGCAGATCTTCCTTAAAACCGCCATCGACGTTGAGGTCGCGCTGGAGCAGACCCTGTACCTGTACCGTGGGGGTGATGAATTTCGATAATTCCAGCCGTACCTGATCGACGCGCGTCGCCTGTCCGTTCTCAATACCGTCAAGCTGCTGTTTGCCGCCCCAGTACTGGGAATAACCGGCGGCCAGGGTCCAGCTCTTATCGGCGGGCGGCGTCCAGTTCACCCAGCCCTGAAACTGATAGGTGTTGTCCTGCTTAAGTCGACCGGTGCCGATGCCCGAGTCGTCGTCGTTGACGCCATACCACATCACATCTGTGGACAGTTGGGTGGCGAAACCGTTACCCAGCTGCTGCACGCCGCCGAGCTGCAGATCGAACTTCCAGCGATTTTCACCAACGTTTAGCGTGCGTCCGGCGTCGTAGGAGCCCGCGGGGAGGTACAGGTAAGGCACAATGGCGAAGGTTGTACTGGGGTTGTTGACCAGCCAGACCGGCGCGGCAAGGATGGGGTCGCCCAGGCCGCTGGCTGAATCAAGTCGAACGCCGTTTAGTGAGCCATTGTAGAGGCGTCCGTAAGGCAGCAGCACTTGCGGCGCAACCGTAAAGCCACCGACGTCCATGTAGTGAACGTAACGAAAGATGCTGACGAAGGAGTCGAGCCCGGTCTCTTGCTTAATTTCACCGCCCCCGGTCGGGGTGAAGCTATCTCTCGTCGCGTAGGTGAAATATCCCAGAATGGCATCGGTGCCGGCAGGGGCTGGAATCAAATCCTGCGAATTGAGATCGACCGCATGGGCCGGGCCGGTTGCCAGCCACAGTGTGCAGGCGGCCAGGCTGATGCGAAACGTAGCGTTGCTGAAAGTCATGACGTTCCCCCTCTTGTCTGATGTCGTGTTATGTCCGGAGCACGGTGTGGCCGGAAGACCTTACGCTTACTGATACTAGGGAGAAATTTGCGGCGTACTTGCTTCAGCAGGACAGTCGTTTGGCTGGAAGGGACATTCGGTTGCGGGCAGCCCCGTCGTGTGATGGTCCGCCATAGTGCAGGCTTCGCACGTTTAGGGTGCGATTCCAGATTTTGTCGTACTGCTATTCAACGCCCTATATGCCAGCAGAAAAGAGGGGCGCGGATTTTCAGTGTTATTTCCCGGTAACTTAGCGCCGATCGGCGAAACTGAAAGAGGGTGTATTAGCTCGTTGGCATGAGAGTTGCTGTCAGCGAAATCGTTTCTGTCGTTTTGGCGGAATACCCGGCGCGAGGTGAATGATGATGAATAGCATGCAGTCTGCGGGCAGTCTCCACTATTCAACCGTTGGCGTAACCGAGTCACGCCGCTTCGAGTACTGGAACGACGTAGTGTTACGTCACTGTATTCCAGCCGCCAGCGCCCCTCTGGCTGGGGTCGACTTTGATGCACGGCTTACGGTACGTGGAGTGGGTCTGGTGGATATGTGTTCACTGTCCGCGCCGCTACACAGTTGGGATCGCACGGCCCGTTTTTTGCGCCAGGGCCCCGACGACGATCTGTGGTTGGGGTATATGCAGGATGGATACGGTCAGCTTGAACAGGGGGGACGCAAGGCGACGCTGGCAGCGGACAGTCTGGTGCTCTACGATGCCGCCCAGACATTCCGCTTCAGTCTTGGCGGGCGCGATAATCATCTGGTGCGGATACCCCGCCATTTGCTGAGCTGTCATTTACCTGGGGTCGAACACCTCACCGCGACAGTGCTCGACGACCGCCGCCCGGGGGTGATCCCCTTGCGCGAAATGCTGCGTCAGGCGGCAACGATACCCGCCTGCCTGGACACTCCGGATATCTCTGGCCGCTTCTCCCGGACGTTGCTGGATCTACTGGTGCTGAGCCTGGAGTTACAGGACCTGAACAACGTTGGTGTTGAGCGCGATCTGTATTCGCGGATGATGAACTACATCCGGCGGCAATTTGTCGATCCAGATTTGAACATCGAAAGCCTGGCACGGGCGCACCACGTTTCCGTTCGCACCGTCACGCGTGCTTTCGCCCGCCACAAAAAAACGCCGATGGCAGTGATTTGGCAGGAGAGGCTGCTGGCGAGCCGAGAGGCTATCGAACGAGGACGTGTCAATAGCGTGTCCCAGGCGGCGCTGGATTTCGGCTTCTCTGATTTTTCTCATTTCAGCCACGCCTTCCGCAAAGCCTTTGGCATTTCACCTCGCTCTCTGTTGCCGAAGAAGCAGTAAAATTTTGTTCTATTATCACGTACTGCGCTGTAGCTCGCGACCCTGCGCCTGAAGGACGGGCTAGACCGCATCGCATTGTGATTGTCATTGTCAGGTTTCCTGTTATCCGGGCGTCGCAGCAGGTGGATGACAGGATGGCGCAAGTGCTTTCTCTTCTGGCGAATAACCTGGCAGAACCCTGAGACGAGAATACGACGGCACGCCACTCATTTTTCATGAATCTCGCCGGAGGAAGTCATTCTCAGCTGTAGCAACAGGCTAAACGATGCAGGTAAAACGGTCAGTGTAACCAGCGTGGCAATCAGTAGTCCCCCGATAATCGCAAAGGCCATCGGTCCCCAGAATACCTGATGAGAAATGGGGATCATTCCCAGAATGGCTGCACAGGCAGTCAGGCAGATGGGGCGCGCACGATGCTCTGCGGCCGCAATAATGGCGGCATCGCTTGCCATCCCCTGAGCAAGATTGCTGTCAACCTCGCTAATCAGTATGACGGCGTTACGAATGATCATGCCAGCGAGCGCAATCACGCCAAGCAGAGCGACAAATCCCATTGGTGTTCCGCCAGGTAACATAGCCAGCACGATACCCGGTAAACCAAACGGGGCCATCAGTATAGCCAACACAATACGGGAATAGTTGCGCAACTGGAGCATCAACAGCAAGAGCATGATGACCAGTGTCACCGGCAGAACCGCATAGACCGAACTATTACCTTTTTCAGATTCAGCAACCGCGCCCCCTTCTTCAATGCTGTAGCCTTCAGGCAGTTCCGCGCGCAACCTGTCTACCGCTGGTCGCAACGCTGCGGATACTGCTTCGGCGCGTAGTCCCGGGGCGAGGTCAGTTTGCACGGTGATGAAAGGCAAACGCTGTCGACGCCAGATAACCGGATCATCCACGCCCCAGACTGGCGTGGCAAAGGCGCTGAGGGGGATTTGTTTACCGTCATTCCCCTGAATAGTCAGCAAAGAGAAGGTGGCGAGGTTAAGACGCTCATTGTCCCTGGCCCGGAGCACTACATCGACAAGGCGGTCATTATCGCGAACCGACGTGACTATACTGCCGGACCAGACGGTATTGAGCATCCGGGCCAGACTTTCTGACGACACGCCCGCAGCCCGGGCGGCGGTCTGATTGACCTTGAGGGTAATGACTCTCTCCGGTTCGCCTGCCGTCTGATTAACCTCGCGGGAGGAGGGTGACCGGCCAATGACATCGCTCAGGTGGTTCGCGATCGACCTGACCTTCAGATAATCTGGCCCACTCACCCGGTATTTGACTGGCCAGCCGACGGGGGGCCCAAGTTCCAGGGGCGATACGCGAGTGATGATGTCGCTAAAGCGCGTAGCCAGTATCCTGTTTAACTGTCGATGAAGACGATCCCGCGCTTTAAGATCTTTAGCCACCACCACCATCTGGGCGATATTTTCATTTGCCAGAAGCACATCCATAGGCAGGTAAAAACGAATCGCTCCCGACCCAACGTATGTCGAAAAGCGCTCAACGTTGCGGTTGCCTTCCAGGGCCTTCTCCAGCTGTTCAGCCCTATTTTGCGTTTCCGACTGCGAGGCATTGGCCGGTAGCGTCAGGCTGACCAGCAATTCAGGCCTGTCGGAGGCGGGGAAAAACTCCCCCTGCATAAAGGTTGTTCCGTAAACGGACAGACCAAGCGCAATGAGAGCAATACACACGGTGGCGAAGCGGTGACGCAACGCCTTGCGCAGTAGCCACTGGTATCCGCGGGCCATCCGTCCAGGACCTTTCGCCTTCTGTCTGATGTTGTCAGATAACAGCCACGTCCCGGTTAACGGTGAAAACAGGATCGCGACAACCCATGAGCACAGCAGGGCGATGAGCACCACGGCAAACAGGGAAAAGCAATATTCACCGGCGCTGGACGCAGCAAATCCCACGGGAATAAACCCGGCAATCATCACAAGGGTGCCCGTCAGCATCGGAAATGCGGTCGTTTTAAAAGCCCGGGTAGCCGCCTGCCGGCGGGAATCCCCGGCTTCCAGACCAGAGACCATGGTTTCCACAGTGATCATGGCGTCATCGACCAGCAGACCCAGCGCGATAATCAATGCGCCGAGAGAAATACGCTGCAGACCTATTCCTGCCAGCATCATTCCCGTAAAGGTCATGGCCAGAACCAGTGGGATGGCCGCAGCCACGACCAGTCCGGCTCGTAAACCCAGCGAGACAAACGAAACGGCCAGGACGATCGCCACGGCTTCGATAAGCACCCGGATAAACCCGCTTACGGCATCGCTGACCACCGCTGATTGATCGGCAACCTTGACCATCTCAATACCGTGCGGCAGCGTGACGCTGATGGCATGCATTTTTGCATTCAGCGCGGCGCCGAAACGCAGCATATTACCCGTCGGCGCCATCGAGATAGCCAGCCCGATGGCGGGTTTGCCGTTAACCCGGTAAACCGGCTGGGGAGGCTCGGCGTTTTCCCGGCTAACGGTGGCAATATCCGTCAGCGGAAGGTAATGATCGTTAATACGCAGCGTGACGGCACGTAAGCTAGCTTCAGAAGTCAGTTCCCCGCTGACCTTTATCGCCATATTTTCCTGTCCGGTGCGGATCATACCTGCCGGGACAACCGCATTTTGTGCTCTGAGGGCATCCGCTACCTGCTGGATGTTCAACCCCATACTTGCCAGACGCGCTGGAGAAAAAGAGAGAACTATCTGTTCCTGCTGCTCACCCAGCAGGCTGGTTTTTCCGATATCCGGTAACGACATGAGTTCCCGGCGGATTGTCTCAACACGGTCCCGGACCTCCCGCAGGGTATAGCCCTCAGGTATAAATCCATAAATCGTACCGAACGTATCATCAAATTCGTCGTCGACGACGGGGCCCTGAACGCCTTCTGGCAACGACGGGGCAATATCCTGCATTTTCTTACGTACCTGATACCAGATATCCGGCACCTTTTGCGGCGGGGTATCGTCACGGAGATTGACATGAATAACGGAGCTCCCGGCACGGGTTTCACTTTCGAGATAATCAAGCCAGGGGATTTCCTGCAGCTTTTTTTCCAGCGTATCGGTCAGCAGTCGGGTGGTATCCGTTACGGATGCCCCGGGCCATTGCGCAGAAACAACGGCCGTTTTAATCGCAAACGCCGGATCTTCGTTACGTGGCAGGTTCTCATAACAGAACGCGCCCATAACCATGATCAGCAGCATGAAGAAACTGACCATCTGTTGATTATTTAGCGCCCAGGCGGACAGGTTAAATTTCTCATTCAATACGGGTTTCATGATTCGCACTCCCCGGCAATCACCGGCTCGCCGGAGCGTAATTTACTCACGCCGGCGGTAATCACCCGGTCGCCTGGTTCAAGGCCGCCGGAGATAATAACCGCGGTGGCGGTATAGTATGCTGGCACCACCACGCGAAGCTGGGCCTGCGACCGTGGGTTAATTACATAAACCGCCGGTTTGTCGTCGACGCGGCTCAACGCTGAAGCGGGAAGGGCGTATCCATGCGGACCCGTTGCGGGTAACGTGACGGTAACGCTGGCGCCCAGCGCCATTGCCAGCGGTGGGTTTTGCAGGGTAGCCCTGACGCGCCATGTGCGGGTCTGAGGATCGGCCTGCGGGCTAATATCTCTTACGGCGGCGGACGCTTGCACCGACGGGTCGCTGAGGAGGGAAACTCGCAAGCCAGCCTGTTCCTGTGGCGGGATCGCCTCGGGTTTATCGATATCAAACACCACATCGCGGGCTTCACCGGTCGCCAGCGTCAACACCGACTGACCACCACTGACCACCTGACCCGCAGAGGCGCTTACTTCGGTGATCACGCCGCTTTGCGGCGCCATCAGACGCGTCCAGCCAAGGCTTTCCCGGGCATTACGCAACGCGGACTCGCTGTTTTTTAAACGCGCGCGGGCGACAAGCCAGTCTGCGCGGGCGGTATCGAGCTGCGTGCGGGCAATCGCGCCTGTTGGCATGAGCTTTTGCATTCGGTTGAGGTTAAGTGCAGCAACCTGAGCAGCGGCTTTGGCTCCTTCATAATCAGCCTGTGCGCCATCGAGCTGATTCTGACTGGTTGTATTTTCAAGCGTGGCCAGCAGTTGCCCTGCATTGACCCGATCGCCAATATCGACGCTACGCGTCACTATCCGGCCGCCGGTACGAAAGCTGAGAATCGTTTCATCGTGCGCATGGATCTCTCCGGTTCTTTCCAGCGCGGGAAGGGTTTGCGCTGAGCCAACAACAACGTAGCGCACCGTTCGCACAGGATCAGTCGTATTACCATGGTTGTCCCCGCATCCGGGCAGCAGAAAAATCACTACCGAAAGAAGGGTCAGGGGGAGAAAGTGCAGCCAAGAAAGGGTGCGCGCCACGTCGTACAAATGGTGCAGACTGTGGCGGAGGGAGAGTAAAAATTCATCTGACATAACGCCGCTCCATATAGGTTATGGCGTTATTAAATGCGCGCTTAGTCGAGAAAGTTTCGACGTTTCGTCAAGGTATTATCAAGAGCGGCTATTTTCCATTTCAGACGACGTCCAGGGTAACAAAATGCTGACTGCGAGTCCGCCGGTTTCAGGTAACGACGCGCTGATACTGCCACCATGGGCCTGACAAATCGCGCGAGCAATCGACAAACCGAGACCGCTGCCGCCGGAGTGGCGGGCACGCGACTGCTCCTCCCGGCTAAAACGGTTAAACATTTCCGGCAGGAACCGGGAGGATACCCCCGGGCCGTCATCGCGAAATTCGAGGCAATATTGCCCGCTGGCGTAGTGCAGCGTGACATCAAGAAAGCCGCCATCACGCCCGTAACGGAGGGCATTTTCCATAAGGATAGTAAACACCTGGCCCATACGGAACGTATCGCCTTTGAAAGGACACGCCTGAGAATGATGAAGCCTGATGGTAAAACGATGTGCATCAGCCTGGGGCATGATCCATGTCACCCGTTCCTTAAGCAGCTCATCCAGACGAAAGGGTTCGTTTTCCAGAACCAGATTCCCGGCATCAGACAGTGAGAGCAGATGAAGTTCATCGGTCAGGCGATTCAGGTGCTGAAGCTGTTTCATTACCATTGCCAGTTGTTCCGGGCTGGCATCAAACACGCCATCCAGCATGCCCTGCAAACGTCCGATAGCGGCAGTCAGTGGGGAGCGAAGCTCATGCGCCATGGCCACATGAGAGGTACGTAACTCTTTTTCATAGCGGGCCAGTTTCCCCGTCATGGTATTAAAGTCACTGGCAAAGCTGACCATTTCAGCCGGCGCATTCCTGATGAGCTCTGCCTGGCGGCCAAATTGCCCTTCGGCGACGTCCTTTGCCGCATCACGCAACCGGCTGAACTGCAGCGCCAGTGGCCTGGCATATCTCAACCCCATCACCACAATAAAAGGGATCATGACCAGGACCAGTAACGCCACGGTGACCCAGTCTGCCGAGGCGATGGAGGGTGTTGAATAACTCAACCCCCACCAGGTATCGACGATTTGATGGAAGCGCGCCGGGTCCGCCTGCGGGTTCTGGCTGAGCGCAAGAAACTCTTGTCGGACCGATGCCGGCATTCTGCTCATGATCCAGTAATTCTGCACCGCATAACGTAGCCACATACAGGTCGCTATGACAATTACGCTTCCGATGGCCAGCGCTAATATACGTGCGCAAATCCAGCGCCACAGGGAGGAATAGCGGGTTTTTGTCATGGTTGTCTGAACCTGTAGCCTACGCCGCGAACGTTAACCAGCACGCCGGAAATACCCGCCGCTTCGAGTTTTTTACGCAGGTTATAAATATGGGTATCCACCACACGCTCCAGGGCTTCACTTTCCGGCAAACAGTGCTCCAGTAAATGCTGGCGGGAAAAAGGTCGTGAAGGAGAGCGCATAAGCGTGGTCAGTAGTGAAAATTCGGTTGGGGTCAGATCCAACGTCCGCGGTGTGGTGTCCCCGTCGATAATGCTCGCCACGATGGCCGTAACATCCACTTCAAGTGATTGCCAGCGAAGGATCTCTTCCTTTGTTTCCGTTTTATTGCTGCGACGCAATACCGCCTGCACCCGGGCCACAACTTCTCCCGGATGGTAAGGCTTAACAACATAATCATCAGCGCCATAGCGCAGAGCGCCAATACGATCGGGAGTATCTCCCATGGCGGTGACCATGATCACCGGAACATCATTTTTACGACGCAGGCCAGCCAGGACTTCGGTGCCGTTAAGCCCCGGAAGCATCACATCCAGCAGGATCAGATCGGGTTTCCACCGGTGCGCCATATCCAGCCCGGAAAGTCCATCTCCTGTAATGACGACATCGTAATTTTCACGGCGTAAATAGGCCTCGAGCACGCCAGCCGCATCGGCGTCATCTTCAATAATCAGCACTCTTCTGGACAACATCCGTTCACCTTGACCGATTCTTAACACTATCCCGACGATTCATTGATTTTGCCAAATCATACTGCGCCAACATTTTGTGGCAGCTCCTGCCTCAGGAGAAACCAGCATCCGTGAGGAGAACAGTATGATAGCGATAAAAAAAGCCCTGTATATGACCGTACCGCTTTTGACGGCCATCACATCCTGTGTACAGGCAAATGATGACGGCTCTTTCACTATCGGGCTGGGGGGGCGCTACGCTCCGCGATACTCAGGTTCAGACAAGCAGGTATGGCAGGTGGTTCCGGTGCTTCAGGGTCGTAACGGCGCTTTCTTTATTGATACGCAGAAAGGGGTAGGGTATGACCTGCAGAACGCCAGCGGCTGGTACTTCGAACATACGCTGGGATACGATCTGGGAAGGACGGATAAAAACGCCAGCTGGCGGGCAGGGGCAAATAATCTGAAAGGGATGGGAGACATTGACGTCTCACTGAACACGGCCCTTGCCGTTGGCTGGCAGGCGCTTTCGTGGCTCAGTGTTGAAGGTAAAGCAACGCTGCCTTTAACGGACGGTCAGGGGGTAAGTTACCAGACATCCTTCACGTTGATTCCCGTTCAAACCGATCAGGACACGATCGCCTTTCAAACGGCGGCCCTGTTTGGCGACAACCGTTACCTGAATACCTGGTATGGCGTGAATCCGGAGCAGAGCCAGCGCTCAGGTTATAGCCGCTATTCAGCACCGGGGGGATTTTATGGCATAGACAACAGTCTGATCTGGAGTCACCAATTTGATGCCCACTGGGGCACGGTTCTGAGCGCTGACTATACCTGGCTTGGGGAGCATGCCAATCAAAGCCCGATCGTGTTACGACGTAACGAGGCGGCACTGGCAGCAGCAGTTACCTGGACATTTTAGGGCGGAGAAAGTGCGGCGTGCGGTTTGCCGGGAACGGTTAAAATTGAGTGAGTCGGCATTATCTAGCAGATACGCAACCAGAAGCGAAACATGTTGTTAACCGCGCCGGCAGACCTGGTGCGGTCCTAAGTAAAATTGATCAGGCTTATCAGAAAAAGTACTCCAGCAGCAGCTATGTTTCAGCAATGACAGGGACACGCGCCAGAGCGGCCACGATTGAGATTTTACCTTCGTGATTTCCTGTCAAAGTGATACTGGGTGTTCTGTGAGACAAAATCTGCCTGTTTAACTTTAATTTCCCTGAAACTGGAGGCAAGTATGAAACATACATAACCGCCAGTTTCTGGTCCGGTGAAAGTTCATCTTCAGGAAGCATTGTCCATTAAGGTAGGAGTTTGAATATCAGATGACAGGGCGAACATGTGCTATGAACATAACGCAAGAAAAGGGATGTCAGTCATAAATAAGTACCGTGTTGATTTGTTAAGAGGCCGCTGTCAAATATGAAGTTATTGGGTAGCACATGACATTTAACATAATATACATTATGCGCACTTAGATTATGGTGGCTGAGTTGTAAGGTCTGCTCCTGGATAAGTGACCCGTGGATTCACCATGGAGGGATTCTGATGACGGCTTATGCAGCGGACGTTTTCACTTTGGACGAAGTTAACCGACTCAAAATCATTCAGGACGTTGTCGACCGGAGTCTGACCACACTTGATGGCCACACAGCGCCTGAGTATATCTGATCGCCAGTACCGACGCCTTCTGTTGCACTGCCGTGAATCAGGCTCGCCAGATATCGCTAACCGCCGTTGTTGAAATCTCAGCAATAACCAGCAGCCTGATGACCTTGCACAGTACGCGCTCAATAATATCCGCGAGCGCTATACCGACTTTGGGTCTACGCTGGCGTGTGAGAAACTCGCAGAACTGCATGATGTTCATCTGTCCAAAGAGACTGTCCGTTCACTCATGGTTAAAGCCGGTCTCTGGATCCCCCGCAAACAACGTGCGCCAAAAATTCAGCAGCCACGTTATCTTCGGGCCTGCTGCGGAGAACTGATCCAGATTGATGGCTGTGACAATCACTGGTTCGAGAACCGTGCACCCGCCTGTACCGCGCTGGTCTACGTCGACGATGCGACGAGCCGCCTGATGCAGCTTCGTTTCGTTAAATCGGAATCGACCTTCACCTACTCATGCCACTTTCAAATGATGGCGTGGAGATCGCTCTGTGGTCCTTACGCCTGATGTCACCTTATATTGATTGAAGCGTCGCAAACGCCGAAAGCAGGATACCGATAACGACCGGATAAAAAACGCAGGAAATCAGGAATTCAGCTACCTTATGACCTTCACTTTGTATATGAATAGTTCTTCCTATACTTATCAGAGAGGCAAAAAAACCGATCGTCGCCACAACGGCGATGAAAGTCAGAATGCAATACAGCGTTAACCCGCCAGCCTCTCTTTTCTCAAGGCAACCAAACATCGCCAGCGCCTGCAACAGGCTTAATGCGATCGCCCCGGAGCAGCTTTCACAAACCCTTCCATAGATACCAAACACTTCCCAGGCACGTTCGTTAATGCGCTTCACTCAGAATTCCTTCTATAAAATAAAAAAATAACAGGCGCTTAAGTTTTTACCTCTTCACCTTTGCAAATCTATATAAAAAATCCATTTAAAAAATGGTGTCCTCTTTTTTCAGGTATTCATAAGGGTTCACCCTTCCCTGCCCCTTTAGCGTAAAAACATCGTTATTTTCCGGCGCAGGAACCATTCAGGATATTATTAACCATCGTCTGGCGCCATGCCTAAACCCCTTTGTAGTGCTCTTTACTCAGGCCATACTTCTTCATTCTGAGATAGAGTTTTTTACGCGGTATCAGCAGATACTCCGCCACCTCATTGATACGTCCCTGGTGGATATTCAGCGCTTCGGTGATGATCTGCCGCTCGACCTCCTCAACCCGCCGATCCAGCGGCGTCGGTTCGCCGACAAGCATCTGCGGATTCACCGTTTCCGCGAGCGGTAAAACCCCCACCGCAAACAGCTCGGCGGCGTTCGCCAGTTCGCGAACGTTATTTGGCCACACCCGCCGCATCATCCCCTTCAACAGACCGGCATCCACCTCCGGGACGGGATGATTCAGCCGTTGACAGGTTTTTTGCAAATAGTGATGAAACAGCGGCTCGATATCATCAGGTCGCTTTGACAGAGGCTGGCAGCCAATTTGCGTCATCGCGAAGCAGTAATAGAGTTCCGCCACTATCTGGCTGCTGGCTGCCAGCGCCACCAGCGAAGCATTACCGATACCAATCAGGCGAAAAGGCCGTTTCTCATGACTCTGCAGCTGTACCAGATGATGCTGTTGCCCGTGAGACAGATGCTCCAGGTGGCTTAAGACCAGCGTCCCGCCCTGGGCTTGCGCGATCAGTTCATTCAGCGTGTGGGCGTTAGCCGTGTTGAGTTCGCAGGAGATAAACGGACCTTCGGCGTGACGCCCTAACTGGTGCAGGTAACGCGCGCCGGTCATCCGGCCGGTTCCCGGCTCGCCGTAAAGCCATACCGCAATATCCGTCTCTGCCAGCTGCTGAAGGCGCTGGCGATACCGATCCGTCCATTGGCTGCGGCCAATAAGCTCAACCTGTAATTTTTGCTGACAATACTGGCGACGGGCGATCACCGATTGCCTCTGACGCAGCGCGGCATCCACCAGCGTGAGCAGCTTGCCTGGATCGATCGGCTTTTGCAGGAAATCCCAGGCCCCTTTTTTCACCGCCTCCACCGCCATCGGCACATCGCCGTGACCGGTGATAAGCAGAATCGGCAGCAGATCGTCATCCTGATGAAACAACGTCATTAAATCGATTCCGGAGCAGCCGGGCATGCAGACATCGCTTAAAACAATGCCGGGCCAGTCCTTCGGCACCCGCTCCCGCGCATCAAAAGGATTATTACAGGCACTGACCTGATACCCCGCTTGCTCAAGCAGCTGCGTATAGGCATCCAGCACATCGGCATCATCATCAATCAGCAGAATCGAACAGTGATTACTTAACATCTTTTACATCCGTCAAATTGAATTCCAGCACCACGCAGGCACTGCGCGTAAACGTCGACGCCAGGCGCAACGCCCCTTCCATTTGCGTCATCAGCGAAACACTTATCGAAAGCCCTATTCCCAGCCCCACGGCTTTGCTGGTAGTGAACGGCTTTAACAGCGAAGGAAGTAAGGCCGCAGGCCAGCCGGGGCCGTTATCGGCAATCAACACGCACAGCCTTTCGCCCTGGATGTGCCAGCTCACGGTGATTTGTGCTGCGTGCGGGCAAGCATCAAGGGCATTTGACAGCACGTTCACCAGCACCTGATGAACACGCACTTCGTCTCCCAGGATCCAGACGGCGTCATCCGGTATCAGCAGCGTCCCCTGCTGAGGTTTATGCCGCATCGCCAGCAGTTCCCACGCCACGGTAAATGTCTGGCGCAAATCGACCGGGTGCAGCGGCGTTTCCAGTTCTGCGCGGCGGGTAAACTGGCGCAGGGAACGGATAATCGCGTCAATGCGGTTGATCAGCCCTTCCGCTTTGCTTAACGTCGTCCGCGCCTGCTCCGTCTGTCCCTGCTCGATTGCCCTTCCTGCGGTAAAAAGATACATCGACAGCGCATTCAACGGCTGATTGATCTCATGCGCCAGGGTGGTCATCGTCTGCCCCACCACCGCCAGTTTAGCAGTCTGGATCAGCTCGTCCTGAGTGGCACGCAGATCGGCCTCAATCGCTTTCCGCTCGCCTATCTCCTGTTCAAGCTGCTGTTTTTGCGCATTAAGCTGACCCAGGGTATGGCGAAGCAAACCGGCAATACGTCCCAGCTCGTCGCGCCCGTAAACCGGAATGGTCGCCTCGGTCTGGCCCAGACCAATCTGCACCACCGCCTGATTCAGCGCGGTAAAGCGTTTCACCAGCCGCGAGCGAATAAAATAATGGTTCAGCCCCCACGCCAGCAGCAGCGCCAGCAGCGTCGCCACCAGGATTAGCCCGCCGCTGACCCGGACAATCTGCCCCATACGCTGATTAAACATCTGCATCTGCTGGTGACTGCTGCCAAGCTGGGCTTCCAGCAGCGTTCTGAAGCGTCCCAGCGTCGCTTCTCTGGCCCGGCTGGCTTCCACGAGCGCTTTTTGCGCGGTAACGTAGTCGCGCATGGTGTCCGGCATCTTATTTTTCACCATGCCAATTTCCAGCAGCTCATCGATCGTTTGTCGCAGGGTAATGGTGCTCGGCCAGTCATCCAGCGCACGAATATTTTCATCCGACGTTTTCTTCAGGTTTTTCAGATAGCGGATATGCGTCTCCACCAGCATGCCGTCATCATTCCCGGATTTCAGTTCATTAAGCCTGTCGCGCAGGTCGTCAACGATCTGATTTTCAATACGCGCCAGCGTATAGACCTGCTGTTGTTCATTCTGCACTTCCCGGGAGCGTTTCAGGTACTGCGCCGCATCCCCCTGTCGGGCTTCAATCTGATCGAGCAGCGTTCCCTGTTGCCAGGTAAAATCCTGCACCAGCGAATTCAGCTCGGTGGTGAAATCATCGTGCAGCCAGTCGATCCGCGCCGAAAGCTCTCCCACCTTTTCGCGAACCAGAAACATGTTGTAGAGCACGCGATCCAGTTCCGCCAGCAGCGCGCGGCTGTCCTGCAAGATCACCGCCAGCTGCTGCCGTTCTGCCGGCGACAACCCCTGGCTCAGCCGCTCTATCTTATCCAGATGCTGGATAATCTGGTTGCGCAGCTGCAGGCGTACCGTGGTATTCGGCGCCAGCAGAAATTCATTGAGTTGATCGACCACCAGGTTGAGATTCCCTTCAATCAGAAAAGCCGAATGGATGCGCGGAAAATACTCATCCAGCGAATAGCGGATCTGCGAACTTTGCTCATGCCATGAATAGAGGCTGACGCTGCTGACAATCAGCGTCAGCAGCGCCCCCATCAGAAAAGCCCCGCGCAGGCTGCTACTGATACTGATTTGCCGCAGACGTTGCAGTATGGACCTGCCCATCATTTCAGTTCTTCCAGTTTATTAATCGCCTGCCGCTGATTGTTGAGAAACCAGAGCTGCCACTCCATCATCTGCTGTTCCGCGAAGCTCTTATTGTCGAACTGAGCCAGCCAGGCTTCATCCTCGCTGCTCGCCGGATCGACCGGCACACGGGTCAGCAACGCGCGAATCTCGGGCAGCGGACGCTTGAGACGGGCCTCCGCGCTATGCAGCGCTCGCCAGGCATCTTTTAGCTGAGCAAGACGAAAGCTGATCGCCGTATCGAACATCCGTTGCACCAGGCGCTGGCGTTTGAGGATCAGCCGATAGTTCAATGGCGGTTGATTCATCAGCACCGCCTGCTGCGCCGCCCGCGGATTGCCCGTCGCCAGGGGCGTTACAGGGTATTTCCCGGTATTGGCATCGGCGAGGATCGTCTGGCCCTCCGGGCTTAACAGATAGCGAATAAACCGCCGCGCCTCGCTGGCGTGCTGGCTGTTTTTAAGCACCGCGACATAGGTCGGCGAAACCGCCGACTGCGGGAAATAGGTAAAAGCCAGGTGCGGATCGTTCATCAGCAGATTGGCGTAGTTATCAATCACCGGACCGGCCACGCCCAGGCCGCTTTTAATCTTATCCGCCACCCCAAAACTGCGGGATGAGATGGTCACGAGATTTCCCGCACTCATCAACAGCGTTGCCCATCCCTTAATCCAGCCTTTTTGTTGCAGCAGCGACTCCACCATCAGATGGTTGGTATCCGAACGCGACGGACTGCTCATCAGCAGCGCCCCCTGATAGCGAGGATCGGTCAGATCATCCCAGTCCGCTGGCGCAGGCAGGTGCCGTGTCATCAGCGCCGGGCGATTAATCAGCAAACCGAACCCGGAAATCGCTACGGCCACGGAGGTGGAGCGAATGGATTCCGGCACCAGTTGTTGGCTGACTGCCGGCGCACCGCTGAACGGTGCCAGCTTTTTATGCTCCTGAAGATGCTGCAGCAGCATCGGCGACGAGGTCAGGATCAGATCGACATTTTCGGCATTTGCCGTGTCTAGCAGCTGTTCCAGCGAGGCGCTGGTGCGGTTGAGCGTCCTGATCGTCACTGACCCCGGCTCTTTCTGCCAGCGATCGATAATCCACACGGTGGCGCTGGGAGAAAATGTCGTCGCCATCACCAGCTCATTGCTTTGCGCCGCACAGGGTCTCAGCCAGGCGGTCAGCAGCAGCATCGCAAGCATTTTGCTCACTATCCCGCCCCGACGAAGAGACATGTTTGTGATCCCGTTCATAAATATTGAAATACCGAAAAAATTACGTTGAGACAAAACTTACCCGTTTATGACAGCTGGCGAATTAATCACCGCGAGCGGAAAAATAGCCAAACGGGCGCCCGGGAATATCGCTAAAGATTACCAGATAATGATTGGGTAATTTGTTAGAGTCCGCACAAGCCGGACATAAAATCAGCGCAACATTAATTCCGCAGGCTCTCGCTCATTCAATATGAGTCAAAATCAACCCATCAATTCATTAGTTTGAGTCAGTTTTGACTCATTTCGACGATTTGTATTTTACGGCCGCTTATTTCACCCTTCAGGCCGAATGCTCCTGATGTTCACATCAATATAAAATACAGGTGACGACATGTTATCATTATTAAAAAAAGGGCCGTCGGCGAATACAGTTCCTGCTGAGAAAATTCAGGCAAAGTATGGTCGATACCGTATGCAGGCGCTGCTAAGCGTATTTCTGGGATATCTGGCGTACTATATCGTGCGCAATAACTTCACCTTATCCACGCCCTATCTGAAAGAACAGTTAGATCTTAGCGCCACGCAGATCGGTTTGCTCAGCAGCTGTATGCTCATCGCGTACGGGATCAGTAAAGGCGTGATGAGCAGCCTCGCGGATAAAGCCAGCCCGAAAGTGTTTATGGCCTGCGGTCTCGTACTGTGCGCCATCGTCAACATCGGGTTAGGATTCAGCACCGCATTCTGGGTTTTTGCTGCGCTGGTTGTCCTGAACGGCCTGTTTCAGGGGATGGGGGTCGGCCCCTCTTTCATTACCATCGCGAACTGGTTTCCGCGCCGGGAGCGTGGCCGCGTAGGAGCTTTCTGGAATATTTCCCATAACGTCGGCGGCGGAATTGTCGCCCCGATCGTCGGCGCCGCGTTTGCGATTCTCGGTACCGAGCACTGGCAGAGCGCCAGCTACATTGTGCCGGCCTGCGTGGCGGTGGTATTCGCCATCAGCGTACTGGTGCTGGGTAAAGGTTCGCCGCGGGAGGAGGGCCTGCCTTCGCTGGAAGAGATGATGCCGGAAGAGAAAGTGGTGCTGAAGACCAAACACGCCCAGAAAGCGCCGGAGAACATGAGCGCATTCCAGATCTTCTGCACCTACGTCCTGCGTAACAAAAACGCCTGGTATGTCTCCCTTGTGGATGTGTTTGTCTATATGGTGCGTTTCGGCATGATCAGCTGGCTGCCAATCTACCTGCTGACGGTGAAACATTTTTCTAAAGAGCAGATGAGCGTCGCCTTCCTGTTTTTTGAATGGGCGGCGATTCCGTCAACCCTGCTGGCCGGCTGGCTTTCCGATAAGCTGTTCAAAGGCCGCCGGATGCCGTTAGCCATGATCTGCATGGCGCTGATTTTCATCTGTTTGATCGGCTACTGGAAAAGCGAATCACTGCTGATGGTCACGGTATTTGCGGCGATTGTGGGCTGCCTGATTTACGTCCCGCAGTTTCTGGCCTCGGTCCAGACCATGGAGATCGTCCCCAGCTTTGCCGTTGGCTCCGCCGTGGGCCTGCGCGGATTTATGAGCTATATCTTTGGCGCCTCGTTAGGCACCAGCCTGTTCGGCGTGATGGTCGATAAAATGGGCTGGCACGGCGGGTTCTATCTGCTGATGGGCGGGATCGTCTGCTGCATCCTGTTCTGCTATCTTTCTCATCGCGGCGCGCTGGAGCTTGAGCAACAGCGTAAAATTACCGAGCAGGAAGAGGCCCGGCTGGCGCTGGCTGACGCTGGCTGACGCACAGTAAGCGCCTGAACCCGGGGAAACAAGAGCCAGCTTGCTGGCTCTTTTGCCGTTGAGAGAGGAATTGATGTCCGCAGCTGCTCCCGACGACGGTATAAAGCAAGTACCCCTGCCATCACTGATGCTACTGCTGAGTGGAATGAACGGCCTACTTCGCCGGGATAATCAGCACTTGACCCGGATAGATTTTATCGGGATGCGTCAGCATCGGTTTATTGGCTTCAAAAATACGTTGATAATCATTGGCAGAGCCATACATCGCTTTGGAGATAGCGCTCAGGGTGTCACCGGATTTGACCGTGTAAAAACGACTTTCCGCCCCGCTTTGCGTCACCTTAACGCCGTCACTGACCTGACCTACGCCAGTGACATTCCCGACCGCTACCAGAATTTTTTCCTTATCCTCCTGCGAAGCAACATCGCCAGTGACCGTGGCGGTGCCATCGTCCGCAACATCAATATTGACCTTTTCGGCGCCAGGCAGATTAAGACCATCGATATGTTTTTTCAGTTTATCGGCCCGCTCTTCTTTACTGTCGCCGGAGACGGCGTCCCATATTTTCTCGCCCGCTTCTTTCACAAAACTTAATAATCCCATCTTTCCATACCTCCTCGACTGTTACATGATCACATCATCATCGGACCTGTTGACCCAATGTCAGGGGGCTGGTTTGCTACCCGCCCTCGCGTCAACTGCCTGAAGCAGCACAAGCCACCATCAAAGTATAATCAATAAGCGTCAAAGTGCAGGATATTTGCCCCACTACGGCAGGAAAGTCTGTATTCCGGCAAGGTGACACGAAATGGAAGCGGACATAGCTCCCCTGCCATGCAGAGAAATGATGGCCCCTCGTCGTACAATGGCTGGAGAGGCAATGCCCGGATAAGACGCGGACTACCTGAGCAAGATTTCAGGAGACGCCGCTTCCGGCGCCTCCTGTGAGTCACCTCGCGGCTATTCCTCGTATGCAGCGTGATGGAAATCAATTTCCCACTGCAGTACTTCACCGTAAAGCGCCGACAGCGCCTGCTTTTCCTTTTCACTCAGCGCCATGGCGCAACGGTCGAGTTCGTTCTTTAGCCAGAGCGCCTGCTGGTAGAATTCGTCCTCCGCGTGCATTTCCACCCAGCGTCGTATATCAGCATCGCTCTGTCGATGTTCGCTCGCCCGTCTGCACCAGCGATAGTACATCCATTCCGCACCGAACATCAGGGTCACGATCTGCTCATAGCTGCCCTCGCGGGCGGTCCGCAGCATACCGTCGCGAAAGCGCCGTACACCGGGCAAATCATCCGGGTACTCAGCGGGATCGATTTGTCGCGCTGACAACACCTGCTCAAACCACGCGATCTGCGTATCAACCAGGGAATTCAGCACGCCAATCAGCCAGCGCTGCTGATGAATACCCGGCGCTTTGCTGACCCCGAGGGCAACAATCGCGATGGCCGTCGCGACAAAGTTGCCCTCAAACACCAGATAGCGGTTGAAGACCGCTGTCGGCAGGCGATCCTGTTCAATATCAGTGACAAACGGGTGCTGCTGCATCGCCTGCCACGCCGGTTGATGTTCGCGCAGCAGGCGTTCGCTAAACGCTTCCATTAGGCTTCCTCCAGCGCGGCCTGAGCGACCGACATAAAATGCTTCACCCGGGCCAGCTCAACATCGTTCCACCAGACGCCATCGACCTTCATCGTACTGGCCACAATGACCCCCTGGGTCCGCCCGAGGATCTGCCTCACGTTAGCCGGCGTTACCCCGGAGCCCACCAGGAGCGGTAGCGCCGTCGCCGCGCGGATCTCGTCAATTTCCGCCATTGTGGCGCTATCGCCGGTGCGCTGGCCGGTGGCGATCACCGCGTCGGCCTCGAAGAAATCGACATCGCGCGTCAGCTCCTGAATCGAACGATCGGCGACAATGGCATGGCTACCGTGCTTGACATGGCTATCGGCAAAAACGCGAATATGCTCAGCGCGCAGCATACTGCGGTAGCGCAGCGCCTTTGCGGCCGCCCCTTCGATAAATCCTTCGTTGGCGATATAGGCGTTGGCCCACTGGTTGACGCGGACGAAATCGGCGCCGCCCGCCAGCGCGATGGCCATGGCCGGGATCGCCGCGTTAGCCAGGACGTTAATACCCAGCGGGACCGCAAACCGCTCACGAACTTTCTCGGTAATGACCGCCATCAGCGCGGAGGTTTCATGGCCGATGTCCTCAGGTTTGGAAAACGGAATATCGCCGTGGTTTTCAATAATCAGACCATGAACACCGCCTGAAATATAATTTTCAGCATCGCGAAGCGCACGCTCAACAATATCGGAGACTGATTTTCCTCGATATTTAGGCGCGCCAGGAAAAGGATCGCAATGAATAACGCCAATAACGGCTTTGTTTCGTGAAAAAATAGCTTGTATTGCATTGGTTTTTTCTGCTGAGATAGCAACCATCTTATCCATCCTGTTAAGGGAACACTATGCGTGTTTACGTTACCGGTAATATTGCCGTCGATGAAACCTGGTCTATTCCGGATATACCGAAAAAAGGCACTTCCATTCACGGCGTTAAAGTTTCGCAGGATATCGGCGGTAAAGGCGCGAATCAGGCGATTATATTATCCCGCTGTGGAATAGAGACGCGTTTAATTGCCGCCACGGGAAATGACAGCAACGGCGCCTGGATCCGCCAGCAGATAAAAAATGAACCACTGACCTTACTTCCCGACGCCCCTTTCAATCAACATAGCGACACCTCGATTATTTTAAATAGCGCTGATGGCGACAATGCCATCATTACCACGACGGCGGCTGCCGACGCCTTCAGCCTTGAGAATATTATTCCGCATATGGCGGATGCCGCCGCCGGCGATATTCTGCTGCAGCAGGGCAATTTCTCCCTCGATAAAACGCGGGCGCTGTTCCGGTACGCCAAAACTCTCGGCATGACCACGGTGTTCAACCCCTCGCCCGTCAATCCTGACTTTTGCCATCTGTGGCCGCTCGTCGACATCGCGGTAGTCAATGAATCCGAGGCCGAGCTGCTTCAGCCCTATGGGGTGAAAACCTTAGTGATAACCCAGGGCGCCGCTGGCGCCTGGCTGGTTCAGGCGGGACAGCGCCAGTTTTGTCCCGCCGTGCCCGCCGAGGCGCTCGATACGACCGGCGCAGGCGATACGTTCCTCGCCGTCATGCTGGCCTCCGCCCTGCTGCGCGGCGTCGCGCCGGATGACCTGGCGCTGGCGCACGCCAGCCGCGCTGCCGCCATAACTGTTAGCCGCCGGGGAACGCTCAGCGCGTTTCCCGGTAGCCATGAGCTCGCCGCCCTGTTAACCCAGGACGGCGCGCGTTGACCTACTTAAACAGCGGACGGTAAGCATCGACGTTCGCTTTGGTTACCACCGTCGCCGGAACCAGAATGGTTTTCGGCACGGTTTTTCCCGACGTGATGCTGTTCAGCGCATTCAGGGCTTCGGCGCCCATCTTTTCCGGATCCTGCTGCAGGACGGCGGTTACGTAGCCGCCGTCAATACCGGAAATCGCCTTCGCCGTCAGATCCCAGCCAAACACTTTAATATCCTTCTGCCGCCCCTGGTTTTCTACGGCGGCGATAGCGCCGAGCAGCGCGGGTTCGCCAGTGGCATAGATTGCTGTCAGATCCGGGTTGCCGGTGATCAGGTTTTCCGCCGCGGTCATCGCTTTATCCTGCACGTTCTGCCCGTCGACCACGTTAGCGATGGTAATGTTCGGATTGCTTTTCAGCGTCTCTTCGAACCCTTTTTGCCGCTGGTTCTGGATGGCCGAATTCAGCGCGCCGACAATCCCCACCCTCGCCTTGCCACCCATCTCTTTCTGCACGTAGTCCACAAAATATTTACCAATAATTCTGCCGCCTTCAATATTGTCCACGCCGACCTGGGCCGCCTGTGGTCCGGCAGGTAATACGGCATCAATCGCAATCACCGGAATGTTAGCGGCGGCGGCTTCTTTTACCGCTGGCATAATTCCGTTAACGTCGATAGCGGCGACCAGAATGCCTTTAACGCCTTGCTGAATATAGTTTTCTATCGCGTCGTTTTGCGCCACGGGATTATCGTTAGAATTGAAAATAACTAAATCCTTGCCGCTGGCCTTAGCCGCATCCTGCGCGCCTTTATTCATCAAATTAAAGAACAGCGCCTGCTGATTGATTTGCACCAGCGCATAAGTCGGACCGGCAGCGCTGGCGGCAGAAATAAAACTTATCGATGCCAGCATCGTCGTGGCGACAGCAAGTAAACGCAGTTTTCCGGTGTGAAATAACATCATCAGTATCCTCGTCGGGAATAGTTGATAGCCAGCAGAGTTCCGCGCCGCATGCGAACGCAGAAGGATTGTTTTTTTGGCGGGCAAATATCGTCTATATGGCCAGAACAATCATCGATCGTTCGGCGGATACCTGCTTAATGTCATCCCGGCAACCGGTCCGTGTCGGTGCGCGACTGGAATGACTTAAACGGGTTTGGGAATGACTTCCCGGATGATGCGGTAAACTGCCTATACAATTCTCTGCTGATTAAAATTTGTCAAGCATTTATTTTCGGTTATTACGCACAGAGAAATTGCTGTATCCACCGCGCTTAACTATGTTACAGATAGCCGATTCTGGCAGAGATGGCGCAGGAAATGAGTATAAAACGCGTATTGTTATCTGATGTGGCAAAGCTGGCGGGGCTGTCGAAAGCGACCCTGTCGCGCTATATGAACAACAGTATTGTGCTGCCGCAGGACACCATCGACCGTATCGAAACCGCCATTCGCGAACTGGACTATCGCGGCAATAGCCTGGCGCGCCGTCTGAGTAAAGGCGGCAGCGAGACGCTCGGCCTGGTGCTCCCCGACATTACCAACCCCTTCTTTGCCGAGCTGGCCGACGCTGCCGAAGAGGCCGCTTCTGCCAGCGGCTACAGCCTGGTGTTGTGTATCACCCGCAACAACCCGGAAAAAGAGTGCCAGTTCATCCGCTGGCTGGATACCTGCCAGGTAGACGGTCTGCTGTTCACCACCAACCGCCCCGATAACGGCCTGCTGCGCAAGGAGATCCAGCGTCACGAACGCATTGTCCTGCTGGATGAAGATATTCCCGGGAGTCAGGTTCCAAAAGTATTTGCCGATAACGTCCAGGGCGGGCGCATCGCCACCGAAAAACTGATCGCCGCCGGGCATCGTCATATCGCTTTCGTCGGCGGCCCGGACAAACTGATGAGCGTCCGTGAGCGCTATCAGGGTTTTTGCACCGCGATGGAGCAAGCCGGCCTGAGCTGGCCGCCCGAATGGGTGATGTACGGCGACTATCAGCGCGAGTTTGGCCAGCAGGCGCTGCGGCACCTCTTCAGCCAACCGGTTCGCCCTACCGCCGTCTTCGCGGCCAGCGACTATCTGGTGCTCGGTCTGCTTGACGGTCTACGCGCCAGCGGGCTCCAGGCGCCGGAGGCGCTTTCGCTAGTCGGCTTCGATGACGCCAATTATGCCGATTTTACCCAGCCGCGGATCTCCACTATCCGCCAGCCCGCCCGGGAACTGGGGCGCACCGCGGTGCACATCATGATGCGCCTGCTAAACGACGATCCGGATATCCCTGCGGAAACCCGCCTGCCGGTTGAATGGATTGGTCGCGACTCGATCAAGATCTGTTAAGCATGTCCCATAATGACGCAAAAGCGCCCGGTTTTGGCGCAAAAAACGATCAATTAACAATTTATTCACTATAATCAGTAAACCGGTTTACCGGATCGTAATCAATAAAACCTATTGAATACATAAGGTTAAGTTACAGGGCTGCTGTGTTGTTCCTGCCCTGGCACGGATGCTGCAATGTTCTTACTGGCGAACAAATATCTTACATAGCGTTTGTCCTGACTGTACTGGCGAGGGCTCTGTTCCGCAGGTAAACCGGTTTACTAGATTGTAAACCGTGTCGGATAGAGTCTCTCCCGCAGGATGGCGAACATTTTCCCGGCAATAGCGATGGGAGTTATCAGATGCAGCAGCCACAAACTACCCCGCCAAGGGTGGAGATGATCAATATCACCAAGACCTACGGGTCGATACGTTCATTGCGCGGCGTTAACCTCGAATTGGCCCCGGGCGAAGTGCTGGGTTTAGTGGGCGATAACGGCGCGGGGAAATCCACCCTCACCAAAGTGCTCTCTGGCGCGGTGATCCCCTCCAGCGGCACGATTCGTATCGACGGTGAACAGCAGCAGTTTACCAATCCGGCCGATTCGCGCCGCTGCCATATCGAGATGGTCTATCAGGATCTGTCGCTCTGCGACACGGTCGACGTCGCGGGCAATCTGTTTATGGGCCGTGAGCCGATGAAATCGGTCCTCGGTATTCCCTTTCTCGACGAGGCCAAAATGCACGCCGATGCCAGAGAGATGCTTAAAGGGCTGGGGATCTCTATTCCGGATACCCGCCTGCTGGTGCGAAATCTCTCCGGCGGCCAGCGCCAGGCTATTGCCATCGCCCGCGCGGCGGCCTTTGACCCGAAAGTCCTGATTATGGATGAACCCACCGCCGCGCTGGCCGTCGCGGAGGTCGAAGCGGTTCTGGAACTCATTCGCCGCGTTTCCGCTCGCGGGGTGAGCGTGATTCTGATTACCCACCGCCTGCAGGACCTGTTCCTGGTGTGTGACCGGATCATGGTGATGTATGAAGGTACCAATGTCGCTGACAGGCGGGTGTCCGACACCAGCCTGAACGATATCGTTAACCTGATTGTGGGCGAAAAATTCACCGCCCGCTCTGCGGCTGCACATTGAGGTAACAGGATGAGTATCATGAACTTAAGCAGCTCCCGCATGATCCAGCATTCGCTGCCGCGCCGCCTGCTGCATAACCACTCGGGCGTGGTCAGCATCGCGCTCTTTTTCGTCTTCTGCTGCGTGGTGTTTTCGCTGATCACCAGCAACTTTCTCACCGGCACCAACTGGCTGAATATCATCCGTCAGAGCGCCCCGCTGCTGATCGTCGCGACGGCGATGACCCTGGTGATTACCACCGGCGGTATCGATCTGTCGGTGGGCTCTACCCTGGCGCTGGTCGGCGCACTCTCCGCTATCGCCCTGAATAGCTGGGGGCTGCCGTGGCCGGTGGTACTGCTCGGCGGCCTGCTGCTCGGCGGCGTCGTTGGCGCCATCAACGGCTTCTTTATTGCCTATGAAGGGATTCCGGCGTTTATCGTCACCCTCGCCACTCTGGCTGTGGTTCGCGGCATCGCGCTGCTGATCACTCAGGGTTATTCGATTCCGGTTCCGGCTGACAGCCTGTTTACCTTTATCGGACGCGCGTGGGTAGTCGGTATCCCCATGCCCGCGCTGCTCGGCATTCTGATTCTGGTGATCGGGCATATCGTTCTTAATCACATGCGTTTTGGTCGCTACGTGACCGCTATCGGCGCCAACGCCGAAGGCGCGCGACGCAGCGGGATTAACACCAAAGCCGTCACGATGAAGGTCTATATCCTCAGCGGTATGGCCGCCGCGCTGGCGGGAATGATCATTACCGCTCGCCTCGGCAGCGGCTCCTCCAACCAGGGTGAAGGCTTTGAACTGCAGGTTATTGCCGCCGTGGTGCTCGGCAGTACCAGCCTGTTTGGCGGCTTCGGTACCATTATCGGCACGCTGCTGGGCGCGCTGTCGATTGCGGTCATTCAGAACGGGCTGATCTTGTCGCATATTTCGCCGTTTTACACCCAGATAGCTACCGGCACCATTATCCTGCTGGCTATCTGGCTGAACACCCGCATTCTCAACCCCACGCGCTCCGCGGCAAAAGGATAGCTGATGAACGGATCAATTTTTCGTCATCCCTCACCGTTGCCGGTTGGCGTCAGCAGCGGTTACGTGATGACAGTGCTTGGCCCGCTGCCGATTAACGAAATGGGCGTCACCCTGATGCATGAGCATATTCTGCTGGATGCCTCCGGCAAATGGGTGCCGCCCTGCTGCTGTAGCGATCGCCATCTTGCCGAAATGCCGGTGAAAATGGAAAACCTTGGCGAACTGTCACTGAATCCGTTGATGAGCCGCGATAACTGTCAGCTGTTTGATGTCGACGTTGCGATTGAGGAACTCACTAAATATCGCGCCCTTGGCGGCGAAACCGTGGTCGACCCGACCAATATCGGTATTGGCCGCGATCCGAAAGCGCTGGCGCGCATCGCGCGTCTGACCGGTCTGAACATTATTATGGGTACCGGCCTCTATCTGGAGCCTTCTCACCCCGAGTGGGTAAGGACCAGCAGCGTTGAACAGCTGACCGAACGGCTGATTTACGATCTTGGCGGCGCGGAGGAGAAACCGGAGGTACTCGCCGGGCTTATCGGCGAAATCGGTATCTCCAGCCGTTTTACGCCGGATGAGGAGAAATCCCTGCGCGCTGCGGGTCGGGCCAGCGCCGCGACCGGCGTGCCGATCGAGGTCCATCTGCCGGGCTGGGAACGGCTGGGTCATCGGGTGCTGGATATTCTCGAGCTGGAAGGTGCCGATTTACGCCATACCGTGCTGTGCCATATGAACCCCAGCTTTGCCGATAAGCGCTACCAGCGCGAACTGGCCCAGCGCGGAGCATTCCTCGAATACGACATGATTGGCATGAGCTATTACTACGCCGACGAGTCAGCGCAGTCGCCCTCCGACGAGGAGAACGCCCGCGCGATCCGCGAGTTAATTGACGACGGCTATATCCAGCACATTCTGTTGTCGCAGGATGTCTTCCTGAAAACCATGCTCACCCGCTACGGCGGCCACGGTTACGGCTACATACTCAAGCATTTTGTTCCGCGTCTGCGGCGCCACGGCGTCAGCGGCGAACAGCTTGAAACCTTAATGATTGGAAACCCCCAGCGGGTCTTTGGCGGATAAAAGGAAACGTCATCATGCAGAAAAAAATCTTACTGGTCGGTGAGTCCTGGACCAGCACCTCAACGCACGTTAAAGGCTTCGACCAGTTTGCCACCGCCACCTGGCACACCGGCGCAACGGATTTTCTGGCCGCGCTCGCCGACAGTCCCTATGCCATTACCTATATGCCCGCCCACGCGGCGGCGACAGACTTTCCGCTGACGCTGGAAGCGCTGGAACACTGGGATGCGATCATCCTTTCGGATATCGGCGCCAATACGCTGCTGCTGCATCCGGACACCTGGCTGAAGAGCCGCCGCACCGCCAACCGTCTAACGCTCCTGCATGATTACGTGGCCGGCGGGGGGGCGCTGATGATGATCGGCGGCTATTATAGCTTCCAGGGGATCAACGGCGGCGCGCGCTACCGTAATACCGCGGTGGAGAAAGTGCTGCCGGTTCGCTGCCTGGCCTGGGACGATCGCATTGAAACCCCGGAAGGCTGCTTTGCTGAAGTGGCGGGATCTCACCCCCTGTTTAACGATATTCCGGGCGAATGGCCGTGGTTGCTGGGCTATAACGAGGTTGAAATGCATCCGGAAGGTAAACTGCTGGCGACCGTGGCCGGTACCGATCATCCTCTGCTGGCCATTCGCGAATATCAGCGGGGGCGCTCGCTGGTGTGGACCAGCGACATGTCGGCGCACTGGCTGCCGGAAGAGTTTGCCAAATGGCCCGGCTATCGCCAGCTGTGGATTAACTGCCTCGACTGGCTGACGGAACGCCGCTGATGACCGCTACCCTTGAGCTCGCCCGGCAACTGCTGGGCTTTAACACCATCAACCCGCCGGGCAGCGAAGCCGACTGCATGCGGTTCTTCGCCGACTGGCTTGCCGATAGCGGTTTTGAGGTGTCGCTGTCGTCATTCGGCGAGGGACGCTGCAATCTTATCGCCAGGCTGCCCGGGTCGAAGAGCGGTAAACCGCTGGCTTTTACCGGACATCTGGATACCGTCCCGCTGGGAAATGCCCGCTGGCAGTACGATCCTTTCGGTGCGCAGATGGAAGACGGGCGTCTTTATGGACGCGGGTCGAGCGATATGAAAGCGGCGATAGCGGCATTTGCCGTCGCCTGCGTTCATCAGCGGCAAACGATTCGCGCCGGGCGCGGCGCACTATTGCTGATCACCGGCGGAGAAGAGACCGGCTGCGACGGCGCGCGGGCGCTGATCGCCTCCGAGACGTTGCCAGAGGTGGGCGCGCTGATCGTCGGTGAGCCCACCGCCAACTACCCGGTTATCGGTCATAAAGGCGCCCTCTGGCTACGCTGCGAAACGCGGGGAAAAACCGCCCACGGCGCGATGCCGGAGCTGGGGATCAATGCTATCTATCTTGCGGCGGATGCGCTGGGTAAGATCCAGCATTTTTCGCCGGGCGCGCCGCATCCGCTGATGAAGCAACCCACCCTCAACGTCGGACGCATAGAGGGCGGACTCAATATTAATTCCGTACCGGACCGCACGCGTTTTGATGTCGATATCCGCAGCGCGCCCAATTTACAGCACGCCGCTATCCGGGAGCGCTTGACGACGCTGCTGGGCGAAAGCGTTACGGTCACCACGCTGGTCGACCTGCCTGCGGTCCTGAGCCGGGAGGATCATGCATGGATTAAGCAGGTTTACCAACGCTGTCAGCCGCTGCACGCTGAGCCGATTACACCGCGCGTGGTGCCCTACTTTACCGACGCCTCGCTGCTGCTGCCTGCCCTGGGCAACCCGCCCTGTATTATTCTCGGCCCCGGGGAGCCGTCGATGGCTCATCAAACCGACGAGTACTGCCTGCTCAGCCGGCTGGCGGAGGCAGAACGGCTATACGGTGACCTGATTCGCGACTGGATGGCCTAACCGTCCGCGACGAAAGCCAAAGATATGTGACGGTGTCACTTAAAGCGAGCACTATGCATTCAGCGTTTGAATAATCTCGCGGAATAACAGAGGATAACCGCCTCGTACACGAAATGTTTCACCACCAGCAAGGAGGCTTACCATGTCCGCGAAAATTAACGCCGTGCTCGTTTGCACCCTCTCTTTACTCCTTTCCGCCTGTTCGGGTCATGCTTCTGCGCCGGACAGCGCCGAAGACGCTCAAATATCGGCAGAAGTGGATAAGATACTTCGCGATTATCAAACGGGTGCAGATACGTCACCGCAGGCCAAAGCCTCACGCTATCTGGCGCGGATCCAGGCGGCTATCTTCGCTAACATAGACCAGCCGGACTCCTGGCAAGGGCAAAAATGCTCGGTGCGCTTTACCCTGCAGCGTGACGGCACGGTGCAGGATCCGGCGGTCGAGAACGGCGATCGGCCATTCTGCGCGCAGGTGATGTCCGCGCTGAAAGTCGCCAAAATTCCGCCTGCGCCAGATGAAAAAACCTATCAAACATTCAGCCATGTCGTTCTGGACTTGAAGGCCTGAGCTTGCCCGTAGAAAGCGCCCCGGCCATCGCCAGGGCAATGGCTAAAAAGATAAGCTTTAACAGACGCTTTTAGGCGATCGGCGAGGAGTGATTCAATGGTGCTTGAGTCGAGGTGATGAGCGGCAAGAGCGCCGGCTGAACGGGACAGCGCATCCAGGTGCGCTGATGATGGCCTCTTATTCATGACTCAATCTCTGATACATGAAATCAATAAGCGCTCTTGTTTTTGCCGGCAAATAACGCCGATCGGAATACAGGGCGAACAATTGCAAGGGGGCCGCCGATTGTTCAAATTCAATTTCGATTAACCGGCCATCGTCAATATAGGGCTGGCAGGCTTGTTTCGACAGGATGGCATAACCGACGCCTGAGATGGCCGCTCGCCCTGCCATCTCCCCGCTGTTGACCCGATAACGACCGTTCACTTTAATCGTCTCGAATCCGCCCTTTTTATTCACAAACTGCCAGGGAGCGCCTTTAAGCGCATTTACCGTTGTAATACAGGGCAATTCTTCAAATTGCTGTATACGAGAAGGCGTGCCATAACGCTGGATAACGGAGGGGGCCGCAACGATGGTGCAAGGGATGGTCACCAGATGACGGGCTATGTAGTCACTGTCATCCATCTGACCACGACTCACAATGACAGCGAGATCCAGATCATCGCGCAGGGATTCATAACCAGACAAATTGGTGACGCAACTTATCTCCAGGTCCGGATGCTGACAGGCGAAATCGGCAACAATAGCGCCCAGCAGTGCAGGACCGATTTCATTGGGAATACAGATACGTAGTGGCCCCTTGAATTGCATTTGCCGCAACGTTAATTCGGTTTCAGTTTGCTCAAGCGCTTCCAGTAATGGCTTCGCCCGGGAATAGAGTAGATGCCCCGCCTGAGTGAGTTTCATATGTCGGGTACTGCGTTCAATAAGCTGAAGATTCAGTTTATCTTCTAGCTGAGCAATGCAACGGCTCACATTTGATGCCGGCATTTCAAGGGCTTTCGAAGCCCCCACAAAACTGTCTCTTTCAACTACAGCGATGAAGACTTTCAGCGCATTAAAATCAAGAACTGGCCGCATCAACTATCCCACATATGATAATAATGAGTGCCATTTTTACCATCTAATCGATAAGTTTGATAGCAGTTAAGCTAGGTTATCTTTCATCAACAGGTCGCTTGCTATGCCACGGGTCACCACAACATTTAATCAAAAGGCGCTGATACGGATAGCGCTGGTCATCGCTTTTGTGCAGTTTACTAATGCGCTGGAATATATGATGTTCAGTCCTGTTTTTACATTTATGGCCGCGGATTTCGCTGTTCCCGTCTCCTTCTCAGGCTATGTATCCGGTATGTACACCTCTGGAGCCGTCCTGTCGGGAATTATCGCCTTTTACTGGGTTGACCGTTGCAATAAGAAGCGTTTTCTTATCGCTAATATGGTGCTGCTAGCCATGGCGACACTGTTGACAACATTCATAACCCGTTTTCCTCTTCTTCTTACCTTGCGATTCTTCGCAGGGCTGGTTGGAGGGACGACAATGGGGGTGGGGATCGGTATTTTGATAAACCACACGCCGGCTGACTTGCGCGGAAAAATGTTGGCGACGGTGATTGCGTCATTTTCGCTGGTAAGCGTTGTGGGGATGCCCGCTATATTATTTTTGTGTACTCATTACGGTTGGCATGTCGCGTTGTGGTTAATCAGCACGCTCTGTTTGTTGGCATTGCCATTGATCGTCACTGTCATCCCTCAGGACCCAGTCACTTTCGACACGTCTCACGCGCTACCCCTCGATGTTGATACTTTACTGTTTGCTTCCGGTAATGCGCTGGTACAGTTTAGTCCAATGCTGATCATTCCTGTTCTGGCGCCGTTAATGACGCAGCTGTTGGGGGCTTCTGAAAGCCTGCTGCCCTGGCTGTTCTTCGGCGGGGGACTGGCGGGGTATCTGTCAACAAGAATGACAGGGGCATTAACCTCTCGTTTTTCTGCCTTGAGTTTGGCGACCGGGTCAACCCTCGTTTTTATTCTGAGCTTGCGGATACCCCTCCTGGGCTATCCGCATCCGGCGCTGTTTATGACGTTATTTCTCGGGGCAGCTTACAGTCGTCTGGTTTCATCTTCGGCGGTTACGATTCAGTTTCCTGATAACAACCAACGAGCGGGATTCTCTTCATTACAGACGTCCATGATGTATCTGATGACGACTGCCGCATTTTTCCTGTCCGCTTTTCTGTTACCTGACCATCGCATGGCGCTCCAGAATATGGATACGTTGCTGGCGCTATGTGCAATTTCCGCATCAGGATCCCCAATTATTATCATCATTTTGCAAAAAAAACTGGCTAAGCGGACGATCCCGCCCGATCGTTGCACCACTGGGTAGAACATGGCGCGCCCTGCCCTGGGCATTAAAAATTATCATTGACCCTGGTGTGGTCGCTAAATGGAGATGAGGGCGTTTTTTTGTCTGACGGTGTCTGAATTTAGTACCTGGCGGGAAGCTTATGGATTTTAATGAGTCTTCCCTCTTCCATTTCGATAAAACCACCCGTTTTTAAATCTGCAAGAATGCGCATGACGCCGCTGCGAGAAAGATGGGTTTTCTCACGGATGTAGAGTTCCGCTGTGACTGCGGCGCGATAACTCTCATCTTCTTCGATTAAATTGAGCAACTGCTGGCGGATCATCTCGTACGCCGTCGGTGCGCCCTGCGGCATCACATTGTTGTAAAGTCGGCCATACACAAACATCAGTTGCTTTGAGAGCAGTCCCCATAACGACTTTTCTTTAATGATGTCATGAACACGAGCGGTGGAGATCTCGCCAATCACGCAGGAGTTGATAGTTTTAATGTAATCATCGAAGTAAATATCCGTCAGATTGGCAAGACCAAACACGGCGGGACTGCGCGCAGTGGACAGCATCATATTATCGTTTCGGCGATAAACCGCTACGGTTCCCTCAAGGATGAGGTAACACATCCCCTGGCCATTCACCTTGAAATCCAGTTGCTCCCCCCTTTCGGTTTTACGTGGCGTGCAATACGGCTGTATATGCATTATCAACTCTTGCGCGTAGGGTGAACCTCTGTGAGGTTTTGCTGAAGAGGACATAACCGATAACCTTTAGATTGACCTGTCTGATTATAGCCTGGCTTCCTGTTGCGGGTATCCTCATCGTCAGTATTTTCGAGGCAAATGGTTGATATCAAGAAGTATACCCCGTTCCATGGTGATGTAGTTCCCGGTTCGCAGCTCTGCCAGAATTCGCATAATCCCGCTCCGTGAAAGATAGGTTCGGCTCTTAATATAGGCTGCAGCCGTAATTTGTTGCCGTATCGCATCCGGCTCTTGCATCAGTTCAACAAGCTGAAAGCGGATGATGTCATAGGCCGACATCTGCGAGATTTGTGCGCAATGCTCATACACCCGGGAGGCCGTGTAAATCAGGAGTTTCGAAAAATGCTCCCATAGATCCAGTTGCGCCACGATGTGATTAAAACAATCCAGTGACACCCGGGCGATCTCTGACGTCTCCAGTGCTCTCACATAGAGATGCTCTGAGGAAAACTGACTACTGACGCCCAGAATAAAGGGTGATGATTCAGAATTTAAAACAATGCCATCGCCGCGACGGTGCAGCGCGACGCTACCTTGCAATAGTAAAAAACATTGCCGGATACCATCTTTATAATAATGCACGACCTCACCTCTGCCGATCACTACTCTTTCTGCTGCTGGCAACACATGATTTATCAGAGTCTCGATGTGCCGAAATGGTTTTAATTCCAGGGCAATTGATTTGTCCTGGTTTTCCGGGGTGGTTAAGCGCGTGTTCATATGCTGCCTCAATTCCTCTACGGTGATCGCTTTATTGATCGACCCGACGAATTATCTTAAAAATGAAGAAACCGCGAAATATTGGTTTAGGGTCCAAAAGTAGACCGTGCTAAAGATGTACTCTAAGTAATTGATTTTGTGCCTCATGACCTTTGAGTCTAAAAATAGACTGGGCCTTAATAAACACACTAATAAAAGGAATGTTACTTATTCGTTAAGTGAGAGTCTACTTATAGACCCACAAATCATTTGAGTTTAAGAAAGTGATTAGATAAATTTTAGCCAGCCAGCAGAACAGTTCATGATCTTACCGTAATTAATTATGGCTGCCATGCTGCACAGTAATAAATAAGGCGCTGGTACAAAAAGAGTGTAACGCTCATCGGCACCCTATTGCCTGAATATAAGTGGCAAACCAAGTTAATAAGGAAACAACGTAATGAAAAAGAGTCTTGTTTTAGTTGCCTTGACCGCAACTGCAGCGCTGTCTATGTCTCACGCTTTTGCTGCCGCTGGCACCGTGAATTTCGTCGGCAATATTCTTGATACTGCCTGTGAAGTCGATGTGGCATCGCAAAACCAGCAGGTCAATCTCGGTAACTTTTATAAAACTGAATTTCCGAACAGTGGCGCAAAAGCGGCTGCAAAGGATTTTAATATCGTGCTTAAAAACTGCCCAACCACAGTGACTTCGACAAAAGTACGCTTTGATGGCACCCCCGATCTGACCAACCCTAACCTGCTGGCTATTGATACCTCAACCTCCAGTGCGGCGTCAGGGGTGGCGATTAACCTGATGACCGCCGATAAAGTCGACCTGCCTTTACACGGTGAGAACAGCTATAACTACACCCTTAGCAGCACCCAGGACAATACGCTGAAATTCTACGCGCAATATATCTCCACCACGGCATCAGTAACGCCGGGTACGGCCAACTCTGTTGCTAACTTCTCCATTGTATATAACTGATTTTCTGTCCAGAAAAGCTGATGGGGTCGATACGGCCCCATGTTTCAGAGGTCTAAAATGAATGTTCTTCGCAGTATCTTGCTTACCACCACGATATTGAGTATTGGCTTATCCGCTGCTCAGGCCGGTGTCGTTATTGGTGGTACGCGGGTCATTTTTGATGGTAATAAAAAAGAAGCCTCAATTGGCATAAATAATCCTGATAAAACCCCCTACCTGATCCAGTCCTGGATCGAAACGCCGGATGGCGGTGCCGAAAAGGCGCCTTTCATCATTACGCCACCGTTATATCGACTGAATAATGGCCAACAAAACGTCGAGCGCATTGTTGCCACCGGAGCATTACCTCAGGATAAAGAGAGCTTATTTTGGCTTAATATAAAAGCCATACCCTCTGCAGCTAAAGTTGACAATACGTTGCAAATTGCCATTAAAACCAGAATCAAGCTCATCTACCGTCCGGCGGCGATGAAAGGCGCATCCCCTGAAGAGCAGGTCGATAAATTACGCTGGCAACGCGTCGGTAATAAGATACAGGTAAACAATCCGACTCGGCATGTCATGAATTTTAACGAAATTTCACTATCAGGTAAAAAATTACCCGATGTCAGTTATGTATTACCCGGTAGCACAGCGACGTTTGATTTACCCTCCGGCGTAACGGGCGGGCCAGTGACATTCAAAATTATCAATGATTATGGCAGTCCCGGGGCAGAACACAAAGCCAGTCTGTAGACCAGCGAAAAGACACTGAGTGGGATTTATGATGATGGCAATGGATTATATAAAAGCACGTTCTCCACGGTTGGCATTATTGATAACCATCGCGCTCTTCAGTAATACGCAAAATAGCTATAGTCGCGATTTTTTTAATCCAGAACTGGTTGAACTGGATAATCCGGGGACAGAAAAAGTCGATCTTTCTGGTTTTGAATCGGGCGCGCAAGCTCCCGGGGATTATCATGTTGATATCGTCCTGGACGATCGGTTAGTTGATACCCGCGATATCAGGTTTGTGTTGCTGAAAGGGCCTGGCGGTGATGACAAATTAGTCCCCTGTTTATCCATTGAGCAATTAGAAAGCTGGGGAGTGAAGACTGGACTTTTTCCCGCGTTAAAAGGCGAAACATCCTGTGCGAACCTGTCCGCGATCCCTCAGGCCAGTACGGATTTCCAGTTTGCCATGCAGCGTCTGGTATTGAGCATTCCGCAAGCGGCACTATCAGCGCAAGCGCGCGGAGCGGTGTCGCCGGATCGCTGGGATCAAGGGATTAACGCCGCCCTGCTCAACTACAGTCTGAGTGGGGCCAATAACTGGGCAAAAAATAGCAACAGCAGCACCAGCGATAATCAGTATGCCAACCTGCGTCCTGGCGTGAATATTGGCCCCTGGCGGTTAAGAAATTACACCACCTGGTCGCGCGATTCACAGGGTCACGATGCCTGGAAGACGGTTTATACCTATGCTCAGCGTACGATAATCCCGTTACAGTCGCAGCTCACGCTGGGTGATAGCTCTGCCCCGGCAGATGTCTTCGACAGCATGCCTTTTCGGGGAGGACAACTTGCCTCCGATGATGACATGCTGCCCGACTCCCTTAAGGGCTATGCCCCAGTGGTGCGTGGTATCGCCCGGACCAATGCCCAGGTGATAATTCGCCAGAATGGCTATCAGATATACCAGAGCTTTGTGGCGCCGGGGGCTTTTGAAATCACGGATATGTATCCTACCGGCGGCGCCGGCGATCTTGATGTCACTATTAAAGAGGCTGATGGCAGTGAGCAGCACTTTAGCGTGCCATTTGCCTCCCTTCCCGTATTACAGCGTGAAGGCCGAATAAAATATGCGTTAACGGGCGGCCAATATCGTTCTTACAACGGCAGCGTGGACAAAACGCCCTTTGCTCAGATGAGCGTTATTCTCGGTTTGCCCTATGGCTTTACGTTTTACGGCGGATTACAGGAGTCGAGTAAGTACCAGTCCCTCGCCGCGGGCGTCGGTAAAAACATGGGTAACTTTGGCGCAATCTCCAGCGATATCACCCAGGGCTGGTCCACGCCGCAAAATATGCCGAAATCCAGGGGGCAATCATGGCGGGCTCGATACAGTAAAAATTTTGCCGCAACGGGCACCAACTTCGCGATTGCCGGCTACCGCTATTCGACCAGCGGCTACTATGGCATGCAAGAGGTCCTGGATTCTTACGGTGACAGTCAGGCGCTTCAGGACCGACGCCGCAACCGTGCTGAGCTGACGTTGAGCCAGGGGTTGGGAGACCATCTGGGATCGTTGATGCTGAACGCCGCGCGTGAAGATTACTGGAATTCGGGTAAGGCAATGGAATCATGGAGCGTTGGGTATAACAACTACTGGCACAGTATCAGTTATGGCCTGACCTGGACGCTGAGTAAGAATGGGAGCGCGGGATCGTACAGCTCAGCCCACAGCGACGATAAAAACCAGATGCTGGCGCTGAATATCAGCATTCCCCTGGAAAAACTGTTGCCGCAGACATGGGCAAACTATGGCATGAATACCAGCAAGAATAACGGTACGACACACAGCGCTGGGTTAAATGGCGTTGCTTTGCCGAATAATGCGCTCAACTGGAATATTCAACAGGGTTTCGGCACTCACGATGCGGCCTACACCGGCAATATGAATGGTGATTATCGCGGCACCTATGGCGAAATCACAGCCGGGTACAGCTATGACAAAAATACCGATCGTCTGAATTATGGGATTCAGGGGGGCGTGGTTGCGCATGCCAATGGCGTGACGTTTTCTCAGCCCCTGGGTGAAACCAACGTGCTGATTGCCGCCCCCGGGGCTGCCGGCGTAGGCATCCAGAATATGACCGGAGCGACAACCGATTATCGCGGATATACGGTTGCCTCTAACTTAATGCCTTATCGCAAAAATGATGTGTCATTAATCACTGAAACATTACCGGCTAATGTTGATTTAGAGCAAACGGTCAAAACCGTGGTTCCTACGCGTGGCGCGATTGTCAGGGCGAACTATCGGGCAAGCGTAGGCGTTCGCATGTTGATGACCTTGAGCCAGCGAAACGGCCAGTTAGTGCCGTTTGGCGCAATGGCCAGCGTTGATGGAACAGATCATAACAGTTTTATCGTGGGTGATAGCGGACAGGTCTATTTGACGGGTCTCGATCCCGAGGTAAACCTGACCGTGAAATGGGGAAATCAATCCGTGAACACCTGCAGGGTTCATTACTCGATAAACATGACGAAGCTGAATAACGATGTGATTATCGATAATGCTGTTTGCCGATAACGTTGAAATGAATTTTTATATCAGGTGCATAGGTATGCGACTTTTCCGATCTGCATTATTAATGCTGGCTGTGTTGTTTCCATTGAGTGGCTTCTGTTGTGATTATACTTACATCGGCTCTCCCTATACCGTGGATTATGGCAATATTATCGTTCAGCGCGATGTTCCCGTTGGCCAGGCGATAAGCAATGAGATATATGGCTCCTTAGCACATGCTTATACCTGCGTCACAACCGGCAATGAAGGGTCTAGCTCAGGAATGAAAAGCGCTATTTTACCCTATGTCGCGACGTACGGCGCGCGGCGCGTTTATCAAACCAATGTGCCTGGGGTGGGTATTTCTTTTGGCTTTTACATGAACTCCAAAGCAGGCGCGTCGACATTTAGCGGCACCGATTATATTGACCGCGGTAACGCTTCAATGTCCAGTTGGTCTTCAAACCCAGGCGAGCTGGTTATTCATGATTATCAGCCGGTTATACAATTCTGGAAGATTGGTGATATTACATCTGGCTCAGTAACGGGGCAACTGGCATCGTTTGTCGCCTTTACGATGCAATATCTCGGCGGAGAACAAGCTCCTGAGATCCCCGTCAATGCGGGGGCCGGATCTATTACCCAGGTGGCATGCGCGGTGACAACGTCGAATATGGTATTTGAACTGGGGGACGTTTTGGTCAGCGAGTTTGGTTCTGCGGTGGGATCAACCCCCGCTAATGCGCAGAAAACGCAGAATCTCATTCTGGACTGTGATGCCGGAGCCAATATTAACGTCATGCTCTCCGGGGCACAAAATCCAGACGTCAGCGATAATACCGTGCTGGCGTTAACCGGTCAGGGAAGCGCAGGCGTCGCACAGGGGGTTGGCGTGCAGCTGGTTTATAACAATACTCCTCTCATCCTTGGCAATAATCTTGTTCTGAAGAGAACCAATGGCGGCCAGGAGATGTTTCCGTTAACCGCACGCTACTATCAGACCAATACAACGGTAACCACCGGCATCGCCAATGCCTCCGCAACGCTGAGTCTTACCTATCAATAAGGACTGTTAAATGAAAATGAATAAACTCGTGTTGCTGATGGCATGCGCAATAGTATTGCCTGCGTTGTCGGCAGACAACGTCGATATCAAAGTCACAGGTCGTATTATCGCAGCGCCCTGCGTCTTTAACGGGGGGAGTGAAAATATGAATGTTGATCTTGGTAATATTCAGGCAACAAACATGTTCACCCCCGGGTCATCTTCCGATCCGGTTACCTTTAATCTCCTGTTTTCCCGCTGTCCGCCGGGTACGCTAAGCGTGACAACCCGTTTTAGCGGAACGCCTGACCCGGAAGCGGGCATGAATTATTACCAAAACAGTGGCACTGCAACCCGTGTGGCCATTGCGATGTCTGATGCTACTACAGGTTTGTTGATGGGCAGCGGATCCAGCATCACGCAAAATATTGCCGCAGACAGAACGGCGACGATTCCGATGAGCGCCATGGTGACCTCAGTGGCGGGAAGGCCAACACCAGGTTCCATTCATGCCGTTGTCGTTTTGACAATGCAATACAACTGACGGGTCGCTGGCTATAGCGGGTCATAGGCGCCTGAGTCGTCTTCCCCTTCAGGAAGCTAACAGGGTAAAAAAGCTGCGTCTATTATTCCCCCAATGCAGCTGCGCTTAATAATTATGTTTCGGTATAGTAAATGGTTAACATTGTAATAAAAGAGTGGGATACCCTCTTTAGGCGTGGACTGACCTTTTTTTTTAATGATTTTTTTTGTCAGCACAACACTAAAGTGAATTTCAGTTTTAACTTTACCTCAGAAAGCGTGAAGGTAGCGGACGTTATTGTGCTGGCATTATGCCCAGGAGAATGTTTTATTTGCCGCCCTGAACTGCGGAGTCGAAAAAAAAGCATTGTGATTGGTATTGTTGATGATGACATGCGTGTCTCAGCGCTACCCTCTTGCTTTCAGGATATTATCTTTCTCTCTCGCCGACATTCCGTGACGCAGTTACGTACAGCAATGCATACCGCCTGGCACCGGCTGCAGCAGACAAATTATCGGCACTCAACCGGATCATGTTGTGATTGCCAGCTTACCAAACTGTCGCCACAGCAAATCCGCATCATGAGCTGTTTAAATGAGGGGATGTCAGTCATGCAAATTGCCGAAGAACTGATGGTGAGTGAGAAAACGGTCTATGCGCATAAATATATGGTGATGAGGAAATTTAACTTACACAGCGATTATGAGTTAATGCTCCTGCTCAATAAACTGACAATAAATAACGACTGGCCCAAGGGCTTTATAAATGTAAATTAATGATAGCTGGCAAGTCACAGAAACAGACCGCCGGGCGTCTTCCCTGCGCCACTTACCATCGCCCCCGGGTCTCAAAGAAAGACCCGAAGGATCGTGGATAACCAGCGCTCAGGATATACAGGCGAATTAATCAAACTGATTCAGGATAAACGCCACACCCACCGTACAAAGGCGGTGATGTCCCTTTACGAGGGCACAAAAAATCATTTGTGCATCCCTCCCCGCGCATTGCACGGCAAAGACATCAGCCATTAGAATTGATAACTATAGTTTACATTAGCAAACCATAAATATGGGTGGTTGTAGCTACCGCTATAGATAGCAGGCGACTGAACGTGAGACGATTGCATATGCAAGTAGGAGACGGCGACGCCAATATTACTCTGCGGTGTAATCTGGTACTGGGCGCCTGTGGCAAAACGCCATTCATCACCCGTCGGTAATGTGAGCGCTACGTCACTCTGCGAATTGTATACCGTGCTGTCAAAGGCAACACCAGCGTTGAGACGCCATTGTTCGGTAGGACGGTACTGCACGCCTAATGCCGTATGCCAGGAATCCTTCAGACGGCTCTTTTTATCCAGTTCCTGCCCCACCACCGCAATTTGTGGGGCGCCAAACTGGCTCCAGTCCTGCCAACCGAGATCGCCCATCACCGACCATCGTTTATTGATATCATGCACCAGGCTCAGCATAATTTGCTGAGGCGCGCGTACCTGCGCTGAGACAGGAAGCTCGTACTCAACGTTGGCTAAATTCGGCAAGCGCGCCTTACCATCAATATCAAAATCGTATTCTGTCTTACTCGTCCATGCTATACCAAGCCGGGTCTGTTCCGTCAGCTGCATCAGCAAGCCAAGACGATACCCTAACGCCCAGTCGTGATCCTTCTGCGTTTCATCAGTATTATCGACGTTACGTGTTAATGACAGGAAGCCATAGTTGATGTTTACAGAGCCGCCCACAGACACTCTATCGCTTAATTTGTAAGCGATTGAAGGGCTGAGTGTCATCGCCACCATGGTGCTTTTCTTGATTAATCTGTCCCCAGCCCACTGACCAAAGTCAATCCCCAGGCCATAGTTGCCGTAAATGCCGAGGCCAGCATAGAGATCATCATTGATTTTTTGCGCATAGAATGCGCTGGCATTAGGGAAGAAGCGCATAATATCCCCAGGGCTCTTACGTCCGGCGTCATCGTTAAGTGAATAAGATACATCACCGTCCATCGCCTGAACTCCCCCGGTAAACATATGGTCAGGCAAACGAGTCATCCCGGCCGGGTTGGTGACAATGGTTGATGCATCCTGAGCGCGAGCAGCCTGCCCTGCGCCTGCCAGTGCTGTATCTTCTGTGCCAATTTCGTAGAAGTAGAGTGCGCTCGCCTGCGTGGTCTGCGAAATAAGGAGCCCAAAACATACCAGTATCAATTTTTTTTTCATGCGCTATCTGCCAATTTATATTACAAAATGTCCCTCTTTATCAGGAAGGACGGAAATAAGTTACGCACTCACATTTTTACTGCCATCAGGAGGAACCGCCGGGGCTGAATACCAGTTTTCTTTGGCAACAGTGACTGAACCCTCGGGTTGCATAACATAATTCGGGGACATAATCTGTACGTTGAATTCGTTAAATACATCCTGAATATGGCTATAAAGTTCATTGCGTGCTGCGGCTAAGGATTGCCCTGCTTTCAGTTGTACCTGTAATTCATAGGCGATATACCAGTCCATCAAACTGAGCTGGCGTACCAGCGGTGGTTGAGCCGGATCGACTGAGCTTGCCCGTTTGGCGGCGAGCTCTAGCATGGCATGAACCTGTCGCCAGGGTGTGTCATAACCAATCGTCACGCTGATGGTCAGGTTGATGCCACCACCGTGAGCATGTGCGCTCAAATTGGTGATTTTTCCACTCACAACCACCGCATTAGGCACCGTGACCACGTAATTTTCTCGGGTAATAATCTTGGTGGCCAACATACCAATTTCACTCACCAGTCCTTCGTTATCGGCCACGCGTATCACATCGCCTTTGCGCAGCGCGCGGGAATAAATCAGTACAAGACCGCTCATGGCGTGGTTCATCACCCCGGCGGAACCTAACGTCAACATCAGACCAAAGAAGACGCTGATCCCTTTAAACGCGAGCGAGTTAGCGCCAGGCAGAAAAGGGTACGCTGCTGACAGCGCAAACAGCCATACCACCACAGCGATCAGTTTACGAGTCGCCCCGACCGTTTCCGGATGAATGCCAGGAAGTTGCAAACGCCCTGCTGCCACCTGATTGAGAACCACTTTAAGCAGTTTCAAAATCACAGCGGTTAGCATAAAAATAATCAGCACAATCATCAGGCCCGGCAAGGCAGATACCACAGCAAGCGCTATGCCCTGAAAAACGCGCACAGACCAATCGCCCAGTGAGGCTCCCCATACGCGTGTCCATGGGAACAGGCTTAATACCCAGCTCAGCCAGACATACAGTGCTATGACGCCCAGCAAGATCATCAATGTGGCATAAAGTCGCGCTTCGATAGCACCGATAAAGCGTCGCCAGCTTTGGGGGATCCAGCTACGATTCTCGATGATACGTCGCCGAAATAGATGTTTTACCCTGCGCCATGAGCGGTATGCACCGTACCAAAGCGCAGCTAGCCCAAGCAGACCTCCAACGGCTTTTATGGCGGAAAGCACTAGCCAGCTGCGGTTATACTGGTCGCGCAGAGCGGTTCTCTGTGCCTCCATACGCGCCATAACCCGCTGCGCAGCCTGATCGAGCGTGAGATCATCCCCTTCGTCAAGATCACCTTCGGTAAGCAGCATAACTGGCTTACCGTTCATCACGATGAGTTTTCCAGGCTGGTTATAACGGGTAACAGACACCAGTTTGAGAGGTTGGCGAACATCCTCCTCAGTGAAATTCCGCAGCGTATTTCTAATTCGCAATACCCGCTCTTCCGGCGTGGTAAGTCCAAATTTAGCCTGCAGCATGACTATCGGCTGATGAAAGATATATACCGTACGGGCACGCTCTTGCGGCGTCGCCTGCTGTCGTGGCTCTGCGGCATGCGAAATGAAACTTGTTATCGTGAACAAGCTCGCCAGACAAATGAACAGAATTTGCTTCATTTCCACCCTCAACCCACGAAACATTGTTGTTATTGTTCTGAAAAGTTTTGAACTATTTCTCTTTAATAATTGAGCATAGACTAGCCGTTCACTTCTGCAATACGCACCAGAAGATATTGTTCGCCTATCTTATATCTCTCCCCCCGCCGACTAACGGATACAACCGACTATTTCGAAGTTGAAAGTGAGTTCACATCAATATTGCCCAAAGGATAACATTTTTCACCAGTAATGCATAATACGTAGTCTATAAAATAATACGATTATTTAATCGATTCAGCATGAATACACTAAACTTTTGCATGATAATAAGTTAAAGGGATATTCGGATTTTCCTTCCATTTATTTGACGCAACGATGGAAGTTATGCTTCGTAACTGACACGGGATGCCGTAGCGCCGCTAATTTATTAATAAACAACATTTCCTTTTATATAGTCTCGTTTTTGAATTAATCTGGTATTCCGATCTGTGACAGAGAATTCACTATAACCGCTAGTAATATTTCATTGACGATACGTGATTTTTCGTCAAGCCTATTAATTTTATTACTAAAATTAATATAAGCTTTTTTACCCGTCTCCTTTCGCCTTCTGGTTCATCATACGGCTCCCGTGTGTGAATATGCCTATGACAAGCTGGTTGATGGATTAACGCAGGCAAAAGCGCATGGCTGGACCGTCGTTGATATGAAGCAAGACTGGAAAACGGTGTTTGATCCGGCACAGTGTGTGACCTGGCCGGGATCGTAGAGCGTGTACCTCAAGATAGCTGAGCAAAGCGCAAAAACAGGGGCAAAGGCCCCTGTTTTATTACCGGCGGCTCATCGCCAGCTTCGCCGCAAAAAGCAGAAACAGGCAGCCGGTCGTTCGATCCATCCATTTCACTACCGCCGTTTTTTTCAGAATACCGGCGGCATAACGAGTGGCGGTAATCAGCGTTAACGACCACAGCGTACCAATCAGTACATGGATAGTAACCAGGAGAAAGGTCCATGTGATGGGGGAATGCCCCGACGGGATAAACTGAGGTAAAAACGAAACGTAGAAGACGCCCATTTTGGGATTAAGCACATTTCCCAGCATCCCACGCAGAAACCAGTTGCTCGTGGCGGTTGCCGCTGCCGGATTGCTGTCAAATTGCTGGCGCGGACGCAGAAGCAGCTGGATGCCCAGCCAACAAAGGTAGCCCGCGCCGCACCATTTCAACAAGGTATATGCCAGCTCAGAAACCGCCAGCAGCGCGCCCAAACCAAAGGCCACCAGCGCGCCCCAGATAAAGCACCCGAGATCGATACCTAACGCGGCATGCAAGGCTTTGCGCCCGCCTTCAGCGGTCGCCGTGCGCAGTATAAGCGCGGTATCCAGACCTGGCGTCAGGGTAAGTAGAGTGGCAGCGAGGGTGTAAGCCAGAAGTGAATCAGTGACGAGCATTTCCTGTCTCCGAAAGAGACAAGGCTACTGAAGCGTTCACATTTTTGCAACAAGAATGATCACCCTGCTCCACCTTCACCTGGGCTTCTGCCAGACGCAAAACACAGCCCATAACCAGGAAACAGTCGGCTATGGGCGGGTGTGCAGGAATAGCACAATGCGATTGATAAAATAATATAGAGGTAAGTTAGCTCACTTTAATATCATCGAGGTCGATATCCTCTTCTTCGTGATCGTTATTAACAATGACATCGCGCGGTATATCTTTTTTGATGACAGCGTAGACTGTAGCGGTGACCACGATATTCACCAGCAGCGCCATAATGCCGGCCATGGGATGTGACATGGTGGGGATCATCAATACCCCACCAAAAGGCACCGTGGCGTCCGCACCATATACCATGGTCACTGCCCCACCGCACGCGCCGCCGATGGCCGCGGCGGCGATACCGCGGACGATATCGTTCATGACGATCGGGATAGAGCCTTCAACGATATTAACAATCCCCATCGGAACCGCCGATTTTAAGGTTTCCACTTCTTCACTGTTATAGATGTTCTTACGCAGAAGCTTGGCAATGAAAAAAGCCAGGCCGAAACCAATAGGCGTTGCGGTGTTAACTAACTGAAGCGCGGTAATCGGCTCATTTATTCCCTGCGCCTGCAGCGTCAGAACGAAGGCAAAGCATGTCTTATTGAGCGGGCCGCCAAAATCAACGATACACAGCGCGCCTATCACTGCGCCCAACACTAAATTCGATGACGTACCCATACTTCTCAGGAAAGACGTAAGCGCTTCCGTAAAGATACCAATAGGCGTACCGATGATATAGACCATAATCAGGCAGCTGATTATGGAAGCAAAAAAGGGCACGATCAACGTCGGCATCAACCCGCGGGCCCAGTCCGGGACCTTCACCTTTTTAATGATCGCCAGCGCGATATAGCCGGCAATGTAGCCCCCGATCATCCCGCCGATAAAGCCAGCGCTGATGGTGTTTGCCGCCAGCCCGACGACAAATCCCGGTGCGATGCCCGGCTTGCCAGCAATCGAGCCGGAAATCCCCACCGCAATGACCACCGGCAGCAGCCCAAGCGCCTTAGCGCCCAGAGTGGCCATCGCCTGCCATAAATCAAATTGCCCCGGAGTTAACGTGTCCTGCACTGTTCCACCAAGCCCCATGCCGATAGCAATAATAAACCCTGCGCCACAGACAATGGGGATCAGAAACGAGATAGCGGTCAGCAGATGTCCTTTAGGATTTGCTGCTTGCCATATTTGTTTTAGAGACATAAGTTACGCCCTTAAGTATAGAGTCAGCAGGCCGAAATAAAATTATGAATTGACTATTTCGCTGAGTTTTTCAATCAGCTTATTGGGAGATTTCACTGCCGTTTCTGTGGCGACTTTGACCACTTTCTTACCCGCAAATCGCTCTTCTCCCGTCACTTTAACATCAGCGGCAAGCAGCACAATATCTGCCATGGCAATCTCATCAGCGGTTAATTGATTCTCAATGCCTATGGTCCCTTGTGTCTCTATTTTAACGTTATGACCGGCTTTTTTGGCGGCTGTTTCAATTTTCTTTTGAGCAATATAGGTGTGTGCAATTCCCACCGTACAGGCGGTAACTCCGACGATATTCATCTCGATTCTCCGTAATTTATTTAATAAGGTACAAAAGGATGTTAACAACTATGTATTACGCATCGGCGCTTTCAGTTTCTGAATTGAAAAGCGCAATGATTTTATGTGGATCAGATTCAACCAGTAACTTAGCAATAATGTCTTCGTCTGCCAGCGATCCGGATACTTGCGCTAACAGGCGAATATGAGTGGCATTTTGATCCACCAGGCAGACAGCAAATAAAATAATACAGCGGACATCGCTACCATCCATTGTCTCCCAGGGGATTTCATGTTGGGTACGACCGATAGCTAATGCGGTTCGGGCCACACCGGAAGATTTGCCATGCGGGATCGCAATATGATTTTCAAAACCGGTTGAGCCTTGCTCTTCACGTAACCAAACATCGCGAATAAAGTCCTCCTTATTGGTCACCGCACCATCCTGTACCAGTAACTCGGTGAGTTCTTCTATCACCTCTTCTTTCGTTCTGGCAGTCATTTTTAGCTTGATGTTCTTTACATTAAGTACTGTAGCAATATCCATAATTCACCCGCATTCATATAGAGTGGTCGTTGAATAACAGAACAGGCATCGCTGGCGTGATGCAGTTTTTTTAAATTCACTTGAATATACACTGTGGTTCGAAATAAATAATACGCAAAAAATGAATCAGGCAGCGACGGTTTCACGCTGGAAAATATCGATCATTCTATCCCACGCCAGGCTGACATCTTCATGAAGAGAAAACAGGCCAGATGTACCAACGATAAATACATCCACCCCAGATTCAGCAATCAGACCAAAGGTTTTTTCATTGCAAGAACCATCAATTTCCGTGAGATAATGATAGCCATTATTTTTGCGCATACTGATGAGCTTTCTTATTTTGTTCAGCGACTCAGGAATAAACTTTTGCCCGGCATAGCCAGGGTCAACTGACATGACCGTCACTTTATCCAGCAGGTGCGCATATTCAGCAATGCTTTCAGCCGGTGTCGCCGGGTTCAGCACCACCCCGCATTGTTTTCCCGCATCCTTGATCTGATTCAGCAGGCGGAATATTTTGTTATTCGCAGTCTCGGGATGGAAGCTAATGATATCGGCTCCTGCGTCGAGACACATTGGGATAATATCTTCCGGGTGGTTCACCATCAGATGGACATCGATGGGGACGGTAGTGATTTTTTTCAGATTCTCAATAAAAAAGGGAGACAGAGTGATATTGCGGACGTAATTGCCATCCATTATATCTACGTGATAAAGATCCGCTTTGTTATTCATGGCTGTGATCTGTTCTTTGAACTGTGTCAAATCCATACACATCAGTGAGGGTGAAAATTTTGCGCCCATAAACCAGCTCCGATAATAAATAGTTAGTTAAACATTGCGATGATATGACCTAAAACGATGCCGACAACGCCAAAGTCTGCATCGCCAAAGGTTGTAGAACCCAGGCCCATATCTCCCATCATTGGCAAAAGGATTGCCGGCAGGAACGAAATGAGCAGACCATGGGCAAATGCCCCCACCACTGCCCCACGACGTCCGCCGGTGATGTTGCCGTAAACGCCAGCCGTTGCCCCGCAGAAGAAATGAGGCACCAGTCCCGGGACGATGACGCTCAAACCGAACAGCGGGCAGAGAAACATGCTGAGCAGGCCTGCAACAAAGCTTGCGAGAAACCCGACGATAACGGCATTGGGAGCAAAGGGAAACACCGTCGGGCAGTCCAGCGCGGGTTTCGCGTCTTTCACGAGTTTGTCTGCAATACCTTTAAACGCTGGCACAATCTCAGCAATCACCATCCGCACACCGGCGAGGATGATATAAACCCCCGCAGCAAAAGTGAGGGACTGAATAATGGCGAAGATAATAAAATTTTGACCGGCACTCAGGGTCTCCTCGACAAAGGTTTTGCCCGCGACGACCACCAGCACCAGGAACAGAATCATCATGGTGAGAGAGATGGCCACCGACGAGTCACGAAGGAAATTGAGTGACTTAGGCACTTTAATTTCTTCAATCGAGGGGCTACCTTTCCCTACGACTTTTCCCACCAGCGCGGAGAGCAGATAACCAATAGAGCCAAAATGGCCGAGAGCCAGATCGTCGGTATTGGTAATTTTTCGGGTAAACGGCTGCAAGATCGCCGGAGAGATCACCATCATCGCGCCGAGAATCACCGCCCCGATGGCCACCACCCAACCACCCGACAAGCCACCTACTGACAAGATCACCGCCAGCATCGCGGCCATATAGAGCGTATGGTGGCCCGTTAAAAAAATGTACTTTAATGGCGTCAGACGCGCCAGGGCGATATTGATCAACATGCCCAGCACCATGATTGTGGCGGTTTCCGTGCCATAATTCTTCTGCGCCAGCGCGGCCATCGCGTCGGTGTTAGGCACCACCCCCTGAATATGAAATGAATGTTCAAATAGTTGGCTAAAAATGGTTAATGTATAGGCAATGATACCGGCGCCAGCCGTTAAAATAACAAAACCCATGATGGTTTTCAGGGTGCCTGAGATAACGTCTGAAATTCCTTTTTTTTGCAACAGCAGACCGATTAGAGAAAACAATCCAACCAGAATCGCCGGTGTCCCTAACACATCGTAAATAAGGAAATGAAGCATATTAAACTCCACGGTTCAGAAAGCCGTTGCTTAAATGTGTTCTGCTAAAATCTCTTTGATTTTATTGTTGTCGAGTAAATTACTTAATCCAACAACCTTCGCGGAATGACCAGTTAAATGTTCGGCAATATCGTTGGCGCTCAGAATAAGGTCCGCAGTTTCGCTTTTCGCAGACGTCAGGTCGGTATGTGCGACTTCAGCCTCTTTATTCATTTCAGCAAGGATTTTTTTGACATTCATTTCAACGATAAAGCTGCTGCCTAAACCATTGCCACAGACGATGAGTACTTTTTTCATTCTCTTTTCCTTCAGTCAATAACGGCCTGAATTGCCTTAATATCATCGGCTTTTAACAATCGTTCTAGCTTTTGCCGATCGCTAAAGAGTTCTGCCAGTTCACCGATCATCGTGATATGTTCATTCCCGGAACAAGCGCATAGCATAATAACCACGTATACCGGGTCGTTCTCAGTCGAGCCAAATGAGATGCCCTCTTTAATATGAAGGAGTGATAATCCATTCCTCAATGCACCTTGCTCGGGGCGGGCATGAGGCATCGCTAATCCTGGGGCTAATAGATAATAAGGCCCAAATTCTTCATGGCTTTTAAAAATCGCCTCAATATAGTGCTCTGCCATATACCCCTGCGCCAGCAAAGGTTCTGCTGAGAGTCGAATGGCATTTTTCCAGTTATCTATTGCGTTAATGACATTAATTTTATCCGGGGTTAACCAGTCTCTAATCATATGCACTCCCGAGGGATTCCATGTGCTGAACTATAAACAGCTAAATAAAATGCAACTGTGATACATCTCTCAAAGTTAGCGCTAACAAGCAAAAATGTTAAAAACAGAGTTACCGCTAACATGTGTTATAATGTGCTTTCCCCTACGCTGTGGTAAGTTATAATGTGTATCAACGATTTACTTTTGTTACTTATTATTTTTCAAACGGTTGGTGATCCTGGTGAAGAGTCTAGACGCAGACAATAGCCCGAAAGAAAAACGTCGTAAGGGAACTGGGAAGATAACCCTGACCGAAGTGGCTGAGTTTGTCGGCGTGAGCGCCATGACCGTCTCCCGTGCGCTGAGAATGCCTGAAAAAGTCAACCCTGACCTTCGCGATCGTATTGATGCGGCAGTCAGTCAACTCGGCTATGTCCCCAATCTCCAGGCGCGTAATCTGGCGTCGGTCCATTCCGATCTCATTTTGGCCGTCGTCCCCACCTTCTCTTCGCCAGGTTTTTTGCCGGTGTCGGAAGCATTACAAAAAATCCTGACTGAACGCGGCTATACCATGATGTTTATGGAATCTGGTCATGACGGTCAAAACGAACAAAAAACGTTTGAAAAAATCCTCGCCTATAACCCGGCAGCGATTATTCAGTTCAATATCGACACCATTGAGAGCTGCACCCAGCTGCTGGCCAATGTAGATGTGCCTATCCTGGAGATTGGCGCGTTAAATACCCAGCCTGTTGGCATGTGCATCGGCGTGGATTACGGTAAGGCAGTGAAACAGATCGTAACCCACCTTGCGGATGCCTCATTAAAAAACATCGCGTTGTTGTGTACCCCAGCCAACAATACGATGTTTCGCCAGCTTCTGAGCGGCTGGAATACGGCGATGTTGGCCCTGAACCGTTCACCACATCGGGTGGTGACCACGCATTTGCCTTCAACCATCGCCACAGGCGTGAATATTTTCAAGGATATGATGATTACCTGGGGCGATCTGGATGCGCTAATTTGCACATCGGATGAAATGGCGTGCGGATGCATGATGGCCTGCCACAGCGCCGGGATCAAAGTGCCCAATACCGTAGCCATTGCGAGTTTAGGCGGCGGGGTATTATCAACAGTCTGTTCCCCTGCCCTGACAACCGTTGAATTTCCCTGGCATGACATTGGGGTGAAGGCGGGCAAAGCGCTTCTCGAGCTGCTTAACGATAAGCCTTGTGAAAAGTTCATAGAAATTCCGTCAGAACTCAAAGTCCGGGCCAGTACCGCGGTATAACCGCCATCCATGGCTTACTCTAGCGGCCCCCCCTGCTTATCGCTTCAATTCGTCCTGCCACAGCGGGGATGACGCCAGCTGATGGCATACCGTGTCGATAAATACCCGGGTCTTGGCGGGAACCAGCGTGCCGGGCGGCATCAGGGCATAAACGCTGACCTTCGCCGCGCTACGCCAGTCGGGCAGCACGCGGACCAGTTCCCCGCGCTGCACCGCCTGGCAAACCATCCACCCCGGCAGCAGTGCGATCCCGGTTGCCCGAATGACCGCCGTCAGCAGCGCTTCACTGATATTGGTGGTGAGGGATTCCGGATTGTCCTGTCCTCACGCAATAAAAACTATGTGGCGGCGCAGGCCGACCAACTGAGAGCGGCTGGATTAGCCGCGGAAGGTCGCGTGGCGGACGCCAGCGATATCACCAGTATCGTGGAACTCATTCGCGAGGTAGAGGTGGAGACCGGCGGCGTGGATGTGCTGCACTTCAACGCCGCGGCCATGCATGACGGTAATCTGGAGACCCAGTCGGTGACAGGCTTCATCCAGGATCTCACCACCAATGTTGGCGCGGTATATGCCGCCATCAAAGCGGTCACTCCGCTGATGGCCGCGCGTGGAGCAGGCGCGATCCTGCTGACTGGCGGGATGTTTGCCACTCAGCCTCATCCGGAGTATCTGACGCTGAGCGTCGGTAAAGCCGGGCTGCTTAACCTGACGCATGCCCTTTTTCCGCTCTTAAAAGCGCAGAATATTCCTCTTTCCATCGTGACGGTGGGGGCGTACGTCATGCCGGGTTCCGCCGAAGCCCAGGAGATTGCCGAACTGTTCTGGCAGCAATACCGCCAGCCATCAGCGCAATGGACAGCGGAAGCGTTTTATCCCGCCCCCCTCCATCAGTAACCTTCCCCGGCCGTCGCTCGGCGTCCGGGAGGCATCGGCCGGACATGTGGAAAAGACATCATCCATCGCTTGCTTTCCCTGTCACCTGGGATCAGGATACGTCGATATTCATGGAGGCTATGTGATGAAATATTTTATCGGTATGGCGGTGACGTTATTGTTGAGCACGCCGGTGCTGGCGGCGGGCGAGCTTGAGATAAACCAGTCTCCTCTGACGCTGGTGCTGAGTGACCAGAATCAGGCACGGGTCTCTTCCTGTGCCGATTTCATTGCGCTGCGTAAAGCGGGAGAGACCGTCGATGCGCTGCCCGGACTTTCCGACCCGGATGGCCGTGCGGCGGAAGCGGCGTTATTCTCCTGCTGGCTACAGGCCTACACTATCGATCACACGTTATTCCCCTCTGCCGCGCCGAAACCGACCCTGGCTGACGTGGTTCAGCACTTTCCTGCCAGCGCGGCGTTTATCGTCAGCGTTGACGAAAAGCAGGACGTCGCCAAAAACTTTGTGGGGAAAACCATCGCGGACTATACCCCGGACCTGAAAGCCAGGGATGATCGTCTGGAATCAGCGGCTAGCGCCAGCGGCTATGTGCTGGATGAATATTATGCGTTTACCGATAAGCAGGGGCATCAGCTCAACATTGTGGCTCTGGTGGGCTACGCCATCGGCGGTACGGCAAGCGTGAAAAGCTACTATCGCATTGATGACACGCACGCCCGCGTCTGGAGCGTCACCCGGCTCGATGAGAACAGCCCGCTATAAGCGAGGGTTCCCTCTGCGGCGCTACCGCAGAGGGTGTTCCGTTTACCTGGCCAGCCACTGACGCCAGCCGCCCCAGGCGGTGATCTCGGTGGCCGCGCCCAGCCCCCCGGCTTCGCAGATAAAGCCTGTCACCCAGCGGCCGTCCGCCAGCTCAATCTGTCCCAGCCCCAGCGGCGCGGGGATGGCGGCCAGCAGCGACCCCACCTCAGCGCTGGGGATCTCCCAGACTTCCACCGCTATCGCAGCCCCCTCTGGCTCGTCACGCACCATCGCCGGGCGCTTGCCATCCGGGAGGGCATACAACCGATAGCGCGGCGCGCTGTGGGTCGCCTGCAGCAGCCGGCCGCCCCGCGCCAGCAATTGGCCGTTCAGCGGCTGGCCGGTCAGGTGGGCGCCGCATACCGCCAGGGCCATCCGATCATGGCCCGCGGGGCGCGCAGGCGGCGGGCTCTCCAGCCGCGCGCCGCCTGCCAGCGGCAGCCGCTCCGCGCGCTGGAAGGCGTCGGCCAGGCTCAGCAAATACTGATCGGTAAAAGCCCGGCCGAACAGCGTGACGCCGGAGGGCAGTCCGTCGGGCATAAACCCGCACGGCACGCTCACCGCCGCATAGTCCAGCAGGTTCATAAAGTTGGTGTAGTAGCCCAGGTCGGCGTTGCGGGCGATGGGCTCCGCCGCCAGCTCGTCCAGCGTTACCGGCCGCGGAACGGTTGGCGTGAGCACGCAGTCCAGCGTCTCGAGGATAGCATCGCACTGCGCTTTATACTCCTGCAGCTGATACATCGCCTTAAAGGTCGCCGTCGCGTCGATATCAGGCGCTTTCGCCAGCACGTCGCGAATAACCGGCAGCACGGCGTCCGGCTGCTGCTCAATCAACGGGCCAGCCACCGCATAGCGTTCAGCGACCCATGGCCCGTCATACAGCAAGCGGGCGGCGGCGAGAAAAGGCGCGAAATCGATCGCCACGGCTTCCCCGCCGAGCGCCGTCAGCCGCTGCACGGCCTGGGCGAACAGCGCTTCGCTGGCGCGGCAGCCGAGGAAGTTAAGCTCCCGCGGGACGCCAAAGCGAAACCCGGCGGACGGCCTGCCGAAGGCCTGACGACTGTTCCACTGGGGATTGCGGCGGCTGTAGCTATCCTGCGGATCGGCCCGGGCAACCAGCGCCAGCAGCTGGCTGGCCTCGTCGGCGGTGGCGCTGAAAAAGGTCACGCAGTCCAGCGTGCGGCAGGCCGGTACCACCCCGGCGGTGGAGATCACCCCTTTCGTCGCTTTCAGGCCCACCAGGTTATTCAGCCCGGCCGGGACGCGACCGCTACCGGCGGTGTCGGTCCCCAGCGCGAAGCTGGCGACGCCCAGGGCTACCGCCAGCGCCGAGCCGGCGCTGGAGCCGCCGGAGGGATAAGCGGGATGGTACGCGTTGCGGCAGCGACCATACGGCGAACGGGTCCCGTTCAGGCCGGTGGCAAACTGATCGAGATTGGTTTTGCCCACCGGCACCGCCCCCAGGGCAATCAGCTGTGCGACAATGGTCGCGCTTTGCGTCGGCCGGTAAGCAAACGCCGGACAGGCGGCAGTGGTGACGATCTCCGCAAGATCAATATTATCTTTGATGGCGAACGGCACCCCGTACAGCGGGAGCGTGTCTGGCGAATGGCCTTCCAGCGCCGCCAGAAACGGCGCCTGCTCCGCTTCGCTCAGGAGATGGATAAACAGATTAAACTCGGGATCCAGCGCTTGCGCCCGCTGGCGGATCTCCGCCAGCAGCGCGCGCGGGGTGGTGTGGCCGTTACGATAGTTCGCCGCCAGAGTCGCCAGGCGTAAATCAAACGTCTGCTGCATCATGCCTTCTCCTCAATAATCACTGCCACCCGCTGCCCGGCACGCACCGCGCTGCCTGGCTGCACATTGACCTGCTGAACCCTGCCATCGCACGGCGCCAGCAGCGGGATCTCCATTTTCATCGACTCAAGCACCACCAGCACATCGCCGGCGCGTACCTGGCTGCCGGCCGCGGTCTGTACCTGCCACAGATTACCGGATACCGGGCTTTCCACGCCCTGCTCCCCCGGCTGCAGCGGCGCATCGCCCGCCTCTTCTGTCGCGCTCTCCTGACTGTCGAAATGGGCCTGGCCGCTGGCGATCCAGCGCTCGCGCTCGTCGTTAAACGCCCGCTGCTGATGGTCGCGAAATGCGCTAATGCTCTGCGCCTCGCGAGAGAGAAACTGCTGGTACTCCGCCAGCCGCAGCGTGCTGTGCTCGATGCGCAGCGGGTAGCGTCCGAGCGGGAAATCGCGGCGAATAGCCAGCAGTTCTTCCGCCGAGACCGGATAGAAACGCAGCTGGTCGAAAAAGCGCAGCAGCCAGGGCTTGCCGGCAAAATCGGCCACCTCGTGATAGCGATTCCACATCTGCAGGGTGCGGCCGACAAACTGATAGCCGCCCGGGCCTTCCATGCCGTAAACGCACAGATACGCTCCGCCGATGCCCACCGAGTTTTCCGCCGTCCAGGTTCGCGCCGGGTTGTATTTGGTGGTGACCAGCCGATGGCGCGGATCAAGGGGCGTGGCCACCGGCGCGCCGAGATAGACATCGCCGAGACCCATCACCAGATAGCTGGCGTCAAACACCGTTTGCCACACCGCCTGCTCATCCGGGAGATCGTTTATCCGGCGAATAAACTCGAGGTTGCTTGGGCACCAGGGGGCGTCCGGGCGGACGGTGGTCATATATTTGTCGATCGCCTTGCGGCAGGCCGGATCGTCCCAGGAGAGCGGGAGATGCACCACCCGTGTCGGAACCTGCAGATCGTCGCTCATGCAGACCGTGGCCCACTCCTCGCGGACCCACGCCAGCAGTGTCTCCAGCGCCAGCGTTTCCGGCTGGAAATGGAGCTGCAGAGAGCGGATCCCCGGCGTGATATCGATGATCCCGTCCCGGGATTGCCCCTCAAGGGCCTGCATCAGGGCATGGATGCGAAAGCGCAGCACCAGATCCAGCTCCGCCTCACCGGCCTCCAGCAGCAGATGGGTATCGCCGGAGAGGCGCGCCACCAGGCGTTTGTCAGCGTCGCCGCAGGTCATCACCACCGGCGAGGTGAGCGGCACAGGCTGCCAGGCAACGTCCTGCGCCTGCAGGGTCGCCAGCTCTGCGCGACGGCCTGCCGCCAGCCGCCGGGCGGTGGGGACGTCAACCGCCACAAAGCGCACCTTATCCCCCGCCTTAAGCTGGCCCAGCTGCCAGAGATCGGCTTCGATCACCGTGACCGGGCAGACAAAGCCCCCGAGGCTTGGGCCGTCCGGCCCGAGGATCACCGGCATATCGCCGGTAAAATCCACCGCCCCCACCGCGTAGGGGTTGTCGTGAATATTCGACGGATGGAGCCCGGCTTCGCCGCCGCTGTCGCGGGCCCAGACCGGCTTGGGCCCGATCAGGCGCACGCCGGTGCGGCTGGAGTTAAAATGCACTTCCCAGTCGGTGGCAAAAAAGGTCGCCATATACGCCGGGGTAAAGAACTCCGGCGCGCCGTGGGGGCCATAAATCACCCGCAGCGTTCGTACTTCCAAAAGCTCAGGGCGCAACCCTGCGGGAAGCGCCGCGCCTTCCATGGTCTCAGCCGGAGGCGCAAGATGCAGCACGTCGCCGGCGCGCAGCGCCCGTCCGCCGTGGCCGCCAAACTGACCGAGGGTAAAGGTGCTTTTACTGCCCAGGTAGTCCGGCACCTGAATGCCGCCGCGCAGGCAGAGATAGCTTCTGACGCCTGGCCCGCTTATCGCCCCCAGCCTGAGGGTCGCCCCCGCCGGAACAGAGAAGACGCCGTCCATCTCCTGGTCAATGCCGTCGAGCGTTACGGGCAGCGGCGCGCCGCAGACCACCGCCTGCACCGCGGTATTAAATTTCAGCGTGGGTCCGCTAAGGGTGATCTCCAGCGCGGCGTCGCCCTCGGCATTGCCCAGCAGACGATTGCCCAGGCGCAGCGCCCGGTCATCCATCGGGCCTGAGGGCGGTACGCCCACCGCCCAGAACCCCAGACGTCCCGGGTAGTCCTGGACGCTGGTCTGGGTGCCGGCGCTGAGTACCTCCACGGTATCGGCCCGGTAGCGCAGTTGCTCCAGACAGCGGGTCCAGGGTTCCCCGGCGGTGAACGGCGCAAAGCCAAGGATCTGCTGCAGGTACTGGCGGTTGGTTTCGACGCCGTACAGGCGGGTCTCCGCCAGTACCTGCGCCAGGCCGTCGATCGCCTCATCGCGGCTGGGGCGCCAGACGATAGCTTTCGCCAGCAGCGGGTCAAAAAACGGCGGTACTTCACAGCCGGCCTCCACCCAGCGGTCGATGCGCAGGGTAGCGCCGTCCGCCGGCGGAAACCAGACGTCGGTTAACAGTCCTGGCGAAGGCTGAAACTGGCGGCCAGGATCTTCGGCGTAAATTCGCGCCTGAATGGCATGCCCCCGGGGCTGTAGCCCGGCGGACAGCTCGCTCAGCGGCGGTAAATCCCCTGCCGCCAGGGCGATCATCCAGCGCACCAGGTCTACGCCCCACACCTGCTCCGTGACGCCGTGCTCCACCTGCAGCCGGGTATTGACCTCGAGGAAATAGAAGCGCTGCGCCGCGCTGTCGTAGACAAACTCCACCGTCCCGGCGCTGCGGTAGTTCACCGCTTTCCCGAGGGCAATGGCCGCGCTACACAGCGCCTGCGCCATCCCGTCCGGCAGATTTGGCGCCGGCGTTTCTTCAATCACTTTCTGGTTACGCCGCTGCAGCGAGCAGTCGCGCACGCCGAGGGCGATAACCGCCCCCTTCCCGTCGCCGAAGATCTGCACCTCGAGATGGCGGGCGCGTTCAATATATTTTTCGAGAAACACCCCGGCGTCGCTGAAGTTGTTTTGCCCCAGCCGCTGCACCGTGGCAAACGCCTCGCTCAGTTCGCGGGCGTCGCGGCAGACGCGCATGCCAATCCCCCCGCCGCCCGCCGTGCTCTTGAGCATCACCGGGTAGCCCACCGCCTCTGCCGCCCGGCAGGCTTCTTCGCTGTCGGCCAGCAGGTCACTGCCTTCCAGCAGCGGAACGCCCTCCGCTTTGGCCAGCGCGCGGGCGGTATGCTTCAGGCCGAAGGTTCGCAGCTGTTGCGGGGTCGGGCCAACAAACGCCAGTCCCGCCGCCTCACAGGCCTCGGCGAAGGCGGCGTTTTCCGACAGAAAGCCGTAGCCGGGGTGGATGGCGCGGGCGCCGCTCTGCCGCGCGGCGGCAATGATCTTCTCTACGACTAAATAGGTTTGCGCTGCCGGCCCCTCGCCAAGGCTCAGCGCCTCATCCGCTTCGCGGACGTGCAGACTGCTCAGGTCGGCTTCGGCGTAAACGGTGACGCCCTTCACCTGCATGGCGCGCAGAGTGCGCAGAATGCGGCAGGCAATCGCCCCGCGGTTGGCAATCAGTAAGGTATCAAACATAAGCGGAACTCACAGCGAAGCGGGTCGTCCCGCAACAATTCGTCTTCCCCTGAGGTCGTCCCCGGGAGAACCGGCGCTTAAAGGTGGCGCGTCGGCGTGTGGTTCAGGCGGTCGGCGCGAACGGCGAACAGCCGAAAGGCCAGCAAACGCCAGCGCTGCCAGCGGGTCAGTTCCATACCAGCACCTCGGCGGGGGTCGGGTTCCAGCCATTGCAGGGATTGTTGAGCTGCGGGCAGTTGGAGATCAACACCATGGCGTTACACTCCGCGCGCAGTTCCACGTATTTTCCCGCCGCCGAGATGCCATCCGCAAACGTCAGACCGCCCTCCGGCGTCACCGGCACGTTCATAAAGAAGTTAATGTTGGCGCCAATATCGCGCTTATGCAGACGACCATCATGCAGACAGGCGCAGAGGAAATTATCCCGGCAGCTGTGCATGTAGCGCTTGTCGAGGGCGTAGCGGACGGTGTTACTCTCCTGGGCGCAGGCGCCGCCGAGGGTATCGTGCCGCCCGCAGGTATCGGCCACGATGGTCATCAGCGGACGGCCAAGGTTGGAATAGAGCACGCTGCCGGCGGTGAGGTAGGCGTTACCCTGGCGGCGCAGCGTGCGCTGCGCATCGTAGCGCTCGCGCGGGTTGTCGGCGTTGTAAAACAGGGTATCAATCGCCTGGTTGCCTTCGAGATCGAGCAGACGCAGGGTTTGCCCTTGTTTAACCTCGAACAGCCACGGCTCCCCGGCGGGGATCACATGGCGATAGACGGCCTCTTCCGGACGTCGGTGACTGGTGATAAGGGTCATAAACGCCTCCTTACAGGGCAAAAAGTTGGGTATTGCGGAACGCGCGCAGGTTCTCATCGCGGGTCAGGAGCGCCTGAGTGGCCGCGTCTTCATCGTCGGCCTGATACCAGCTCAGCTGTACCGGACGGGGGGCATACTCTGTGGCCGGATCCTGAGGATGCGGTAGCGCGGTGAGGACCAGCAGGACGTCCATCGGGGCATACAGTTCCACATAGTCCCCGGCGCGGCTGTTGCCGGAGACAAAGTGAAAGCGCCCCTCGTCATCGACGGTCACTTTGCTGAAGAAGTTGACCACCATCAGCAGATCTTCCAGACCGAGATCCCATTTCCCCATCTCCACCAGCAGGTTATCGACGCCGTTGCGGTAGAAGCCATTGCGTAATTCCTGGTAGCGTCCGGCGCCATATTTGTCGTGCGTCTCTCCGGCGTTGAGGACCCCGCCGAACGGATCGTGCCAGCCGCAGCTGTCGGCGACGATCCCGGCCAGCACCCGGCCCATATCGGAGTAGAAACAGTGCCCGGCGGTCAGGCGCGCGGTATGCTGTCCTTTGAGGGTATCCGGCAGGTTGAGCCGCTCACTTTTCTCATGGGGATTGAGCATCATCATGCTGACGTTTGCCCCGCCGTCGAGATCGGTCAGGCGCAGGATCTGCCCTTTGCGCAAAATCAGCGAGGTGTGCGCCCCGCCGGGAAGCCGCTCTTCGCGCAGGCTGGGGGTGGAGTGAAACAGTTCAGTCATCAATTTATCTCCTTAATGCGTAAACGTTGGTGTCGCTACCGGCGGCCAGTTGCGCCATCCGCGCTTCATTGAGCGGGATGTCGTAGGTAATACGCGCTCCCCAGGCGTTGGGCGCCTGCGGGTCGATGCGCACTTTGTCGAACACCAGCAGCCTCGTGCCCAGGTTGAAGCCTTCGGCCAGGTCGTGGGTGACCATAAACACCGTCATGCGCGTTTCGCTCCACAGCTGGAGCAGCAGCGCATGCATATCCTTGCGAATGCCGGGATCCAGCGCGCCGAAGGGCTCGTCCAGCAGCAGCACCCGCGGCTGCATCACGAACGCCTGGGCAATGGCCAGCCGCTGCTGCATCCCGCCCGAGAGCTGCGCCGGGTATTTATCCAGGGCGTGTCCCAGGCCCACTTTCTCCAGCATTCGCTGGGCCTGTTGCCGGGCCTCGCGCTTTCTGCCGCCAAACAGGCGCCCCAGCAGCGGGGACGCCGGCAGCTCCAGGCCGATGGCGACGTTATCCAGCACGTTGAGATGCGGAAACACCGAATAGCGCTGGAAAACCACGCCGCGACTGCGGTCCGGCTCCGCCGCCAGCGGCTGGCCGTCGAGCAGGATGGCGCCGCGGGTCGGTTGCTCCTGACCGAGCAGCAGACGCAGAAAGGTCGATTTACCGCAGCCGGACGCGCCGACCATTGAGCAAAACTCGCCCTCTTTCACCTGCAGATTAATGCGCTCCAGCACCACGTGGTCGCCGTACTCCTGCCAGATGTTTTTGATGTCGATAAAACTCATCCCCGGCCTCCTTCCGCCCACGGGAAACAGGCTTTGTGCAGCTGACGCAGCGCCAGATCCATCAGCCATGCCAGCAGCGTGATCCAGATGACATACGGAATAATCACGTCCATCGCCATATAGCGCCGCACCAGGAAGATGCGATACCCCAGCCCGGCGGTGGCGGAGATGGCCTCGGCGGAGATCAGGAACAGCCATGCCGATCCCAACAGCAGGCGCAGAGAAGCGATCAGCCGCGACAGCAGCTGAGGAAGCACCACCCGCAGCACCACCGTCCAGCTATTGGCCCCCAGGGTCTGCGCCTTTATAAACAGCTCCGCCGGGATCTCCCGCGCCCGCTGCTCCAGGTCGCGCGCCAGCATCGGCGTAATGCCGATGACGATCAGCATCACTTTCGACAGCTCATCCAGGCCAAAGACGATAAACAGCACCGGCAGGATTGCCAGCGGCGGGATCATTGACACCACCGTCATCAGCGGCGACAGCGCCGCGCGGTACATCGGGAAGACGCCGGCGGCGATACCGATGCCGAGGCCGATCAGCGACGAGACGGCCAGGCCCGTCAGCAGACGGCTCAGGCTGATCAGCGTGTCGGCCCACAGCAGATACTCGCCGCTGCGTTTGTCCGGGGTGAACGCCATCCGGTCAATGGCCGCCGCCATCTGCGACAGGCCTGGCAGCAACTTGTCCTGCGGATTGGCTTCCAGCCGCACCGCCGATCCCATAAACCAGGCGGCGATCAGCAGCACAAACGGCAGCAGCATCAGCGTCAGGCGCATCCCCTTTTGGGGATATCGGTTAATGTGGCGCATGGCGTGGTCTCCCGGCGGCAATCATTACAGCTGGCCCGCGGCGGCCAGCTTCAGGTAGCTGTCGTCAAAGCGCAGTTTGCGGTTGGCGGCATCGCCGAGCGTGACATTGCCCGGGAAGGTCATTCCGATAAAGTCCGCGCTCTGCGCCCCCTCGCCCAGCAGACCTTTATCGAAGGAGAACTGCGCCACACGCTGCATGGTTTTCGCCAGATCCGGCGAGGCGATAAACGCCAGGGTGTCGGCAGGCGTCCAGAAAAGATGAGTGGTTTTGAGCTGCGCCTGGTAGCCGGCGAGATCGGTACCGGAGTCGGCGGCCATAGCGCTCAGCGCCTGGGTATCGCCGGCCTTCATTTTGGCCATCATTTCAAACCACGCGCCGGTCAGCGCTTTGCCCAGCGCCGGGTTATCTTTCAGGGTCTGGGTATTGACCACCATCATGTCGATAAGCTCGCCCGGCACCTGCGAGGAGCTAAACACTTCGCTGGTTTGCGGGGTCTTTTTGATAACCGACAGCTGTGGATTCCAGGCCACCGCCGCCCGCACGCCGCTGGTGCCAAAAGCCGAGACGATATCGGCATCGGAGGTATTCACCACCTTGACGTCTTTTTCCTGCAGCCCGGCTTTTTCCAGGCCGCGCACCAGCAGATAGTGGGAGACCGACAGCGCCGGGAGATACACCGACATCCCTTTCAGGTCGCTGAGCTTTTTATCCGCCCCTTTCAGCACCACCCCGTCGTTACCATCGGAGTAGCTGCCGGTGATCAGCGCCGTGCTGTCGACACCGCCGGCCGCCGGAATGGTCAGGGCGTCCATATTCGTCATCGTGCAGCCGTCAAACTGCCCGGCGGTGTACTGATTGATGGATTCGATGTAATCGTTGAGCTGAACAATATTGATTTTGATGCCGTACTTGCTGGCCCATTTATCGATGATCTTTTCATTGCTGATGGCGCCCCAGGGCATCCAGCCGGCGTAGATGGTCCAGCAGACGTTGAACTCTTTCTTGACGGCGGCAAAGGACGGGACGCTGGTCAATAGCGTCAGCGACAGGACAAGTGAGCGGAGGAGCGGCGATGTTTTCATGGTGGACCTCTGGTTAGCACGAGAAACGGAGCAGCGCGACACCCAACGGTGCTGCTGTCTCCCGGGCTTTTATCCCGCCGTGTAACCTCGCCGAGGTCGCCAGCTCTTGGACCAGACGTTCACCGCGGTGAACCGGAACCCTAGCCAGCTATTGTGTGATCTAAATTGTCTGTTGCGCTGCTTTCTGCTGATGGTCTTGCAAGCGCCATGCCAGGAGCCAGACAGCAGTACTTTCAGTGATTTACCGCCAACCGGCGCATCACCTCCCAAAAATGGGGAGTAAAAGTGGGGCATTGCATGGCTTTGGTGCAAAGGGAAAGCCCACCGCGTTCTGACCAACAACCGGCCGTGGGTCATGGGGGATGAATCCTGTAGCTGATTATCATGGCGCGGGGTAAATGTTTGCCATTACGCCGCTTCGACATGGGGGGATGTCGCAGGCGCTTCTTCCCTGTCCCGTCGCCAGGGGCATCATATTTTTACCGCCTGTTTTACCCGCCTGACGGTAAAGCATTTAAATGTTGAATACATACTAACGCTAAATCGCAGGGTTGTGCGTTTTAACGCACGATGATAATATTGCGCCACGTTAAGTAGAGGGGTGGAATAAATTCACCATTCGTTAACTCAGAATGCTTGGCCTGTTAAATACAAGTTAAAATCACGCCAATGTTATTTAACACAGAGAGGTTCCATGAAAATATTGCTGATGTTGCCCACCCTTTTTCTGTTAAGTGGTTGTGTGGATCTGGGGGATGTGGGCATACACCCGGAAGAAGAAACCTATTACGTTAATCAGGGAAAACATCAGGTGATCGATTGCCTTCATTATGCCGCTTCTAAAGCGAATTTATCGCTGGAATATGATGACACTCTTCCTGAAAACATCGATAAGTACAACCTGATGAATACTGAAAAAACGACTGTCGCGTGGGTGGAAATCAGTAACTTCAACGGCAGGCAGACTTCGGTAGAATTTTATTATGCGCCGCATGCCCCGGATATACATCGGTCGGTCACTACCATTGCTGAACGGTGTTCATAATGCCCGGATAACCAGAGACAGAGTTAAGCTGAAAAGAAACGAATGATGAAAACCTCTCTCCTTTTGCTAATAGCAGTGCTGGTGATTTCTGGCGAGTTACACGCTGATACTGTTTTTTATCAGGATAGCCATTTTGTCGGGCACTCTCTTTTTACAGGCACCGTAAGCAAAGCGAAGCACCATAATAAATTAGCGATGAGTTTTGGCATTTGCCAACTGAGAAAAATCATCAGGAGCGTCACGGATAGCGACGCAAAAAAAGACGCGTAAAGATTGTCCAATAACTGGCCAGTGTATCCCCCTCCCGGCAGACGCACCTCCCCCGTAAAATGAAATACGAGTGACCTACTTCAGATGAGCGTGGTGCTTGACACGGTTGATGTCTGCCGCGCATGCCTCCTCATCATCCAGATGTTATGTTCATCTCGTAACACCTGACGGACGCCTGGTGTTACGCTAATGTCATATAATGCAGATCATCCACACTCGGGATGGTGGTTATTTTGTTAAGCAGTCTTTACCGAAAGCGAGACGGACAAAAGGTATATTCAGTATTTCAGGATCGGCGCTGCTGAAGAACACGTTACCTGTTCGGCTTTCAATGGGTTTGTATTTTTTCAGCATCTCCATTTCAATACCCGTGCTCATAAATGACTTGCCATTTTTATCATACAAAAAGAAGCACATTTTGTTATCTTTGCCAGGTTCAATGCTTTTATCAGAGAAGTTATCAAGCGTAACTTTATAGGTCACCAGATACTTCGCCTCGCCGGTCACGCTATCCCATTCACTTCCGGCGGCCTCCTTTAGGGCAAAAATCTTGATCCCTGAAAAATAAGGATCTGGATTCTTTTTATCAATAGCCTGCACCGTTCCTGAGGCAGCGATGGCTACAGCCAGCGCAATACCTTTGGCAATATAATTATGCATTTCCCACCTCATTCAATTTACTATTAAGTGAACGCTACCATAGATCATGATATTGGTATTATCAATGATATTCTCCGTCATCACTATTTGATGAAAATCCAGTCTGTCATTATATTTAAACTTATAAATCAGTGCATTGAGAAAATAACCATTAAAATAATTCTAATGTGAATTTAATAAATTGTTAACTGTAACTTATTTTTCACTTATTTCTGCGTCATGTTTAAGCAGGGTTTATCTTCAACTTCATCAGCATGCGATTTAAAGCCGTTCGCACCGACCAGGTTAGCGCCTCCTGTATCCATAGCGTGAATATAATCAGCGATCGGGAAGCGGATAAGCAGGAGGGTGCCTGTCCCCCGCCTGAATGCCATGCCTCTTTTTCCATTAGACCTACCATCGGCCTTGAGCCAGTCAATAAGTGAAGCGCACAGCGATGACCCATTTGCACCGACTCAGTGCCGCCTGTTCACCATACTGAATCCCATCCCCTCCCACACTTCCATGTTAACTGTTTGTATATAAAGCACTATTTTAACTGGCACGTTTAATGCTCTGCGGTTGTATACAGCGATGTTGACAAGATCTCAGGCCAGGAGGCGACAACCCATAGCCACCTGCGGTCGCGACGCCAACGCCTTCTTCTCTCCGTGACGCCTCCAGGGCGGATGCGTTTCACGGAAACCTGTTAACTGAAAACGGAGAACAACATGACGACACTCAGCGAACCGTTGGTTACCCCGAAATATGGCAAATGGCGCCAGCTGGTGCTGGGCCTGATCTGTATGGCCGCCATCTCCAGTCCGCAATATGTCTGGACGCTGCTGACGAAACCCCTGGCCGCAAAGCTGGGCGTCGGTCTGCCCGAGCTGCAGGTCACCTTCTCGCTGCTGATCATCCTCCAGACCTTCTTTTCGCCCTTTCAGGGGCGGTTAGTGGAGAAATTTGGCCCACGGCGGCTAATCGCTATCGGCACGGTGATGGCGGGAATGAGCTGGGTGCTTTCCGCACAGGTGAATGGCCTGGCGACGCTGTGGCTGGTTTATGGCTGCATGGGCGGCCTTGGAACCGGGATCGTCTACATCGGCGTTGTCGGCCTGATGGTCAAATGGTTTCCGCGGCGGCGGGGGTTCGCCGCCGGCGCGGTGGCGGCGGGCTACGGGATGGGGGCCATCATAACCACCTTCCCCATCTCCCTGTCGCTGACCACCAACGGCCTTGAACACACGTTGACGACCTTCGGGGTCCTCTTCGCGCTCGTCGGCTTCCTCGCCAGTCAGGGACTGAAGCTGCCGCCGCCTGCTGTCTCTTTGCCCGTCAGCCAGACGGTGGCGCAGAGCAGCAGATCGTTTACCTCCCGGGAAATGCTGCGCCAACCGCTGTTCTGGCTGATGTTTGCCATGATGGCGATGATGTCGACTTCCGGGCTGATGGTCACTTCGCAGATGGCGGTGTTCGCCGAGGACTTCGGCATTAGCCAGGCGGTGGTGTTTGGCATGGCGGCCCTGCCGCTGGCGTTAACGATAGACCGCTTCACCAACGGTTTAACCCGGCCGCTGTTTGGTTTTATTTCCGACCGCTTCGGCCGCGAGCAAACCATGTTTATCGCCTTTGCGCTGGAGGGGGTGGCGATGACGCTCTGGCTGGCGTGCCGGGAAGATCCGCTGCTGTTTGTCCTGCTTTCCGGGGTGGTGTTCTTTGGCTGGGGGGAAATCTTCTCCCTCTTCCCGTCGACGCTCACCGATACCTTCGGCAGCGAACATGCCGCCAGCAACTATGGCTGGCTGTATATTTCTCAGGGCATCGGGTCAATCTTCGGCGGCCCGCTGGCGGCGTTGCTCTATGAGTACACCCACGGCTGGCATGTGGTTTTCAGCTGCGCCATTGGCCTGGATTTTGTCACCGCAGCCCTCGCGCTGTGGGTGCTAAAACCGTGGCGCGCGCGCTTTATCCGCCAGCATAGCTAACGACAAGCCTGGCAGAAGTGACGGCCAGGCCGTCACTTCACTGATATTCGCTGCGCAGCAGCGCGTACAGATACTCATCGCCCCACTGGCCTTTAAAAAAGATATTCTGCCGGTAATGCGCCTCGCGACGAAAGCCCAGCCCTTCCAGGAGTTTGATCGCGGCGGTATTGCGGGTGTCTACCACCGCGATCAGCCGGTGATGGGCCAACGGTTCAAAGAGTAAGGCTATCACCGCCTGTATGGCTTCCCGGGCATACCCCTGATGCTGATACGCCGGGGAAAAGGTCATCCCCAGCTCGGCCTGTCTGCCCTGATCGAAAAAGTGGATCCCCACATCTCCCGCCAGCGCACCGTTGGCCTGGATCTCTACGGCAAGCTGGAACCAACTTTCATCCTCAGCAAAGGCCAGGGAACGCTGTTGTTCATAGAAGGCAGTCGCCTCTGCCATACCGTAATGGCTCCAGCTCTGAAAGCGGGCCACTTCCGACAGGTTGCGATAGCGGCTGAAAGACGGCAGATCTTCCGTTCTGAACCGGCGCAGCAGCAGCCGGGGCGTGGTCAGGGGTAGCAACATCTCTTCTTCCTGGTGAGTGGGGCAATAGCGCGCCATCTTAACCTGCGCAGCCTGACGCCGCTAGCTGCATGGCGGTGCCTCCTCCCAGCGATAGATTTGAGTGGTGGCCAGCGCCAGCATGGCGAAATCTTCCGGCGTATCGCCGTAAGCGAAGATCGCTTCGTAATCGGTCAGGGCGTAGTTCGCCAGGATACGCGCCTTTTTGGCCAGGCCGCTGCAGTCTCCACCCTGATACTTTCCGGTCGCTGCCCCGTTTTGAAATTCCACTTCGCTGCACAGCAGCTCAAGATTATGCTGCTGGCACCACGGTCGAAGGTAGACATTCAGCGAGGCTGAGACCACCACCACGGTGTCCCCTCGCGCCTGATGCCAGGCTATACGCTGCATCGCGTTCTCCCGCAGCGTGCGGGGAATAAACGCCAGGCTATGATCGTTCCCACGCTGCAGGATCTCAGGTTGCGATTTCCCGGCAAAAGCATAATGAAACACTTTTTGCCGGATGGCAGAGGCTGAAAGCCAGCCCATTTTCCAGGCGAGAATATACGGCAACAGCCGCAGTTTGCCCCGACGAATGGCTTTCGCATCGAGGGACTGATAAATGAAAGGGGTAAACGTATCTTCGTGGGTTATCGTGCCATCGAAGTCAAAAAAGGCAATGTTCTTCTTCATCCTTGTCACCTTATACACCAATACCGGCGCCGCGCGAGGCGCGGCTGATTTACTTTTTGCCCGCCTGGCGGCAAGATCCGGCATAATGCACCGCTGTCGCAGGACGACCGGGTCACCGGCAGTCATGACAGCGAACCATTCGACAGGAAAACGCATGAAGCCAAAACAAGCGGACATTCTCCGCCACGCCAGCGCGCTGTTTAATCGCGAAGGATATCAGTCGCCCAGCATCGAGCGGATTGCTGAGCATGCCGGCATCTCCAAAATGACCTTCTACCGCTACTATGCCGATAAAGAGGCGCTCATTCTGGCTATCCTCCGGCAGAAAGAGAGCGAGTTTATGCAGGATCTGACGCAGATCACCGCGGATAAAGCCACCGCGCGGGAGAAGCTGTTCGCCGTGTTCGACTACTATCAGTGCTGGTTGACCTGCGAAACCTTCCACGGCTGCATGTTTACCCGCGCGCTGTTTGAATATGGCGCGTCATCGCCGGCGATCCGGGAGCAGTGCTCCCGGTTCAAATCGCGCCTGTGGCAGTTCTTCCGCGATATTCTGACTCGGGTATTAAAACCAGAGCCTGCCGAACGGGTCGCCATGATGATGGTGATGCTCATCGATGGCGCCATCGCCGCCCAGCAGGCCGAGTCAGCCGAATGCCGGGAGATCCCGCCGGGGACGACCGCCTGGAGCGCGGCCAAAGCGCTGATCTACTCAGAAGGCGGTACGCTGTGAGCTCATGCTGCCGTCCAGCGACTGCAGCGCCGCCAGCAGACCATCATAGTAATCGTTGCAGGTTTGCAGGCGCAGCGCGGCGCCAAAGTAGACCTCCTCCATCGCCGCCGGATGTTTTTTGCCAATCGGCACAATCACATTGTTCAGCCAACCGTCCGCATGGCCGATATCGACCGTGATGTGTTCGGCATAGTAATGCACGTCTCGATCGCTAAGCCCAATCCGCCGACAGCCCGCCACCAGTTTTTCATACTGCGGCGGGTCGAGCAGTTCGGTCATCGCCATCACCCCTAGAGATTTGTAGTAATGCTGACGATTTACGCCGCCGAGCATAAAGGCGTTATACCCGGCCAGCCCCTGCCACTCATAAAGATGGGCAAAATGATTGTCCGGTAAGGCGATATTCCGCCGCTTCAGTAAATCCTTATACAGATTGACGTGGGTGATCTCAGTGCTGCCCTGGCCTATCTCATCCCACAGATTTTGCGCAATCTCGGCGCGGGTTTCCGGCAACGAGCCCACCAGCCCCATCGCCACCAGATCGAAGAAAAGCAGATTCAGCGCGCTGTCGCTTTTGAAGAAATAGTCGATTTGCGCCGCGGAGGCCTCGCTGGCAAGGAAATCGAACAGCGGATGATGAGAGGCCGGGTGCTGCTGGCATAAGGCGCGCAGTTCGTCGACGATATTGCCGGCATTGAGCACCGGCCTCTGGCGGTGGAAACGTTTGCTTTCCGCCCGCAGCCACTCAGACTCAATGTAATTTCGGATCCCGGAGAGCAGCGGATGAAACTGATTGGCAGCCGCCGGCGAGAGCGGGTCGGCAAGCCAGGACTGATAAAGGATGAACAGCGCATGGTGCGCGCGCTTTTTGGCCTGCGGATCGTCAGCGGAGAAGGCGCGGATGCAGGTATTCTCCGTCAGATGCCAGGCTCTGTCGGCGACCAGCGGATTGGCCGTCAGCTTCAGCGACAGCGCGTTGCTGTGCAGAAGCTGGTCAATTAACTCATCCAGCGCCAGCCTGGCTATCACCGCGGTTTGGTCACTACCAATGACCCCATTGTCGGTATTACGCATGAATTTATCCCTGTGAAATGCATGGCGACTATACGGTATAGTACCGCTCACAACGCGGCAACGTAAATTTCAACCACATCGTTAATGCACTGTTTATTACCGATTTTAAATAAAAAGAACAAAAGCCACTAAAATAGTGTTGATATTATAAAAATAATAACGTTACCATTCAGTACAGTGACAAACGACACAAGGAATCACGATGCCCTATCTGTTACTGACGCTGGCCGCCCTGTTCTGGGGTGGGAATTACGTTGTCGGTCACGTGCTGGTTCAGGGCGTGGATCCGATCCTGATGACCGAAGCGCGGTGGGCGTTAACGGCGCTGCTGCTGGGCCTGCTCTACCGTCGGCAGATTGCCGGCAGTCGTCACCTGCTGCGGGAAAACGCCCCGGCGGTGCTGGTGCTCACCCTCTGCGGTCAGGTCAGTTTCCCGCTCACGCTCTATATCGGTCTGCAAACCACCTCCGCCCTCAACGCCGCCATCTATATGTCCGCCACGCCGAGCATGGTGCTGCTGATTAACCGGCTGATTTTTCGCGACCCGGTATCGGCCCGCAACTGGCTGGGGGTGGTCTTCAGCACCCTCGGCGTGATGATCCTCTTATTCCAGGGCAACCCGCTGCATGCCGGCTCGCTGCATACCTTTTCCGTCGGCGATCTGTGGGCGATGGGGTCGGCGCTGAGCTGGGCGCTCTATTGTTCGCTGTTACGTCTCAAGGACCGCCGGATCCCGGCGAATGGCTTTGTCGCCGTCAGCTCGCTGCTCGGCGCCCTGCTCCTGCTGCCGATCGTCGCCTTCTGGCTGATGCGCCACCCGGCGCAGGACTGGGATGCCTGGCGCGAGCCGTTTTTCCTCAGCGGGCTGGCTTATCTGGTGATTTTTCCGTCATGGCTGGCCTATCTGTTCTGGAATAAAGGGATCGCCACCATCGGCGCCACGCGGGGGGAGATTTACACCCACATCATCCCCCTCTCGGGTGGCGTGTTAAGCATCCTCTTCCTGCATACCCAGCCCCATGCCTGGCACCTGTTCAGCGCGCTGTTCATTATGCTGGGGATTGGCATCTGCTCGCTGGAAAAACGCCAGGCGGCGACGGTTCGCCTGCGCGGTTAGCGTGTCTGCCGGGCGCCTGATTACGCCCGGCGTCAGCCCTTAACGGCTGGTGGAGAGCGGCTGGTGACGCGCCGCTCCGGCAGGTTGCGCCACCCGGCCCTCGCGGCCAAAGAAGGTGAGAATGGTAATGACGATCGCCACCGTCCCGGCCACCAGGGCCATCGCCAGGCCGTAGTTATGCCCGTGGTGCTGCGCAATGGAGGCCTGCAGGGTGGCATTCACCGAGGCCAGCAGATTCCCCAGCTGATAGACGAAACCGGGCAGCACCGCCCGGGTGTTGGCCGGGACCAGTTCGTTGAGCCAGGTCGGGATCACCCCCCAGGCGCCCTGCACCATAAACTGCATCAGAAACGCCCCGGCCCCCAGCGCCAGCGAGCCGCTGGCGAAAGCCCACAGCGGGATCACCGGCAGCGCCAGCAGAGCGGCGATCATAATCGCTTTGCGCCGGCCAATCTTCTCCGACAGCGAGCCGAAGAACACCCCGCCGATGATTGAGGCGATGTTGTAGCACACCGCGATAATGCTGACCGTTTCCGGCGCAAACCCGTGCTGGACTTTCAAAAATACCGGGTAGAGATCCTGCGTCCCATGGGAGAAGAAGTTAAAGGCCGCCATCAGCACCACCAGGTACAGGCACAGCTTCCAGTGGCTACGCAGCACCGGCAGCAGAGCCGTGCTCGCTTTACTCTGCCGGGCCGCCAGCCAGACCGGGGACTCCTCGACGCAGAAATAGATAAACGGCAACAGCAGCACCGGGGCGGCGCCAATGACAAACATCCCGCGCCAGCCGAGCTGTGCAAACAGCAGCCCGTAGGCCACGGCCGCCAGCAGATAGCCGAAGGGATACCCCGCCTGGAACAGACCGGACATCAGGCCGCGCGAGCGGTCGGGGATCGTCTCCATCGCCAGCGACGAAGCCACGCCCCAGATCCCGCCCATCGCCACGCCGTACAGCACCCGCAGCAGAAAAAACAGCATCAACGACGGCGCCGCGGCGGAGAGCAGCTCAAAGGCGGAGAAGAAAACGATATTGAGCATCAGAATCGGTTTGCGGCCAAACTTTTCCGCCGCCCTGCCGAAGATCAATGCGCCGACGGGCCGCACGGCCAGGGTCAGCAGAATCGCCAGGGTGACCTCTTCGAGGTCGACGTGAAAGGAGTGGGCGATATCGCTCAGTAAAAAAACCAACAGGAAAAAGTCGAAAGCATCGAGCGTCCAGCTTAAAAAACTGGCGATCGCCGCATTGCGCTGTCGTGAAGTCCAGCCGTGCATCTTGTCATCCCTATCCCGACGGCGTTGCCGGGAGCTTGCGCGGCGTCCGGCAGAGCAGGCAGGTGCCACCGCTTGTGTAAATTGTTTGTATAGAAAGTTGCTCTTTTGTTAATTACACCCCTTTTCCGGCCGTCGGCAAGTTTATTAGCACGCTAATTTGTTTCAAATTGCGTTCGACGGCCCACCGGTTCGCTAATTTTCGACCAGAATTAAGGACAGGCTGGTTTCAGTGCACTGCCCCGATGCCGTATCCACCCACAGGAAGGGAGAGAATCATGAAGAGAATCGCCATCGTCGGCGCCGGGCCGACGGGGATTTACACCTTGTATGAACTGGTGAAGCGCGGTGAGCCGCTATCGATCGCGCTGTTTGAAAAAGAGGCGCAGGCCGGGGTCGGTATGCCCTACAGCGATGATAATACCGCGGCGCAGATGCTGGCCAACATCGCCAGCATTGAGATCCCCCCTATCGACCTGACCTATCTGCAATGGCTGCAGCAGCAGAGCGATGACTGGCTGGCGGCGCGCGGTCTTGAACGGCACGCGCTGCATGAGCGCCAGTTTCTACCGCGGGTGATCCTCGGCGAGTACTACCGCGACCGCTTTCTGTATCTTGTCCAACGGGCCAGAGACGCCGGCTTCGTGGTGAACGTTTGCGAGTCCTGTGAGGTCACGGATATTGCGGTGCAGCCCGTCGGGATCGCCATCCACACCGACAGCGCGGCGCAGCCGGATATCGTCGATCTGGTGGTGGTAGCCACCGGCCATTTGTGGCCTGAAGAAGAACGCGCCAGCCGGCAGTACTTCCCCAGTCCGTGGACCGGCCTGATGGAGTCCCACATCGCCCCCTGTCGGGTCGGGATCCTCGGGACCTCCTTAAGCGCGATTGATGCCGCCGTGGCGGTTGTGGCCCGCCACGGCGTTTTCCATACTGAACATGACAAAACGACCCATTTTTCCCTGCATCCCGGCAGCGAAGCGCTGGAGATCACGCTGATGTCACGCAACGGCGTGCTGCCGGAGGCCGATTTCTACTGCCCGATCCCGTGGGAGCCGCTGGAGTTCGCCACCCCTGCCGCCCTCGAGGCGGCCGTCGCTCAGGGTAGCGACGGCCTGCTGGAGCGGGTGTTTCAGCTGATCGTCCAGGAACTGGAATATGCCGCCCCGGCCTGGTGCCAGGCGATGGGGCTGCGCCAGCTGACGCCTGACAGCATCGCCGACGCCTGGTTTGCCGACCGTCTTACCCATGACCCCTTCCAGTGGGCGCAGCGCAATCTGCAGGAGGTGGAGCGCAATAAGCGCGAGCGCCACACGGTGCCCTGGCGCTATGCCATTCTCCGCCTGCACGAGGCGATTGAAACCGTGGTGCCGCAGCTCAACGACGAGGACAGCCGTCGCTTCCGCCAGGGGCTCGCCCGCGTGTTTATCGATAACTACGCCGCGATCCCGCCGGAGTCCATTCGCCGCCTGCTGGCCCTGCACCGGGCGGGCATTCTGCGAATTGTGGCGCTGGGTGAGGATTACGATCTGCAGCGCGAGTCTGACCGGACGCTAATTGTCCATCATCAGCAGCGCTGTGAATTCGATGTCTTTATCGATGCCCGCGGACAGAAAGCGCTCAAAACCCGGGATCTGCCCTTTCCTTCACTGCGCCAGCAGCTGCTGGCCTGCGGCGACGCTATTCCGGACGTTGGCGATGACTACACGCTGCAGGCGCCGGAGGCAGTGCGCGGCCGGGTCGCCTTCGGCGCCCTTCCCTGGCTGATGCACGATCGCCCCTTTGTCCAGGGGCTGACGGCCAGCGCCGAGATTGGCAGCGCAATGGCCCGCGCGGTGTCACAGCAGGCAACCGGCCGGCGGCGCCGTCTCTGGTTTATCGACTAGCGGGACGTTTAAACGCAATATCCGAATAAAGGGGGGCTGGCAGGCGTGCTATAAACAGTGGCTGTTCGCCCCCGAGCAAGACCACGTCTAACATTTACGAGGTACTCATGAGTCATCTTTTTAGCGCGACGCGTATTGGTCAGTTGACGCTGGATAACCGTATCGTTATCGCCCCCATGTGTCAGTACTCTGCCGACGAGGGGAAGGCGACGTCCTGGCACCGGATCCATCTCGGGCAGCTGGCGTTCTCCGGCGCCGGCCTGTTAATTCTGGAAGCCACGGCGGTAGAGTCGGCGGGACGTATCTCGCCGGGAGATCTGGGGCTGTGGGATGATGAAACCGAAAACGCCCTGCGCGCCGTGGTGGAGGATATCCGGGCCTGGTCACCGATCCCTCTGGGGATCCAGCTGGGGCATGCCGGGCGCAAGGCCTCCTGCGCGGCCCCCTGGCAGGGTGGCCATCAGCTGGCGCTCAACCAGGGCGGCTGGCAGACCGTCGCCCCCTCCGCGGTGGCGTTTCACGACGGCGATCGCGCCCCGGCCGAGCTGAGCCATGCCGATCTGGCGCGCATCAAAGCGGCCTTTGTCGCCAGCGCATTGCGCGCCCAACGCCTGGGCTTTGAGCTGATTGAGCTGCACGCCGCCCACGGCTATCTGCTGCACCAGTTTCTCTCGCCGCTCAGCAATCAGCGCCGGGACGAGTATGGCGGTTCGCTGGAAAACCGCATGCGCTATCCGCTGGAAGTGTTTAAGGCAATCCGCGAGGCGGTGGGCAACGCCATGGCGGTGGGCGTCAGGTTGTCGGCTACCGACTGGGTCGAAGGCGGCTGGGACGGCGAGCAATCCATTCAGTTCAGTCAGCAGCTGGAAGCGCTGGGCAGCGACTATATCCATGTTTCCAGCGGCGGATTGTCGCCGCAGCAGGCAATCACCGTCGGGCCGGGGTATCAGTTGCCTTTCGCCCGCGACATTCGCGAGCAGGTAGCCATCCCGGTGATTGGCGTGGGGCTGATCACCGACCCGCAGCAGGCGGAAGCGGCGCTGGAGAATGGCGATGCCGACCTGATCGCCCTCGCCCGCGCGGTGCTCTACGATCCGCACTGGCCATGGCACGCCGCGGCCAGCCTTGGCGCCCAGGTTCGCGTACCTTCGCAATATCTGCGCTCCGAGCCGCACGGCCTGAAAGGTACCCTGCTTCCAAACCGCTGAACCCGGAACGGGCATAAACAAGGGGTATCGTAAGATACCCCTGAGCAGGATGTTATTGCCGTTCTATGTGCCGGGCGGCGGCAACGTCTTGCCCGGCCTACAATACCCGATCATTGCGCAGCCAACTCGCACCCTTGCAGGCCCGCGCAAGCGCAGCGCCGTCGGGCGCGATATCAGGCTCCACGCTCTGTTTTTACGGACGGCGGCTGGCCAGGCAAACACCGCGAGTTACTGCTGAGCGGCCGGTGGCGTAGCGTTCTGTTTATCCTTCGCGATACTGTCCTGAATGGCTTTGGTTTTGCTCGCCGCTTCCGCCGAAAGCTGATTGGCATCGCCGATGGCGTTGTCTTTGATCTGACCCGCCTCTTTGACGATGCGGTCACTTTCCTGCTTTGCGTTCTGCTTCACCGCATCGGCCTGGGCTTTCGCCTGCTCGGCGATGGCATCCGCTTTCTTGTCCGCCTCCGCCTTGATGGCGCTGGCCTGATCCTTCAGGCGATCGGCCTCGGCGTCGGCCTGGCTTTTCAGCGTATCAATTTGCTTATCCGCATCCTGCTTAATCGCCTGGGCTTTGTCCGCCGCGGCATCCTTCATCTGCTCCGCATTATCTTTGGCCTTATCTAGTTTGTTATCTACTTTCGACGCATCGTCGCAGCCAAACAGGGTCAGGCACAGTGCGGAAGCGAGCAGTGTTTTATTCCAGAGTTTCATCAGCATTCCCTTACAGGTTGAGTCATTATCCAGCCTTGTGATTTATTGCTTTAATAGCATTCACATTTTATATATAAACGCTCAGCCAGCAGAGTCAAGCCGGCGGCGTCCGCGCCAGGGTCGCCACCAGCCCCTGCAGCCAGTCGGCAAAGACCCGCACCTTGTGCGAAAGATGCCGGTGCGGATAGAGCAGCGACAGCGGCCGACGCGGCGCCGGAAAGTCCGGTAAAATTTCCACCAGCTGGCCGCTGTCGATGTAGGGCTGTAAAAAGAAGCGCATCCCCTGCAGCATCCCCAGCCCCGCCAGCCCGGCGGCGGTAAAGACTTCCGAGTTGTCCAGCACCAGCTTGCCGGGAATGGCGACCTGCCGGACGCCCTCCGGGGTCTGGAATCGCCAGGGCATAATCTGCCGGCTGCTGCTGTTCACCCAGTTCACCGCCAGGTGCGACTGCAGGTCCTCCAGCGTGGCGGGCGCCCCATAGCGCGCCAGATATTCCGGACTGGCGCAGGTGGTTAACGCCACCTCCCCCAGCGAGCGCGCCACATAGTCGCCATCCTCCAGTTCACCCACCCGCAGCAGGCAATCCAGGCCATCGCGCAGCATATCCCGGCGCACATCGGAGCTGCTGAGGACAATTTCCACCTCCGGATGGGCCTGATAAAAATCCGCCAGATGCGGGATCACCAGCAGCCGTGCAAAAGCGATCGGCATATCGACGCGTAGCTGGCCGCGTATCGGCCGGTCCGGCGCGAACGACTCCAGCAGATCGTCGGCCTGGGAGAGCAGCGGTTTACTGCGGCGATAAAACTCTTCTCCCTCCGGCGTGAGATACAGGCGCCGGGTGGTACGCTGCAGCAGCCTGACCCCGCTCTCCCGCTCCAGCTGCTGCAGCGCTTTGGTCACCGCCGGCCGGTGGATCTGCAAATTTTCCGCCGCCTGGGAAAAGCTGCCGGCGTCGACGATTTCAATAAAGATTTTAATATTTTCAAACAGATTCATCTGCATAACGGCCCGTCCCCTATCTCATCGCCTGCCGTAATTATTACTAAATTAATAATAGTGATGAAATTTTTCGCTCATTTTTTAAAACAATAAAGGCGCCTACACTGCTCTCATTGCCGTATCGTTGGGGCGAAAAAAAAGATAACTTGTTAACATAAAAGGAAAAATATCATGCAATCTAACCGCGTTGCCCGCATTCTGGGTATTGAAAAACCGGTGGTCCAGGGGCCGCTTTCCTGGCTGACCGATGCGCGTCTGGTGGCGGCCGTCGGCAACGCCGGTGGTCTCGGGGTACTGGGCCCGAACGCCGGGCTGACGGCGGCAACCGCCGTCTCCACGCCGGAAGCGACGGCTGAGAAAATGCGCGAAGAGATCCGCAAAACCAAACAGCTGACCGAGAAACCCTTTGCCGTCAATCTGATCCCGACGGCGGAAAACGACATCTGGACGCCGGCGATCCTGCCGGTGATCAAAGCGGAAGGCGTTAAGGTGGTGGTCTACACCGGCTACGGCGACGGTTCGTTAAAACCGGCGCTCTTTGACGAACTGAAAGCCGCCGGGATCACCATTATCTATCGCGATATTAACCCGACGCCTGAGAACAGCCGCCGCGCGGAGCAGGCCGGAGCGGACATTATCGTCGCCACCGGCTTTGACGAAGGCGGCACGCTGCCGGGCACCGCGCTGGGGACCTTCACCATCGTCCCGCTGATTGTTGACGCGGTACAGCGGGTTCCGGTAATGGCCGCGGGGGGGATAACCGATGCCCGAGGGGCGCGTGCCGCTCACGCCCTCGGCGCGGAAGGCGTCTTCGCCGGTTCGGTATTCATCAGCACCGTCGAAAGCCGGGTTCCCGACTCGGTGAAAGCGAAAATTGTCGCCGCCAACGGCCTCGATCTGCGGCTGTTCCGTACCCTGCCGGACTACTACCGCGCTCTGCCCGGCAAACTGAGCGACACACTGGTGGCCATGGACCGGGCCGGCGCCTCAAAGGCCGAGCTGGCCCAGGCGATGGGCGGTCTGCGAGGAATGCGGCTGGGCATGCTGGAGGGGAATACTGATGAGGGGTATATCTCGGTGGGGGCGGGGATCGGCAATATCCATGCCATCACCTCCGTCGCCGAGGTGGTCAACCGGCTGGCGGTGTAACGCCGCCAGCCGGGGTACGGCAACCGGCGCGATCAGGCGTCGGCCACCTGCTCTACCGCCCGGGAGAACGCGTCGATGGCCAGCCCGACGTCAGCGGTGGTGACCGATTCCGCCGGGTGATGGCTGACGCCCCCCAGGCAGCGCACAAACAGCATGGCCGATGGCCAGCGCTCGGCGATGGCGATAGCGTCATGCCCTGCGCCGCTCGGCAGCGTCAGCGAACGCCCCTGCACCGCCACCACCGCCTCGCTCAGCACCGCCTGCAGCTGGCTGTCGCAGGCGGTGGCGGCGATGCGATAATACTCCTCGGCGCTGAAGCTCAGCTGGCGGCGCCCGGCAATGGCCTGCGCCTCCGCCAGCAGCTCCTCCAGCAGCGCCGCCAGTGGCGCATCCTGCGGGCCGCGAATATCCAGCGTCAGCTGCACCTCGCCCGGTATCACGTTCACCGCGCCCGGCGCACAGCGCAGGGTGCCGACCGTCGCCACCAGATTGCCGCCGCGCTGCCGGGTCAGGCTTTCCACCTGCACCATCCATTCCGCCGCCGCGGCGAGCGCGTCCTTACGATGGAGCATCGGCACCGTGCCGGCATGGCCGGCTTCGCCGGTAAAGCGGCAGTTCAGGCGGCGGGCGCCGTTAATCGCCTCCACTACGCCGAGCGCCAGACCCGCCTGCTCCAGGCTCGGCCCCTGCTCGATATGCAGTTCCAGATAGGCGGCGATATCCTGCGGGCGGCGGGCGGCATGGGCGATCCGCGCCGGATCGAGCCCGGCATTCACCAGCGCCTGGGCGACGCTCACCCCGCCGGCATCGCACTGCGACAGCCAGCTTTCAGGCCAGGTGCCAGTGACGCCGCGGCTGCCAAGCAGGGTGATGCCGAAGCGGGTGCCCTCTTCATCGCCAAAACCGACGATCTCAATAGCCTTTGCCAGCCGTCGCCCCTGCTGGTGCAGACGCTGCACCACCTCAATCGCCGTCAGCACGCCGAGCATGCCGTCGTAGCGCCCAGCGTTGCGCACGGTGTCAAGATGAGAGCCCAGCAGCACCGCCGGCGCGCCCTCCTGCACGCCTTCATAGCGACCGCAGATATTGCCGACGCTGTCCTGCCACACCATCATACCGGCGGCCTGCATCCACTGACCCACCAGCTGGTTGGCCTGCAGATGCTCCGGCGACAGATAGACCCGGGTCAGGGCGTCGGCGGTTTCGCTGAGGGCGGCCAGCTGGTCGGCGCGCGCCATTACCCGGCTGGCGGCCGCCTCTCTCTCCGCCTGCTGGCGGATGGTATCACTCATAGGTTGCCCTCGGTGCGGTAGTGATCCCAGGCCGCCTGCATCGCCGCGCCCTGGGTGGTGGTGAACTTGAGGTAGTTCAGCACCGCCTCCAGCGCACTGAGGGTCTGCATCACGCAGTCTTTACGCGCGTTATAGCCCATGGTGCCAATGCGCCAGACTTTACCGTGCAGCGGGCCGAACGAGGTGCCAATCTCAATGCCGAAATCTTCCAGCATCAGCTTACGCACCTGGTCGCCGTTGACCCCGTTGGGGATCACCACCCCCAGCACGTTGTTCATTTTGTGCCGCAGGTCGCCAAAGGTCTCAAGACCCATCGCCTGGATCCCTTTCAGCAGCGCATCGCCGTGCAGCTTGTGGCGGGCGATGCCGTTGTCGAGTCCCTCCTGAAGGATCAGGCGCGCGCACTCCCGGGCGGCGAACAGCGCCGAGGTCGCTTCGGTGTGGTGGTTAAGGCGCTCCGGCCCCCAGTAATCCATCACCATCCCGAGATCGAAATAGTTGGAGTAGATCATCTCGTCGACGCCATCGTGGTGGGCGTCGGTGCGGATCCCCTGCTCAATGCAGCGGCGGCGGCGGATCGCCTCTTCCATCCGCGGGCTGAGGGTAATGGGCGAGGTGCCGGAGGGGCCGCCCAGGCACTTCTGCATCCCGGCGGACACCGCGTCCAGCTGCCAGGCGTCGGTTTCCAGCGGGTTGCCGCCGAGCGACGCGGTGGCGTCAGTATAGAACAGCACGTCGTGGCGACGACAAATCTCCCCCAGCTCCGCCAGCGGCTGCAGCATGGTGGTCGAGGTATCGCCCTGCACGGTAAGCAGCAGGCGCGGGCGCACGCGCTTGATCGCGTCCTCAACCTGGTCCGGGGTAAAGACTTCCCCCCACGGCACCTCGATGGTGTGTACCTCTGCCCGGCAACGGCGCGCTATTTCGCACAGCAGGTGGCCAAACCGGCCGAACACTGGCACCAGCACCTTGTCGCCCGGACGGATCGCCGACACCAGGATCGCTTCGATACCAGCGCGGGAGGTACCGTCCACCAGCATCGTCCAGCGGTTTTCGGTGCGAAACACGCCGCGGTAGAGCGCCATCACTTCATTCATATAGTGGGTCATCGCCGGATCGTACTGCCCCACCAGCTGGCTCGCCATGGCGCGCAGCACACGCGGGTCGGCGTTGATCGGCCCCGGACCCATCAGCAGGCGCTGCGGCGGGTTAATTTGCGAAAACTGAGTAATATCCATCTGCCATTCCTTACGTTAGTTAAGACCGCGCACCGAGGAGATAAACTGTTTCAGTTCGGTTGTCTGCGGACTGGCGAACAGCGTTTTGCTGTCGCCCTGCTCCCAGACGCGCCCCTGATGCATAAACACCACGCGGTCGCCCACTTCGCGGGCAAAATTCATTTCATGGGTGACGAGGATCAACGTCATGCCTTCCGCCGCCAGCTGCTCCAGCACCTTCAGCACTTCGCCCACCAGTTCCGGGTCGAGCGCCGAGGTGATTTCGTCACAAAGTAAAACCTTTGGCGACATGGCCAGCGCCCGGGCGATGGCCACGCGCTGCTGCTGGCCGCCGGAGAGGTTGGCCGGGTAATAATCCAGACGGTCGCCGAGCCCGACCTTCTCCAGCATCCGCTGCGCCAGCTCGCGACATTCGGCCTGGGACTTCTTCAGCACCCGCCGCGGAGCCAGCATGACGTTCTCCAGCGCCGTCATGTGCGGAAAGAGATTGAAGTTCTGGAACACCATGCCGATGGAGCGGCTGATCTCCCGGGCCTGGGAATCGCGGTCGGTGATGGTCATGCCCCCGAGCTTGATGCTCCCCTCCTGGTACCCCTCCAGGCCATTGATGCAGCGCAGCAGAGTGCTTTTGCCCGAGCCGCTGCGGCCGATGATCGAGATCACTTCCCCCATGTCGATATCCAGATCGACGCCCTTCAGCACATGGTTGTCGCCGTAGTACTTCTGCATCTGATTAATGGTGATGAGAGGCATTGAATTTGTTCTCCAGATAACGGCTGTAGCGGGACAGCGGATAGCACAGAATGAAATAGCCCAGCGCCACCAGGGCAAACACTTTAAACGGCTGGTAAGTGACGTTGGTCAGCATGGTTCCCGCCTTGGTCAGCTCCACAAAGCCAATAATCGAGGCCAGCGCCGTACCTTTGATCACCTGCACGGCGAACCCCACCGTCGGCGCGATGGCGATGCGCAGCGCTTGCGGCGCCACCACCCGGTACAGGGTCTGGCCGAAGCTCAGCCCGAGACAGCGCGAGGCTTCCCACTGGCCTTTCGGCAGCGCGCGAATGCTGCCGAACCAGATATCCAGCAGAAAGGCGCTGGTGTAGAGCGTCAGGGCCACCGACGCCGCGGTCCATGCCGAGACGTCGATGCCGAACAGCGCCACGCCGAAAAATGCCAGAAACAGCTGCATCAGCAGCGGCGTCCCCTGAAACAGTTCGACGTAGCCGCGGATCAGTCGTTTTACCTGCCGTCCGCCGGTCAGGCGCAACAGCAGCAACGGTAAGGTCACCAGCGCCCCGCCGGTGAACGCGACCAGAGACAGCAGCACCGTCCAGCGACCGGCCAGCAGCAGGTTGCGGATAATGTCCCAGTCGGTAAAGGTGGTCATCATGCCTGCACTCCCAGCCATTTACGCCCCGCCGCCATCAGCAGCTGACGCATCGCTATCGATAACGCTAAGTAGATCCCGGTGGTCACCAGATAGACCTCAAAGCTCAAAAATGTCCGCGACTGGATCAGGTTGGCGGCGAAGGTCAGCTCCTCATAGGAGACCTGCGACACCACCGACGAGCCGAGCATCACGATGATGCACTGGCTGACCAGCGCCGGATAAATCCGCTGCAGCGCCGGGGGCAGCACGACGCGAACGAAGGTTTGCGTCCGGCTGAGTCCGAGCACGCGTCCGGCCTCCCACTGGCCTTTCGGCGTCACCTGAATGCCGGCGCGCACGATCTCGGTGCTGTAGGCCCCAAGGTTAACCACCATCGCCAGCAGCGCCGCTTCGCCGGCGGTCATCTTCAGCCCCAGGTTCGGTAAACCAAAGACGATAAAAAAGAGCTGCACCACGAACGGCGTGTTACGAATGATTTCCACATATCCGCCCCAGACCCGGCTGAGTGCGCCCGGGCGGCCGCTGCGGATCGCCGCCCCGAGGATACCGATCGCCAGTCCGCCGATCGTCGCCAGCACCGTCAGCTGCACCGTCACCCACAGGCCGGCCAGCAGCTCCGGCCAGTGCGGCCAGAGCTCAGAAAAATGAAGTTGCTCCGTCATCCACAGACCTTACGCGCCGAGGCTGGCAGGCAGCGGCGCTTTCAGCCACTTCTCAGACAGACCGTTGAGGGTGCCGTCCTTAATGCCCTGCTCAATGAGGGTATCCACTTTCGCCTTCAGCGCTGGTTCGTTCTTTTTCAGCCCGATAAAGCACGGCGAGTCCTTCAGCATAAAGCTCGGCACCGGCGCTTTGTCGGCGTTCTGCCGGGCGATGGCCGCCACCACCAGGTTCCCGGTGGCGACGTACTGCACCTGGCCTGACAGGTAGGCCGACAGGGTGGTATTATTGTCCTCGTAGCGCTTAATCTGCGCCGCCTGCGGCGCCACGCTGGTCAGCACCATGTCTTCCACCGCCCCGCGGGTCACGCCGACGCTTTTACCGCTCAGCGCGGCCGCGTCCTTCAGCTCCGCCCCTTTCGGGCCAAACACCCCGAGGAAGAACGGCGCGTAGGCGCGGCTGAAGTCGATCACTTTCTCACGCTCAGCGTTTTTGCCGAGGCTGGAGATCACCAGGTCCACCTTATCCGTCTGCAGATACGGCACGCGGTTGGCGCTGGTTACCGGGACCAGCTGCAGCTTGAGCTTCATCGACTTCGCCAGATAGCGCGCCATGTCGATGTCATACCCCTGCGGCTGCAGGTCGGTCCCCACCGAGCCGAATGGCGGAAAATCCTGGGGTACGGCAATGCGGATGACGCCGCGTTTTTCAATATCCTGGAGCTGGTCAGCCTGAGCGGCGGAAACAGACGAAAGGAGACAAGCGGCCCCGGCCAGTGCGATCAACAGTTTCTTCATGATGTTTACCCGTTACGTTAGCATGAAACAAAAGATTCTTTGAATCTGTTTTTGCAACTAATGTGCCAGATGCGGCCGATGCGAGGGTTGGCGAGGAATTAACGCAAAAAGTGAGAAAGGACAGGGAGTAAGGAGCAGAAGAGTAAAAATCGACGGCGCCAGAACGCGGAACCAAATGCACCATATTGATGCACAGCACCACGCTGGCGCCCCATCAGCGTTGTTCCAGCTCGTCCAGTTGCTGATAAAGCGTAGCGATATCGTGGATCCGCGGACGACCGCTGTCGAGCGTTTCATGCAGAAAGGCATTGGCCAGCAGATTGATCAGACTGTTGACCGAGGCATAGCTGTCGTAAGCCGAGACGCTGTCCAGCGGCGCGCAGAGCTGCCAGCGGGAGAGCGGGAACAGGCTGTGGGCCTGCGGCTCGCACATTAACAGAACCGGCACCCCATCGCGCTGCAGCTGCTGCAGCAGCGGGCGCACGATCCGCGGCCGCCGGCGAAACGCCATCATCACCACCAGGTCATCGGCGGTCAGGTCGACCAGCTCTTCGCTGAGGCTCTGCCCCGGCTGGGGCAGCACCAGCACCTGACCGCGAGCCTGCAGCAGCTGCTGGCGCAGGTGTAGCGCCGCCGGATAGGCATTGCGCATGCCAATCACCACAATGCGGCGCGCGGCCACCATCGCCGTCAGCGCCTCGGCGAACTGGTGAGCGTCAAGAGCATTGACCCATTGGGTGAGGTTCGCCATCTCCTGCTTATAATGACGCGCCAGCAGCGTGTTACCCTGCACCGCGTCGCGCTGGTCGGTCAGCGGCATTCCGCTCTGGCGCAGGGTGCGCAGTTCATCGCGCATGTCCTTATATTTGTCATAGCCCAGGCGCTTGAACAGCCGGCTGACGGTGGCTTTCGACACGCCGCTCAGCTGCGCCAGCTCGGCGCTGTTGTAGCTTATCAGGTCATCAAAGTGGTCAAAGATGAAATCCGCCACCCGCTGCTCCTGCGGCGACAGCGAGGCATATTGCCCTTTCAGTCGTTCATCGAGTTGTTGCATAGCGCCCCTGTAACTTTCGTTTCATCATCCATCCCTCATCATACTGTATCTGCTATGCCTTACACATAGCGTGCCAGCGGGAAAATTCCGGTCATTGTTTTTATCAATGAAACGAAACGTTCAGAGATGGAACAGCTTTTGCAGTGTTCTGCGGGTGATTCGTTCAGAAAGGATAATTTATGCACAGTAGCAACGTTTCGACCCACGGCATGGCGGTCGCTCCTCACCACCTCGCCAGCCAGAGCGCGCTGGCCATCCTGCGCGAGGGCGGCAGCGCCATTGAAGCGATGGTGGCTGCCGCCGCGGCCATCGCCGTCGTCTATCCGCACATGAACGGCCTGGGCGGGGATGGTTTCTGGCTGATCGTGCCTCCCGAGGGGGATCCCATCGCCATTGACGCCAGCGGTGCGGCCGGCTCGCTGGCCACCCTCGAAGCCTATGCCGGTCAGCGGCATATCCCCCACCGGGGGCCGCAGGCGGCGCTGACCGTCGCCGGCACCGTCAGCGGCTGGGACGAGGCGCTGCGAATTTCACGGGACTTAACCGGCCGCGCGCTGCCGGTGGCGCGCCTGCTGGCCGATGCTATCGGTTATGCCGAAGACGGCATTCCGGTCACCGCCTCCCAGGCCCATGCCACCGCCAGCAAACTGGAAGAGCTGCGCCACCAGCCGGGCTTCAGCGAAACCTGGCTGGCGGCGGGCGAGCCCCCCCGGGCCGGCAGCCGCTTTCGCCAGCCCGCCCTCGCCGGAACCCTGCGCATGCTGGCCAGCGACGGTCTCGACAGTTTCTATCGCGGCCCGCTGGCCGAACGTCTCGCCCAGGGGATGGCCGCGCTGGGGATGCCCGTCACCCTCGGCGACCTGCAGGCCCACCGCGCCCGGCGCCCGGCGCCGCTGACGCTCCAGCACCGACAGGGCACGCTGTGGAACCTCGCCCCGCCGACGCAGGGGCTGGTGTCGCTGGCGATCCTCGGCATCACTGACCGTCTGAACATGGCCGACGCCGACGAGGCGCAAACGGTGCATCGCATCGTCGAAGCCACCAAGCGGGCGTTTGCCCTGCGCGATGCGCATATCACCGATCCGCGCCATCTGGATGTCGACGTTCAGCAACTGCTGACTCCGGAGGCGCTGCAGCCGCTGGCCGACAGCATCGACGACGCCAGCGCTTCGCCCTGGGGCGGCGGCAAAGGCCCGGGCGATACCGTCTGGATGGGCGTCGTGGATAACAGCGGCCTGGCGGTGTCATTCATTCAGAGCATCTATCACGAGTTTGGCAGCGGCGTTGTGATCCCGGAGACCGGGATCGTCTGGCAAAACCGCGGGGCGGCCTTCAGCCTCGATCCGCAGCATCTTCTGGCGCTGGCGCCAGGCAAACAGCCGTTCCATACCCTCAACCCCGCCGCGGCGCGCCTGAACGATGGCCGGGTGATGGTCTATGGCTCGATGGGCGGCGACGGTCAGCCGCAGACCCAGGCGGCGCTGTTTACCCGCTATATCCTGCAGGGGGCGCCGCTGCAGGAGAGCATCTCCCGGCCGCGCTGGCTGCTGGGCCGCACCTGGGGCCAGTCCTCGGATTCACTGAAGCTGGAGGGACGCTTTGCCCCCGCCTGCATCGCTCGCCTGCGCGAGCTGGGGCACGAGGTGGAAGTGCTGGCCGATTTCAGCGAGGCGATGGGCCACGCCGGGGCCATTGTCCGCCATCCCAACGGCCTGCTTGAAGGGGCTACCGATCCACGCAGCAACGGCGCCGCCGCCGGATACTAAGGAGCAGATCATGACCACACAGCCAGACTGGAGCGAGTATCTGACGCAAATGACCCACCTGTTGCGCCTGGAGCTGGATGCGCCGCGCCGTGAGGAGCTGGAGCGCCAGTTTGCCCGCATCGCCGCCATGGCGCAGCCGCTGATGGACTATCCCCTCGGGCCGCGCGACGACATTGCGGGGGTGTATAAAGCATGACACTTCACCATTTCACCATCGCCGAGATCCAGCGTGCGCTGCACGAGGGCGAACTGAGCGCCCGGGAGATCGCCCGCCAGACGCTGGACGATATCGCCCGCGTGAATCCGCAGATCAACGCCTGGACCGAGGTCACCGCCCAGCGCATGCTGGCGGAGGCCGACAGCATCGACGCCCTGCGCCGGGAAAAGCGCCCCCTGCCGCCGCTGGCGGGCATTCCCTACGCGGTGAAAAATCTGTTTGATGTCGCCGGGCACACCACCCTCGCCGGCGCGGAACTGCTGAGCGACCGGCCGCCGGCAGCCAGCGACAGCTGGGCGGTGCGCCAGCTGCACAGCGCCGGCGCCCTGCTCAGCGGGATGCTCAATATGGACGCCTACGCCTACGGCTTCACCACCGAAAACAGCCACTATGGCGCGACGCATAACCCGCACGATCTGTCGCGGATCGCCGGCGGATCTTCCGGCGGTTCGGCCGCGGCGGTGGCGGCCGGGCTGGTCCATTTCAGCCTCGGCAGCGATACCAACGGATCGATCCGCGTCCCCGCGTCGCTGTGCGGGATCTTTGGCCTGAAACCCACTTTCGGCCGCCTCTCCCGCTCCGGCAGCCATCCGTTTGTCGCCAGTCTGGATCATATTGGTCCCTTTGCCCGCCGGGTGGCCGACCTCGCCGCGGTGTATGACGCCCTGCAGGGGCGCGACCCGGCCGATGACTTTCAGGCCGATAAAGCCAGCGAGCGCACCGGCAACCTGCTGGAGCGCGGGCTGGAGGGTCTGCGCTGCGCGCGGCTGGGGGGCTATTTCACCACCTGGTGCGATGACGACGCCCGGGCGGCCGTGGATCGGGTCGCCCACGCGCTGGGCGCCGACAGCGAGCTGCAGTTCGCGGATGCCGCCCTGGCCCGCTCGGCGGCCTTTATCATCAGCGCCAGCGAAGGCGGCAATCAGTATCTGCCGGATCTTCGCCACTCGCCCGAGCGCTTTGAGCCTCACTCCCGCGAGCGGCTGCTGGCCGGGGCGATGATCCCCTCCGCATGGTATCTGCAGGCCCAGCGCTTCCGCCGCCATGCCCGTCAGGCGATGAAATCCCTGTTCAGTCAGGCCGATGTGCTGATCGCCCCGGCCACCCCATGCAGCGCCACGCTGATTGGCGCCGAGGAGATGGTGATTAACGGCCAGCCGCTGCCGGTGCGCGCCAGCATGGGAATGCTGACGCAGCCGATCTCCTTCCTCGGGCTGCCGGTGGCGACCGTGCCCCTGCGTACCGCCAGCGGCAAGCCGATTGGCCTGCAGCTGATTGCCGCGCCGTTTAACGAACAAGCCTGTCTTCGCGCCGCGCGGGCGCTGGAAGCGATGGGCATTACCGATGCCCGAGTGGCGGAGAGTGCAGCATGATCAATCTGGATAATGTAGACCGCCCGGCGATCCTCGCCGAGGTGACGGCGGCGTTTTATCAGTATGAAGAGGCGCTGGTCAGCAATAACATCGAGGCGCTGGATGCGCTGTTCTGGCACGACCCGCGCACCGTACGGCTGGGGGCCGGCGAAAATCTGTATGGCATCGAGGCGATCCGCGCCTTTCGCGCCGCCCGCCCCGCCGCCGGTCTGGCCCGCGATCTGCGCCATACCATCATCACCACCTTTGGCGCGGACATGGCGGTGTGCAGCACCGAGTTCACCCGCGAAGGCAGCGCCCGCCCTGGACGCCAGCAGCAGACGTGGGTGCGCTTTCCCTATGGCTGGCGGATTGTCGCCGCCCAGGTCAGTCTGATGGACTGAGGGGAACAATACCGATTATGGCCAGGTGGATACCGTCTCCACTGGCCATTCCCGAACCGGTAAAAATGGAGTGATTGACGATGGTCAGGATGATTGAGGGCTGCTGAACCAGCAGAGAGTCTTGCGCTGAAAAGGTCATTTCTGCCGCAGGCCTATCAGGCAGCAACAGTCATTACACTTTGCCAAGCAGGATATTTAACATACGGCGCAAGGGTTCCGCCGCGCCCCATAACAGCTGATCGCCCACCGTCAACACCGAGTAGATCGGCTCATTATTTAGCGACATTTTCTTGTAGCGGCCAATACCCACCTGCAGTGAACCGCTAATAGCAGCCGGGGTCAGTTTACTGACACTCTCTGGCTTATTATTGGGGATATAGTTTACCCACGGATGGGAATGGGTCACTAACTCTGCGAATTCCGTTTCGCTGACCTCACGTTTAAGTTTAAGGGTAATGGCAGCGCTGTGGCAGCGGATCACGCCGACCCGAATACATAAACCATTAACCGGGATGGCGCCGGGCGCAAGGCCAAGTATTTTATTGGTTTCCGCCTCACCCTTCCATTCTTCGCGGCTATTTCCATCGCCTAAATCGCTGTCGATCCATGGAATAATGCTGCCCATCAGCGGGACGCCAAAATGCTCCACCGGCATGCCGGCGCTATTAATCAGCTCACTCACTTTATTGACTAAAGGCAGCACGGAACCTGATGCCGCCAGTTCATCAGCGGACAAATACTGGCTGATATACGCGCTTTGGGCGATCAATTCCCGCACCTGTTTGGCGCCCGCCCCGGAGGCAGACTGATAAGTCATGACGCTCATCCATTCGATCAGATCAGCCTTGATCAGCCCGGCCAGCCCCATCAGGCTCAGCGTAATGGAGCAGTTGCCGCCGACAAACAGTTTCACTCCTGCTTTCACCGCACGATCGATATTATCGCGGTTGACCGGGTCGAGAATAATGCAGGCGTTCTCATCCATTCGCAGCGCCGAAGCGGCGTCGATCCAGTACCCTTGCCAGCCAGAGTGAATTAACGCCGGATAGATGGCTTTGGTATAATCCCCGCCCTGACAGGTGATGATAATATCCATTTCGGCGAGGGCGCTAAGGGAATTCGCATCTTTCAGTCTGTCGCTTTTACCATTAATAACCGGGCCCGCGGCACCCGCACTGGAGGTACTAAAAAAATGCGCTGAAATATCGTCGAAATCATTCTCTTCGATCATTCGCTGCAACAATACTGAGCCAACCATGCCCCGCCAGCCAACAATACCCACCTGCTTCATTTATTTAACCTTAAAAAGTTATGAGAATATTAATTTGCGTTCGCCATACCTTATATCGTATCCCCCAATAAAGGTCATTACCCACCACATCGATTTTTATGATTATTAAAATGTTTCATCTGCCATCAGCGGTTTTTATCTCTTATTACGGTAAAGCAGAAATAAGCAGGCGGCGGAGACTGTCCCGCTTTCAGCATTCAAAGGAAGAAATGACGTAGCGGAACGCCAGCGGCTGCTCCCCTGACGGTTATCAATAGTAACTTGCATTTTGATAGTGACTATGTCAATTTGCTGGCAACAGCCACCTGCTCCCTGGACCGCCCATGAAAAATGAACCGCTTTGCCACGCTCCCTGCCCCATCGCCCGTAGCCTGGGCCGCATCGGCGACAGCTGGAGCATCATGATCCTGCGCGACGCCTTTGCGGGCTTTACCCGCTTCGACGAATTTCAGAAAAGCAGCAACGTCGCGCCCAATATTCTGTCGCGCCGCCTGAAGGCGCTGGTCGACGACGGGCTGCTGGAGAAGGTCTGCTATAGCAGCACGCCGCCGCGCTACGAATACCACCTCACCCCGCGCGGCCGCGATTTCCGCATGGTGCTGCTGGCGCTGGCGGAATGGGGTAATCGCCACTTCGCTCCCGAAGGCCGTCAGATGCAGCTGGTGGAAACCGCCACCCAGCGACGGGTGGAGCCAGTCATGGTGGATAAAGCGACCGGGGAAGAGATTATTCCGGGTAAATACGCCATGGTGCCGGGCCCCGCCGCCTCGCCGCTGATGAAATATCGTCATGAATATCTGCTGCGCAAACGCGAAGGCGATAGCGGGCAAAAATTCCAGCCTGAACCTTACAGAGATGCCAGCAATGAATCCGACCAGTAAGAAAAATACTCTTGTCCTGGCGGCACTGGGCGCTGCCGCCCTGGCGGCAGCGAGCTACGGCGCTTACTGGTGGCATACCGGGCGCTTTATGCAGACCACCGATGATGCCTATGTCGGCGGCGACATTAGCGCCATATCCAGCAAAGTCTCCGGCTATATCCAGCAGCTGGCGGTGCAGGACAATATGGCGGTGAAAAAAGGTGACCTGTTGATCCGCATTGACGACCGCGATTATCGCGCCGCCCTCGCGAAAGCCGCCGGAGAAGTGGCGGCGCAGCAGGCCGCGCTGGCCGATATCCAGGCTACCCGCCAGCTACAGCAGGCGACCATTGCCGGCTCTACGGCCTCGTTACTGGCCGCCACGGCGGCAACCGAAAAACTGGCTAACGATAACCGACGCTATAACGCCCTGGCCGCGTCGAGCGCGATTTCCGCACAGATCCGCGATAACGCCTCCGCCGATTATCGCCGGGCGTATGCCGAGCAGGAGAAAGCCAAAGCGGATAAAACCGTGGCCGAACTTCAGCTGGCGGTGCTGGATGCTCGCCAGCAGCAAACCCTGGCTGCCCTGGCGCAGGCCCAGGCTAACCTCGAGATGGCCAGGCTGAACCTCAGCTATACCGACATTCGCGCGCCGTTCGATGGGGTGATTGGCAACCGCCGCGCGTGGTCCGGCTCCTTCGTCAGCAGCGGCACGCAGCTGCTCTCCCTGGTGCCCGCGCACGGCCTGTGGATTGACGCCAACTTCAAGGAAAACCAGCTGGCGCATATGCGTGCCGGCCAGCCGGTGACCATCGTCGCCGATGTGCTGCCGAACCATACCTTTAAGGGGCAGGTCGCCAGCCTGGCGCCGGCGACCGGTTCACGCTTCAGCATTCTGCCGGCGGAGAACGCGACCGGGAATTTCACTAAAATCGTGCAGCGGGTGCCGGTCCGCATTGCGCTGGAAGGTGACGGGGCAAAGCTTGACGTCCTGCGCCCGGGACTGTCGGTGATCGTCACCGTGAACGAAAAGAACCCTCAATGAGCACCGTTCAGGCGCTGTCCGCCCCGCAGGGTCTGTCGATGCCGACGGCGAAGAAGATCTTCGCCTTCGCCAGCATGTGCGTGGGGATGTTTATTGCCCTTATCGACATCCAGATCGTCTCCGCCTCGCTGCGGGATATTGGCGGCGGCCTGTCGGCGGGCGACGATGAAACCGTCTGGGTACAAACCAGCTACCTGATCGCCGAGATCATTATTATCCCGCTTTCCGGCTGGCTGGCCCGGGTCATGTCGACCCGATGGCTGTTTGCCGCTTCCGCGGCGGGATTCACGCTGATGAGCCTGCTGTGCGGCTGGGCGTGGAACATCCAGAGTATGATCGCCTTCCGCGCCCTGCAGGGACTGGCGGGCGGGTCGATGATCCCCCTGGTGTTCACCACCGCTTTCGCCTTTTTCCAGGGCAAACAGCGGGTTATTGCCGCGGCGACGATCGGCGGCCTGGCCTCACTCGCCCCGACGCTGGGTCCAACGGTGGGCGGCTGGATCACCGAAAACTACAACTGGCACTGGCTGTTCTTTATCAACGTTGTTCCGGGGATTTACATCGCGGTGGCAGTGCCGCTGCTGGTGAAAGTAGACAGCGCCGACCCCACTCTGCTGCGCGGCGCCGACTATCTCAGTATTCTGCTGCTGGCCTTGTCACTCGGCTGCCTGGAATATACCCTCGAAGAAGGTCCGCGCTGGGGCTGGTTTGATGACGCGACCCTGACTACCACCGCCTGGGTCGCCCTGCTCTGCGGCGTGGCCTTTGTTATCCGCACCCTGCGCCATCCGCAGCCGGTGATGGATCTCCGCGCCCTGCAGGATCGATCCTTCAGCCTCGGCTGCTATTTCTCGTTTATGGCCGGCGTCGGCATCTTCGCCACCATCTATTTAACCCCGCTGTATCTGGGTAGCGTGCGCGGTTTCAGTGCGCTGGAGATCGGCCTGACGGTATTTTCCACCGGTCTGTTCCAGGTCATGTCCATTCCGTTTTATTCGTGGCTCGCCAACCGCGTCGATCTGCGCTGGCTGTTGATGGCCGGGCTGATCGGCTTTGCGGTGTCGATGTACAGCTTTGTTCCGATCACCCACGACTGGGGGGCGGATCAGCTGCTGCTCCCGCAGGCCTTTCGTGGACTGGCGCAGCAGTTTGCCGTCGCGCCAACGGTGACCCTGACGCTGGGCAGCCTGCCGCCCGCGCGCCTGAAGCTGGCCTCCGGGCTGTTTAATCTGATGCGCAACCTCGGGGGCGCCATCGGTATCGCCCTGTGCGGCACGGTGCTTAACGACAGAACCAATCTGCACTACAGCCGCCTGGCAGACCATCTGAATAACGCCAACCTGGCAATGAGCGATTTTGTTCAGCGCAGCGCGGCAAACTTCACCGGCCAGGGGATCTCGCCGGATGCCGCGCAGACGGCGGCGCTGAAAAAACTTTCCGCGCTGGCGCTGCGGGAGGCGCGGACCCAGGCATTTTCCGATGCTTTCTACCTCATCATGATGGGTTTTTTACTTGCCGCGCTGCTGGTTCCCTTGATGAAAAAGCCGCCGGCACACTGATACTACAGGAGAGTTAACTATGGGCGTTTCCGTTAAACGCATTGTCGTCACCGGGATGGGGATTGTCAGCCCGCTGGGCTGCGGCGTACAGCACGTCTGGCAGTCGCTGCTGGCAGGTAAATCAGGGATCACCCGACTCAGCGAGCAACTGGTCGCGGATATTCCCTGCAAAGTGGCCGGCCAGGTGCCGTCCATTGACAGCGATCCGCTGCACGGCTTCGACCCGCTGGCGACCATCCCGGCGAAAGAGCGCAAAAAGATGGATCGTTTTATCGAGTTTGCGCTGGTCGCCGCGCGTGAAGCGCTGACTCAGGCCGGTTGGTCGCCGGCATCTGCGGCCGAACAGGAACGCACCGCCACGGTGATCGCCACCGGGATCGGCGGGTTCAGCGAGATCGCCAATGCGGTACATACCACCGATGAGCGCGGGCCGCGTCGCCTCTCCCCGTTCACCATTCCCTCTTTTCTGGCCAACCTGGCCGCCGGGCATGTGTCTATCGCCCACGGTTTCCGGGGCCCCATCGGCGCGCCGGTCACCGCCTGCGCAGCGGGCGCCCAGGCCATTGGCGATGCGGCGCGGATGATCCGCAGCGGCGAGGCGGATATCGCCCTCTGCGGCGGCGCGGAAGCGGCAATACATCGCGTTAGCCTTGCCGGGTTCGCCGCGGCAAGGGCGCTCTCCAGCGCCTCCAGCGACCAGCCGGAAGCCGCTTCCCGCCCCTTTGACCGCGACCGCGATGGATTTGTGATGGGAGAAGGCGCCGGGCTTATCGTGATCGAGTCGCTGGAGCACGCGCTGGCGCGCGGCGCCACGCCGCTGGCCGAGCTGGTGGGCTACGGTACCAGCGCAGATGCTTATCACCTGACCGCGGGCCCGGAAGACGGTAACGGCGCGCGTCGGGCCATGGAAACCGCCCTTCGCCAGGCCGGAGTGACCGCTGAAGAGGTTGACCATATTAACGCCCACGCCACCTCGACCCAGGTCGGCGATAAAGGCGAGCTGGCGGCGATTAAAACGCTGTTTGGCGCCCATCCCGTCGCCATTACCTCGACGAAATCCGCCACCGGCCATCTGTTAGGCGCGGCAGGCGGGATTGAGGCCATCTTCACCATTCAGGCGCTGCGTGACCAGGTGGTGCCGCCGACGCTGAACCTGCATCACCCCGATGAAGAGGCGGCAGGTCTTAACCTGGTGGCGCTGGAGGCCCGCCCGCAGAAGATGCGCTATGCGCTGTCGAACGGTTTTGGCTTTGGCGGGGTTAACGCCAGCCTGCTGCTGAAACGCTGGGAATAATCGTCAACTCCCCCGCCGGCGCGGGCTGGCGGGGGAGCTCCACCCGGACACCCTACGCTGTCGCTGGTATCACTTGTCCACCTTGCTCCTGTGTTCTCTGCTGAAGCTGAAAAATTCGCTACCAACGCTGAAGCCGGGTGAGCGGCCCCTTTCTCTTAAGGTCAAAAAATGGGAGCCACTGACGCGTTGCTGCGAAAACGGGTGCGTTAGGGTTTTGGCGTCCTGCAGACCAAAACCGATGTTAATGACGAAGACCTGAGCTTATGTGTTAGCGTTTTCCTGCTGCCTGGGGGGTATCGCCGTTGCGGCTTTTGACCTGCTGCTGGCGTAAATAAAGAACAGCGCAATACCCAGGCAGACAATGGCGCCGATTCGGCTCAGCGAGAATGGAATCGCCGCATTGCCCAGCCAGCCGAAGTTATCGATCAGCATGCTCATGGTTAACTGGCCAAAAATGACGGCGACCGTAGCCACTGCTGCGCCAATACGCTGGACGGCCAGCACCATAATGACGATATACGGCACGCCAAACATTGCGCCCAGCAGTTGCCATTTAGGCACATCCATCAGCGTCAGGGTGTGTTTGGGTTCGAAGAAGAAGATCAGCAATCCCGTCACCAGCGCGCCGACAGAAAATGTCAGGAACGCGCTTTTGAATACGCCGACCTTGCTGCCCAGCTGGCCATTGATAGCCGCCTGGATACTCAGCATGGCGCCACCGGCGACGGCGAGCAGAATCATGATAATAGTCATAATGTTACTTTACCCCTGTGCAACCATAACCAGCGCTGCAATGATGAAAATCAGCGCAATGATACGTTTACTGTCAATTTTCCTGCGCGACGTACCGAGCAGGCCGAAGTGATCAATCATCAGGCTCTTGAACACCTGGCCTGCCAGAATGCCGATCATCGTCATGGCGATGCCGATTGCCGGCGTTACCACGGTGAGGATGATGACGTAGATCGGCCCAAGCACGCCGCCAAGCAGCTGCCACGCTGGTTGCGCAAAGAATGACGGGCTGTTGCGCGGGCTGAAAAAAAGCATCAGCAAAAAGGTCAGTGCCGCACCGACGCCGAATATGCTAAAGGTAGCCCAGAGGTCACCGACCTCCCCACCCAGTGGCCCGAGCAATCCTGCCTCTATGGACAGTCCCATGCCTCCGGCAATGACGATAAAAATCAATATGAGTTGCATAGCAATCAGTCTCCCGTAGTTCAGGCGGAGAAGATTACGACTTAATATGGATGAGAAAAATGCCATAATGAGATAAACACCTGTGCAGGATATGCATTAATGAATGAGCTCGGGAACATCAGTATTCGCGCCCTGCTGATTTTTATAGACGTTTATGAGACGCAGAATTTCTCTGTGGTAGCTCGGCGGGAAGGGATATCTGCCTCTCAGGTTTCGCGCGTCATCCATCAGATGGAGGATGTGCTCGGGCAGCAGCTTTTTTACCGCAATACCCGGGCGATAATTCCGACGGAAAGCGGCCATCTTTTTATCCGCTATGCGCGAGCCATGACTGGCAGCATGGAGGAGGCGCGGCGGGAACTCAACGAGAGAACCCTTGAGCCTTCCGGAATGGTGCGCATAAACGCACCGGTATTCTTTGGACAGCGCCATGTCGCCCCCGCGTTACCCGGCCTGACGGCGCGATATCCGAAGCTCAGCATTGAGCTTACCCTGACTGATGATTACATCGATCCGCACCGCGAGCCGGCTGACGTAATTTTCCGCATTGGCGTGCTGACGGATTCCGCATTTCATGCGCGCGTGTTTGGCCAGCAGTTCTATCATCTTGCCGCGTCACCGGATTACATCCGCCGGCACGGCATGTTGGGATCACCCGAAGAGCTGGCGCGGCATAAATGCCTGGTCTATCGCGGTTCGTCAGGACCAAACCAATGGCTGCTGCGCAGGCACGGAGAAGAATGGGTGCACTACCCCGTCTCGCCCCTGATGTCATCGAATAATGCTGAAACTCTGCTGATTGCCGCGCTCGGGGGGATGGGGATTGTGCTGTTTCCTGACTGGCTGATTGGAGACCGGCTGAAGCGCGGCGAGCTTGTCGAACTGCTGCCGGAGCTGGATACGTCCATAAAAACGGAGCCACAGCATATCGCAGCAATCTATCCGAATGCCCGCCACCCTCCTCTGAACGTTCGGGCGATTATCGATTACTACCTGGACGCGTTTGGTTCACCGCTTTACTGGCAGTCTGAATAAGACAGGCGATGTTATTGCCCGTCCTGAAGTTAATTTCCGTTTCTGGCACAGAGCCAACGAGTTAAATGCCCTTGAGGTCCGTTTTGAGCGAAGACCGGACGACGCTATCTAAAGAAGGGTATCGCTGATAATGTTGGGACCGCTCAGGTTAAAAAAGGTATAACTTACTTTTCATTGACGATAACGAAGGAATTTTCATGGTTGAGGTTGAGGAAATAAAAAGGAAATATCCGGGCGCAGGGGCCTGGCAAATGGGTGACAGTCCGGAACTGGCAAGCGAGCTTGCGGAGCTGATTAAAAAAGGGATCAAAACGGCTTCTTGCGGATCTTTTGCCTCTTATCAGCAGGAAGAGTCTGCCCCGAGGATTGGGGATTATAACATTATTCTTGATGGCCAGAATGTTCCAGTTTGCGTGATCAGACTGGTTTCGATGCAGCTGGTGCGTTTTTGTGATGTGACTGAAGCGTTCGCCCGCAAAGAGGGTGAAGGCGATTTAAGCCTTGAATACTGGCAGAAAGAGCATCAGCGTTTTTTCATTCGTGAAGGTCATTTTTCTGAGGATATGGAGTTGATCGCAGAAGAGTTTGAAGTGGTTGAGGTGCTGTGAGACAAGGTTAACGGGCTGACGTTTTATCAATCGCCACTGATAACACTGTTCGCTTCTGGCGCGGAGCGGACAAGCTATCGAACTAAAGGTTCGCATTGAGCAAGGAGCGGACGTGCCAGCTATAATTGGTAATAAAATGAGAGGAGAGCTATTCTGATTTGTTTATAAAGAACATTTTTACATCCAAGGGCGAAATATTTTTTATGCTATCTTACATGCTATCTCAATATGCCAGGCTACCTGTGCCTGAATTTACCCTACGTTCATGGCTAAAACAATGGTTGTCAGAGCAGGAGTCGAGGTGTACAGACAGAAGTTTCTCGGCGCGATTTCCCTGGAGAGAAACTGGATTATGTCAGGAATATTTTTTACAACGAAAACTCAAAATTGATGGAAAGCAATTTCTTACTGGCCCCCGTTATCAGGGCGGAAATATTAACAAACCTTTTATTGATATTGTAGGTATGGATTCTGACCTAAATCATACTGCATTAGAACTCATTAGTAAGGAATGGTCACAACTCAGAGCTCAGTATGTCCGCATTCTTGTGCCCGGCCAGTCTTTCCCACAGGGTATTCCCGACCAGTATATATACGCCACCTCTTTTTCTGAACCCCCTGAATTTAATGATAAATCTCTTACTTTGCAAGTGGCGACATACGAAGATTTTGACTGGTGTTGTCAGGCTCTGGGCGATGCCTATAAGCATACATGGCAGACAGTTCGCGAACTGTCTGCAAACAATTTGGTAGCAGTTGATGACGAAGAGTTGTGTGACCATATTTCTGAGAGAGAAGTATATATTATCTATGAAAACGACGTTCGCGCCGGGTTGCTAATATGCCAGAAAGGAAACATCGCTTTTCTGAGAGGATATCGTATTACTGACAAAGTAATACTTCCTGCTTTTCGTGGTCGATCATTGTCAGCCCGAGCGCAACGCCTGCTGTACCGATTATTAACTCATTCCGATTCTGAACTATCTTTGTATATGGGCACAATTATTCCGGAGAATATCCCCTCGATGAAAACTGCAGAAAGAGCGGGACGAACTTGCATCCTAAGTTATCAATTTCTACCCATCTGCAGAACCCACGGCTAACAGCAATGCTAATTTATCTTCAGCCTACTTCCGCTTTTGGCACACACGGGACGTCAAGGGCCCGGGTGTACTCCCCTGGACGCATTAATGGGCGGTATGTGATTGTTGTGCAGGCTATCATATGGCCTGAGGTACAGCAGAATCAGGCTTCGTAGAAATGAGTCGGCTCACAGCGTCCGGAATCCACCCGGTGCCGTAAATCACCGCAAGGTCTGTCATAAGGTAATTTCATAACGTATCGCGACACCTTTTTTCTTCACGCAGGCCTTCTCTTTCACGGTTTGTCAGAACTGTGGACCGCAGTAATCTCCACTCCGTGCTTTAATCAATGAGAGTGTGTCGGGTGCAAATTAAACTACCTTTCTCAACAGCAAAGGCGGGATACGCCTACCCTCGCAGGGTTTCTGCGTCTGGTAATATGCCCATGACAGTCTCAAAGACCGCTTTGAGGGTTTCCCGGTTTAAGGCACATAATCGCGCGGCGTTGCCCCCAAAATGCAGCGAAAAGCAGCGGTAAAGGCCGCCGGGCATGAGAAACCAAGCTGGTAAGCGACCTGTTTGATTGGAACGCCGTTCGCAAGAAGATCCAACGAAGCATAAATTCTGGCTCTCTGCTTCCATGTTCGAAAACTAAAGCCTGTATCCTTCATAAACAATCGGGAAAAGGTCCGTTCCGACATGGCCGACCTAAAAGCCAGCTCGCTCAACGATGCTTCCCAGCGCTGATTGACCAGTAGCGATCTGGCCGCGCTAAATAATCGCTCATCATTCGGCATGGGTAGCGCCATCGTTAAAGGTGGCGCCTCGCTGAGAATTTCCAGAAGCAACAACGCTATCTTCCGTTGAATCGGTCTGGCGTAGTCCTCACTGAACAGGCCTGCGATAAGTTCTTTGACTAACGGCGTAGCCGTGATCACATGCACCTGTTGACTCTTCGTAAAGCTCATACATTCTGCGATAAGGCTACTGCTGAAATAGATCGCCCTGAGATCGGTTTGTGAAAGCAGATGGTAACTATGGATATGCAGAGGCGGTAGCCATAATGCCCGCTGAGGAGGGATCACCCAACGGTCACTCTCTGTTTGCACCAGCATCACCCCTCTGGTGGCGAAGAGTAGCTGCCCCTCAACATGATGATGGGGAGGATCTACCTCACCGCGTTGATAGCTTATCGCAGTACTGGACCAGCCTGTGGATTCATCATGTCTTGGCGCTTTATCTATACTACCTGGCATTTCAGATTTAGCCCCTGCATTTATCATATCGAAACTGGAACCACCCGGAGTAGAGCCTTAGGCAATGGGTGCGTGACTTATCATTCTGATCGTCAAAGATATTACAGGAGCTTAACCTCATGCGTGTACACTTTATCGTACATGAAAGTTTTGAAGCCCCGGGCGCATATGAAACCTGGGCAATAAACCAAGGTCATGATGTAACTTACTCACACGTCTATGCAGGCGATCGGCTACCTGCTGACGCCGAAGGCATCGATTTTCTTATCGTGATGGGCGGTCCGCAAGATCCGGACACAACGCTTGAAGCGTGCCCGCACTTTAATGCTAAAGCGGAACAGGCGCTGATTGCTTCCGCGGTTAAAACCGGTAAGGCGGTGATCGGTATCTGCCTGGGTTCACAGCTCATTGGTGAAGCGCTGGGCGCGCCTTTCTCTCATAGCCCGGAAAAAGAGATTGGTAAATTCCCGATCACATTGACCGAAGACGGCAGAAAGGATGAGATGTTCTCTCACTTTGGGAAAACACTGGAAGTGGGTCACTGGCATAACGATATGCCAGGCTTGACGCCGGAGGCCAAAATTATCGCTTACAGCGAAGGCTGTCCCCGGCAGATCGTTGCCTATTCAGACCGCGTCTTTGGTTTCCAGTGCCATATGGAGCTCACATTGGACGTTGTAGAACGGCTGATCGCCCATTCTGAGCAAGAGCTGAGCCGTGCTGCAGACTACCGTTTCGTTGACACGCCTGCAGCGCTCCGGGCCCACGATTACAGTGAAATGAATCAAGTGCTTTTTGGCTTTCTGGATAAGCTGGAAGCGCGTTACAACGCCGCTCAAGCATAATGTCATGCCCGGTGAGCTTGCCATCGGGTTGAGATTGTCATGTCCGCTCCTGGTACAGAGCGGACGAACTAACTGATTTGAAGGTCCGCTATGAGCGAGGAGCGGACATTGGCTTTATATCAAAATAGACATTTTGTGATTGAACCTCGCCACTACCGAATTTTTCCGAATACCGCAGCTGGGAAAACTGCGGGTTTTACCCTGAAAATCACCGCCGATCACTATATCTGACATGCCGTCAAGTTGAGATAGGCATGAGATTTAGTGTTGACCGCCGCAGTGGGGTCCATTCTCCAAAGTTACATTTCAGTCTGAACGAGAAGCGGACAGCGGGTTTACCGGTTGTGTATACCTTAACGGGCGGATGTCGATACTATGCCGGCCCCGCTAAACATCATGCGGATGACAACGCCTGTACACCGCTCCTGCCATTTGATAACGCCCGGGTGTTAAGGACCGTTTCCAAACGTCCCTGATGCCATCGCGACTGAACCCAGGGAAACCATTCCAGCCCGCTTTTTTGATACTCCCCAGGACAAGCAATTGCAACCAGACCGGACCCGCGACGGGAACGACAAACTGAGGAAGAGCAGCAAACATGAAAAGCAGGAATTTGGGGTAAGTCAGACTGTTCAATCCAGGTGACGTAAATGTGTCGCGATCCCCCATCTAAGGGCGGAACACCTTCCATTAACCAGCTCGAAAACGGAGTAACTCGCGTTGGGTTGCGCATACCTGTGAAAATCATCCACAGATCCGCTTTTTAGCATCGCAAGCACGCCCTGAATGACCATCCCGTGAGACACAAGACATATTGTTCGATGATGATGTTTTTTTTCCAGATTGGATAAAAAATGCATAATTCGCTGCGAAGCATGTGAGAGAGACTCCCCCCCTGGCGGACAATACTCTGCATCAAGGTTGAATAATGCTTCTGCGGCGTCTGGATTATTCTGCAGGAGCTCTACGCTTGTCATGCCCTCAAACTGACCAAAAGCCTGTTCTTTCAGAGCTGGTTCAGCTATCAGTGAACAATAAAAACTCTCCGCCAGGCGCTGTCCCATTTGCCAGGCCCGGCCAAGCGGAGAAGCGTAAACACATTCTGCCCGGTAATCACTCGCTGCAAACGCCGCCAGTAAGGCTGATGTTTGACGCTCCCCCCGAAGCGTCAATGCGCTATCATTGTGTCCCTGAATACGACCTTTTACATTCCATTCTGTTTCTGCGTGTCGAACCAGTATCACTTGCATCATTGAAAGGTCACGTATGCTGTTGTTTGAAATGTTACAAACTAAAAACACCCCGTTTATATGCAGGCAAGTTCTCAGCTCTCGGCGAAAAACAGGAACACGTGTCGCTGACAAGGGTTATATTCAGTCGCCCCTGCCCGGGACCGCTATCTCAGTAAAACCTGAATCAGCTGCACGACGATATACACTCCCGCTACCACCTGTATGATCCGAAACCCCCATCTCAGATAGCGCCATTGATGGCGTTCGCTGGCATCAGCGGCTTCAATCGCGGGATCATAACGTTTTCTTTTCCTGGTTCTGAATGTATCGAATCCCCACAGGATGAGAAGAAAGATGATGATAACTTTTTCAACGATAAAATGGTTCACAAAGAGAGACTCCGGTCTTCTCACGGTTACAGGCAGAATAGAGAAACCGCCTGGAGGCAGCCACCACTAAATGTAGGGGTACCTGAAGACGCAAGCCAGGCATACCAGGATTGTCTATCTTATAACTGCGTTAACGCATAGCAACGCCATATAAAGTGACATTCATTTCCGACCCATGCTGCCGGGAGCCCCCTTCCCCGACGCATCAGGCTGGGTGATAAAACGATGGCGGCTGCCCGGTCACGCGGCGGAACATGGTGGTGAAAGAGGACGCATTGTCGTATCCAAGAGATAATGCCACTTCGTTCACCGGTTTCCCTGCTATCAACCATGCCATGGCACTCACCACACAGGCTCGCTGTCGCCAGGCGGAAAATGACAGGCCCAGCTGCTTCAGGAAATGGCGGCGAAAGGTACTAGGACTCATAAACAGCGCCCTGGCCCAGCGCGCCGCAGGATCATGGATAGAGGGGTTAAGCAAAAAAGCCTGACAAAGCGCCAGCAGCGCCGGATGCTGCGGCAACGGAATGTCAAATTCGCGGACCGGCATGGCAGCCAGTTCCAGCAACATCAACTGTATCAGCATGCGATCGCGTGGGCTGTCGTACAACGGTGGCAAATCCACAGCCTCAAGCAGTAGCTGGCGCAACAGCGGCGAGACGCTGATCACTTCGCAACGACGGTGTTTAATGAAAGCGGCCACATAATCTGGCTCAATATATAAGCTACGCGTGGTCACCCCCACAAATCTGACGGCGTGCACAGTTTCAGGAGGGATCCAGACAGCATGTTGCGGAGGAACCACCCATTCTCCGTCCTGAGTGGTGACATTCATCAGTCCGGTCGCGCCATACAGCAGCTGTGCGCGACGATGCTGGTGCGGTGGCAGGATAAACCCTTGCGCATAGTCATTACCTAACGCCACCACTTCGCGATCGAGCCGATCGACTTCGTCAATTTTTACGTTGCGCACACCTGCCTCCCTTTGACCGATTTACAAAGGTAATTGAGCGCTACGCAAATGGGAAGCCGTACGCGACCGGTATAAGCTGCTCGCTCATTTTCAGGTCGGGGATACTCTCTTGAATGAGATCGTTATTATTGCGCTGGCTGGCTTTACGACCGGCATTACCACAGTCCTGTTCGGCTTCGGGGGCGGCTTTGTGGTGGTGCCATTTGTCTATCAACTGATGCTTCGGCAGCCGGAACTCACGGGAAACGCCATGCATGTCGCGGTGGCTACCTCAACGGCGGTGATGATATTTAACGCCGGCTGGGTCAGCTATCGAAACTGGCGGGCTGGCAAGCTTGCCGCGCAGACGCTGTTCCCGTTGTTATGGTTTATTGCCATTGGGGCGGTGGTCGGCTCCTGTCTGGCAGGGATATTGAGCGAGAAGATCGTTCGCGCGCTGTTTATTCTCTATATGCTGGCAACCATCAGCGATTGTTTGTTGCGCAAAGGTATTTTCACGGGCAGCGCTCGGCGTCGCCTGTCCCTGCCAGTGGTCACTGGCGGCGGTATGGTTATCGGCATGATTGCCGCATTGCTGGGCGTGGGTGGCAGCGTCATGACGGTGCCCCTGCTACGGCGACACGGGTATGCGATGCAGGAGTGCGTTAGCGCATCCAACCCGCTTTCTTTGCCCGTGGCGCTATGCGGGGCTGTGACCTATGCCGTCATTGGCTGGCACAGCATTCCGCTGAACGGATTTCTTGGGTTTATCAGCCTGAAAATTTTGGTCCTGCTCGTCCTGACCGGCTGGGCCGGGATAATGTTTAGCCGCCGGGCTATCCCTGCAGTACCAGATGTATGGTATGCACGCATCTATGTGCTGCTGTTGTGCCTGGTACTCCTCGCCATGCTTATTCAATAATCAAAATACATCCTGGTGAACCGGTTCAACAGCCGCGTTCGGGCGATGCCCTCTCCCTGGGGAGAGGGCCTGGTGAGTGGCAGCAAGCTACCCGCGATACGGATGGACCTCGCGCCAGTGGTCGGCGATCTGCTGCCGGGTGCAGACCCATACCTTGTCGTGCTGCTGGATATAGTCAAGGAAACGCTGCAGCGCGCGGAAACGGCCCGGACGCCCCAGCAGCCGGCAGTGCATCCCCACGGACATCATCTTCGGCGCGGTTTCCCCCTCGGCGTACAGCACGTCAAAACTGTCTTTCAGGTAGGTATAAAACTGCTCCGCGGTGTTGAACCCCTGGGCGGTGGCAAAGCGCATGTCGTTGGCGTCGAGGGTGTAAGGCACGATCAGGTGCGGTCGACGGCTGCCGTCGCTGCAGGCCACTTCGCTCCAGAAAGGTAAATCATCGCCGTAATAATCGCTGTCGTAGTCAAAGCCGCCGTGCTCCACCACCAGCTGGCGGGTGTTGGGGCTATCGCGGCCGGTATACCAGCCGGTGGGCGGCTTGCCGAACAGATCGGTCAGCACCTGCACCGCTTTGTGCAGATGCTCGCGCTCCTCGGCGATATCCATGTGCTGATAGTGGATCCAGCGCCAGCCGTGGCTGACCACATCGTAATCCGCGGCCTTGATTGCCGCCACAATCTCCGGATGCCGCGCCAGCGCCATCGCCACGCCGAAGACCGTCAGCGGCAGCCCGCGCTGGCTAAATTCGCGATGGATGCGCCAGAACCCGGCCCGACTGCCGTATTCATAGAGCGAGTCCATCGACATATGGCGCGCCGGGTAGCTGGCGGCGCCGATAATATCGGACAGGAACTGTTCCGAACCCGCATCGCCATGCAGGACGTGGTTCTCAGCGCCTTCCTCATAGTTAAGGACGAACTGCACCGCGATCCGCGCCCCGCCCGGCCAGCGCGCGTGCGGCGGCTGCCCTGCATAACCTCGCAGATCGCGAGGATAGTGTTCCTGGTTCTCAACCATCACCTGCCCCTTTTAAAATGGATTTAACGACTGAAACTGTCCGCTTAACGCTTTTTTCTCCGGGAACGCTAAGTCCCCGTGCTTGCTGGTCGCCAGCCCCAGCGCGACCAGCGACTCGACCATCTTCACCGCCGCGCTGACGCCGTCGATCACCGGCACCCGCAGCTCGCGAGTCAGCTCCTGCGCCAGCGTCGCCATCCCGCCGCAGCCAAGGACAATCGCCCCGCTGCCGTCCTCGTTCAGCGCGCGGATGCAGCGCTCACGCACTTTCTCCTGCGCCAGGCCGCTGCCGTCTTCCAGCGCCAGCACTGGTAAATCAATGGCGTGCAGCGCCGCGCAGTGTTGATGAAAGCCGTACTGGTGCAGCAAATGGCGGGCGATGATCAGCGTGCGCGGCAGCGTGGTCACAATGGAGAACCGGGTGGCGACCATCGTCGCCATATGCATCGCCGCTTCCGCAATGCCGATCACCGGCCCCTGAGCCAGCTCGCGCGCCGCCAGCAGCCCCGGGTCGCCGAAGCAGGCGATCACATGCCCATCCACTCCCTGCTCGCGTCCGGCCCTGATCTGCTCCAGCACGCCGACCGCCGCGATGGCTTCGTCAAAGTGGCCCTCTATTGACGGCACGCCGGCGCGGGGACAGACCGCAAGGATCTCGGTGCCCGGCGCGGCGACCGCACGCGCGGCGGCGCCTATCGTTTCGGTCATCGCCAGGCTGGTGTTGGGGTTGATCACTTGTATACAAACGGAAGACATCACGACTCCTTGTGGCCGGCGAACAGCCGGGAAAAATCGGGCAGACTGACGCCATCGCGCTCGAAGCACAGGCTGGCGACAATATGATCAAAATGGTGCATCAGCGCCTCGCTAAGCGGCTGCAGGGCTTTATCCCGCAGCAAACCGACCAGCTGCTGGTGATCGTCGCAGCGGCAGCCCTGGCGCCAGGGTGCGCCCCACGCGGCAATCACTAACGAGGAGCGCTGGCTGAGGCGGGTCACCATCTCGGTGAGTACCGGGTTGCCGGAGATAGCCTGCAGCTGAATATGAAAGTCAGCGGAGTGGCGGATCGCCGCCGGGCCGTCGTGCGCCTCATGGGCCTTCTGTTCACGCTGGATAATGTTCTCCAGCGCCGCCAGATGCGGCGGCTGACAGCGCGCGATCACATCGGGCAGATTAGCGACCTCAAGCAGCGCCCGGGTACGAAAGATCGCCTGGGACTCTTCCACGCTCGGGCTGGTGACGTGTGCACCACGTTTGGGCGTTAACGTGACCAGTTGCACAGCGGCGAGTCGTTGCAGCACCTTTCTGATGCCGGTGCGGCTCACGGCGAATACTTCCGCCAGCGCCTCTTCCGGCAGTTTGCTGCCCGGCGGCAGCTGATGTTCGACGATAGCCGTCATCAGCGCCTGGTAAATGCTTTCGTCCTTATCCTGCAGCGCTGGCGCGGCCTGGAGACGATGTTCATTATTCATTAACCCACTCCGGTTTCACTTATCGATAGCAGATCGTATACATAAAATTTATTTTTTGTATACAAGATTCATCATTCTGGCCTGGATCCTGCAATAGCCTCAGCAATCCATATCAAAGGGTTTTCATTCAGAGGAGCAGGTTTCATGCCACATTCATCCCACACGCAGCAGACGAAGACTCACGAGGCGGCCGCCGGCTACAGTCCGCGGCTATGTAATGACGATCTGGCGCCCACCCGCGACCAGAACTGGAGCTGGTACAATATCTTTTCATTCTGGATGTCGGACGTGCACAGCATGGGCGGCTACGTGGTGGCGGCGAGCTTCTTTACGCTTGGGCTGGCCAGCTGGCAGGTTCTGCTCTGCCTGCTGGTGGGCATCTGTATTGTGCAGCTGTGCGCTAACCTGGTGGCGAAGCCCAGCCAGATGGCCGGGGTGCCTTACGCGGTGATCTGTCGCCAAGCGTTCGGTGTCTTCGGCGCCAATATCCCGGCGGTGATCCGCGGGCTGATCGCCTTCGCCTGGTACGGTATTCAGACCTATCTGGCGGCAAACGCCCTGATGCTGGTCCTGCTCAAGTTCTGGCCCTCCCTTGCCTCGCTGACCGGCAGCAGTTTCCTCGGGCTGTCGACGCTCGGCTGGCTGAGCTTCGCCACCATGTGGCTGCTGCAGGCGATGGTTTTCTGGCACGGCATGAACGCCATCAAGCGTTTTATCGACATCGCCGGTCCGGCGGTCTATGTGGTAATGCTGGCCCTGGCGGGCTGGATTGTATACAAGACCGGTCTCGACGGGATCTCCTTTACCCTCGCCAGCAAATCCCTGAGCGCCGGAGAGCAGACCTGGCAGATGATCACCGCCACGGCCCTGGTCGTCTCCTACTTCTCCGGGCCGCTGCTTAACTTCGGCGACTTTTCCCGCTACGGCAAAAGCATGGGCGAGATCCGCCGCGGCAACCGCTGGGGACTGCCGTTTAACTTCCTGCTGTTCTCGGTGGTCACCGTGGTGATTGTCTCCGGCACCCAGTCGCTGTTCGGCAAAATGATCACCGACCCGATTGAAACCGTCAGCCGCGTGGGCAACGATCTGGCGGTGGCCATCGGCCTGCTGACTATGATCACCGCCACCATCGGCATCAATATCGTGGCTAACTTTGTCTCGCCGGCCTTCGATTTTTCCAACTGCGCGCCGCAGAAAATCAGCTTCCGCGCCGGCGGGATGATCGCCGCGGTGGGGTCGATACTTCTGACGCCGTGGAACCTGTTTAACTCACCGGAACTGATCCACTATACCCTCGACGTGCTGGGCGCCTTTATTGGCCCGCTGTTTGGCATCCTGATCGCCGACTTCTATTTGATCAAACGCGGCCGGGTGTCGGTGGACGACCTGTTTGACGATACGCCGAAGGGTAAATACTGGTACCGCAACGGCTTTAATCCGAAAGCCATTGCCGCCCTGCTGCCGTCGGTGGGCCTGGGGCTGATTATCAGCTTTATTCCGGCCCTGCACGAAGTGGCGAACTTCAGCTGGTTTATCGGCGTCTTCCTCGGCGCGACCACCTACCGCTGGCTGGCTCGCGACGAGCGTGAAGTGGCGGCGAATGCCGCCTTCCGCTCCGGCGCGGTGGCGCAAAAAGAGTAACCTTCCCCTTCTGCCGCGGCGACTGGCCGCGGCAGGCTGCAAACTGGCACCAATCTTGCTGTTTATCACTATTCCCTGAGCGTTAAGAGAAGGCAGGTTCGATGATGGATTACCAGACCGCGGTGCGCGGTACATTTTTTGATATCGCCGGCGTGGCGGAGACGCCGGATGAGGTGGCCGCCCAGGCCCGCTATCTCAATGATGGCCTGTTGTTCTTGAAGGACGGGAAAATTGTTACGCTGTTGCCATGGCAGGAGGGTGAAGCCTTTCTGCATCCGCTGAAGGGCTATGTTGACCTGCGGGGTAAGCTGCTGTTGCCGGGGTTCGTCGATGCCCATGTCCACTATCCGCAGACTGAGATGATCGGCGCCTTTGGCGAACAGCTGCTGGAGTGGCTTACCACTTACACCTTCCCGGTGGAGAGCCAGTTTGCCGATGCGGAGTATGCCCAGGAGATAGCGCAGTTTTTTGTCAATCAGCTGATTAGCCATGGCACCACCACCGCGCTGGTGTTTTGTACCCTTCATCCGGCCTCGGTGGAGGCGTTGTTCAGCGAAGCGCTGCGCCTTAATATGCGCCTGATCGCCGGAAAGGTGATGATGGATCGCCATGTGCCCGACTATCTGTGCGAAACCGCCGGGGAAAGCTACGAGCAGACCCGGGCGCTGATCCGCCGCTGGCATCAGCGCGGCAGGCTGGGGTATGCCATTACCCCGCGCTTTGCCCCCACCTCGACGCCGGCATTGCTGGAGGCGGTGCAGCGTCTGCGGGCCGAGTTTCCCGATACCTGGCTGCAGACGCATCTCAGTGAAAACCGGGAGGAGATCGCCTGGGTTAAACAGCTGTGGCCGGAGCATGCACGCTATCTGGATGTCTATCATCATTACCAGCTCACCGGCGAACGCAGCGTATTTGCTCACGGGATCCATCTTGATGATGCCGAATGGCAGTGCCTGCATGACACCGGGTCCGCCGTTGCCTTCTGTCCGACCTCGAATCTGTTCCTCGGCAGCGGGCTGTTCCGCCTGCCCGCCTGCTGGCAGCACCGGGTGCGGATGGGCATCGGCAGCGACGTCGGGGCCGGGACCACCTTCAGCATGCTGCGAACGCTGGGTGAGGCCTACAAGGTAGGACAACTACAGAGCTATCGCCTGCGCGCCAGCGAGGCCTTCTATCACGCCACTCTCGGCGGGGCGCGCGCCCTGCGGCTGGAAGAGAAGATTGGCAATTTTCAGCCGGGCAAAGAGGCCGACTTTGTGGTCATTGACCCGGCGGTCACTCCGCTGCAGCGTCTGCGGATGGGCCGCTGCCATGATATTTATGAGCAGCTGTTCGTACTGATGACCCTGGGCGATGAGCGCAATATCAGCGAGACGTGGGTGAACGGCGAGCGGGTGTGGTGTCAGGATTGATCCTCGCCCTGGCCCTCTTCAAAAGGGAGAAGGCGCTGGCTGGGTTAGCGGCATTCAAAAACTCATCGCCAGGCCGAGGCCATAGCCCGTGGTGTTATTGCCGAACATATAGCGCGCCACCAGCCGGGTGCGGGTGATAAAGACCGGGTATTTACTGCTGTCCAGTTCGAGACCAACCCCCAGGGAGGTCAAACCGGTAAAACCCAGCGCCCCTCGCTGGTCGCCGATAAATTCAGTATGCGCGCCCTCCAGCACGTAGCGCAACGGGTTGCCCAGCAGCGTCCAGTCAGCGATCGGCGCGCGGCGGCGCAGATACAGGCCGAGGTTCTCCGCGCTGGCTTCGCCCTGCACCACCTCGGCGCTGCTGCCGAAACTTTGCAGACGCATATAGGAGTAACGCAGTTCGGCATCAATATCCTGGGTGGCGGAGAAGCGTTCATAATCCAGCATCAGCGCCCCGCCCAACCCCCAGGCGTTGAAGCGTCCGCCATCAAGAAACTGCAGATCGGCGTTGGTTTTTCGCTCTATGACCCAGCGGCCAAGGCGTACATCGCTGGCCAGGGTGCCGAGCATCACATTGACGATCGGTCGCAGCACCAGGTTACCTCCGAGGCTGTCCCGGTGCAGCGAAAAATCCCAGCCGACGCCGCCGGTGGTGGTCAGACTGTTCCATTTGGTCGGCACATTCCGCGTCTGTTGGCCATTGCTGACGACGAATCGCGGGTCGTAACGGCTGTAGCCCATTGTGCCTTCGAGGTAAAGAGGAAACGACTCGCTCAGGGTCGCTCCGCCGCCAAACTGGGTGATGGTCAGGTTGTGTTTATCGTTGCTCCCGGAACCGATGTTGAGATCGCTGGCGGTCACGTCGGGAACCACGGTATAGCTCATCAAGGTCAATACCGCATCGGCACGTTGTTTAATCGCGTGCCCGTCCGCCGCCAGCGTCGTCGGCGCAGAAAGAGAGACTACCGACAGCAGAACGAGAAGACGCACCATACGTTGTTTGCCACCTCAAGCACAGGCTAATCTTATTACCACCCGTTACAGCAGGCTGGCTCATCCTCAGTATAGTCGGCGAGCGCGAATCAGGCTGCGCCACCGCTATTGCGCAACAGTTCCGCACTGTCAAAAGGCATGCGCGTTACCCGGTTGCGCCCGTCATTTTTCGCCGCATACAGCGCTTTATCGACGCGGTAAAACAGCTGATCAATCGCTTCACCATCATGATGCTCGGCGACGCCGATGCTGACGGTGACCGACAGCGTCTGATATTCGCTGACCGCCTGGCGGATCGCCTCCGCCACCATCAGCGCGCGGGCGATCGGCGAATGGGGCAAAAAGAGCAGAAACTCCTCGCCTCCCCAGCGATATATCTTATCTTCACGGTCCACCGAGGTTTCCAGAATGCGGGAGATCACCAGCAGAACTTCATCGCCTTTTTGATGACCGTGAATATCATTAATACTCTTGAAATGATCGATATCGATTAACAACAGACAAAAACCATGGGCGATAAACGACGGCGCGTCGACGAGCCGGTAAAATTCGCGACGATTTAACAGTCCGGTTAAGGGATCGTGGGCGGCGGAAAATTCCAGCTCTTTTTTCAGATGCACTTCTTCGGTGATATCGTGAATGATGCATAACATCAGCCGGATATTATACAGCACCACCGGCCCGGCATAGGTTTGAACATGGCGCAGCGAGCCGTCAGCCAGAATATGAGTAAAATTAAGCGGCTTATGCCCGCCGGGCATATTGGCAATATTATTCATAATGGGGATCACATCCCGGCCCAGGGTATTAATTTGCCAGGTATGTTTGGTGCGCATTTCCTCATCGGAATAATGATAAAAGCGCAGCGCGGCAATATTGGCATCGACAATCCGGCCCTCTTTCTGAGGATCGATCAACAGCATCGGCGCGGTATTGGTCATAAAAAAGCGGGCAAAAAAGCCATTGTTCCGCCGCTGGTAGCGGCGAGAGCCGGTATGAATCGACTGATTTTGCGCGAGCAGCTTCACCGCTTCGAATAACAGTAAGGTGCCGCTGTCCTCGGTCTCCACCAGGGTGGTTTTACAATATACCGACTGCAACCCTTTGGCGGTCTGCAGCGTCCAGACTTCAAATATCTCAGTCATGGCGTCGAGATAGCGCAAATAATGCTGCAGCTGCGTTTCCGGGCAGGTGGAATAGATACCGTTGCGCATCTCATTCAGCGACATATCGCCGCTCAGCGTCCGGGAAGCCTGATTGGCATAGACCACACACTCTGTAAAAGGATGGACTACCCAGATCGGGGTGCTTAATACATCAAAAACAGCCAGTTCTTTTAATAACATACAGGCCCCAAACCGACCCACTCCCGGCGCGGAACGGCACATCATTCAGTGCAGCTCTGACGCTGGCATAAAGTGATAGCAAAAATAATCGAGTAACCGTCATTACGCGCGTGCGCGGCAAGTATAGTCGGTTCCTGGCCCAGCGACGCCCACCCGGAGCGACTTTGCGCACGGTTTAATCGACAGAGGAGACACTGCCTTTATTATTAATTTTATTTCAATAGCATAGCAGCAATGCCAGAACGGGTAGTCGCTTTTGATCACAGACTGTGTATACCCGTCACACTTTACGCTGCAGGGGGGCAGGCTTGTGCCGTGGCACGCAGATGGCCGTTGTTCTGCTCAGCGTTACCATGATAGTTTCTATCATAACGCTCATTTTCAATGGTCATCACAGTGAAAAAATCCGCCAGCAAAATCACGCTTGCCGACATTGCGCGCGAAGCCAACGTCGGCGTGGCCACCGTCGACCGGGTACTCAACAAACGCGCGGCGGTGAAGGAATCTACCGCGTACCGCGTGCTGGAGGCCGCCCGACGGCTGGGGTTTACGCTCGAACAGCCGCACTATCGCCTGGCCGCCGGCAAAGCGCCGGTTACCGTCAGGATGGGCTTTATTCTGCTGCAGGAGACCCACTCCTTCTACCTGCCGCTGGCGAGGGCGCTCGCAAGAGAGGCCGCGCCGTGGCTGCCGGCGGGCGAGACGCCGGCGATCCTGCATTTTGCCATTGATGCGGTGGAAGCGATGGCCCAGGCCATTCACCGGCTCAGCGATGAGGTAGAGGTGCTCGGCCTGGTGGCGCTGGATCACCCGCTGATTCGCCATGCGGTGGGTCGGGCCGCCGCCCGCGGCGTTCGCGTATTCACCCTGCTTTCGGATCTGTCGGTTCCCCAGCGCAGCGGCTATATCGGCCTTGATAACCAAAAAGCCGGGCGCACCGCCGCCTGGTTTATCGACCGTTTATGCCGTGGCGAAGGCGAAATAGCCATTATCATTGGCGATAATCGTTTTACCTGTCAGGAAAGCTGTGAGATCAGCTTCCGCTCCTGTCTGCGCGAGCAGGGTAAAGGGCAGCAGATCCTTGAGCCGGTTCGCAGCCATGAACGGGCGGATGTCGCCAGAAGCGTAACGGAACAGCTGCTCAGCCAGTACCCGGCCCTGCAGGCGATCTATGCTCCCTGCGGCGGCATTGAAGGGATTGTCGGGGCGCTGCGCGACAGCGGACGCCAGCAGGCCGTCACCCTGGTCTGCCATGGCCCGCTAAGCGACAGTGAACTGGCGCTGATCGATGGCACCATCGATGTCATTCTCAACCACCGGCTGGATGACTTTGCCGCCGCCACCCTGCGCGCCATGACGGAAGCCGTTTCGCGGCCGCCCAGCGAAGTGATTTCGCACCCACAGCCTTTCGATATCATCACCAAAGAAAATATGTAAACGCCCGCCCCGTCGCCGACGGGGCGGCCTCACGCCTGGACCACGCCTGGACTCATTTTGATAAATAACTATCAAAAACAACCTCAATACAAATCATGACGGCCATCATAAAATTATCATTCCAACATTGTTGGCTATGAAATTTTCATTCAATACTCAGCGGCATCCCCTGTGATAAAAGGAAGCCGACATGACCTATCCTATCGCCAACGCCCCCTGCAGCTGGGGCGTGGATGACCCGAAAAACCCTGACCTTCCCGCCTGGACTACCGTGCTGAAGGAGGCGGCGCAGGCCGGCTATCGCAGCATCGAGCTCGGCCCGTGGGGCTACCTGCCCACCGACCCGAGCAGCCTGTGCGCGGCGCTGGAAAAGCATCAGCTGTCGCTGGTCGCCGGGACAATCTTTGACGCTCTGGTGAGCGAAGACCATTATCCCACTCTGGAGGCGCTGACCCATCAAATCTGCCGCAATCTGTCGCAGGTTCCGACCGCCGCCCCCATCCCGGGACACCCTTTCCAGCCGCCCTATCTGGTGATTATCGACTTCGGCAACCCCGAGCGGGCGCGCTTTGCCGGACGCAGCGCGCTGGCTCCGCGCCTCAATGACGCAGACTGGCAGCGGATGATGGCGCACATTACCGCCCTCAGCACCCTCGCCTGGCGGGAGTACGGCGTGCGGGCGGTTATCCATCCCCACGCCGGGGGCTGCATCGAATTTGCCGATGAAATCGAGCGGCTGGCCAACGCTATCCCGCACGACGTGGCAGGGTTGTGTCTGGATACCGGGCATCTCTACTACGCCGGAATGGATCCGCTCACCTGGCTGGATCGCTATTACGCGCGGCTCGACTACCTGCACTTCAAGGATGTGGATCCGCAGGTTTACCAGCGCGCCATCGCCGAAGGCATCGACTTTTTCACCGCCTGCGCCGAAGGGGTGATGTGCCCGCTCGGCAGCGGCGCCATTGACTACCCGGCCATTAACGATTTTCTTGCCCGCCGCGGCTATCAGGGCTGGATAACCATTGAACAAGAGCGTGATCCGCGCCATGCCGCAGGCAGCCTGCAGGCGGTCACGGAGAGCCTGCGCTATCTGCGCGGCGTTGGATTCTGACAGGAGACACCCCATGATTAACGGTTTAAAACCGCTCGACCGCACCCTGCGCTGGGGCATGGTCGGCGGCGGTGGCAGCAGCCAGATCGGCTATATTCACCGCTCTGCCGCCCTGCGCGATAACACCTTTGCGCTGCTGGCCGGCGCCTTTGATATTGATGCCGATCGCGGGCGCCAGTTCGGCCAACAGCTGGGGGTGGATCCCGCACGCTGTTACGCCGATTACCAGAGTCTGTTTCGCGGTGAGGCTGCCCGCCCGGACGGTATCCAGGCCGTGTCGATTGCCACGCCGAATAACACCCACTATGCCATCTGTCGGGCGGCGCTGGAGGCCGGGCTGCACGTGGTGTGTGAAAAGCCGCTGTGCTTCAGCAGCGAAGAGGCGGACGAACTGGTGGCCCTCAGCCAGCGGCAGCGTAAGATCATCGGCGTGACCTACGGCTATGCCGGTCATCAGATGATCCTGCAGGCCCGGCAGATGATCGCCGAAGGACTGCTGGGCGACATACGTATCGTCAATATGCAGTTTGCTCATGGCTTCCACGCCCAGCCGGTGGAGCAGGAAAACGCCAGTACCCGCTGGCGGGTCGATCCCCGCTTCGTCGGCCCCAGCTATGTGCTGGGGGATCTTGCCACTCACCCGCTGTTTCTGGTCGAAACCATGGCCCCGCAGTTGAAGATCACCCGGCTGATGTGCGCCAGACAAAGCTTCGTCAAAAGCCGCGCCCCGCTGGAAGATAACGCGCATGTGCTGATGGAGTATGACAACGGCGCCGTCGGCTCGCTGTGGAGCTCCGCCGTTAACTGCGGCTCCATGCACGGGCAAAAGGTGCGCATCGTGGGGGAAAAAGCCAGTCTTGAATGGTGGGATGAACAGCCCAACCAGCTGCTCTACGAGGTGCAGGGCGAACCGGCGCGCGTTCTGGAGCGCGGCATGGGCTATCTTGATCCGCTGGCGCGCCAGTACGATCGCATCGGCGGTGGCCACCCGGAGGGGCTGTTCGACGCCTGGTCGAATCTCTATCGCCGCTTCGCCATCGCCATGGACGCCGCTGACCGGCGTGACGAGGCGCTGTTGGCGGACTTCTGGTATCCGGACGCTCGCGCCGGGGCGTTCGGCGTCCGCTGGGTGGAAAACTGCGTACGCTCTGCCGACAACGGCGCCTGTTGGGTCAACTTCCGCTAATTCGCCGGCTCAGGGCCTCGCCCTGAGCCTTTCTCGCTACTTCTCAATGCGCGCCAGCTGGGTTTTATCGGCCTCGCGGGCGCGATCGGCCAGCCCCTGAAACGCGGCAGCGCCATAGTATTGCTCAGGAACCGGCAGCGCCTGCATATCGTGCCCCGGATAGATCTGCAGCTCGCCGAGGTCGCGCAAGCGGAATCCCCCCACCTGCGCGGGCATGGTCAGGCGATATGGCGGCATGGTTTCGAAAGGGACCGGCGTCGGCAGCCGGTTTTCCTGCAGATCGTAATTACGCTTCAGCACCAGAAACTTATCCGGCACCCGGCGGCGACTGTTCCACCAGTCGCCATCGATCCGCTGAAACATCGCTTCCGTCTCCCCTCGCGTGGCCACCATCAGCCGGGTCAGCGCCTTTTTCAGCGCCTTCTCCATGGCCTGGTTATACGCTTCCACTGACCCGCCGTGGCCGCTAAGGATGACGTTAATCGCCAGCCTGGCGCCCAGTAAGTTGGAGTAGAGATCCTCCGGCGAAAACGCGGAGATCTCCTCTGAAAACCCGGGCACTGACTGGAAGCCATACCACTGGGCGATCTCATGCCACTGGGCGATTTCGAAGGCCAGATGCCCGGCGAGCCAGGCCGCCAGCTGATAGCGCTGCCTGACCCCCGCCGGCGGCGTAAAGGCATTGAGCTGAACGCGGCGCACGCCAAGTTCTTCGCTGTAGAATATGCGCCCCGCCTGGCCCAGCGTCGGCGAAATGCGATTGAACAGATAAAAGGTGTAATCCGCCGTGTCGCGCACATGGGCAATATCGATAAACCCGCCGCGACGGGTATAGATAAGCCCGTTCTGCTCCTCGCTCAGCCCCAGCAGATTTTTCACCGCGCCGAGCGCGCTGTCGTTGTAATGGTGCTTGCCCAGGGTATCCAGGGTCAGCACGTTACCAATCTGATACATCGGGATCGGAATGCCCACCGCCCGCACGTGCAGGTCGTAGCCAAAGGCGCAGCATGGCCGCAGCGATTCCGGCGGCGACAGCTCGCCCAGGGTGGGCGCAGGATGGATCGCCGTCACGGCGGGCAACACCGGGTCCTGCGCCAGCGCCGGCAGCGCCAGCGCGAATAACAGCCATAAGGCTTTACGCATCAACAGCCTCTCCACAGCAACAAAAGAGCGCGCATCTTACCGGCAGACGGCGCCTGCAGTTTTAGTTAAAAACGGTATTCACCGGAGACAAAGAAGCTGTTGCGGTCGTTAAAACCGAATTCAGTCAGCACGTTAAAGTTTTTGGTGACCTCATACTGGGCGCCAATCAGCATATTCCACGGCGAGGTCAGCTTCTGCTTAACGTCGAATTTGCCCTCGCCGTCTTTATTGACTGCGGCAATAAGGGGCTGCAGCTCTGGCGGCATGTGCAGGTCGGCGAGATCGCCCTTAAACTCCTGCTGCACGTCCTGATACATGCTGCCGACCCACAGGCTGAGATGGGACGGCCCGTCGATCCCCTGAAAACTGAACCGATAGCCAACGCGCGGCGAAACGGTGACCGCCGAAATGCTGCCGTCGAGGATATCGAAGTCGGTGCGGGTATAGTTAGTATCCACTAACCCAAACCAGTTGCCGTAGCCGCCGGCGAGCGTAAAGCCGGCCCCCCAGGTGGTGCCTTTAAAATCAAGGGTAAAATCAATATCCTGCAACTTCCCGCTCTGATAAAGCTGGTGAACCGCGCCGGCGATGGCCCGATCCAGGCCGCGAAACTGCGACGGGTCTGAATCCACTGATACCTGGGAGACGGACGACCCGCGGGTATGCCCCACCAGTCCGTATACGTTGAGGAACGGAAAGACCCACATATCCAGGCGCAGGTTTTCGGTTTTGCTTTTCTCGCGGGTGTGTCCGGCATCGATGGCGAACATATCGCTGGGAATGGGATGATTGCCGAGCTTAAGCCCGGAAAAGGTAATACTGTCGACCATGATATCCTGGCGGATATTCATATAGCTCAGGTTGACGCCGTAGGGTAACGGAATGGAATATCCTCTGGCGCGAGCCTCATCGCCCCAGATCGGAAAATAGCTGTCGTTCTCGTCCGGCTCCGCAGCCGACGTGCCCCAGGTCGCTAACAGCAGCGTTAACACCGCGCCGGATGCTCTCATTTTTGTTCTCATGTGTAGTTATAAACCCGAACCGACATTGAAATAGACCGCCTGCTCATGCTCGCTGAACGCCACGTCAATCCCGGTACGCAAACCGTACTGTCGCGCGATCAGGTAACGAAAACCGGCCCCCCATGCCATCTCTGACTGTTCCCATAGCGTCTCCGCCGCGTCAGCGGCGCTCCCGGCGCCAACGAATCCCTGCAGGATCCAGCGCGGAGTGACCGCCCAGGCCAGCTGGGTTTGCGCCGTGGCCACATAGTCGCCCTGATAGCGGTAGCGCGAAATCCCGCGCAGCGCGATGTAAGGACGCGCCATCGGCATCAGGTGCTTATCATGGTGGGTTAAGGACTGATAATTGCCCGCGACCGCCAGGGTCAGCGTGTGGCTGAGCGGAATAAACACCTTCCCGTCCAGAGTAAACGTGTTGTAGTGATAATCGCCCCCGAGCAGCGAACGGAAAAACCGATATTCTCCCTTCAGCGCTAACCCATTCTGAGGATAGAAAATATTATCGGTAGTGTCATATTCCGCCACCACCCCCAGCGCCGAAGAGGTGCTGTTTTGCCCGAGCACCTGCTGCCAGACCCGGTTGACCCGCGGATTATCGAAAGAGACATCCGCCCGGGCATACACCTGGGAGGCCCCGAGGAACACCGGCGTATCGCCCACGCGAAACAGCAGCTTTTGCAGCGCGGCGACCCCTTTGGTCTGCGTCTGCACCGGTTTAGCATGGCTGAAGCCGCCGGTATCGCCGGAATAGATATCCAGATTGACGTTAGCGTAGCCGGCTCCCGCCAGGTAACGAATGCGATCATGCCGCCAGGTGTGACGATGGCCGCCGCCAATAAACCAGGTGCCATTCTGCGTGGCGGCCCCGCCGAAAGCGGTGAGCGGCGGAGGAATAAACTGCCCGCCCTCCCGGCTGCCTTTACCGTGTAAAAACAGGCCAAACAGTCCACCGCCATAGCCGATCGCCGGCTCGGTTATCACCAGCGGCACCGGCAGAAAACCGTAACGGTTTTCCGCCAGATAATGACTCATGTCGAGCATGCTATCTTCCGCATCGAAGAGATCGGCGGCATCGCCAGGCGGGCACAACAGGAACAGAAGCGCCAGCGCGGACAGCGGGAATTTCATGCTCACTCCAGGGCGTTGGGGCGCGCACGACACGCGTGGCGAACAGGATTATTACAACGGAATAATGAAAATATAACGTAACCGGAGAACCCTCACCAACGCGCAGCGGCTTGTTTTTCGGGTATTTTTGTACAAAAAAGAGCTGGCCGTCACAGAAAAACGCCTTCGCGCCGCCGGTCGGCGCGATGATTGTATTCATAAGGTGAATGTCGTATAACATAGCGCTACCGAGGGGTGTCCCGTGAGGGCTGAGATGGCGCAAGCCGAACCCTTTGAACCTGATCTGGGTCATGCCAGCGAAGGGACGGGTCGGCAATTTTGCCAGCATTACCGCCATTGCCTGTTCACACCCCTGCACGCCCGGATCTCCCCTGCATAAATGGAGGTCCTGTGATTGTTCCCGCGTTTAGCCAAGGTCTTTATGGCCGTTTACGCCAGCTGGCCGCCGCTGACTGGCAGCACTATGTGGCGCACCCTTTCGTTCAGCAGCTTGCCGAAGGCACCCTGGCGAAAAGCGCGTTCCGTCTCTATCTGACCCAGGATTATCTGTTTCTGATCCATTTCGCCCGCAGCTACGCGCTGCTGGTGAGTAAACTGCGCACGCTGCCGGAGATGCGCGCCGCGGCCGCCTCCATGAACGCCATCCTTAACGAAGTGCCGCTGCACGTCGGCTACTGCGCCCAGTGGGGCATTAGCGAACCGGAGATGGCCGCCCAGCCCGAGGCGCCAGAAACCATCAATTACACTCGCTACGTGCTGGATATCGGTCATTCAGGCGACGCGCTGGATCTGCTGGTCGCCCTGATGCCCTGCGTGGCGGGTTACGCCGAAATCGGTCTGGGCCTGCTGCATCACCCCGCCACCCGCCTGGAGGATAATCCTTACGCCTCGTGGATCCGTAATTATGGCGATGAAGGCTATCTGCAGGGCGTCAGCGCCGCGCTAGCGCTGCTGGAGACCGTGTGGCAACAGCGCGGAAGCGAGGCCCGCCTCGCCGGGCTGAGCGACATCTTCACCACCGCCACCCGCCTGGAGGCGCAGTTCTGGCAGATGGGGCTTAACGCCGCGGCGGAGTCCAGGGCGTGACGGCGCCAGGTATCGAGGTCCGTAAGCTGAGCCTCCATTTCGGCGACCGCCGCCTGTTCGATAACCTGTCGCTGACGGTCCCCGGCGGCCAGTGGGTGTCGCTGCTCGGCGCCAGCGGGGCCGGTAAAACCAGCCTGCTGCGGGTCATGGCCGGCCTGGCCCCCGCCACCCGCGGGGAAGTGGTCGCCAGCGACGGAAAGCCGATACCCGGCCGCCTGGCGTGGATGGGGCAGAAAGACCTGCTTTACCCCTGGCTGAGCGTTCGGGAGAACGTCGCCCTCGGCGCGCGGCTGCGCGGTGAGAAAGTGGATCACGCCCGGGTCGCCACCCTGCTTGAACAGGTGGAGCTCGCCTCCTGCGCTGACGCCCGGCCGGCGACGCTCTCCGGCGGGATGCGTCAGCGCGCCGCGCTGGCCCGCACCCTGTATGAGGACCGGCCCATCGTGCTGATGGATGAACCCTTCTCGGCGCTGGACACCCTCACCCGCACGCGCATTCAGACCCTCGCGGCCACTCTACTGGCGGGGCGCACGGTGGTGCTGATCACCCACGATCCGCTGGAAGCCTGCCGGCTGAGCCACCGTCTGCTGGTCCTCTCGGCCGCCGACGGGGAGATCGACGACAGCCATCACCTCACCGGCGCGCCTCCGCGCGCGCCGGATGCGCCCGAGCTGTTGAACGCCCAGGCGGCGCTGCTGCAGCAGTTGATGAGGGCCCACTCATGACTGGACGTCTCTGGCGCGGCGGCATGGTGTTCTGCGGACTGATGCTTCTCTGGGGGCTGGCCAGCCGCAGCGGCATTCCGCACTTTCTTTTACCCTCCCCGGCGGCGGTCGCCGAGGCGCTGTGGGTCAATCGCGCCTATCTCGGCTGGCACACGCTGATTACCCTCAGCGAGATCCTCAGCGGCCTGGCGCTGGGGGTGGCGCTCGGCGTCACGCTGGCGCTGGGCATGATCCTCTCCCCGCGCCTGCAGCGCTGGCTGATGCCGCTGGTGCTCACCAGCCAGGCGATCCCGGTCTTTGCCCTCGCCCCGCTGCTGGTGCTGTGGCTGGGGTTTGGCATGAGCGCCAAAGTGGCGATGGCGGTGTTGGTGATTTTCTTTCCCGTCACGTCCGCCTTCTTTGACGGCTTGCGACGGGTCAACCACGAGTATCTCGATCTGGCGCGCAGCATGAACGCCTCCTTCGGCGCTCAGCTGCGGCATGTCCGCCTGATGGCCGCCCTGCCGGCGCTGGGCTCGGGCCTGCGCATGGCGGCGGCGGTGGCTCCCATCGGCGCCATTATCGGCGAATGGGTCGGCTCCGCCGAGGGGCTGGGCTACGTCATGCTCAATGCCAACGCGCGGCTGCAAACCGATATCTGCTTCGCCGCGCTGTTTATTTTAGTACTGCTGACCCTCTTCCTGTGGCTGGCGGTAGACACCCTGCTGCACCGGCTGATCGACTGGTCGCCGGAATAATCATGAAGTAATAAAGGAAAACAGATGAAAACGTCGCTTTTCGCCGGAGCAACCCTGACGGCGCTGCTCAGCGGTCACGCGCTGGCCAATGAACCGCTCACCCTGGTGCTGGACTGGTATATTAACCCCGACCATGCGCCGATTATGGTGGCCGAGCAGATCGGCGCCTTTAAGGCCCAGGGTCTGGACGTCAAGATTGTCCCCCCGTCGGATCCGGCGCTGCCGCCCCGCATGGTGGCCGCCCGTCAGGCGGACCTGGCCATCACCTACCAGCCGCAGGTGCACTTCTTCGCTGACGAAGGGTTACCGCTGGTGCGCGTGGGCACCCTGATCGGCTCGCCGCTGAACACGGTGATCGCCCTGGATAAGCAGATCAAAACCCCGGCGGATCTGCAAGGCAAGAAGGTGGGGTACTCGGTCAGCGGCATTGAGCAGGCCACCCTGTCGACCATGGCGCAGCATGCGGGGATCGATCCGGCCAGTATCAAGCTGGTCAACGTCAATTTTCAGCTGACCAGCGCTCTGCTGGCGGGCCAGGTGGACGCGGTCATCGGCGGTTATCGTAATATAGAAGCGCAGGAGCTGAAGCTGCAGGGCAAAGCCCCGGTGGTGATGAACGTTGAGGATTATGGCGTACCGGCCTATGACGAGCTGGTGATTGTCGCCCACCGCGACGCGATTCATGAGGCGAAAATCCGTAAATTCCTCACCGCCCTGCAGGCCGGGGTCAGCTACCTGCGCGAGCATCCGCAGGAGAGCTGGGAGGTGTTCGCCGCCGCGCATCCGGAGCTGAAGACCGAGCTTAACCATCAGGCGTGGCTGCAAACCGTGCCCCTGTTCGCCGCCGATCCGGCGGCGCTGGATAAAGCGCGCTACGACACTTACGAACAGTTTTTATATAACAATAAGTTGGTGAAAAAAGTTACACCTTTAACAAATTATGCGGTTGAGCTGCATTGACTCTTGCTATCGCTGACGGAAGGCTTTCCGTCAGCGCTTTAACGCAGCGGCAATAAAAATATAGAGACTTTCTCACTAATAATTACACTTTAAAGGGTTATCGTTACTCAGGGTTGTTTTATTATAATTCAGCAGGTTACGTTAATTTTTACCCCGGTAAGAATAACGTCAAAATAACGCAATCAATAAAACGTTGAATGCGGATTTAAAAAGCCATATATTGTGCGCGCTTTATGAATGCCAATTCAATTCCTTACACCAATTATTCAACCAGCGTTCAACCGCAATGCTGGTTGTGGGAGTGATATGATGACGGATAAAGTCCGTATTGATACTTTAAGTGCCGATTTATTAGACGCAAACAACGAAACCTTTTTGGCCCGTCAGGCCGAATTCGAATCGAATGTCAGGAGTTACCCGCGTAAGTTACCGCTGGCTATCACTAAAGCTGAAGGCGTGTGGCTGACGGATGCGGATAACAAACAGTACCTGGACTGCCTCGCCGGCGCCGGTACTCTCGCTCTGGGCCACAACCACCCTGATGTATTGCAGAGCATCCAAAGTGTCATTACCAGCGGCTTGCCGTTACATACTCTCGATCTGACTACCCCGTTAAAAGATCGTTTCTCCGAATACCTGCTCTCTTGCCTGCCGGGCGAAGGGAAAGAGTATTGCCTGCAGTTCACCGGTCCTTCCGGCGCTGACGCCGTGGAAGCGGCGCTGAAGCTGGCGAAAAAATACACCGGTCGTACGTCGGTGATCAGCTTCTCCGGCGGCTATCACGGGATGACCCACGGCGCGCTGTCGGTCACCGGCAACCTGTCGCCGAAAGCGGCGGTCAACGGCATGATGCCGGAAGTGCAGTTTATGCCTTACCCGCACCTGTACCGCTGCCCGCTGGGCATCGGCGGCGAAGCCGGCGTCAAAGCGCTGACCTACTACTTCGAAAACCTGATCAACGACGTGGAGAGCGGCGTCCGTAAACCGGCGGCCGTGATCCTCGAAGCCGTTCAGGGCGAAGGCGGCGTGAACCCGGCGCCGGTCGAGTGGCTGCAGCGCATCCGCAAAGTGACCGAAGAGCACGGTATTCTGCTGATCGTCGATGAAGTGCAGGCCGGCTTTGCCCGTACCGGTAAATTCTTCGCCTTCGAACACGCCGGTATTCAGCCGGACATCATCGTGATGTCGAAAGCGGTTGGCGGCGGTCTGCCGCTGGCGGTGCTGGGCATTAAAAAGCAGTTCGACGCCTGGGAACCGGGTCACCACACCGGCACCTTCCGCGGCAACCAGCTGGCGATGGCTACCGGCCTGACCACCCTGCGTCACCTGCGCGACAACAACATTGCCGACAAAGTCGCCGCCCAGGGCGAGTGGCTGAAAGGGAAACTGGCGGAGCTGCAGAAGCGCTACCCGGTCATTGGCCACGTTCGCGGTCTCGGTCTGATGATCGGTATCGAAATCGTCAAGCCGAACGACGCGCAGGATCATATGGGCTGCTACCCGGCTGACGGCGAACTCTCTGCCCTGCTGCAGAAGAAATGCTTCGAAGCGGGCCTGATTCTGGAGCGCGGTGGCCGTCACGGCTGCGTGCTGCGCCTGCTGCCGTCCCTGCTGATCAGCGACGCGGAACTGAATGTGTTCCTCGACAAATTTGAACAGGCCCTGCTGGCCGCCGGTGTGAAACCGGTCTGAGTGGAGTCAGTGACCACCATGTCCACATTGAATCCGATTCTTGCTGGTTCGGCGCAGAGCGTTGAGGCCTATCAGCAGGTTATCGAGCAGACCAGTCAGGCCGTTGTGCAGTGGCTGAAGCAACCTGAGATGTATCAGGGGAAAAGCGTTGACGAACTGCGTGAGCGTATCTCCCTTGAATTTAACGAACAGGGGTTGGGTAACCAGGCGGCGATTGATCGTGCGATCGAGTACTTCCTGAAAGACAGCCTGTCGGTGCATCACCCACAGTGCGTGGCGCACCTGCACTGCCCGAGCCTGGTGATTAGCCAGGCGGCGGAAGTGCTGATCAACGCCACCAACCAGAGCATGGACTCCTGGGATCAGAGCCCGTCGGCGACCATCATTGAGATGAAGCTGATCGAGTGGTTGCGCGCCCGGGTCGGCTATCCGGCAGGCGACGCCGGCGTCTTCACCAGCGGCGGCACCCAGAGCAACCTGATGGGCCTGATGTTGGCGCGCGACGCCTTCTTCGCCCGTCAGGGACACTCCATCCAGCAGGATGGACTGCCGGGGGATATCCGCCAGTACAAAGTGCTGTGCTCGGAAAACGCCCACTTCTCGGTGCAGAAGAACATGGCGCTGATGGGCCTCGGCTACCGCTCGGTTACGCTGGTGAAAACCGACGAATTCGCGCGGATGGACGTGGCCGACCTGAAGGCGAAGATTGCGCAGGCGCAGGCTAACGGCGAACAGATCATGGCGATCGTCGCCACCGCCGGGACCACCGACGCGGGGGCTATCGACCCGCTGCGCGACATCGCTGGTATCGCCGCGGAGCATCAGATCTGGCTGCACGTTGACGCGGCCTGGGGCGGCGCGCTGCTGCTGTCTGAGCAGTATCGCGACTATCTTGACGGTCTGGAGCTGGTGGATTCCGTTACCCTGGACTTCCACAAGCAGTTCTTCCAGACCATCAGCTGCGGTGCCTTCCTGCTGAAGGATGCCCGCCATTACGAGCTGATGCGTTATCAGGCGGCCTATCTGAACTCCGAGTTCGATGAAGAACACGGCGTGCCGAACCTGGTCTCCAAATCGCTGCAGACCACCCGCCGCTTCGATGCCCTGAAGCTGTGGATGGGCCTCGAAGCGCTGGGGCAGAAACAGTATGCGGCGATCATCGATCACGGCGTCACCATGGCGAAAAACGTCGCGGAGTACGTGAAGTCGCAGCCGACGCTGGAGCTGGTGATGCAGCCGCAGCTGGCGAGCGTGCTGTTCCGTTCTCGTCCGGCGCAGATGGCGCAGAGCGACGCGGCGGCTATCGCCCTGCTCAACCAGCGCGTCGGCGACGCCCTGCTGGCTTCCGGCCGCGCCAACGTTGGCGTGACCGAGCACAACGGCGTTACCTGCCTGAAGCTGACCCTGCTGAATCCGGTGGTGACGCTGGATGATGTGAAGGTCCTGCTGAGCCTGGTGGAGCGCACCGCTCAGGAGCTGCTGGCGCAATAATCTGCCTGAGCGAGGCGGCGCCTGTCGCCCCGCTCAGCGGCCAGCCCTGCCTGCACTAAGCCGATAAGTTCCCTTATCGGCTTTTTTTATGCCTGCCTGCGCGACTGGCGCGCGCTTCTACGCTTCTCGCCGCAGGGTCCGTTGACGCCTGCCCGCCGCGATGCCACAGTAAGGTCCCGATAATGGCAATCGCCAGAATCCAACGTCCCGGTAATAAGGATGATAATGGAGAAACGCTTACCCGGCCTCGATCTTGACGCCCTGCGCAGCTTTGTGACCGGCATGGAGTGCGGCAGCTTCGCCCTGGCGGCGCAGCGTCTGGCGCGCTCCACCTCCGCCGTCAGCGCCCAGCTCAAAAAGCTGGAGAGTCAGTGTGGCGCCGCGCTGGTGGTTAAACAGGGGCGTCACCTGGCGCTGACCGCGGAGGGCGAAAAGCTAATGAGCTACGCCAGACGGCTGCTGGCGCTCAATGATGAAACCCTGCGCGCGCTGCAGGGCGAACGACTCACTGGCGAAATTCACCTTGGCATGCAGGAAGATTTTGGCGAATCGCTGATGCCGGGGATCCTTGGGCAGTTTACCCGCCACCATCCGCAGGTGCGCATCGTCGCCAGGGTGGATCGCAATGGCCCGCTGCGCCAGGCGCTGGCGGAGCAGACGCTGGATCTGGCGCTGCTGTGGCAAACCGAAGATCAGGGCCCCGGGCTGGGCCGCTGCCCGCTGGCGTGGATTGCGCATCCTGACTTTGACGTTCGCGCGCGGCTGGCGTCCGGCGAGCCGCTGCCGCTGGTGATGTTCGACAGCCCGTGCCTGATGCGTTCCCGCGCTATTGCCTGTCTCGATGCCGCAGGGATCCCCTGGCAGGTGGTGTTCGTCAGCCACAGCCTGAGCGGCATCTGGGCGGCGGTGCAGGCCGGCCTGGGGCTGACGGTACGCACCCGCATCGGCATGCCAGGCAATCTGCGCCCCGCCGGCGGATCACTGCCATCCCCCGGCAACCTGGCCGTCAGTCTGCAACAAACCCCGCGTCAGGAACCCCATTCCGCCGCGGTCACGCTGCTCGGCGAACTGATGTCCGAGGCCCTGCAGGAGTGGGTTGTTCGGTGACAGTGTCACGCCAGTTTCCCTCACCCTAACCCTCTCCCGGAGGGAGAGGGAACCGTTCGGCAACGTCTGTTACCCCGGCCAAGATTCTGTCTCCACCCGCTACGTAACCCGCCTGGCCGGGCCTACACGCGGCTCCGTAATCCTCCAGGCCGGGCAAGCGTAGCGCCGCCCGGCAACAGGCATTCAGCACCCTTCCCGTTTCAACGCCCGGTGGCGGCTGCGCCTTACCGGGCCTACATTCTCCCTGCGCACTCCTGTAGGCCGGGCAAGCGTAACGCCGCCCGGCAATGAGCATCCAGCGCCGTTCCCGCTTCGATGCCCGGTGGCGGCTGCGCCTTACCGGGCCTACATTCTCCCTGCGCGCTCCTGTAGGCCGGGCAAGCGCAGTGCCGCCCGGCAATGGGCATCCAGCACCCTTCCCGCTTCGATGCCCGGTGGCGGCTGCGCCTTACCGGGCCTACATTCTCCCTGCGCACTCCTGTAGGCCGGGCAAGCGCAGCGCCGCCCGGCAATGAGCATTCTGCACCGTTCCCGCTTCGATGCCCTGTGGCGGCTGCGCCTTACCGGGCCTACATTCTCCCTGCGCACTCCTGTTGCCGGGCAAGCGTAGCGCCGCCCGGCAATGGGCATCCATCACCCTTCCCGTTTCAACGCCCGGTGGCGGCTGCGCCTACCGGGCCTACACGCGGCTCCGTAACCCCGTAGGCCGGGTAAGCGTAGCGCCGCCCGGCAATGGGCATCCAGCGCCGTTCCCGTTTCGACGCCCGGTGGCGGCTGCGCCTTACCTGGCCTGCACGCGGCTCCGTAACCCGCCTGGCCGGGCCTACACGCGGCTCCGTAACCCCGTAGGCCGGGCAAGCGTAGCGCCGCCCGGCAATGGGCATCCAGCACCCTTCCCGTTTCAACGCCCGGTGGCGGCTGCGCCTTACCTGGCCTGCACGCGGCTCCGTAACCCGCCTGGCCGGGCCTACACGCGGCTCCGTAACCCCGTAGGCCGGGCAAGCGTAGCGCCGCCCGGCAACAGGCATCCAGCACCTTCCCGTTTCAACGCCCGGTGGCGGCTGCGCCTTACCGGGCCTACATTCTCCCTGCGCGCTCCTGTAGGTCGGGCAAGCGTAGCGCCGCCCGGCAACAGGCATCCAGCACCCTTCCCGTTTCAACGCCCGGTGGCGGCTGCGCCTTACCGGGCCTACATTCTCCCTGCGCTCTCCTGTAGGCCGGGCAAGCGTAGCGCCGCCCGGCAATGAGCATCGAGCACCCTTCCCGTTTCAACGCCCGGTGGCGGCTGCGCCTTACCGGGCCTACATTCTCCCTGCGCGCTCCTGTAGGCCGGGCAAGCGCAGCGCCGCCCGGCAATGGGCATAAGGGATAAAGGGAACCGTCCGGCAGTCACCGACGTCCGCGGGTCAGGCTTTGCTCTCCTGCAGCAGCTGCTGGATCACCTGCTCCTGGCGGGCATAATCCCCTTCGCCGAAGGCGGTATAGCGCAGTTGCCCACGTGCGTCGAAAATGTAATGCGCCGGCCAGTACTGATTGCCGAAGGCGTTCCAGATGGCGTACTCATTATCCGCCACCACCGGGTAGGTTATCCGCCACGCCTTCACTGCCTCGCGCAGCAGCGGTAGCGAACGCTCCCAGGGATATTCCGGGGTATGGACGCCAATCACCACCAGCCCGGCCGCGCGGTATTTGTTCGCCCAGTCGCGCACGTAAGGCAGGGTATGCTGACAGTTGATGCACTCCCGGGTCCAGAAGTCCACCAGCACCACTTTGCCTTTCAGACGCTCCGGGGTTAACGCCGGGCTATTGAGCCATGCGCTGCCCCCCGCCAGCGAAGGCATCGCGCTGCTGGGCTCGGGCGTCGCGATCGGTTGCAGAACCGTTTTCTGCGTTGGCTGCGGCAGACGGGCGGCCAGCCGCTGCTCCAGCGCCTGACTCCATCCTCCCGCGCTTTGCAAATAGCGGTCGCCGCCGCTGACGATCAGCGCCACCGAGGCCAGCATCGCTACCCCCGCCAGCCGGCGCAGCCGTTCGCCGAACGCCAGCCCGCGACGCAGACGGGCAATCAACGCCGCACCGCACCACCCGAGCAGGAATAACATCAGCGCCCCGCCGCCGCCGTAGGCTAACAGCAACCCGCCGGTGGTCGCCTGGCCCGGCTGCACAAAGCCCAGGCTCAGTATCGCCCCCAGTACCGGCCCGGCGCATGGCGCCCACAGCAGACCCACCGCCAGCCCGGCCAGCAGCGAACCGATCCAGCCGCGCTGGCGTGAGCTGGCGTCGTTAAGCTGATTCCCCAACGCCACCAGGGGTGACGTCAGCCGCTGCGCGACGCGCGGCGAAAGCAGGCTCAGCCCGACAAGGGCGAAGAACGCCAGCGCCAGGCCGCGCCCAGCCAGCGTCAGATTCACGACCCAACCGCTGGCGACCGTCACCAGCCACGACACAGCGCCGAACATCAGCGCCATGCCCGCCAGCATGATCGCCAGTTGCCCCCGGCGGCCCCGGACGCTGGCGAACAGCAGCGGGATCACCGGCAGCGTGCAGGGGCTTAGCAGGGTTAACATCCCGCCCAAAAATGCAATCAATATCGACATCGCCTTCTCCTCATTATGCCATCGCTGCCGAAGGTGGCAGCCACGACATTACAGCAAGGGGATGTAGGGCGGATGTGTCGGGAAAGCGGGAGAATTGTCGGCTTAGTTTTCTATCTGCGCCGGTGATACAGCAGGATACAATCCCTGCGCGGCGAGACGCACGCTGGCATCCAGACCGCCCCGCGGGCGATTGGCCAGGCGCAGCGTGCCGTTCATCTGGCTGACCAGCTGCGCGGCGATCGCCAGCCCCAGGCCGGTGCCGCCGGTATCGCGATTGCGCGAGTCCTCCAGGCGATAAAACGGCTGTAGCACCGCCTGCAGCGACGCCTCAGGGATCCCCGGCCCCTCATCCAGCACATGAATGATGATATCCCCGGCGGCGTCGCGGTTCAGGACGACCGTTACCGTGGCGCCGAATTTCAGCCCGTTATCGATAAGGTTGGTCATCACCCGGCGCAGGGCCTGCGGTGGGATCCACACCACTCCGGCGCGCGCCTCGGGGCAAAACCGCACCGGCCGGCCGACATCGGCATAATCGCAGGCGATGCTGTCGAGAAAGGCGTCAAGGTTCAGCCGCTGGCGCGCCTCCTCCAGCGGCTGCGAGGTGCGAGCGAAGGCGATACCTTCGCGCACCAGGCGGGTCATATTGTCGAGATCCTGCAGCAGTTTGTCGCGCAGTTCAGGCTGGTCGGCCATCTCCACTCGCAGCTTCATCCGGGTGATCGGGGTTTGCAGATCGTGAGAGATGGCGGCGAGGATCCGCGCCCGCTCCTGCAGATGATCGTGGATGCGGGTCTGCATCGCGTTAAACGCGCGGGCGGCACGGCGCACCTCCTCCGGCCCCTGCTCGGCCATGGTTCCCGCCGTGTCGCTGGCCGGCTCAAGCGCATTCACCGCATGGGTAAAGCGAGTGATGGGCTGCAGTACCTGGCGAACCGCGTACCAGGCGCAGGCCAGCAGGAGGACAAACTGAGCGATCAGCACCACCGGCAGCCAGCGGGCGATGGGCGGTAGTTTCGGCCACAGGTCGAGGGTTAAGGGGGCGCCATCGTGGAGGGTAATATGGGCCTGGATATGCTGCCGCGGACCGGGGATCGCCACAATACTCACCGGATACTGCGCGCTCAACGCCTCCTGCAGGGAGCGCGCCGCGTCGCGGGCGCGCCAGCTGTCCGGGTAGTCGCCGCGCTCGCCGGCGTCCAGCTGATAGCGGTAGTTGCCGCGCGCCAGCTTCGGCAGCCACTGCGGGCGTTCAGCGGGCGGCAGACGGTCGAGGATCGCCACGCTGGTGGCGACATCAGAGGCCAGATTGCCCAGCATCACGCTGCGGGCGCTGCTCATACGCTCATAAAACAGCAGCGACAGTGTTAAGGTATTCGCCAGCAGCAGCGCCAGAAACAGCAGCGCCATCAGCCTCGACTGCAGCGAGGCGGGCCAGAACCTCATTCATGCCTCTCGCGGATGGAGACCGGGACCGACAGCACATAGCCTTCGCTGCGCACCGTCTTAATGTAGGCCGGCTCGCGGGCATCCTCCCGCAGGCGCTGACGCAGCCGGCTCACCAGCAGGTCAATTGACCGCTCAAACAGTTCGGCGTCGCGTCCCTGAGTCAGATTGAGCAGCTGATCGCGGTTCAGCACCCGCTGGGGATGGTCGAGAAACACCCGCAGCAGTCGATACTCCGCCCCGCTGAGGGCGACAATCGCCCCGCTGTCGTCCAGCAGATGGCGGGCGGCGGTATCGAGCAGCCAGTCGCCAAACGCGATCAGCCTGCCCGCCTCGGTGATCTGCAGGTTGGGCGGCAGCGCCCGGGTGCGGCGTAAAATGGCTTTGATGCGCGCCAGCAGTTCGCGGGCCACAAAGGGCTTCACCAGATAGTCGTCAGCCCCCATCTCAAGGCCGAGGATCCGGTCGCTGTCGTCGGTGCGGGCGGTGAGCATCAGCACCGGGATATCCTGTTGCGGGTTTGCGCGCAGCTGGCGACAGAGCGTTAAGCCATCCTCCCCCGGCATCATGATATCCAGCACAATCAGGTCGATTTGATGGTTTTTGAGCACCGACCACATGGCTTTGCCGTTCGCCGCGCCGCTGGCGCGGTATCCCGATTTTTCCAGATAGTCGACAATCAGTTCCCGGATGTCGCGGTCGTCATCGACGACCAGGATGTGGTCAATACGCTCCAAAGGCTGCTCCTGCGGCAAATTAGACTCTTCACAAGCATAAGCCGTGTTGCCGGAAGCGCAACGTCGCGCCGCCGGCAAGGCGCGGGTTACAAACGATCGGCATCCACCACCGCCTGCACAAACGCCGTCGGGTCCTCCTGCGGCGGGTTATGGCCCACCGGCCCCTGCAGATCCCGGTGCTCATATTTACCGGTAAATTTGGCCCGGTAGCTGGCGGGAGCCGGATGCGGCGCGCCGTTATTCGCCCCTTCCAGAGTGATGGTGGGCACCGTAATCGGCGGCAGCGCCGCCAGCCGTTGTTCATAGCTGGCATACTTCGCTTCCCCCTTCTCCAGTCCCAGGCGCCAGCGGTAGTTGCTGATGGTGATCGCCACGTGGTCCGGGTTATCCAGCGCCCGGGCGGTTTTGGCAAAGGTTGCGTCGCTGAATGGCCACTGCGGCGACGCCTGATGCCAGATAAATTTCGCAAAGTCATGGGTGTTCTGCCGGTAACCGGCTTCCCCGCGCGGAGTGGCAAAATAGAACTGATACCACCACGACAGCTCCGCCTGCGGCGGCAGCGGTTTTTCGCCAATCTGCTGACTGCTGATCAGATACCCGCTCACCGAGACCAGGGATTTCACCCGCTGCGGCCACAGCGCGGCGACGATATCCGCCGTGCGCGCCCCCCAGTCAAAGCCGGCCAGATCCGCCTGCCTGATGTTCAGGGCATCCATCAGATGGACAATATCGGCCGCCATCGCTGACGGCTGACCGTTACGCGGCGTGCTGGCGGAGAGGAAACGGGTGGTGCCGTAGCCGCGCAGATACGGCACAATCACCCGGTAGCCCTTCTGCGCTAAAGCTGGCGCCACCTGGGCATAGCTCTGAATATCGTAGGGCCAGCCGTGCAGCAGAATCACCGGCTGGCCGTCGCGCGGGCCGATATCCACGTAGCCAATATTCAGATCGCCGGCGTGGATCTGGTGGATCTTGTCGAACGCCCCCGCGTCTTCAGCGGCGCAAACGGCGGCGGACCACAGGGTGGATAACCCCAGCGCCGCGGCGCTGGTATACCGGATCAGGGATAATCTGTTCATCGCTATGTCACCTTTTATCGTCATCAAGAGAGTACGTAACCAGTTAAGCGGAAATTTGTATCCGCCGTGTTCCCGACCGGGGCCGTTTTTATCTCTTCATGTCAGCGATCCGCCGCGGGATACAGTGTGATACATAATCAATGTTGGCAATTGTTGCTGGCTTGTGAATTTCTGCTTGCCCCCGGGCATAAATCCGCTACCGTGACAGCCATTTTTACCACCTGATAACCCAGGAGCCCGCTGTGGCGATTTTTGATGGTCACAATGACCTGCTGCTGAATCTCTGGCTTCACCATCGCGAGGATCCGGTGAACGCTTTCTTTGCCGGGATAGAGAACGGCCACCTCGATTATCCGCGAATTCGCCAGGGCGGTCTGGCCGGCGGCCTGTTCGCCCTCTTTGTACCGCCGCAGGAGTATATCGCCCGCGTGGCGCCCCAGTACGCCAGTCAGGAGTGGGACCCATTAACGATCCTCTGGCAGCAGCTGGCTATCCTCAAGGCGATTTGCGCCCATGACGCCAGCCGCGCGCGGCTGTGCCTGAGCGCGGCGGATATCGAACGCTGCCGTCAGGATAATGCGCTGGCGATGGTGGCGCACATCGAAGGCGCCGGCGGGTTTGACGCCCAGGGCGAAGATCTGCAGGACTTTTATCGCGCCGGGGTGCGCAGCATTGGTCCGTTCTGGAACATCGCCAATCGCTTTGGCTGCGGGGTCACCGGCGCCTTTCCCGGCAGTCCGGACAGCGGGCCGGGTCTTACCGGCGAGGGCATCGCGCTCATTGCCCAGGCCAACGCCCTGAAGATGCAGATCGATGTTTCGCACATGAATGAACAGGCCTTTTGGGATACCGCCCGTCACTCCACCGCCCCGCTGGTGGCCACCCACTCCAATGCCCACGCCCTGTGCCCACAGCCGCGCAACCTGACCGATCGGCAACTGCGGGCGATCCGCGACAGCGGCGGCGTAGTGGGCGTTAATTTCGGCAACGCCTTCCTGCGCGCCGACGGACGGCGCGATAGCGACACGCCCTTCGCCACCATCATCCGGCATATCGACTATCTTATTAACATAATGGGTGAGGATCATGTGGCCCTTGGTTCGGATTTTGACGGCGTCACCCTGCCGGACGCGCTGGGGGATGTGGCCGGCTTACCGCGGCTTATCAATGCCTTGCGTGACAGCGGCTATGATCAATTGGTGCTGGATAAGCTGCTGTGGCGTAACTGGCTGCGGGTATTAAAAAATGTTTGGCAACAATAGGTTATATTGTAAACATAAAGTTAATTCCTTACAGATTCCGGGTTGATCTCTCTCCCGGTGAAGCGCAATATGCGGCGGCCGTCACAGATCCTGCATTATCCGTGAGGCCTGTCGTCATTTTTAAGAGGAACAAAACATGTGGAAGAAACCTGCTTTTATCGATTTACGTCTCGGTCTGGAAGTGACGCTGTACATTTCTAACCGCTAATCGCCCCGCCCGCCGTTCGCGCGGGCCTCTTTTTTCATTACCCGGTCCGTCTTCATGTTCATTAAAGTCCTCGGTTCCGCCGCCGGCGGCGGTTTCCCGCAATGGAACTGCAACTGCGCCAACTGTCAGGGTCTGCGCGACGGCACGATCCAGGCCAGCGCCCGCACCCAGTCGTCGATCATCGTCAGCGATAACGGTCAAGAGTGGGTGCTGTGCAACGCCTCGCCGGATATCAGCCAGCAGATTGCCCACACGCCCGAGTTAAATAAAACCGGCGTGCTGCGCGGAACGCATATCGGCGGCATTATTCTCACCGACAGCCAGATCGACCACACTACCGGGTTACTCAGCCTGCGCGAAGGCTGCCCGCATCAGGTGTGGTGCACCCCGGAGGTCCATGAGGATCTCTCCACCGGCTTCCCGGTGTTTACCATGCTGCGCCACTGGAACGGCGGCCTGGTGCATCACCCCATCGCGCCGCAGCAGCCTTTTACCGTTGACGCCTGTCCTGATTTGCGGTTTACCGCGGTGCCTATCGCCAGCAATGCGCCGCCCTATTCGCCGTATCGCGACCGGCCACTGCCGGGCCATAACGTGGCGCTGTTTATCGAAAACCGCCGCAACGGGCAGACGCTGTTCTACGCTCCGGGGCTCGGTGAGCCGGATGAGACCATTCTGCCCTGGCTGCAAAAAGCGGACTGTCTGCTGATCGATGGCACCGTCTGGCAGGATGACGAACTGCAGGCCGCCGGCGTCGGGCGCAATACCGGCCGCGATATGGGCCACCTGGCGCTCGGCGATGAGCACGGGATGATGGCCCTGCTGGCCTCCCTGCCGGCAAAACGCAAAATTCTTATTCATATCAATAACACCAACCCGATCCTTAACGAGCGCTCTCCCCAGCGTCAGGCGCTGACGCAGCAGGGGATTGAAGTGAGCTGGGACGGGATGGCTATCACCCTTCAGGATATCGCATGCTGATCACCGACACGCTGTCGCCGCAGGCCTTTGAAGCGGCCCTGCGGGCTAAAGGCGCCTTCTACCATATTCACCACCCTTACCACATCGCCATGCATAACGGCGACGCGACCCGCGAGCAAATTCAGGGCTGGGTGGCGAACCGGTTTTATTACCAGACCACTATCCCGCTGAAAGACGCGGCGATCATGGCCAACTGCCCGGACGCGCAGACCCGGCGCAAATGGGTGCAGCGGATCCTCGACCACGATGGCAGCCACGGCGAGGACGGCGGGATTGAAGCCTGGCTGCGGCTGGGGGAAGCGGTCGGTCTGAGCCGCGACGATCTGCTCAGCGAGCGCCACGTGCTGCCCGGCGTGCGCTTCGCGGTGGATGCCTATCTTAACTTCGCCCGTCGCGCCTGCTGGCAGGAGGCGGCCTGCAGCTCCCTGACCGAGCTGTTCGCCCCGCAGATCCATCAGTCGCGCCTCGACAGCTGGCCGCAGCACTATCCGTGGATCAAAGAGGAAGGCTATTTTTACTTCCGCAGCCGTCTGAGCCAGGCTAACCGCGACGTTGAGCATGGCCTGGCGCTGGCGAGGGCCTACTGCGACAGCGCTGAAAAACAGAACCGGATGCTGGAGATCCTGCAGTTTAAGCTCGACATTTTATGGTCGATGCTCGACGCCATGACCATGGCCTATGCCCTGCAGCGCCCGCCCTATCATACGGTCACCGACAAGGCGGCCTGGCACTCGACCCGACTGGTGTAACCATGCAAAAAACCTCCATCGTCGCCTTTCGTCGCGGCTACCGCCTGCAGTGGGAAGCCGCCCAGGAGAGCCATGTGATCCTCTATCCGGAGGGAATGGCCAAACTCAATGAGACCGCCGCGGCGATCCTCGAGCTGGTGGATGGCCGGCGCGACGTCGCGGCGATTATCGCCATGCTCAACGACCGCTTCCCGGAAGCCGGGGGCGTTGATGACGACGTCATCGAGTTCCTGCAGATAGCCTGTCAACAGAAGTGGATCACCTGCCGTGAGCCAGCGTAAACCCGCCGTCAATCCGCCGCTGTGGCTGCTGGCGGAGCTAACCTATCGCTGCCCGCTGCAGTGCCCGTACTGTTCGAATCCGCTGGACTTCGCCCAACAGGAAAAAGAGCTGACCACCGAACAATGGATCGAGGTCTTTCGCCAGGCGCGGGCGATGGGCAGCGTACAGCTGGGCTTTTCCGGCGGCGAGCCGCTGACGCGTAAAGATCTGCCGGAGCTGATCCGCGCCGCGCGCGACCTCGGGTTTTATACCAACCTGATCACCTCCGGGATAGGGCTGACGGAGAGCAAACTCGACGCCTTCAGCGAGGCCGGTCTGGACCATATCCAGATTAGCTTCCAGGCCAGCGATGAAGTGCTCAACGCCGCGCTGGCCGGCAACAAAAAAGCCTTCCAGCAGAAGCTGGCGATGGCCAGAGCGGTGAAAGCGCGCGACTATCCGATGGTGCTCAACTTCGTTCTGCACCGGCACAACATCGATCAGCTGGATAAAATTATCGCGCTGTGCATTGAGCTGGAAGCGGATGACGTAGAGCTGGCCACCTGCCAGTTCTACGGTTGGGCGTTCCTCAATCGCGAGGGGCTGCTGCCGACCCGGGAGCAGATCGCCCGCGCCGAGCAGGTGGTCGCCGACTACCGGCAGAAAATGGCCGCCAGCGGCAACCTCACCAACCTGCTGTTTGTCACCCCGGACTATTACGAAGAGCGGCCGAAAGGCTGCATGGGCGGCTGGGGATCGATTTTCCTCAGCGTCACCCCGGAAGGCACCGCCCTGCCGTGCCACAGCGCGCGCCAGCTGCCGGTGGCGTTTCCGTCGGTGCTGGAGCAGAGTCTGGAGTCGATCTGGTATGACTCGTTCGGCTTCAATCGTTACCGCGGGTATGACTGGATGCCGGAGCCGTGCCGCTCCTGTGATGAAAAAGAGAAAGACTTCGGCGGCTGCCGCTGCCAGGCCTTTATGCTGACCGGCAGCGCCGATAACGCCGACCCGGTGTGCAGCAAATCCCCGCATCATCACAAAATCCTCGACGCCCGGCGCGAAGCGGCCTGCAGCGAGATAAAAGTCAGCCAGCTGCAGTTCCGCAACCGGGCCAGCTCGCAGCTGATCTACAAAACCCGGGACCTGTAATGACGCTGGCGACCCGCACCGTCACGCTGCCGGGCGGCCTGCAGGCCACCCTGGTCCATCAGCCGCAGGCCGAACGGGCGGCGGCCCTGGCGCGGGTCGCCGCCGGCAGCCACCACGAACCGTCGCGCTTCCCCGGGCTGGCGCACCTGCTGGAACACCTGTTGTTTTACGGCGGTGAGCGCTACCAGGATGATGACCGGCTGATGGGCTGGGTGCAGCGCCAGGGCGGAAGCGTGAATGCCACCACCCTGGCCCGCCATAGCGCGTTCTTTTTCGAGGTCGCCGCCGATGGTCTGGCTGACGGTGTCGCGCGTCTACAGGAGATGCTGCAGGCGCCGCGGCTGCTCAGGGAAGATATTCAGCGCGAAGTGGCGGTGATTGACGCCGAGTACCGCCTTATCCAGCAGCATGAGCCGTCGCGCCGGGAAGCCGCCGTTCGTCACGCCGCCAGCGCGCCCGCGGCGTTTCGCCGCTTTCAGGTAGGCAGCGCCGACGCGCTGGCGGGCGATCTCCCTGCGCTGCAGACGGCCTTACGCGATTTTCACCACACCCATTACGTCGCCCGGCGGATGCAGCTCTGGCTGCAGGGGCCGCAGTCGCTGGAGGCGCTCGGCGAGCTGGCGGTCCGTTTCGCCGCCGGGCTTGCCGCAGGCGAGGCTCCGCCGCCGGCGCCGCCGCTGCGCCTGGACGAGACCACTGAACTGCAGCTGGCGGTCGACGCCCAGCCCGCCCTGTGGCGCTGTCCGCTGATCGCCTTAAGTGACAACGTCACCTTACTGCGCGAGTTTTTGCTCGATGAAGCCCCCGGCAGCCTGATGGCCGGGCTGCGCCAGCGTGGTCAGGCGCAAGAGGTAGCGCTGAACTGGCTGTATCAGGATCGGCACCTCGGCTGGCTGGCGCTGGTCTTCGCCAGCGACCAGCCGGAACAGGTCGACCGGCAGATAACCCACTGGCTGCAGGCGCTACAGCGGACGACGCCAGACCAGCAGCAACACTACTATCAGCTCTCCCGGCGCCGTTTTCAGGCGCTGTCGCCCCTCGATCAGCTGCGCCAGCGGGCTTTCGGCTTTGCCCCCGGCGCGCCGCCCGCCGGGTTCGCCGATTTTTGCGCCGCCCTGCAGGCCGCCCCTACGGTCAGCCTGGCCTGCGAGACCCTTTCCCCAGGGGAGCCTGTTGCCACCCAGGGCTTTAGCCTGCCGCTCAGCCGCTGGCGCCGCCGCCCGGTCACTGCCCCGGCGCTGAAATTCGCTTTTTATCCGCAAGCCGCTGGCGGCCTCGTGGCCGAAAGCCCGGCGCAAGCCGCGCCGCTGCTCCACCTCCCGTTACCGGGAGAGCCGCCGAGGCTCCTGCTCCGACCGCCCTTCTCCTGCTCGCCCACTCAGGCCGAGGGGCTGGCGCGCGGGGAACAGCTGCGCCCGCTGCTCGCCGCGCTGCGCCACGCCGGGGGCCACGGCGAGTGGCATCGCTTCGACGGCAGCTGGCAGCTGCTCCTGCAGTTGCCAGCTGCCGGCCGGCGGCCGGAGGCTATTCTGCAGGCCATCGTGCGGCAGCTCGCGCTCCCGGCCGACCCGCTGACCCCGCCGCCGGAGAGTATTGCTATCCGTCATCTCATGGCCCAGCTCCCCGAACGGTTGGTCACATCAGAGCATCAGGCAGGTTGGCTGGCGGCCCTGGCCGGCGGCAGCGCGGAGGATGCGCGGTGGGTCGCGCGCCAGCTGAGCCTGCTTACCGTCCCGGTCAACCCGCCGGGCAGCCTCCCCGGCCCCTGCCGGCGCGGCGTCGAACGGCTGGCTTTCCCCGGGGGCGATACGGCGCTGCTGGTCTTTATTCCGCTGCCGGATGGCGCCTCGCTGGCGGCTCTGCGGGTGCTGGCGCAGCGCTACGAACCGCTCTTCTTCCAGCGCCTGCGGGTAGAGCAGCAGATTGGCTATGTGGTGAGCTGCCGCTATCAGCGCGTCGCCGATCGCGACGGGCTGCTGATGGCGCTCCAGTCCCCGGACCGCCGCGCCGTGGAACTGCTGCGCTGTTGCAAAACCTTTCTGCGCCAGCTGCCGCCGCTGGATGAGGCGGCCTTCAGGCCGCTACAGCAGCGCCTGGCCGCACAGGTCCGCGCCCGGACGCCGCCCGAGGCGCAGGCGCTGGCCGCCCTGCGTCAGAAGTATGCTTTACCGGAGCTGACGGCGCAGGCGGCTGACGCGCTGCGCGTCGAAGCGGTCGTTGACCTGGCCCACGAGATGTCCCGCCGACGTCGCCGCTGGCGGGTGCTGTTCACTGCTGGGGATTAATGGCCGGGTGCATCAGGGGGCAGAAAGGCGCTGACGAAGCGCGTGAGGATTGCCGCGGCCTGCGGGCTCTCCTGCACCTCATTGTATAACCGCTGCGGGTCGATGCCCTCTGCCTGCAGCACCGCCTCCCGGTAGCGGATCAGCGCGCGGGCAATCGGCGCGGTGAACTCCGGGTGAAACTGCGTGGAGACCGCATGCGGCCCGTAGCGCACGATCTGGTGGGGGTCGTGTGCGGACGCGGCCAGCACCGTGGCCCCCTCCGGCAGGCGGGTAATGGTTTGCATATGGCTCAGATGCGCGGGAAAGGCGGCCGGCAGGTCCCGGAGCAGCGGGTCGTCGACACCCCACGGCGATAGCGAAACGGTTTGGTTGCCGCTTTCCCGTCCGGCTGGATGATACGCCACCTCGCCACCCAGGGCATGAGCCATCAGCTGATGGCCATAGCAAACGCCGAACAGCGGCATGCCGATAGCCACCGCCTGACGGATCCAGTCGGCGGTCCGTTCGCTCCACGCCAGGCGGTCGGAAACCATCGCCCAGGAGCCGGTCAGCACCGCCACCGTCTGGCGATCCGGCGCCGGCAGCGGCTCGTCCTCAAACACCCGTACCGCGGTGAGCTGCGCCTGCCACGGCGCCAGCAGCGTGCGGAACCAGCGCGGCAGATCGCCATGCTCCTCGCGGATGGCTGCCGGGGGCGTCCCGGTCTGAACCAGCAATAATCGCTTACGTGTCACCCTTCCTCCTCACTCGTCATGTTCCTTAAAAATACTATGCCGCCGGGAAGATAAGGGGACAAATAACCAATTTCTATGAACGATGCGCCTGCGGAATAAGTCCTGCCGCTTACTGGGCGTCCGCGCTCTCCCGCTGCGGCACGTCGGCGGCCGCCGCCGGCGCCTGCTGCGGGACAAAAATATGGTCCAGGATGGCGCGCGCCGTCGGTCCGGCCACCACCCCGTCCCCGCCGCCGTTCTCCAGGATCAGCGCCATCGCCACCTTCGGATGCTGATAAGGGGCAAAGAGGGTATAGAAAATGTGGTCGCGCAGACGCACCGGGATCATTTTGGCGTTATAGGTCTGGTTTTGCTTCAGACTGAACACCTGCGAGGTCCCGGACTTTGCCGCAATCTGATACGGCGCGGTGTGGAACAGTTTGTAGCCGGTGCCGTTGGGCAGATTCGCCATCCCATACATGCCGTTGCGCACAATGCCCCAGTACGGGGATTTCGGATCGCCGACCTGCGGCAGGTTCGCCGGCTGCTGATAACGTTCCACATGATTGCCCTGCTTCATCGAATAGAGCAGATGCGGATCCTGCACCTTACCGTTGTTCAGCAGCGTGGTGAGCGCTTTCACCATCTGGATGGGAGTGGCGATCCAGTATCCCTGGCCGATGCCGACGGAGATGGTATCCCCCTGATACCAGGGCTTTTTATGCACCCGCTGCTTCCACGCCCGGCTCGGCAGCACCCCGGCATACTCCTCATTGAGATCGATGCCGGTAGACTGGCCGTAGCCGAACTTGCTCAGCCACTCATGGATCCGGTCGATACCCATCTCGAAGGCCACCTGGTAGAAAAAGGTGTCTGCGGACTCTTCAATGGCTTTGGTGACGTTGAGCATGCCGTGGCCGGTTTTCAGCCAGTCGCGATAGCGGCGTTGCGTGCCCGGCAGCGTCCACGTCGGCGCCCCGAAGAAGGTGGTATTCGGCGTGATCACGCCCGCGGAGAGCGCCGAGAGCGCCATATAGGGCTTCACCGTCGAGGCCGGGGGATACAGCCCCTGGGTGACACGGTTGATTAACGGTCGGTCGGGGTTATCCAGCAGCGATTTATAGGCCTGATAGCCGATGCCTTTGACGAACGGGTTAGGATCGTAGCTGGGGCTGGAGACCATCGCCAGTACCCCGCCATCACGAGGATCGACCACCACCACCGCCGCGCGCTGCCCCTTCAGCACCGACTCGATATACTGCTGCAGGTGCAGGTCAAGGGTCAGATAGAGGTTTTTCCCGGCCACCGGCGGTACCTCTTTCAGCAGACGTACCACCCGGCCGTGGTTATCCACCTCCACCTCCTGGTAGCCGGTGGTGCCGTGGAGCGCTTTTTCGTAATAGCCTTCGATTCCCTGCTTGCCAATATTGTGGTCGGCAGCATAGTTCTCCTCTTCACCGTCTTTCGCCAGCCGCTGCAGGTCGCTGTCGTTGATTTTCGACACATAGCCCACCACGTGCGCCAGCTCTGCGCCGTAGGGGTATTCACGCTGCTGGTAGCTCTCCACCGTCACCCCGGGGAAACGGAATTCGTTGACCGCGAAGCGGGCCACCTCCACGTCGCTGAGGTCGGACTTGAGGGTAACCGCTTTATAGCGGCTGCTGTGGTGCATATCGTCGCGGAAACTGGCGATGTCGTCCGGCGTCAGGTCGACAATCGGCGTCAGGCTTTGCAGCAGCGCGGCCATATCGGGAATTTTGCTCGGGATCACCTGCAGGCGATACAGGGTAATATTCTGCACCAGCGGAATGCCGTTGCGATCGAATATCAGCCCGCGGCTGGGGGCGATGGGCAGCATTTTGATATCGTTTTGGTTGGAGCGGGTCTGGTAGAAATCGTGCTGCTCCACCTGCAGATGGTAGAGGTTGAAAATCAGCACGCCAAAGCAGACCACCACCAGCAGAAAGGCGATTGCGGCCCGGCGGATAAACAGCATCTCTTCCGCGGAGTGGTCGCGAATTTCATCTCTCAAAAGGGGCATTAGCGGTACATCACCTGGATCACGGGAAAAACCAACGGCGTAACGGCCGGGAAGCATAGCCTTATCGCGGCGTTAGCCCTACTGAAAGGTTGCTAATGATCTGGCAGAAATGTTTCAGCATGTTAGAGCGTGGAGAGCCTTTCCCTGTGGGAGAAAGGCATCAGGGCGCGAGGTTGGCCAGCGACAGGTCTCGCTGGCTCGCCTTTCCTCGGTAAACCCGGTTATTTTCTGGCCTCAAAAGCGATCTTAACCGCCATCCCGGCCAGTACCGTCGCCATCAGCCAGCGTTGAAATTGTTGCCAGCCCGGCCGCCGACCAAGAAAAAGCGCCACCTGCCCGGCCAGCAAGATAATCAGGCCGTTCACCGCCACGCTGATTAATACCTGGGTACAGCCTAATATTAACGACTGGCTGAGCACGCTGCCGAGTCCGGGGGTGATAAATTGCGGCAGCAGGGACAAATACAGGATGGCAACTTTGGGGTTCGCCAGGCTGGTGATAAATCCCATCAGAAACAGCTTACGCCCACTGTCCGCGGGTAAGTCGCGCACCGCGAATATCGGCCGCCCTCCCGGTTTAATCGCCTGCCACGCCAGATAGAGCAAATAAGCGACCCCGCACAAACGCAATGCATCGTAGGCATAAGGGACCGCGAAAACCAACGCGGTAATGCCGAAAGCGGCACACAACATATAGAAGAAAAAACCCACGGCCACCCCGGCAAGGGAGATAAAGCCAGCGCGTTTTCCCTGGCAAATCGAACGCGAAGTGAGATACATCATATTGGGGCCAGGGGTTAACACTAACCCCAGCGCCACCGCGGCAAAGGCCATTAAAGAAGCTAATTCAGGCATAACTTATCTCCAGATAGCGGTAATGCCCAGGCGCGCGGCGACATTGACCATGCTCCCCAACAGTATTCTGTCTTTAGCGCCAGTCACATGGTGTCTAAGTATTAGCTTATTCTGTGTCTGCAAACAACCCCTGCGTCGGGCATTCGTTACGCTCGCGCAGCGGAAAACCCTCATCCTTTTCTCATAGTAAAATTGTCATATCTCAAACAATTAGCATTCCTTCTACCCGTTTGACACAGATCGTTTCCTTTGCCGTCTCGTTACGACTATGGTTAATGATGAGGTTTATTTTTTACCCCTGGATCCGCCAGGGCATATAAGAGGGTGTTTCGCCCTTCGTTGAACGGAATTAGCTATTAAATCCGTAGACTCATTCAAATATCGCTTATTGGTAGCAGTGTATATCGTAACGGCATTCACAAAAGCAAACGGAGCCTGATATGAGCACGTCTAACGACCCATCCAACAACGCATCCGCCGGAAAGTGCCCTTTCCACGCCGAGACGCCCAAGCAGAGCGCCGGCAGCGGCACCGGCAACCGCGACTGGTGGCCTAACCAGCTGCGTGTCGATCTGCTGAACCAGCACTCCAGTCGTTCCAACCCGTTGGGTGAGGATTTTAACTACAGGGAAGAGTTTAAAAAGCTCGATTACTCCGCGCTGAAGGCTGACCTCAGAGCGCTGCTGACCGATTCGCAAGAGTGGTGGCCGGCAGACTGGGGCAGCTATATCGGTCTGTTTATTCGTATGGCCTGGCACGGCGCTGGCACCTACCGCACCGTTGACGGTCGCGGCGGCGCGGGTCGTGGACAGCAGCGCTTTGCGCCGCTGAACTCCTGGCCTGATAACGTCAGCCTCGATAAGGCCCGCCGTCTGCTGTGGCCGGTGAAACAGAAATATGGCCAGAAAATCTCCTGGGCCGACCTTTACATGCTGGCGGGTAACGTGGCGCTGGAAAACGCCGGCTTCCGCACCTTTGGCTTCGGCGCCGGCCGTGAAGATGTCTGGGAACCGGATCTGGACGTCGACTGGGGCGATGAGAAAGAGTGGCTGGCCCACCGTCACCCGGAAAGCCTGGCGAAACAGGCCATCGGCGCCACTGAAATGGGGCTGATCTACGTTAACCCGGAAGGCCCTAACGCCAGCGGCGAGCCGCTGTCCGCCGCGGCGGCCATTCGCGCCACCTTCGGCAATATGGCGATGGACGATGAAGAGATTGTCGCGCTGATCGCCGGCGGCCACACCCTGGGTAAAACCCACGGCGCAGCCGAGACCAGCCACGTCGGCGCCGAGCCGGAAGCCGCCCCGCTGGAAGCCCAGGGTCTGGGCTGGCACTCCAGCTACGGCAGCGGCGCAGGCGCGGATGCCATCACCTCCGGTCTGGAAGTGGTCTGGACGCAGACGCCCACCCAGTGGAGCAACTACTTTTTCGAGAACCTGTTCAAATACGAATGGGTGCAGACCCGCAGCCCGGCGGGCGCTATCCAGTTCGAAGCCAAAGACGCGCCGGAAATTATCCCGGATCCGTTTAACCCGGGTAAAAAGCGCAAACCGACCATGCTGGTCACCGACCTGACCCTGCGCTTCGACCCGGAGTTTGAGAAGATCTCCCGTCGCTTCCTCAACGATCCGCAGGCCTTTAACGAGGCGTTCGCCCGAGCGTGGTTCAAGCTGACCCACCGCGATATGGGGCCGAAATCCCGTTACCTCGGGCCGGAAGTGCCGAAAGAAGATCTCATTTGGCAGGATCCGCTGCCGGCGGCGACCCATCAGCCGAGCGCGGACGACATCGCCAGCCTGAAAACCGCCATCGCCGGCGCCGGCCTGTCGGTGAGTGAGCTGGTGTCGGTCGCCTGGGCCTCCGCCTCCACCTTCCGCGGCGGTGATAAGCGCGGCGGCGCCAACGGCGCGCGTCTGGCGCTGGCCCCGCAGAAAGACTGGCCGGTCAATGCTATCGCCAGTCGGGTGCTGCCGACCCTGCAGGCGATCCAGCGCGCCTCCGGCAAAGCGTCGCTGGCCGATATCATCGTGCTGGCTGGCGTGGTCGGCGTGGAGCAGGCTGCGGCGGCGGCCGGCGTCAGCGTCAACGTGCCGTTTACTCCAGGCCGCGTCGACGCCCTGCCTGAGCAGACCGACGTCGAGTCGTTTGACTTGCTGCAGCCGCTGGCGGATGGCTTCCGCAACTACCGTCGCATTGAGGGCGGTGTGTCGACGGAAACGCTGCTGATCGATAAAGCGCAGCAGCTGACCTTAACTGCTCCGGAGATGACGGTTCTGGTGGGTGGGCTGCGCGTGCTGGGCGCCAACTACGACGGCAGCAAACACGGGGTGTTTACCGACCGCGTCGGCGTGCTCAACAATGACTTCTTCGTCAACCTGCTGGATATGGCCACCGTCTGGAAAGCGGCCGATGATCGGGCGGAGCTGTTTACCGGCAGCGACCGTAAAACCGGCGAAGCGAAGTACAGCGCCACCCGCGTGGATCTGGTGTTTGGCTCCAACTCGGTCCTGCGCGCGCTGGCGGAAGTCTACGCCTGCGCCGACGGGCAGCAGAAGCTGGTGCATGACTTTGTCGCCGCCTGGACCAAGGTTATGAACCTCGACCGTTTCGACCTGTGATCCCCTCGCCCCGGCACCCGCCGGGGCGTTTTTTTATACCGCCCGCGGCAGCTGTTGCAGGCGGCTCCGCGTTCGCTGAATATCCTCCAGTTCCACCCCGGCCACCAGCGTCTCCAGGTCGCAGCGGGTCACCAGCAGCAGGCGGATCTGCTTTTCATACAGCACATCAATCACGTTGATAAAGCGCTGCTGGGCCGCCGGCCCTACCGTGGCCAGCGGCGGCACCTCGTCCAGCAACCAGACGGCATAACGTTCGCTGAGCGCCAGATAGTCCATCACCGCCGTGGCGGCCTGGCAGAGCTGGGCAAAAGAGAAATGGAGCAAGTCGGGTGACGCCGCGGCCGCCTGCAGCGTGCGATAGCCTACCGCCAGCGGAACCGGTTCGGCAGGCAGCGAGGGCAGATCGTACAGCTGACGCTGTTGTTCGCTCGGGTTAACCCATAGCCGCCCGCTGCAGAAGGCGTTATCCTGGCTCAGGTGCCGTTCGCGATAATCCTCCTCGCCGTTAAGCGCGACGACCGCCAGATGGGCGCGGATCAGCGCGATCGACGGTAAAAAGCGATCGTGATACAGCGGATTAGGCAGCAGCATCTCCGGCGGGTAGTTAGAGGTTGCCAGCAGCACGATGCCCCGTTGAAAAAGGTGTTCCAGCAGCGCCTTTATCAGCATGGCGTCGCCGGGGTCGTGAAGATGAAATTCGTCAAAGCACAGCAGGCGGCAGCCGGAGGTCATCTGCATCATCACCGCCTTCAGGCCGGGCGCGCCGGGGGCATTCAGCCGCTGATGCAGTTCGCGGAAGAAGTGATGAAAATGGACCCGACGCCTGGCGGCGAGCGGCAGGCTGGCAAAAAAGTGGTCGAGAATAAAGCTTTTCCCTCGCCCGGTGCGTCCCCAAACGTACAGTCCCTGCGGCGTGCCGGGCGCGGACAACAGCTGCTGGCCCAGGGCGTCGAGGCGGGCGATGAGCGACAGCTGATCGTCGTCCAGCGTCAGACGGGCACGCGCCGCCTGCTCGGCCATCACGCGGGTAAAGCGAAAATCAGCCGTCGTCATAGTCTGGCCAGATTCCGACGACACACATCCATTATTTAACATTCTTATAACCTCCGGCAGGAGGCCATTCTAGCCGCTTTCCCGCAGGTTGGCGAATCGCGCGGCGAGCGGCCATGTCTGCAGCCCCGCCGCCTGTCTCTACGCTTCTCCAACGCGCCAGTGAACCGCGGTGACGTTCTGCTGGCCGGCCACCTGCGCCATAATCTGCGCCAGCGTTTTGTGATGCTGCTTATGGCTAATCAGCTCCGCACAAATCTCCAGCTGATCCGCCGTATCTGCCGCCGCCGACTGCAGCCCCTGCAGGGTGAACCTCTGCTGCTGAGCAATATTCAGCAGCAGCTGACGCACGGCCTTTTCATGCTCGCGTAAACAGGTGACGCGCAAGATATAGCGTTTCTCTTCGTCTCCAGCGCCCGGCAAGGCATGAATGCGCTGCGCCGCTTCGCGGAGCAGGATATTAGCGCACAGAATAATCAGCGTCGCCGCCGTCGCGTTCCAGAACTGTCCCAGGCCGCAGAGGACACCGATACCGGCCGAGCACCACAGGGTGGCGGCGGTATTGAGGCCGCGAACGTTCATGCCATCGCGCATGATCACTCCCGCCCCAAGGAAGCCGATACCGGAGACGATCTGCGCCGCAATGCGCCCGGGGCTGTCCGGCGACGCCGACATCGCGCTAAGAATAAACACCGCCGCGCCGGTGGCCACCAGCGCATTGGTCCGCAAGCCGGCCATACGTTGCCGCCACTGTCTTTCCGCGCCGATCAGCGCTCCCAGCAGCATCGCCGCGAGTAAATGTGTCATATAAGGAAATACCATCGCGCCTTCCTCCAGATAACAGAAAGCCAAAAATTATTGATGTCGCGCTCAGCCGCGCCGGGCAATTAGCGGGCGGGTGATGGTGGAGGAAATAAGCTGGTGGGAAACAGAAACATAACGGTGCCTCTCGCGTACGGTCGCGAATCACTACATTAAGGGAGGCAATCCGGTAATCAAAGATTGCTGCCCGCCGGTTCGGCAAGCAGCGAAAACAGTCGCGTTAGCTTGCCGGAGAAAAACAATAAGGATGACTGTCCAACGCATGACTCCTGTATGAAAGTGGGCACATTATAGCCCGGCGTAATAGCGGGTAAAGCGGGAAAACGCCGCCGGTGAGGATTCGTTTACTCTGTCTGGCCCGGGCCCTGGGCAGCGCGATAACGCCAGGCGGGGAACATTGCCGCCCACGGTGATTTACTTCAATTCTTCCCCTGGCGTGCGGCGAAAAGCAGCATGAATCTCAACTTTCCTCCTGTACGGCGCGATCTTGCGCTAAAGATTGCCGTTAACGCTGAAGATTAAAAATTTAAAACTATTAACAATCACTTAACATTAGCAGGCAAACCATTCTTCCTGAGGAACACAACACCATGTCTACCACCCAGGTTCTCGGCGAAACGCCCTATGCTTCGCCAGGACAACCGCACGCCAGCTTAACCGGACGCATTGACGCGCTGCCCGCCTCCTTCGGGTTATGGTCGTTTATCACCCTGCTCTCCCTCGGCGGCTTCTTCGAGCTCTATGACTTGTTCCAGACCGGGTACATCAGCGCGGGCCTGCTGGCGGAGGGTATTTTCCACACCGGCGCGGCGGGGATCTTTGGCATCGCCGATCAGGCGGCCTTTGCCTCCGCCACCTTTATGGGGCTGTTTATCGGCGCGAGCCTGCTGGCGCCGCTGGCGGACAAGCTGGGACGCCGGCTGACCTTTATGGTGGCGCTCGCCTGGTACGGCTTTTTCTCGCTGCTGATGGCGACCCAGAGCAGCGCGGAAGGGGTGATCTTCTTCCGCTTTATGGTGGGAATCGGCCTCGGCATTGAGCTGGTGACCATTGACACTTACCTCAGCGAATGGGTCCCTACCCACCTGCGCAATAAAGCCTTCGCCTTTGCCTTCTTTATCCAGTTTCTGTCGGTTCCGGCGGTGGCGCTGATGTCCTGGATATTGGTGCCAACCACCCTCTTCGGCCTCAGCGGCTGGCGCTGGGTGATCATCTTCGGCGCGCTGTTCTCGCTGGCGATCTGGTTTATCCGCAAAAAACTGCCGGAGTCAGCCCGCTGGCTGGAAACCAAAGGGCGGCATGATGAGGCGCATGCGGTGATGTGCGCGATGGAAGCCCGCTGCGGCCTGACGCCGTCGCCGAAGCATGCGCAGGCGGCGGAGAGCGTCGTCAAACGCGGCACCTTCCGCGAAATCTGGGCGCCGCAGTATCGGCAGCGCACCCTGATGCTGATGGTGATGAATTTCTTCCAGGCGATCGGTTTCTTCGGCTTTGGCAACTGGCTGCCGGCATTGCTCTCCGGTCAGGGCGCCAGCATTACCCACAGTCTGCTGTACGCCTTCTTTATCACCCTCGCCTATCCGCTGGGCTGCCTGTTCTGCACCCGCTTCGTGCATCGCTTTGAGAACAAGTGGCAGATCGTCCTCTCCGCGCTGATGACCGTCATCTTCGGCACCCTGTTTGCCCTGCAGAACAGTCCGGTTCTGCTGGTGATCTGCGGGTTTATGATCACCTGGTCCAACGCCTGGCTGACCATCAGCTACCACGCCTACCAGGCCGAGGTCTTCCCGACCCATATTCGCGCCCGCGCCGTCGGCTTCTGCTACTCGTTCAGCCGGCTCTCGACCGCGGTGACCAGCATCCTGATCGGCATTATTCTGCAATATGCCGGCACGCCGGGGGTGATTAGCTTTATCGTCGTCAGTATGCTGATGGTGATGCTGTCGGTGGGGATCTTCGGCCCGAGAACCCGGGGCATTCGACTGGAGAATATCTGATGGCTGTCGCCGCCGCACCTCCGGCGGCGACATATCTTACCTGGCGCGATGCTGCAGCTGACGCTGAACCTCAATCAGTTCCGCGATCAACTCCCGTGCAAGCATGGCGGTCATAATATGATCCTGAGCATGTACAAGAATAAGATTAACCGGCACCTTGCCGCAGCCCTCATCCATACCGATAAGCATGGTTTGTACATCATGCGCGCGTTTTGCGGCATCAGCAGCGCCCTCCATCAGGCTATCAACGTCATGCCATGCCCCTTTTCTGGCGGCCTGCAGCGCCTGCATTGCCAGACTGCGGGATTCACCGGCGTTGATGATGAGTTCCATGACGGTTGCTTCCATATCCATACGGTTTCCCTACTTGTTGAGTGAACGTTCATCAAGCAGCGCCAGCGCCGCATCAAGAATTTTATCGCCACGCATCATGCCGTAATCCATACTATCGATAATGGCGACTTTCTTGCCCACCGCAGTGGCTTTTTTATTAAATTCTTCGAATTTATATTTAATTTGCGGTCCTAAAAGACAGCAATCGTAATTTGGCAACGTGCGGTCAAAATCATCCATTGAAACAGCAATGATATCGACGGCAATCCCTTTCGCCGCGGCCGCTTGCTTCATTTTATTCATTACCATGCTGGTTGACATGCCGGCAGCGCAGCACAAAAATATTTTTTTCATCTTATTGACCTGATCCTATAACGTATTATTGATGCTTACCTTTGAGATTTTTATCTAAAAAATTAATGATAATTTTCGATACTTCAGGCTGATACCACATTAAACCTGCGTGGTCCGCCCCTTGCACCACGTAATGAGTTGACGGTATTTTTTTAGCCACCAGCGCCTCGTGTAAAAGCGTTGACTGGCTGGGTGAGACCACATTGTCGGCATCGCCGTTCATTAGCAGAAAAGGCGGCGTTTTATCCGAAATCCAGGTAATGGGATTAGCCCTTTTGGCCTTTTCGGGATAGGCGGAGATAGCGCCACCACCTTGCCAGGGAATACCATTAACCAGCATCGCCTCAGGAATGGCCGGTGACTGATGCGCTTTTTGAATATCCGCGGAGAAGTCAGCGCCGACTTTCGTCAGGTCAGACAGGCCATAGAGATCAACTACCGCCTGCACATCGCTACTTTGATTTGAATACTCTCCCTGATCAAATTCCTTATGGCCACTGGTGGTGCCCAGCATGGCGGCTAAATACCCTCCCGCCGACTCGCCCATCACAGCGATATGGTTGGGATCGATGCCTAATTTTTCGGCATTGGCGCGTAGAAATCTGACCGCCGTTTTCGCATCTTCAACCATTCCCGGGAAAGTCACATTGGGTACGACTCGATAGGTAATGCTGGCGACGACGTAACCGGCCCGGGCAATATCCACCCGCTGACCGATAAATTTTGATTTGGGCGCATCGAGAAAGCCGCCGCCGGTAATAAATACTACGGCAGGTAATGGTTTATCAGCATAAGGCTTGAGTAAATCCATCGATAACTGGAGCGGTCGCCCCATGATATTTTGCGTAAATGAATAGGCAATATCAGGCACCATCTCAACGGCCAGAGCGCTGGGTTTAATAATAATCGTTTTGCTGTCTGCTAATGGTGTTTGCGCAAAAGCAGGCGGAATAATAAGCATCATCAGCATAGCAGCGACGTGTTTGTTCATAGAGTAATATCCTGTAGTGATGTAGTAATGTTTTAGAACCAGACTTCCATTCGATACCCGATTCGCCACTCCGAGTCTTCCGGCAATAACGTGACCTCTTTATCCCCGCCTGCGTAGGTGACCGTCAAACTGAGAATTGGCGCAACATACGGTAGGACATCCAGCTGTAGTGCCGGTCCGGCGGCAATTTTGTAGCCGACACCGCTGGCGCCTTCGACGCCATTTTTATTGATTGTGTTATTCACCATGACTTCATACAACATGGAAAGATTTTGGTGATGAATACTTTGCTTAACATTTACGCCGGTAAAGATCCCAGTTTCATTTGCGGAACCATAGATCATGTCCCCACCTGAATAGCCTGTATCAGGTATAAAGGTGGTTCGGTCAGTCGTTTTTTCACGCTTAGTATATTCATAGATGAAAGCCGGCGAGACGGCAAAATCATCAAACAACGTCAAGTTTCCGTCGGTGGAAAAGCGCATTGAAGAATCGCCCTCTTCGCTAAGGACGGTAATACGACTGGTGTTCAAATAAGGAGCGATCACCCCTTTGCCGTACTGTAATTTGACGGTAGATTGTCCCTTTGCCACCCCCCAAAAAGACGGCATGCTGTATTTCGCGGAAAAACTGATTGCTTGCTGCTTGCCGGTACCCAATGGGTCATCAATTTCTTTAACATAGGTCATACCCAGTTCTGTCTGATCGAAACGATAAGCCATATCAACGATGCGCCGCGATCCCTCTATCGCCTGCGGCGCGGTATCGCTGGACCAGTCGATCTGGTCGGTACCAACGTTTAAATCAAAATTTTTACTGTTATAACCGAGGCCGGAATCAATATGTACTTCTTTGGTATTGTAGGCGAAGATATTAATACGTTGATCGAGGTAACGACGCCCAGCCCATATGTTTGCGCCCTCGGGGAGAAAGGAGAGTCCGCCAAAGCGCCCATAATTCTGTGCCGTTTCTACCGTTTTATCGCCATAACCCACCATTTCATAGGTATAATCAGCCCATTGTTCGGGGGAAACCAGACCCTGCCATTTTTTGGTTATCGCCATGGATGTCCAGTAATCGTGCCAGAAACTGTTTCCTAAATCGCCCATTTTGCCGCGGGGATCCTGATTAGGACCTGTGGGGTCGGTATGCAACGACATATTTTTTGGCCGGTTTAATTCGCTCTGAAAATCTCCAGCGACCATGCCATATCCATTTAATTTAAAGCTGCCGTCGTCGCTGAGATTTGCCGCATGGCAAAAGGTAGCAGGAAGTAAACATGAGATAACGCCTGGAATAATAATTCTGGGGTTCATTCTTCTGACTCCATCAGGTAAGAGATATAAATAAATCAAATTATTATTTTTATTGCTTAACTGATTTTATTTAAAGAATGCCACCTGCGTTATAACCCTGCTTGCCTTTTTATATATCGGTTGTTGCCGATTTTACTTATTACAAAAACATGCAATAGCATGGACAGTGTGAGCCAATTTTACCATTCAGGAGTTCAGGTCACGATACTCCTTAATACTCATATTATATTTCTCTTTAAATACTTTATAACAATGTGAAGCATTTTCATAACCCGTCATATTGATAACGTCAATAATGGAGTGATTAGTATGCTTAAGAAGGTGGATTAAAACATCTATGCGTTTCTCAACCAACAAATCGCTAAAGTTCTTACCGGTAAAGTCTTTTATCAGTTTACTCACCTTATAATTAGGTTGATTTAGACGACAGGAAATCTCCTTCAGGCTGGCTGTTTTGTAATCTGTATCAATGTATCTCAACACGGCCATGGCAAGAGATTCATTGTAACTCCCATTGATATGATAATCGCTGGCTTGCACATTCGACAGTAACTCCGTCATCAACAGTCCCACCAGGAAATTGACGCGAATCTCTTTTAAGGAGTTATTGCTATAGATTTCGCTGATGATCACATGCATAATGCTTTGAATTGCGTCAATTTCCCCCACTTTAAAGTGAATATGTTCTCCATGTTTTTTCCTGCCATTAATTGCTGAAAGAATAAAACGGGAGATGATGTTATTTTCATCAAAAAGGGACATCAACCGCCCGAAAAACTCAGTCTTAATAATAAAATTGATGATAATATCATTCTGCCCTGCGGCTTCAATTTCGTGCCTGGCAAACTGGTTGATAAGCAGGATCTCACCCTTACCCAGGGTGAGATTTTCGTCATTAATCTTCTGATGCATTTTACCCTGATATATATAAATAAGCTCAATAAATCCATGAGAATGCAACGGAATTTTCGTAAATCGGGTCTGCTTTTCAATATGAATGTAATTATCTTTGAAAAACCTTCGCTCCATATGGCTTTTGAATTTATGACACAGTTGATAGTTAGCGCGAAGCAGTTCGAGTTCTCTATCGGTATAAGCTAGTAGCTTTTCATGAATATCATGATGTAACATAAAAGTACCTAACTGGAGCGAACGTTTGGGTATGCACTATCATTACAATAGTACTTTTATTTCACCTGCATCTGTAATGTCATAAAACTGATGATAGGTGTCACAATCTATCGGCGCAGGTAATTGTTTATTAAGTTGATACGCCTTTGGTAATTTGAGGGTGCATTTTTTGAGGTTAAATGGCACTTTGACGACTAATTCAATTCCTTTCTTATAGCGCCGCCAGCGACATTCAATACGCCCTCTGATGGTTTGATGCCAGCAATCCACAAAGTTAATCGTCTCAGTAAAAGATGGACTGATTAAAATAACATCCGCCCCAACCGCCTCCTCAGCGACGGTAATACCACCTAAAGCTTGAAACAACCAGCTGGTATAGGAGCTGAACATCGCGTGATTATTTGAACCATTCAGATTATCACCAAAAAATTCCTTCAATGTGCTGGCATCATGTTTAAGCATTTTTTTGAATCCGGCTTCGACTCTTAACCATTCAAGGATTAATTCATTATGACCATAGCGGTGAAATATTTCATAGGCAAAACTTTGGCCAAAAATCCCGCAAGTGATAACATTTTGCTCTTTTTTGATGAGATCGATCAGTGCGTTCAATGATTCCTCGACATCATCACACAAATCGAAGTAGATTGCAAAAACATAGCTGGTCTGGCTACGATCGGCAAAACTGCCATCCGCATTCTTATAGAGTGATACAATTTTCTCTCTGAGTTTATTGGCCTTACTAATATATTTTAACCATTTTTCTTTTAACCCAAGATCTTCACATATTTTTGCGATAATTAACAAATGATAATAATAGAAACAAGCACTGGTGAAATGGAGAGCCGGCGAGCCATTTTTGTAATGACGCATATCATGATCGCGGCTTCCCCAGTCACCCAGGCAGCAGGTCACCAGGTCCTCGAAGTTGTGCATTTCCAGTGAAAGGATTTGCTTTTCAAGAAATGGCAGGCTTTCGGCCAGCAGGTTGACATTGCCATAATGTCGATAATGAATAGCAATCAAATAGGGTAATACCAGTTGCCAGCCCAGAGGACCCGCCTCCCCGCCGACTCCATTGGTTTTAATTCCCATAAATGGCGCGGTTTCCGTCACCCCACCACAGGGGCGAATATCATTGATAAAATCAAAAATAGTTTTCTTATAAATAGCGGCAGAGTCAAACTGATACACTTGAGACCGGGCAAGCGCGACGAGATCGCCGCCATAGGCGAAACGTTCACGTGCACAATCCCCGAATACAGAATGAATGTTGTTCAGTTTAGTTCTTTTGGCAACCTCAAAAAGCTTATTAATGTAAGGATCAGAACAATAAAAGCCACCGTTTTCTCTCAGTACAGTATGTACTGAAAGAGCCTGAACATTATTTAATTGTTCGATATTAACACCGCTTATCTGCACATAGCGAAACGAATGACAGGTAAAGGTATTGACAAAATGGTTTTTCCCACTGCGGCATACAAAGGCGTCTTTCTGCTCCGCTCTCGCCGGTGCTCCCATTCCGCCGTCAATGATCACGCCTTCAGCAACCTCTTTGCCGACAAATCCCGCAAGGGTTGAGTCAGTATTCAGTTGGTAGTTTTCATCAACGAGTTCGCTATAGAGCAGTTCGACACGCTGGTTCTCAGACGCGGTAATGGATAAATCGATAAACCCGGTCACGATGGCACCGAAATCAATAATGAATTTCTCTTCGTCTACTACGTGGATATGCTCTGCACCCAGGGATAATGTATGGTTAATTTTTGGAATAAAACTCGAGACCAGACGGCCTTCAGGTCCATTGCTCCGCTCCACATTTTTCCAGTCAGGCATCAGCAAATCAGTCGTGTTGTCTCCACGAAACAAATTCATATCCAGGCGCTCACCCAAATAGATATTGTTAAAGGTATAAGCCCCTTCGCAGTATTGCCAGTCGGCATCGCTACCGAGAGTTATTTCGCGATCTGCAAATTTCATATGGACATCGGCAATGACCTGTGGTTCGCCAATGGTTAATGTCTCTCTAAGATTATATTTACCAAACAATTTAAGCGGCGCAGGATTAAACCAACCATCGGCTAGCTCAACAACCACTTCATTTTTCGGCTTATTGATAAACGGTTTTATACTGTACGTATCGTAATAAATAACTTTAGCGTAATTAGTCCAGTCAGTATTCAGTTCACCGCGGGTTACCTCTTTACCATTGATATACAATTTATAGAAACCAAGTCCGACAATGCTGATATGGGCATCGAGCAGTTCTTCTTCAATATAAATTGTTTTTCTCATCACCACATTACGTTTACCGCGATAGTAATTATCATCATCGGTGAAGTGATGCCCCCCACTTACCCAACGACCGGAAAATTGACCAAGGTTACTGGTTGTAAAACTATTTTTAAAGACATTGCTCTCACCATTTTCACCATGTGTAAGAACTTCTATCGTATAAGAAGTAAAGCATTGTAACGATATTGCATCGAGGGTGATAATTGTATCAGTACCCTCTCTTGTGATAAGAGATATCTGTTCAACACCCTTATAAACTTTTATCAAAAATGACTTTTGAGGATAATCAGTAGACCAGCACACCATAATCGGCAGATGATCGACAATAATATTTTCCGTTTGGTAATTGATACTTAACATCTTTCCCACCATGGCTAAATTGGCGTTGCTGGCGCATTTTTCTGGGACATTCAAATGATATCCGTCTGATTTTCTTCCCGGCAAGCGATAAGGTCGGCAGCCTTGAAGAAGAAATACCATCCTGCAAACCGCACAAAAAGTCCTATAAACTGGAAAGCGGCTATTTTCCAACTCCCCTGCATAAAACCAGAAATAATAATCGGCATACCGGCTGGCGTACTGACACCGGCGACACGCGGCAATACGCCAATGACCGTCAAATACCAGGCAATGCCGAGCATGATGCCATTGATAAAAATATAAGGGATCGCCAGAGTAAAATTCATTACCAGCGGCACGCCATAAGCCATCGGTTCACCAATTGTGAAGATGGCCGGTGGCAAGGCGATTTTCCCGAGCGTTTTATAGCGTGCGCTCTTTGCAAAAAAAGCGAGCATAATAGCCAGCGGTAATAAATCTCCAGCAACGCCATAGGTCATAAAGAACGCGAAGCCAGTAATGTTGGGTAATTCTACGCCTGCAGCATATGCAGCAAGCTGCTGGGCATCCATGGCGAACCAGATCGGCGCGACGATACCGAGCGTAATCGCATGGCCATGTAGACCAAAAAACCATAGCAATTGTGCGACAACAGCAACAAAGATAACTGACCAAATACCGGATCCGAGGGATGTTAGAGGAACCTGGATTAATTTATAAATAATTTCATGAATGCTACCATAACCCACGCTGGTAATGACTGCGGAAATAATTGTAAACAGCGTCAGGATGGCGATACCAGGAACCAATGAAGAGAACGATTTGGATATAAATTCTGGCACGTTTTCAGGCATTTTGATAATTAACCCTTTGCGGGTTATCACCACAAATATTCGTGTTGAAATTATCGCCACCAGAATGGCGGTAAAAAGACCCATAGGCCCTAACCATTGACCAGGAATTGAAAAGGATTGTCCTAACGGCCCTGTCTCCCCGACATCATAAGGCGTTAGAATAAAGAAGGAGATCATGGAAATCAGGCCTGACATAAAGCCATCAACATCGAAATGCTTTGCTAGCGTATAGGCGACGGAGAAAGCGACAATGACGGCTAAAAAATTATTCGTAAAAGTGATCGGGATGTCAAAGAAGCGAGTTAAATTGTGGTGTAACAAAAAATCCTGATACGGTGCGAAGGGAAAAACTTTAATCAAAGTCGCCACAGAACTCATAATCGTGACAGGCAATATGAGCATCATACCGCTCATAATGGACTTAAGATAAATATTTTGACCAATGCTTTGCATCATCTGCAAAGCCTTTTCTTGTAGAATATGGGTGTGAGATGACATGTAAACAGTCCGTAATGTTATTAGTTTCAGACATACTGATTTAACAATTCATATGCCGGCATGACATTAATGCATCATAATCTAACCAGGGAGTCAGCCTAATCTATCATTATGGGGTAATACATATCGGTTGTTGTTAACTTAAATGACGGCTGTTGCCGTAGTTAATATTTGTGATGTATATCGCAGGAAGGAGAAAGGATGGTCATTAAAGCTTGTGTCATTTGAACACTGGTGTGAAGCGCCGCACTATCACTTCTACCCATGCCCATGCCCTTGCTCTGCCGGAGCTCTGCTGGCCCCCACGGGGGACTATATAGACATGGTTGCTGACTAGCCGCCCGGCTAGTCGCGCCACCTCAGCCAAAAATCCCCTGCGCCTCGGCGAAGCATTTTTCCGCCAGCGTCGAGACCGGCTCCTGCTGGCGCATAATCAGCGCCAACTGCGAATCGACCTGGCTTTCGGCGATGGGCAGGATGTCAAGATTGTCGCTGAGGGCTTCCAGGCCGTTGTTGAGCGGCATGATGGCGCAGCAGATCCCCGCCTGCACCGCCTGGATAATCTGAAACGTCGAATCGCTTTCAAAGACAGACTTCGGCGTTAGCCCTTTGGCCTTAAAGCTGATTTCAATGGATTCCCGGTAGTACATTCCCTTGGTCAGAAAGCCAAGGGGCAGCGTCGCCAGCGTATCCCACCCCGGCGTCCCGTCGCTGAAGTCGAAATGGCGTTTATCGTGCAACAGTCCCATCCGGGTTTGCGGCAGCCGGGCGATCTTAAACAGACGTTCATCCAGATGCTGCAGGTAACAGATCCCCAGGTCCAGCTGGTTGCGGCTGACGCCATCGATAATCTGCTCCGAGGTCATTGACAGCAGGCTGAACTGCAGCGCCGGGTATTTCTCCGCGAGAGGTTTAATCAGCTGCATCGGATTGAGGCTCGCCAGCGGCACCATGCCAACCCGCAGCTGACCGACCATCTGTCCTCGACAAATGGCCGCCTCCGCCGCCAGACCGTCATGGGCGGCAAGCACCGCCCGCGCCCAGGCCAGGATCCGCTCCCCCTCCGGGGTAAAACCCTCGAAGCGCTGGCCGCGCTGGATAAGGGTCAGGTTCAGCTCCTCTTCCAGATTACGAATGCGCATGGAGAGGGTCGGCTGGGTAATATGGCAGGCTGCCGCCGCCTGGCCAAAATGGCGCGTCTGATCGAGCGCGATCAAATACTTGAGTTGCTTAATATCCATTCTTTTTCCCGTTTGAACCCCGCCGTTCACCCCCAGGGCCGCGCACAGGTTACCAGAATGTTAGTTTCATAACCGATAAATTCAAGCGAGGAGACGAGGGGGCGACGGGCGCAGGACGGCGCGACGCCGCCCAACGCCCTCCTTCTTTAACGCACGCCGGACAGCGGGCGGATCTCTTTCGAGCGCAGCGTCAGGCGGACGGGGACCGACTTATAGGAGGGCGTTCCGCTCTCTTCATCCAGATAGTTCAGCGGCACCAGCACGTTGGCTTCCGGATAATAGGCGCCGACGGTGCCGGGCGCGATGCCGTAGGCCACCACCGTGATATCTCTGAGCGTCAGCGAGCTGCCCGGCAGCGCAGTGTGGATATCGACCCGATCGCCATGCTCCAGACCCTGGGCGGCCATATCCTGCTCGTTCATAAACAGCACGTCGCGACGGCCGAAGACGCCGCGGTAGCGGTCATCCATGGCGTAGATGGTGGTGTTGTACTGGTCGTGGCTGCGCAGGGTCACTAAGCGCATCACCTCCTCGCCCTCCACCACCACGTTCTCATGCACGCCTTTGAAAACCGAGAACATGGCTTTGCCGGTGGCGGTAGGCCAGATGCGCTCGGTCGGCGGCAGCGGCATGCGAAAGCCCCCGGGGTGGCGAATGCGCTGGTTATATTTCTCGAACCCCGGAATGGTCTGTTCGATCAGATCGCGAATACGGTCGTAATCTTCCACCAGATACAGCCAGTCCACTTTGCTGGCCGGCAGAGTGGCCTTCGCCAGACCGGCGACAATCGCCGGCTCCGAGCGCAGCGTCGGCGAGGCGGGCTTTAGCTTGCCTGACGAGGCATGCACCATCGACATCGAATCCTCGACGGTGATCGACTGTCGACCGCTGGCCTGCAGGTCAAGCTCGGTGCGGCCAAGGCACGGCAGAATAAAGGTCTCTTTCGCCGTCAGCAGGTGCGAGCGGTTGAGCTTGGTGCCGACGTGAACGCTGAGCTCAAGGCCGCGCATCGCCGGGAAGGCGCGTTCGTGATCCGGCATCGCCACGGCGAAGTTGCCCCCCAGGCAGATCAGGGCTTTGGCGTCGCCGGCGATCATGGCCTCCAGCGCCTTCACCGCATCGTGACCATGATGCCGCGGCGGCGTGATCCCCATCACCCGCTGCAGGCTGTCGAGGAAGGCCGCGGAAGGTTTTTCGCTGATCCCAACGGTGCGGTTTCCCTGCACGTTAGAGTGGCCGCGCAGCGGACAGATGCCGGCCCCCGGCTTGCCGATATTGCCGCGCATCAGCAGCAGGTCGGCAATCAGCCGGACGTTGGAAGTGCCTTTATTATGCTGAGTGATCCCCATGCCGTAGGTGACGATGGTGGCCCTGGATTTGGCGTAGGCCACGGCGACCTGGGTCAGCGACTCGCGCGTCAAGCCGGACTCCTGCTCAATGTCCTGCCAGCGGGTGGCGTGCAGATCCTCGGCGAAGGCGGCGAACCCCTGGGTATGTTGCGCAATAAACGCGTGGTCGAGCACCTGGCCCTGCTCCTCCTCCAGCTGCAGCAGCGCTTTGGCGATCCCTTTCAGCGCCGCCGCGTCGCCGCCGGCCCGCACCTGGTAGTAGGTCGAGGCGATCGGTGTCGAGCGATATGTCGCCATCTCCATCACGTTCTGCGGGTCGGCAAAACGCTCCAGCGCCCGCTCACGCAGCGGATTAAAAACGATAATCGGCACGCCGCGGCGGGAAAGCTCATGCAGGGTGCCCATCATCCGCGGGTGGTTGGTGCCCGGATTATGGCCGATAGAGATCACCAGCTCGGTCTGGTCAAAATCGTCGAGGGAAACGGTGCCTTTGCCAATGCCGATCGACTGCGGCAGGCCCACGCTGGTGGATTCATGGCACATGTTAGAGCAGTCGGGAAAGTTATTGGTGCCATACTCGCGGGCAAACAGCTGAAACAGCCACGCCGCTTCATTGGAGGCCCGTCCGGAGGTGTAGAATTCAACTTCATCCGGCTGCAGGCCGCGAAGGATCTCGCCGATACGGGCGAAAGCCTCTTCCCACGCCACCGGGCGCAGCGTGTCGCTGGCGCGGTCGTAAACCAAAGGATGGGTTAAGCGGCCATAGCCCTCCAGTTCAAAATCGCTTTTCGCCAGCAGGGAGGTCACGGTGTTAGCCGCGAGGAACGCTGGCGTCACCCGTTTGGTGGTCGCCTCCCAGGTCACCGCTTTGGCGCCGTTTTCGCAAAACTGAAAAGTGGATTTATGCTCTTTATCCGGCCAGGCGCAGCCCGGGCAATCGAAGCCGTCAGGTTGGTTGGTTCGCAGCAGCGTGGCGGGCGCTTCAAAGGCATCCATCTGGGTACGCACGGCGATGGCCGTCGCCTTCAACGCGCCCCACCCGCCTGCCGGACCGTCATATGGGTGAACACCGGGAACCGCGCGTCTTTTATTGGTCATCTTTTTACTCCTGCTGCTCTGTTCTGGCCGCCGCCGGCGGAAAAAAAGCGTGCGACGTCCCCGGCGACGAGGCGTGGTGTGTGCGGCGTCACCTGATAAGAATGCTGTTTCTCAAGGATAGTACGATGGGAAAGCGTAGGTACTGCGTTTGTTAACCTAATAATAACATACACCACAAATCTGTATAATTGATGTTATCTATCGGGTGTTAAATTTAACTTATTTGCAAATTTTGCTTTTATCGCTCCCTCCGCGCGGCGGGTCGCATGGGCGCGGGAAAGTGATGACCGGGCAGCGGAAACTGCCCGGTGCGCAGGGGCTCAGGTCAGGTTGAAATACCGGTCCGGACGCAGCGTCTCCGGCAGCGGATGTTGACCGGTCATGTCGAGCAGATTGCGCTCAATGGTATTGCACATCGCGTTCAGCGGCAGGTCGTTGGCGGCGGTGCCGAAGGGATCCTCCAGCTCTTCCGCCAGTGAATCCCACGACAAAAAGGTGTAGGAGATAAAGACCGAGACAAACGGCGTCATGTAGTGCAGATCCCCGACCAGGGCGAACGGCAGCAGCGTGCAGAACAGATACACGGTGCGCTGGAGGATCAGGGTATAGGCGAACGGCACCGGGGTGGTGGCCAGCCTTTCGCAGCCGCCCAGCACGTGCGCCAGCTCATCGAGTTTGTTGTCCATCAGCCCATAGGTGATGTCGCTAAGCTTGCCCGCCTCGCGCAGCTGGCCGATTTCGTTGCCGACCAGCAGCAGGATCCGGTTGGTGGGCATTGAGCTGGCGAGGATCTCCGCCACCTGGTCCGCCGGCAGCAACCGCCGCAGGTCAGCCGTCGGATCGGTTTTGCGCAGCTGGTGCTTCAGGCTCCAGCTAAAAGCCACCAGGTAGCTGACGATGCGGCGATGGGCATCGTGTTCGGCCGGCAGGATATTGCGCAACTGGCGCACCAGCGTACGTTCGGCGATAAGCACCGTCCCCCACAGATTGCGCGCCTCGACGAAGCGGCTGTAGCTGGCGCTGTTGCGAAAGCCGAGGAAAATCGCTATCGCGATCCCCAGCAGGCTGAACGGCGCCACCGTTAAGTGGATCCCCCACTGCGCGTACCATTGATAGCTGATAATGGCGATGATGGACATCAGCACATTAAGCAGCAGACGAAAGATGATTTTCGACAGCACGGAGCCGTGCCAGTCAAATAGGCGAAGAAACCAGTGTTGTTCTGGCCGAATGATCATTGTCTGACTTCCTGAATTACCGCTCTGGTTATTATCTCTAAATAAAAAATAGAGAGTATCGATGAACCGATTGGTTTATTTTATCGTTAACTGCAACGGGCAGATCTGCGCCATTATTTAGCGATGGTCATGGCCGGCTCAGTATGAGCCTTATTTATCGTTCGGGCAATCAAAGTGCGAGCGGGTGGCCGAGGAATAATGGCTCAGGGATAAAATAACCGCTGAGCCAGTCTGTTTTCCGCTTATGACGTCAGGCAGTTTGCCTTCCCCGGCGAACCGGCAACCGCCGCGCTGGGATCGAGATGCACCATCACATTGAGCACCGGATGGTGCGCTATGACTCGCGCCCGCGCCTGCCGGGCAATCTGATGCCCTTCGGCTACCGACAGCTCTCCGGCCACCTCGAGATGGACATCCACCAGCACCAGATCCCCCGCCTTACGGGTTTTCAAATCGTGCAGACCCGCTACGCCCGGCGTGGCCCGCAGCGTGCCAGCGATCGCCCGCTGCGTCTCTTCATCGACGGCGCGGTCCATTAAATCGTGCAGCGCGGTGGCGGCGAAACGATAGCCCATCCGCGTAATCACCAGCCCCACCGCCAGCGCGGCGAGCGGATCGAACCAGGCAAACCCGGCCAGATTACCGATGATCCCCAGCGCCACCACCAGGGATGACGCGGCGTCCGAGCGGGCATGCCAGGCGTTGGCGATGAGCAGCGAGGAGTTCAGCCGCCTGGCGGCCGCCAGCATATAGCGAAACAGTCCCTCTTTGACCACCAGCGCCGTCAGCGCCATCCACAGCGCCACGCTGTGCACCGGCGCAATCGTCTGCGGTTGCGCGAGATGACCCGCTGCAGACCACAGCATACCGACCCCGACCAGCGCCAGGATCGCGCCGAGGATCAGAGAGGCGCCGTTCTCATAGCGCCAGTGGCCATAATGGTGATCGTGGTCAGAGGGCCGGCGACTCTTTTTATTCGCCACCAACACAACGCCATCGGCGAGCAGATCGGAAAAAGAGTGCATTCCATCGGCAATTAACCCCTGAGAACCCGAGAATATTCCCACCGCAATCTGCAACGTGGAGAGAAAAATATTGACCACCACGCTAACCAGGGTACTCTTTCGCGCCTGCTCCGAACGCTGATGATATTTATTATCATTGTCAAAATTATGTTGTGTCATTATTTCTCTCCCTCAGTGAGCGGGAAGAATAAACTGACAAGCTGAGTTTATGCTTAACAATATAAAAGTCATTGCCTTGCGGTTTAACGAATTCGCTGCGGTCGTTAACGAATAGATTCTGAAAGTGTGGCCGGAGAGGTACAACCGCGTGCGGATGGACTATCTTATCACTGGCGCCGACAGGTCGGGCCGCCTTCTCTTAGCCACCACAGGAGTCAGCGATGTCAGATATCACACCCTCCCGGCTGCGTTTTGCCATTAATCTGGGCAATGCGGTACTGGCCCATCCTGGCGAAAGGGGCGTGCCGACAGGCATTACCCCCGAGCTCAGCCATCGACTGGCGAAGCGCTGGGGCGTCGCCGCCGAGTTCGTCACCTATCCTGCCGCCGGTAAAGTGGTGGCCGACGCCGGCGGCGAACGTTGGGATATTGCCTTTCTGGCCATCGATCCGGCACGGGAGGCGACCCTGCGCTTTACCTCTCCCTATATCACCATCCAGGGAACCGCGCTGGTGAGAGCCGGTTCGCCCTGCCAGAGCGTGGCCGATATGGATCGCCCGGCAACCACGATTAACGTCGGGCAAAACGCCGCCTACGATCTGTGGCTAACCCGCCATCTGCAGCACGCCAGCCTGAATCGTCTCCCCTCCTCGCAGGAGGCCATCGACGCCTTCCTCGCCGGTGAAGGGGATATGGTCGCCGGCATCCGTCAGCCGCTGGAGGCGACAGCGCGCCGCCATCCGGAGGTGCGGGTCCTGGCGGATAATTTTACCGAGATCCACCAGGCCATCTGCGTCGCCCGGGAAGACGTGGCCCGCTTTAGCGCGGTGAACGACGCGTTGAACGAATGGCGAGCGGACGGTAGCCTGGAGGCGCTGATTGCCCGGCACCTGGGCGAGGCGGGCTGAATCACGCCTCCGCCATCCGGCGCATGGCGCAATGCCAGGCGCCGTTGCGTACCGAGGCGCGCAGCACGCGGGCGATAGCCTGCACCATCAGACGCGTCGTGCGCCGCTGTAGCGGCGTCAGCGACAGTCCCAGCATCTCCTGCGCCCATGGCGGCAGAAGATCGATCCCGGCCCGCATCATCACCTGGCCAACCGGCTGACTCAGGCGACCCGGCAGACGGGTGGTGAGCAGCACCTCGGCCACCTCCCGGGTACGTTCGTCACAGCGCAGCTGCGGGCGCATCGCCTCAAGATAGTCCGCGACCTCATTCGGCGTCCGGGGAATATCCTCGGCCCCCAGCCGGCGAGCGATCTCCGCCGACTCGCGAAAATAGTCCTCCTGGCGCTGGACGCTGACCACCGTGCGCTTATAGCGCAGGTGGGAGGCCATAAAGCGGCTGCACTCGGCGACATGCACCCAGGTCAACAGCGCCGGGTCGCTTGCCTGATACGGCGTGCCGTCCTTATCCACCCCGGCGATCCGCTGATGGATCCCCTGCACTTTGGCGATCAGCCGCTCCGCGTCAGGGGTGGCGGCAAAGGTGGTGGCGGAGATAAACTGACTGGTGCGGCGCAGGCGGCCAAAGATATCCTCGCGAAAACGGGAGTGGTCCCAGACGCCGGCCAGCGCCAGGGGATGCAGCATCTGCAGCAGCAGCGCGCTAATGCCGCCGCACAACATAGAGGTAAAATCGCCATGCACCTGCCAGATGGCTGATTGCGGACCAAACAGCCCCGGCTCCCCTTTGGGCTGTTCAAAATCAATCTCTTTTAGCGCCATGCCGGTCAGGCCGAGCACCTGCGCCTCGATCATCCCGCGAATGCCGATCATGATGGAGTCCTTTACGTTTGCGAAAGGACCCAAGATACCACTATTGCGCAGCGGAGGCAGTGGCGGGGAGAGAGATCGCGGGAACGGTGCCCGCAGAGTGCGGGCACGACAGCTTACGGATTCAGCTGGTAGTCGAGGGTGATATTGGCTTTCAGCACCTGCGATACCGGGCAGCCGGCCTTCGCTTTCTGGATGATCTCATCGAACGCCGCCGGCGCGACGCCCGGCAGGACAATCTGGCTTTGCAGCGCGATGTCGGTTATCGCAAACCCGCCGTCGGTTTTATTGAGGGTGACCACCGCGGTGGTGTCGATGGACGTCGCGGTATAGCCCTCTTCGCTGAGCATCAGCGACAGAGCCATCGAGAAGCAGGCGGCATGCGCGGCGCCGATCAGCTCCTCGGGGTTGGTGCCTTTCACCCCTTCAAAGCGGGTGTTAAAGCCGTAGGGCTGCTGGCTCAGCGCCCCGCTCTCCGTCGACACGGTGCCTTTGCCATGCTTGAGATCGCCTTCCCAGTGCGCCAGCCCTTTCTTATGAATCGCCATATGACTCCTCCTGTGATGATGTCGAACAAAAAGTATAGTGCCTGATGGCGAACCTGCGTCTATTCTGCGGCCCGCCACCCCGGCGCTCCCGAAAAGTTCCCGTTGCGGGTGACGCTAACGGCCATCGTGAGGATGATAAGGATCGGTTTTGTCATCCTCGCTGTCGTCCCGTTTACGCGGCACTTCGCCCTGTTCGCCCGGCGCCTCGCGCGCAGGATGCTTCCCGCGCTCCTCGCCATGCGGGTGAGATGTTGTGCTCATACCGGCAAGCCCCCCTTATTTAGGCGACTGTTTGAGCAGGCGATCGATACGCACTACCGGCGGCGTCATTTTGCGATCAAGGCTACCGTTAATACTGACCAGATCGTCAGGCTCTACATGCTGTTCATTAAACGCGGCAACCGGAATAATGGCGGTGATGGTGCCGCTTTTATCGCGAAACTGATAACGGTCATCTCCCTGCCGGGTCAACAGATTGCCGCGCAGCGAAATCGTGGCGCCGTCGTGCATGGTTTTCGCCTGCTCAACGGTCATGATCCGCCCCTCCTCGACGCCGCGATAGCCGTCATCCAGTTTGTGCGGCGGCGGCGGCGCGGCATCCTGGCTAAAACCGCCCTTATCGTCCGCTTGCGCGACAGCGGCGGCAAACAAACAGGCCATGGCCAAGGCTAATTTTTTCATCATGCCTCCTTGTTTTTGCTGATGAACAGAATAAAGCCTGGCTGAGGCTGGCCATTTTTACAAAGTCAATTGTTCTGATATCGTCTAATATAAGAATGTCCTTATCGTTGCGCTGATGCCGAAACGAAACGCGGGGAAAATAATAATGATTGAGAATCAACAGCCTTGTCCCATCGTCGACGAAAATGAACGAGCCCTCCGCTTTGAATATCGCTTCAGGCGCTATGGGATAATTGCACTCAGCCTCATTATCCTTACCGCGTTAAGCGGCCTGTGGTCCTCTGGTTATTTCAGTGAGGCGCATCGGGAAAGCGCCGGAGGTGAATTAATCGTCGATTACCAGCGTTATGCCAGACTGATGAGTGAAACCGAACTGAATATTCAGATCAACCCCACCCAGGAAAATGACACCACGATCAGCTTCGCCGCCACGTTATTAACTCGCTACCAGCTTGGCGATATCCGCCCGCAGCCGGATAAAATGTACAGTGCCGACGGGAAATTATATCTGGTGTATCAGCGGACGACCAGCCGCTCGCCGCTCTCGGTGTGGTTAGCGATTACCCCCAAAACCATAGGCACTCTCTCCCTGCAGGCGGCCGTCAACGATCGCCCTGCCGTCAGCTGGCAGCAGTTTGTCTATCCGTAGGAGTCGCGATGGAAATGGTCCTTAGAGCCGCAGCAATCTATCTGATATTGCTGATTATTTTCAAGATTGCCGGCAGACGAACCCTGATGCAGTTAACGAATTTTGACCTGATATTGCTGCTGATTATCAGCGAAGCCACCCAGCAGGCGATGCTCAGCACAGATTATTCCGTCACCGGTTCGATGCTGACTATCGTCACCCTGGTCAGTATTGATATTTTATTTGGTTATATTAAGAAAAAATTTGCCCAGGCGGAAAATTTCCTTGATGGCACGCCGGTTATCGTGGTGGAAAATGGTGCTGTCATCGATGAGAAAATCAAGCTCGTCAATATTTCTGTCGATGATATCCTGCTGGCGGCCAGGCAGCACCATGGGATTTATGAACTGAAAGCGATCAAATTCGCTATTCTCGAACGTAACGGCCAGATATCCATTATTCCGCAACAGGAATAACAGCGGAATAGCTATTTATCGCGCTCCGGTTGTTTATCCCCCGATTCCGGGGCGCGGGTGGCGTCATCCTCTTCTTTTTCAACGCTACGCGTGTTTAATGTCAACATTTTTCCTCCTCGCGGGTTGTCAGGGACCTTACAGATTATAGAACCTCAACGCCTGCTTATGCAGAAACAGGCCAGAGTCATCAGGATATGTCGCCTGATTCACACTGCGCTTATTCCAGGATATTTCCCACCTCACCGTTGTTATTTGTGCTTAATAATTATTCGATCCGTGCAGCTTAAATTTACGATAGCGAAGAAATGAATGAGGTCACTATGTCCGTGATGGTTATTACCGGCGGAACCGCCGGGGCAGGAAAAGCCACCGCGCTGCGTTTCGCCCGCGCAGGGTATCACGTGGCGCTGATCGCCCGCGATGAAACGGGTCTGCAGGAGACGCAGCAGGCCTGCGAACGGTTTGGCGTCAAAACGCTGGCGATTAGCGCCGATGTTGCCGATGCCGGGGCTGTGCAGCGCGCCGCCGCCGAGGTGGAAGCCACCCTCGGTGCCATAGACGTCTGGATCAACAACGCCATGACCACCGTGCTGGCGCCCTTTCGTCAGATGAGCGACGACGAATTTCGCCGGGTGACGGAGGTGACCTATCTTGGGTATGTCAACGGCACCCGCGCGGCGCTGGAGGTGATGACGCCCCGGGATCGGGGGGTGATTATTCAGGCTGGATCGGCGCTGGCCTGGCGCTCGATCCCCCTGCAGTCGGCCTATTGCGGAGCCAAAGCGGCCATTCGCGGCTTCACCGATGCCGTGCGCACCGAACTGATGCATGAGAAAAGCCACATCCAGTTGACCATGGTCCAGCTGCCGGGGATGAACACCGCTCAGTTTGGCTGGGCACGCAACAAAATGGATCAGGCCATGCAGCCGGTACCGCCGGTCTATCAGCCGGAGGTCGCCGCCGAGGCTATCTACAGCGTGATCCAGCGGCCGGTGAACGAGCTGTGGGTGGGGAAAAGCACCATCCAGTCGATCCTCGGCCAGGTCTTCTTCCCTCGTCTGCTCGATCGGCTGATGGTGAAGAAAGCGTGGGAGGGACAGTTTACCGGCCAGCCGAAGCCGGCAGAGCACCAGGACGACCTGTTCACGCCGGTGCGCGGCAATCATCCCGGACACGGCCCTTTTAACGAGGGCGCGCGGCGTAAAGCAGTGACCATCAGCGCCGATCTCCCGGGAAAAGTAGCTGCCGGCGTCGGCGTGGCGGTGGCGACGATGGCCCTGCGGGCGTTGTTCCGTCGACCGGGGAGACGGCGCTAAGGCAGGCTGCGGCTGAACCAGCGGTAGCCATACCCTGAGAGCGCCAGCCGCGCCTCTTTCCCGCCGTGCAGCCCGTCCTGGTAGAACTTATCTTCCAGAATCGGGCTCCAGTAGCCCTCGGCCAGCGGCGGGAGCTGGACCTCTACCGCCTGCTGGCCGCAGTTCGCCAGCATCAGCACCTCCCGCGATTCGCTGCGATAGCACAAGCCCAGCACCGCGGCAGGCTTCACCGTAAGGAGGGTTAAAGGGATGGATCCCGGTTCAGTATATTCCGTGCGCGCCAGCACCATATTGCGCACCCGATGCAGTAGCGAGCGGGGGTGGCGCAGCGCCGCTTCGACATTGATCCGCTGGTAGCGAAACCGTCCGCTGGCCACCGGTTTTACCGGCAAATCCTCCCGCGCCGCCCGGGAGAAGCCGCCGTTGGGCGCCGCCGACCACTGCATCGGCGTTCGGACCGCGTAGCGCTCCGGTAAGCGCAGATCGTCGCCCATACCAATCTCGTCGCCATAGCGCATCACCGGCACGCCAGGCAGCGCCAGCAGGATAGCATGGGCCAGCGCGATGCGTCGGGTATCGCCACCCAGCATCGGCGCCAGCCGCCGGCGCACGCCGCGCTGGTAAACCGACATCGATTTATCCGGGGCAAAGGTGCGGATAACCTGGCGCTTGTTGCGTTCGCCAATCCCCTCCAGGTCCAGTTCATCATGGTTACGCAGCCAGTTGACGAAGCAGCATCCGTCCGGCGGGGCCACCATCGCCTGCAGCGCCTTCACCACCGGGGTGGCGCGCTGCTGCGCCAGGCTGACATAGAGGTATTTATTAAGCCAGAAATTGAGCACCATCTGCAGCCGATCGCCGCGGCCGAAATAATGGCGATACGCTTCCACCTCCACGTCCACTTCACCCAGCAGTATCGCGTCGGGGTTGAGGCGCTGCACGACCTGGCGAAGATGCGTCAGCAGCGGGTAGCCCCGCGCCTCTTCGCCCTTCCCGGCCTGCTTCACCAGATGTGACGCCGCATCGAGGCGAAATCCTGACACCCCGGCCTGCAGCCAGAAGGTGATGATGTTTTCTATTTCGGCGATCACCGGCGGATGAGCGAGATTCAGGTCGGGCTCATGCCGATAAAACATGTGACGATAGTATTGTCCGGCCTGGTCGTCCCAGCTCCAGACGCTCTCCTCGACGCCGGGAAACATGGGCGGATCGTCGTTTTCCGGCGGCCGATCGGCCCAAAGATAGTATGGCCGCCACGGCGAGCGGGGATCGCGTCGCGCCGCCTGAAACCACGGGTGCCGGGCGGAGGTGTGCTGGATAACCAGCTCAACGATCACCCGCAGTCCCAGCTCCCGGGCGCGGGCAATCAGCTCAATCACGTCGGCGATGGTCCCGAAGCGGGGATCGGGCTGCAGATGGTCGCTGATATCATAGCCATCATCCTGCAATGGGGTGAGATAGAAAGGGGTCAGCCAGAGCACCGTCGCCCCCAGACTACGAATGTAGTGCAGCTTTTGGCGGATACCGGCAAGATCGCCAAACCCATCGCCATTGGCATCGTAAAATAGAGAACTGTCCACCTGATAGATGACCGCTCTGTGAAACCACTCTTCCTGTTGCATCACTATCACCTTGCGTTCTGCCCGCCACTGTCAGCTTCCTCAGCGCGCCCTCCTGTTCCTGACGTCTGCTTTGCGACAGGCGATACGGGATCGTGCTCTGCAGGAGGGGCCCTGTTCGCCACCGCGTCCACCAGCGCCTGCTGCCTGGCGGTTAATTTCAGCGGAACCGCTTTCTCCGTGGCGAGCAGCGCGATGGTGTGGCGCTTAACCATAATTGACTCCGGCGGCTTATTGTCCGGCCTCAACGCCGGGCAGATTGTTATGCATCAGATATTGCCCGGTCAGCGCCGGCAGATGATGCAGCAGCCAGTCAGCCATCCCTCTCTCTTCGGCAAGGATCCCTTCCAGAGTAGGCATCGCGCTATGGTCCCCCACTCGCTTCGCCGCCGTTAATAAAGCGGTATAGCAGGCGACCTCAAAATGGGCAAAAACGTAGGCGGTGATAATCAGTTTAATGAGCTCATCGCCGGGCAGCATGATGCCAATAGTCTGGCCCAGGGCTGCGACCCGGCTCATCGCATCCTTCAGCGCCGAGCGGGAAATGTGGTTGCGGGCGATAAGGTCCTGCAGGGCCGACAGTTGCCGACGGGTTTCATAGAGATGTTGTTCAAGGCGGGTCCGTAATTGCGGTTCATTATCGAGGCGTCTGATGGTGGCCATAAGCAGTGACTCGGCCTGTTTTTCCATGGCATGGGCATCGCGAAGCCAGTTATGGTAATTTTCACTATCCGTCATATCCACCTCTGATCATTAATTTTTTATTTTGACGGGGAATCTTCATTCTCTTCCGCCGCCTGGTCAGCTCGCGCTGCGCTATATCCAGATAAATGCCCAACAATATTAGCGTAAATACTGATAAGAATGACCCACAGGACGCTGTCTTTCCACCAGATTAACGAGGGTATCGCCAGACCTACCCACATAACGGCGGCCACAAGATGACAACGCTTAATAAATACCGGCGTCAGTTTCATTTTATTACCTTAGATCTGAACAATATTTAGCAAGCGGAAGTGTTGCTGCCCACCCCTGGCATCCTGCGGTTAATGCCTGGCTGACAATATCTTCCCTTTCCACAGCCATAAAAATAGTGCCGCCATTTACTCGCCCTTACCGCTTCGCCGGCACATTGCCGCTGCGGTAAACAGCGCTTAATAATTAAGGTTGCTATAATTTAATTATCCTGCTCCTTTTCTTCCATTGCGGACAATAGACGATGGGTGAAGGAAAGCGTTCGCAAATAAACAGAAACCTGCGGACCGCCAGGCCCACAGGTTTCTGTCCCGACGCCGTCGAAACGGCGTCACGGGTCATCAGTCGCTAGCTGTCGCCGGCTTTACGGCCGCCGCCATGACTGTTCTTACCACCCTTTTTACCGGCTTCGGATGCACGCTCAGGATCATTTTTAAAGTTCCCGCCGCTGTGCTGTCCACCTTTACGCCCGGCTTCGGATGCTTTTTCACGATCTTCTGCAAAATTACCTGAACCGCCTCTATGCTCTGCCATAATGTTCACCTTTGGTTTGATCAATATCGGTTGGTAAATGGAAAATGACCCTGTTACAAATCATCGCCCTCGATATCTAACACTAGAGGAATACCCGCAGGAGTCAAATTAATTCCGGCCATTAATCAGCGTTACCAATAAATAAATTAACCACAGCGAAGCGGCACTAAAAATTAATCTTTCCGCAACCCCTTCTTCGCTTTGGATTATATGCCCATTATGGTCTGTTCTGCGGACAGCGATCCTCGTTTGTAAACAAATGAAAATAAAGTGATGAATAAATATTTCTTCCACTCCCGGACAGCCACCCTTACAAAAAATACCACCTAAGAGGCATGGCGTTATTAGCCATGCGTAGCGGGTTAACTTAATATTCCCTTTTTCACGACGCGTCTTCCTCTCCGTCTTTAAAAAATTTTTCCCGGGGAGAAAAATAGCCCAGCCACGTTAAATATTGATGGAATAATCCTAATTTCACCCCAGCGATATTAACGCAGCGCTATTCACTTAAATACGCCGGGGATCAGTCGGTTAAGGAATAACAGTACCTCTTTTCCCGGGCATTCACTGGCCCTGGGCGAGTCGCCCGGGGTCTGGCGATGGGGGAACCTGACCTATCCTTACAGCTGGCCCGTTCTGTCTGAAGGAGATGACTATGCAAGATGAAAAACCGCCAATGAAGAAATTACCCACCTCCATGTTGCCAGAAGAGACGGCTCCACGTCCGGAGTTCCCGGAGCAAGAACAAAACCCGCCGGGTCTGGATGCGGAAATGGAGCCGTCACCGGACCATGGGGAAACCAGCTACACCGGCACCGGGCGGCTGGCCGGTAAGAAAGCGCTCATTACCGGCGGTGACTCCGGCATTGGCCGCGCGGTGGCGATCGCCTTTGCCCGCGAAGGGGCCGATGTCGCCATAAGCTATCTGCCGGAAGAGCAAGAGGATGCCGATGAAGTCATCGCCCTGATTAAAGCCGAAGGCCGCACCGCGGTGGCCCTGCCGGGGGATATTCGCTCCGAGTCCTTCTGTCAGTCGCTGGTGGCCGATGCGGTGGAACAGCTGGGTGGCCTGAGCATCCTGGTCAATAACGCCGGGCGTCAGCAATATTGTGAGACTCTCGAGGAGCTCACCACCGAAGACTTTGACGCCACCTTTAAAACCAATGTCTACGCGCCGTTCTGGATCACCCGCGCCGCGCTGCCCCATCTCCAGGCCGGGAGCGCGATCATCAACACCACCTCGGTGCAGGCCTATAAACCCAGTCCGATCCTGCTCGATTACGCCCAGACCAAAGCCTGCCTGGCGATCTTCACTAAATCGCTGGCCAAACAGGTGGCAAAACGCGGCATTCGCGTTAACGCCGTGGCGCCAGGCCCTTACTGGACGGTACTGCAGTCCAGCGGCGGTCAGCCGGACGAGAAAGTGAAACAGTTCGGGAAAGACACGCCGATGGGGCGTCCGGGACAGCCGGTCGAGATCGCCCCGCTGTACGTCACCCTGGCATCCGATGCCTGCTCTTATACCTCCGGCCAGGTTTGGTGCTCTGACGGTGGGGACGGGGTAGTCTAAGCCTCCCGGCAGACCGGCGTGCGACATCGCGCGCCGGTTTTACCTTCCGCTCCCCGGGGATCGGTATCTGCCCTCTCGCCTCGCCGGCGCGGCGATTTTTCCTCTCCTGCAGCCTACCGGCCGCATGCTATGATACTCGCCCGCCGCTGTGCGCTAACCCCGGCCCTGACGCCAATCCTGAGGACGACAGATGAGTAATGACATCCCCCTGAAATTTTATGACATCGTGGACGAATACGAGACCGAAGCGGCTGCCCCGGTTAAGGATGAGGAACGCGATGCGCTGGCGCGCTATTTTCAGCTGCTGATTGCGCGGTTAACCAATAACGAAGAGATCGACGAAGAAGCGCAGCAGGAGATGGCCCGCGAGGCGGCCGTTGACGAGCGCCGTATTGACGATATCGCTAACTTCCTCAATCAGTGGGGCAACGAGTAAGTCTTATCGTCAGCTCACCGGCAGGGCCGCCGCCCGCCGGTGTTGCCGCTGAAGGCGACGCCGCTGCTCAGGCATCGGCGAGCGTCTCCCCCAGACGTCGCTGCAGCGCATCCAGAAACAGCGGCAGTCCATCGGGCTGATAGTCGCGGGAAAGATAGATGCCGTAAACGCTCAGCGCCTTCGGCGTCCAGTCAGGCAGCACCACCTCCAGCGCGCCGCTGGCAATCGCGCCCCGCGCCTCCAGTTCGGGGAGCATCGCGATACCGCACCCGGCGACCGCCGCCTCCAGCAGCAAGGAAGAGATCCCCGCGCTCAGATTACCGTTCACCGACACCGACGCCTCCTGCCCCTGCGCATCGCTGAACTGCCAGCGCTGGCCGGCAAAATGGCTGTATAACAGGCAGTTATGCTGTTGCAGATCGTCAAGCGTCGTCAGCGGACCATGCTGGCGGAGCCAGCGCGGCGCAGCGCAAAGTAGCGACCGGCACACGCCGAGACGGCGAGCGATAGCCCCGGCCTCCGGATTATCGGTAATGCGAATGGCCACGTCGATGCGCTCGCCGATCAGGCTGACCGGATGGTTATTGATATCCAGCTCCAGGCGCAACAGCGGATAGCGAGCGAGAAAGTCCGGCAGCAGCGGGGAGATCAGCTGCATCGCGGTAAAATGCGCGCACGCCACCCGCAGCGTGCCGCTGGGGTCGGCCCGCTGGCGCTCGCCGGCGATTTCATCGGCGATCCGCGTCAACCCGCGGGTCTTGAGCAACACCTTCTCCCCCGCCGGGGTCAGCGTCAGCCGCCGGGTTGAGCGATGGATCAGCCGGGCGCCGGCCCAGCTCTCCATCTGTTCCAGATAGCGGCTGACCATCGGGCGCGACATCCCCAGCGCGCGCGCCGCGGCGCTGAGGCTTCCCAGTTCGCAAATCCGCAGATATACCTGCGCCGCAATCACCCTGTCCATCACGCCCCCTTCATCTGCACGATTTATGAAACTCAGCATCTCTTATTTCAGGAATTCTATCAAATAGCGAAATCCGTACAATGCTACGCATTCCCCTGTGACTGAGAATAAATGATGAAATTATCTGCCCTTGCTATTGCCACCGCCCTGTTCAGCGGCGCGGTCTTCGCGGCGCCGCTGACGCTGCAGACTTACAACCCTCAGGAGAAAGGTATTTTTGCCGTCAACTCCACCCTCGTTTCCGGCCCGCATGAAGCGGTGCTGTTTGACGCCCAGTTCAGCGTCAAAGACGGCGAAAAGCTGGTGGACATGATCAAGAAAAACGGCAAACCGCTGTCGCGGATTGTGATCACCTCCGGCGATCCTGACTTCTACTTTGGCCTTGAGCCGTTGGTGAAAGCCTTCCCGCAGGCGGAAGTGGTCGCCACGCCGGAAGTGGTTAAACATATTGAAGCCACCAAAGCGGCAAAGCTGGCGTACTGGGGCCCGCAGATGAAAGACGGCGCGCCGACGCAGGTATACGTCCCGCAGGCGCTGAAAGCCAACAGCTTTACCATCGATGGCGAAACAGTGACGATTATGCAGCCGCATGACTACGCGGCGTTCGTTTGGATCCGGGCGAACAAAACGATCCTCGGCGGCACCGGCGTGGCGTGGGGCATGCATCTCTGGACCGCCGACACCCAGACGCCGGCCAGTCGCCAGCAGTGGCGCACTACGCTGGACCAGATGATTGCCCTGCACCCGCAGCAGGTGATCCCGGGGCATTACCTCGGCACGCCGCCGGAGGGTGACCGCGCGGTGCGCTTTACAAAAACCTACCTCCAGCAGTTTGAGCAGGCGCTGAAGACACATAAGGATTCCGCCGGGGTGATCAAGGCCATGGAGACGCAGTGGCCGGGGCTGGCGGAAACCAGCTCGCTGGAGCTTAGCGCCAAAGTTAACACCGGCGAGATGAAGTGGTAATGCCGGCGCTGCGCGAGGGAGACTGTTCTTAATCTGGCGCGCTAAGGTTGCTATTGCCCTGAAAATGGACCACCCTACCTGAGGCCGCATAAAAAACGTGCGGCCAACTTTGGGTTACATTTCATCCGGTCATCACCGGGTTTGCCCTTGAAACCAGAACAGGATAAAGGAGTCAGAATGAAATCGAACCATCAGGCACGTCATCTTCTCGGTCTGAACTACAAGCTTTCCCAGCAGAAAAAAGTGGTGCTGGAAGGCGATGAAGAAACCACCCTCAACCATATCCATGCTACCGGCCGCAAACGCCGCGGTGGTTAATTTTCAGCCTGAGTGATGATAAACAACACCGTCCTGTTGCCAGGATGGTGTTTTTTTATGGCAATTGACGGCTTGTTTACCCGCTTGAAGACCTTCTGCTCTATACTCTGCCCGCTGCTTTTCCACCCGCCCTTCGCTTATCGCCGCGCCGGGACTGTGGACACGATCAAGGAGTTAGTGCGATGCAATTTACCCATAAGAAAAACCGTTCCCTGTACATCCCCTACGCGGGCCCCGTTCTGCTTGAATTCCCTCTGCTCAACAAGGGCAGCGCCTTCAGTATGGAAGAGCGCAGCAGTTTCAACCTGCTTGGCCTGCTGCCGGAAGTGGTTGAAACCATCGAAGAGCAAGCGGAACGCGCCTGGATCCAGTATCAGGGATTCAAAACAGAAATCGACAAACACATTTACCTGCGTAATATCCAGGACACCAACGAGACCCTTTTCTATCGCCTGATTGGCAACCATCTCGAAGAGATGATGCCGGTTATCTATACCCCGACGGTGGGCGCCGCCTGCGAACGTTTCTCCGAGATTTACCGTCGCGCCCGCGGCGTCTTTATCTCCTACCAGAATCGCCATAACCTTGACGACATTCTGCAAAACGTCCCGAACCATAATGTCAAAGTGATTGTGGTGACCGATGGCGAGCGTATCCTCGGCCTCGGCGACCAGGGGATCGGCGGGATGGGGATCCCGATCGGTAAACTGTCGCTGTACACCACCTGCGGCGGCATCAGCCCGGCTTACACCCTGCCCATCGTGCTGGACGTCGGGACAAACAACCAGCAGCTGCTGGACGATCCGTTGTATATGGGCTGGCGTCATCCGCGTATTACCGACGACGAGTACTATCAGTTCGTTGACGACGTGATCCAGGCGATTAAAGCCCGCTGGCCGGACGTGCTGCTGCAGTTTGAAGACTTTGCGCAGAAGAACGCCATGCCGCTGCTCAACCGCTACCGCAATGAGATCTGCTCCTTTAACGACGATATTCAGGGCACCGCGGCGGTCACCGTCGGGACGCTGATCGCCGCCAGCCGCGGCGCCGGCAGCCAGCTGAGCGAACAGAAAATCGTCTTCCTCGGGGCGGGCTCCGCCGGCTGCGGCATCGCCGAGCAAATTATCGCCCAGATCGTCCGCGAAGGACTCAGTGAAGAAGAGGCCCGCCAGCGCGTATTTATGGTTGACCGCTTCGGCCTGTTAACCGACGGCATGCCTAATCTGCTGCCGTTCCAGAACAAGCTGGTGCAGAAGCGTGAACATCTGCAGGGCTGGGATACCACTAACGATGTCCTGTCCTTGCTGGACGTGGTGCGCAACGTGAAACCGAACATCCTGATCGGCGTTTCGGGTCAGCCGGGGCTGTTCACGGAAGAGATTATCCGCGAGATGCACAAGCATTGCCCGCGGCCGATCGTGATGCCGCTCTCCAACCCAACGTCACGAGTGGAAGCCACGCCGCAGAATATCCTGAGCTGGACCGACGGCGAGGCGCTGGTCGCCACCGGCAGTCCGTTTGCCCCGGTCACCGTGAAAGGCAAACAGTATCCCATCGCCCAGTGCAACAACTCCTATATCTTCCCGGGCATTGGTCTGGGGGTGATCGCCTCCGGCGCGTCGCGGGTCACCGACGAGATGCTGATGGCCGCCAGCGAAACCCTGGCGAAACACTCGCCGCTGGTGAACAACGGCGAAGGCCCGGTTCTGCCGGAGTTGAAGGATATCCAGACCGTCTCGCGGGCGATCGCCTTCGCGGTCGGTAAGGTGGCTCAGGAGCAGGGCGTGGCGGTGAAAACGTCCGCGGAAGCGCTGCTGCAGTCCATCAGCGATAATTTCTGGCTGCCGGAATATCGTAATTACCGCCGCACCTCAATTTAATCGCGCTCACCGGGCCGCACGATCGGCCCGGTTATTAATAGCGTCCGGATAATATTCCCTGCCACTGAAACGCCTTTTTCGCCCATATTCATTTATCGTAAAAATAGAAACCAGATAGCATTTGCCGCGCGCCCTGTGCCACGCAAAATCATGGCCTCTTCCCTCCTCGTAGACGCTCCGCAGGCAGAAACTGCAGCCGCGCGGGGCGGGACAATCGATATCCGACGCTTCTCCACACCCTGCCAGTTTTGTCACTGGCGCGCTTTTCCTTTCCCCACTACACTGCCATCACCCATTCACTTACTGAATATAAAAGGAGGCCCCCATGCTGTATTGTGAAATGTTTATTGTTTCACATGCCTTAGGCAATGGCGCCAGCTCAAGCGTTATCGGTATCGTGCTGCGATAACTTTGGCTTGAGCGAAGACCCTTCACAGAATCCCTTCTCTCCGGCTTACCGGGTTATCGTCAGCGAGTTTTGACGAGGCATTCGCATGCCTGTAACTCTTGAGTAAGTTGACTATGAGTACATTACTAACTGCCCATGCGCTCCACGTGGAGACTGCCTTTGGGCCGCTGTTTAATACCCTCTCCTTCACCCTGAAGAAAGGCGACCGTATCGGTCTCATCGGCCATAACGGTTGCGGCAAAAGCACCCTGCTGCAGGTGCTGGACGGCACCCTCGCGCCCACCTCGGGCAGCGTCTCACTCGCCGGTCAGTGTCTGATGGCCCGCGTTGAACAGCATCTGCCGGAGGCGCTGCGTTCGCAGTCGCTGCTGCAGGCGGTGCTGGACCTGTTACCCGCCGACGCGCGGGAAGCACAGCGCTGGCTGGCCGAACGCCTGCTGGCGCAGATGGACTTCACGCCGGCGGTGATGGAGCAGCAAACCAGCACCCTGAGCGGCGGACAGCATACGCGCCTGCTGCTGGCCCGGGCGCTGATCCGCCAACCTGACCTGCTGCTGCTGGATGAGCCCGGCAACCATCTCGATCTGCCCACCCTGCTGTGGCTGGAAAGCTTCTTGCAGACCTGGCAGGGGAGCTTCGTGCTGGTGTCACACGACAACGCTTTACTGGATGCTGTAACTAATGCCAGTTGGATCCTCCGCGACCAGACGCTGCACAGCTTCGCCTTGCCCAGCAGCGCTGCCCGTCAGGCACTGCAGGAGCAGGATGAAAGCGCCGCGTTACGTCATAAGGCGGAGCAAAAAGAGATCAACCGGGTCAGCGCCAGCGCCCGGCGGCTGGCCACCTGGGGGCGGGTGTATGACAACGAAGATCTCGCCCGCAAAGCCAAACAGATGGAGAAGCAGGTCGCCCGCCTGAAAGACGAGCAGACCGAGCTCAGCATCGGCCCGCCGTGGCGCCTGGTGTTGCAGGGGGACGCCCTGCCGGCGGACCGCCTGCTGGAGATGGACAGGCTGCCGGTGGCTCCCGCGCCGGGACTACCGGCCCTGTTCACCACCGGCGTGGCGCGACTGCGCAGCGGCGATCGCGTGGCCATCATGGGCCGCAACGGCGGCGGTAAATCGTCCTTGCTGCGCCTGCTGTGGCAGCAGATGAACGACGCATCGCCGCTTCCGGGGCTGCGTCTGCACCCCCGGCTTCACCCTGGGTACTACGACCAGACCCTGGCGCAGTTGCCGGACGAGGCCAGCCTGCTCGACGCCCTGACGCCGTTCGCCCCGTCGGCGGACACCCGTAAACGGGCGCTGATCGCCGCCGGGTTTGGCTGGGCGAGGCATGGACAGAAGGTCTGCACCCTCAGCGGCGGCGAGCGGTCGCGGCTGCTGTTCGTCGGCCTGTCGCTGGCGCGCTACAGCCTGCTGCTGCTGGATGAACCCACCAACCATCTGGATATGGAGGGCAAAGCGGCGCTGGCGCAGACGCTCCGCGACTATCCCGGCGGCGTGCTGCTGGTCAGTCATGACCGCCAGCTTATTAGCGAAAGCTGTAACCGCTTCTGGCTGATCGACAGCGCCGGGTTAACGGAGTGGCACAGTCTGGAGGAGGTCTATGCCCGTCTGCAGGCGCAGACCCCCACCCTGACGGCGGCCTCCTCATCCCAGGAGCCGTCACTCGCGGCTGATGATGAAGAGGCGCTGCTGACGCGCCTGATAGCCCTGGAGCAATGGTTGGCGGACGATATGGCCCGTAAGCCGAAACATCAAAAGCCCTCGCTGCAGACCCAGTGGCGAGAGGAGATCGCCCGGCTGCTTAACCAGCTGGCGTAATCTTCGCGCTCTCCGCCGGCCAGGAAACGCCCTTAGCCGGCGTTTCCTGGCCGGGTAAACTGCTGCTCGGTCATCATCTTTCCCCACTGGTCCCCCTGCCATTCGCGGGTTAACGTGAAGCCAAAGGACTCATACAGTTTGCGGGCCGCGTCCAGACCTTTAAACGTCCACAGCTGAACGGCGCTGAACTGACGACTATCGCAGAAAGCCATCGCCTCACTGAGCAGCCGCCTGCCAATGCCGGTTCCCCGGCAGCTGTCATCGAGAATGAACCAGCGCAGATGCGCCTGCTGCTGGCCGAGATCCTCGCCATCGATCGCCACCGAACCGACAATCTTCCCCTCGCGCATCGCCAGCCAGATCTGGTTGACCGGCGAGGAAAGCCGGGTGGCGAATTCCGCGACGCCGCTGGCAACCTTGCCTTCAAAAAAAGCGCCGAAATCATGGTGCCGGGCGTAATACTCCCCGTGCATCTGGGCTATCCGGCCAATCGCCCCCGGCTGATAGCCGGTCACCAGCGAAATTTGCGGCGTCGTTTCCGCAAGCGCAGCATCCCGACACTGCGCCAGCGCCTGAGCATAGGCCGCCAGTCCGCTGGCGACGGTCCGCTGCTGCGTCTCATCGAGATGCGCTAACGCCTCCACCACCCGGCGGGTACCGTAGGCGTTAATCGTTGCCACCGTGTCGTGCCCTTTCGCGGTCAGCGCCAGCGATTTAGATCGCGCGTCCTCCGCGCAGGGGCGCTCCTCCAGCTCTCCGGCGGCCAGCAGACGGGCGACCATCCGGCTGACGCTCGATTTTTCCAGCCCGAGCAATGTGACCAGCTGCGCGGCGGTTATCGTCCCCCTGACCGACACCTCCAGCAGGGTATGCACCGCCGAGGGTGAAAATAGTGGGTGGCGGCCAGCGTGGTGTTCATAAAACCCAGCTCGCGCACCATTAACCGCGAGGCCGTTCGAATTTGTTGGATTAAAGGCGTGTCAGACATAGTGAGGCGTCCAGTGAAGTAGATAGTTGTATAATACAACCATCATCTGCATCGTTCGTCAAGGCTCACTGACCCGGGGAAATCTTTGCAGCTACCGTGTTAAGTTCCATGGTGTCGCTGGAATAACTGAAAAACATTCCTCCTGATTGTCAGCGGCAAGCTGCCGGCGCTAAGGCCCCTGAAACCTCTGGCGTCTGAACCCTCTTTGACAGTTACCGATATGTCACCGCGTGTTTACTCTGATTTTTAAATAATGCAAATTTACGGATGCTCACCCGTGCAGATTATGGCGGGAACTCATAACAAGGTCTGCAGGCATCTCATCGTTTTTTTACATTGCCCGGCTCTGCTTTATTGGCAATGTTTCCATAAAGAAGGCAACGTGAAGCATTATATATTAATTCAGTGAATGCGCAGCCACTCATGATTTATATGACATATTATTTTCCCTATGAAATTAATGCAAAGTATTTATGAAGTGATCTAATTCACATTCTTCACAGTTAACTATATATATTGTGATTTACAGCATTCAATTACCAAAAGGAGATTTAATATGGAAAGCAATGAAATTATGTGTAATGTAGAACGCTGGTTGGATAATCAGGCTGTTAATTCAATTGGTATATGCTTAGATGGTCTAAACACCACCGGCAACACGCATATTTCGGGTGGTTCTTCCGTGCTTACTGGTTCTGCCGCAACGCAGGAGCGTGAAATTGGTAAGGAATTAAGCCTTATTACTGATATTGATGAACTTGCGGAAAAACTGGTTTCCAGCCCTGCAAATTTTGTCACCACAGTCATGGGGATAGCGCAAAGTCGCTCCGGGTGGAAACCGCTTGAACCTGAAAGTGCAGACAATGCTGAGAATTTCAAAAAATATATTGATCAGATAATGAAATTCCCTTTAATGATTGTAACCAAAACTGACACGACCACAGTGACCTATTCCGAAGGAAATTATGATTCTTTAATTGATAATATAGCCGACATTTACTCCGGCATGAGCGATGGAGATAAAAACTCCGTTAAGGCAGGGCTTACATCACTGGCGAAAAGTTGTATGAGTCGGGTAAATGAAAAGCAAAAGAAAGTGTTATTTACTCAAAGCACAATGTGTGTAAATGATGAAGTGACTACATCCTTTTATTCATCTAATGTTGCAATGGAGAAGAAACACAGTAGCGGCAAGAATGCTCCGGCAGATGAATTTAGTTCAGAAGTACAGGTCAGCAGAGTAGAGGTTAAATTTAACCGTATGGCGCTGAATAAGAATATTGCTAAAAAACTATGTTCACTTCTGTTCAAGTCAATTGATGACTGGCTCGAAGAGACAAATACTAAGCAAACCGATAAGAAAATCGAATTTTGTTTTGGTGACTAACATTGGTGTCTGGTAGCACCTCATCTTCCCCGGTACTCACCGGGGATGTTTATATAATGAAATGATATTAGCGCAACTCTTTGGTACCTTGACATTGACATCCTCCCTGCAGACTAACCTCCCCCAATTTTAGTCATGTTGCGATCGGTGGTGTGAACCGTTCCAGTTTCGGCTTTTCGCTCATCGTGGACTGCGCTCATTTACTGCTATGAGCGCTTTATTGAGTTCAGTGCCCGCCTGGTACAATCAGGTTGATAGTTCTTGTTACAGGCCTTCGTCATTAAAAACGGTTCCTCTCATCAGGACGCCATAATACCCGTGCGCCCGTTTCCGCAGGACTTCGCCAGACAGGGAATGATAAGCAGGATCGCCGCGGGCGCCGGACTGCGCCCGCGATGAGTATTATTGCGGGTTCTTCGCCTTCCAGGCCTCCCAGGCCGATTTGATCTCCTGCTTCGCGGCGGCGGCATCATTAAAACCGGCCAGCTCGACCTTTTTCCGCCCCTCTGGTAGTTCTTTATAGACCCGGAAGAAGGCCTCCAGCCGCTGCTGCTCGATTTTCGGCAGATCGGTGATGGTCTGAATGTCGTCATAGGTCGGATCAATTTTACTGGCCGGGACGGCGATGATTTTGTCGTCTTTCTCACCGCCGTCTATCATCTTAAGAACGCCGATCGGCCGCAGCTTAATCAGCGTGCCCGGGGCCATCGGCGCGCGGGTGTAAAACACTACGTCCAGCGGGTCGCCATCCCCGGCCAGCGACTGGGTTAATGAACCGTAGTTCGCCGGGTAAGCCACCGGCATCGACTGAAAGCGGTCGGCGACGATAAACCCCGTTTTAGCGTCGGTTTCATACTTAATGATCCCGCCTGCCGGGATCTCGGTGACTGCGTAAAACTCTTCCGGATTGTTTTCCGGCTGCGGGAATTCCAGCACATTGTGAGCCTGCGCGGCGGCGGAAAAAAGCAGACCGGCGGTGAGGAGCGTTTTGACCAGATGCATTGTTGTATCACTCTGTTGTTATAAGAAATTGATGCGCAAAACAATAGAGTTGGGTGATGAAGAAAACATGACTATTCCGTGACGCTATTATTACCTACCAAAATTAGAGGTATTGTCTGAATTTTGTGCTACCGCTGTAGCAAAAAACCACATCCTGTACTAAAGCGCCTTGTTTTTTTCTCCATAGCGTCTAATCCTTATTGGGTAATATTGCATTAATAAAATTAATCAATCCCCTCTCAAGGAGACAGGCATGAAGGCAGCTGTTGTTACTCACGACCATCAGGTTAACGTTACGGAAAAAACGCTGCGCCCGCTGGAATACGGCGAAGCGCTGTTGAAAATGGAATGCTGCGGCGTGTGTCATACTGACCTGCACGTGAAAAACGGCGATTTTGGCGATAAAACCGGCGTTATTCTCGGTCATGAAGGGATCGGGGTAGTACAAAAAGTCGGCCCTGGCGTCACCTCCCTGAAGCCGGGCGATCGCGCCAGCGTGGCGTGGTTCTTCGAAGGCTGCGGCCACTGCGATTACTGTAACAGCGGCAACGAGACGCTGTGCCGCTCGGTGAAAAACGCTGGCTATACCGTCGACGGCGGCATGGCGGAAGAGTGCATCGTCACCGCCAACTACGCGGTTAAAGTCCCGGACGGCCTCGACTCCGCCGCCGCCAGCAGCATTACCTGCGCTGGGGTCACCACCTACAAAGCCGTTAAGGTCTCCCACATCAAGCCGGGCCAGTGGATCGCTATCTACGGCCTCGGCGGGCTGGGCAACCTGGCGCTGCAGTATGCCAAGAATGTCTTTAACGCCAAAGTGATCGCTATCGACGTCAACGACGGCCAACTGGAGCTGGCGGCGTCGATGGGCGCTGACCTGACCATCAACTCGCGCAATGAAGATGCGGCGAAAGTGATTCAGGAAAAAACCGGCGGCGCCCACGCTGCGGTGGTGACCGCGGTGGCCAAAGCGGCCTTTAACTCGGCGGTGGATGCCGTTCGCGCCGGCGGCCGCGTGGTGGCGGTAGGCCTGCCGCCAGAGGCGATGAGCCTCGATATTCCACGTCTGGTACTTGACGGCATCGAGGTGGTCGGCTCGCTGGTCGGCACCCGTCAGGATCTGGTGGAAGCGTTCCAGTTCGCCGCCGAAGGCAAAGTGGTGCCGAAAGTCACCCTGCGTCCGCTGGAAGATATCAATGCCATCTTCAAAGAGATGGAACAGGGTCAGATCCGCGGCCGTATGGTTATCGATCTGCGTAGCTAATCGCCAGCGCCTCTCCCGCCCGGGCGAGGCGCTTCCCCTCGCTTCCCGCCGCGTAAAGTAAATGCAATTTCCGCAAATGCTTAGCGCAATTCCTTGGTTCCTTTGTTTTTAGCCGCGCCCGATGATGGCAACACAATAGATAACAAAGGAATTCACCATGCATCGTCATTTTCGCCTGCCCGCGCTGGCCGCGCTGTTTCTCTCCGGCGCCTTTTCCGTCTGGGCCGCCGACACGCCGGTTAAAGGCGGTACCTTGATTTATCTGGAGCAGCAACCGCACACCAATCTCTATCCACCCGCCGGCGGCTTTTATCCCAATGGCGGCATACTCAATCAGATCACCGACAAGCTGACCTGGCAGAACCCGAAAACGCTGGAGATTGAGCCGTGGATCGCCGAAAGCTGGACCAGCAATGCCGATAAAACCGAGTACACTTTCCACCTGCGAAAAGGGGTCACCTTCTCGGATGGCACGCCGCTGGACGCCGCCGCGGTCGCCAAAAACTTCGACACCTATGGGCTGGGGGATAAAGCCCATCGCCTGCCCGTCTCGGAGGTGATCAATAACTACCAGCGCAGCGAAGTGATCGACCCGCTGACGGTGAAATTCTACTTCAACAAGCCGTCGCCGGGCTTCCTGCAGGGGACCGCCACCATCGGCTCCGGCCTGGTCTCCCTCAGCACCCTGCAGCGCAATTTCGAGGAGCTGGGCGATGCCCGGCACATCATCGGCTCCGGTCCCTTCGTGGTGCAGGATGAAAAACCGGGCCGCGAGCTGACGCTGGTGGCGCGCAAGGATTATCAGTGGGGGCCGAAAAACATCGCCCAGCAGGGCCCCGCAAACCTCGACGGCATCACCTATATCGTCACCCCGGAAGACAGCGTGCGCATCGGCGCGCTGCTGGCGGGCCAGGCGGGCTTTATTCGCCAGGTGCAGGCCTACGATGAAAAGCAGGCGACCGATCAGGGATTTACGGTCTACGCCGCGCCTACCCGCGGGGTCAACGACAGCCTCAGCTTCCGCCCGGATAACCCACTGGTCGCCGACCTGCGGGTGCGCCAGGCCCTGCTCCATGCCACCAACGCCCGGCAGGTGGTGGAGACGCTGTTCTCCGCTAACTACCCGCAAGCCACCTCCGTGCTGGCCAGCTCCGCCGCCGGCTATGTCAATCTGAGCGATAAGCTCACCTTCGACCAGGCCAAAGCCCGGCAGTTGCTGGATGAGGCCGGCTGGAAACCCGCCGCCGACGGCATTCGCAGCAAAGACGGGCAGCGGCTGGCGCTGACGGTCTATGAGTCGCTCCCGCAGCCGCAGAATAAAGAAGTGCTGCAGCTGATCGCCCAGCAATGGCGCCAGGTGGGGGTAGCGTTAACGGTCAAAGCCGGGGACGCCGGCAGCCGGACGCTCGATAACCTCGACCCGCAGAAAACCCCGCTCACCGTCTCGGAAGTGGGCCGCGCCGACCCGGATGTAGTGAAAAGCATGTTCTTTCCTAACAACCGTGACGCGCTGCTGCAGAAAGGCGGCTCCAGCGATAAAGTGCAGCACTTTCGCGATGATAAGCTGAACGACCTGCTGACCGGCATCTCCGCGGCGGTGGAGCCGCAGCAGCGCCTGCAGTTAACCGGCGATGCCCAGCGCTATCTGATCGATAACGCCTATGTGATCCCCATTTTCGAAGAGCCGCAGGTGTTCGCCGGCGCGCCGTGGGTGAAAGGCGTCAGCTTCGAAGCCGTCGGGCGTCCGTCGTTCTACGGCGCCTGGCTGGATAAACACTAAGAGGCCGGATATGAGCGCTTATCTTCTGCGACGGTTCGGCCAGGGGCTGCTGGTCCTGTGGGCGGCGTTTACCCTCACCTTTTTCCTGCTGCAGGTGCTGCCGGGGGATGCGGTGCTGATCAAGTTTCAGAACCCGGACCTCGGTCTGAGCCCGGCGCAAATCGCCGACATGCGGCTGGCCTACGGCGCCGACAGCCCGCTGTGGCGCCAGTACCTGCACACGCTGCTGGCGATGCTGCACGGCGACTTTGGCTATTCCCTGCAGGCGGGTCTGGCGGTCAGTAGCCTGATTGCCAGCAACCTGCCGGATACCTTAAGCCTCGCCCTGCCGGCCTTCCTGCTGGCCGTGATCCTGGCGTTTGCCCTCGCTTTCGCCTCACGTCTGCCGGGGCTGCGCTGGCTAAGCAACCTCCTGCAGTCGCTGCCGGTGCTGTTTATCTCGCTGCCCACCTTCTGGCTGGGTATCGCCCTGATCCAGCTCTTTTCGTTTCAGCTGCGCTGGATCCCGGTGATCAACCCCGGTCCGCTGGAGGGGCTGATTTTACCGGTTATCGCCGTCGCGCTGCCCATCTCCGCCCCGCTGGCGCAGATCCTGATGCGCAGCATGGATCAGGTGGCGGTTCAGCCCTTCGTCGCGGTCGCCCGCGCCAAGGGAATGAGCGAGACCGGCGTCCTCTGGCGCCATGTGATGGGTAACGCCCTGCTGCCGGCGCTGAATATAGCCGGGCTGCTGCTGGGCGAGCTGATTGCCGGGGCGCTGATCACCGAGACCGTCTTCGGCCGCAGCGGCCTCGGCCAGCTGACCCAGCAGGCGGTGAATAACCAGGATATCGCCGTGCTGCAGGCGGTGGTGATGATCTCAGCTCTCGGTTTTGTCCTGATCAACCTGCTGGTCGACCTGGTCATGCCGCGGCTGGATCCCCGACTCCAATTACAGACCGGAGGTGCGAAATGAGCCTGGTCGACTATGCCATCGCGGTTCGCCGCCGCCCGGAGTGGCGCAAAGTGCGTCTGCAGCCAGGCCTATGGCTGGCGTGGGCGGTGATGATCACCGCCCTGTTAATGGCCCTTGCCCCACAGTGGTTTACCTCCGCTAACCCGCTGGAAGGGATCCCCGGCGCTCAGCGCCTGGCGCCGCAGGCGCACTACTGGCTGGGTACCGACCAGCTGGGCCGCGACCTGTGGACGCGGGTGGTTTACGGCGCGGTACATTCTCTGTCGGCGGCGCTGATCGCCGTCGCCATCGGTCTGGTGGTGGGCACCGCCCTTGGCACCCTCGCCGGGGCGCTGGCCGGCCGCGTGGAATCAACCATCATGCGCCTGGTGGATGTCCTGCTGGCTATCCCTTCCCTGCTGCTGCAGCTGACGGTGATCATTCTGCTGGGTTTTGGCACGGTGAATGCGGCGGTGGCGGTCGGCGTGGCGGCCATCGCCAGCTTCGCGCGCCTGGCGCGGGCGGAGGTGGTGCGCGTGCGCCACAGTGATTACGTCGAGGCGGCCCGGGGCAGCGGCGGCACCTTTCTCGCCATCTTCTGGCGTCATATCCTGCCCAACTCGCTCACCGCGGTACTCGCCTTCGCCACGCTGCAGTTTGGTCAGGCGATGCTGGCGCTGGCCACCCTCAGCTTCCTTGGCTACGGCACCCCGCCGCCGGTCCCGGAGTGGGGATTACTGATCGCCGAAGGTCGTAATTACCTGTCGACCGCCTGGTGGCTGACCACCTTCCCCGGCCTCGCCGTGGTCGCGGTGGTCCTGGCCGCCAATCGTCTTAGCCGCCAGTGGAGTGGAGTACGCCCATGAACGTTCTCTCTGTTGAAGATCTGCGCATCAGCTACCGGTCGCGGGGCGAATGGCGCGAAGTGGTGCATAACGTCAGCTTTTCCATTCAGCGCGGCGAAATGCTGGCCTTCGTCGGTGAATCCGGCTCGGGGAAAACCACGACCGCGCAGGCCATTATCGGCCTGCTGGCGGATAACGCCCGCCGCGACGCCGGGCGGATTATCCTCAATGGCGAAGTGATCAGCGACTGGTCGGCAAAACGCCTGAACCGCCTGCGCGGGGTGAGCATCAGCCTGGTGCCGCAGGACCCCGGCAATTCGCTTAATCCGGTAAAAACCATTGGTCAGCAAGTGGAAGAGATCCTGCGGCTGCATCAGTCCCTTTCCGCCGCCGAACGCCGGCAGCAGGTTCTCAACCTGCTCGCTAAAGTCGGGCTCAGCCACCCGGAACAGCGTTTTGACCAGTACCCGCATCAGCTGTCGGGCGGGATGAAACAGCGGGTGCTGATCGCCATCGCCATCGCCCTGCAGCCGGATCTGATTATTGCCGACGAGCCCACCAGCGCCCTCGACGTTACGGTGCAAAAGCGCATCCTCGATCTGCTCGACATCCTGCGGCGCGAGTCGGGAACCGCCGTGCTGTTTGTCACTCACGATCTGGCGCTGGCCGCCGAACGCGCCGACCGGATCATGGTGTTTCGCCAGGGCGAGATTCAGGAACAGGGCGCCACCGAGGCGATTGTCCGGCGTCCCCAGCACCCTTACACCCGCCAGTTGCTCCACGATCTGCAGGACGCGCCGCTGAGGCTGACGGCGGATCGTCACCGTCCGCTGGCCACGCCGGCCATTCGCGTCGAAGAGATCAGCAAACGCTTCTCGCTGGGCAAACAGGCCCTGCAGGCGCTCGACAGCGTCAGCTTTGAGGTCAGACGCGGCAGCACCCATGCGCTGGTGGGCGAATCCGGCTCCGGGAAAACCACCCTGGCGCGGATCCTGCTGGGCTTCGAGCGCGCCGACGCCGGACAGGTGACCATCGACGGTATTGACGCCGGGCATCTCAGCCGCGAGGCGCAGCGTCAGCTGCGGCGCAAAATCCAGTTCGTCTACCAGAACCCCTTCGCTTCGCTCGACCCGCGCCAGACGCTGTTTGCGATTATCGAAGAGCCGTTAAAAAACTTTGAGCGCCTCAGCGCGGCGACGCGTCGCCAGCGTGTGGAGAGCGTCGCCGCCCGGGTAGCCCTGGCCCCGGAGCTACTGTCGCGGACGCCGCGGGAGCTTTCCGGCGGCCAGCGGCAGCGGGTGGCGATTGCCCGGGCGCTGATCCTCGAGCCGGCGATACTGGTTCTTGACGAAGCGACTTCGGCGCTCGATGTCACCGTTCAGGCGCAGATCCTCGCCCTGCTGCAGCAGCTACAGCAGCAGCTTGGTCTGAGCTACCTGTTCATTACCCACGATCTGGCGACGGTGAGGCGGATTGCCGACAGCGTCACGGTGCTGCGCGCCGGCCAGGTGGTGGAGCATGGCGACGTTGGGCGCCTGTTCGCCGCTCCGCAGCAGGCCTACACCCGCGAACTGATCGCCGCCATTCCCCAGGTATCCCCACGCCTGGCTCAGGCCCACATGGAGAACGCATAATGCCTAAACGCCTCGGCTTTTTTACCCGTCTGCTCGATCAGGGCTCCGCACAAACGCGCTACCGGCTGGCGGCCGAACAGATCCGCCACGCGGAGCGCGTCGGCTTCGACAGCGCATGGATTGCCCAGCACCATTTTCATGAACAGGAAGGCGGCCTGCCTTCCCCGCTGGTGTTCCTCGCCCACGTGGCGGCGCAGACTGACCGCATTCGCCTCGGCACAGCGATTATCACGTTGCCCATGGAGAATCCGCTGCGCGTCGCCGAAGACGCGGCGGTGCTGGATTTACTCACCGACGGGCGTCTGGAGGTGGGATTTGGTTCCGGCGGCACGCCAACGTCGTTTCTGCCCTTCGGCCTGACCAGCGAGCAGCGCGGGGCGGTGTTTGCCGACCATCTGCACCTGATCCACAGCGCCTGGCGCGGCGACACCCTCAGCCACCCGGACAACCGTCTCTATCCGCCCGCGCCGCAGCTGGCGGCGCGCATCTGGATCGCCACCTTCTCGGTGGAAGGCGCCATCCGCGCCGGTCAGGCGGGGCACGGGCTGATGCTGTCGCGCACGCAGCCCCGGCCGCCCGGTGAGCCGCGCCTGCCGCTGGACGCCATTCAGAACCCGATCGTCGACGCCTATCTGGCGGCGCTGCCGGACGGCGTTGCGCCGCGGATCCTCGCTTCGCGCACCGCCTTCGTCGCCGACAGTCACGCCCACGCCCTGCAGGTCGCCGAACCCGGCCTGCGCAAGCAGGCGGCACAGCACCGGGCTGCGGGTCATCTGATAGAAGGTGACAGTGTCACTGACTATCTGCAACAGCTGGATGCCCACGTGGGCGATCCTGAGCATGTTGTTGCCTCCCTGGCGCAGGACAGCGTGCTGGCCCGCGCCACCGATGTTTCGTTCCAGGTGCACTCGGTGGAGCCTTCGCACCGGGATACGCTGCGTTCCATTGAGCTGATCGCTCAGCATATTGCCCCCCACATCAGATAAGGAGTCACCATGACGCTGAGTCAGGATATTCTGGCCGAACTGGCGGAGATCGCCGCCGGTTCCCCGCTCGACCAGGCGCGCGCAGTCCGCGATGCCGCTACCCGACATGCGCAGGGAAGTTATGAAGTGCTGTTCAGCCAGCAGGACGCCGATTTTCCCCTCGATGAACGCTTCGCGGTGGCGGCAAAGGTGGCGAAGCTCCATCAGGCGGACGCGCTGGCGGCGCACTATGCCGGCTTCGGCCTGGCCGATCCGACCACGGATCGTCTGGTTCCGGCGCTGGCCTTTGCCCGCCTGCTGACCTTCACCCCCGTCGAAGCGACACCCGGCGCGCTGCAGGTTCTGACAAACGCAGGCTGGAGCCTGCGGGGCATCGTCACCCTGGCGCAGCTGGTGGCCTTTGTCAGCTTCCAGAGCCGCCTGCTGCTGGGTCTGCGGGCGCTCAACCACCAGCCCATCGTCAGCGCCGATACGCCGGTGGTGGCCGGGTACTGGCACACCACCCCGCACGCGCAGAGCGGTAAAGCGGCCCCGGTGCGCTTCACCCGCGAGGAGCTGCACTGGGAACCCTGGCTGGCGGATAAACCGCTGGCGGAATTTAGCGCTGAAGAACAGGCGATTCTGGCCAAATATGGCCATAGCGATTCACCCTACTTCCGCCTGCTGGCGCGCAACCAGCCGGTGCTGGAGCAGCGGACGCTGACCGATAAAGGCATTTTCTATACCCCGGGGGGATTACCGCGCGCCGAACGTGAACTGGCCGCCACGGTGGCCAGTAAAATCAACGGCTGTATTTACTGCGCCTCGGTGCATGCCCGCAAAGCGGCGCAGCTGGCGAAGAACGAGACCGCCGTCGACACGCTGCTGGCGGTGACGCCGGGAGAGGATCTGCGCGGTGGGCAGTCGCCGCGCTGGCAGGCGGAAATCGCCGCCGCCGCCGCGCTATCGGTGACGCCGCCGGCGCTGAATGCCAGCCATCTGGCAGCGCTTGATGAACAGGGCTTAGATACTCTGGCCCAGCTGGATCTGCTGCAGTCAGCGGCCTTTTTCGCCTGGGCCAACCGGCTGATGCTGACGCTCGGCGAGCCCTGGCGTGAGTAAGCGTCGTTAGCAAGCCTGTCGGCGCTGATGGCGGCCGTAGATGAGCAAGGCGCTCATCGCCAGAAACGACAGCGTGGCGGCGGGGAGCGCCACGCTGTTCCAGCCGAAGCCCTGGGCAATCATCATTCCGCCGCAGAAGGCGCCGATGGCGCTCCCGAGGTTAAAGGCGATCTGCCCCCCTGCCGCCCCCAGCATCTCGCCGCCTTTGGCGTTCTGCAGCAACAGGATCTGCAGCGGCGCCGACAGGGCAAAGAGCCCGGCACAGCAGAAAAACGCCAGCGTCAGCGAAGCGATTTTATGCTCCCCGAAGGCAAAGATCAGCAGCAGCGTCACAGCGATCGCCCCGTCGGTGATGGCCGCGATGCGCAGCGGACTGTAGCGCCCGGAAATTTTGCCGCTGAACAGGTTGCCGACCACCATCCCCAGCCCCGCCAGCATCATAATCAGCATCATCCGGCTTTCGGCAAAGCCGGAAACGTTGAGCATAAAAGGCTTGATATAGCTGAACCACGCGAACACCCCGGCGTTGCCGAACATGGTGGCGGCAAAAATCAGCCACGGCGCCGGGGAAGCGAGGAAACGGAACTGCTCGCGCAGCCGGGTGGTGGCCCGATCATACAGCGTAGGGACCCAGCAGAAGATGGCCATAAACACCGCGACGTTAAACACCGCGATGAGCGCGAAGGTATAGCGCCAGCTAAAATGATGCCCAAGCCAGGTGCCCCCGGGAACGCCCACCAGGTTAGCCACCGTCATGCCGCCGATCATCCCCGCCACCGCGGCGGTCACCCTCCCCGGCGGCGCGATTTTCGACAGGATGATCGCCCCCACGCCAAAGAAAGCCCCGTGGGGAAACCCGGAAACCAGCCGGCCAAGCGCCAGCATGGCGTAGCTGCTGGAGAAGGTAAACAGGGTATTGCCGAGAATGCACAGGGCGGCGAGAAACAGCATCACCGATTTCAACGAAAACCGACTGGAGAGCAACGCCATGATCGGCGCGCCGATCACCACGCCGAAGGCATACCAGGCAATCATATTGCCGGCGGCGGGGATTGAAATCCCGACATCGCGCGCCATGTCCGGCAGCACGCCCATAATACCAAATTCCGCCATGCCGAGTCCGAAAGTGCCCAGCGCCAGTGAAAAAATCGTTTTTTTCATACATCTTATAGGGGTATTGAGAGACGGCCGGCATTATTGACCATCCCGCCTCGCCACACCAGCTAAAAACGCCCGACGGCAGTATCCTCCATACAACGGCCTGATTCGTTCATGCGCTCGCCAGCGCCACCATGGCGGTCCTGCTGGCGGCAGAGGCGCCGGGCGGTGGATAATTCCCTGTAAAAATTGGTGGGCACGCAGGGACACATTGTGGATTGATCTCAAGTTAACTTGAGGTTGTAAAGTCGAGACATCGTTCACCTCGGGAGAATCATCCATGCAAAATGTTGATGTTGGCTTTACCCATGTCGCCTTTACCGTCCGCTGTCTGGCCAGCAGCATCGATTTTTATACCCGCTACACGGCGATGACCGTTATTCACCAGCGCGAACCCAACCTCCCCTCGGCGCGTAAAGTGGCGTGGCTCAGCGATCGCACCCGACCTTTCGCCCTGGTGCTGGTGCAAAGTGATGACCCTGCCGACACGCCGCTGGGTCCGTTCGGCCATCTCGGCGTCGCCTGCGCCACCCAGGCGGAGATCGATGAGAAGGTCGCCCAGGCGCGGCGGGAAGGCGTTCTGCGCCGGGAACCGGAGCAGCTGGGCGATCCTGTGGGCTATTTCGCTTTCTTTGCCGACCCGGACGGTAACACCCTGGAGCTGTCATGGGGGCAGCGAGTGGGGCTGGAAGTCATTGCCGCGGGGAACGTCAGCTAGCCCGTCCCGGGCGCGAATATTTTCCACCGCCACGCCAGTGAAGGATTACACTTCAAAGGGATACCTCGGCAACACGGAGCATGGCGATGGGTAATAAGAAAAGCGGTCATCCTGTCGACGCGGCGGTGAAGATCGCCCCGCTCGACAATAAAGCGTACGAGAAGGCGCTGCGCAAGCTCCACGTTGAGCTGGTAAAACTGCAGCGCTGGGTGGTGCATAAAGGGCTGAAGGTATGCATCGTCTTTGAAGGCCGGGACGGCGCCGGCAAAGGCGGCACGATTAAGGCGATCACCGAGCGCGTCAGTCCGCGGATCTTCCGGGTCGTCGCCTTACCCTCGCCCACCGAACGCGAGAAAAGTCAGCTCTATTTTCAGCGCTATATCAAGCACCTCCCGGCGGCTGGCGAAATCGTGATTTTCGATCGCAGCTGGTATAACCGCGCCGGCGTCGAACGGGTGATGGGCTTTTGTACCCCGGAGGAGGTGCAGAAGTTCCTCGACGGCGCGCCGATGGTGGAGCGCGGCATGGTCGAGTCGGGCATTATCCTGCTCAAGTACTGGCTGGAGGTCTCTCCGCAGGAGCAGGAGCGGCGCCTGCGGGATCGCATCGACGACGGGCGCAAGATCTGGAAGCTCTCGCCGATGGACATCAAGTCTTTCAACCGCTGGGATGAATATACCGCTGCCCGCGACGCCATGTTCGCCGCCACCGACACCGCCTGGGCGCCGTGGTTCGTCGCCCGCTCCGAAGATAAAAAGCGGGTGCGTCTGAATATCATCACCCACCTGCTGTCGCAGATCCCCTACGAAGCCTTGCCAGTGGAGCATGTCACGCTGCCGAAGCGCAAAATGGGCAAAATGAAACAGACCAATTTCCCCTTCCGCTTTATTCCGGAGAAGTTCTGATTATTTCCCGCCGCGCTGGTTAACGCCAGCGCCGGGTTTATTACCATAACCATGAATATTTCATGCGGTTGCTTTCCTCTGGAAGTTGCTTCGCAAAATAAAAAACAAATCCGAACCAGGTATTTCTTTTCATCGCACACCGCGTGATAATCAGCTCGCCAACAACAAGGAGCAGATAATGAAACAGAATGCCGTTAACAACTCACAGACTCGCGATCGTACAACAACGGTTAACCCGCAAAACCAGGCACTTACCATCGTCGATGCGGACAAACGCCGAAAAGACCAGGAATTCATTAAGGCACTGAATGAGTTCACTGCCCGTGCAGGGTTGTTGTCAGAGGATCCTTTTTTCGGAGGGATTTAATGGCGGCACAATTTGATATCTTTCGTAACCCATCATCGAGAACCAATGCGTTTCAACCTTATTTAATGGTAATCCAACATGATTATTTTAATGACCTTGGTACACGTTTAATTGTGCCGCTGAGCTATCATTCTCATTTGACCGGCCATTATCATGCTGCCGCCCCGGTTATTAATATGGAGTTTGAGAAACTGTTCATCAACACGCCGGCAATCACCAGCGTGGCAAAGCAAAGGCTGGATAAAAAATATTTTATCTGCAATTTGGCTAAAGAAAGAACGACCGTGATATCAGCGATGGACGCATTAATCACTAACACATAAACCCGCTCCAGCAAAACTGGAGCGGGCCTCCTGGCCAGACGGCTTACTTCATCCCTTCGCGACTCTCTTTGATCGCCTCCAGACGTTCGACATCGCGATACCAGCGCGGGTGATGTTTCTTCGCCCAACGGCGGCTGACCTTGCCTTCAATCATCCCCTTAATCGACCCCTTCACCCAGAACGCCATATACATATGGATAAGGATCGCGTGGATCAGAATAATGGCCGACGTCGCGTGAATTAACAGGCTGTAGCGAATCACCTGAATCGGGAAATAGTGGGCAAACCAGGGACGCCAGATAATCACGCCGGTCACCAGCAGCACAAAAATCATGCTCATGATGGTCCAGAACATCATCTTTTGCCCGGCGTTATATTTACCGACCCGCGCCACTTTATGCTCGTTGCCTTTCAGCACCTCCACAATGCCTTTCAGCCAGGGGATATCCTGTTTATCAGGGATGTTGTGATGGACAAAACGCACGAACATAAACATCAGGGCGATAAAAATCAGCACTCCGAAGAAGGGGTGCAGAATACGCCCCATCTGCGGGGTACCGAAGGTTTCCGTCAGCCACTGCAGGGTCGGGAAGAAAAACGAAATACCCGATAGCGCCACGAGGAAGAAAGCGATCACCACCGTCCAGTGACAGGCGCGATCGATAAAGGTCGTGCGCACTATCATCTTCGATTTACTCATCATGCTCCTCCTCGTCGTCGTCAACTTCCTTATTTGGCCCGATACCGATGTAGTGATAGATAAGCCCGGCAAAGGTAGCGATAAAGCCCGCCGCCGACAGCGGCTTCAGGATCCCTTTCCACAGCTCCACCGAGGTATCAATCTTCGGCGCAGCAGGCAGCTTGTGATAAAGCTCGGGCTGGTCGGCATGATGCAGGACGTACATCACATGGGTGCCGCCGACGCCCTGCGGGTTGTAAATCCCGGCCCTGGCATAGCCGCGTTTTTTCAGCTTAGCCACCCGCTCCTCGGCCACCTCCAGCATCTCTTTCTTCGTACCGAAGTGGATCGCGCCGGTCGGACAGGTTTTCACGCACGCCGGTTCCTGACCGACGCTGACCCGGTCCACGCACAGGGTGCATTTATAGACCCGGTTATCCTCTTTATTGAGACGCGGGACATTAAACGGACACCCGGCAATGCAGTAGCCGCAGCCGATGCAGTTTTCCTGCTGGAAATCGACGATGCCGTTGGCGTACTGAATAATCGCCCCGGCGGACGGGCAGGCCTTCAGGCAGCCCGGCTCTTCGCAGTGCATACAGCCATCCTTACGGATAAGCCACTCCAGTTTGCCGTTCTGTTCGGTCTCGCTAAAGCGCATCACCGTCCAGGATTTAGCGCTGAGATCCGCCGGGTTGTCGTACACCCCGACGCAGTGCCCCACCTCATCGCGGATGTCGTTCCACTCGGAGCAGGCCACCTGGCAGGCTTTACAGCCCACGCAGGAGGAGACATCGATAAGCTTGGCGACTTCCGCCTTATGATCCCGCGCGCGCGGCGCGGGCGTGATCGGGTTGGTCGCGGAGCGTTTAATAATGTCTTGTGTTTCCATCGCCATTGAATCGCTCCTTACGCTTTCTCGATGTTGACCAGAAACGCCTTGTACTCCGGCGTTTGCGAGTTGGAATCGCCGACGTTCGGCGTCAGGGTGTTGGCGATATAGCCTTTGCGAGCCACGCCTTCAAAACCCCAGTGCAGCGGGATCCCGACGGTCTCCACCTGCTGGCCGTTGACGTTGAGGGTTTGCAAACGGCGCGTCACCACCGCCACCGCGCGAATAAAGCCGCGCTGGCTGCTGACTTTTACCCGGTCGCCGTTGGCGATGCCTTTCGCTTTTGCCAGCCCTTCGCTGATTTCGACAAACTGTTCCGGCTGCGCGATGGAATTGAGCAGCGCATGCTTGGTCCAGGTATGGAAGTGTTCGGTCAGACGATAGGTGGTCCCGACGTACGGGAACTTATCCTTCTTACCTAAGCGAATGGCGTCCTCTTCATACACACGCACCACCGGGCTGGAGACCACCTTCGGGTGCAGCGGGTTAGTGCCAAGCGGGGTTTCCATCGGCTCGTAGTGTTCCGGGAACGGTCCTTCCGCCAGCTTATCCAGTGCGAACAGGCGACCCAGCCCCTCCTGCTGCATGATAAACGGCCCGGTGTTGCTCCCCGGCGGCGCGGTATTGAAGTCCGCAATATCATTCCCGACCCACTTGCTGCCGTTCCACTGGATCAGCATCCGCTTCGCATCCCACGGCTTGCCGTTGATGTCGGCTGACGCGCGGTTATAGAGCACCCGGCGATTGAGCGGCCACGCCCAGGCCCAGCCCAGCGTATTGCCCAGACCCGACGGGTCGGCGTTATCGCGGTTCGCCATCTGGTTGCCCTGCTCCGTCCAGCTGCCGCTGTAGATCCAGCAAGACGACGCGGTGGTGCCGTCATCGCGCAACAGCGCAAAGCTGTTCAGTAATTGGCCTTTCTTCGCCACCAGAGCACCGCTGGCGTCATACAAGTCCGCCAGCGCGTAGCCGTTGTTTTCTTTGGCAACTTCTTCCGATTCCGGATGGTCCGGTTGTTTGTAGTTCCAGCTCATCTTCAGCAGCGGCTCAGCGCCTTTACCGCCTTCGGTGCGGTACAGTTCGCGCAGGCGATGGTAAATCCCGGCCAGGATTTCGCCATCGTTGCGCGCCTCGCCCGGCGCGTCCTGCCCTTTCCAGTGCCACTGCAGCCAGCGGCCAGAGTTAGCGATCGAACCGTCCTCTTCGGCAAAGCAGGTCGATGGCAGGCGGAAGACTTCCGTCTGAATCGTCGACGGGTCGACATCGTTCGACTCGCCGTGGTTTTGCCAGAAGGTGGAGGTTTCAGTCACCAGCGGGTCGATAACCACCATGTACTTCAGCTTGCTCAGGCTGCGAACCACCTTGTTTTTATCCGGGAACGACGCCACCGGGTTAAAGCCCTGGCAGATATAGCCGGTGACGTTGCCGTTATCCATCATGTTGAAGTACTTGATCACGTCGTAAGCCTGGTCCCACTTCGGTAACCACTCAAAGCCCCAGTCGTTCTCTTTTTGCGCCGCCTCGCCGTAGAAGGACTTCATCAGGCTGACAAAGAATTTCGGGTAGTTGCTCCAGTAGTTCACCTGGTCCGGCAGGGTCGCTTTTGGCGTGTTGGCCGTCAGATACGTCTGCAGATCCGGCTGCTTATCAGAAGGCAGCGTCAGGTAGCCCGGCAGGCTGGTGGACAGCAGGCCAAGGTCGGTCAGTCCCTGAATATTAGAGTGACCGCGCAGGGCATTCACGCCGCCGCCGGCCATACCCATATTGCCGAGCAGCAGCTGGATCATCGCCATGGTGCGAATGTTTTGCGCGCCGACGGTGTGCTGCGTCCAGCCCAGGGCATACAGGAAAGTGGTGGTGCGATCGGCGGCGCTGGTTGAGGCCAGCACGTCGCACACCTTGAGGAAGTCCGCTTTCGGCGTACCGCAGATGTTTTCGACCACCTCCGGCGTGTAACGGGAAACGTGCTGCTTCAGCAGGTTCCACACGCAGCGCGGATGGCTGAGCGTCTCATCGCGTTTGGCGTAGCCGTTTTCATCGAACTGGTAGTTCCAGGACGATTTATCATACTGGCGTTTGTCCGCATCATAGCCGCTGAACAGCCCCTCTTCGAAGGCAAAATCATCCCGCACCAGCAGGCTGGCGTTGGTGTAGTGCTTCACGTACTCGGCATTGATTTTGTTATGTTCGATCAGGTACAGCAGGACCCCCGACAGGAAGGTAATGTCGGTACCGGAGCGAATCGGCGCATAGATATCCGCCACCGACGCCGTACGCGTAAAGCGCGGGTCGACAACGATAAGCGTGGCGTCGTTGTTATTTTTCGCTTCCATCGCCCAGCGGAATCCCACCGGGTGGGCTTCCGCGGCGTTGCCGCCCATCACCACCACGACGTTCGCGTTTTTGATATCCACCCAGTGGTTGGTCATCGCACCGCGACCAAATGTTGGAGCAAGACTTGCTACCGTTGGTCCGTGTCAGACGCGTGCCTGGTTGTCTACCGCCAGCATGCCGAGCGAACGCACAAATTTTTGCGTCAGCATGCCGGTTTCATTACTTGCTGCCGAAGCGCACAGCATGCCGGTGGAAAGCCAGCGGTTAACCGTCACGCCCTGTTCGTTCTTTTCCATAAAGTTGGCGTCGCGGTCGGCTTTCATCAGCCGCGCGATGCGGCTGAAGGCTTCATCCCAGGAGAGTCGCTGCCATTTATCAGATCCCGGCGCGCGGTATTCCGGGTAGCGCAGGCGGTTGTCGCTGTGGACATAGTCCAGCAGGCCGGCGCCTTTCGGGCATAACGCGCCGCGGCTCACCGGATGGTCCGGATCCCCTTCAATATGGTAAATCGCTTCTTTGGCGTTTTTCGCGCCGTCGCCGAGGCTATACATTAATAGCCCGCAGCCAACGGAGCAGTAAGTGCAGGTGTTGCGGATCTCTTTCGCACGCAGCAATTTGTAGTTGCGTGCCTGAGCCAGCGCCATTTTGGGGGCAAAGCCCAGGGCGGCAGCTGTGGTTCCGGCCATACCGCCTGCGCAGATCTTAAAGAACTTTCTGCGGCTGACGTCCATTGCATTCCTCCATGCAGGATGTTGATTCATCGCGCGGAGGAAACTAACAGCAAAATCCCGGGAAAATTTGCGTCAAATCAAGGAGCAAAACCAACGCCCCCTTAATCGCCAGCCGCGGCCGTTTTCACTAATCCCTAGGGGTTACCCATGGCGGAAAATTTCGCCCCGCGGCGGTAAAAAGATGATATATATGCCGGCTGCATTTGCGTAACCCTCAGGATAAGCATGGAGAAAAAGAGAGCCACGACCATCGGCTTCGCCGCCATTATTTTATGGAGCACCATGGTCGGATTGATTCGCGGCGTCAGCGAAGGACTGGGACCGGTCGGCGGCGCGGCGATGATTTACAGCCTCAGCGGCCTGCTGCTGATTTTTACCGTCGGTTTCCCTAACCTGCGCCAGATCCCGCGCCGCTATCTGCTGGCCGGCAGCGCGCTGTTCGTCAGCTATGAAATCTGCCTCGCGCTATCCCTGGGCTATGCCGCCAGTCGTCAGCAGGCCATTGAAGTGGGGATGGTCAATTACCTGTGGCCCAGCCTGACCATCCTGTTCGCCATCCTGTTTAATGGTCAGAAAAGCAGCTGGCTGGTGATCCCCGGTTTGCTTCTCGCCCTGCTTGGCGTCGGCTGGGTGTTGGGGGGTGAGCACGGCCTGCAGCTGGACGAGATTATCAGCAACGTCATCTCCAGTCCGCTCAGCTATCTGCTGGCCTTTATCGGCGCCTTTATCTGGGCGGCCTACTGCACGGTGACGGCCAAATATGCCCGCGGCAAAAATGCCATTACCCTGTTCGTCCTGTTAACCGCGCTGACGCTGTGGCTGAAGTTTCTCGCCACGCCGCAGCCGCCGATGGTCTTTAGCTGGCCGGTCAGCATCAAGCTGCTGACGGTAGCGGTGGCGCTCGGTCTGGCCTACGCCGCGTGGAACGTGGGGATCCTCCACGGCAACGTCAGCCTGCTGGCGGCGGCCTCCTACTTCACGCCGGTGCTCTCCTCCGCGCTGGCGGCGATCCTGCTTAGCGCCGCGCTATCGTGGCCCTTCTGGCAGGGGGCCGGGATGGTGTGTCTCGGCTCCCTGCTCTGCTGGTACGCGACCCGCCGTTAGCCGAGATCCCCGCCCGCCACCGGGAGGGTCACGCCGGTGATATAGCTGGCCTCATCGCTGGCGAGGAACAGGATCGCATTCGCCTGTTCCGCCAGCGTGCCGTAGCGGTGCATCAGGCTGCTGGCCACCGTCTGATCGACCACCTGCTGATACCACGCCTTCTCCTGATCACCGGGCTGCTCGTCGTTACGCGGCGTCAGGCGCGGCGGCGCCTCCGTCCCGCCCGGCGCGACGGCATTGATGCGGATGCCGCTGCCGCTGTACTCCATGGCGATCGACCGGGTCAGCGCATTGACGCCGCCTTTCGCCGCCGAGTAAGGCACCCGGTTGACCCCCGCCGTCGCCACCGATGAGACGTTGACGATGCTGCCTTTGCCCTGCTTGAGCATCCAGGGCAGCGCCGCGCGGCAGCCCCACAGGGTGGGAAACAGCGAGCGGCGGATCTCTTTCTCAATCTGGTCCGGCTGGTATTCGGCAAACGGCCGCGCCCAGATAGTCCCCCCGACGTTATTGATTAGCACATCGATGCGGCCAAAATGCGCGACCCCGTCGGCAAACGCCTGCTCGGCGCTCGGCCACTGTTCCAGGTCCGCCTCCAGCGCCAGCACCTGACTGCCGGACTGCGCCAGGGTCGCCGCCAGCTCGCGCACCCAGGGCGCGCGATCGATGAGCAGCAGAGCCGCGCCTTCCGCAGCCGCCTGCTCCGCGGTCTGGCGGCCAATGCCCTGGGCCGCGCCGGTGATGGCGACCACTTTATCGCGAAAACGCATACTACCTCCTTAGGCCGCCGCGCTCTGGCTGGCGATAAATTTCTCGTACCAGAAGCCCGCCGGGGCGATCCCTCGCTCGCGCAGCGCCGTGGCGACCGCGTTGACCATCGGCGGCGGGCCGCAAAGGTAGATATCGACCTCGCCATTATTCAGCATGGCGTCGTCAAGATGATCGGTGACAAAGCCGCGCTGCGGGCAGGCGCTGTTTTCCTCCGCCACCACCGGCAGCCAGCGAAAATGGGTTAACTGCTGACGGAATGCCTCCAGCGCCTCGGTCTTCACCAGGTCGCCGTCGCGCGTGACGCCATACAGCAGGGTCACCGGGCGCGAGCTGTTCTGCGCCTGCAGGGTCTCGAGCATGGAGAGCAGCGGCGCCAGCCCGGTACCGCCGGCCAGCATCAGCAGCGGACGTTCGCCATGGCGCAGATAGAAGCTGCCCATCGGGCCGCTGAGGATCAGGCGATCGCCGGGCCGCGCCTGCCGGGTTAACCACTGGCTCATCATGCCGCCGGGCACGTTACGGATCAGGAAACGTCCTTCTGCCGAGCCTGGGCGGGAGCTGAAGGAATAGGCGCGAACGTGCGGCGTGCCTGGCACCTGGATGTTGACGTACTGCCCCGCCAGGAAGTCCAGCGGCTCATCGAGGGCGACCACCAGCTCGACGGCGGTATCGGACAGACAATTCACCTGCCGCACCTGCGCCCCGGTGTTCGTCAGGGCGGTTTTACACTGGGCGGCAGCCACTGGCACATCGATAATGCAGTCGCTGGTGGGCACCATCTGACAGGTCAGCACCTGGCGGGCCTGCGCTTCCTCGTCGCTTAGCGCTTCGTCGAGATACTCGTCGCCGAGAGCGTATTCCCCGCTGGCGCAGTGGCATTTGCAGGTGCCGCACACGCCGTCCGAGCAGTCCATCGGCAAATTCACCTTCTGCCGATAGGCGGCATCCAGGACTTTCTCTCCGGCATGGCATTGAATAAAGCGGGTAATACCGTCCTCAAAATTAAGAGCAATAGTGAAGGTCATAAGCGCCTCTTAAATGTGGTAAACGTCGATCACCTGACGGATATAATCGTTATTCAGGCGCACGGTTTTGCGCACGATCTGCGGCCTGCCGTCCTGCTCGGTCAGCGTGCAGCAGGTGGCGCCGAAAAAGGCGTCGGTGTGCTGATAGCGGTGGCTCCAGGTCACCCAGCTGTAACGCACCTCCAGCCCTTCATCGTTCTCCCCCAGCAGCTCGACGTTGCTGATGATATGGGTGGTTCGCGGCTCCGGCGTGCTGGCCCCTGAGCGCTCGGTTTTAATCCGGTAGACGCGATCCTCCAGCCCTTCGCGGTTGGGATAGTAGATCAGCGAAATCTCTTTTTGCGGATCGCGCGTCAGCTGGTCATCGTCGCCCCACGCGGGCATCCAGTAGACGACCTGCGGGCTGTAGCAGCTGAGCCATTCATCCCACTGACGATCATCCAGCAGACGGGCTTCGTAGTAGAGAAACTGGCGTACCTGTTCGAGGTTCAGCATCAGGCCACCTCCACGCGCTGGGTGATCGACTGGTCATAGCGTTGCTGCTCTTGTTCAATCGCCGCCAGCATCAGCGTCTGCCAGTGATGGTGATGGGCGATATACAGCGCCTCGTCCTCCGATTTCACGCCGCTTAAGCGCGGATGAAATCCGGCGTGCTGCGCATGCTCATCCGGACCGTCGACCCAGCGCAGCGCGCCGCGGCTGAGATCGCTCCACGCCAGATTTTCGCCGAGATAGCCGCGCTGACAGGCGCTGAACTCTTCGAGGTCGTCCGGGGTCCCCATCCCGCTGACGTTAAAGAAATCCTCGTACTGGCGGATGCGCAGGGCCCGCGCCTTGTCGGATTCCCCCTTCGGCGCAAAGCACCAGATAGTGACTTCGGTTTTGTCCACTGCCAGCGGACGAATGACGCGGATCTGGGTGGAGAATTGATCCATCAGATAGACGTTGGGGTACAGGCACAGGTTGCGGGTTTCGTTGACCATCTGGTCGGCGCGGAGTTCGCCGAATTCCGCCTGCAGGCGCTCGCGGTGGGCATACACCGGGCGCACCTCCGGGTTCAGCGCCCGGGTCCACAGCAGCATATGGCCGTTATCAAATCCGTAGCCGCCGCCGAGGCTTTTTGACCAGCCGTTGGCGTCCACCGCATGGGTGCCTTCCGCTTCATAGTTGCGCCGCGACATGGTGGAGGCATAGTTCCAGTGCACCACGCTCACGTGGTAGCCATCAGCGCCGTTCTCTGCGCCCAGCTTCCAGTTGCCCTCGTACACATAGCTCGACGATCCCTTGAGCACCTCCAGCCCCTCCGGCGCCTGGTCGACGATCAGATCGATGATTTTGCAGGTTTCCCCGAGATAGGCTTCCAGCGGCTGCACGTCGGCATTGAGGCTACCGAATAAGAAACCGCGATAGGACTGAAAACGCGGCAGCTTTTGCAGGTCGTGCGATCCTTCCTGTTTGAAAGTGTCAGGATAGCCGCCGGTGCTTTCATCTTTGGCTTTTAATAGTTTGCCATTATTGCTGAAGGTCCAGCCGTGAAACGGACAGGTAAATGAGTTTTTATTCCCGGTTTTCCGTCGACATAACATGGCGCCGCGATGGGCGCAGCTGTTAATTAACGCATGCAGCTCGTTCTTTTTATCGCGGGTAATAATGACCGGCTGACGCCCCAGCGTCAGGGTATAATAATCCCCCGGCTCGGCTATTTGGCTTTCATGGGCGAGAAACGCCCAATTACCTTCAAAGATATGCTTCATTTCAAATTCAAACAGCTGCGGGTCGGTAAATATTGAACGGTGGCAGCGGCAAATATGGTTTTCACGATCGACAATTAAGGCGTTGTTAATTTTGTCTTTAAGCGCTGATAGCGTTTTTTGCATGAGTCAGTCCCTCCTGCAGTATTCAGGATGAAAGAAACCGGGTGAATTGTTTGCTTTCAGGTGCAATGTCTGGCCCGGGCAACCGCGTGCCCGGGGCCGTTACAGCAGATTACGCTTTGGCGCGCAGGCGGGCGCCGCGCTGCTCTTCGTCGGCGCTGAGCGCTTTACACAGGGTGAAATCAAAACAGACCTCAGTGTGCTCTCCCTCAAGGTCGCGCTGCGCGATAGTCTCGCGGTCCGTCACTTTGATCGGGTCGGCAATCAGGCCGTCGCGGGTGGCAAAGGCAAAATCATCCCACAGGTATTTATCGCCGCTGAGGTTGATCTGGCTGGTGAGATGTTTATGCCCCGGCGCGGAGACGAAGAAGTGAATGTGCGCCGGACGGTTGCCATGTCGGCCTAACCGATCCAGCAGCTTCTGCGTCGGGCCATCCGGCGGACAGCCGTAGCCGGATGGCAGGATGCTGCGCACGCTGTAGCGGCCATCGGCGCCGGTGCGGATCCGCCGGCGCAGGTTGTATTCGCTCTGGCTCGGGTCGAAGAAGGAGTAATTGCCGAGGGTATTGGCGTGCCAGATATCGACAATGGCGTTGGCCACCGGCCGGCCCTCGGTATCGTTGACCTGGCCATGCAGCCACATCACTTCCCCGGCGTCGGCGCCATCATCCATCCGGGCGTGGCCGTCGGCCAGCGGCGCATTAGCCACATACAGCGGCCCTTCGATGGTGCGCGGGGTGCCGGTTTCCCGGCGCGCCGCCGCGTCAATGGCGTCCTGACGCAGGTCGAGGAAATGCTCCAGACCCAGTCCCGCCGCCAGCAGCGCCGCCTCCTGACGGCCGCCCAGCGCATGCAGATAGTTCACCGCATGCCAGAACTCTTCTTCGGTAACGTTATAGTCGTCGATCAGCGTACAGATATTCTCCAGCAGACGGTGAATAATGGCTTTAAAACGTTCGTTACCGCCAGGGACATGTAAACCCGCGCCTTCACGTAATAATTTCTGCACGGCTTCTTGTTGTACGAAAGCATTACTCATCATTATTCTCTCTTATCGTTGTAGGGTATTTCCCGGGTCACCCCGGCATAAGGTCAGGTGTTATTATTATTAGCTATCGTCGTCACGAACAGACGAGGGATGACGGCACAGCGCCTCGACGCGAATATCCATAAAAGGATACAGCGGCAATCCCATTAATATTTGATGTAACTCTTCGGCATCGTTGACATCGAAAATACTGACATTGGCGTAAAGACCGGCGACGCGCCAGATATTTCGCCACTTGCCTTCCCGCTGTAATTGTTGTGAATAGGCTTTTTCGCGTTGCTTTATTTCCTCCGCTTCGGCGACGGGAAAACCAAGCGGAATATTCACGGTCATCTCCACTTTAAATAGCATATGTTTCTCCTGTTACCCGCTACGCCTGGCGGGTGTAAAAACGCAGTTTGTCTTCATCCAGCTCGACGCCAAGACCCGGGGTTTGCGGGAGCACCACCTCGCCGACGGCAAAGGAGAGCGGTACGCGGACGATATCGTCTTTCAGCAACAGCGGGCCGAACATCTCGGTGCCCCACTGCAGCGGCAGCGTCGACCAGGCGTGCAGCGAGGCGACAGTCCCCACGGTCCCCTCCAGCATGGTGCCGCCATACAGGCCAATCCCCGCCGCCTGGGCGACGCGGGCCAGCGCCAGTACGCTATTCGGTCCGCCGGCCTTGGCTATTTTCAGCGCGTAAGCGCCGGTAAAGCCCTGCTGCGCCAGTTGATAGCCATCGTAAGCGGTGGCTACCGCTTCGTCGGCGAGGATCGCGGTTTCAATATGCTGGCTCAACCGCACCAGCGCCGCGTTGTCGTGGGCGCTGACCGGCTGTTCGATGAGGTCGACGCCCATCGCCGCCAGCTCGCGGCAGCCTTTCGCGCCGGTCGCCGCGTCCCAGGCCTGGTTGACGTCGACGCGGATGCTGGCGCGATCCCCTAACGCTTCCACAATGGCGCGGGTATGGCGCAGGTCGGTAGCTAATTCGCGGGCGCCAATTTTCAGCTTGAATGCCCGATGGCGGCCCTCTGCTAACAATTTTTCCCCTTCGGCAATATCTTTTGCGGTATCGCCGCTGGCTAACGTCCACAGCACCGGCAAGGACGTTTGCAGCGCGCCGCCGAGCAGCGCCGACACCGGCAGGCCCAGCGCTTTGCCCTGCGCATCCAACAGCGCGGTTTCAATGGCGGACTTCGCAAAGGTGTTGCCTTTAACGGCGCTGTTCATGCGGGCGGTCAGCGCATTCAGGTTATCGGCTGGTTGCCCCAGCAGCAGCGGCGTCAGGTAATGCGTTATCGCCGACGAGATAGCCTCCGGGCTCTCGACGCCATAGCTCAAGCCGCCGATGGTGGTGGCCTCGCCAATGCCGCAGATGCCGTCGGAGCGAGTAAGGCGCACGATCACCAGCGTCTGACATCCCATGGTGGTCATCGACAATTTATGTGGCCGGATGGTTGGGACATCCACAATCCAGCTCTCAATACCTTCTACGGTGGCAGTCATTTTCGCTTCCTGATGAGATGTATAACTTTTTGTACCCACATCCATAACGGGGAGGGCTGTGCCATTGACAATAGGGTTCGGTCTGGCGGGTGGTCAACGGCGATAATCGAAATGTTGTGCGATTATCGGCACGTTTGTTAAAAGGCGGTTAATAATGTGATCGCGGTGGTAAAACCGGCACAATTCAGGACGGTGCGGTTAGCGCACGGTATAGTGATGCCCCGTGAGCTTTGCAATGCAACGGAGAGGGAATCCATGCGTGACCATACCCCCACCACCCTAAGCGCCAGGCAGGCCGAGCACGATCCCAACTTTATGCTGTCTCTGGCTCGCGGGCTGGAGGTGCTTAACGCCTTTACCCCGCAGCGTCAGCGGCTGACCATTTCCCAGTTAAGCCAGAAAACGCAAATTTCCCGCGCGGCGGTACGCCGCTGCCTGTATACCCTCGCCGCGCTGGGCATGGTCCATAGCCCGGATGGCCGCCATTATGAGCTGTTGCCCCGGGTGCTGGCGGTGGGGCATGCCTATCTCGCCGGCACCCCGCTGGCGAAAGTGGCGCAGACGGCGCTGGATAGCCTCGGCAAAGCCCTCGGCGAATCCTGTTCGGCGGCGACGCTCGATGGGGATAACGTGCTCTATATCGCCCGCGCCGCGGTGAATAATTTACTGAGCGTCGATCTCGGACGCGGCAGCCGTCTGCCAGCGTGGGCAACGTCGATGGGTCGGGTATTGCTCAGCGCGCTGCCGGAGGAGCAGCTGGAGGTGACACTGTCACGCGCCGTGCTCATTCGCTACACCCCCCACACCCTGTGCGATATGGCCGGGCTACGCGCGGAGATTGATCGGGTGCGCATGCAGGGCTATGCCCTCGCCGACCGCCAGATAGAGGTGGGCCTGTGCTCGCTGGCGGTGCCGGTGCTGTCGCGTCATGGCCAGGTGGTGGCCGCGCTGAATGTCGGAGTGCCGGCCGCGACGGTCAGCGCCGGGGCGTTAAAAGAGAAGGCCCTCGCCCCGCTACGTCGCGCGGCGATGGACCTGTCGCTACAGCTATAGCGCCGACTACGGATTCGTCGCCGTGGCGAGGCTGCGCCAGATCCCGGCGGCCAGCAGCAGAAGCATGACCCCCGCTGTCGCCAGCACCAGGCTGTGCGCCTGGGTAAAGGCCGCCTTGGCCGCCGCCATTAGCGCTTCCGCCACCCCGGCGGGCAGCGCCTGGGTCAGGCTGACCGCCTCGCCGATCGATGACGACGCCTGCTGCGCCATCGTCTCATTCAGCCCGGACGGTAGCACAATGGTGGCGCTGTAGCTGCGGGTGAGGATCAGGCCGAACAGCGCAATGCCGAGGCCGGCGCCCAGCTCATAGGCCATGGTTTCGATCGCCCCGGCCGCCGCCGCTTTCTCCTTCGGCGCCGCCGCCATAATGGCGGAGCTGGAGGCCAGCAGCGCGCTGGCGACGCTAAAGCCCAGCAGCGTCATCAGCCCCCAGGCCAGCCAGTGTTGAGTGCTGAAATCGGTCAGCGCCAGGCCCAGAAAGCTGAAGGCGCTCAGCAACATCCCGCCGGTAGCCACCTCGCGCAGTCCGAGCTTCGACACCAGCATCCCGGCAATCGGCCCGCTAAAGCCGCTGGCCACCATCACCGGCAGCATAAACATCCCCGCCTCGAACGGCGTTTTCTGATGCACAAACTGCAGCTCCTGCGCCATCAGCAGCTCAAAACCCACCAGGGTAATCAGGGCCGTCATCGCCATCATCACCCCGCTTAAAATAATGCGATGGGTGAACAGGCGCATATCCACCATCGGCCGGGCCGCCGACAGCTGTTTGCGGATAAACCAGGTCAGCATCGCCGCCCCGCCGATCGCCACCAGCGCGGTGAGCCACAGCGCCAGCTGGCCCTTCAGGGCCGATTTGGCGCTAAACACCAGCATCAGGATCGCCGCAATCAAAATGAGCGCCTGCAGCAGGTTCAGCGGCTGGTCGCGGCGCGCGGGCTGGCGCGGCACCACTTTCGCGTTAATGGCGATAACCACCAGCACAATCGGCACGTTGATCAAGAACACCGATCCCCAGTAGAAATGCTCCAGCAGCATGCCGCCCACCAGCGGGCCAAAGGCCGCGCCGCCGGAGCCCACCGCCGCCCACAGCCCCAGCGCCATATTGCGCTGGCTGGCCTCGGCGAAGGTGCTGCGGATCCCGGCAAGCGTCGCCGGAACGATCATCGCCGCCCCCACCGCCAGCAGGGCGCGGGAGGCAATCAGCGTCAGGGCGGTCGGCGACAGCGCGGCGCACAGCGAGGCGACGCCAAAAATAGCGCTGCCGAGCAGCAGCAGACGTTTAAAGCCGATTTTATCGCCAAGGGCGCCCATCGGCAGCACCATCCCGGCCATCACCAATGAATAGATATCAATGATCCACAACAGCTCATTGCCGCTGCTGCCCAGCGCGACGCTGAGGGTCGGCGCGGCCACATGCAACACCGTGGCGTCAATCGCCACCGGAATATAAACCAGCAAAATCGCCATCAGCGTCATCCATTGCCGTGACATAGCGTGTACCTCAATATTAGAACTTGGACACATGTCCAGGATGGCGATCCTGCCGGATTGTTGAACGTATGTCCAACTTTTTGTTACACTCGGTCAAAGCCAGATATCAGCGGGGTTCTATGCACTATTTACAGCGGGATGAGCGACGGGAAGGAATTATGCAGGCCGCCATGCGCCTGGCGCTGCGCGGCGGCTTCAGCGCCATGACCGTCCGGCAGATCGCCCGCGAAGCGCAGGTGGCCGCCGGACAACTGCACCACCACTTCGCCTCCATTGGCGAGCTGAAGTCCCAGGTGTTCATCCGTCTTATCCGCGAGATGCTCGACATGCCGCTGGTGGCGGAGGATGCCAGCTGGCGCGAGCGGTTATTCTCGATGATCGGCAGCGAGGATGGCCGGCTGGAACCCTATATCCGCCTGTGGCGGGAAGGCCAGGTTCTGGCCGACAGCGACCCGGACATCAAAGCGGCCTACCTGCTGACCATGACCATGTGGCATGCCGAGACCGTGGCGATCGTGGAACAGGGTCTCGCCTGCGGTGAGTTTCACTCGAGCGAGCCGCCGATGGATATCGCATGGCGTTTTATCGCCCTGGTGTGCGGCCTCGACGGGATTTACGCCCTCGGCACCCAAACCCTGGACGAGACGGCGTTTAGCCGTTACGTCAATAAGATGATTACGCTGGAGTTATTTTAGTTAAATTTTACATTTAGTAACAATTAATCCCGCTACGCTCTCCACGTGCTCTCCGACAGCACGTTTTTTTTATCTACGCTTTTTAGATAACGCCAATTAAGGGTTATTCACCGTCACCTTGTATTCAGCTGTTGACCTTATTTATTTACTCCATTCCGGGCAATTAGAGGGCAATATGTCGGTACAAAATGAGAAAGATAATCATTACCTTTTGAAAAACTGGCGGCCAGAAAATAAGGCCTTCTGGGAAAACAAGGGTCAGGCCATTGCGAGAAGAAACCTCTGGATATCAGTCACCTGCTTACTACTTGCCTTCTGCGTATGGATGTTATTCAGCGCCGTGGCGGTCAACCTTAATAAGGTCGGTTTTCATTTCACTACCGACCAGCTTTTTTTATTAACCGCACTTCCTTCACTTTCCGGCGCGATATTACGGGTCCCCTACTCCTTTATGGTACCCCTCTTCGGCGGGCGCTACTGGACCGTATTAAGTACAGTGATCCTAATTGTGCCTTGTATTTGGTTAGGCGTGGCGATCCAGAATAGCGCTACTCCATTCTGGGTATTTATTGTTATTGCGCTGCTGTGCGGTTTTGCCGGGGCTAATTTTGCTTCCAGTATGGGAAATATCAGTTTCTTTTTTCCCAAAGCCAAACAGGGCAGCGCGCTGGGGGTCAACGGCGGCCTGGGCAATCTCGGGGTCAGTGTGATGCAGATGGTCGCCCCGGCGGTGATCTTCCTGCCGATCTTCACCTTCCTCGGCGTCCATGGCGTCACCCAGCCCGATGGCTCGACCATGGCCCTGAGTAATGCGGCGCTCGTCTGGGTACCCCTCCTGCTGCTTGCCACCGCTGCCGCCTGGTTCGGTATGAATGATATCGCCAGTTCGAAGGCCTCGATTCGCGATCAGCTTCCCGTACTCAAGCGCCCGCATATGTGGCTGTTGAGCCTGCTCTATCTGGCGACTTTCGGCTCATTTATCGGCTTCTCCGCCGGCTTCGCCATGCTGGCGAAAACCCAGTTTCCTGCGGTCGACATTCTCAAGCTGGCTTTCTTTGGACCGTTTATTGGCGCGCTGGCGCGCTCGTTCGGCGGGATCATCTCCGACCGTCTGGGCGGTGTGCGGGTGACGCTGGTCAATTTCGTGCTGATGGCGCTCTTTACCGGTCTGCTGTTCCTCACCCTGCCGGGCAGCGGATCCGGTAGCTTCCTCGCCTTCTACGTGGTGTTTATGGGTCTGTTCTTAACCGCCGGGCTCGGCAGCGGCTCCACCTTCCAGATGATCGCCGTCATCTTCCGTCAGCTCACCATCGAGAGCGTGAGGCAGCGCGGCGGCAGCGAAGAAGAAGCGCAGCATGAAGCCGTGACCGATACCGCTGCCGCGCTGGGCTTTATCTCGGCAATTGGCGCCATCGGCGGCTTCTTTATCCCGAAAGCCTTCGGCACCTCGCTGGCGATGACCGGTTCGCCGGTCGGGGCGATGAAGGTCTTCTTCGTTTTTTACGTGGTTTGCGTATTGGTGACCTGGCTGGTCTACGGCCGTCGTAAACCCGCTTAACTATAACGATTTATCTGCCGGATGGCGGCTTCCGCCTTATCCGGCGTACGCGTTCGTTCGCTCATCCGGCCGGGTGGCACGATGCCGGACATCATCGGAGCAGGAGAAATGTCATGAGTAAACTACTGGATCGCTTTCGCTACTTTAAGCAGAAAGGCGAAACCTTTGCCAACGGCCACGGTCAGGTCTACAACAACAACCGTGACTGGGAAGACAGCTACCGTCAACGCTGGCAGTTCGACAAAATTGTCCGCTCCACCCACGGCGTGAATTGCACCGGCTCCTGCAGCTGGAAAATTTATGTCAAAAACGGTCTGGTGACCTGGGAAACCCAGCAGACCGATTATCCGCGTACCCGCCCGGATCTGCCGAACCATGAACCACGCGGCTGCCCGCGAGGCGCCAGCTACTCCTGGTATCTCTATAGCGCCAACCGTCTGAAGTACCCGCTGGCGCGTAAACGGCTGATTGCGTTGTGGCGCGAAGCACTGGCGCAGTTTCCCGACCCGGTGCAGGCCTGGGATAGCATCATGCAGGATCCGGCCAAAACCACCAGCTATAAAGCGGCGCGCGGCAAAGGCGGCTTTGTCCGCTCCAGCTGGAAAGAGCTGAATCAGCTCATCGCCGCCGCCAACGTCTGGACCATCAAACACTACGGCCCGGACCGTGTCGCCGGGTTCTCGCCGATCCCGGCGATGTCGATGGTCTCCTACGCGGCGGGTACCCGCTATTTATCCCTTATCGGCGGCACCTGCCTCAGCTTCTACGACTGGTACTGCGATCTGCCCCCGGCCTCGCCAATGACCTGGGGCGAGCAGACCGACGTGCCGGAATCCGCCGACTGGTACAACGCCAGCTACATTATCGCCTGGGGCTCCAACGTGCCGCAGACCCGGACCCCGGATGCCCACTTCTTCACCGAAGTACGCTACAAAGGCACCAAAACCATCGCCATCACCCCGGACTATTCGGAAGTGGCCAAACTGTGCGACCACTGGCTGGCGCCGAAGCAAGGTACCGACAGCGCGCTGGCGATGGCCATGGGCCACGTCATCCTCAAAGCCTTCCACCTTGATAATCCGAGTGATTACTTTCTTAACTACTGCCGCACCTATACCGACATGCCGATGCTGGTGATGCTTGAGCCGCGCGACGATGGCAGCTATGTGCCAGGCCGCATGCTGCGCGCCTCCGACCTGCTGGATGGACTGGGCGAAACGAATAACCCGGAATGGAAAACCGTCGCCTGCACCGCCGACGGCGAACTGGTGGCGCCAAACGGTTCCATCGGCTTTCGCTGGGGCGAAAAAGGGAAATGGAACCTCGAACCGCTGGCTGACGGCAAAACGGTGGAGCTCACGCTGTCTCTGCTGGATATTCGCGACAGCGTGGCGTCAGTCGCCTTCCCCTACTTCGGCGGCAATGAAAACCCGCATTTCCGCAGCGTGCCGCAGGCACCGGTAACCCTTCATCCGCTCCCGGTGAAACAGCTGACGCTGGCCAGTGGCGAAAGCGGCCTGGTGGTCAGCGTATATGACCTGATTCTGGCTAACTACGGCCTGGACCGAGGGCTTGATGATGTCAATGCGGCGAAAGATTTCGCCGAGGTTAAAGCCTATACCCCGGCGTGGGCGGAGCAGATCACCGGCGTGCCGCGCCAGCATATCGAACAAATCGCCCGCGAGTTCGCCGATACGGCGCATAAAACCCATGGCCGTTCGATGATTATCCTCGGCGCCGGGGTAAACCACTGGTACCACATGGATATGAACTACCGGGGGATGATTAACCTGCTGGTGTTCTGCGGCTGCGTCGGCCAGAGCGGCGGCGGCTGGTCGCACTATGTCGGCCAGGAGAAGCTGCGCCCACAGACCGGCTGGCTGCCGCTGGCGTTCGCGCTGGACTGGAACCGCCCGCCGCGGCAAATGAACAGCACCTCCTATTTCTACAATCACGCCAGCCAGTGGCGCTATGAAAAACTGACCGCGCAGGAGCTGTTGTCGCCGCTGGCCGACGCCAGCAAATTTAGCGGCAGCCTTATCGACTTCAACGTCCGCGCGGAACGGATGGGCTGGTTGCCTTCTGCGCCACAGCTCAACGTCAACCCGCTGACCATCAAGCAGCAGGCCGAGGCCGCCGGGCTATCGCCTTCGGAGTTCACGGTGCGGTCGCTAAAATCCGGCGAGATCCGCTTTGCCGCCGAGCAACCGGACAGCGGCAAAAACCATCCGCGGAACCTGTTTATCTGGCGCTCTAACCTGCTGGGATCGTCCGGTAAGGGGCATGAGTACATGTTGAAATACCTGCTCGGGACCGACAGCGGTATTCAGGGGGATGAACTGGGCGCCAGCGATGAGGTGAAACCTGAGGAAGTCGAGTGGCAGACGGCGGCTATCGAGGGCAAACTCGACCTGCTGGTGACGCTGGATTTCCGCATGTCCAGTACCTGTCTCTTTTCCGATATTGTTCTACCGACCGCCACCTGGTACGAAAAAGACGATATGAACACCTCGGATATGCATCCGTTTATCCACCCGCTTTCCGCCGCCGTCGACCCGGCGTGGGAGGCAAAGAGCGACTGGGAGATTTACAAAGATATCGCCAAATCCTTCTCGCAGGTCTGCGTCGGCCATCTCGGGAAAGAGACCGACGTGGTGCTGGTCCCGCTGCAGCATGACTCTCCGGCTGAGCTGGCGCAGCCGTTCGAGGTGCTTGACTGGCGTAAGGGCGAATGCGATCTGATCCCCGGGAAAACCGCTCCGTCGATTGCCCTGGTGGAGCGCGACTATCCCGCCACCTGGGAACGCTTCACCTCTCTCGGGCCGCTGCTCGATAAGCTTGGCAACGGCGGAAAAGGCATCTCGTGGAATACGCAAAGCGAAGTCGATTTCCTCGGCAAGCTTAACTACCTCAAGCAGGACGGTCCGGCCAAAGGCCGGCCGCGGATCGACAGCGCCATTGACGCCTCCGAAGTTATTCTCAGCCTCGCGCCGGAAACCAACGGCCAGGTGGCGGTGAAAGCCTGGCAGGCGCTGGGAGAATTTACCGGTCGCGACCACACTCATCTGGCGCTGAATAAAGAGGATGAGAAGATCCGCTTCCGCGATATTCAGGCGCAGCCGCGCAAGATCATCTCCAGCCCAACGTGGTCCGGACTGGAAAGCGAGCACGTCTCCTACAACGCCGGTTATACCAATGTGCACGAACTGATCCCGTGGCGCACCCTCTCCGGGCGGCAACAGCTGTATCAGGACCATCCGTGGATGCGGGCTTTCGGCGAAAGCCTGGTGGCTTATCGCCCGCCCATTGATACCCGCAGCGTCAGCCAGATGAAGGCCGTGCCGCCGAACGGTTTTCCGGAGAAAGCGCTGAACTTCCTGACCCCGCACCAGAAATGGGGGATCCACTCCACATACAGCGAAAACCTGCTGATGCTGACGCTGTCGCGCGGCGGGCCGATCGTCTGGCTCAGTGAAACTGACGCCAGAGAGCTGGGCATTGAAGATAACGACTGGATTGAAGCGTTCAACGCCAACGGCGCCCTCACCGCCCGGGCGGTGGTGAGCCAGCGCGTGCCGCCGGGGATGACCATGATGTATCACGCTCAGGAGCGGATTATGAATATCCCGGGTTCGGAAGTGACCGGCCGCCGCGGCGGCATTCATAACTCCGTCACCCGCGTCTGTCCGAAGCCGACGCACATGATCGGCGGCTACGCCCAGCTGGCCTATGGCTTTAACTACTACGGCACCGTCGGCTCCAACCGCGACGAGTTCATCATGATCCGCAAAATGAAAAATATTGCCTGGCTGGATGACGAAGGTCGCGATCAGGTACAGGAGGCGAAAAAATGAAAATCCGTTCTCAGGTTGGAATGGTGCTGAATCTGGACAAATGCATCGGCTGTCACACCTGCTCGGTCACCTGTAAAAACGTCTGGAGCAGCCGGGAGGGCATGGAGTACGCGTGGTTCAATAATGTGGAAACCAAACCGGGCATTGGCTACCCAAAAAACTGGGAAGATCAGGAGCAGTGGCAAGGCGGCTGGATCCGCGGCATCAGCGGTAAACTGACGCCCCGCTTCGGCAATCGGGTTAGCGTGCTGTCGAAGATATTCGCCAACCCGGTGCTGCCAGCGATTGACGATTACTACGAACCTTTCACCTACGATTACCAGCATCTGCACAACGCGCCGGAGGGAAAATATCTGCCTACCGCCCGCCCACGCTCGCTGATCAGCGGCGAGCGGATGGATAAAATTGACTGGGGCCCGAACTGGGAGGAACTGCTCGGCGGTGAATTCGAGAAACGCGCCCGCGACCGTAACTTCGAAGCCATGCAGAAAGAGATGTACGGCCAGTTCGAAAACACCTTTATGATGTACCTCCCGCGCCTGTGCGAGCACTGCCTCAACCCGAGCTGCGTAGCCACCTGCCCGAGCGGCGCCATCTACAAGCGTGAGGAAGATGGCATCGTGCTGATAGACCAGGACAAATGCCGCGGCTGGCGGATGTGCATCAGCGGCTGTCCATATAAAAAAATCTACTTTAACTGGAAGAGCGGCAAGTCGGAAAAATGCATCTTCTGCTATCCGCGCATTGAGTCCGGGCAGCCAACGGTGTGCTCCGAAACCTGCGTCGGGCGCATCCGCTATCTCGGCGTCTTGCTGTATGACGCCGACCGTATCGAAGAGGCTGCCAGCGCCGAGCATGAAACCGACCTCTATGAGCGCCAGTGCGAGGTATTCCTTAATCCAAACGATCCGGCGGTCATCGAGGAAGCGTTAAAACAAGGCATCCCCCACAATGTCATTGAGGCGGCGCAGAAATCGCCGGTCTATAAGCTGGCGATGGACTGGAAGCTGGCCCTGCCGCTGCATCCGGAGTATCGCACCCTGCCGATGGTCTGGTATGTGCCGCCCCTGTCGCCGATCCAGTCGGTTGCCGACGCCGGCGGCCTGCCCAACAACGGCGCCATCCTGCCGGCGGTTGAGAGCCTGCGCATTCCGGTCCAGTACCTGGCGAACCTGTTGAGCGCCGGGGATACCGGACCGGTATTGCGCGCGCTGAAACGGATGATGGCAATGCGCCACTACAAGCGCTCGCAAACCGTCGAGGGCGTGACCGATACCCGGGCAATTGAAGAGGTGGGACTCAGCGTTGAGCAGGTCGAAGAGATGTATCGCTATCTGGCGATCGCCAACTACGAAGACCGCTTCGTGATCCCCACCAGCCATCGCGAACTGGCGGAGGATGCCTTCCCGGAACGCAACGGCTGCGGCTTTACCTTCGGCGACGGCTGCCACGGGTCAGATACGAAATTCAACCTGTTTAACAGCCGGCGGATTGACGCCATCGACGTCAGCGGCGTGCGTAAGCATGGGGAGGGCGAGTGATGCGGATCCTGAAAGTGCTCGGTCTGCTGCTGGAGTATCCCGACGAGGTGCTGTGGGAGAACCGCGACGAAGCCCTGGCGCTGGTCAGCGCCGATATCCCTTCCCTGACGCCCTTTGTCGGGGAGCTGCTGGCGGCGCCGCTGTTGGATCGCCAGGCCGACTGGTGCGAGGTGTTCGAGCGAGGGCGCGCCACCTCGCTGCTGCTGTTTGAACATGTGCATGCTGAGTCCCGCGACCGTGGCCAGGCGATGGTGGACCTGATGAATCAGTATCAGCAGGCAGGTCTGCTGATCGATTGCCGTGAACTGCCCGACTATCTGCCGCTGTATCTGGAGTATCTCAGTATTTTACCCCTCGCCGACGCCCGCGAAGGGCTGCAGAATATCGCGCCGATTCTGGCGCTGATCGGCGGCCGCCTGAAGCAACGAGAATGCTCGTATTATCAACTGTTTGACGCCCTGCTGGAACTGGCAAAAAGCCCGCTCACCAGTGACAGTGTCACCAAACAGGTAGCTGGAGAAAAGCGCGACGATACCTGTCAGGCGCTGGACGAAGTGTGGGAAGAAGAGCAGGTGAAGTTTATTGAAGATAATGCGACCGCTTGCGACAGCTCGCCTATGCAAGCTTATCAACGACGCTTTAGCCAGGATGTGGCGCCGCTGTACGTCGACATCCGCGCCGGAGGCCCGAAATGATCCAGTATCTGAACGTCTTCTTTTACGATATCTACCCTTACCTTTGCGGCGCCGTGTTTCTGCTCGGCAGCTGGCTACGCTACGACTATGGGCAGTATACCTGGCGCGCGTCATCCAGCCAGATGCTGGATAAACGCGGGATGGTGCTATGGTCGAACTTGTTTCATATCGGCATTCTCGGCATTTTTTTCGGCCATCTCTTTGGCATGCTGACCCCGCACTGGGTCTACTCGTGGTTCCTGCCAATGTCGCAGAAGCAGCTGATGGCAATGATCCTCGGCGGCGTGTGCGGGGTGCTCACCCTGGTGGGCGGAATCGGCTTGCTGGCGCGCCGCCTGACCAACCCGCGCATTCGCGCCACCTCCACCACGGCAGATATTTTGATCCTGTGCATTTTGCTGATTCAGTGCGCGCTGGGGCTGACGACGATCCCCTTCTCCGCCCAGCATCCGGACGGCAGCGAAATGCTCAAGCTGGTGGACTGGGCGCAGGCGGTGGTCACCTTCCACGGCGGTGCCTCGGCGCATCTGGACGGCGTGGCCTGGATTTACCGCGTCCACCTGGTGCTGGGGATGACCATCTTCCTGATCTTCCCGTTCACCCGTCTGGTTCACGTCTGGAGCGCGCCGGTGGAGTATTTCACCCGCCGCTACCAGGTGGTGCGCTCCCGGAGGTAATATCACTGATTTGGATCAATCACTAAGTAAAAAATATGTTATTTAAATAGTAATGCTTAAAGAAGGACACATATTAGTGCCCTTCTTTTTTATCTCTTAGCTTTAGGGGTTATACCACCTTTCTTTAACATCAATGCAGCAACTCGAAAAAGATCCGGGATATCGATTCGTCCATCTTGCCTATGCTCTATTAATCCTATATTGACCATAGATTCAGCTAAGGCTGCAGTATCCTCAGGATATTTAATTTTTTGTGTTTTGAACGGATATGGTGGTAAAAAACCTGAGATAGGATCTTTAGATGCATCCATGATAACTTTAATTGTATTACTATCCTTCCATCTTGTGTATATTTCTTCAGCTGCGCAAGGAACCCGAAGACCAGCTAATGGGGCCAATGCTCGCTTAACCCATACATACTCAATGCCTAATTGATCTACACGTACTTTTGATGCTTCACGTAAACCATGGCGAATCCCTTCCGGTGATATAACTTTATTCTGCGGTTCTGGCGTATGTTTAGCTGCTTCAGAAAAAAGCTTGATAAAACTTCTAGGAGTAACATTCCCGTTTGCGTCAGCCAAATGTTTATATGGCCAATCATAGGTTCCTCCTTTTTTAAAGTTTGCACCCATATATGGACCGGCAAGAGCTGTCATAGTTTTTTTCTGAAAATCTTTGTTACTTAAAACGTCCCAATTTGTTCTTTGTTTATAGGGCAATTTAATGAATGGAGCTCCAATAGATTTACATAATTCCTGAAAATCGCTATTATCATATGTATAAGCTAATCTCGAGAATAACAAACCATATAGTTCAAGTTGTGTCCATTCTAGTTCAACACGAGAACTTCTAAGTTTCGGCATTTCGACAAATTTTAAATTTTCATCATTTAACTGTTCTGGGCGAATAAATATTTTCGCTTTGATAGCTTTACGAATACGCAAATCCCAAACAACTTCAAATAAAGCATCAAGAATTAGCGTGGATCGACTCCATTCTTTAGATAATTTATCCAAAGCATCGAACGTAATAACTAATGTGATATTTTTTGCTTGTAATTTATTATCTAGCTTATTCAGATAAATATCTAAATCCTCTGGGTCAGAGTATTTTTTAATGTAGTCTGACATTTTTTTCTTAGTTTTATTGGGTGCCAAGCATTCCTCAGCAGCTTTAACTATTGCCGCTTGCCAAAATGAAACCGCCATAGAAGACTCTTGGCCAGAAGGTATTACTTGTTCTAGTATTCTAGAACTTATAAAGCCATTATAACCTTCAGCAACAACTATTTTATCAAGTCCCAAATCTGGATATGATTCTGCCGCCACTTTAAGTGTTTCTTCTTGAGAAAGCACTCCAGCCCAAAAGCTTTTTCCGGTCCCCCGCGCACCTACAACAATCGTCGTGTACGGATCAAGGGCATTCGCATGTTGCTTTGGAGCAAAAATTTCATCCACAGTGGGTTTATGATCTCCACTTGCATCATGATCCGAAGGCAAAGACGCCATATCATTCCTGATTGATGAATAATTAATCAAAATCCACCTCCGTTAATGTATATCCATTAAGTATACCATCAACTTCTTTAATTAGTGAACTGAAAGCTTCTTGATAAAAATCAGAAGTTAATATTCCAGGGTTTTCTAAAGGATCAAAATCATGATAACGAGCATCATAATTAATAGTTATTATGTGTTCATTTTCATCTAACTCTTCAGTTAAATGAATAACATCTTCAGACTCGTTACTCCAGTCTAGTTCAAAAGTGTCTTTTAAAGAATCTAAGTCGATCGAGGTTTCAACTTTAGGAAGGTTATAAAAATATTTTTTTATGTTGGTTTCAATAAGTTCAGGAAAGACTAAATCTTGCTCAGCGCTAGCTTTAGCATGGATGAAACGTAGTTTATTAGCCCACTCTTCATTAGCTGAATTATAGACTTTTAAATGTGAAAAAAGCAATTCAAAACCCAAGATGGTTTGAGGCTGATTTACACCAAAAAAGAATATATTTGCACCTAACCCAACAAGTAATGATGCGGTTGTTTCGTGAAGACCTGAGCGAGCATCAATCAAAATTATATCATAACGATTAATTTGTGAGTAATAGTCCATTAATTTTTGGAGATTAGTCATAAGTAATGATTGATTTATCACATCAGATTCACTTAAGTAAGCTCGGGATATTTTACCCAACACATTTTCAGGGTTTTGTAATGATAAACTTCCAAGTGCGGGAATAACATCAACACGCCCTTTACCATCAGATACCCATGATGACCCTACGAGATCAACCATGAATTTATCATCAGTATTATCTAAACTACTTTCCACAAAATAATCTAGTAAACCAAACTTTGGCATTACATCAGGTTTTATTAGCATTGACCCTAGGCCAGGAGCTTCCAGATCCATATCAATTGTAAGTACTCTCTTGCCCTCGCGAGAAAAATGCGCGGCAATAATGCAAATAGCTGTAGTGCGGCCCACACCACCTTTTATACTTGAAAAAACGATCTTTGCGGGTTTAGAATTTATATTATTAACAGATGTTAACCAATCTGAACCAACAATTCGACGTTCGATTAAATTGATATTGAATGAAACTCCAGAATATGAAACTTTTATCTGTCTCCATTTTTCTTTTTGCTTCAAACTATCATCGAATAAATCATCAGGTGTTGCGATGATGTAATCATCATCTAAATATTGGGATAATTTATTTGATGATTCCTTAATAAATTTATTTACTTTATTGGTTTGCAATAACTTCATTTTGGTAGACAAATGTCAATTTTCCTTGCGCATCACGAAGAAAAACATTCCGCTCCAACACATCTTTTCCAAAGACATTATTAGCTATGCTAACAAAGCAGGCCAATGCATCATCGTAATATATCTTATTCATTTTTTATTCCTTATTCCAGCTGCAGCAAAAATTCTTTTCGTTTGTGAAATCCATTTACTAACATCTTCCGACTGCATTGTCCCATTTGCATAATAACGATAATTAACATCCCATCCTTTTAAAACATCTTCCTTTGAGGAAAGAACGGAAAACAAAGACTTACACTCTCTTCCTGTCAATCTTTTTTTTGCTGCCGCCAATATATAAGGGAAATGCAATTTAGGACTATCATTATTATTTAATTCTATTTTATATTTAATCGCGCACTCTGCTGCAAAACCGATCAGGTGGCCAGCATTATCCACAGAGTTACTGTCTAAAAGTCTTACAGAATCATTTAAATGTCTAATTGCTGCCTCTCGATAGTTTTCCATTTGCACCTACAATTTTATCGAATCTAAATGAACGATTAGTTTTTCACCGTATATGCGTTTTTGTCAAAAGAAAAACACAGTTTTAGGGGATTACCCATAATACACTATGATTATAAAAGAACAAGATTCCATACCTTTTAGAGGCATGTGGTATGTATTGGTAAGATCATGAATGAATTTGAGTGTTGATAATCAACACTCAATTGTATTTACTTCCCGGCTTCCGGATGGGTATCGAACGCCGCCATTACCGCCGCCAGCGCCGCTTCGCTGAAGCCATGTTTAGGATCGTCCACGCCGAGGCCGAAGCGGGTCTGCAGCCCTTCGTACAGCGCGGAGACATCGGCAAAATCGACCTTCTCCACCACGTGGTTATTCTCCCAGTGGGTAAAGTGGAAATTGGTGAGGGTCATTTTGCCGCCGTCAGGCAGATGACGGCACATCAGCAGGTGGTGACGGAAGTGGGACTGCGGCCAGTGCGCCGACCAGAAGTTACCCATCACATAATCAGACGCATACTGGCGGCCTAAATCGAAATGGTACATCGACTGCCAGTGTTCGTGATGGTTGAACTGCAGCGTCCACTCATCCCCTTCATGCACCAGACGATAGCTGCCGTGCGGCGTCTGCTGCGGGATATCGGCCAGCAGCTTGATCGGCGCGGTCAGCGTCTGGCCGCCGAAGCCAACGTCGGCTACCCAGCGCTCACCCGCCACTTCCACCAGCAATAAACGGTGAGTGCGCGGCGGCATCTGCGGCGGATTGGCCAGCACCACCCGGCCAAGCAGGCTGCGAACGTTAAAGCCTATTTCGCGCAGCGCGCGCTCCAGCAGGCCATTTTGTTCAAAACAATACCCTCCGCGGCGGCCGGCGATCAGCTTCTCTTCCAGCGCCAGGTCGTCAAGATGGATCTCGCGCGGCAGCAGGACGTCGAGGTTTTCAAAGGGGATGGCGCTGTTATGCTGCAGATGCAGTTGGCGCAAGGTATCAATGGAAACATCAGGCTCGCCCGTCCAGCCCAGACGGGAAAAATAGGCGCGTAAAAAGGGACTCATCAGGGTCTCCAGCTGTAGGTGTCCGACATTTATAGCCTATTTTTCCGCGCCGACCCTCTTTTTTGTGCGCTTGCCGTTAACCGCGCGTGCTGCGCTGCATCAGCGCCAGCGCCGTCAGCATCAGGACCAGACCGGTCAACAGCGTCAGGCTGGCCATCGCCATGCCCTGACCAACGGATCCCTGTTCAAACTGGCGCCAGATAAACACCGCCACGGTCTGCGTGCCGGCGGGGGACAGCAGCAGCGAGGTCACCAGCTCCCTGGACGCCACCGCGAACACCATCAGCATCGCCGCCAGCAGCGCCGGAAAGACCAGCGGCAGGACAATCAACCGCAGCGCCCGCAGCGGCGACGCGCCGTGCACCCGGGCGGCGGGCTCAAGGTTCGGGCCCAGCTGGCGCAGCGCGCTGCCGACATAGCGCACCGGCCAGGGCAGCAGCAGGCAGCAATAGGAGAGCAGCAGCATCCACAGCGTGTTGTAGGGCGAGCGCGGCCAGAAGGGCTGATTCCACAGCAGGATCAATCCCACCCCCACCACCACGCCGGGCAGCGCCGCCGGCATCAGCGACAACGCATCCACCACCCCGCGCCCTTTGATCTTCTGCACCATTACCAGCCAGGCGGCCAGCAGCCCCAGCGCGCCGACGATCAGTGCCGAACCTAACGCCAGCGACAGGCTGACGCCGAGGGCCGACAGGGCGTCGCCCTGCTGGTCGAACAGCGCCGCGAAGTGACGCAGCGTGACATTCTCCAGGCTCACCCCGCCCGAGAGGGTGCCCATCAGGCTGGTGAGCATCATCGAGACGGCGGGGACCCCGACCGCCAGGCCGCCGACGGCCGCCATCACCAGCAGCGCGGGCAGCGTCATCCAGCCCAGCGACGTTCCGCGGTTTTCTCCCGGTTTACCGGTGACGCTGGTGACCTCCTTCTCCCCCACCAGCCGCGTTTGCAGCCACCAGGCGAACAACGCCACCGCCATCAGCAGCAGCGACAGCAGCGCAGCGCCGGTGAGATCCACCGGCCAGTCGGCCAGCTTTTTCTCAATGCCCACCGTCAGCATCACTACTCCCGCCCGACTGCCCAGCGCCGCCGGGACGCCAAACTCCTCAATGGCGAGAGTAAACGCCAGCAGCATCCCCGCCGCCAGCGCCGGGGAGAGCATCGGCAGCGTCACGTGCCAGAAGGCGCGCCAGGCGCTGGCGCCATGGACCCGGGCGACCATCGCCAGCCGTTGCCCGCTCGCCAGCAGGCTGCGGGAGACGGCAAAGTAAACCACCGGAAAAATGTTAAAGGTCATCACCAGCACGATCCCGCTGCGGCTGAACAGCAGATCGTTTAGCTGCCAGCCGGTCAGCTGCTGCAGATAGCCCTGGCTTTGCAGAGCCAGCATCCACGAGAGCGCCGAGATATAGGGCGGCGTCAGAAAGGGGATCAAAAACAGCAGGTCCCACAGCCGGGGCAGCGGCAACGAAAACATACCGCGCAGAATACCGAGCGGCAGGCCGATCATCACGCTGGCCAGCGCCACGCCGCCGGCAATCCACAGCGTACCGCCGAGCATCGACGGCAGCTGGGGGTCGGCCAGCAGCGGCGAGACGCCGCCAAAGGCGTCATGGAGCGAACCGGCGCTAAAATGGGGAAAAATCGCCTGCAGCAGAATAAACAACAGCGGTAACGCGACCAGCAGCGTCAGGGCGGCAAGCGTCACGCCGGAAAGGAATTTTTGTTTCACAGCGGTTCCTGAAACGAAGCGTTCTCCGGCGGCCAGCGCCGGAGAACCGTGTCAATTAGTGGGCATACAGCTGACTGAAGCGGCTGAGGACGGCGCTACGCTCGCTACTCCCCTCGCCGCTGGTGGGCAAGACCTTCAGCGCGTCCAGCAGCGGGCGTTTGGCGGCCACATCGCGGCGAGCGGGCATCAGCCAGGCGTCGGCGACCCGCGCCTGACCTTCCGGCGACAGCACGTAATCGATAAAGGCTTTGGCCTCGTCGGCTTGCTGGCTGGTTTTGAGGATCATCATCGGGCGCGGGGCGATCACCGTCCCGCTGGCCGGGAAAATCACCTTCAGCGACTCGCCCTGCTGAATATTGCCGTAGGAGACATAATCCACCGCGCCGAACACCGCCGCTTTCGCCCCCTGCATCACCGGCGTCACCGCCTGGGCGTTGGGGCCGCTGACCACCATGCCGTTCTTTTTCAGATCGTCAAACAGCTGCCAGGCCTGGTCGCCCATGCTGTTTTGCAGGCCAATCAACAGATCCAGCGACGCGCCGGAGAGCGACGGGTCGGGCGTGGTCACCTTGTCTTTAAACGCCGGCTGGGTGAGGTCGCGCCACTCTTTCGGCTCCGGAGTGCCGCTTTTGCTGTTCCAGACGATGCCAAGCGCCGAGACTCCCTGGGCGATATAGTCCGCCGATTTCAGATTAGCCGGTACCTTGTCGGCATTGGCGCTGTGAAAAGGCAGCAACCAGCCCCGGTTGTGCAGATCCTCCGCGGTATCCCATGAAGCGGAGATCAGCACATCCGCCTGCGGGTTGGCCTGCTCGGCCTCCAGACGGGCCATCACTTTGCCGGTGGTGGCCTGGAAAACGGTCACCTTCACCCCGGTCTGTTGTTCAAAACCACTGGCCAGGCTTTTCGCCAGCGAGCCGGGGCCGGCGGTGTAAACGGTCAGCGCATGGGCGCTGGAGAGCATCATGGCGGAGAGAGCCATCGCGAGTACCACTCCTTTCTTAACGGTCATAACGGTGTTCATGCAACTTCCCCTGAGGTTGGCGTAACGGCGCGGACAGCGGCCACGCGGCCCGCGGATAAATGGACGATCCGGTCGGCTAACAGGTCGGCTTCACGGCGGTCGTGGGTGACATACACGGCGGTGGTGCCGAGCTGTCGCAGCAGGCGGCTCATTTCACCACACAGCGATTCGCGCAGTTCGCTGTCCAGGTTGGAGAGCGGCTCATCAAACAGCAGCACCCGCGGCGCGGCGACGATCGCCCGCGCCAGCGCCACCCGCTGCTGCTGGCCGCCGGAAAGGCCTGAAGGTTTACGTTCCGCAAAGCCGTCGAGGCCCACCCGCGCCAGCGCCTCGCTCACCCGGCGCTCGCGTTCGGCGCGGGCAACGCCGCGCATGCGCAGCGGAAAGGCGACGTTCTGCGCCACGCTCATATGCGGCCAGAGGGCGTAATCCTGGAAAACCATGCCGATATCGCGCTGTTCCGGGGGCAATCCCCATCCTGCGCGGGCGACCAGCCGATCGCCAAAGCGGATTTCACCGCTGGCCGGCACGCTCAGCCCGGCCAGCAGGCGCAGCAAGGTGCTTTTGCCGCAGCCGGACGGGCCCAGCAGCGCCACAATGCTGCCGGGTTCGATATGCAGCGAGAAGCCATCGAGAATGGAGGTCTCTGCGAAAGCGAATGAGACCGCCTGCAGAGTGATAGGGGTTAGCGCGCGCATTGTCGCCCTCCCTTGCGGGAAAGCAACCCCTGCCCGGCGGTCGACATCCGACGGGGCGCGCTCACCTGGGATAACATCAGGGGAGCCAACATATTGTGATCCTCTTTGGGACTTTGTGCTGGCGACTATAGCCAGACGAGATGACGTATTGATTACATTTTCATTGCGGCTTAACGTGTTACCTGCCAACCGACCCATTACTCAAGGAACGCCTATGAGCCGCTTTCGCCACGTGGAACTGCAGTATGCCAGCCGCCTGCTCAACCACGGCCCGACCATTTTGATCACCAGCTACGACGCTGCCTCCGACCGGCGCAACGTCATGGCCGCCGCCTGGTCGATGCCGGTGGAATTCGCCCCGCCGCGGGTGGCTATCGTGGTGGATAAAAGCACCTGGACGCGGGAAATCATCGAGCGCAACGGCACCTTCGGCATCGTGGTTCCCGGCGTGGCCGCCGCCAGCTGGACCTACGCGGTCGGCAGCGTCAGCGGCCGCGATGAAGACAAATTCAATGCTTACGGAATTCCGGTGGTGAGCGGCCCGGAACTGGGACTGCCGCTGATCGAGGAGAAGTGTCTGGCATGGATGGAGTGCCGCCTGCTGCCGGCGACGGCGGCCCAGGAGCAGTACGATACGCTGTTTGGCGAAGTGGTTTCCGCCGCCGCCGATGAGCGCGCGTTTGTCACCGGACGCTGGCAGTTCGATGACGATAAGATCAATACCCTGCATCATCTGGGAACCGGCAATTTTGTCGCCAGCGGCCGCCACGTGCGGGCAAACTCCCTCGACGAATAAACCGTACTCGACGATGTCGGCAGGGTCCTGCTGACATCGGGCGCCTGAACGTCATGGCCCCGCCAGCAGACGATGACGATTTAGCCCTGTAGATCAGACCTCGTGGCAGTATAGGGATCTCACCCCGGACGGGAGAACCTATCGCTATAATGACAACGTGCATCAATACCAGGCGGTGAGCGGCGATTTTTACAAGCTGACCTTCGCCCCGACGTTCAAAGTGGGCGATGTGTTTGATATCAAAGCGAGGCCGGAGATCCGCTTCTTTGTCACGTGGATGAACTGGGATAAAGACCTGGATCGCTATGCGATCAACGATGATTTCGGCAGTAAAGGCTTTACCGCCGGAGGAAACTGGAACTTTGGCGTGCAGACGGAGATTTGGTTTTAATAAAGTAACCCGTCCGGGGCAAACGCCTGGACGGGTTGATTTATATACACGCTGTTACTTAACGCCAACGGCCGCTGCAAAGTCCTGCTGTTTTAAACCTGTAGCTTCACGTATCGCTTTCACGTCAATTTCGCTGAAGGTATGAACGTGCTGCTCCTTCGGCATTTGTTGACCTTTCTCGATCCTGACCATTTCTTCTGCACTCGCCAGCAGATCGGCAAACAATTCGTCTTTCATATACACCTCAGTTGGCTCTCTGGCGCTTAGGATAGATGAACATGATGTTTCTCTCAGTGCGTAGCCGGAGAAGCCCCTGCCGGAGGCGGCGCAAAGCACCTTGTCCGTTGGACAGATGCGCAGCATCGCCTCCGGGGCGCCGGGTTACATGCTATAACCCGGCTTCTTAATCAACTGCGCCATCTGCGGGGCGATCTCGCTGTCCCACACCGCCTGCCATGCGTCCGGCTCAACCTGAGTAAGCGCGACGCTGACCGCGCCCTCTTTACTGTTCAGATGGCGGATCAGCACCTCGGTAATGTCGGCGGCCAGCGCGGTTTTTTGTTCGTCAGTCAGTTCACGGGGAAAGCATTTAATATCAACATGCGGCATAGCAAAGACTCCTTGTGGTGAAGGCCATAACGCTACCACAGAATGGCGGTTGCGGTTGACATCGCGTGCGTTAAATCAGCTTGTTACGTCGTAGCGCCGCGGCCAGCTCCGGTCGCTGATAGACCGCCAGGGCGACGGCGGCAAATTTGGGCGTATGGGCGTTAAACCACGCCTGCCTGGGCCCCCAGCTATACATCGCCGCGATATAGCAGTCCAGGAGGGTAACCGACGCGCCCAGCGCCCAGGGCCCGGCGACCAGCTGCTGTTCGAACCAGAGATAGAGGTTGTTCCGGTACTGGCGACAATTTTCCACCAGCTGCTCCGCCGCGGCGGGCGCCCAGCGTTCCGGGTAGTCGGCATAGGTAAAGGTGGGATAGACATTCGCCACCAGCCAGATCAGCAGACGCTGAAACTGCTGACGCTGCGGCGTCCCCGGCGCGGGGGCCAGATCGGGGCGCTGGTCGAGGATCATCAGCGCGATGGCGGCGGTTTCGGTCATGATGCTGCCGTCGGCCAGCCTGAGGGTGGGCACCTGGCACAGCGGGTTAATCTGCCGCAGGCGCTCGCGCGCCGGGCCGGGCTGGTCAAAGCCCTCGACGTCAACCACCTCGTAGGGAATATCGGCCAGGGAGAGCATCAGCTCGCTAATCGTCGAGCCCCATCCCGGCACGCCATATACGGTAATCATGGTCTGCCTCCAGGGTAAAGCCTAAGTGTAGGCAGAAAATTGCCGCTCACCCACCCGGCATACCCTGGCCCTGGCGGTTAGTAGGTGATCCCCGGCGGGTTGACCACCGACTGCGCCACCGCTTCGCCCTGCTCTCCCCAGCGCGCCAGCACCTGTTGATATTCACCGCGGGCGATCGCCCCGTCGAGGGCGGCCTGCAGGGCAAAGACCAGACCGTTGCCTTTTTTAGTGGTCGTCGCCACCCACGCTTTTTTCGGCCCCAGGCCTACCACCCGGGTCTGGCCGTTAAGGGCCGCTTTATAGGCGGCCACCGACTGCGGACCGAAAAAAATATCCGCCCGCCCGGACTGGATATAGAGGTTGCCGGAGGCATCATCGGTCAGGTAGACCGGCTGGGCCGGCGGCCGCCCGGCGGCCCGGTTGTCCTCATTCCAGCCCAGCAGGATCCGCTCCTGATTGGTGCCGGACCCAACGATCACTTTGCGCCCGGCAAGGTCCGCAGGTCCATGCACCGCGGCGATGTCGCTGGTGGATTTCACCGAGAAGGCCAGAGAGTCCACCCGATAGGTGGCGAAATCGAACTTCTCTTTGCGCTTCTCGGTTACCGCAATATTAATCAGCGCCACGTCATAGCGGCCGGCGGCGATGCCCAGCGGCCAGTCCTCCCACGCGGTGGGCACCAGCCTGAGCTTCAGGCCAAGGCTCCCGGCCAGCAGGCGGGCTATATCCGGGTCGCTGCCGATCCGCGTGCGGTTGTCGCTGGCCAGCAGCGCCAGCGGCGGCGAATTGAGCGCCGAGATCGCCACCGTCAGCGTCCCCGGCTCCACGAAACGGTAGCCCGGCGGAATTTTCGCTATCGCCTGCGGGTCGCGAGTGACCGGCAATGGCTGCTCATTGGCGCGCAGATCCAGCGCCGCGTGAGCGTCCAGCGCCAGGGCGCTGAATACAAGGGTCGCTATCGCTCTGTTCATGACGGCAGCACCCTGGATAAAAACTGCCGGGTACGCGGATGCTGCGGATGGTTGAGCACCTCGTCGCTGCTGCCCTGCTCGACGATCCTGCCGTCGACCATAAACACCACCTGGTCGGCCACCTCGCGGGCAAAGCCAACCTCGTGGGTGACCACCACCAGCGTGGTGCCAGAGCGCGCCAGCTTCTTGATCACATCCAGCACCTCGCCCACCAGCTCCGGATCCAGCGCCGAGGTGGGCTCATCAAACAGGATCACCCGCGGGTCCAGCGCCAGCGCCCGGGCTATGGCGATACGCTGCTGCTGGCCGCCGGAGAGATGCCGCGACCAGGCGTCGGCTTTATTGCGCAGTCCGACGACGTCCAGCAGCTCCCAGGCACGGGCAATGGCTTCTTTGCGCGTGACCTGCCTGTGGGCGATCGGCGCCTCTATCAGGTTCTCCAGCACCGTCAGGTGCGGAAACAGGTTAAAGTTCTGGAACACGTAGCCGACGTTGATCCGCTGGCGGAGGATCTCCTTCTCTTTCATCTCATACAGCTTGTCGCCTTTGCGGCGATAGCCAATATAGTCGCCATCAATCTGAATAAACCCCTCATCGACGCGCTCGAGGTGATTAATGGTGCGCAGCAGCGTGGACTTGCCCGAACCGGAAGGGCCGAGGATCACCGTCACCGTGCCCGGAGGTATCTCCAGCGACACATCGTCCAGCGCCTTGTGGCGGCCATAGTATTTGCTGACCCCGGTGATAGAGATATGGCCATTACGAGAGCTGGGCATGGACGGCCTCCTGGGGCTGTGGTTGACGTGCGGGTTGATTCAGACGGCTGCCACGGGCGCTGTTCACCGCCGAGCGGCGCTCACTGCGCGCCAGGCCACGTTCCACCAGGTACTGAATGGCGGAGAGGACGCTGGTGATAACCAGATACCAGGCGGCGCCGACCATCAACAGCGGGATCACCTCCTGGGTACGGTTGTAGATCATCTGGATGGTGTAGAACAACTCCGGCATCGCCAGGACGTACACCATCGCCGTTCCTTTCGCCAGACTGATGATCTCATTGAAGCCGGATGGCAGGATGGTGCGCAGCGCCTGCGGCAGAATAATGCGCAGCGTGCGTCGCCAGGCGGGTAGCCCCAGCGCGGCGGCGGCTTCATACTGCCCGTGGTCAACGCCGAGGAAGCCGCCGCGAATAATCTCCGCGGTATAGGCGCTCTGCACCAGGGTCAGGCCCACCACCGCCGTGGAGAATTGCCCCAGCACGTTTATCGTCTGGTAGCTGGCCCAGGTGACGCCGGTAAACGGGATCCCCAGCGACAGGGTGTCGTAGAGATAGGAGAAGTTGTAGAGAATGATCAGCACGACAATCAGCGGCAGCGAGCGAAACAGCCAGATATAGCCCCAGGCGAGGCTGCTGAGCAGCCACGATGAGGACAAGCGGGCCAGCGCCAGCAGGCCGCCGAAGATCACGCTCAGCACCGTGCCAAGCAGGGTCAGAAGCAGGGTTTGCCCCAGCCCTTCGAGGATCACCGGGTCGAAGAACCAGCGGGCGAAGACGCCCCACTCCCAGCGCGGGTTAAAGGCCACCGACTGGATCACCACCGCCAGCACCAGCAGGGCCACCAGGGCCCCGACTACCCGCAGCGGATAGCGCGCCGGCACCACTTTGATCGTTTCAGATGAATGCATCATGCCTCCTCAGGCGCTGTGGCTGAAGGCGCTCACCGCCAGCGCTTTAGTGAACCGCAGTCGGCCATCGTAGGGCGGCTGACTGTACTCTTCGGGGTCTCGCGCGAGGTCGAACTGCGCCTCATACCCCTGGCTGAGATAGAGCTTGACCGCCTCCGGCTGACGAAAGCCGGTGGTCAGGTAGATATGGCTGTACCCGGCCAGCACCGCCCGCCGCTCCAGCTCCTGAACCACTTTCGCCGCCAGCCCCTGCTGGCGCAGACGGCGGTGCGTCCAGATACGTTTGATCTCTGCGGTGTGGCGATCCTTCGGCTTATAAGCGCCGGTGGCGATAATTTCGCCCTCACGCTCAAGGACGATAAACAACCCCTGCGGCGGCAAATACCACTCGCTCAACTCCACTTCCGCATCGCGGGAAAAATAGTCACCGTAGCGGGCGGCGTATTCGGCAAACAGCCCGCTAATAATCGGCTGCAGCTCCGGTGCGTCCGGAGAAATATCGCGGAATGCTTCGCTCATCGCGCCTCCTGTCAGTCGCCCAGTCCGGGCGGGTTGATCTCCGATTGCGGAATGCTTTCCACTCCCTCTCCCCAGCGGTTAAGCACGTTGGCATAGTCCCCGCTGGCGATAGCGCCGTTCAGCGCCGCCTGGACGGCATTCACCAGCCCGCTGTCTTTTTTCAGCGTCACCGCGATATGCGCCGCTTTCGGCCAGCCACCGTCAACGCTGCCCACCAGTTTGGTTTTGCCGGTCAGCGCCGCCTTCCACGCGCCAATCACATTGGGGCCGAAAAAGGCATCGGCTCGTCCGGTCTGCAGCGCCAGAGTCTGGGCTGCATCATCCTTGGTGTAGACCGGGGTAAACGGCTTCAGCCCTTTTTTGACGTTCTCCGCGTTCCACGCCAGGAGGATCGCCTCCTGGTTGGTACCGGAGCCGACGATAATCTTCAGCCCGGCGATGTCTTCCGCCTTGTCAATCTTGCTCAGCGGACTGCTGCTTTTGACGTAGAAGCCCAGCGAGTCTTTGCGGTAGGTGGCGAAATCGAACTTCTCTTTCCGCGCTTTGGTGACCGTAATATTGCTGATCGCGGCATCATATTTGCCGGAGGTGACCCCTAGCGGCCAGTCTTCCCAGGAGGTGGGAACCACGTTCACCTCCAGCCCGAGACTCTCCGCCACCAGCCGGGCGATATCCGCCTCGCTGCCGAGCAGGGTTTTGTTGTCATCGGCGAAGACCGTCAGCGGCGGTGAGTTCAGGGCCGCCACCGCGACGGTAAATTTCCCCGGCACCGCCAGATGCAGATCTTTCGGCAACAGGGCAATGGCCTGCGGGTTTTTCGCTGTGTGAATGGGCGTTTTGTTGGCCTCAAGGCTTACCCCGGTGCCATTGATCTTGACGTCCTGTGCCCACGACGAGGCGCTAAATGCCAACGCGACGGCCAGCAAGAGTGTTGTTTTCTGCATAGCGTGATTCTCTTTTCTTATTTTTTGAATTGATTAGCGGGTAGCGCCAGGCCCAGACTTTCCCGCAGGGTGGCGCCCGGATAGTCGCGACGGAACAGGCCGCGCGCCTGTAACAGAGGCACCACCTCATCCACAAAGCGCGGAAAGGTTTCCGGCGTGCCGCCCTGAATAATGAAGCCGTCCGCCGCGCGCTGTTCGAACCACAGTTGCAGGCCATCGGCGACATCGCTGGCGGTGCCGGTAAAGCGCGGACGCGGGCTCGCTGCCTCCAGGGCCACCTGGCGCAGGGTTAATCCGCGCTCGCGGGCGTGACGTTTAATCTCGTCGGTGGTACTGCGGAAGCTGTTTTGCCCGAGGTCGCCAATATCCGGGAACGGTTCATCGAGCGGATACTGCGAAAAATCATGGTGTTCGAAATACCGCCCCAGATAGTTCAGCGCATCCTCGATGGAGACCAGCGCCGCGGTGGTCTGGTACTGGCGCTCCGCGTCTTCGGCGTCATCGCCGACAATGACGCTGACGCCCTGGAAAATATGCAGCTGATCCGGGGTGCGCTGCCAGGCCGCCAGCTGGCTTTTCACGTCCTGATAAAATGCCTGCGCCTCGGTCAGCGATTCCTGATGGGTAAAAATGGCATCGGCGTGGCGTGCGGCTAATTTTTTGCCATCGTCCGATGCGCCAGCCTGGAAAATAATCGGTCGTCCCTGCGGCGTGCGGGCAATATTCAGCGGTCCGGCCACTTTAAAGAAATCGCCGTGATGATCGAGCGTATGCAGCTTATTTTTGTCAAAGAACTGACCGGTCGCTTTATTGCGCACAAAGGCATCCTCTTCCCACGAATCCCACAAGCCTTTCACCACCTGCAGATATTCATCGGCAATGCGATAGCGCAGCGCATGATCCGGATGCTGGGCCCGGGAGAAGTTTTTCGCCGACCCTTCCAGCGGCGAAGTGACCACGTTCCAGCCCGCCCGCCCCTGGCTTAAATGGTCGAGGCTGGCGAACTGGCGGGCGGTGGTAAACGGCTCGCTGTACGAAGTGGATAAGGTCCCCACCAGCCCCAGCCGCCGGGTGACCGCGGCCAGCGCGGAAAGCACCGTTAAAGGTTCGAAGCGATTTAAAAAATGGGGAATCGATTTTTCATTAATATATAAACCGTCGGCGACAAAAATAAAATCCAGTTTTCCCGCTTCCGCTTTTAACGCCGTCTCTGTAACAAAATCAAAATTAATACTGGCGTCCGCTTGCGCCGCCGGATGACGCCAGGCGGACATATTTCCCGATGCGCCATGTAATATCGTCCCCAGACGCAATTGTCGATTTTCAGACATAGCTACCCCTTCCCCTGTCATCCATTAAATGTGTTGTAATGCCTGCTCCGCCAGACGGGCGAAATAGTGCGCTGCGGGTGCAATAAGCCGTTCGTCCGGATTAAATGCCGGATGGTGCAGACCATATTCGCTGGCGCTGCCGATACTGACGAACGCCCCGGGAATATGCTGAAGATAGACCGCAAAATCTTCACCGCCGAGATGCAGATCGGCGTGGTGGGTGCGGTACCCGGCCTGGGCCGCTACCTCGCTGGCGAAGTCGGCCCAGCGGGCGTCATTGACCAGCGCCGTCGGGCCGGCATACCAGAAGACGTCAATCTGCGCGCCAAAGGCGCTGGCGAAACCGGCCGCAATCTCGCTGACCCGGGCCTTGACCCGCTGCTGCACTTCACTGCTGTGGGTGCGCAGCGTCCCCTCCAGCTCGACGCTCTCCGGCAGCACGTTCCAGGTATTGCCTCCCTGGATCCGCGTCACGCTGAGCACCACCGAGTCGAGGGTGTTCACTTCCCGGCTGGCCACGCTCTGCAGCACCGTCACCAGCTGGCTGGCCAGCAGGATCGCATCCTTGCCTTCGTGGGGGCGGGCGGCATGCGCGCCCTTTCCGGTCACTTTGAAGACGAAGCGGTCGACGTTGGCGTAGAACGCGCCGCCGCGGGTGGCAAATTCGCCCACCGGCAGGCCGGGCTCATTGTGCATGCCAAAGATCGCCGACACCTCCTCCAGCGCCCCGGCGCGGATCAGGGTTTTCGCCCCGCCAAAATTTTCCTCCGCCGGCTGGAACAGGATCCGCACCCGCCCCGGGAGTTCCGCTTCCCGATCCTTCAGCAGCAGCGCCGCTCCCAGCATTACGCTGGTGTGAATATCGTGCCCGCAGGCATGCATCACCCCTTGATTCTGCGAGCGGTAAGGCAGACCGGTCGCCTCCTCGATGGGCAACGCGTCGATATCCGCCCGCAGGGCTATCACCTTGTCGCCGCTGCCGACTTCGGCCACCAGCCCGGTTTTCAGATCGTAGGGCAGCAGGGTCAACCCACCGCTTTGCAGCCAGTCGCGGATCCGCGCAGTGGTGGCCACCTCCTGCAGGGAGAGCTCCGGGTTCTGGTGCAGCTCGCGCCGCCAGCTAATCAGTTGTTGTTCAAAGGACATTCAGCACCGCCTTGCCGTAGTGAGCCTGCGCCAGCAGGCGCAGAGAGCGCAGGCGCGCAGGCCCGTCGCTAATGGGGGTATCAATGATGAGTTCATCCAGCTGATCTTCCGCCTGCAGCGCGTCCAGCCGGGCTTTCACCTCTTCGGGGGTACCCGATATCAGCGAAGATTCGCGGCGGGCGATACGGGTGGGACGGCTACCGGCCTGGCGGGCAAAGGCAACGGCCTGCGCCTCACTGCCGACGGTCACCCGCTGGCCGTTCTCCAGCTCAACGCCCCACGCCTCCACCTGCTGCGCCAGCGCGGCGGCGGTAGCGGGATCGTCGGCGACCACCACCTGCACGGCGACAATCGCCTCGCGCGGGCTCAGCTCGCGCCAGCGGTTGAGCACTGTACGGCGCAGCGCGCTGTCGCCATTGAGATGGGCGGCAAAGACAAAGTTCCAGTCAAGGCGGGCCGCCAGTTCAGCACTCTCCAGGCTGGCGCCGAGCAGAAAACCGTCTGCCCGGCGCGGTGGGATCGGCGTGGCGCGCAGACTCTCTTCCCCTCCGGGCTCAGTCAGCGACAGCCAGTTATCCAGCTGCGCCAGCTGGTCGGCAAAGGCGCCTTTCTCTTCCTGATGCAGGCCCTGCTGCAGCGCGCGGGTGGAGAGCGGCAGGCCACCAGGCGCCTTGCCGACCCCGAGATCGATGCGGCCCGGCGCGAGGGCGGACAGCAGGTTGAAGTTTTCCGCAACCTTATAGGGGCTATAGTGCTGGAGCATGACGCCGCCGGACCCGAGGCGGATCCGCCGGGTGTGGCCCAGCAGCCAGGCGATAACCAGCTCCGGCGAGGGGCTCGCCAGCTGATCGGTATTGTGATGTTCGGCGACCCAGAAGCGGTGATAGCCCCAGGCTTCGGCGTGTTGCGCCAGCGTTAATGTACGCGCCAGCGCCTGCGCGGCGGTTTCCCCGGCGGCAAGCGGACTTTTATCCAGGATACTGATTCGATAAGACATTTCGCAGGCTCATATGAAAGTACGTGCCTGCATTATTAAAATCTCTGCTAACTATTGAGAAACAATTAATTCACATGTGTACTGCTGAAAATTAGATATGCCCGCCTGACCGCTGCGCTTCCAGCTCGCGGAGCAGCGCCTCGGCCTGCCGAGGACTGCGTAGCCGGACGAAGCGAATATGACGATATTGCGGATCCTGCATATCGGCCAGATAGCGTCGGCGATTCTGCCGCCAGGTTTTCAGCGTCCAGAGGATGATGGATTCCCGGCTGCAGAACGAACGGCGGAAACTCTCGCGGTTGCCGGTGCCCGGCCACAGCTCCTGACGTCGCCACGCCCGGCTCGCGGCCCGCCACACCGCCTGGCGCAGCGTGCGCCAGAGGCCATAATCCAGCCAGATCACCAGATCCACTTCGCGCCATTTAACCCCGCGGCTGCGATTGTAGTTGCCATCCAATACCCAGCCCGGGGTGGCCGTCGCGGCGGCAATGGCGGCGAAAAACGCCTCATCCGGCGCGCCCTGCCAGTTCGGCCGCCAGTACAGGCGATCCAGTTCGATGCACGGCAGCCCCAGCCTGTGCGCCAGGCGACGAGCCAGGGTGGATTTGCCTGAGCCGCTGGTGCCGACCACGTTGATGTTCATCTCTGTTTCTCCCTGGTAGCCATTTCCGTTGTTTGTCGCCTTTGCCCGGATGGGAAAAGGCAGTATGTACAGCCGCTTACGACAGCAAGCAAAAGGCAAAAAATTTCCGGCTGATCGCCCCACCTGTCATCCCGCGCCAGTGGAGATAGCGCCGCCGCCAACAAAGCAGTCTTTATCCAGCGTCAGGCTGGCGATCTTATGCACCGGGCCTCGCATACAGACCTGAAAATCCGCGCCGAAGGTGATGCGCAGCTGGCCGCCTGGCATGTTGACCTCCACCCGATCGTCCACCTTCCCTAACCGGCGCATGGCGCTGGCCGCCGCGCAGCTGCTGCTCCCGGAGGCCATCGTAAACCCGGCGCCCCGCTCCCAGATACCAATCTTCAGCGTATGGCGATCGACAACTTCCACGAACTGCACATTGCAGCGTTTGGGGAACAAAGGATGATGTTCAATTTGCGGCCCTAAGCGATGAACCTGTTCCAGGTCGAGCTTATCCACGAGGACAACGCAGTGGGGATTGCCCATAGAGACCAGCACGACGGACAGGGTTTCATCCGCCAGCGGCAAGGGATAATTCACCGCCTCGGGCAAATTCACCAGGGCGGGTAACGCCGCCGGATTGAAATTCGCCCGCCCCATGTCGACGCTAATCTGATGAAAATCGCTCTCCACGGTGCAATAGACGTCTCCGCCCGCCGTGTGCACTAAAAAGGGCTCATGCCCGACACGACCGATATCAAACAGATAGCGCGCATAGATCCGTAGCCCATTCCCGCTTTTCTCCGCCTCGGAGCCGTCCGGATTGATAATACGCAGCGTGGGGTGGGTTCGATCGCCGCTGTCGATCAGGAGACCATCAGAACCGACGCCATAGTGGCGATGGCACAGAATTCGAATATGCTCGTTGCTCAGCTGGTCGGCAACGGCGCGATGGCATACCAGGTAATCATTACCCAGTCCGTGATATTTATGAAAGTGCAAGGGGGTCATTGTGTAGGTCGCCTGGCGCTACGGGTATGGTTTTACATCTTACAATACCTGCCCCGGCAGAATGAATTAAACAATAAGGGTTAACCGCTCTGTTCATTCTGCTCCCCTGCAGGCATCACGCTTCCTCCGCCTGCGCGGCGCCGTGACCGACGCGGAAGCCATTTATGCTGGAGTAACCGGATATTAACATCAAAACCACTGATGATAATGGCTAAAAAATGGTCGTGGATGACCGGTTAAACGCCGGGCTGCGACCCGGCGAGCAGGTGGCCATCGCCCGTGGATAACGGATGCAAAAGCAGCGAACTGCGCCTCCGCCGTCCCCTGACAACCTCGCGCTTACCCCAGTCGACGCCAGCATACCAGCGCTTTCATTCTGTTGCGGGAAACTCTGCGACGCTGATCTCATTGATAAATCTGTCAAATGCTATCGGTAAATGTTTTAGGTGCGTAACTATTAGGTTACGTGTAGGATTCAGCGCCATGTCTGAGCTTATCTCCTACGTCAGAATGATGAGAAAGCCAGCATAATGTGCCAGCCGTCCTCCACGCCGGCTGCAAACATGGGCATTGACAGGAAACTGATACATCAATGAATACGAAACACGACACTGCAGCGGAGCACCATGCTGCAAAACGCCACTGGCTCAACTCACATGAAGCGGGTTATCACAAAGCGATGGGCAACCGTCAGGTACAGATGATCGCCATCGGCGGCGCCATCGGTACCGGTTTGTTCCTCGGCGCCGGGGCACGTTTACAAATGGCAGGGCCAGCGCTCGCACTGGTCTATCTGGTCTGCGGCATCTTCTCTTTCTTTATTCTTCGCGCCCTCGGCGAACTGGTTCTCCACCGCCCCTCGAGCGGCAGCTTCGTCTCCTATGCCAGGGAATTCCTCGGCGAAAAGGCCGCCTACGTGGCCGGCTGGATGTACTTCGTTAACTGGGCAATGACCGGGATCGTCGATATCACCGCCGTGGCGCTGTATATGCACTACTGGGGCGCGTTTGGCGATGTGCCGCAGTGGGTCTTCGCCCTCGGCGCGCTGGCCATCGTCGGCACCATGAACATGATCGGCGTGAAGTGGTTCGCCGAGATGGAGTTCTGGTTCGCGCTGGTCAAAGTGCTGGCGATCGTCGCGTTTCTCGTGGTTGGCACCATTTTCCTCGGCTCCGGTAAGCCGCTGGACGGTAATGCCACCGGCTTCCACCTGATCACCGATAACGGCGGCTTCTTCCCGCACGGCCTTCTGCCGGCGCTGGTGCTGGTGCAGGGCGTGGTCTTCGCCTTCGCCTCCATTGAGCTGGTGGGCACCGCGGCCGGTGAGTGTAAGGATCCGGAGACGATGGTGCCGAAGGCCATCAACAGCGTGATCTGGCGTATCGGCCTGTTCTACGTCGGGTCGGTGGTGCTGCTGGTGCTGCTGCTGCCGTGGAACGCCTACCAGGCGGGACAGAGCCCGTTCGTTACCTTCTTCTCAAAACTGGGCGTACCGTATATCGGCAGCGTGATGAACATCGTGGTGTTAACCGCCGCCCTCTCCAGCCTCAACTCCGGCCTCTACAGCACCGGGCGTATTCTGCGCTCCATGTCGATGGGGGGCTCCGCGCCGAAGTTCATGTCGAAGATGAGCCGTCACCACGTCCCTTACGCCGGGATCCTGGCGACGCTGGCGGTGTACGTGGTCGGGGTGTTCCTCAACTATCTGGTGCCGTCGCAGGTGTTTGAGATCGTCCTCAACATCGCTTCGCTGGGGATCATTGCATCCTGGGGCTTCATCGTGGTGTGTCAGATGCGTCTGCGCAAAGCGATTAAGGAAGGAAAAGCGGCTCAGGTGAGCTTCAGAATGCCAGGGGCGCCGTTCACCTCCTGGCTGACGCTGCTGTTCCTGTTTAGCGTACTGGTGCTGATGGCCTTCGATTATCCGAACGGTACCTATACCATTGGCTCCATCCCGTTGCTGGCGGTGCTGCTGGTGGCGGGCTGGTTTGGCGTGCGTAAACGCGTGCATGCGATTCACAGCACAGCGCCGACGCTCAAGCAGTAAATGGCAGGACTCCCGGTTTGTCCATCGCGGGCAAACCGGGAGGTCAGGACTTAGTTATCCTCAACCAGCTGCGACACGTCGCTGCTGTTAATTTCCCGCTTATTACCAGACTCATCGATATAGCTGGTCATCCCCGTTTCTTTATCCAGCTGCGGCTTGCCGTGGGTGACGATCGTCTGACCGCTTTTGGTGGTCATAACGTAGTTGGACGAACAGCCTGCCAGCAGCGCCAGCATCGCGCCGGCGCAAATCACCATGAATGGTTTTTTCATTTTATCTCCACTGATTACCACTGCCCGCGCGAGGCGGGAAAGCGATAAGTGTATAACCTTCAGGTTTATCAGGCCAATACGCGTTTGTAACAGAGGGTGAGATGCCGGGCGCAACCACCGGTAGCAATGGTCGTCGCGCCCGGGACCTTACAGGGCGATGCGGATCACATCGTCCGGCGCCGTGGCCTCTTTCTCACGGCTGGATGCTTGTTTCACGCTGACGTACAGCGTTTTGCCGTCATCAGAGAGCGCCAGGCTGTTGGGATGGGTGGGCGTTTTAAAGGTCTTCACCACCTTATAGCTCTTGCCGTCGATAACGCTCACTTCCCCCGCCTTACGGTGCGTCACATAGGCTTCATTGCGGGTGGGGTTAAACAGCACCGCCAGCGATTCCGGCGCGGTGATTTTCTCCAGCACTTTGCCGTCGCGGGTATCGACCACCAGCACTTCCGGCTGCTTGCTGTCGGTAATAAAGGCGCGGTGACCGGCGGTATCGAGGCTCAGGTTAAGGTAGAAATGCGCCTTGCCGTCATCCAGCAATTTTTTGCGCGACACAATGGTGTTGCTCTCGCTGTCGATGGTCAGCAGTTCGCCGTCAGCATTGGTGGTATAAAGGCGTTTCGCCTGCGGATCGATCGCCAGGCCGGTGGCCATCGCCCCGGTGCCGGTAATCGTCGTTTTCAGCTTCAGGGTAGCGCCATCCACCACCCAAATCACGCTCTCTTTGCCCAGACCGGTAATGTAGATAGTGTTGGTCTGCTCATTGACCGCCAGCTCGCGCGGCTGCAGCGGGCGCACGGTTTCACTGCGCTGACGCTCGTCCAGCACCAGTCGCCCCTTCACTGCGCCGGTTTTGGCGTCAATGGCGGTGACGGTGCTGTCGACGGTATTACCAAACCACAGCGTACCGGTGGCATGGTTGATAGCGGCGCCAAACGGCTTCAGATCGTTGTGAATAATCTGCGTCACGTCGAGGGTGGTGGGGTCAAGACGATAAACAATCCCCCCTTTGTCCAGCGAACGACTTTGCGAAGTGGCGACCCACAGCGCGTTCTCCTGCTGGCTGTAGGCCATTTCGTAGGCCCCTTTCCCGACGGCCTTGCGCAGCATCTCTTCCGCGGCGTGGGCGCTAAAGCTGCCTGCCAGCAGCAGAGAAGTGAATAACAGTGAATGGCGCAGACGCGGCGCGGCAAACTGACGTAATGACATGACGACTCCCTTTGATAAACCTGTATGTGCTGACCCGACATCGCTTCCGGCGGCAAAGTCATAGCTCTGCCTTATTTTGAATGCGAATAGTAATCATTAATCATCTCAAAGTGGAGCGCTAATTGTTGTTGCCCGGTAAATTCGTCAGCCTGGAGCACTATCCGTTAACCAACGGCAGTTAATAATTTTCAAATATTTTACAAACGGGGTAACATATATACATATGTTCCATTTGGTTCGTCTCCCGAGTACTATCGATGAAAATCCTATCCGTGCGACACGCGGCCCTGCCGGCCCTGCTGCTGCCGCTCATCGCCGCCGCCCAGGCCGCCGATGAACAAACCATGGTGGTGACCGCTGCGCCAACCACTGTTTCTGAACTGGATACCCCCGCCGCCGTCAGCGTGGTCAATGGGGATGAGATGCGCCAGGCCGCGCCGCGCGTCAACCTCTCTGAATCGCTGGGCGCCGTGCCGGGCCTGCAGGTGCAGAACCGACAAAACTATGCCCAGGATCTGCAGCTGTCGATTCGCGGCTTTGGCTCCCGCTCTACCTACGGCGTGCGCGGGCTGCGCATCTATGTGGACGGCATCCCGGCGACCATGCCCGACGGCCAGGGGCAGACCTCCAATATCGATATCGGTAGCGTCGACACCCTCGAGGTGCTGCGCGGCCCCTTCTCTGCCCTCTACGGTAACTCGTCCGGCGGGGTGATCAATGTCACCAGCCAGACCGGCACCCAGCCGCCCACCGTGGAAGCCAGCAGTTACTATGGCAGCTTCGGCACCTGGCACTACGGGATGAAAGCCACCGGCGCCGTTGGCGACGGCAGCCACGCAGGCGATGTGGATTACACGGTGTCGACTAACCGCTTCACCACCCATGGCTATCGCGATCACAGCGGCGCGCGCAAAAATCTGGCCAATGCCCGGCTGGGGGTGCGCATCAACGACGTCAGTAAGCTGACGCTGCTGCTGAACAGCGTTGATATCAAAGCCAATGACGCCGGCGGCTTAACCGCCGATGAATGGCGCGATAACCCGCGCCAGTCGCCGCGCGGCGACCAGTATAATACCCGCAAGGATACCCGGCAGACCCAGGCTGGCCTGCGCTACGAGCGTCAGCTGAGCGACCAGGACGATCTCAGCGTCATGATGTACGCCGGGGAACGCGAAACCACCCAGTACCAGTCGATCCCGCGCGCGCCGCAGCTGAAGCCGAGCCATGCCGGCGGGGTGATCGACCTCACCCGCCACTACCAGGGGATCGATACCCGGCTGACCCATCGCGGCGAGCTGCTGGTGCCGGTCACCCTGACCGCCGGTCTTGACTACGAGAACATGAGCGAGCGCCGCAAGGGCTATGAAAACTTTGTGATGGTCAACGGCGCGCCGCAGTATGGCGAACAGGGCGCGCTACGCCGTAACGAACGTAACCTGATGTGGAACGTCGACCCTTACCTGCAAACCCAGTGGCAGCTCACCGACAAACTTTCGCTTGATGCCGGGGTGCGCTACAGCTCGGTATGGTTCGACTCGAATGATTACTACATCACCCCAGGCAATGGCGACGACAGCGGCGATGCCAGCTATCACAAATGGCTGCCCGCAGGCTCGCTGAAGTATGCCCTGACCGACGCCTGGAACGTTTACCTCTCCGCTGGCCGCGGCTTCGAGACGCCGACCATTAACGAGCTGTCATACCGCGCCGATAACCAGAGCGGTCTCAATTTCGGCCTGAAGCCCTCCACCAACGACACGGTGGAGATCGGCAGCAAGACGCGGATCGGCAATGGGTTGCTCACCGCCGCCCTGTTCCAGACCGATACCGATAATGAGATCGTTGTCGACAGCAGCAGCGGCGGGCGCACCAGCTATAAAAACGCCGGCAAGACCCGTCGTCAGGGGATGGAGCTGGGACTGGATCAGCAGTTTGGCGAGAGCTGGCGCCTGAAGGCGGCCTGGACCTGGCTTGACGCGACCTATCGCACCAATGTCTGCGGCGACGCCAGCTGCAACGGCAACCGTATTCCGGGGATCGCGCGCAATATGGGTTACGCCTCCTTCGGCTATCAGCCGGAGCAGGGCTGGTACGCCGGGAGCGATATTCGCTACATGAGCGACATCATGGCGAATGACGAAAACACCGCCAAAGCCCCTTCCTGGACGGTGGTCGGCCTGACGACCGGCTATAAGTGGAGCTATGGCAGGATGGATATGGATCTGTTCGGCCGGGTCGACAACCTGTTCGACCGCGAATACGTCGGGTCCGTCATCGTTAACGAGTCCAACGGACGCTACTACGAGCCCGCGCCGGGACGCAACTACGGTATCGGGCTGAACCTCGCCTGGCGCTTCGAGTAACGCCCGGCTTCGCCCGCGGACCGGCGGGCGAAGGCGTTACCCTCAGGCGCTGGCGCCCGAGGCGCTGATTAAAGCAGGTTTCTCAGGGACAATTCGAAAATGATCTTTTCCGCCTGGCAGGAGAAGGCGATGGACAGATCGAGTTTCACCTCGTCGCCGGCGGCGGCGAGCGTGTAGTCAACCTGCGGTGGTTCACTGGCCGGCGCCGCCGCGGCGGCACGCTCGCGAACGGCGGCTACGGTTGACTCCGCTTCCTCGCGGCTCGGGAATAATTTCTCAGCCCGGTAGACGCAGTCCTCGTTATCAATAATTGTCCCGACATCAATGGCGCAGCCTTTGGTGCTGCATTTATCTACTACATCTTTCATCGTCATAACCTCTTGAGTTTTCTTAAGGATAAGAATCCGCTCGCCGAAAAGCAAACCATTAATATCCGTAAGGATTAGCGATTTTTATTCTATCGCGCCGCGCAGGACGCTAGCTTGCGCCATCGCAAGGCGAGGCATGATGATGCAGGACCGCCGCGACTCACCGCGCGATTGCCCCTGCAACCGTGCTAGCCATCACACTATTCTGCACACTTTCTCGTCTGCCTCTCGCCGCAGCGTTAGTCTGGTCACAGAACAACGCCAACAAGGAGCTGCTATGGCACTGCCAATAATGATTGATTGCGATCCGGGACATGATGACGCGATCGCCCTGGTCCTCGCCCTCGCCTCGCCGGAGCTGGAGGTGAAAGCCGTCACCGCCTCCGCAGGCAACCAGACCCCGGAGAAGACTCTGCGCAACGTGCTGCGTATGCTGACCCTGCTGAACCGCGCGGATATTCCGGTCGCCGGCGGCGCGTGGAAGCCGTTAATGCGCGATCTGATCATTGCCGATAACGTGCACGGGGAAAGCGGACTGGATGGCCCGAACCTGCCGGAGCCGGCCTTTGCGCCGCAAAACTGCACCGCCGTCGAGCTGATGGCCAGGGTGCTGCGCGAAAGTCAGGAGCCGGTGACGCTGGTGGCCACCGGGCCGCAGACGAACGTGGCGTTGCTGCTCGCCAGCCATCCTGAGCTGCACGCGAAGATCGCCCGCATCGTGATCATGGGGGGCGCTATGGGGCTGGGCAACTGGCAGCCGGCGGCGGAGTTTAATATCTACGTCGATCCGCAGGCGGCGGAGATGGTCTTTCAGTCGGGGATCCCGGTGGTGATGGCAGGCCTGGATGTCACCCACCGGGCGCAGATCCTTCCTGCGGATATTGAGCGATTCCGCCAGATTGGCAATCCGGTATCGACCATCGTCGCCGAACTGCTCGACTTCTTTATGGCCTACCATAAGGACGAAAAGTGGAGCTTCGACGGCGCGCCGCTGCACGACCCCTGCACCATCGCCTGGCTCCTCAAGCCGGAGCTCTTTACCACTATCGAGCGCTGGGTCGGCGTGGAAACGGAAGGCAAATATACCCAGGGGATGACGGTGGTCGATTACTACCATCTGACCGGCAATCCGCCCAATACCACCCTGATGCAGGATGTGGACCGCGAAGCCTTTGTCGATCTGCTCGCCCAGCGGTTAGCCTTTTACGCCTGATATTCATGCAGCGCCTCTCTTCCCGGCCGGGAGAGAGGCGCGTTCAGGCTATACCCGGCGTATTAGTCATCCGCCGACACGCGGATCACCACCTTACCAAAGTTTTCACCTTTCAACAGGCCGATCAGCGCCTGCGGCGCCTGCTCCAGACCGTCGATCAGCTGTTCGCGATATTTAATTTTACCCTCCTGCACCCAGCGCCCCATCTGCTGCTGGAATTCCGCGATCCGATGCCCATAATCCTGGCCGATAATAAAGCCCTGCATCCGAATGCGTTTCTTGAGGATGGTCGCCATCAGCAGCGGCAGACGGTCCGGCCCGTCCGGCAAACCGGTGGCGTTATAGCCGCTCACCAGTCCGCAGACCGGAACCCGCGCCGCGGTGTTGAGCAGCGGCAGCACCGCGTCAAAAACCTTGCCGCCGACGTTTTCGTAGTAAACGTCAATGCCCTGCGGGCAGGCCTGGGCCAGCTGTTCGGCAAAGTCCGCCGCGCGATGGTCAAGGCAGACATCAAAGCCTAAGGTGTCAACCGCATAGCGACATTTCTCCGCGCCGCCGGCGACGCCGACGGTACGGCAGCCCTTAATTTTGCCGATCTGTCCGACCGTAGCGCCCACCGGCCCGGTGGCCGCAGCGACCACCAGCGTGTCACCCGGCTTCGGCTGGCCAATGTCCAGTAATCCCATGTAGGCGGTGAAGCCCGGCATCCCCAGCACCCCCAGCGACCAGGACGGGTGCTGCGGGTTGTCCCCCAGCTTCACCAGTCCGCTGCCGTCGGAAAGCTCATAATCCTGCCAGCCGCTGTAGCCCAGCACCCAGTCGCCGGGTTGAAAATCATCATGCTGCGAGGTCACGACGCGACTCACGGTCCCGCCCACCATCACCGCGCCGATGGCCACCGGCGGTGAATAGGACGGCGCGTCGCTCATCCGCCCGCGCATATAGGGATCCAGCGATAAATAAACGGTACGCAGCAGAACCTGACCCGGCCCCGGCGTCGGCACCTCGCTCTCTTCCAGGCGGAAATGCTCTGCCGTCGGTTCACCATGGGGACGGGAAGCCAGTACCCAGCGGCGATGGCGTTGCGGTTGTTCTGACATAGCAAACTCCTCTTGTTAGCAGACAGTACTGAGGCTAGCTGCTTTATGCGCAATGCGCTTTATCATTAAGAGCCGGATGGCGATTGATTAAGGCGCACCACCAGATAGACGCAGGTCTCTGCGGATTCATTGATAAAGCGGCAGTCGTTCGGTGGGCCGAGCTCCAGACAGTCCCCGGTCTGCATCTCGTGGCGGGTATTCCCTTCCAGGAACACCAGCTCGCCCCGCTGCAGCCAGATCAGCTGGCGGGCCAGCGCATAGGACGAAGCCGGCATCGGCACATCGCTGCCGGGCGGCAGCTCGATCTGCACCAGGTCAATGGGCAGATCGCTGCGCGGCGAAACGTGGCGGCGGAGATAGTGGCTTTGCGGGTCGTGCCATACCGGCTGGCTGGCAAAACGCAGCAGCTTGCCTTCCTGCATTTCCGCCCTGGCGATCAGGGTCGACATACTGATGCCGAAGGCGCCGGAAAGGCGGCCCAGCATCGACGCCGTCGGGCTGCTTTCGCCGCGCTCGATTTTATGGATCATCGCCCGCGAGGCGCCCGCCCGTTCGGCCAGGTCGTTCAGCGACCAGCCACGGGATTCGCGCTCGATGCGGATGCGCGCGCTGATACGCTGATTGAGGTTGTCTTCTATAGTATTCATAACGTAACACTATAGTGTGCGCGCAGGCATTACACAACCGCCCGTCGGGCCGCATAACCCCTGGCCCATCAGGAAAAAATTTGCTGAAAACGGATGACAGCGTGGCGTTCATTATTGTAATAATATCGTACTACTATAGTGTACGAAAAACTGAGGTTTGCTATGTCCATCCGCCCTGCCATTAAAGACGATTGCGCGGCGATCGCCGAGATCTATAACCACGCCGTCGTGCATACCGCCGCTATCTGGAATGACAAAACCGTGGATACCGACAACCGCATCGCATGGTTTGAAGCCCGCCAGCTGGCAGGCTTTCCGGTGCTGGTGAGCGAGGAAAACGGCGTCATCACCGGCTATTCCTCCTTTGGCGACTGGCGCGCGTTTGACGGCTTTCGCCACACCGTGGAGCATTCGGTGTACGTTCACCCCGAGCACCAGGGGAAAGGCCTGGGCCGCAAACTTCTGGTCGCCTTGATCGCCGAAGCGCGTCGGCTGAATAAACATGTGATGGTCGCCGGGATCGAGTCGCAGAACCACGCCTCGCTGCACCTGCATGAAACGCTAGGCTTTATCACCACCGGGCAGATGCCGCAGGTGGGAACCAAATTTGGTCGCTGGCTGGATCTGACCTTTATGCAGCTGCAGCTTGATGCGCGCCAGGACCCGGACGGCCAGGCATGAATGGGTCGCTTACCCTCGCCTTTCTGGTGGCCGCCGGCGTAGGCCTGGTGGTGCAGAACACCCTGATGGTGCGCATCACCCAGTCGGTGTCGACGATCCTCATCGCCATGCTGCTCAATTCGCTGGTAGGTATCGTTATTTTCGTGACCTTGTTGCTGCTGCGCCAGGGCGTCGCCGGCTTTCATGAGCTGGCCCTGAACGTGAAGTGGTGGACGCTGATCCCCGGCATGCTGGGATCCTTTTTCGTCTTCGCCAGCATCAGCGGCTATCAGACCGTGGGCGCAGCCACCACCATCGCGGTACTGGTGGCCAGCCAGCTGGTCGGCGGGTTGATCATGGATTTAATTCGCGCCCACGGCGTACCGCTGCGGGCGCTGATCGGGCCATTATGCGGCGCGGTGATGCTGGTGGTGGGCGCCTGGCTGGTGGCCAGACGCCAGTTCTGAGCGCCTGTTCAGAGGATCGCGCCGCCTTTGGTCAACTGCTCGCGGCGCGCGTCCTGCTCTTCCTGATGCTGTCGCCCATGGTGAGCGATGGCGGTGCGCAGGCGCTGCTGCTGAGTATAGCGTTCCTCACGACTGAGCTGCGCGTCATCGCTCAGGGCGATCAGCAGCTCATTCATATGCGCGATAACGCCCTCGGCAAGGATGTCATCGACTTTAACGATGACCTCATCCAGATGTGCCATTCTGTTCTCCTTTCACTTAATTCAGCTTCGCTTTGGAAAAATCGCTCCCCATCATGCTCACAGTGTAGCCGCTGACGTTGCTGCGGGTGGCATAGAAGGTCTTGCCGGTCGCCAGGGTGATCCACGGCGCCTGCTGGTAAAAGATCTCTTGCGCCTGTTCGTAGAGTTTGGCGCGCGCCTGCGGATCGCTCACCAGCAGGGCTTTCTTCACCAGCGCGTCATACGACTTATCGCACCAGCGGGCGGCATTAGAGCCGGTCTGGATATTATCACAGCTGAGCAGCGTGCCGGCAAAGTTGTCCGGGTCGCCATTGTCTGACATCCAGCCGTACAGGGCGCTGTCGTGTTCGCCTTTACGCATGCCGGCCAGGTATTCGCCCCACTCATAGCTGACGATCTTCGCTTTCACCCCGACTTTCGCCCAGTCGTTTTGGATCATTTCAGCAATGCGTTTTGAGTTCGGGTTGTAGGGCCGCTGAACCGGCATCGACCACAGGGTCACTTCCGCCCCTTGCTCCAGACCCGCCTGTTTGAGCAGCGCCTTCGCTTTCTGCGGATCGTAGTCGTAGTCCGGGAGGTCTTTTTTATACCCGAGCATGGTGGATGGGATCGGCGACTTCGCCACCGTACCGGAATCGAGGAACACCGCCCTGACGATGGCCTGTTTGTCGGTGGCGTAGTTTAACGCCTGGCGCACCAGCACATTATCAAACGGTTTTTTCTCGGTGTTGAACGCCAGATAGCCGACGTTCAGCGCCTCGACGGCGTGCAGCGTCAGATCGTTGTTGCCCTTGATCACCGGGAACTGTACCGGCGAAGGCGCTGGAATAATCTGGCACTCGTTAGTCTGCAGTTTAGCCAGCCGGGTCTCGACGTTCGGCGTGATGGAGAAGATCAGGTGCTTCGTCGGCACCTCGCCTTCCCAGTAGTGGGGATTGGCGATATAGCGGATTTGCGAATCCACTTTATACTGCTGCAGAGCATAGGGTCCGGTGCCGACAGGCCAGTTATCGACGTTTTCTGGCGTTCCTTTCTTCAGCATCGCCTCGCCATATTCCGCCGACAGAATAGAGGCGAAGTCCATTCCCCAGTCGGCAAGAAACGCCGCGTTCGGCTGATTGAGCACAAACTGGACGTGATAGTCATCGACCTTTTTCACCGACTTAATCAGCTTATCGAGGCCCACATCGTGGAAGTACTCATAGTTCCCCTGCGACACCTTGTGATAAGGATGCTGAGGATCCATCTGGCGCAGTACCGAAAACAGGACGTCGTCGGCGTTAAAATCGCGGGTCGGTTTGAAGAATTTATTGCTGTTGAACTTCACCCCCTGACGCAGCGTGAAGGTCCAGGTTTTGCCATCTTCAGAGACATGCCACTCGGTGGCCAGCGACGGGATCGGCGTGTTCTTCACCGGGTCAAAGGTGACCAGACGGTTATACAGCACCTGCGAGCTGGCGACGAACGACGGGCCGGAGCTGGCGATCTGCGGGTTGAAGGACTCCGGGGAGGCCTCTGAGCAATAGACCAGCGTGTCATTGCCCGCGGCCCATGCGGCGCTGGCCGGCAGCAGCGCGCTCAGCAGCAGCGCCAGCGTGGTTTTCCCTGTAGACATGGTTATAAGCCCTGATTATTGATTATAAGAACCGTAATAACAGCACAGCCCCTGGCCCCCGGCAAATAATCAATGGCTATCACCTTATGCCAATCGCGCTGAATTTGCTGGTTTAATCGGCGTCGCGCTGCTTTTTGCGCCAGGTACGGTTGGGATGTTGTGAGCTACGCACAATTCCGGCAAAAAAATGTGCGATAACCGCCCCGCTCACGCTCGCCGCCAGCCGCGACCGGTACACTGGAGGAACCGCAGAACAAGAGGTTACCCCCATGACAATCACCTGCAATCTGTACCTTGACGGCCAGTGGCACGATGCCGAAGACGGTCGGACCTTTACCCGGCGCCACCCTGCCCACGACGACGTCGCCTCGGTTGCCGCTGCCGCCAGCCTCGCCGACGGTAAACGCTGCGTCGAGGCCGCGGCCAGCGCCTTCCCGCAGTGGCGCGATACATCCCCGGCGGAACGGCGACGCTTACTGCTCGACGCGGCGGAGCATATGCTGCTGCGGGAAGCTAAATTTATCGCCGCCATGGCGGCGGAGACCGGCGCCACCGCCCACTGGGCGGGATTTAACGTCCATCTGGCGGCCGATATCCTGCGCGAAGCGGCGGCGCTGACCACCCAGATCGAAGGGCAGATCATTCCATCCAACGTGCCGGGCAATCTGGCGATGGGGGTCCGCCAGGGTGCCGGCGTGGTGCTGGGCATGGCGCCGTGGAACGCGCCGCTGATCCTTGCCACCCGGGCGCTGGCGACGCCGCTGGCCTGCGGCAACACGGTGATCCTCAAGGGCGCTGAGCTCTCTCCGGCTACACAAGGATTGATTATCGACGCCCTCGACGCGGCGGGCTTCCCGCCGGGCGTGGTGAACTATCTTACCTGCGCGCCTCAAGACGCGCCGGCGCTGGTGGAGTCGCTGATCGCCCATCCGGCGGTGCGGCGCGTCAACTTTACCGGTTCCACGCCGGTGGGGCGGATTATCGCCCGCACCTGCGGGCAGTATCTGAAACCGGCGGTGCTGGAGCTCGGTGGCAAAGCGCCGCTGCTGGTCCTCGACGATGCCGACATTGAGCAGGCGGCGGCGGGCGCCATTTTTGGCGCCTTCGCCAACGCCGGACAGATCTGCATGTCCACCGAGCGCATTATTGTCGACAACGCCGTGGCGGAGCGCTTTATCCCTCTGCTGACCAGGCGCGCCGCTTCTCTCCCCGCCAGTCTGACCGGCCCGGTGGTCGACATGAACACCGTTACCCGCTGCAACGCGTTAATCGACGATGCCTTAACCAAAGGCGCCCGCCTGCTGACCGGCGGTAAAGCCAGCGATACCCACATGGCGCCTACCTTGCTGGACGGCGTCACCCGCGAGATGCGGCTGTGGAACGAAGAGTCCTTCGGCCCGGTAAAAGCGATTATTCGCGTTAATAACGATGAAGAGGCGCTGGCGGTAGCCAACGACAGCGACTATGGCCTTTCCGCTGCGGTCTACAGCCGCGACAGCGCCAGAGCGTGGAACCTGGCGCAACGTCTGCAAACCGGCATTTGCCATATCAATGGCCCAACCGTTCATGATGAAGCGCAAATGCCGTTTGGCGGCTGCAAAGCCTCCGGCTATGGCCGGTTCGGCGGTCGGGCCGGGATTGCGGAATTTACCGAGCTGCGCTGGATAACGCTCCAGACCCAGCCTCGCGAACTGCCATTCTGACGCTGACTCCCCCTTAGCCGTGGCTGGCGATGAGCTGCGCCAGCCCTTCCGGGTTTTCCCACGCCATTGAGTGCCCCGCGTGGGGCACAATCCCGACCGGGATCCCTTGCGCCTCTACCCGTTCGATATCCGCATAAGGGAGCGACTGCTCGCCGACGATCAGTATCTTCTGACAGCGCAGCTGGCAGAGCTGAGTAAACCAGGGGGTATTGCTGCCATGTATCAGGCTGCTGGCGGCTCGCCAGACGGCCCAGGGGGCGCTGTTTTGCAAACAGCCGGCCCAGGGCGAGCGCTCTTCCGCCAGCATCCTGGCGTAACCTTCGGCGATAAAGGCCGCCTCTGACTGCGCCGCTATGCGCCTGCTGTACTCGCCGCCTCCGGCGAACAGGTTGGGTTCAGAAACCAGCAGCGTCGTCACCCGCTCCGCCAGCAACCCTGCCGCTTCAATGGCGATGCTTCCCCCCATGCTATGCCCGTACAGCGCGAAGCGCTGCAGGCGCAGGTGGTCGAGGACTTGCTCCACCGCTTGCGCTTGTCTATGTATGTTGTAACTAAAGTCGTGCGGTTTATCGCTGTAGCCGAAGCCCGGTAGATCGATAAGTATTTTGCGCCGCCCGTTGAGCGCGGGGGCGCTGGCGACGCGGGGGTAGTCGTAAGATGACGCGCAGCCGAGGCCGTGGATAAACACCAGCGGAAGCCCCTCTCCCGGAAGATCGAGCCAACGCAATGTGGCGCCTGCGACGGACGAAAAGAAACCGTTCACCTGTTTGCCTCCATGATAAGGTTACTGTGTTTTTATACAGTAACCTTATCCTTGCCGCCACCCTTTTCTGTCGTCCGCCGCCGGAGCGTTAAAACAGCGAGACGAGGAGCGCCATCGGGAAGCTGAACGGCCAGGTGGCGCCGATCAACAGGGCCGCCAGCAGGCGGATCACCCGGCTCTCTTTGGTTAAAAACCAGCTAATTACGGCGCAGATCACGCCCATAATGGCGTAAAACACCAACATTTTTTGATATAACGTCATTCTTCGTTTTCCTTCCCTGAGGAGCGTTCCATGGTGGGATAATTATCTGCCATGACGTCGTGATTCAGAGATATCTGTATAACAAATTCAGAATCGGGCTGAATATTCAGAACAAAGCCCGATTCGTCTTAATCCGATAGCGCAACCGCGCCCGCCGTACTATACCTTTAGGGACTTACTCATTAAGGTGGCGTTATGGATGTCTCCAGCAAGACCGTCGTTATGATTAATGTCTGCGCCGCGTTCGCGCTTATCAGCCTGCTGTCGGTGAGATTTGGCTGGTTTTAATCATTTTACTCAGCAACGAAACCTAAAAAAGCAGCCCTCTGGGCTGCTTTTTTAGGTGCGGAGGCTCGCGCCTATATTAGGGTCATAAACAATACGGGCTGAGTGGCCTGCGAAAATAACCTTGTTTAGCGCAGGGTTATAATGAGGCAAAACATTCACTTTCTCACTATCCCATTCGGCGGCGGCGCAAACGGCCTGCCCCACTCCCGCGCTCTCACAGCCCTGAATACGTTTTGCTGGCGCGTTACCATAGCTCAGCGCCACGGTGCCGACAGCCAGCAGAATAAAAGCAAAAATTTTCACAGCGACATCAACGTTAAAACCGAATATGCGTGAAATGATCGCATGAGCGGCGGCGGAAAGTCAAACCCGGGAGCGTGCGCCACCGCGCTGGCGCGTATGGCGGATTGACGCGCCGGTTATTAAATATTGCGAATAAATATTACCCGTTAACCGTAAATATAAAAGCCTTATTTATCGTCGTGAAATAGTTTCTGTTCAGCGCAATCTGATTCGTCTGATAAAGATAATATTTCGCCAATCGCAAACCAAAAGATTATCGCGCGTTGGCCGAAAATGCGATATACCGCGCAGGCGCTGGATCTTAATAAGATAAAAGGCGGCTACAAGCCGTTGTAACTTAACCTTTTCATGTCAGGCCTCGCTGGCTAGGGCCCCCAATAGCGCTAAATGACAACAAATATCATTTGCCTTCTCTTCAGAGAATACTTACATTCATAACTATTGGTAATGTTTTTAGCGCTGTGCGCTTTTATATTTCGAGGTGGATATGTCCGGAATCATCACCCTGGTCATCGCGCTGATCCTGCTGGTCGCGGCGGTGTATAATCTTATTTCCTATATACGGGACCGTCGCAGCGCCAGCTTGCCGAGCAAAAAAACCAAGCGCTGAACACAGTTAACGCGACTTCCTTCCTGCGCCAGCATCGCTGGCATACTCCTCTTCCTGGCTTAGTGCGGACATAAAAAAAGCCCCTGCCATCAGGCAGGGGCCGGTATTGGGTCGCAAACCGCGACGTTGCCGCCTCACCCGCCGGGCGCGACGCGCCCAGGGTGACTGGCGAACCCCATCCGGCGCTTATCTCCGGCACTCACGATGGCTTAGCTCTTGAAGGGGTATCAGAATAATCTCACATTCCCCGCCGCGAGTTTTAACCATTTTTGCCATCGTGACTATTAGCGAACTAACACACCCATTGCGTAATCATTCGTTGCCGCTTATGGGTCAATCCGTTAGCCATGTTTAACCATCACATGGCGGACCACGGTGTAATCCTCAAGGCCGTACATCGACATGTCTTTCCCATAGCCCGACAGCTTCTGACCGCCATGCGGCATTTCACTCACCAGCATAAAATGGGTGTTGACCCAGGTGCAGCCGTACTGCAGCCTGGCGCTGAGCCGGTGGGCGCGGCCAACATCTTTCGTCCACACCGAAGAGGCCAGACCATACTGGGAGTCATTTGCCCAGCTCAGGGCCTGCGCTTCATCGCTGAAAGGCGTCACGCTGACCACCGGGCCAAACACTTCGCGCTGCACGATGGCGTCTTCCTGCCGGGCGCCGGCGAGCAGCGTCGGCTGGAAATAATAGCCCGCGCCGTCCGCCCGATTGCCGCCGGTCACCACTTTAATATGCGGTAGCGCCTTTGCGGCTTCCACCGCGGCGCTAACGCGCTCAAGATGGGCCAGCGAGCTCAGCGGTCCCAGCTCGGTGGCGGCATCCTCCGGCGCCCCCATTTTCAGGCTGGCCACCGCCGCCCCGAGCTTCTCCACCAGCTGCTCATAAATACCCTGTTGGGCGTAGATCCGGCAGGCGGCCGTACAGTCCTGGCCGGCGTTGTAAAACCCGAAGGTCCGAACGCCATCCACCACCGCATCGATATCCGCGTCGTCAAAGACGATGACCGGCGCCTTACCGCCCAGCTCCATATGGGTACGTTTAATCGACGAGGCGGTATGGCCGATGATATGCGCGCCGGTGGCAATCGACCCGGTCAGGGAAACCATTCGCACCTTCGCGTGGGCGGTCAGCGGATCGCCCACCGTTTTGCCGCGGCCGAACAGTACGTTGACCACCCCTTCCGGAAAAATATCTTTTGCCAGCTCTGCCAGCTTCAGCGCCGTCAGCGGGGTGATCTCGGAGGGTTTTAGCACCACGCAGTTGCCGGCCGCCAGCGCCGGGCCCAGCTTCCAGGCCGCCATCATCAGGGGATAGTTCCACGGCGCGATGGAGGCCACCACGCCCACCGGGTCGCGACGGATCATCGAGGTATGCCCTTCCAGATACTCTCCGGCCGCCATTCCCGGCAGGCAGCGGGCGGCGCCGGCGAAGAAGCGGAAAACGTCCGCAATGGCCGGCATCTCATCGTTAAGCACGCAGTGCAGCGGCTTGCCGCAGTTCAGCGACTCCAGCTGCGCCAGGGACTCCGCCTGCGCCGCGATGGCATCCGCCAGCTTCAGCAGGCATTCCGCGCGCGTTTTCGGCGTCGTCTGGCTCCAGGCGTCGAACGCCCGATCCGCCGCCTCAACGGCGGCATCCACCTGGGCCGCTGTCGCTTCGGCAATCTCCAGGATCACATCGCCGGTCGCAGGGTTGTATACCGGCACCTTCTCGCCTTCACCTGCCACTAACTTACCGTTTATCAAGAGGTTGTGTTGCATAGCATTATCCTGTTTCATGGTTTTATTTCCCGTTTCCGGCGACGTTATCGCCGTCGCGGGTGAGCCACCAGGCCCCTAAGATTGGTATCGTTGTTACCAGCATCACCAACAGCGCGACAACGTTGGTGACGGGCACATCTCGCGGCCGCCCCAGCTGATTCAGTAACCACAACGGCAAAGTTCGCTCATGCCCTGCGGTAAAAGTCGTGACGATGATTTCATCAAATGACAGGGCGAATGCCAGCATCCCGCCCGCCAGCAGCGCCGATCCCAGATTGGGCAGCACCACGTAGCGAAAGGTCTGCCAGCCGGTCGCCCCCAAATCCATCGAGGCCTCCACCAGGCTCCAGGAGGTCCGGCGGAAGCGGGCGATGACGTTGTTAAACACCACCACCACGCAGAAGGTCGCGTGCCCCACCACGATGGTCAGCAGCCCAGGCTCAAGGCCGACCGCTTTAAAGGCGGTCAGGAGCGCCAGGCCGGTAATAATCCCCGGCAGGGCGATGGGCAGCAGCAGCAGTAGCGACACCGCGTTCTTACCAAAAAAGGTGCTCCGCCACAGGGCTCCTGCAGCAAGCGTGCCAAGCACTAAGGCGATGGCCGTCGACAGGGCGGCAATTTTAAGTGACAACGTCACTGCCTCCAGAATATCGCTGCGCCCTGCCGCCTCGCTGAACCAGCGCAGCGTCAGCCCCTGCGGCGGAAAACTGAAGGCGGCATCTTCCGTATTAAAAGCATAGATGGCGATGATCAGCAGCGGAAAGTGGAGAAAGACCACCCCGCCCCATGTCGCCAGTTTCAGATACCAGGGTGCGCGTTCAGAGTGCATCGAAGGCTCCCAGACGTTTCACGAACGCCAGATAAAGGGCAATCAGCACGATCGGCACGAGGGTAAACGCCGCCGCCATCGGCATATTGCCGATCGCCCCCTGCTGCGAGTAAACCATATTGCCGATAAAGTACCCCGGCGGGCCGACCAGCTGCGGCACGATAAAATCGCCCAGCGTCAGCGAAAAGGTGAAGATCGACCCGGCGGCAATCCCGGGAATAGCCAGCGGCAGGACCACGTAGCGGAAGGTCTGCCGCGGGGCGGCGCCAAGATCGGCCGAGGCCTGCAGCAAAGAGCCAGGGATACGCTCCAGCGCCGCCTGCACCGGCAGGATCATAAAAGGCAGCCAGATGTAGACGAAGACCAGGAAGCGTCCGAGTCCGGAGGTGGATAAGGTGTTGCCGCCCACCGCCGGGACGGTCAGCAGAGCGTTCAGCGCCCCTTCCAGCCCGAGATGGCCGAGAAACCACTGCGCCACGCCATCTTTGGCTAACAGCAGCACCCACGCGTAGGCTTTGACGATATAGCTGGCCCACATCGGCAGCATGACCGCGATATAAAAGAAGGCCTTCATTTTGCCGCTGGTGTAGCGCGCCATATACCAGGCCATCGGCAGCGCCAGCAGAGCACTGGCCAGCGTCACGCACAGCGCCATGACCAGGGTGCGAACGATAATGTCGTAGTTGGCAGGGTTGAACAGCGCCTGCAGATTGGCCAGCGTGAAGTCGCTGGTCACCGACATGGTGAAGTCGTCAAAAGTATAGATACTCTGCCACAGCAGGGTCAGCAGCGATCCCAGATAGACGATGCCAAACCACATCAACGGCCCAAGCAGCAGCAAAAACAGGCCCAGCGCCGGCCGGCGCCAGAAGATCCCCGATACGCGTCCGGCCTGCGCAGGAACAATCGCCATGGTCATCTCAGCCTCCGCTTTCCAGCGGGGTCATCGCCGCGCGCGACCATGACGCCTGCACCGTTTGCCCGGCTCGCGGAACGCTCGCCGCCGCCGCGCCGTCGATATTGGCCTGGCTGACCAGCAGCTTGTCGCCATCCGCCAGCCGGAGCTCGATCCGCGTTGCCGCCCCCTGATACTGTACCGCCTGCACCACGCCCTGCACCTGCACTTCGCCGCCGCCCTGCAGGCGAACATGTTCCGGGCGCAGCGACCAGCAGCCCGCCAGGCCGCATAGCCGCCGGGCCGCCTCGGCCTCAAAGACGTTGGCGGTGCCGACAAAACCGGCGACAAAGGCAGTCTTCGGATGCAGATAAAGATCCTGCGGGGCATCCACCTGCTCAATGCGCCCGTTGTTAAACACCGCCACGCGATCGGACATCGACAGCGCTTCGCTCTGGTCGTGGGTGACGAAGATGAAGGTGATCCCCAGCGACTGCTGCAGCTTTTTCAGCTCCACCTGCATCTGCTCGCGCAGCTTTAAATCCAGGGCGCCCAGCGGCTCGTCGAGCAGCAGCACCCGCGGCTGGTTCACCAGCGCCCGGGCGATGGCGACCCGCTGCCGCTGACCGCCAGAGAGCTGGGAGGGCTTGCGATGGTGCGCAAAACCGAGGGCCACCTTCTCCAGCGCCTCCTGGGCGCGGGCATGGCGCGCTTTCTTCGCCACGCCTTTGACCATCAGGCCGTAAGCGACATTGTCGAGGATCGACATATGGGGAAACAGCGCATAGTCCTGGAACACGGTATTGACGTCCCGCTGCCAGGGCGGCAGCTCGCTGGCCGGCTGACCGAAGATCCGGATGGTGCCGCCGGAGAGCTGCTCAAAACCGGCAATCAGCCGCAGGCAGGTAGTTTTCCCCGAGCCCGAAGGTCCCAGCATGGAGAAAAACTCGCCGTCGCGGATACCAATGCTGACCCCGTCCACCGCCCGCACATCGCCATACAGGCGCGATACATTCTGAAACTCGACCGCGTACGTCATTGTTTGCCTCCGATCCTTAGCGGCCGCCCATTATCGCAATGTAGTCCTGCGTCCAGCGGCTGTAGGGAACGTATTTCCCCCCCTCGGCAACCGGCGTTTTCCAGAAGTGGATGCGGGCAAACTGGTCATAGCCGTTGGTCTCACAGCCCTTCTCTCCGAGCAGCGCGCTGGCTTTACAGCCCTCAGGCACCACCGGCAGCGAGCCGAACCAGGCCGCTACATCGCCCTGCACCTTCGGCGTGAGCGACCAGTTCATCCATTTATAAGCGCAGACCGGGTGCTTCGCCTCGCTGTGCAGCATGGTGGTATCCGCCCAGCCGGTCACCCCCTCCTTCGGAAATACGGTAGCGACAGGCTGGCCTTCCGCCTTCAGGCCGTTGGCCTGATAGGGCCACGAGCTGGAGGCGGCCACCCCTTCGTTTTTGAAGTCGTTCATCTGCACGGTGGCGTCATGCCAGTAGCGGTGGATCAGCGGTTGCTGGTCACGCAGCACCTTCAGCACCGCGTTGTACTGGGTTTCGGTCAGTTGATAGGGATCTTCGATCCCCAGCTGCGGTTGGGTGGCTTTGACAAACAGCGCAGCGTCGGCGATATAGATCGGGCCATCATAGGCCTGCACCCGCCCCTGATTGGTTTTGCCATCCGGAAGATCCTGCTTCACGAAGACCACGCTCCAGCTGTCCGGCGGCGTCGGGAATACGCGGGTGTTGTACATCAGCAGATTCGGTCCCCACTGATACGGCGTGCCGTAAACTTTGCCCCCGACGTTAAACCATGCCCCTTGCGCAATGCGCGGGTCGAGAGTGTGCCACCCGGCAATCAGCGCTGTGTTAATCGGTTGAACGCGTTTGCCCATGATCAGACGCAGCGAAGCATCGCCCGAGGCAGTCACCAGATCGTAGCCGCCCTTGGCCATCAGGCTAACCATTTCGTCAGAGGTGGCGGCAGTTTTCACATTAACCTGACAGCCGGTCTCCTTTTCAAACTGGCTGACCCAGTCGTACTGCTTGTCGGTCTGACCGCGTTCGATATACCCCGGCCAGGCAATAATATCCAGCCGCCCTTCCGGTTTATCCAGCGAGGTGAGTGGCTCAGCCGCCTGGACGGTCAGGCAGGCCATCCCCAGCACATAAAGGCTGCAACGGGCCAATTTTTTGCTCATCAGGTGTTACTCCTGTCACAAGGGAATTAGCGGCAGCCGTGCCGTAAAAATATCTCCTGAAATAAGGGTAGTCAGCGGATTAACGCCCTCGGGGGAATTTATTCAGGTTGTGACCCGGGACGCATTACGCAAAAATCGCCAACACAAGACTGACTTTATGGATTATAGACAACGAGTTAGAGAAAAAGGAGGGGTATGCGTATTTCCTATGGTGAGCGCCGGTAAAATAATGACCGGCCTCGATAAAAATCCATCTTCGTTTATTTTTAGCGATTGTTTATCGCGGCGAAAAATAGTCAAAGCGATCAGGAAAGCTGCTCACGAATTAGCTCGCCCAGGCGCTTCACCCCCTGCTCTTCGCGTTCTCCCCAGCCCCAGGCGGTATTAAAGCGGAAAAACGAGGTCCAGCTGGCGGAGGTGGAGAACATTTTTCCCGGGGCGATGCTGATGTGCGACGCCAGCGCCCTGGCGCTCAGCACGCTGGCGTCGGCCCCTTCCGGTAGTTCGATCCACAGAAAATAGCCGCTGTCGCTGTGATGGATAGTGACCTCCGGCGGCAGATGGCGCAGCAGCGCCTGCCAGGCCTGCTGTTTACGTTCCGCCAGCTGGCGGCGGAGACGGCGCAGATGGGCGTCATAGCGTTTGGTCGACAGGTAATCCACCAGGGCTAACTGCATCGGCGAGCTGGTGGAGAGCGTACTCATCAGCTGCAGCTGCTGGATCCGCCGCGCCTGTTTCCCGGCCGCCACCCAGCCGATGCGAAAGCCGGGCACCAGACATTTTGAAAACGAACTGCAGTGCAGCGTCATATCCTGTTGATCCCAGAACTTCGCCGGCAACGGCTTCTCGCGGCCAAAGTAGAGCTCGCTGTAAACATCATCTTCAATCAGCATCACGTCATAGCGCGCCAGCAGCGCCACCAGCGCTGCTTTTTTTTCGGCGCTGAGGGTGAAGCCGAGCGGGTTCTGGCCGTTGGTCATCAGCCAGCAGGCCTTGACCGGATAGTTTTGCAGGGCCGCCTCCAGCGCCGTCAGGTCAATGCCCTCTTTGACGTCGGTGGCCACCGACAGCGCCTTCAGACGCAGCCTCTCCAGCGCCTGCAGGGCTCCGTAGAAACAGGGATTTTCCACCACCACCCAGTCGCCGGGCTCGGTCACCGCCTGCAGGCTGAGGTTTAGCGCCTCCAGCGCTCCGGCGGTAATGACGATCTCGTCGGGCGAGACGTTCATCCCCTGCAGGGCATAGCGCCGGGCAATGGCGTGCCGTAGCTCCGCGTTGCCCGGTGGCAGGTTCTCAATCACGCTCATGGCGGTGGCGGTTTTACTCACCTGCGCCAGCGAACGGTTAAGCTGCTGGAGTGGAAAGAGACGCGGGTCCGGGAAGGCCGAGGCAAAGGGCAGCATTGACGCCTGGCGGCTGGCCTGGAGCACCTCAAAGATGTAAGTATTGATATCGACCGCTTCATCGCGGGTCACCTGAGCAGGCTGCGCCGGCTGACGAAGCTTCACCGGCTGGGGAGCGACGTAATATCCCGACTGCGGTCGGGCGACGATGCGCCCCTGGCTTTCCAGTAGCTGATAGGCATGGCTGACGGTCATAAAGCTCATGCCGCTGCTGACCACCTGCTCGCGCAGCGAGGGGAGCCGATCGCCCGGCAACCAGACGCCAAGCGCGATCTGGTCGGTCAGCTGCTGCGCCAGCTGTTGATACTTTTTCATTGTCACCCTTTCCTTGCTGCAACCTCCCTTTATCATATATCAGTTGTTATAAATTAACACTTTTAAGTAACTGTTATGTAAAACAGCGCAACCCGGTCACACAGAACGCCCGCAGGAAAGGTTCACGAGAAAATTGTCCAAAAAAACGATATGATGCATAACCAAAAAATGAACATGATACCGATGGTAATACATAAGCTATGTAATCCTTTTTCTGACATGACCATTCCCTTTTATTGATATCCTGAGAATAAAATACAAAGCACGGCTAAATACGACAATTTAAAATTATTTAATCCATAATTAACTGACTCATCCTTTTTACTGATTCTCATACTAGCAAACGTGTGCAGACGTTAAATTCATTAATAAAGAACAGATAATAAAATGCTATATCTGTCGTAATCAGAGGATATTGCTCACAAAAATTAAACGACCGCGCTTTCCCGGGCAGCTACAGGTCTAAGCTGATCCGTAAGACTACGATAATACAGTGAAATAGATTATTAATATTTTCCTGGCCAACAATCTGGCTTTGCTTTCAGCGTTAAAAATGACGCTGTTCCCTTGGGGGATTTCCATGTTGGCGGTCCCCGGAGACCGGCAAAAAGATCATAACAGCCGCCAACTGTTATGATAAAAAATGAACCGACTGCCTCTGCCCCCTTGCCGCCACCCTACCTAAAATTGCGCTGAATCAATTTTGTTGTGGAGTCCTGCATGTTCGGTCTTGATGCATTCCATCTGGCGCGAATTCAATTCGCCTTTACGGTCTCGTTTCATATTATCTTTCCCGCCATCACCATTGGCCTGGCAAGCTACCTGGCGGTTCTCGAAGGCCTGTGGCTGAAAAGCAAAAATCCCACCTGGCGCTCGCTGTACCATTTCTGGTCGAAGATCTTCGCCGTCAACTTCGGTATGGGAGTGGTGTCCGGGCTGGTGATGGCCTATCAGTTCGGCACTAACTGGAGCGGTTTTTCGCAGTTCGCGGGCAGTATCACCGGCCCCCTGCTGACCTATGAAGTCCTGACGGCGTTCTTTCTGGAAGCCGGTTTTCTCGGGGTCATGCTCTTCGGCTGGAACCGCGTGGGGCCGGGGCTGCACTTTTTCGCCACCTGCATGGTGGCGCTGGGGACGATCATCTCGACCTTCTGGATCCTCGCTTCCAACAGCTGGATGCAGACCCCGCAGGGGTTTGAGATCGTCGATGGTCAGGTGGTGCCCGTCGACTGGCTGGCGGTGATCTTTAACCCGTCGTTCCCCTACCGCTTGCTGCACATGACGGTGGCGGCATTTCTCAGCAGCGCGCTGTTCGTCGGCGCCTCGGCGGCCTGGCATCTGCTGCGCGGCAATCAGTCGCCAGCGATCCGCAAGATGTTCTCCATGGCGCTATGGATGACGCTGCTGGTCGCGCCGGTCCAGGCGCTGATCGGCGATATGCATGGCCTGAACACCCTGAAACACCAGCCGGCAAAAATCGCCGCCATTGAGGGCCACTGGGAAAACCTGCCCGGCGAGCCGACGCCGTTACTATTGTTTGGCTGGCCAGATATGGAACAGGAGCGCACCCGCTACGGGCTTGAGATCCCGGCGCTGGGCAGTCTGATCCTCACCCACAGCCTGGATAAACAGGTGCCGGCGCTGAAGGAGTTCGCCCCTGAGGATCGGCCAAACTCCACCGTGGTGTTCTGGTCATTTCGCCTGATGGCTGGTCTCGGCATGCTGATGCTGCTGCTCGGGGCGCTGGCCCTGTGGCTGCGCCGCGGCGACCGGCTGTACCACTCGCGGCCGTTTCTGCGCTTTGCCCTGTGGATGGGCCCCTCAGGACTGATTGCGATTCTCGCCGGCTGGGTGACCACCGAAGTGGGCCGCCAGCCATGGGTGGTGTATGGCGTTCAGCGCACCGCCGAGGCGGTTTCCGCCCACGGCGATCTGCATATGTCGGTCAGTTTGTTGACCTTTATTGTGGTTTACAGCGCCGTCTTCGGGGTCGGCTACAGCTACATGCTGCGCCTGATCCGCAAGGGGCCGCAGGAGGTGCAACCCGCGACAACCGGTACGCCAGCCCGCCCGCTGTCCGCCGCTACTGAAGGTTATCTGCAGAAGGAGTCCCGCTAATGGGTATCGAATTATCGGTGATCTGGTTCGTGATTATCGTCTTTGCCACGCTGATGTACATCGTCATGGACGGCTTTGATCTGGGCATTGGCATGCTGTTCGGCACGGTCCGGGGCAGCACAGAGCGCGACGTGATGGTGAACAGCGTCGCCCCGGTATGGGATGGCAATGAGACCTGGCTGGTGCTGGGCGGCGCCGGTCTGTTTGGCGCCTTTCCCCTCGCCTACGCGGTGATAATCGACGCCCTGTCGATCCCCCTGACCCTGATGCTGATCGGCCTGATCTTTCGCGGCGTGGCCTTTGAATTTCGTTTCCAGGCCACGCCGTCGCACCGGCCATTCTGGGACCGCGCCTTCTTTGGCGGTTCCCTGCTGGCGACCTTCAGCCAGGGCGTGGTGGTCGGAGCGGTGATCGACGGTTTTACCGTCAGCGGTCGCGCCTTCAGCGGCGGCATGTTTGACTGGCTGACCCCGTTCAGCCTGTTTTGCGGACTCGGGCTGTGCGTGGCCTATGCGCTGCTCGGCGCTACCTGGCTGGTGATGAAGAGCGAAGGCGCGCTGCAGCAGCGGATGCGCAGCGCGTCGCGACAGTTGCTGGTTGCCCTGCTGGCGGTGTTTGCCGTCATCAGCCTGTGGACGCCGCTGGCGCACCCGGCGATCGCCGCCCGCTGGTTCAGCCTGCCGAATCTCTATTTCCTGCTGCCGGTGCCGCTGCTGGTGCTCCTGATTAGCGCCTGGCTGTGGCGCACACTGCCTCTGCACGACCGCCATGTCTCGCCTTTCACCCTAACGCTGGGCCTGGTGTTTCTCGGCTTTAGCGGCCTGGGGATCAGCATCTGGCCGCATATTATTCCGCCATCGATTACCTTGTGGCAGGCCGCCGCCCCGCCGCAAAGCCAGGGCTTTATGCTGGTGGGCGCGCTGCTGATTATTCCGGTTGTTCTTGGCTATACCTGCTGGAGCTATTACGTGTTCCGCGGCAAAGTCCAGCCAGGGGAGGGTTATCATTGATGAAAACCGTCTGGTCCAAACGTCTGCTGTGGCTGATCGCGCTGTAGGGAGGCAGCGTGCTGACGCTGGCCGCCATCAGCCTGCTGTTTCGCCTGCTGATGACCGCCGCGGGTCTTAAAGTTTGAACCAGGATGCAGAGAAATCGGGATCCGGAGTTCTCCATCTTGTCTTCACTTTTACCTGCTGAAATACGCGGACACATCAGAAGAAAGGATATTGCTATGAAGAAGTTAGCTTTACTGTCTGCCGCGATGACGCTGGGAATATCGTCATGGGCTTTCGCTGCCGACAACCCACCGCCGCCGCCAGAAAAAAGCGCGCAGCATCAGGGTAAATCGGCGGCGAAAAACGGCCAGCACGACGGTAAGCAAGCGCAACACAACGGCAAGCAGCCGCGGCATGATGGCAAGCAGCCGCAACGAGACGGCAAACAACCGCAGCATGGTGGTAAGCAGCCGCCAAAAGGCGGTGAGCACAGCGGGAAACCACTGCCGCCAAAAGCGTAATCCCTCACGCCTGGCCTTCTACGCCAGGCTTTTTTCACCCTCTTTCAGCAGACATTGACAAACCCTTGCCCTTCTTTGATAAACCGGGAAAAAAACCTGCACAGCGCCTGGCATAGTAAACCCACGCCATTGATTCACAGAGAAAAGGTATGTTGAGGAGAAGCATGAGCGCCCTGCTGTTGCTGTGCGCGCTTTTTTCCGGGCATCTGCTGGCCCACCGTCAGGGGCACGATTACTTTCCGGTACAGAGCCTCGAGCAGCAGCTGCTGCACGAGGCGGATAGCGATGAGCTTCGCAGCCGGTGCGAAGAGAACGCCGCCGACCTGCGCGAGCACCACCGCTGGCAGGACGCCCGCAAACCGCGGGCATCACACAGCCAGTAGCGTCGCCGCGGATCAGGCCCCTTTGCGCTTCGGCAGGGTCTTCATCAGCTCGTCCGGGCTGACGGAGGCCACGATGCTACCCGGGTGCGGCATTTTGAGGATATGGTTTTTGATCTTGCCGACCACGTGCATTTCGCACGGACGGCAGTCAAACTTCAGGGTCAGCACTTCATCGCCATGGATCAGCTGCATCGGCGTGGCTTTCCAGCTCTTGATGGAGCCTTTCGCCTGTTTCGGACAGAGGTTGAAGGCAAAGCGCAGGCAATGTTTGGTGATCATCACCGGCACATCGCCCTTCTCTTCGTGCGCTTCATAGGCGGCGTCAATCAGCTGCACGCCATAGCGCTGGTAGAACGCCCGCGCCTTGTGGTTATAGACGTTGGCGAGGAAGGAGAGATGGGTCTCCGGGTAGACCGGCGGCGGCACAGAGACCGGCTTACGGGTGCCGCGCTGCCAGGCGTTGAGCCGCGCGTCATCCAGCATTTCGGCCGTTTCACGCCGCAGCTGGTTGAGCAGGCTGTTGGGCACAAACAGCGGCGGCAGATTGACCTGCACCTCGCGCGCATAGTAAATGGTTTGCCCCAGTTTTGTGACACCGTCACGGAGGTTGGCCAGCGCTTTCTCCGCCTGGTTAGCTTCGGCGAACTCCCCGTCAAGGGTGTGGGTCACGCTGACGCCATCTTCACAGGTCATGGTGAGAACCAGCTGCTCCTGCCAGCCGCTTAGGGTGACGTCTACGGCGATGCGGCGTTCGCTGGAGGTCTTCAGCAGCGCCTGCTGCCAGTTGTGATCGAGGTTGCGGTTGAGCGCCTGATGCGGGCGCACTTTGTGCAGATCCGCAGGCATCTCGTTCGGCCACACCCGATAGCGATTTTCGCCGGTTTTTTCCACGTTATTGGCGCGGAAGCCCACCACTTCACGCTTAATCATCACGTTAAGGCCATCGCCGTTGGTTAACGGTTCGCTGACCTCGACGTCGAGATGGTCTTTACCCACCTTCAGCACTTCGCCCACCGGCAGTCCGATAAATTTTGGCGAATCAAAGGCGCCGATATCGCCTTTACGGGCATTAACGAAGTAATCGGTGCTGCCGCGGTGGAAGGTTTTATCGGTGGACGGGATAAAGAAATGCTCGGTGCGCCCTGCCGAGGCGCGCGCGAGATCGCCGCGGTCTTCAATGATGGCGTCCAGCATCTGGCGGTAGTGAGCGGTGATGTTTTTCACGTAGCTCATGTCTTTGTAACGGCCTTCGATTTTGAAGGAGCGCACCCCGGCATCGATCAGCGCCGCCAGGTTGGCGGTCTGGTCGTTGTCTTTCATCGACAGGAGATGTTTTTCATAGGCCACCACTCGCCCCTGATCGTCCTTCAGGGTATACGGCAGGCGGCAGGCCTGCGAGCAGTCGCCGCGGTTGGCGCTGCGTCCGGTCTGGGCGTGGGAAATGTAGCACTGGCCGGAATAGGCCACGCACAGCGCGCCATGGATAAAGAATTCGATGGTGGCGTCAGTATTATCGTAGATGGCCTTGATTTGACTGAGGTTCAGCTCGCGCGCCAGCACGATCTGGCTGAAACCGGCGTCTGAGAGAAACTTTGCTTTCTCCACGCTGCGGATGTCGCACTGGGTGCTGGCGTGCAGCTCGATCGGCGGCAGGTCCAGCTCCATGATCCCCATATCCTGGACAATCAGCGCATCGACGCCCGCGTCGTAAAGGTCGGTAATCAGCCGCTGCGCCGGCTCCAGCTCATCGTCATGCAGAATGGTGTTCAGCGTCACAAAGACCTTGGCGCCGAAGCGATGGGCGAAAGGCACCAGACCGGCGATGTCGCTCAGGCTGTTGCTGGCGTTGTGGCGGGCGCCAAAGCCAGGTCCACCGATATAAACGGCGTCGGCGCCGTGAAGGATCGCTTCGCGAGCGATACCGACGTCGCGGGCAGGACTAAGAAGTTCAAGACGATGATTGTGCAGGCGCATACGCGTGTTGTTATCCAGTATAAGGGGGTCGAAATGGCGGCTATTGTAGTCAGAACCGGGCGCAGACGAAAACCTTTTCCGCCGTCGCGGGACGACGAATTTTCAGTTTTCAGCAAAGTATTGAAGGAAAAGATATTTCCCTCAAATCACCGTACAGAGTACTGTCATCACGTATTCCGGATTTTCCTCGTCACGTTGTGAGTGGTTATCATCAGTCATCTTGTCTGGCCGCGGGTTCGCCCGCGGTTTTTTCTTTTGGATAGTGGATAAGCGAATGGAAATGAGCCGCCTGGGCGCCGCTGTTCCGGTAGGCATGCGCCGCATCGCCGGCGAAGCGCCGCCCCTCACCCGCCTGCAGCGAGTGCCACTCCCCCTGTAAGCAGAGATCCAGGGTACCGCTAATCACGACAACATGCTCAATCACCCCTTGCTCATGCGGCGTCGATTCGCTCAGCGCCCCGGGAGCAAGGGTTATCGAGAAATGATCAAAGCGCAACTCCGGGTCCCACGGGAAGACCGGGGTCACCACCATCGCCTGCTGCTGCGGGTCAAACGCGGAGGGCGCCGCGCCGTCATCCGGAACGATAAACGCCGAAAACGGCACGTTCAGCCCGGTGGCAATCTTCCACAGCGTCGCGACCGTCGGACTCGATTCATTCCGCTCAATCTGCCCGAGCATGGCTTTCGACACCCCGGTCTCTTCCGCCAGACGCGACAGGCTCCAGCCGCGCTGCTGACGCAGATTTTTGAGGGTGGCCGCCAGATGTTGCGCAATATTCATCCTACCTCCTGATTTTTCAGCCCAGAGTATACCTCCATTTGCCTGATTCAACAGGGCGATTAGCGGCATCGCGGGCCGTTTGCGACAAGAGGCTCGGTGCGCAGCCCTCACCACGCAGGAACCTTGTGCGCTAAAACGCACAATGATAGAGTAATCGGACGTTATAACGCACAAGAGAAAACTATGCGCTCGTTTACCGTTCCGCTTCCCAGCCTGTTCGCCGGCTTCGTCGCCGTGCTGGTGGGCTACGCCAGCTCTGCCGCCATCATCTGGCAGGCTGCCGCTGCCGCCGGCGCCACGCCCGGGCAGATCGCCGGCTGGATGACGGCCCTGGGCCTCGCCATGGGCGTCAGCACCCTCGCGCTGAGCGGCTGGCGAAAAGTGCCGGTGCTCACCGCCTGGTCAACGCCGGGCGCCGCCCTGCTGGTCAGCGGCCTGCAGGGGGTGACCCTCCCTGAGGCGGTGGGGGTATTTATCTTCGCCAATGCGCTGATCGTCCTCTGCGGCGTTACCGGCCTGTTTGCCCGGCTGATGAAAATCATTCCCCATTCGCTGGCCGCCGCGATGCTGGCCGGCATTCTGCTGCGTTTCGGTTTGCAGGCCTTCGCCGGCTTCCAGGATCATCTGCTGCTGTGCGGCGGCATGCTCGCCGCCTGGCTTCTGTGTAAGGCGCTGTGGCCCCGCTTCGCCGTGGTCGCCGCGCTGGTTGCCGGGGCGCTGATTGCCGCGGCCTCCGGGGAGGTGGCCAGCGCCGCTGTGCCGCTGGCGTTTGTGGCGCCGGAATGGATCGCCCCGCAGTTTACCCCGGCGCTGCTGCTCAGCGTCGGCCTGCCCTTCTTCCTCGTGACCATGGCCTCACAGAACGCGCCCGGGTTCGCTACCCTGCAGGCATCAGGCTATGCCGTACCGGTCTCCGCGCTGATCGTTGTCTGCGGGGGGCTGGCGCTGCTGCTGGCGCCGTTTGGGGTCTACTCGATCTGTATTGCGGCGATCACCGCCGCCATCTGCCAGAGCCCGGAGGCGCACCCGGATCCGCAGCAGCGTTGGCTGGCGGCCATGGCCGCAGGCGGTTTTTATCTGCTGGCCGGTCTGTTCGGGGGATCGATCACCGCGCTGATGTCGGCCCTGCCGCCAGCATGGATCCAGATGCTGGCCGGCCTGGCGTTGCTCGGCACCATCGGCGGTAGTCTGTTTCAGGCGGTACATCAGGCCAGTGAGCGCGACGCGGCGGTGCTGACCTTTCTGATCACCGCCAGCGGCGTGACGCTGGCGGGAATTGGCTCGGCATTCTGGGGCGTGGTGCTCGGCGGAGTGAGCTACGGCGTGCTATCCGCGCTGCGCCGCCCGTAGCTGGGTCGGCGTCAGGCCGGTGGCGGCTTTGACCCGATGGCTGAAATGGCTGGCGGAGCTGAAACCGCAGGCCAGAGCGATCTCGGTGAGCGGCAGCGCGCTGTGGCAGATCAGGTTTTGCGCCTTCGCCATTCGCTGCTGCATCACATATTGATGCGGAGCCATATTCAGCGACTGGCGGAACATACGGGCAAAATGAAATTCACTCAGTCCCGCCTGCTGCGCCAGGTCGGCCAGGGTCAATGGCTGATCGAGGTGAGCGTCGATCCAGGCCAGCACATGACGCTTCACCCCCGGCGCCAGTCCCCCGGTGACCGAGGGCAAACGCCACTGCACGGTGGAATAGTGCTGGATCAGATGGGTGAGCAATAAACTGCTGGCGGCGCTAAGGGTCAGCTGGTTCGCCGGCTGTCGCCAGTCATTAGCCAGCAAAAACTGACGATACACGGTGGTGATTTTGTCATCGCTGGCAAAGGTTTTCTCCTGCAGGGTGAAGTTCGCCGGGCTGCGATCCCACACCTCCTCCCCGACGCGGCGCAGATGCGCATCGGTACAATAGAGATGGACAAACGACAGATCGCCGCGGATATCCCAGACGCTTTCATCGCCTTTCGGCATCAGGCAAAAGCGATCCGGGCCGCCGCCATTCTTCCAGCCGTGCGGCGTCTTTTGATAGCTTTCATAACCATCGGCGACGTACAGGCTTAAGGTATGATGATCGCTGCGTACCGTTACGGTATCGCAGTTGTTATACCAGGCGGCCAGTTGAATACCGGAATTCAGCTCCACGGTGCCCTTCAGCACCGCGTTCTGTCGCCGTAATGTTTCAAACGTCCCGTAACCCATCGCCTTCACGCATCTGTCCTGTCTGGAAAAACTCTAGTCTAGGGAGACTGCGGCGCGGTTTCCAGTCCTCACCGCCGGCGAAAGACAAATAAGCGCAAGAATTTGCAAGCCGACAACAAGCGGGTGAAAGCCGCAGGTTGCGGCAGGCGGCATACTCCTCCCTTCAACAGGCAGAGGAGAATCAGGGTGAACGCATTACTTTATGCACTCGTTGTCGTTATCTGGGGAACGACGTGGATTGCGATTTTTTTACAGCAGGGGCCGGTGGCGGCGCCGGTATCGATTTTCTGGCGTTTCGCCGTGGCCAGCGTCACGATGCTGGCGATTCTGCTCGTCACGCGACGTCTGCGGCCGCTGGGCGCGAAGGACCATCTCTGCTGCCTGCTGCAGGGCTGCTGCGTCTTCTGCTTCAATTTCTGGTGCTTTTATACCGCCGCCGCCTGGATCAACACCGGTCTGGAATCGGTGATCTTTTCCATGGCGGTGCTGTTTAACGCCATCAACAGCTTTCTTTTCTTCCGTCAGCAGCCGCCGGGACGCTTCTGGGCTGCCGCCGCGCTCGGTCTGGCCGGTATCGTCACCCTGTTCTGGGATGACCTGCTGGCCAACGGGCTGAACGCTTCGCTACTGTGGGGGATCGGTCTGAGCGCGCTGGGCACTTACGGCTTTTCGCTGGGCAATATGTTCAGTATTCGTCACCAGCGGCGGGGGCTGGAGACGCTGACCACCAACAGCTGGGCGATGCTGTACGGCACGCTGGTGATGGGCGCCATCGCACTCCTCCGCGGGGATAATTTTATGCCGGAGTGGACCGTCAGCTATCTTGGCGCCCTGCTTTACCTGGCGCTGTTCGGCTCAGTTGTCGCCTTCGGCGCCTATTTCACCCTTGTGGGACGCATCGGCGCCAGCAAAGCCGCCTACAGTACGCTGCTGTTTCCGCTGGTCGCCCTGTCCATCTCCACCGTTTATGAAGGCTATGTATGGCACAGCAACGCCGTTATCGGACTGGCGCTGATCCTGTTGGGTAATCTGGTGATGTTTGCCAAACCGGAACAGCTGCTGCTGCGCCGAAAGCTGGCCTGAAACGGCGGAAGATAAAACAGCGCCGTCGGCAGACGGCGCTGGCGAGATTACCGCTGGGAAGGGTCGAATTTGACGGCGTCGACCGCCATATCATCGATTACCTGCTTCATGGTTTCGATGGTCAGCGGCGTGTTTTCATTGGCCAGAGTTTTTCCTTCCCCTTTACGAACCACTTTGATCACCGGCTTGTTGGTGCTGGCGTCAATCAGTTCGGCTTCAAAATAGAGGTCGGTGTCCATCGTACGATGGCCGGTGGCGGCCTGAGTACCGGCAACAATCATCGCGACCGGAACCACTTCATAGAACTGCAGCCCTTCTTTGCTGGAGTCCACCCCGGTGATCGCCCCGCGGAAAATAAGGCTACGCTTGCCGGCGGTGGTAGCCAGCGGTTTACGCTCGGAAATGGCCTGTTTGAGCTGTTTGTTGGTGTAATTAAGAATATCCTGCAGCGCCTTTTCACCGACCTGGGTCGTCGGCTTCGGTACCGGATAGTACGTTACCGGATGGTAGACGACATTATCGTAGTTAGCCGGATTGTAGTTTGGGTCGATCCAGCGCAGCTCCGACTTGCCGGAGGCCGTGGTGGCTTCTTTCAGGTTGGAATAATCTTTTAAAAAGCCCGAATACTGATTCGGCTGCGCCAGTTTGGACGCACAGCCCGTCAACGCTAACATCCCCGCCAGAGCGGCGACTTTAAATAACACGCGAGTACGCATAAAGAGATCCCTGTAAATGCAGTTTTTTCGGCAGACGTTATAGCAGATAAGACCCAGTAGTTTTGTGACAAAATGAGGGCTTCGTCAAGGAAGATATACAAATATTGATGGGATCAACATTACGTTATTAAATAATTACTTAATAGGTGAATAGGTCGCCTTTAACCCTCAGTTCAGCGAGGCTTTTCGCGCGTCTTTATCCGATGGGTATTAGCGCAAGGCGGCGCGGTCAATCTCAGCCATTTCACGCGCCGCTGAGGATTATGCGGGCTTGCGCGCCAGCAGCGTGGCGAAGCGCAGTTTGATCCGGTTGCCGCTTGCGTCGGTCCGATGCAGCTCACCGACGTCCTCATTGTATTTCAGTAATTCCCAGCCCCGGTAGTACTCCCGAAGTTCATCGGGTTTAAAAGCAAACGGGAAGCCGACGGTGCAGGGATAGTCCTCGGTGTCCATCGCCGCGACAATCAGGTTATAGCCCCCGGCGGCGGTGCAACGCTGCATATTGGCGATGAGACCCGGGATAGCGCCGGCCTCAAGAAACATCATCACCACGGTGGAGAGGATCAGATCATACTCGCCGTCAAAGGTCAGGCTGTTGAGGTCTTTCACCGCGGTCTGCAAATTATCCAGCCCTTCGGCGGCGCGAATAGTCTCCAGATTATTGATGCTCATCGCATTTTTATCCCACGCCGTCACCGTGAAGCCGTTCGCCGCCAGATAAAGGCTGTTACGTCCGTTGCCGCAGCCCAGATCCAGCGCCCGCCCCGGCGACACCATCGTCGCGGCATGCAGCACCTCGGAGTGGGTGCGGGTCAGGCCATATTTTTCACTAAAATAGTCCGCGTCACGCGTTGTCATGATCCTTCCTTCTTATTAAGGAGTGTTTCCCGGTCGACCTGTAGCAACAGTTTCCCGCTGACCAACAGCAGCCCTGTGCGCAGCAGCAGCAGGCCGATGACCAGATTGCTAAAAATAAAGAGCGGCAGCGCCAGATGATGAAAAAAGCCGTCCGCCTTCGCCTGGCCCAGATGCAGGCCGGTAGTGGCCAGTGCGGAAATACCGAACGAGAAGCTCCAGAAAGAAGCATTGAACGGCTGGCGAAGATACCAGGGCATCAGACGCAGCATAAACAACAGCTGTAGCAGACCGTAGCCAAACAGCAGCTTAGCAAAGATATCAGCCTCCCCGCCGTTGACGCTGAGCCAGGCGCTGCAGGCCACCAGCGCAGGCGCCAGCTGGATCCCCAACGAGGTGCGCAGCGCGGTCGGCAGTTCGCCTGCGCTGCGCAGCCGATGGAGGATAGCCGGCTCAAGGCTCAGCCAGGAGAAGACCCCGGCGCCAAGGAATACCAGTCCGGCGTCGGTAAACCCCAGCGCGCCGCAGGCCATCGCGCTGATAAAATTATTCGCCACCGTGGGCAGATACAGCCCCGGCGTGGTGGCCTCGCGAGGATGGTTTCCCCGCCACAGGCCGCCGCTTTGCCAGGCGGCATAGGCGAGCTGCAGCGCCACGCCCGGCACAAACAGCCCGATGGCCAGCGGCCGGCACCAGGGTACCAGTCCAATCGATACCAGCAAGGTAGTGGCGGGAAACAGGCTGACGAAGCTGCTGCTGACGGAATGTCGCATCTCCTGCAGCACACTCGCCGGAAAGCGGATCGCCCGGCTGATAAACGCCATGCTGAGCAGGACCCACATCGCCATCGCCAGCGTCACCAGCCCATCACCAATGCTGCGGCTGACCGGCCAGAGGGTGCTGGCGTAACGCCAGGCAAAGCCCATCCCGATGGTGCCGAGCACCATGCCAAAGTAACCCGCCGGCAGATTCAGCACCTGCCGCGATGTATGCGTTTTGTTCATTTTATTGATGATATCAATTTAATTTGAAGTTGCATTCTAAAGGAACCTTATCCCACGCGCTACGGCGATCTTTGCTATGTTTATGTTAACCATAAGTAATGAGGATCGGGAATGCGTAAATACCGTCTCAGCGAACAGACCCGGCAGTATTGTTACCAGGCAGAGGATGGCAAACAGTGCGTCATCCTGCGCCAGATCGTGGCGCTTATCGATTTCGCTGACGTCAAAGCGGGCAGCGAAGGCGGCTGGGTGGAGGAGGAAAGCGCTCTCAGCCAGCAGGGAGAGTGCTGGATCTACGATGCCAACAGCGTGGTCTTCGCCGGGGCGCGCATCCTCGACGATGCCCGACTCCATGGCCCCTGCGAGGTCAGCCATGGGGCTATCATCAGCGGGCGGGCATCCATTCACGCCTCGCAGATCAGCCATCACGCGCAGATTGGTGACAACGTCACGATTAGCCTGAGTACGGTGCGCGGTGACTGTCGCCTCGCCGACGAGGCGCGTCTTCTGCCCCACTGTCAGGTGATTGCCGCCCGCGGGCTGACCGCCGACCGCGACAAAGTGCTGCAGATTTATCAGCGAGCCACCGTCAGCGCGTCGCGCATTCTCCATCAGGCGCAGATCTATGGCGAGGCCTACGTCGAGCACGCTTTTGTCGAACATCGGGCGGAAGTCTTTGACCACGCCAGGCTTGAGGGAAACGAGGAGAATGACGTTTGGGTGTGCGATAACGCGCGGATTTACGGGCATGCCCGTCTGATCGCGGGTCGCGGCGAAGATGCCATTCCCACTGTGCGCTACAGTTCCCAGGTTGCGGAGAATGCGGTGATTGAAGGTAACTGTCTGCTAAAGCACCGCGCGATGGTGGGCGGCGAGGCGCAGCTGCGCGGTGGACCGATTCTGCTTGACGATGACGTGCTGATCCAGGGTCGGGCTGTTATCGTCGGCGATGTGATCGTTGAGCACCAGGTCACGCTTGGGGACGAGGTGCAGATCGCCGCGCGGGAAGGAGAAGCCATTCACCTGCGCGGCCCGAAGACCCTCGACGGCCAGCAGCAGATCACCCGAACGCCGCTGTTAGGCGCCCTGTAGCGCTTCGTCGCGGTCAATAATACGGGCGTAGATATTCTGATCGTCATAGCTGCCGTTCAGATACTCGGCCTGGCGGAGACAGCCTTCCAGAACAAACCCGTTACGCAACGCCACCTGGTTGCTGCGGGTATTCGCCACCCGACATTTGATCACAAACCGGCGCACCAGCCCGCTGCGGGCATAATAGTGGATAAAGGCCTGCAGGGAACGGGACAGATATCCCTGCCCCTGGCAATCTTCATCGATCCAATAGCCAATATAGGCCGTCTTATTCTGCGGCTCGATCTGGTTGAACGACAGAACGCCAATCGGCCGCTTATCGAGAAACAGCAAAAACATTTTGGCGTAATCCCGCTGGTGCAGCATCACGTTACCCTGCACATGGCGGCGGGTCTCCTCTTCGCTGCGCACCTCTCCGGCCCAGCTGAGCGACTGCTGTAGCCAGCGCTGGTTTTTCACCACCAGCTGGTGCAGGTCGCTGACGTAACGCTCATCAATGGCGGTAAGCGTCAGTCCCTCGGTCACCGGGATCGACTCAGGTACTGCTGGAATGTCTGTGGTCATGGGGCTCTCTGCGGGCCCGCAGGGGGTGCCTGGGGGCCACGGCTGTCACGGGGTTATTTCATGATCCGGTCGTCGACGTAGTTACGTTTATCCGGCGCCGGCGGGAAGTACTGATAGAGCCAGGTTTCGCTGATGGCTTCGCCCTGACAGCGCAGGAACAGACGCATCTCCACCGGGTCGGTCGAGTCGGAGGTCGGATACCAGTCGAACAGGATCCGGTAGCCATCGAACGGCTCGACGTAGAGGATCTCAATCTGCTTCGCTTCGCCGCTGGAGAGGGTGATCACCGGTTCAATACCGCGCGGCGCGGCCGCTTTCAGATCGCCGCCGACAAAGTCGATGGCAAAACGACGCGCCCACTTGTCCGGGTAGTGTTCCCCCGGCGCCCATCCCTCCGGGAAGCCCCCCATCCCGGTGCGGGTGGCGAGCACACGCGCCAGCGGGGTGCTCACCGGCGGCTGCGCGCTCCAGTAGAGACGGTAGCGGAAGTCCAGTTCGTCGCCCGCCTTCACCGCCTTTTCCGGCTGCCAGAAGCAGACGATGTTATCCAGCGTTTCACCGGTGGTCGGGATCTCCATCAGGCTGACCGCCCCTTTGCCCCACTGGTTACGCGGCTCCACCCACAGGCTGGGACGCTTGTTATACCAGCCCATCACGTCCTGGTAGTGGGAGAAATCGCGGTCCAGCTGCAGCAGACCAAAGCCGCGCGGGTTCTTGTCCTGGAAGGCGTTGAACTGCAGCTTCTGCGGGTTGTTCAGCGGCCGGCAGACCCATTCGCCGTTGCCCAGCCACATCGACAGCCGATCGGAGTCGTGGATCTGCGGGTGGATGGTATCGCACATCCGACGCTCGTTGTTGCCGCAGCTGAACATGCTGGTCATCGGCGCGATACCCAGCTGTTTGATATCCTTGCGGGCGTAGAGATGGTTCTCCACGTCCATAATGACCTGGGTATCCTGGCAGTGGATGGTGAACTTGTAGGCGCCAGTGATGCTCGGGCTGTCCAGCAGAGCGTAAACGGTGAATACCGTGGCGTCTCCTTTGACCGTTTCGAACCAGAAAGAGGTGAAATCGGGGAACTCTTCCGGGGTATCGGTAAAGGTATCTACCGCCAGCCCACGGGCCGAGAGGCCGTACTGGTAGGTGCTGTCTACCGCGCGGAAATAGCTGGCGCCGAGAAACGCCACGATATCCCGGCGCGCCAGCTCAGGCGCTTTAAATACCCGGAACCCGGCGAAGCCGAGATCGGACTGGCCTTCCAGCTGGCGGGCATCCACCCCGGCGTCATTGTACTTGAACAGCTCCGGACGGAAGTGGATCTCGCGCGCCTGCTGGGTGGCGGCGTCTAAAGAGAACATGCGCACGCGGCGACGGAACCCCATCCCGACGTGGAAAAACTGGATATCCAGTTTGCGTTCTTCAATATTGTTCCACAACGAGTGGTTGGCGTCATACTGGATGCTGTTATAAGCCTGCGGGGTGAGATTGGCCAGCGTCGGCGGCAGATCGCGCGGGGCGCCGCCCCACGGCTGGCGCGCCAGATCGTGAGCCATCGCCTGCAGCACGGCATAATCAAAACGGCGTGTCTGCCCGTCGGCAATGCCCGCGTCTTCAGCAAACGCGGCCTGACTGAATAAGGAAGCGACTCCTGACGTTCCGCATACGGCGGCAACAGCCATGGAAGATTTAAGAAAACGTCTGCGGTTCATGCCTGAGAAAGCGTCCTTCTGCACGGGTGAATTGATTCGCAACGCGTCATCACGCTGCGTGATAATTTCCGCCCACTCTAGACAAAAACGATTAATAATCCAATTGTTGCCAGCAGAAAAACGGTAAAAAAGCCCTGTCTACCAGAACAGGCTGTTTTTTCATCACCGGCGGAGGGAGAGCGCAATATCCAGCCCAGGGCCCGCCTGCAAACAAAGCGGACAGCACTCATCCCGTCTCATCGCCGGGGCGTTTCTTAGCCGCCCGCGGCCTGCAGCAGGGCCGCGCCCCGCTGAGCCGCGACCCATCCCCTTTATTCGAGGGTCACGTGATGCTTCATCACCCGGCGAAACAGCGCCAGCCGGGCGCGCATAAAGCGATTCTCCACTTTAAAGCCGGCACGCTTATGCAGGCCAATGCGCAGCAGACGATCCCGTCCGCGCACGCACGCCGGCCAACGCACCGCGCCGGCAAGCACCTGCTCGCCGCTGGCGACGCGGGCAAACTGGGCCCAGTAGTCAGCGACCTGAGCGGCGAAGGCCAGATCCACTTCACTGGCATATTGCCGCACCGGGTCGGTGAGCCGCAGGTTATCAAACACGTAGGGCACCTCGTTGCCGTGCCAGGCGCCGTGCGGATAGACATCATGCTCCGCTTCCGCCACATAATCGAACCAGTACCGCCAGCATGGCTGGCCCACGCGCTGCTGGGCCTGCATCACCACATAGCCGAGGGTGGTAAACGCCATATCCCGACAGACTTCCCGCCCCAGCGCTTCATCCCCCTTGACGCCGGGATAGAGGAGTTTGATCAGTCCCAGCCCCAGACGGCGCTCGCGGCGCAGCTTCTGGATCTGCCCGGCGATATCGACGCCAAACACCGCCATCACGCTGGCTTCATCGCTGTTGGAGCCGATCATCACCGGCATCGGATGCTGGCGCCCGGCAAAAAAGGTCTCCAGCATCGGCTGCGGAAGCACCACATCGCCGGCGATGGGCGCTGGCCCGATATTCAGCGGGGCGGTTAGCGACCAGAAGGCCTCCGCCGGGATCGCCCGCAGTTGTTCGGCGCTGGCCTGCGGCAAGGCGAAGCGTTCCGCCAGCAGGCGGCCTTTCTCCAGCGCCTTTTCTCGCGGCAGATCGGGTAAGGTATACCCGCTCTGAATAATCGCTTTATGGAACAACCCTTTCGCTTTCGGCGAGGCCATCAGCGACAGCACGCTGCGCGCCCCGGCGGATTCGCCAAACAGCGTAACGTTTGCGGCGTCGCCGCCGAAGGCGTGAATATTCTCCTGGACCCACTGCAGGGCGGCGATCTGGTCGAGCAGCGCGAAGTTATACAGACGCTCGCCCGCCTCTTCCTCCAGTGCCGGATGGGCGAAAAAGCCAAGATGACCCAGTCGGTAGTTGACCGTCACCACCACCACGTCGCGGCTGGCCAGCGCCAGGCCATCGTAAGGCGGCAGACTGCCGGCGCCGATGGTAAACCCGCCGCCGTGCAGCCAGACCATCACCGGCAGCGGCTGCGCTGCGCTGGCGGGGGCCCAGACGTTGAGATAGAGACAGTCTTCGCTGAAACGGCCGGGATCCCCGCCGCCAAGTTCGCGGCAGTAGTCAATGTCCTGCCAGCTGGCGGCGGAAAAGGCGTCGGCCTGACGCACGCCATGCCAGCGGGCGGGAGGCTGCGGCGCGCGCCAGCGCAGCGGCCCCACGGGCGGCGCGGCGTACGGAATGCCGCGCCAGATATGGATCCCCTGCTCTGCGCTCCCGGCCAGCGTGCCCTGCCGGGTTTTCGCCAACGGTTTCGACGGATGTTGCATAACCTGCTCCCTGTAAGGCTGATGCCAGCAGGGTACTGATTTTACAGCAGACCGCAACGTCGTTTGCTGCGCTCCTCCGCCTGCCGGTACAGTTCAAACTCATCCTGCACCGGGCAGCCCAGCGCCGCCTCAAAGGCTTCGCGGCTGGCATTCCCGTGGCTGCGCGCCTGGGTTTCGTTACCCAGATTGGACTGAAAAATGCCCGCCGCGCTGACCGGTAAAAAATCCTCATAGACGATGGGCTGGGCCACCACCCATCCGCGCTCGATCAGCGGCTGGGGATCGTCGCCCGGGCGAAACGCCTGGCGATGGGCCTCGCCAGCCGGCGTCAGGCGGTAGCGAAACCAGGCCAGCCCCTGCTGACGCAGCAGAAATTCGCTGTCGGGAAATTCGCGGAACACCTCCTGCAGATGCAGCTGGTGGCTGAGATTGTCTTTGCCGGTCCCTGCCGCCTGCAGCAGCCGGTCGTACAGCGCGCGCCCTTTCGGCGTCAGCGCCACGCCGCGCTGCTCAATTTCGCCAAAGCGGGCGCTGTGGGTGCCGCGGTGTTCGCCGGCGAACATCACCGGCTCCTCAAGCGCCTTGAAGCTGGTCTGCCGCAGGAGGATCGGTACCTCCCGGCGCGGCGGACCTTCGATCAGGGCCTTTGGCTCAATACCGCACTCCGGCATCAGGGCCTGCGCGCGGTCAATATCCAGCGTCCGCGGCGTGAGGTGGTTGATATGGCATCCCGGGAAGCAGACCACATCGGCAATCAGGCGATGCTCGCGATGCAGCGCGTGGTAGGTCTCCTCATCGACGGTGGCATGCCGGTGCCAGCGGAAGGTCTCCAGCGCCTCCTGCACAAACTCGCGGGCTTCCGCTGGGGTGAACGCCCCTTCGGCTTCGTGCCGGGCGATCAGCGCCAGGCAGCGGGGAGTGAATATGTTGCGCCGGGCGAGGATCGCCTCGGCCCGCTCGCGCAGAGCGCGGTTTTCGATCAGCTCCAGACGCAGCAGCGAGGTAAAAACCCGAAACGGATTGCGCGCCAGCGCGGCATCGTCGACAGGACGAAACGCCGTGGAGTGAACCGGCACGTCGGCCTGCGAGAGATCGTAATAGCTGACGGGATACATCCCCATAATGGCAAACATGCGACGCAGCGTCGCCAGTTCCTCCGCTGTGCCCACGCGGATCGCCCCGTGGCGCTCAACGTTCAGACGCGCCAGCTCGTCGGCGTTGGCCAGTTGTTCATGCAGCTTCGGATTATTTTCCAGTACCGCCAGGTTGACGTCAGCCACCAGCTCCAGCAGCGTCCCGTACTGCGGCACTTCCTGCTGGTACATGGCCGACATGGCCTGCGAAAAGTGCTCCCGAATCTCATCAGCCGTGATGGTGTTCGCCATGATGTGTTACCTCCAGTGAATACTTCCTGGAGTGTAGGAAAGCTGCCTCCCGGCGGGGGGAAGAATTTACAAACTGTGATGGCGATAACCTGCTTCCGGTCACGGGCATAGCGCAGAACATAACCGATGGTTATGAAAAACACCCGGTAATTTCACTTTAAATTAACAATACATTTACACACACTGTTTCTGGCGACATTACAACAACATGCCCCTCTACCCTCTATACGGAGTACCCGATGAACGATAAATGGTCCCCGCGCGAGGTTATCCATCGCGATTACAGTAGTCACCCGCCCGCTTACGCCCCGGGCTATAAAACCAGCGTCCTGCGCTCCCCGAAAAACGCCCTGATCTCCCTGCAGAACTCGCTGTCGGAGATCACCGGCCCGGTGTTTAGCCGCGACGACCTGGGTCCGCTGGATAATGACCTTATCCTTAACTATGCCAAAGAAGGCCTGCCGATTGGCGAGCGGATCATTGTGCACGGCTACGTGCGGGATGGCTTCGGCCGACCGATGAAAAACACCCTGGTGGAAGTCTGGCAGGCCAATGCCGGCGGCCGCTATCGACATAAAAAAGATCAGTATCTGGCGCCGATTGACCCGAACTTCGGCGGCTGCGGCCGGGTGCTGACCGACGAGAACGGCTATTACTGTTTTCGCACCATCAAGCCCGGCCCCTACCCCTGGCGCAACCAGGCCAGCGACTGGCGTCCGGCGCATATTCATTTCTCGCTCTCGGGCGACGCCTGGGCCCAGCGCCTGATCACCCAGATGTATTTCGAAGGCGACCCGCTAATCAAGCAGTGCCCGATCGTCAGAACCATTAATAATGACGACGCCGTGCGCACCCTGATCGCCGAGCTGGACATGCACGCCGCCGTGCCGCTGGATTGTCTGGCCTACCGCTTCGACCTTGTTCTGCGCGGCCATCGCGCCACGCTGTTTGAAAATCGCACTCAGGGGGCCGCCCGATGAAAGAGTATCTGCCTGAAACCGCCTCGCAGACCGCCGGACCCTATGTTCATATCGGTCTGGCGCCGGACGCCGCGGGTTTCCATATTTTTGAGAAAAATTTTGGTCCGGTTCTCACCACCGCCGATACCGTCGGAGAACGAATCACCATTGAAGGCCGGGTTATCGACGGCTCCGGAACCTCGGTCCGCGATGTGCTGCTGGAGATCTGGCAGGCCAACGCCGCGGGACGCTATAACCATCCTGACGATCGTCAGCAGCAGAAAGCGGCCGACCCGGGCTTTCGCGGCTGGGGGCGCACCTGCTCTGACTTCACCTCCGGCGTCTGGCGCTTTGAAACCATCAAGCCCGGCGCGGTGGTTGGCCGCGATGGCCGTCTGATGGCGCCGCACGTCAATCTGTGGGTGGTGGCCCGGGGAATCAATATTGGCCTCAATACGCGGATGTATTTTGCCGATGAGCACGAGGCCAACGCCAGCGACCCGGTGCTGAATCTCATCGAGTGGGAGGTGAGACGCAAAACCTTAATCGCTGAGCGCGAAGTTCGCGGTGCGGAAGTGGTCTATCGTTTCGACATTTATCTGCAGGGTGAGAACGAAACCGTCTTTTTCGATATCTAGCGGCCATGCTGACCACCGCCGTCGCCCCGCACAGTCGGGGCGGCGGCGTGTTAAACCATCGGGAAAGATCTTGTAATATAATCGACTCAAATGTTAAAAATATTTTGCTATCTGGTTATCAAATTTAAACAAGGCCGCTTGTCTCTTTCACCGCTGTGTTTTTAACATCATCTTACTATGGAAAAAAATGGTCTCTTCAGTCAGCGCATTCGCTTGCGCCATCTACACACCTTCGTGGCCGTCGCTCAACAGGGAACGCTGGGGCGCGCGGCTGAAACTTTAAATCTGAGCCAGCCAGCACTTTCAAAAACGCTTAACGAGCTTGAACAGCTGACCGGTACCCGTCTGTTTGAGCGGGGACGGCTGGGGGCGCAGCTGACCCTGGTCGGGGAACAGTTTCTGACTCATGCCGTGAAGGTGCTTGATGCCCTTAACTCGGCGGGCCAGGCGCTGAACCGTAAAGAGGGCCTGAATAACGATATTGTACGCATCGGCGCGCTGCCTACCGCCGCGCTGGGGATCCTGCCGACGGTGATCGGCCAGTTCCATAAGCAGCAAAAAGATATCACGCTGCAGGTCGCCACCATGAACAACACCATGCTGCTCGCCGGGTTAAAGTCCGGGGAGATCGACATCGGCATCGGACGGATGTCCGATCCGGAGCTGATGAGCGGCCTGCATTACGAACTGCTGTTCCTGGAATCCCTTAAGCTGGTGGTTCGTCCGGGACATCCCCTGCTGCAGGAGACGGTGACCCTCAGTCGGGTGATGGAGTGGCCGGTGGTGGTCTCGCCAAAGGGCACCGTGCCGCGGCAAAACGCCGAAGCGCTGCTCCAGAGCCAGGGGTGTAAAATGCCCGCCGGCTGCATCGAGACCCTGTCCGCCTCCCTGTCGCGCCAGCTAACGGTTGATTTTGACTATGTCTGGTTCGTCCCTTCCGGGGCGGTGAAAGACGATCTTCGCCGTGGCGTACTGACCGCCCTGCCGATTGCCACCCAGGGCGCCGGGGAGCCCATCGGCATTTTAACCCGCGTCGATGCGACGCTGACCCCCGGGACGCACACCCTGCTCAGCGCTATTCGTAAATCAATGCCTGCCTGATCCGCCGCTCCCCCGGCCCGTCGCGGCCGGGGAGCCGACGCCGACTGAGACACATTCAGCAAAATAATCATTTAGTGCGAAATTATTTATTAACATTTGCGCAAATTTCTTTAACAGATCTATCATATCGCGATTTCACCAAATGGTTCATATGAAATCAAAGCAGGCAATAAATTTGGCTTTATGAAGATAAAAACCACTTCATTCAAAAATAACTTTGTTTCATTTGGTTCGTAATGAGGTGACTGGTGTGGTTAAGGAGATTTCATGACAACTGGCAACGCGCCGCGCGGATTCCCCCGGATCCTGCAGTGGCTTCTCGCCGGACTGATGCTGATCATCGGTCTGGCTATCGGTATTCTGGGGGCAAAACTGGCTCTCGTCGGCGGCACGCTGTACTTTGCGCTGATGGGCGTGGTGATGGTTATCGCGGCAGTGCTAATTTTCCGTCGCCGCCGCGGCGGGATTTTGCTGTACGCCGTGGCGTTTATCGCCTCAGTGATCTGGGCGATCGGCGACGCTGGCTGGAACTTCTGGCCGCTCTTCTCGCGCCTGTTCGCCCTTGGCGTGCTGGCCTTCCTCGCCGCCCTGGTCTGGCCTTTCCTCGCCAGCCCGCCGGCGAAAAAAGGCCCGGCTTTTGCCATCGCCGCCGTGCTCGCCGTGGCGCTGGCGGGAAGCTTTGGCTGGATGTTTAAATCCGAACCGCTGGTCAGCGCCACGGAAGCGGTACCGGTGAAACCCGTCGCACCGGGCGAAGAGCAGAAAAACTGGGCGCACTGGGGCAACACCACCCACGGCGACCGCTTCGCCGCTCTCGATCAAATCAACAAGCACAACGTCAACCAGCTGCAGGTAGCCTGGGTGGCGCATACTGGGGATATTCCGCAGAGCAATGGCTCCGGCGCGGAAGATCAGAATACCCCGCTGCAGATTGGCGATACCCTCTACGTCTGTACCCCATACAGCAAAGTACTGGCGCTGGATGTCGACAGCGGTAAAGAGAAATGGCGCTATGACTCCAAATCCTCTTCGCCTAACTGGCAGCGCTGCCGCGGCTTAGGCTATTACGAAGATAGCCAGGCGCAGACGACGCCAGCGTCAGGCGCCCAGCCTGCCGCCTGCTCCCGTCGTCTGTTCCTGCCGACGATCGATGCCCGCCTGATCGCCATTGATGCCGACACCGGCAAACTGTGCGAGAGCTTCGGCGATCGCGGTATTGTCGACCTCAGCGTCGGAATGGGCGAAGTCAAAGCGGGCTACTATCAACAGACCTCCACCCCGCTGGTCGCGGGCAATGTGGTGGTGGTGGGCGGCCGCGTCGCGGATAACTACTCTACCGGCGAACCGCCGGGGGTGGTCCGCGCGTTTGACGTCCATACCGGTAAACTGGCCTGGGCGTGGGATCCGGGTAATCCGGCGCTGACCGGCGTACCGCTGGAGGGCCAGACCTATACGCGCGGCACGCCGAACGTCTGGTCGGCGATGTCTTACGACGCGAAGCTGAACCTGATCTATCTGCCGACCGGCAACGCTACGCCAGACTTCTTCGGCGGCGAACGAACCGCGCTGGACGACAAATACAGCTCCTCTATCGTCGCTGTGGATGCCGCGACCGGCCAGGTACGCTGGCACTTCCAGACCACCCACCACGACCTGTGGGACTTTGACCTGCCGTCTCAGCCGCTGCTGTACGATCTGCCTGACGGCAAGGGCGGCACCACCCCGGTGCTGGTGCAAACCAGCAAGCAGGGCATGATCTTTATGCTCAATCGCGAAACCGGCGAGCCGGTGGCGAAAGTGGAAGAGCGACCGGTGCCGGTGGGCAACGTCAAAGGCGAGCGCTACTCGCCGACGCAGCCTTACTCGGTGGGAATGCCGATGATCGGCAACCAGACGCTGACCGAGTCCGATATGTGGGGCGCGACGCCGATCGACCTGCTGCTGTGCCGTATCCAGTTCAAAGAGATGCGCCACCAGGGGGTCTTTACCCCGCCGGGGGAAGACCGCTCCCTGCAGTTCCCGGGCTCGCTCGGCGGCATGAACTGGGGCAGCGTCTCGGTGGATCCCAATAACAGCCTGATGTTCGTTAACGATATGCGTCTCGGTCTCGCCAACTATATGGTGCCGCGCGAGAAGGTAGCGAAAGACGCCAGCGGCATTGAGATGGGCATCGTGCCGATGGAAGGCACGCCGTTTGGCGCCATGCGCGAACGTTTCCTGTCGCCGCTGGGCATTCCGTGCCAGAAACCGCCTTTCGGCACCATGTCCGCTGTGGATCTGAAAACCGGGAAACTGGTGTGGCAGGTGCCGGTAGGCACCGTAGAGGATACCGGGCCGCTGGGGATCCGCATGCATATGCCGATTCCGATCGGTATGCCGACCCTTGGCGCGTCGCTGGCGACGCAGTCCGGGCTGCTGTTCTTCGCCGGCACCCAGGATTTCTACCTGCGCGCCTTTGATACCGCTAACGGCAAGGAGATCTGGAAATCCCGTCTGCCGGTTGGCAGTCAGTCCGGCCCGATGACCTACGTGTCGCCGAAAACCGGTAAGCAGTACATCATTATCAATGCGGGCGGCGCCCGTCAGTCTCCGGATCGCGGGGATTACATTATCGCCTACGCGCTTCCTGACCATCACTGATTGACCTAAGCAAAAGGGCCCATTCGGGCCCTTTTTTGCGGCTGACGAAACGCCTTGCGCGTTAGCGATTACTGGTCGCCAAAGTGGATCACGGTGCGAATCGATTTGCCTTCATGCATCAGGTCAAAGGCCTCGTTAATTTGCGCCAGCGGCAGGCGATGAGTAATAAACGGGTCGAGGCGAATTTTACCCGCCATCGCGTCTTCCACCATTCCCGGCAGCTGGCTACGGCCTTTCACGCCGCCAAAGGCGGAGCCGCGCCACACCCGGCCAGTCACCAGCTGGAACGGACGGGTCTTGATCTCCTGCCCGGCGCCGGCCACGCCGATAATGACGCTCTCGCCCCAGCCTTTATGGCAGCATTCCAGCGCCGCGCGCATCACATTGACATTACCGATGCACTCGAAGCTGAAATCCACCCCGCCGTCGGTCAGCTCAACGATCACATCCTGAATGGGCTTATCGTAGTCGTTGGGGTTGATAAAGTCGGTAGCCCCCATCTCTTTCGCGAGAGTGAACTTATCCGGGTTAGTATCGACCGCCAGAATCCGCCCGGCTTGCGCCTGCACGGCGCCCTGGATCACCGCCAGGCCGATGCCGCCCAGGCCAAAGACCGCGACGGTATCCCCGGGCTTAACCTTCGCCGTGTTATGCACCGCGCCGATGCCGGTGGTCACGCCGCAGCCCAGCAGACACACTTTATCCAGCGGCGCCTGCGGATTGACTTTCGCCAGCGAGATCTCAGCGCAGACCGTGTATTCGCTGAAGGTGCTGGTGCCCATGTAGTGATAAATCGGTTCGCCGTTATACGAGAAACGGGTGGTGCCGTCCGGCATCAGCCCTTTGCCCTGGGTGGCGCGCACCGCCTGACAGAGATTGGTTTTACCCGACTTACAGAACTTGCACTCGCCGCATTCGGCGGTATACAGCGGGATGACATGATCGCCCGGCTTAAGACTGGTGACGCCCTCGCCCACTTCCACGACCACGCCGCCGCCTTCATGGCCCAGCACCGCCGGGAAGACGCCTTCCGGATCGTCGCCGGAAAGGGTGAAGGCATCGGTATGGCACACGCCGGTATGGGTGATTTTCACCAGAACTTCGCCTTTTTTCGGCGGCGCGACGTCAATCTCTACGATTTTTAACGGCTGACCGGGGCCAAAGGCCACTGCTGCGCGTGATTTCATAACTGTCTCTTCCTCGTCGTGATGTTATTTTAAATAAGATCGTAGCAGATGACCGACCTCTGCCATTCTCGCGGCCCGCTGGTCCGGGGTGGTGTCGCCGCTGACCAGCTCGTCCTGCAGGTGGATCTCCACCATTTCGCCCATCAGACCGTTTGCCGCCCCGCGAATCGAGGCGATCTGCTGCAGGATAGTCATACAGGGTTCGCCTGACTCCAGCGCGCGTTCAAGGGCTTCAACCTGGCCGCGGATGCGGCGTACGCGGCTGAGGGCCCGTTTTTTATCTTCAGGTGAATGTGGCACGATAACGCCTCCGTATCATATAGGGGGGTATACTATATTTTATTAGCCGCAAAGGCAAAAAAAACCCCGTCGCGGGACGGGGTCTGAATGTTGAAGCGAGTGATTCAGCGCTTACGGGGCATCATTCGCAGCAGGGTATTATCTTTCCACCAGTAATGATGGAGCAGCGCGGCAAAGGCATGCAGGCCAATCACGAAGTAACCGGCATTCGCTAACCATTCATGGATCGCTTTCAGGGTGTCCACCCGCTCAAAATCGCTCTGCGGGGCATACGGCATCGTCAGGCCAAAGGCGTACCAGGGATTCCCGCGCCAGTACATCATCACCATGCCGATCAGCGGCAGGACAATAAACAGCAGATAAATAACCAGATGGCCGAGATGGGCGAAACCGGTCATCATTGGCGACGGCTTCGGCACGATCGGCGGCGTCGGCGTTTTCAGCCGCACCAGCAGACGCGCCGCCATCAGCACGCAAATGGCGATCCCGCAGGAAACATGAATCATATTAATCAGCGGCCGATCGCTGCGGGGGAAAAATCCGCGCAGCTCCATCGCCGCATAGGCCACCACCACCAGCAAGAAGACCAGCCAGTGGATGCCAATCTGCAGGCCGGAATATTTATCGCGCATGGAATATCCTTAATGGAAAGTGTGATGCTGCCAACATAGCGGCCTTCCCTTAAATTTTCATTAACCTTTACGTTGAATTAACAAATGATTACCGCATTGTGCCGAGCCGCTGCGCCCGGGCCACGCGAACGGGCGCCGGATACCATGAGCTATTACAAAATTAAACAGTTTTGTTACCTGCCGCCGCGCTCTCCCCTCTATAGTTGAGAACATCTGTCGGCCACGCTGCGTATGGAGATAAAAAATGAAGAAAATTAGCTTACCGCTATTGCTGCTGACCGCGTTGGCCAGCCCGACTTTCGCCGCGGACTGTCAGCCTAACGGCATCGGCGGCTCATTTTGCATTAACGATGACGGGACCACTACCGACACGGTGCCGAATGAAGTCAACGGTATGGATACGTATTCGAACAATGGCGGATACAGCAGTTCTCTGCCCGACCAGTCGGGGGCAGAGGAAGCGCTTGAAGGGTCAACGCTGTCGACGCAGCAGGACAGCGTCGCCAGCAGCGGTCAGGGAGACAGCGCCCTGGCGGGCCGCGACTGGCATTCGCCGTCCAATCTGAATGATGGCGCCGCCACCTCCAGTATGAGCCTGCTGGATAAACCCTGAGGCCTGGCGTCAGGCAAAGCTCCAGCCTGCGGCGCCGATGGCGACGGCGAACAGCAGGCAGGCCAGCGCCGTTTTGCGTAACAGCATGGTATAGAAGGAGATGGCGACGCCAACGAATACCACCAACAGAATGGGCCACATGCTTAATAACAACAGCAGAAAACCCTCAATATTATTATGGATTACGCTTTCCACATCCGCATCCCTGCCTCATCGTCGATAAAGTAAGCAGAATTTAATATGTAACATGAATACATTCAAATAAAATATAAATGTAAATGATTATGCGCCGCATTCTGCTGCGCCGGCCGGGCCTGGCGCAGGCGTTTGTTTCTTTTGCCTTTTTTCAATCGTTTTAAAGCGTTAGGTATCTGTTGTATAATGACGTGCACTTTAACTAAAAAAAGAGTGCGACCATGATTGATTCCTCATTGCCATTAACCGACATTCACCGCCACCTTGACGGTAACATCCGGGCCCAAACCATCCTCGATCTTGGCCGCGAGTTTAACATCCCCCTTCCCGCTACCACCCTTGACACGCTGCGTCCCCACGTCCAGGTCACCAGCCTGGAGCCCGATCTGGTCAGTTTTCTCGCCAAGCTCGACTGGGGGGTGAAAGTCCTGGCCTCGCTGGAAGCCTGCCGTCGCGTGGCATATGAGAACGTCGAAGACGCGGCGCGCAATGGCCTGCACTACGTGGAGCTGCGCTTCTCCCCCCGCTATATGGCGATGACCCACCAGCTGCCGGTCGACGGCGTGGTAGAGGCAGTGATCGCCGGGGTACGTGAGGGGTGCCGCGATTTCCAGGTCGATGCCCGCCTGATCGGCATTTTGAGCCGCACCTTTGGCGAAGCGGCCTGCCAGGAAGAGCTGGCGGCCCTGCTCGCCCACCGCGATGGCATCACCGCCCTCGACCTCGCTGGCGATGAGCTGGGATTCCCGGGGGCGCTGTTCCTCAGTCATTTTAACCAGGCCCGCGATGCCGGGTGGCATATCACCGTCCACGCTGGCGAAGCGGCCGGCCCGGAAAGTATCTGGCAGGCCATCCGTGAACTGGGCGCCGAGCGCATCGGCCATGGGGTAAAAGCGGTACAGGATCCCGCCCTGATGGACTATCTGGCCGAGCACCGCATCGGGATTGAATCCTGCCTCACCTCGAACGTGCAAACCAGCACCGTGCCCTCTCTGGCCCAGCATCCGCTGAAGCAGTTCCTTGAGCACGGCGTGCTGGCGAGTCTCAACACTGACGATCCGGCGGTCCAGGGGGTCGACATTATCCACGAATACACCGTGGCGGCGCCGGCGGCGGGGCTGAGCCGGGAGCAGATCCGCCAGGCGCAGATCAACGGTTTGACTCAGGCGTTTCTCAGCGAACAGGAAAAAGCCGCGCTCATTCAGCGGGTGGCCAAAGGCTGATTACCGGCCCGGCAGCCGCGCTGCCGGGCTATTTTTCACACCAGGCTGAGCGTGGCGCGGTGCCGGGCCGACTCGATACCGAGCTCAATCAGGGTCATGATCTGAATCGCCTCGCTGGCCGGGACCGGGTTTTCTCCCACCCCGTTGAGCGCATCGCGGATAGCGGCATAGTAAGCGGGATAATTGCCCGGCAGCGTCAGCCACGTCTCCTCGCTGCGTTCGTCGCCTTCAGCGCGAGTGAGGGTACCGTCACGCATATCATACCCCCAGTCCTCCTGCGGCAAACGCTCGCCATTTTTCAACCGCTCCTCCTGCGGGTCGAGACCGTACTTGATATAGCTGGCCCGCGAGCCGTGGACGATAAAGCGCGCGCTCTCCGCGGCGGCGAGCAATGTGCCGTGCAGCACCACCCGCCGCTGGGGATAGGCCAGCACCGCGTGAAAATAGTCGGTGGATTGCGCGCCGGGCCGAAGCTGAGCGAGATCGACCGTGATGCTCACCGGCAGACCAAACAGCGCCACCGCCTGGTCGAGCAGATGCGGTCCAAGATCATACCAAATTCCGCTCCCGGGGCCCGCCTGCTCCCGCCAGCGCTGGCGCACCTGCGGCCGGAAACGGTCGAAATGTGATTCGAAGTAACACACCTCTCCCAGCTGGCCTTCGTTGATCAACGTTCTGACCGTTAAGAAATCACTGTCCCAGCGCCGGTTGTGAAATACCGACAGCACCCGACCACAGTGCTTCGCCAGGCTCTCCAGCTCGCGAGCCTGTGACAGTGTCACGGTAAAGGGTTTATCCACCACCACGTGCTTCCCGGCCTCCAGCGCCGCTTTCGCCAGTGGGAAGTGCGTGTCGTTCGGCGTGGCGATGACCACCAGATCGATCTCCGGGTCGTTCAGCAATTCACTCGCCGCACTGACCACCTTCACGCCAGGCCAGTCGGCATGAACTTTGGCCGCGTCGCTGCTGGAGACCGTCGTCAGCGCCAGGCCCGACGTGCCGCTGATTAACGGCGCATGAAACGTTTTGCTGGCGTAGCCATAGCCCACCAGCCCCACCCGGATCGCATCACTCATGTTACCGCCTCGCTTATTCAGCTGATGTCAATATCTGGTTAATGAGAATATTCTTACAAACCGCGACTCAAACTTATCATTTTTCCACTTACGGTTTTACCGCATGCGTGAAAAATCAGACAGATACCCCTTGTGATCTGCTGACCATGGAGTAACATTTCCCACTGTGTTCAAAGGATATTGAAGTGTTATGACGACTGTTTTTACCCGTATTGTAGAACTTATTGGCTGGATTGTTTTTGGGATTTCCGCACTGCTTTTGGTTATCGCGCACCATATTGATAATTATCAGTCGCCACCGCCAGCGGATGTGGTGCAGACAAAGTAGCGCCGCCGTGAAACAGTGACCTGCTTCGCAACTGTGCAACCGGTTTCAGAAACCGGTTGCACGCTTATCCTTGCTTTGATTACACTCCCTCTATCATCAGACTGGGAGCTTTTTCATGGCCGCTTTTCCGCAACATTTTTTATGGGGTGCCGCTACCGCAGCGTATCAGGTCGAAGGTGGGCACGACGCTGACGGTAAAGGACCGTCAATCTGGGATATTTACTCTCACCTGCCGGGAACCACCTTTGAAGGGACCACCGGCGATATCGCCGTCGATCACTATCACCGTTTTCGCGAAGACGTGGCGTTGATGGCCGAGATGGGCCTGCAGAGCTATCGCTTTTCCATCTCCTGGCCCCGCCTGCTGCCCACCGGGCGCGGCGAGGTTAATGAAGCAGGCGTGCAGTTTTATAGCGATCTGATCGATGAACTGCTGGCGCATAATATTGAGCCGATGATCACCCTCTATCACTGGGACCTGCCGCAGGCCCTGCAGGATGAGGGCGGCTGGGAAGCACGCAGCACCGCCGAGGCCTTCGCCGAGTATGCCCGCCTGTGCTACGCGCGCTTTGGTTCGCGGGTGAAGCTGTGGGCGACCTTTAACGAGACCATTGTCTTCATCGGCCACGGCTACATTAACGGCCTGCATCCCCCGGCCGTTCGCGATCCGGCGCGCGCCATCCAGGCCTGTCATCACGTATTTATCGCCCATGCGCTGGCGGTGAAGGCTTTTCGCGAGATGGACGTGGCGGGCGAGATTGGTTTCGTCAATGTGCTGCAGCCGCATACCCCACTCACCGACAGCGAGGCAGACCGGCAGGCTACCGACCTGGCTGACGCCATCCATACCCACTGGCTGTACGATCCGGTGCTAAAAGGCGCCTATCCTGCTGCCCTGCTGGCGCAGACTCAAGCGCTGTGGGGCGTACCGCGCTTTGCTCCAGGGGACGACGCGCTGCTGCGAGACAACCGCTGTGACTTTATCGGTCTGAATTACTATCGTCGGGAAACGGTATCCGCCCAGCCGCCCGAAATCCCCACCGGCGGCGAGCCTGGCGTGGAGGGGTTATTCTATTTCGTGCGTAATCCGCAAAGCACCTATACCGAATGGGGCTGGGAGATCTGGCCGCAGGGGCTGACCGACGGCATTATGATGATCAAGGCGCGCTATGGCGATATCCCGATCTATATCACCGAGAATGGCCTTGGGGCGAAAGACCCGATTATTGCCGGTGAGGTGGTCGACGATCCGCGAATCGACTATCTGAGCAGCCATATTGGCGCCCTGGAAAAGGCGCTGGCGCAGGGAGCGGACGTCCGCGGCTATTATCCCTGGTCGTTTATCGATTTGCTGAGCTGGCTCAACGGTTATCAAAAGCAATATGGCTTTGTCTATGTGGACCACCAGCAAAATCTGGCACGCAAACGAAAGAAGAGTTTTTATTGGTACAAATCTGTTATTGCCAGCCGCGGCGAACAGCGTTAATCTTCTCCTGCGGGCGCCATTCGGCGCCCGGTCTGATTTAGAATATTCTTAAACATCTCCCTGCTCTTCAAGGTTGGCTTTGCTCCTTGTCATGGGTTTTTATAACCTGAATCATGCCACGCGGCCCCGGCAGAAGGCGCCGTTGGTTGAGAGTAGGTTTAGTGAATGCTGATAATATTCAACGTAATTATTCCGATTATAAAATGGATACGAAAATGACCGTTCTGGACTATTTATTAAAATTCCGCAAAATCAGTTCGCTGGAAAGTCTTGAAAAACTATTTGATCACCTTAACTACTCCCTGACTGACACCGAAGAGATCGTTAATATGTATCGCGCCGCCGACCATCGCCGGGCAGAGCTGGTTTCCGGTGGTAAATTGTTCGATGTGGGCCAGGTGCCTAAATCCGTTTGGCGATTCGTGCAGTAAGACTGTCATCCTTCACGCCAGTTGCTTATACTTCCCGGCCTGCTTTTATATACTGGCGTTGAATAGGGGAGAAACATGACGTCTCAATCTGCGGAGCGCATCGGCGGATGGCTGTTGGCACCGCTGGCCTGGTTGCTGTTGGCGCTGTTGAGCGCCTCGTTATCGCTGCTATTTTTTGCCAATGCCCTCATGTCGCCGCAGACCTGGGCCCTGCTGCGCGCCATGAGCACCGGACACATGGCGCTGTGGGTCGCCTCGCTGCTGTTTGCCATCGCCATGTGGTTTTATACGCTCTGGCTGACCATCGCCTTTTTCAAGCGGCGCTCGCTGGTGCCGAAACACTATATTATCTGGCTGCTCATTACGCTGCTGCTGGCGATAAAGGCGTTTGCCTTCTCCCCCGTTTCGGATGCCCTTGCTCTGCGTCAGCTACTGTTTCCGCTGCTGGCCGCCGCGCTGTTGGCGCCCTATTTTCGCCGTTCACAGCGGGTCAAACGGACCTTTGTTAATCCGTAAAAACCCCACACTTACCCTGTTGTCGCCGGTATCGTTTTATTCGATAATAAGCGGCTTTTTTTCGTTTCAGGTCGCATGATGGCTGATTATTTACTGCTCTTTATCGGTACTGTCCTTGTCAATAACTTCGTTTTAGTGAAGTTCCTTGGCCTGTGCCCGTTTATGGGTGTTTCCAAAAAGCTGGAAACCGCAATGGGAATGGGGCTCGCGACCACCTTCGTGATGACCCTGGCCTCTATTTGCGCCTGGCTGATTGATACCTGGATCCTTATCCCGCTAAATCTGGTTTATTTACGTACCCTGGCCTTTATTCTGGTTATCGCCGTGGTGGTTCAGTTCACTGAGATGGTGGTGCGTAAAACCAGCCCGGCGCTTTATCGCCTGCTGGGGATCTTTTTGCCACTGATCACCACCAACTGCGCGGTGCTTGGGGTGGCGCTGCTGAACATCAATCTGGGCCACAATTTCCTGCAGTCGGCGCTGTACGGTTTTGCCGCCGCCGTCGGCTTCTCGCTGGTGATGGTGCTGTTCGCGGCGATCCGCGAGCGTCTGGTGGTGGCCGATGTCCCCGCGCCGTTCCGCGGTAATGCCATCGCGCTGATTACCGCCGGTTTAATGTCTCTGGCCTTTATGGGCTTTAGTGGTTTGGTGAAGTTGTAATGAGCGCAGTCTGGATAGCCGTGATCGCCATCAGCCTGTTAGGGCTGATTTTCGGCTTAATACTGGGGTATGCGTCGCGCCGTTTCGCGGTGCAGGACGACCCGGTGGTGGAAAAAATTGATGAACTGTTGCCGCAGAGCCAGTGTGGGCAGTGCGGCTACCCTGGCTGCCGCCCCTATGCGGAAGCGGTGGGCGTGCAGGGTGAGAAAATTAACCGCTGCGCGCCGGGTGGCGAAGCGGTGATGTTAAAAATCGCCGCCCTGCTCAACGTCGACCCGCAGCCCGTCGACGGCGACGAGCAGGTAGCCGAGCCGGCCCGCATGCTCGCCGTGATTGACGAGCCGAACTGCATCGGCTGCACCAAATGTATTCAGGCGTGTCCGGTGGATGCCATTGTCGGGGCGACCCGCGCCATGCATACCGTGATGAGCGACCTGTGCACCGGCTGCAACCTGTGTGTTGCCCCCTGCCCGACCCAGTGCATTTCACTCGTTCCGGTGGCGACGACCCCGGAAACCTGGAAATGGGATCTGAATACGATCCCGGTGCGAAATATTCCTGTGGAACAACATGTTTAAGCTATTTTCCGCTTTCCGAAAAGATAAAGTCTGGGATTTTAACGGCGGTATTCACCCGCCGGAGATGAAAACCCAGTCTAACGGCACCCCGCTGCGCCAGGTTTCCCTGCCGCAGCGCTTTGTGATCCCGCTGAAGCAGCACATCGGCGCCGAAGGCGAACTGTGCGTCAAGGTCGGCGACCGGGTGCTGCGCGGCCAGCCGCTGACCCGCGGTTGGGGAAGAATGCTGCCGGTTCACGCTCCCACCTCCGGCACCGTTGCCGCTATCGCCCCGCACACCACTGCCCATCCGTCCGCGCTGGCGGAGATGAGCGTGATCATTGACGCCGACGGCGAAGACCGCTGGATCGAACGCGACGGCTGGAGCGACTATCAGACCCGCACCCGTGAAGCGCTGATTGAGCGCATCCACCAGTTTGGCGTTGCCGGCCTCGGCGGCGCGGGCTTCCCCACCGGCAGTAAACTGCGCGGCGGCGGCGATAAAATTAAAACGCTGATCATTAACGCCGCCGAGTGCGAACCCTATATCACGGCGGACGACCGTCTGATGCAGGACTGCGCGGCGCAGATTGTCGAAGGGATCCGCATCCTTGCCCATATTCTGCAGCCTGACGAGGTGCTGATCGGCATTGAAGACAATAAGCCGCAGGCCATCTCGATGCTGCGGGCGGTGCTTTGCGACGCCCATGGCATTTCGCTGCGCGTGATCCCCACCAAATACCCCTCCGGCGGCGCCAAGCAGCTCACCCAAATTCTCACCGGCAAACAGGTACCCCACGGTGGTCGCTCTTCGGACATTGGCGTGCTGATGCAGAACGTCGGTACAGCCTATGCGGTGAAACGCGCAGTGATTGACGGCGAGCCGTTAACCGAGCGCGTGGTCACCCTCACCGGCGAGGCGGTAACCCGGCCGGGCAACGTCTGGGCGCGCCTTGGCACGCCGGTGCGCCATCTGCTTAACGACGCCGGCTTCTGCGCCAGCGCCGAGCCGATGGTGATCATGGGCGGGCCGCTGATGGGCTTTACCCTGCCGGGGCTCGACGTCCCGGTGGTGAAGATCACCAACTGTCTGTTAGCGCCCTCCGCCAGCGAAATGGGCGAGCCGCAGGAAGAGAAAGGCTGCATTCGCTGCAGCGCCTGCGCCGACGCCTGCCCGGCCGATCTGCTGCCGCAGCAGCTTTACTGGTTCAGCAAAGGCCAGCAGCACGATAAAGCCACCGCCCACAATCTGGCGGACTGCATCGAATGCGGCGCGTGCGCGTGGGTATGCCCAAGCAATATTCCGCTGGTGCAGTACTTCCGTCAGGAGAAAGCCGAGATCGCGGCGATTCGTCAGGAAGAGCAGCGCGCTGCGGAAGCCAAAGCGCGATTCGAGGCCCGACAGGCGCGCCTGGAGCGTGAGAAAGCGGCCCGCGCCGAGCGGCATAAAAAAGCCGCCGTCCAGCCTGCCGCCAAAGATCAGGATGCGATTAACGCCGCCCTGGCCCGGGTACGTGATAAACAGCGCGACGCCGCGCAGCCTATCGTGATTCAGGCCGGCGCCAGACCGGACAACAGCGAGGCGATCGCCGCCCGCGAAGCGCGGAAGGCCGAAGCCCGGGCGCGTAAAGCGCAGCAGCAGGCCGCGCCGGCGGAAACTCCGTCGACCGACGCTGCCGATCCACGCAAAGCGGCCGTGGAAGCCGCCATCGCCCGCGCCAAAGCGCGCAAAGCCGAACAGCAGGCCGTGCCGGCGGAAGCCCCGGCGGCCGAGCCGGCCGACCCGCGCAAGGCCGCGGTGGAAGCCGCCATCGCCCGCGCCAAAGCGCGCAAAGCCGAACAG